>CAKTTC010000005.1 GCA_934613645.1 uncultured Opitutales bacterium | reverse complement strand
GTCGAAAGTGAAATCCACTTTTTGGAAAACGTGACGCTTAAAAAGAGCGACCGCACGGCGTCGGGGCTACTGCTCGACGTGTCGCGGGCAATCCACCAAGAGCGTTGCGACGAGCTCGGCGCGTCGGTGCTGCGGCTCGGACAGATTGACGACCTTTCGCCCGCCGACCAACCGCTTGTCCACTACGTCCTCACCGTTTCAAACGCGCTCAATGTTTGAATGAAGCAATTTCTAACTAAAAAACAAAACCGCAAAAGAAACGCGCCCTCGCGCTTTTGCAAACATAAAGGAAAAAGATGACAAAATACCCGCTCGAAACAATCAAAGCACCCGCGCTGCTGTTTTTAAACGGCTCGTGCGTTTTGATAAAGGATTCAATCAAGGTCACGAAGACCACCACGCGCAGCGACATTGTGCTTTCAAACAACGTCAAGGCCGCCGAGCGCGTGGACGCCCAGAAAATCGAAATCAAGGGCTCGCCCGTCGCGTTCAGCAAGCTCGACGTGCTCTTCAAGGAGTTTTCGCTTGTCAAGGGCTCGCTGTTGCCGCGCATTTCCAACTGCTACATCGCCGCGCGCGTGGCGTCGGGCAAGTGGGTGAAGTGGAGCTTTCTGCCCGCCGTGCACAGCGGCATAGGCTCGATTTCCTTCGGCGCGAACAACCCGATGGGCGAACACACTTGGACGATTTTCCCCGACCCCGAGAACCCGACCAAGCCGCTGTTCGAGTCGAGCGAAATGACCTCCGCGCCGACAGTGCCCTCGCTCACCGATGCGGGCAAGTTTATGCTGCGTTGCTTGGGCGTCTACGGCTCGGGCGACGACAAAATCGAATTCGATACCGACGGCGCGTCCATCGACATTTCGCTTTCGACGGAAGACGCACAGAACGACCGCCTGCTCAAATACGGGCTGCTTGTCTCCGATATTCAGGTAAACGTCAAGCTCAAACCGCGCGGGATTTCATACGCAAACTGGACGAAGCTCTCCGAGATTTCCCAGACGGACGAGCTGGGCTCGATTCAGGGCGTGGGCACGCTGCCGTCGCTTGTGCTGCGCGGAGTCAAAAAGGGCGACTTCACGTTCACGGCGGCCTCCGCGCGCGTCAAAGACCCGTCGGCCACGTTCTCCGCGAAAGACCCGCTGATGGACGAACTGACCTTCGAGGCTTTGGGCGACTACTACGGAGACAACAAGCTCACAATCGGCACGGCTTCCGCCGACTTCGAATTCGAAACGGCCGACACGCAGAGCGCGGGCGGACAGACAAAGGCGGTCAAATAATGGCGGCGTTTTTCGAGTTGAAGCGCGAGCCGCAAAACGGCTTTGCCACGGTGTTCGAGTTTGTTTGGGAGCGTCCCGCGGGCGAAATTATCCCCGCGAAGACGCCCAAGGGCAGGTTCAATCTGCGCACGAAAAAAATCTCGCACATCGAAGTGCGCGACGGCGTCTGCTACGCATCGGGCGCGGAGACCGACTTGGAGAAACTCGCCGCCAAGTGCGGCACGACCGCCGAAACCTTGCGGGCGGCTTTCGCGAAAAAGTCGTTCGCGGGCTCCGTAGTCGAATTTGAAAGGATTTGAAAAAATGGCAAGACTCAGGCTCGCGGTGGGCAACACGGTTTTGGCGGACTCTTCCGACGGCGCGGTCAAATGGATGCGCTGCCAGAAGCCCGAACTTGCGCTGAAAGCGTCGTCGGTGGAAATCGTCGGCGGACGCTACGCGCGCAACCGTTCGCGGGCTTGGGGCTTGGCGTTCGAATTGCCCGTGACGGTCGGCAGGCAATACGCAAGCTACGCGCAGGCGGAGGCCGCGACGCTCGAACACCTCTGCGCGCTTGCGGGCGGGCTTGAAGGCTATTTGGCGTATTCGGGGTTTTTCGGAAAATGCTTCGGCTTCGAAAACGCGGCGTTGTCGGACGTGCGGCTTGTCTCGGAAATAGGCGTTTCAACGGAAATCGAATACGTCTTCCGCTGCGGGCGTCCCGTTACGCGGCCGCCCGTAGCCCCGACCGTGCGGCAGACGCTGATTAAGCTCGGCGGAAAACTCGTGATTATAAAAGGATAGTTATGACTGATGCGGAACTACAACAATTACAGGCGCAGGAGCTGGGCGACTTCCCCGCGGTCGCGCCCGCGGGAGAGCAGTCGATGCTCACAAATGCGGGGCGCGTGAGGCTCGGCGATTTTCTGGACTTTCTGGAAGCGGAGCTTGCGCCGTCGGTTTCGGCGGCGACGGGCGCGGCGGAGTCGGCGGCAAGCTCGCAGGAACGGGCGAAGGCGTCGGAAGACGCCGCCAAGCTTGCGCTTTCCCGCGCTCAGGACTGCCGCGCGGTTGCCGAAAATTCGGCGGCTGCGGCAAAGACCGATGCGGCGACGGCGTCGAAATCCGCCGACAACGCCAAGGCGTCCGAAAACGCGATGTCGGCAACGCTTCACGCGTTCGAGACGGGCGCGAGGGTTTTCGAATCGCTGCGGCTGAAACTCGACGACGGCCGCCAGATTGAAATTGTCGGCGCGGTCGAAAACGGCCAGCCGACGCTTTCGTGCGCGTTTGCGCAGACGCTTTCGGAAAAAGCGCTTTCGCTCATTCGCCTTGCCGCGGGCGAAAACATCATTGCGGTGCGGGCGGTCGTGATGAACGGCCAGCCGACGCTCGACTTTACTTTGGAGACACAAGAATGAAAAAACTGATTACAATTCTAAACTTCGTTTTGGCGGCGTCCGCGTTCGCGGGAGTGTCGCTTACGACCGACACCGACGGGAACATTTTGACCGTGCCCAAGCAGACGTTCTTCGAGCGCAACGTGCGCGTGTTCAGGCAGGACTTCCGCCTGTTCATCGACACCACGCCGTCGCTGAGAGTCGACGGTTTCGGCTCGAAAACGCGCACGAACACAAACGTATTTTTTTACAAAGACGCTTCGGGCAACCTCGTCAGAACCGTAAACAGTATGGGCAACTCAATGCCGAGCTTTACAACGTATTCATACGTGCATGACATCCAGTATTGGACGGATTGCGAAATCAAGGTGATAGACAAATGGGGCAACCTGATTTACTTTACGTCGACCATCGCGCTCGACAATCAGCAAGTCCAAATGTTGCACCCGACGCTCACCGACAAAACCCCAAAAGTATTTTACTGGGAAACGGCGTATGAAAACTCCACGGGCGGTTGTTGGGGGGAACGCAAGCAGTTTACACTTTTGAATGCCTCAATCGGCGCGACAAAATTAAGCGGCACGTGTGTGTCGGGCATCTGGATTTATCCCGCGCTCGACTCGACCGAAAAGCGGACAATCCCCGTTTTTACGGGCGCGAATACGTATACAAACAAGCAGGTTGTTTGGGGAGAATACGTCCGCAGTGTTTTCGATAATCCCGAAAATACGGTACTTTGCTGGCGACAGACTCCAACTTACGGGGAAATATATTACAGCAAGAAAATTTGGCGGCCCGTCAGAATAGAGTTTTACGGAGATTTTAAAGAAATCAAATAACGCGACACTATGAAAAAACTACTCACAATTCTTCTTTCTTCATTATTCATTCTTCATTCCGCGGCTGCCGACGAGCTTGACGATATGCTCGAAACCGTAGCGGTTGCCGAGCACGTAGAAGACGTGCGCGACGGCTTGGCGGTGAAAGCCGAGGTCGAAAACTACGTCGGGCAACGGCTGTGGTATATCGGCGAAAAGTTCGGCTGGATGGACGCGGCTATGGCGTTTCAGAACACCTATTACTGGTATCTCTGGCGCGACTTCAACAAGACTACGGGCTTCGAGAAACTCGAGCTTGGCGAAATTTTAAAAGACAAACCTCAACAAAAGTAAAAACAAAATGAAAAAACTAATCACACTCATCTCGATAATGGCGGCCGCGATTGCCGCAGAAGCGAAAACTCAATCGGAACTTGTAGCCGAATACAACGCGCTTGCAAACGTTATGCAAGTCCAGCGCGACTGGGCTACGGCTAACAAAGCCGACCTGCTCGGCATCTGGGAAAATTGGAAAACTTCGGCGTTTGCCAAGTTCGACGACTCGGGGCTTACGGCGGAACAGAAAGCCGAAAATTCGACTCTGTTGCGCATCTTTGGCAAGCTCTGCGACAGGCACTATGAGGAAATGCTGCCGATGTCGGACATTGCGTTTATCCGCATTGGTTGCGGGCAGATTGTGCCGCGCAAGGGCGCGGACTGGTATGCGCAGGTGAAAGCCGCCGACTTCGTCGTTGACGGAGTAGCCCTCGCCGATGGAACAAAATTTACCCTTGCGGCGTGGTTCGGAGACACCGAAACGGCTATGTCAGTGCCCGCGTCGGTAGGCGTGCGCAGTTCGCTGTATCCGTCGATTGTGGCAAAGAGTTTACTCTCTTCTACAAAACTTACCGTTGCCAAGGAAAAAATCAACGAAATCAAGCAGGCATACATTCTGGCGGGCTTGGACATTCCTCCGACGATTCAGGCAGTTTCAAAGGAGCTGACGTCGCGACTTCTCGATAGCAAAATTTCAAAATAAGAAAGGACAAAACAAAATGAAAAAACTACTCTCAATCATCACAGTAATTGCGTTTGCGGTTGCCGCGAATGCCAAAACTTCCGCCGAGCTTGCGGCCGAATATGCCGCCTCCGTAAAGGCGGGCAACACCGAATGGGACGCCTCCGTCAAGGTCTATCAGGACAACGCCGCCGATGTGGCGACGCTCTTCGAAAGTTGGAAAAACACCAACGCCGCCAAGTTCACCGAGACGGACGAAATCAACAAGTCTATGACTTCCGCGCAGAAGCTTGAAAACAGCCGCATACGCAGGCTCTTTACGCAATATCTGATTGCCCACACGGACAAGTTCGCGACAACGCCCGTGCGCACTGCGCTGGTTTCCTGCCCGAGCCGCTGTGTTGCCGCCTATGAAGTTGAAAATCCCAACTTCTACGCGGAGCTCAAAGCTGCCGACTTTGTTGTGGACGGCGTAAAGCTTCCCGCGTATGTGGTCTGCAATTTGGCAAAATCCGCGCAGGACTACGACTACATCAAGTCGTTGCCCGTTGCCGATGGTCTCGCCGCGTCTGACATCTACCTCAGATACGTTTTCGACGGGCTCTTGGAAATGGAAGACGCGGTTGCCGCAAAGGCAAAGTGCCGCGAAATCGTCAACGCGTTTGCGAGCCGAAAAATGTTCGCAAGCCCGTATTTCACTCAGGCGCAGGAGATAGACAAAATTCTCACGCGCAGGCTTGTCGACTCCAAAATCTCCAAGTAGCAAAGCCGTGAGGACGCAACCTCCGTTGCAATGAATGTTTTTCAATTTAGAAAAGGCTTCGCATTTTTCGGATTTGCAACGGAGGCGTCTCGCGGCTTATGGAGGGTTTGTTCGGGCGGTCTGTGCAACAGCACTATCCCGCCAGCTCACAAACGCCTCCCTAAGCTCACGCCTCACGACTTTGCCTGCGGGACACGATGTCTCTTTTTATCACAATTCTTAATTCTTCATTCTTAATTCAAAATGGAAAATCAAAACACCAACACCACCGAAGCCGCCGCCCGCGATATGGCGACATTCTTGGGCTACGAGGAAGTGCCGCTAACGCGCCCGATTGGCGACCGCAAAAGCGTCAAGGTAAAATGTCTGCCCGTGCGGATGTTTGCCGAGTATGCCGCGCTGTTTGCGCTCGAATCTGAACTTGTAGGGCTTGCCACCGACCTCACTCGCGAGGAAGTCGATATGCTCTTGCCCGATGACAGCGGCAAAATTTTTGAAAAAGTCCACGAGCTCAACCGCGTCCCTTTTACGGGCTGGTTGCAGCGGAAGGCGGCGGCAACCAGAATGCAAGCCCGGATTCTTGGAGCGAGTCTTCCCGACAAAACAACGGAAAATCCGACTGGCGAATAGTCTGCGAGCTTGCCGCGTGGATTTGCGCCAATTCGCCGCTCAAATGGGACGACGTTTTGGAGCTTTCGCCGCTGCGGCTAAGGGATATTTCAAAGGCTATCGCCCGCCGCCGCGCCCGCGACACCGTCGCGATGTTCGACGCCTACACCGCCGCAAACGGAGACGAAAAAGCCCTCAGTCGAATAAACAAAGACCTGAGGGCCACAGAAGAATAAAAACGGTGCGGACTATTTCTTGTAGTGAACCTTGATGACGGGCTTGCCGAGACTGTCGTTCAATCCGGGCAAACGGGACAACAAGCAAATGACATAAAGACCGATTCCGCACCCAATGATGTAGAACAATAACCCAAAAAGTATTTCAAAGACAGTCTTCATTCCCGTTTCTGTCCTGAGTATCGGATAAAGCTTTCACAAAATCAACAAAAATCGGACTAAAAAATGGCTGACACTTACAATATAAATATAGAAACAAAAGCCCAGCTCGACGAAATCCACAAGCTGTTGGAGGAGCTGCGGGCAATCAGCGCGGAAATGTCCGTGATAAACGGGCAGACATTTTCGGCGGTGTCGATGTCGGCGGCGCAACTTTCCAAGACAAGCAAAGACCTTTTGACCGCCACGCTTGCCAACAAAAAGGCGATGGAAAACGTCTCGGGTGCGACCGACAAGGCTTCGGACAGTTCGAAAAAATTTCGGGACGAAACGAAAAAAACGAAAGATGAAATCGACGGGTTTTCTTCTACATTACAGGGGGCGTATATGGAGCTTGGCGCGATGGGCACGCGTCTGGCAACGCAACTTCCGTCGGCGATAACGGCAACAATTCAGGCGTTTGGGCGGCAGGAAGCGGCGGTGCAGAAAGTCTCCGAAGCCATACGCGCGCAGGGTGGCAGGGTTTCGGAGGTGCTGCCGATTATGCAAAACCTCGCCTCCGAAATCCAGCGCATCACAACCTACGGCGACGAGCAGGTTTTGGAAATGCAGGCTATGGCGTCGGCAATGGGCGTCAACGCCGCGCAGATGGAGGGTGCAATCCGCACGGCAATCGGGCTTTCGACCGCGCTCGGAATGGACGTGATGACGGCCACAAAAGCCGCTTCCGCCGCCGTGCAGGGCAAAACAACAGCATTGCAGGAATACATACCCGCGCTTTCAAAATGCACTACCGAAGCCGAAAAACTCGCCGAAGTCCAGAAGCTTGCCGCGTCGGGCTTCGCCCAAGCCGAGGCGGGCGTCGACACGCTCGACGGCAGGCTCAAACAGTGCGCCAACGCTTGGGGCGACTTGCAGGA
Organism: uncultured Opitutales bacterium; assembly: GCA_934613645.1. GTDB lineage: Bacteria > Verrucomicrobiota > Verrucomicrobiia > Opitutales > Intestinicryptomonadaceae > Merdousia. The sequence continues at coordinate 148,583 of CAKTTC010000005.1, read as the reverse complement.
AGTAGTCGGCGAGGCTTTCGCGCCAGCAATCAAAAACGTTGCGACAATGCTGCGGGCTGTCTGCGAACTCGTCACTTCGATGCCGATAGCCGTCAAGGCTTTGACGCTTTCGCTCACGTCGCTTGCGGTGGGCTTTGCGTTCACAAAGGTGGGCGGATTGCTTAAAGTTGCCGATTCGTTCTTGGGCGTTGCGGGCGGCGTGCGCACGACGACCGCCGCGATGCACGGGCTAAACGCGGCAGTCCGCGCCAATCCGCTCGGGCTTTTGGCGACCGCCGTCACGGCGGCGATTCTCGGAATTTCGCAGCTGGTCGAATACGTTTCGAGCCTCACCGATGCCGAAGACGAGGAGGCGCAAAAAACCCGCGAAGCCTACGAGGCGCGCCGCCGCGAGGCCGCCGAAATACGCAAGGCTGCGGGCGTGATTGCCGACTACGAAGCTGAGCTCAAAAAGGCAAACGCCTCTGCGTCCGACACCGCGGAATCAATCGAAAAGCTCTCAGCGGAAATCGCCAGTCTCGAAGCCGCGCAGGGAAACGGTGCAACGAACGCCGTCGAAAACGCCCAAAAGTTGGTCGAGAAAAAGCGCGAACTTGCCGAGCTGCAAAAGCTCTACGTCGAACGCGTCAAGGCTGCCGCCGCCGCCGAATTTGAGTCGATGACGAACCGCGAAGTTGAGCGCAAATACCAAGTCGAAAAAGACCTCAACGCCGCGCGCGCGGTGGGAATAGAGCGCATCGTCAAGTTCCGCGAGGCGGAGCTTGCGCACGTCGAACTTGCGCAGAAAGCACTCGAAATCCAGAAAAAATACTACGCCGACCACGCACACTTGGTGAACTCGGAACAAGACCGCGTCAGGATTATGACCGACGCCGAAAAATTCGCGAAAATGAAACTCGGCGAGCTCCAACAAGAAGCCGACGCCCAGAAGTGGCTCAACGCCGAAACGGAATCGGCAAAGACGCGGCAGCACGATTTGGAGCTGGACATTCTCCGCGCCCGCGCCTCTGGCAACGAAACGCTCGCAAAGGAATTGGAAGGCTCGCAACGCGTGGCACAGCTTGCCTCCGAAATCTTCGAGGCGTCGCGCAAAGAGGGAATGAGCCGCGACCAGCTTGTGGCGTTGCAAAATTCCGCCAACGCGCAGGCAAAGGAACGCTACAATCTTGAAAAGTCCATTTCAGACGAGACCGAACGCCAGAATCTCGCAAAGAATGCGCAGGCGAAAATCGAGGACATAATTCTGGCGAACAAAATCGAACAGCTCAAAGCTCAGGGCAAATTGAAGGAGGCTCAGGCGTTGGAGGAGGAGCGCGAAATCCGCCGCACGCTTGCGGGCTTGCAGGGCGTTTCGGATTCCGACAAGAAAAAGCTCGGCAATATGATGCGCCAGACCAACTCCTACAAAGCCCAGCAGGAGCAGCAGCGCGGCGGCAAGGCGGGCGGCTTGACACCACAGCAGGGCTTCGGCGCGGGGCAGAATTCGCGCAGCACATCGCTCGGCTTCGAAGGCGAGTCTTCGGCGTTGTCGCGGAAAAATTCGCTTGCGGGCGGGCGCGGTTTCGGCGGCGGTTTCGGAACGCAGCGGGGGCAAGCCTTCGGGAGCGGGTTCGGACAGAATACGCTGACTTCGGGAAGGGGAAGCAGAAACGGTCTTCCCGCGACTGTTTCGGCAAAATACGCCGAACAATACGCTCAATTCAAGGAGGCGCGCCGCACCGGCGCAATCGGCGCGAATGTCGGCTGGACCGACTTCCGCGACGGCAAAGGCGCGGGTATGGAGCAGGCAAAGCAGACGCAGTCGGCGTCGGCAAAGGAGATGACGCGGCAGGCGCAGAACTACTTGGGCAGCGTCGAAAGCGTTTCGGCCAAAATGGCAGGCGTTGCGCCCAAGGGCGTCAGGGACATCGCCGAGGCGTCCGACAAGCCCGCCGAGCCGCGCAAGCTCGAAAGGAAGGACGAGGAGGCGAAGAAGACCGAGACCAAGACGACGCCCGCGCGCAAGGCTTTGACAAACAGAACACAGAACCCGCCCAACCAGTCGGCAAACGCGGGTGGCAAAGACCAGCGCAGGATTGTCGCGCTGTTGGAGTCAATCGAAAAGAGCGTGCGCGGGCAGAGCGAAAGCGGTTTTTCGAGCAGCGGCGAATATGTGGAGGGCACAAGATGATAGACGATTACTTTTCAAAACGGGTTTACGCGGGCACTTACGAGCCCGTCTTCCGCTTCGCAGAATTCGGCGACGAGGCGAACTACTGGATTCGCCTGAAATACTACGTCAACCGCGACGACTACCAGCGCGTGAAGCAGACGCGCGGCGCGCCGCTTGACTTCGGCTTGAAAAACATCGACGGAGAGGAGGTTTTTGGCGACATTCCCGCGGCGCATTTGTCGGCGTTGAAAAGCCGCAACTACGTTCTCGGGGCGCAGTCGCCCGCGCCCGCCAACGAGGAGGGCGACCTGCTGTTGGTGACCGAAACCTACGTCTACGCGCCGAAAAAGACGTATGTCGTGATGGACAGCGACGTCGTGCCGATTTGGGGGTTGGAAGACCCCGACTACGCTTCGGAGTCTCCGCTTGTAATCGGGCGCGGCGCGGGACACCGCTGGGACACCGACTTCTACCACAACACGATTCTCGCCGTCACCAATCCCGAGCGTTTCAACACGGGCGACTATATCTTCGTGAAGCTCAACTGTTGGTATATGACAAAGGACATTCTGGGCGCCCTCAACCCGTGGCGGTGCTTCGTTTCCAACGTCCACAGTTCCCCCACGCGCATTGTTCGGAAGGTCGGCAACAAGATTGAAATTTCGGGGACGATTTCGTTCGAAGTGCCGGTTGTGCGCAATCCGCACCCCAATCGCGGCATTGCCGAGTTCGAGAGCTTCTTCCAATGCCTCAACGGTATTCCAATGCCCAGCGACATCAACATCACGCTTCAACCGTATGCGGGCAAGATGATTCGCGCGCACTCCACGCGCGTCTACAAAAAGCGCAGGCGGCCGATTCGCGAGGAAATCACGTTTTCGGTAAACGAACCCGACCTCAGCGGCAGGGAAATTTTCGTGCCGCACCAGCAGTCGGGGTTGGAATTCAGCGTGATTTCGAGGCAGACAATCCCTTCGCCCGCGCAGTGGCGTGCAAAAATCGCCCGCGGCGACTGGTTTCAGTATGCCGAGCCCGAACCGTCTTTCGACCGCGAAAACGGCGTCTACGAGCTCCGCGTGAAAAAGACAAAATGTATATAATATAGATAGAAAGGAACGATATGGCAGATTCAGATTTGCTGGGGGACGATTCCGCCCTCCAAACGCTCAAAAAGGTGCTCAAAAAGGAGTTCGGCGTGGAGACGTCGGCGTTGCTCGAAAAGGTGGAAACCTACGAAAACAAGGCGGCAAACACGACGGCCGTTTCGCTGACGCTCGCCACGGCGACAGTCGACAAGCTCAAAGCGATTGTCGCGGCCGACGGCTTGGCGGATTCAGCCGATACGGCGACTATCGCAAACTTCGCCGAGTGGTTCGACGGGCAGATTGAGGACATCTACAACCAATACCTCTCCGACGGCAAGTTCGCGACCGACACCGACGACAGCGGCACGGAAGATTCGGGCGGGGCTTAACAGACCTTGAACAACCCAACAAAACGGCGAGATTTTCGGGCAACTTGGAAAAACAAGAGGACATTTTCAAAGAAACGCCCTCCAACTTAGAAAATGCGAAGCGAATTAAAAAAGAAAGGCTTTTAGCTGTGCTCGATTTTCGTGTTTGCGGAATTCTGATTCATTCCCGACTATTTCGAGATTGTGTTTCCTCAGCTCCGAATGTTGCCTCTCAGCCGACAACAAAAATCCCGAACCTTGCAACACTCCTGCAAAGACAACGCAGCCCCCTTGCAACCAGAATGCAACGGGGCTTTTGCGGGGAGGAAAATTGCCAAAATGGTCAAACGTTTGGCACAACTACGTCAAACCTTCTGGCGCGATACAGAACCAAGTAAACTGCATTAAAACGACAATCGCAAGCGACGCCGAAATGAACGGCAGCGATTGGTAATACAGGTAGTTTGCCATTCCTATTGCCGCGCCCGCGAACAGCGTAGGCACAGCCTGTCCGCGCGGAATGCGCGGGGCGTTTGCCGAAGGGCGTTTGGCTGCGGCAATCCACAGGAACACCGCCGCGAAAAACGCCTGAAAAAACGACACCTCCGCCGCGGTGAATCCGTTGGCGTAGGAAAGTTTCACGAAAGACGACATCGTTCCGTAGAGCGCGCCGCCCGCCAATACCATAAAAATATATAAATTCTTCATTTGTCCGTTTTGTTGAATTGAATCGTTTTGTTTGTTTTACAAACGAGCCAAACAAACGGTGCACACCGCACCCGAACCGCCGCATAGCCGCGTCGGAGGGAGGATTTATTCCGAGTAATCCGAAGTTCGACCCGTTTTTAGCGAGCCGCGGGTGGTGGAAGTATTGACGAAGATTTCATTCTTTAAAGTTCGCTCATTTTCCAAAAAAAAGTCCAGTTTTTTTCAATTCGCCGCTATGTTTGTGTTGACAGCCCGAAGACTTTTGGGTAGTATAGGCCTCTACCCATTTAACTCGACTATTACTACTATGAGAACCTCCAATCCCCTCGCGATACTCATACTGTGCGTATCGTTCTGCTACACACTCCTTGCCGACAGGGTCGTTTCAGGCTCTGCCGATTTCACGAACGAATTCACCCCGATGACCGAAAGCTGGACTTTCAACGCGGGCGAAGACAGCCCCGCGGTTGTGCGAATCTTCAACCGAATCCAGCAGGGGAAATCAATCACCCTAAACGCCAATGTAGAACTTACGGCGGCGGCGCACTGCAATAGCGGCACGGCGATGGGCAATATGATTTTCGACGGCGGCGGAAATTTGACGATTGCCGAAACGTCGAAATTCACAACGGGCTTCGACGGCGGATTGTTTTCGGGCAGCACGATTTTCACTTCGGGCGGAACGCGCATGACAAGCACCAAGAGCACGATAAACGGGGCGTTCGTCGTAAACGGCTACCGCTGGGCGCCCGCCAACGACGAATGGAACGTCGACAACTACTGCGTGTATCTGCACAACGGCAAATGGACATTCGGCGCGGGCGCGCGCATGGAGCAAAACGGGGTATCGGTTGCCGACTTGTCGGCAGTGCGCGCCCTCAACAAGATTGAAAACACGACGCTGAATGTCAAATCGGCGGAAGGCTCTTTGCGCTTCGACGAAATTCTTGTTTTCGACAATTCCGTTCTCAATCTCAAATCGCGCAACGCAATAATTGCGGGCGCAAAATTCGGCGCGTCTTCGCAGGGAGATTCCGTGTTCGAACTGCGCAACGCTTCGGGCGGAACAAAGCTCACAATCAGGGCGTCGGCCGCCAATGAAATCGGGACAATCCGCTACGCCGACGGGGCGTCGCTTTATCTCGACGTTTCGGCTCTCGACGGAAAAACCGCCGACAAGGCCGCGCTTTCCATCGCCCGCCTCGTTCCCATTTCGGAGGGTGCAAACATAAAAATCTACGTCGATTTCGGCGGAGAGGCGCGCGGGAATCTGTCAATCGGCAACGTAAAAAGCCTGCTGACGGAGGGCGGCGCGGAAATCTATTTCAAAAAGGCCGACGGCTACCAGCTCGGCGCGCTGGGCGTAAATATGCAAGTAGGCTCGAACGGAACGCTCGCTTGGGCGAATTCGGGCGACGCCGTTGCCGACAAATCTTCGCGTTCTGCGCAAATCCGCATTACGCGCACTTCGGGAGCTACGGAGGTTTCGCGCGTGCAGCTTGAAGTCTCGCCCGACGACCCCTCGGCGTGGCGGTATCGCATTCCCAAAGAACAGCTCACCGCCGACGGCGACATCGCCACTGTGGACGTTGTTTTCAACACCGCGCAGGCGGTCAACGGGGAGCGCGGCTACTTCGTTTTGGGCGACAGCCGCATAGGCACGTTCCGCCTGATGAAAGCTTCTTTAAAAGACTGCGCGCGCACGGTTATGCCCGTTTTCGGCATGAAAAACCCGCGCGAAACGTGGGTTGCAATAGTCAAGGGGCTGCGCTACGAATACGACATCAAAGTGGAGGTCGCCAACGGCGTATACGAAATTTTCCCGCGCTTTAAAATAGCCGACATCGGAATGCAGAAACTCGGCTTGGCGCACTCTCAGGAAGACCTGATTGTAGATTTCTATCCGCTTGCCGACACCGCCGAATACTGCGACATGGGGCGCGTCTACCGCAACTACCAGCTCGCGCGCGGCGAAGTAAAGCCGCTGAAGGAGCGGATAAAGAACAATCCCCGCCTGAAATACAGCGCGGAGTCGATTTTCTTCAGAAAACGCTTCGGCGAAAAAAACAACGCCGACCAAATCGAGCACCAAGTCAGGGGCGAAAACGAACCCCCGCTCAGGGCAAACGCCACTTTCGACGACTTCGGCGCAATGCTTACGCGCCTAAACGAGTTGGGCGTCGATAAAGTGGAGGCATGCTTTGTCGGCTGGGGTGTCGGCGGATTCGAGGGCGACTACCCCGATCTTGCTCCCATTCCCGCAGAGTTCGGCGGCGAAGAGGCTCTTATGCGCAACATAAATCTGGCGAAAAGTCTGGGTTATCAGGTGACGGGTCACATAAACCACATGGACTACTTCACAATCGCCGACAAGTTCGACTGGGCGGACATCACAAAGGACAAGGGCGGCAACTACGTGAAAACTTCCATCTATTGGAACGGCCGCGCATACACGCCGTGCTTTAGGCGCATATTCGAAAAGGAAAAATACATGAAGGCCGACTGCGAGTATATGCAGCGCATCGGCTTCAACGGCATTTTGCACGTCGACGTAACAAGCTGCGTGCGCCCGCACGACTGCTTCAATTCCGACCACCCGTGCACGCGCAACGACACCGCCGACTGGATGAACAAAATCGGCAAAATGTTCGGCGAATATTTTGCGGGCTTCTCTTCCGAAGGCCCGTGCGACCACGTTGCAAAATCGCTCGACTACGTTTTGTATACAAGCGCGTGGCCGAGCTACGTCGGCAAGCAGGAGGCTCTCGTCGACGGCATTGTTCCGTTCTGGCAGAGCGTCTATCACGGAATCATTCTGAGCAATCCCTTCTACGCCACGATTGACTACCCGCACGAACACGCCGTCGGCAGCGACATCACACCGTATTCGGCGTTGGGCAGCGTTGCAAACCAGCGTTTGAAGGTTTTCGAATACGGCGGACGCCCCACATACTACTTCAGAATGTCGCGCTCCGACGCCACCAGAGACGAAGCTCTTGTGCCCGTGGCCGAAGCCTACAAGGAATACGCGCCCACTGCGTATCTGCAATACGAATACATAGAATCGCACAGGGAAATTTCCTCGGGCGTGTTCGTTACGGGGTATTCCGACGGCAGCGAAGTAATTACAAACTACAACGACACTCCCTTCTCCTACGCGGGCAGAACGGTAGGCGCAAAAGACTTTTTGCTGCTGAACCCGCGCAGCGTTTCAATCGACGCGCAAAGCCGTGTTGTGGCGGGCGCGCAGTTCACGCTCAAGGCCGTTTGCGACGTTGCGGGGGCAACATACCGCTGGTATAAAAACGGCGTTTTGATTGAGGGCGAAACGTCGGACACTCTCACAATTTCGCAGACCGAATCAAGCGCGGTCTACAAAGTGGAGGTCGAAAAGAACGGCAACGTCTACGCCTCCAACGATTGGACAATTTCCGTGGGCAATCCGCGCCTGTTCGTCTCGAAAAGCGGCGCGGCGGGCAACGACGGACTCTCTTGGGCGACCGCGCTCCCCGACTTGAAGTCGGCTTTAGCGCGCGCCGATTTCGCAAACTGCGTTCCCGAAATCTGGGTTGCCGCGGGCACATACGCGCTTGAAGAGACGGCGTCGGTTTCGTCTTCGGTTCGCATTCTCGGCGGCTTTGCGGGAACGGAAGCCTCGCCCGACGACCGCCCGCTTTCGGGTTCGGATACGGTTCTTTTCGGCGGCGGCGAACGCAGAATCATAGAGGCGTCGCAAAAGTGCGGCGTGCTCGCGTTCGACAGAGTTTGGTTCGCCTCGGCGAGCTCCTCCGAAAGCGGCGGCGCGGTTTATTCGCTCGCGGCGGAAAACGTGTTTACAAACTGCCGTTTCGTGCAGAATGCTTCGGCGAAAAACGGCGGCGCGGCGGCGTTCGCGGGCGGCGCGGTTTCGTTTAAAAACTGCGACTTCTTCGGCAACACGGCGGCGTCGGGCGGCGCGGTAAACGCCGACAGTTCCGCAGTTGTTTTGGCGAACGCAACGTTCCGCCAAAATTCGGCAACGCAGCAGGGCGGCGCGGTCAGCTTCTTTGATTCGCAAACGACTGTCGTCCACGCAACGTTCTCGGGAAATTCCGCGGGAACGTCGGGCGGAGCGGTTTCGGCTTCGGGCGGGACGCTTGCCGCAGTAAATTCCATTTTCTGGGACGACTCCGCTCCCGCCGATTCGGAAATATCCGTTTCGGGCGCGGCGGCGGAAGTTTCAAACAGCGTTGTTGCGGGCGGCTTTGAAGGCGGCTCGGCGATAACTTCGGCAAACCCGAACTTGGGCGAATTCAAGCGCAGGCAGTTCTCGGCAGTCTACACAATGCTTCCCGCGGCGGGGGCTTCGGCGGACGGCTTGGCGGCGCAGGACGCGCGCGCGCCGAATTTCGACGCAAACTCAGTGGCGCGCACATTCCCGTGTTTTGCGGGCGCGGCTCAAGCGGCGGGGATAGCCGTTTCGGTCTCGACTCCGACCGCGGGCGAAACGTTTGTTTTGTCGGTCGCGGAGGTTTCGGGCGCAACGTATAAGTGGTTCAAAAACGGAACGGAAATTGCGGGCGCAACTTCCGCCGCGCTTGAAGTGTCGCAGACCGAGGCCGACGCACAGTATGAGTGCAAGATTTTCGACGCCTCCGGCGCGCTGCTTTCGGCCTTGGCTACCTCGGTCGGCACAAAACCCGTTTCTGTAGTCTACGTTTCCCCCGACGGCAACGATTCCGCCGACGGGCTTTCTTGGCGCAACGCAAAGGCAACACTCAAGGCGGCTTTGGCGGCGTTGCCCGCAACCCCGATTGATGGTTCTGTTGTAAAAATGGCGTCGGGCGAATACCCGATTGCCGCGGCGGTTGCGGTATCTAAACCGAACGTCAAAATCGTCGGCGGCCTTTCGCCTGCGACCGACGAAGGCGTTCCGACTTCCGTCCCCACTGTTCTCGACGGCGGTTCGGCTGCCAGAATACTCTCCGTTTCGGCGGCGGCTGAATTTGAAAACCTCGTTTTGCGCAACGCAAGCGCGGATTCGGGCGCGGCGGCACTTGTTTCAGCCGACGCGGTATTCAAACGCTGCAAATTCGTTTCAAACGCCTCAGTGTGGAACGGCGCGGCTGTCCAAGTGGCTGCGGGCGCACCCGTTTTCGAAAACTGCGAGTTTGAAAACAACACGGCTACATTTGCGGGCGGCGCGGTCTATATGAAAAACGCGGGCGCGGCATCGTTTAAAAACTGCCTGTTTGCGGGCAACAAGGCGAAGATTGGCTCGGCTGTAATATGCAACGCAACCGACGCCGTTTTTGCAAACTGCACGTTCACGGACAACGCAACTACCGAAGGCAACGCGGCCACGCACTGCATTGAAATTACAAATTCGGCAAGCCCCGTTTTCGACAGCTGCACGCTTCTTGGCGGCGCGGGTGCGCAAAGCTGCGCGGTTATTGCGGGGTCTTCCTCCACGCCAAAATTCTACAACAGCATTCTTTGGAATTGGAAAAATTCGGCGTCTTCTGCAATAACGATTTCGGGCGGCGCGTCGGCGACAGTGGAAAACTGCGTTGTCGATACCGGCTTTGCGGGCGGCAAAAACGTCTACACTTCCGACCCCGAACTCGGCGCGCTCACTGACCTCGGCGGAACGAGGGTTGTTCCGATAGGCTACAACGGCTCGGCGGCTTGGACGGGGCGCGCGTTCGAATCATCGCCCGCAACCGACGCCGCAGGCAATGCGCGTTCGGCCACGCGTTGCATAGGCGCGTTCGAAATAACGAAGAATTTGGCGTTCACGCTTCAGCCGAGAAATGCCAACGCGTTTGTAGGCAAGTCGGCGTCGTTTGCGGCGGAAGTCGAAAGCGACGCCGAATGCTCATTGCAATGGGAGAAGTCCTCCGACGGCGGCGCAACTTGGACGCCCGTTGACGGCGCAAATTCCGCGACTTTCTCGATAGAATCGGCGGCTCTCACCGACGCGGGGCTATACAGATGTTCGGCAACGCTCGAAGGCTCGGTTGCGCATTCGTTCGCGGCAACGCTTTCGGTAGGCGACCCCGTTTCCGTGGTTTCCGAACCTTCCGCCGCAACAACCGAGGTCGGCGGCAGCGCAACGTTCTCCGTTTCGGCGACGGGCAGCAACCTGCAATACCAGTGGCAGATTATGCTTGCAAACGGCGTCTGGACCGACATCGAGGGCGCGACCGACTCCGCGCTCACACTCTCCGACATTCCCTCCGAATACAACGGGGCGTTTGTGCGGTGCAGAATCTACAATTCGGCGGTTTCGGCGTATTCCTTCGCGGCTTCGCTCGCGGTTTCGAACTCGCCCACAATAAGCGGGTATGCGGTGGCTTCGGAAATGTCGATTACGGGATTCATCACCCTTGAAAACGGCGCGTATTTCTACGTAGACGAAGACACAAGCCTTTCTTCCATTCGCGCAATGAAAGACGCCGTTGCCGAAGTCAACATAGCCGACGGCGCAAAGGTTGTTCTTACAAACGAAAACAACTACGCATTCGGCAGCACGATTGCCTCGCAAAACAAGGGCAGCGTTTTGATTTCGGGCGGCGGAACGCTCTCGATGACGGGCGCAACAGGCGACGTGTTCATCAGAAATATGAACCTCGACCTGCGCGTTCCCACAACCTCCGATTTCAACTCATTCAATTCTGCGAACGCCAATATCCGCTTCGGCGCAAATTGGACGGGCGCGCGAATGATAGGCGGGCACGACTCCGCAATAACGATTGAAAACGGCGTTGTCTACAAGTGCACGGGAACGTATTTCAACCTGCACGCAAGCTCCTCAACGCTCAATATCGGCGAACCCTCCGAAACCGTTCTTGTAGGCGACGCCCGCGCAAAGCTCATCATGGGTGAAGATACCGACAGCGCGGCGGCTCTCCACGCGGCAGGTAAATCATACATCAACGGCGTTGTCTACCTGCGCGGACAGATGAACGTGATAAACTCTGGGCAGTATTGCGCAATGTTCCTTGCAAGCTGCCAAATCGGCGAATCGGCTTGGATTGACCAGCTCTCCTCCGACCCGCAATTCCCCGTGATTGTAGGTTCGCCCACGTTTGCCGCCGACGGCACTTCGGGCATAGTCTCGAACGCCGCCACCGATTCTTTGTGCTTCGGTTCGCGCTTGTTCATCACCGACGGCGCAACACTGCGCCTGAATTCCACCGACGCGTTCCGCATCGGCAGAGTGGACAATTCCTACAACCGCCAGTGCAAATCGGTCTTCACGGTTTCGAACTTCACTGCGGCGAATATGAAAAAGTCGGGCGAAGTCGTGTATGAAGACGCTTTCGGGGCGGCAAACGCAAAGCTCGTTTTGGGTGCGGAAAACAATTTCGGCGCGTTCGAATTCTTCCCGAATTCGACTCTCGAAATAACGCTTAACGGCAACAAAATAAACGTAGGCAAATTCGCCCTTATGCCCGAATCGGAATCGGGAACGTTTACCCTCAAGATAAACGATTTCCAAGCTGGGCTTGTGCGCATAAGCGCGATGACCGCCGCGCAAATAGGCGCGCTGAACATAGTAGACTCCGAAGGAAATCCGATAGACTACACGCTTGTCCCCGTTTCGGAATTCACCGCTACCGACTTCGTTCTCGGCGGCGCGGTGTCGATAACCGACTCGCCCAAAAACGCGGTGATTCTCGACGGCGATACCGCAACGTTCTTTGTGGGCGCGGCGGGTTCTGCCGAAAGAACATACCAGTGGCAGGTTTCGGCCGACGGCGGCGCAACTTGGCAGAATGTAGATTCCGCAACGTCCGCAAAATACAGCTTCAACGCCACAACGGCACAATGCGGCTACCTCTACAGGTGCGTTGTTTCGGGCGGCGGCGAAACTGCCGTTTCCGACGCGGCGCGTCTGGCGGCTTTCGGCACGGCGACAGTCTACGTTTCGCCCGAGGGCGACAATTCCGACGGTGCGTCTTGGCAGACTGCGTTCAATACGCTTGCCGCGGCGGTTGCGTCCGCGCCCGACGGCGCGAGGATTTTCGTCAAGAACGGCACGTTCACAACGTCTCGCATTGTGATTGAAAAGAACCTCGAAATAATCGGCGGCTTTGCCGGCTACGAAAGTTCTGCGGAATCGCGCTCGGGCGGCGAGACGGTCGTTTCGGGCGGCGGCGCGCACGCTCTGCTGCTTGTCCGCAACTGCACGGTGCTGTTGCGCTCGCTGACTGTTGCCGAAACGTCGTCTTCGTCGGCGATAAACGCGGGCAACTCCAACCTGTTCCTGAGAAACGTCCGCATACGCGACGCCAGAAACCCGAGCGGCAACGGCGGCGCAATCTACGCCTACAGCGGCAGCTACATAGACGTTCTCGACTGCGAGTTCGAAAACTGCTCCACATACTGGGCGGGCGGCGCGCTTTTCCTGCGCGAAGCCTCGGGCAGAGTATCGCGCGCATACTTCGGCAACTGCAATTCCGACAACGTAAGCGGCCTAATCCACCTCGCGGGCGGCAACCTCTACATGGAAAATACAACGGTATTCGACTGTTTCCCCCATTCGGGGAAAGCGTCCGTAATTTCCGCGGCCGAAAATTCCGCAACGCAGACTCACTCTACGTTTGTGGCAAACCTGTGCACGTTCGCGCAAAACGGAATCTCCAATAAAACGCTTGTGGGCGTTGCGGCGGGAAGCTCGGCGCACCTGTTCAACAGCATAGTTTGGGGCGGCGACGGCGTTTTGTCGGCGGGGAAATCCGTGGAAGTTTCAAACTGCGTGCTCAACGAAGCTACGGGCGAAAACGTCTCAACCGCCAACCCGAATTTGTCCGCGCCCGCATACGCGGCGGGTTCTCCCGTCCGCACAATGGAGGCGGGCGAGGGCAGCTCGGCGATAGGATTGGCGTCGGTTCCCAACGCGCTTTCCGACGCCGCGGGCAGGGCGCGCGCTATGCCGCTTTGCACGGCGGGCGCGGCGGAATACGCGGTGCAGTCGCTCGTGTTGCAAAATGGCGCGTATGTGCGCGTTGACGGCAACCGCACGGCGGCTTCCGCCTACACCGAGGTAAACGGTGCGGCGGCTGAAGTAAACGTTTCGCGCGGCTCGCAACTGGTGCTTTCAAGCGCGAATTCGGGGGCGGCGGGAACATTCGGCTGTGCGCTCGGACAGCCCGACGCCTCGCTGCACGGCTCGATTCTTTTCAGCGGCGACGGCACACTTAAGCTGACATCGACAGACTCGTTTATCAAAAACGTTTCGGTCGATTTCGACATTGACGTAGACGCGCCCGCAAGCGGTCTGCAACTTGAAAACGCGGAGCTGTTTATTTCCAAGTCATGGCGCGGCGCGCGTCTGCTGAAGGGGCTTAACTCCACCATAACAGTGCGCAACGGCGCGGAAATGATATGCAACAAGACATACTTCAACTTCTACATGCCGTCTTCGGCGATAAACATCGGCGAGCCTTCCGAAACACCGCTTTCGGGCGCGGCGCGCGCGCGGTTTATTACTGGCACGTCGGCGGGCGGAAGCTCTTCGATGCTGTGCCTTGGCAATACCTACATAAACGGCTACGTCGAAGTCAACGGCAGAATGGCTACGGGCTTGGGCACAAGCGGCGCGCAATTCTGCACCGTAAAGTTCGTTTCCGCTGTGTTCGACAAATACGCCGAAGTTGCGCAGAACTGCTCCGTAGCAGGCTTCCCCGCAGTGTTGGGCGGGCTGGCGGTCGAGGGCGCGGGCGCGGTTTCTTCGGCGGCTGAAGGCGCGCTCAGATTCGATTCGCGCGTGTTTGTCGCCGACGGCGCAACGCTCGAGCTGCGTTCCACCGACGCGTTCTCGATAGCCTCCGACGGCGGAACAGCCCTGCCGCAGGCGCAATCCACCTTCACAATATCGGCGTTCGACCCGACGAAAGTCGCCGCCACAGATTCGGGCTACGACACTTCCGCAGCCTTGGGCGCGGCAAACGCAAAGCTCGTTCTGGGCGCGGACAACAACTTCGGCGCGTTCGAATTCTTCCCGAATTCGACCCTCGAAATAACGCTCGGCGGGCACTGCCTGAACGTGGGCAAATTCGCCCTTATGCCCGAGGTTTCGGAGGGAACGTTTACGCTTAAGTTCAACGATTTTGCCGCAAATCTCGTCCGCATAAGCGGCATGACGGCGGCGGAAATCCGCGCGCTTGACATTGTGGACGCTCAGGGCAATCCGCTTGTCTACACACTCACTCCCGCCGAGGAGAACGCCGAAACCGACTTCTACTTCTCCGCAACAGTCGGCATTCTAAAGTCTCCCGCAAACGCGGTTGCGCGCGCGGGCGAAAACGCCGTGTTCTCGGTTCTGTCGGACGGCGACGGCACATACCAGTGGCAGAAGTTCGAAAACGGCGTGTGGGTCGACATCGAGGGCGCAACTTCCAACACTCTTGAAGTTTCCGCTTCGGCTGCCGACAACGGCGCGAAGTTCAGGTGCGTAATCTCCAAGGGCGGCGTGAAAATTGCGACTTCTTCGGCGGAAATGGTGCTGCTTGGCTCGACCGACATCTACGTTTCGCCCGAGGGCGACAATTCCGACGGCGCGTCGTGGAGCGGCGCATACACATCGCTTTCGGCGGCGGTCTCCCGCGCTCCTGCGGGTGCGCGCATAAAAGTTGCGGGCAACGCGTCGATAGGCGGAAGAATCGGAATTTCGAAGAATCTGGAAATCGAGGGCGGCTACGAGTTCGGTGCCGACGCGCCTACGGGCGTTTCAGTGCTCGATTGCGGTTCGTCGGTTGCGGCGTTCAACGTTGTAAATTCGGCGGTGCTTTCGCTCAAAAATCTCGAAATCCGCAATACGGCGGGCATTCCCGCAATAGGCGTGAATGCGTCTACGCTCGCGCTTGAAAAGTGCAGATTCGTAAATGTCAACACCACGCCCAGCGGCGGGGCAATCTACGCCGAACAGGGCAGCATTGTTTCGGTAGAGTCCTGCGAGTTTGAAAACTGCTCGACGGCATACGCGGGCGGGGCAATCTTCCTGCGCAATTCGCGCGGTATCATAAACTCGGTATTCATCGGGCTTAACTCGGCCACTACGGGCGGCGCGGCGGTCTATCTGAAAGATTCGTCGCTCGACATGACAAACGCCACAATCTACGGCGGCACGCCCGCGGTTTTGGGCAACCCCAGAAGCGCAGTGCAGCTGGTAGGCTCTAAGGCGAGAATTGATTGCGGAACGTTCGTGCAGAGCGCGGCGTCGGCAAACTTCTTCGCGCTGGTTGATGTTGCGTCGGAATTGACGCTCAGAAACAGCATTGTCTGGGGCAACTTGGCGGCTGCGTTCGACAACTCGGGCGTGCTCGACGCCAAAAACTGCATTGTAGACACGGGTTGCGCGGGCGAAAACATTTCGACCCAAAACCCCGAACTCTCCGAACCCGCCTACTCGGGCGCGTCGTTCGTGCGCACGATGCAGGTCTCGGCCGACAGCGTGGCAGTCGGGGCGGGCGTCCTTACCGACCCGATGTCCGACGCCTGCTCACGCCCGCGCCGCGCACCCAACTGCACAGTCGGCGCGTTCGAATACATGAGCGACTATTCCCAGTGGGCAGTTGACGGCGGCATTGGCGATTCTTCCGCCGACTACCGCGCAATTCCCCACTCCGACGGAATAACGAACATTGAAAAATACGTTTTCAATCTCGACGCGTCAAAGGCGGCGTCGTATGCCGACAACCCGAACTTTGTCTTCTCAAACGACGGCACTACGGCGGTGTTGCGCTTCCAGAAACGCACGGTTCTTCCCGACGGCGTAAGTGTTCAGGCGGTCTACTCGACCGACATGGAAAACTGGTCGCCCGCGGAAATTACGGTGGATTCAAGCGAAAACGGCTTCGACTATTGCCGCGTTGAAATGGCGCCCGACGCCTCGGGCAAGATATTCATCAGATTGAAAATAGATATTCAGGAATAATACGTTTATTCTGTGAAATTAAAGTTGACAATATTGTCTGAGGGTCTACGTTTTCTATTCGTAGTTCGCTTATGTTCAAATTGTTGTCGATTTTCATTTCACTGGCGTTCGCCGCGGCGGCTTTTGCCGCTTCGGTGAACGGGCCGACGTTCGGCTCGTTCACTGTTCAGTGCCCCGCCGACAGCGACACCTACATAGGCATTCTTCCCACGCGTATGCCCGCTTTCACTGGCGAGGTTGACGGAATGACGCTCAGCTCGCGCAAAATTTCGGCGCGCGGAGAGCCAAACTGGAAGGCGAACAAGTTCGTCTACCAAAGCGGCGTTCAGACAAACCACTACTACCTGAAGTTTACTTCGGGCGAACTGGAGGGCGCGTGGTTCGACATTTCCGCGAACGATTCCTACTCAGTCCAAATTTCAATTGGCGAGGCTGAGTTCCGCAAAATATCGGTCGGCGACGCGTTCCAGATAATCCCGCATTGGACAATGGCAACGCTCTTCCCCGACGGCGGCGGCTTCGCAAAGGCAACGTCGCTTTTCCCTACAAGGAACAGGTCGGTATTGTGGAAAAGCACAACGTATGAAAACTCAGTGGAGTATCCCGTGGGAATCAACCCGCCGTTTTTGTCGAGTTTTTACTATCGAAAATACGGGAAAGTGGACGGTTGGCTGGACAAAGGCGATTCCGATGCTTCGGATTCCGTAATAGAGCCGAACGCGTGTTTTGTCGTAACGCAGCCAAAGGGGGTGGCGTCTGAAGTTGTCTATTCGGGCGTGATTCCGATGTGTGCCACGTCGTTTGAGTTGTTCACAACCGAATCCGATTCGGGCGGCGGAAGAGCGCAGCACATTTTAATCCCCGTTCCGTCCGCCGTCGACATCAAGCTTTCCGATTTAACGGAAGGTCTTGTCGGTTCGGGGGCGTTTCTTGCGTCGCAGTCAATCAGGCGAACCGATGTTCTGTATTTATACGACAACTCTTCTTTGGGGCACAACATTACGCCCGCGGAAACGTTTTCCTACAGAAAAACATCGAGTAAATCCTACTGGGAAAACGCTTCGTATTCCGTTTGCGACGACTATCTATTGAAAGCGGGAACGGTATTAAAGTTTTTGAAAGCTACCTCTAAATTACCCTCAACATTTCGTTGCAAAATTACTCCGTCTTATTTAAACAAATAAAACTATGAAAAAGATTATATCTTCCGCCTTGTTTTGCTTGGGTTCGTTGAACTGCTTTTCCGCGTGGAATCTCGATTTTAGCGCGGGAGAGTTTTTTCATAGCGACGGAAGCGTTGTGCGCGACAATCTCAATTTCGCGTTGATTGTGGATATGAAAGGGTCGGACTTTTCCGATTTCGAAATGCTTGCGGGCGACTTCTTTTCGCGCGGCGAAAATGTCAGGGCTGACGGTTCATACAAGACTTTGTTTTCGGGAAATTTAAAATATTTTGAGAACGAAGACTTGTATTTGGCGCGTTCGAATTCCGATTACGACAACGCCAATTACGATTTCAGTGGCGGGGAAAAAGTTGCGCTTGTAGTGTGGGATTCGTCTTCCAATACGGTTTCCGAGGGCGACAACTACTTCATATTTACGTCTTCAATGGCGGGATTGGAAAAATTGGACGAAACCAATGACTGGCAGATTCCGCTTTCGGGAAACGGCACATATATTTGGTATGGCGTGACCGAGAGCGTGGAGGGTGAAATTCCCAATTCGTTCTTTACCCTTTCCAAAACTGTCGGGGCGGTGCCCGAGGCGGGGTATTGTGCGGCGGTGTTTGCATTGGCGGCGTTGGCGTTCGTTGTTCGCCGCAGGAGAAAGTAGGTTATGTGCCGTTTGTTCGGTATTTTTGCGCTCGCGGTTGCGGGCGCGTTTTTTGTGCCCTGTTTCGGCGCGGAGAAAACAGATAAGCTCAAGCTTGTGGCGGCATACAGGCTTGACGGCGCGTGGTTTTTCCGCGTGTTCGACGGGCGTTCGGGCGATGTCGTAACGGTCAAGCAGGGCGTGCGCAACGGGCGCGGTTTTGCCGTGGAAAATTACGACGAACCCACGCAGACCGCCGTAATTTCGACTCCATACGGAAAATTTATAGTGTCGTTTAAACAATCCGAAGCCCAAGCTCCCGCGGAGGGCAACCCCGATGCCGCGCTTCCGCCAACTCCTCCCGCGCCCGAACAGCCCGCCGCCGAGTCGGAACAATCGGCGGGCGCAGTAAAAACCGTTTCGCGCGCGCGCATTTTGGAGAACATAAAATAACCCGCCGCGCGCGTAGTTTAGCGCAAAGTATGTTCGGCTGAAAAGTATGTTCGGCAGAAAGCAGGCTTGGCGCAAAACGAAAACACGCGCCAAGCACACGCCAAAGGTGCGCCAGAAATACGCCGGACAGGCGCGTTGTCAATCAATACCAGTTCGCGACAATCCTGCACATCTCGAGGTTGTCTTCGGCGCGGACAAGCGAATGCAGGCTTGTCTTTGATTCGCGGTCAAGCTGCACGTTGGAAACTACTGTGTTGCCCAGATGCCCTTCGCGCAAAAATTTGATTCTGTAGCTGTTCAGCGAGTGGGCGTTTCTGAAATCGTCGGGGATAGACTCGAACGAAATCGGCAGGTATTGGACGTTGTTGAGGTGGTTGTTGAAGTCCAAGTCGAAAGAGCGGACTATTTTTCTGACGGAATTGTCCACGCGCTCGAGCGACGGAATTTTTGAAAAAACGCAGTCGGGCAGGGCGCGTTCGTCCGACATCTTAAAGCGCGCCAAAAATTCGTCGGCGCGTTGCGGCTTGTGGTTTTGCACATCGGCAATCAGCTGGACTGAAGAGCCTTTGAAAACCTCCGTTCCGTTGCATACGCCCCTGAAGTCGCCGAAAATGCGGATTCCCGACGATTGGCGAATCCATACTTCCACGTCGATTTTGTCGCGCCAAAACGGCATTGTGTCGGCGAAAACAACCTGCATATCCGACGTTATCCACGTCAACCCTATCTTTGCCAGATCGAACGCCGCGAGCGTTTTCGACGACACGAACCGCGCGAATACCTCCTGAAAGAACGCCGCCGCCGCCGTTCTTCTGAAGCGGAATTCAGTGTCTATTTCCGACGCCCTGACCGACAACGATTGAACGAATTTTCCCATAAACAAACAGAAATACTTTGCGCGTTTGAAAAAACAAGACAATTTTGCCGCCGCCCGCGCGTTCGCCTAAAAAGCCGCCTGCCTCCCGCCTGCGGGCGCGCCGACTGGAGCGCGCAAAAACAAAAAAACCTTTCGATGGAATTTCCACCGAAAGGTTTTTCGGGCCAGTGAGGATCGAACTCACGACCTTTCGCACCCCATGCGAACGCGCTACCAGTCTGCGCTATGGCCCGTAAATAATTCCAAGGTTTATTTCATCTTTTTAGCGGTTTATCAAGCTTTTTTTTCAATTATCTATTCCCGCGCGTCCAGACAACGCTATAAGCGAGCGCGCAAACGCCCGCTGGAGCGCGTCCCAAGATTTATACGCCTCTTGGGCGAATTCCTGTTGCGGGTCGCGCTGCCCGTAGGCGCGCAGGTAGACGGCTTCGCGCAAAAATTCGAGGCGCGAAAGGTGCTCGCGGAAGGCTTTGTCGAGCACATACAAGACAAGCCCGCGCCCGCCTTTTCCCTCCGCAAAAGGGCCTTTTTCAAAAAGCGCGGCAACTTTCTCTTTCAGCTTTCGGCGGATTTCCGCCTTGGGCAACCCGCCAAGCTCCGCGGGGAGAACGCTCAAAGAATAGTCGCAAAAAAGCGTGTTGCGGAATTTCGAAACGGCGTCGGGCGATATGTCCATATCGTCGGCGGGCAGGTTTGTGTCTACACACGCGTCGATTTCGGCGTCCAAAAGCGGAAGGAGCACGTCGCCGAGCTTTTCCGCCGCCATAATGCCGTCGCGCATTGAGTAGACTATGTTGCGGTGCGTGTTCACGGGCGCGTCGAGCTTCAGCAGTTCTTTTCGCGCCGAAAAGTTCAGGTCTTCCGCCTTTTTCTGCGCCGCCGCAATTATCGACGGGAACAGACTGCTTGAAAACGCCGCGCCCTCTATGTGCTTTTGCTTAATCGAATTTTTCAGGAACGACACGTCGGCGTAGACTCTGAAAAGCGTGTCTTCGAAAGAGGCGAAGAAGCGGACTGTGCCCCTGTCGCCCTGACGCGCGCAACGCCCCGCAAGCTGCCTGTCAACGCGCACGCTTTGGCAGTGCTCCGCGCCTATTACAAGCAGCCCGCCAAGCTCCTCGACGCCCTCGCCGAGCTTGATGTCGGTGCCGCGGCCTGCCATGTTCGTCGAGATTGTGACCGCGCCCATTTGCCCCGCGCGGGCAACTATTCCCGCCTCGAGTTCGTCGTTTGCGGCGTTGAGTTTGTTGTGCGGAATGCGCCTGATTTTGAGCATTCGCGACAGCACTTCCGAGTCGTCCACCGACGCCGTTACCGCAAGCACGGGCTGCCCCGCCGCTTTCGCGCGGACTATTTCGTCGATTATGGCGTTGAATTTTTCCCTGCGCGTGAGGTATATGAGGTCGGGCAACTGCTTCCTTATGCAGGGCTTGTTCGGCGGAATGCGCACGGCCTTCATTCCGTAGATTTCGCGGAACTCGTCGGCCTCGCTCATTGCCGTAGCGGTCATGCCCGCGATTTTTTCGAACATCTTGAAGAAGTTTTGAATGCTGATTGTGGCGTATGTAGTGTTTTCGGACTCTATGTTGACGCGCTCCTTTGCTTCAACCGCCTGATGGAGGTAGTCGCTCCAGCGGCGTCCCTCCATGACGCGCCCCGTGTTGGGGTCGATTATCTCGACCTTGCCGTCTTTTACAATATAGTCAACGTTCTTTTCGTAGAGCGTATACGCCTGAAGCAGCTTGTTGAGGGCGAAAACCCTGTCGGTGCTTTCGGCGAACTGCCGCTGCTTGGCGCGGACGGCGTCGTTTTTGCGCGGGGCGTCCATAGACTTGTCGCGCAGTATCGACTTTATGTCGGCTTCGATGTCGTTTACAAGGAACATTGAGCCGCCGAAAAAGTCCTGACCCTTTTCCGTGAACGTGGCAGTTTTGTTTTTTTCGTTTACGGCGTAATACATTTCGTTTTTAAGTTCGTGCGCCAAAACCTTGTTGCAGTCGGCCGCCATATCGAGCTTGAGCCGCTCGAAACGCCTGCGCACGCCGCCGTTTTTGAGTATCTGCAAAAGCTGCCTGTTGCGCGGAGCGCACGAATGGATTTTGTAGAGGTCGTTGAAGTTTTCGTCGGTCAGCGTGTTTTCGCGTTCGGCGCGGCGGAATTTTTCGGCGAGCTGCGCGCAGAGCTTTTGCTGGCTGTCCACTATCCGCTCTATGGGTGCGAGCAGGTCGGAGAACGGGTTCGCGCCCGCGTCTTCGTCTTCGCCCGAAATGATAAGCGGGGTGCGGGCTTCGTCAATGAGAATGGAATCGGCCTCGTCTATGAGGCAGTAGAAGAAGCCGCGCTGAACCTTGTCGGAAAGCTCGACTGTGGAGGAGTTGTCGCGCAGGTAGTCGAACCCGAATTCGCTCGACGTGCCGTAGGTGATGTCGGCGGCGTAGGCGCGCTTTTTGTCGGCGTCGGACTGGTTGGCGTAGACGTATGCGCACGAAAGCCCCAGCATATTGTATAGCGCGCCCATCCATTGGCTGTCGCGCTTTGCCAGATATTCGTTTACGGTTGCAATGTAGCAGCCGCGCCCGAACAGCGCGTTCATATACGCGGGAAGCGTTGCTATAAGCGTTTTGCCTTCGCCCGTGGAAACTTCGGCAACCATGTTGCGCCACAACGCCAAGCCCGCCACAAGCTGGACGTCGAAGTGAACCATGTCCCACTTTTGCGGAATTCCGCACACGCTAACCTCGCGCCCCATGAGTCTGCGGGCTGCGTTTTTGACGAGCGCAAACGCCTGCGGCACGATTTTTTCGGGCGAAGTTCCCGCGGCGAGAGCGCGCCTGAATTCGTCGGTTTTTGCGGGCAAATCGGCGTCGGAGAGGGCGGCGTATTGCGCCTCGAGTTCGTTGATTTTTGCGACGGTTTTTTTCGCCTGCTTGAGAAAGTTTTTGTTTTCGGGATCGCCGAATATGAATGAAATTAAGTCGAACATACAAATTTTTTTTACGGTTGTGCAATGCCGACACCGCGCATTTTAACAATGCGCCGATGGCGGGCGTTAACGGAATGTGTGCGCTCCGCTCAGATTAGAAAAACCGTGTATGTTCTGATGTTTGGCGTGATAAACCGCGATGCGTTTTGCGCTTCTACACGCAGTGCAGCTGTTTTATCGAATTTCGGCAGGCGGATTTTCTGCGCAAAGCCGTCGTCCGCGGAAGTGCCGTCGAGCGGGTTTGTCCGCCGCAGTTTTTGAATGAGCGGCGCGCGGGGTTCGTTCGAAAAATCGCATCTGCCGAAATCCGAAGCCGTCTCACAGAACGCCTTTTCAATGGACAGATTTTTCTGCACGTCGGGCGCGCCGCTTTTGAAAAGCCCCGCTATAGCCGACAGCGTATAAATAAATACTAATAAAAATCTGTGCACGATGGGAATTATCGTGGGGCGGCGCGCGTGGCTGTCAAGAAAAAAGTCCGAAAATCGGACTGCCTGAATTTGCATGGGCGTCGGGGGAGGGGGGCTGAATTTCGGCTGCCGTGGCGGGGATAGAAAAAAGCCCGAAGTAAAAAAGCTTGCAAGCGTAGATGAATTTTGCTTGAAAGGGTGGAGAATAATTTTGAGGAGAGATGGCAGAGTGGTCGATCGCGGCGGTCTTGAAAACCGTTGAGCTGCAAGGCTCCGGGGGTTCGAATCCCTCTCTCTCCGAGGAAGTTATGAAAAAACGCGGGGCGTTATGCTCCGCGTTTTTTGTGTGTTTGTAGGCAGTGCTCTTGGGCGGCTGGGGGCGGTATGTTATTCGTGTATTTTGTAGCCGTTAAGCCATTTTACAGTTTCGGGGTTGCGGTGGTCGATTATTTCGCTGTGTCCCAAGTCGAGCGCGGAGATAGCCGCCATTTCGGCGTCGCTGAGGCGGAAGTCCCAGATGTTGAGGTTTTCCTCTATTCGCTCGCGGTGTGTCGATTTCGGGATAACAACAACGCCGCGCTGCGTATTCCATCTCAGCGCAACTTGCGCGGGCGTTTTTGAATATTTTTTGCCTATTTCCGCGAGCGTCGGGTGCGTGAAAATTCCGTGTTTGCCCTCCGCCAGCGGCCCCCAAGCTTCGGGGCGGATTTTTTCCGACTCCATATATTTCAGCGCGTCGGGTTGGGCGAAGAACGGGTGCAGTTCAATCTGGTTGACGGCGGGCTTTATTTCCGCGTTGGCGCAGAGGTCGGCGAGGCGGTCGGGGAGGAAGTTGCTTACGCCGATTGCGCGTATTCTGCCCTGCCGATACAGTTCCTGCATTGCGCGCCAAGAGCCGTAGTAGTCGCCGAAGGGTTGGTGGATAAGGTAGAGGTCGAGGTAGTCAAGCCCCAGTTTTTGCATCGACATTTCGAACGCCTTTTTTGCGTTTTCGTAGCCTGCGTCCTGAATCCAGAGTTTTGTGGTTATGAAAAGTTCGTCGCGCGGAACGCCGCATTTGCGGATTGCGCTTCCCACCGCCTCTTCGTTGAAGTAGGCGGCGGCGGTATCGATGCTGCGGTAGCCCGCGGCTACGGCGTCGAGCACTGCGCGTTCGCATATTTTTGCGTCGTCAACCTGAAACACGCCGAAGCCCTCCATCGGCATTTTCACTCCGTTATTGAGCGTTGTGTATTCCATATTGTCTCCTTTGTTTAGTGTTTTTGCGATGTTGCGTTGTTGTATTCTTCGTCCGAAACGGGTTCGAGCCAAGTGCTTTTGTTCGTCTGCGGATTGCATTCAACCGCGAGGTGCGAAAACCACGAATCGGGCGCGGCTCCGTGCCAGTGGACGACATTCGGCGCAATTTCCACAACGTCGCCCGCCTTGAGTTCGCGCGCGGGTTCGCCTTTCTGCTGGTAGAATCCGCGTCCGCCGACGGCAATCAGAATTTGTCCGCCCGAGTGGCTGTGCCAGTTGTTGCGGCATTTCGGCTCGAACGTGACGTTTGCAACGGGCGTGTTGAGCGCGTTGTTGGAGGTCAGGCGCGCAAGGTATGATTTCCCCGAAAAATATTTCGCGTAGGCGGTGTTCTCCTCGCCGAAGGGGAAGGGGCTTGTGGCGGTTTTCCCGCGGACATCGTTGCCGACTATTTGGAGAATTTCCGCTATTTGGGCGTCGGATACTCCGTTGTTTTTTGCTATTGCAATGTGCGCCTGCAGCTGCGGGGCAACGCCGTCCATTGCCGCAAGCATTGCAACTGTTGCAAGTTCGCGCGTGCGCCAGTCTACATTGTTGCGCGCAAAAATATCGCCGAAGAGGTGCGCTTTGAGGTATTCGTCGATGGCGGGGGCGAAATCGAACAGCGCGCCTTTGACTTCGCGCCCGACAAGCTTTGTTTGGTTAGCCGCCCCGAAAACTACGCTTTTGCCCTCGGGTAGCGGGGCGGGCGGTTCGCCCTGTGCGTCGCGTCCGCCGCGTTCGTTTACGAGGTTCATAAACGTCGCAAGCGCGTTGAGGCTGCGCGGAAAACCGCAGTAGGCGTAGACCTGCACGAGAATCTCCCTGAATTCGTTTACAGATGCGCCGGCGTCGAGTCCGTCGGCGAGCGCGTTTTTGAGTCCCGATTGGTTGCCCGCCGCAGCGAATGCCGCGGCGCGGACAATGTTTTGTTCCTTTTTTGCGAGATTATCCATAGCCGATATTGTATTTGAAAGGCAGATTGCCGCGAGCGCGGCCGACAACAACTTTTTCATAAAGCTTCCTTTTGTTTTTCCGAAATATTATCGGATTTTGTCTAAATTGTAAATATGCGTTCGGGGCGAAAATTTGCCCGATTCTGCCATTTGGCGTTTTTCGGCAGCGCGGTAGTTTTGGGCAGATTTTTGCACGAAGTGTGTATTTACACTGCTTCGAACATATGATAACATTTTCGCAGATTATGAAAAGCGGGCGTTTGTTAAGATACCTTTTAGATTTTGCAATGCTGATGTTTTTACTTGCGGCGTTGGCGTATTGCATTACGGGCGCGCAACTGCACGAATACTTCGGGCTTGCGGTGGTTCTGCTTTTTGCCGCGCACAACGTTCTGAACGGAAGGTGGTATGCGGGGCTAATGCGCGGGCGATACGGTGCGTTCAGAATTTTGTCGGTGTCGGTAAATTTGATGTTGGCAGTTCTGGCGATTGCGGTTTTTGTAAGCGGGGCGATGTTGTCGGAATACGTTTTCGGCTTCGGCGGGGCGTCGATGGAGGTTCGGCAGATTCATTCCATTTGCGCGAACTGGCTGTTCGTTTTGGCGGGCGCGCATTTGGGGCTTCACTGGAAATTGTCGCTTAAAACTCCGTTGCAGCGGACGAACGTCGTAATTTTTGCGTGTTATGCCGCATACGGCGTCCACGCGTGGATTCAGCGGAATATGTTCGAAAAACTTTTTTGCGGATACTCATTCGATTTCTGGAGCGGGGAATTGCCTGCGGGGGCTTTGTTCCTGCAGAATCTGGGTGTGTTTTTCCTTGTGGCATTTCTTGCGTGGATGCTTGTGCGCTTCGCGAAATTTAAAAACAAACAAAAGGAGACAAAATGAATGGTTTTGTAAACTATATACCCGCCAAATTCATCTTCGGGAGCGGCTCTTTTGAAAAGCTCCGCGCCGAAAAACTGCCGTGGAAAAAGGCGTTGGTCGTGATTTCCAACGGGAAATCGACGCGCGCAAACGGCTATCTGGCGCGCCTTGAAAAGCAGCTTGACGAAATGGGAATTGCCCGCGCCGTTTTCGACAAAGTGGAAGCCAATCCGCTCAAGTCTACCGTAATGAAAGGCGCGGAATTTGCGCGCGAAAACAAGTGCGATTTCGTCATAGCCCTCGGCGGCGGAAGCGTTATGGACGCCTCCAAGGCTATAGCCGCAATGGCCGTAAACGACGGCGATTTGTGGGACTACATTCTCTTCGGCAAAGGCGGCAAAAAGCCGTTTAAAAATCCCGCGCTGCCGCTTGTGGCAATCTCGACGACGGCGGGAACTGGCTCGGAACTCGACGCGGGCGGCGTAATAACGAACCCCGAAACGAACGAAAAAACCGCCGTTGTTGGCGAGTCGCTTTTCCCGCGCCTTTCGATAGTCGACCCCGAACTCACGCTGAGCGTGCCGCCGCGCTGGACGGCGTATCAGGGCTTCGACGCGCTCTTCCACAGCGTCGAGGGCTATGTTTCAAAGGGCGCAAACCCGATGTCCGACCTCTATGCGCTCGGCGCGATTGAGAATGTGGGGCGGTATCTTGCGCGGGCTGTCAAAGACGGCAAAGACCTCGAGGCGCGCGAGCACGTTTCGTTCGGCAATTCGCTTTCGGGAATGGTTATGACTGTGGGTTCGTGCACGAGCGAGCACTCCCTCGAACACGCCCTCAGCGC
The DNA here is from genome assembly GCA_934613645.1 of uncultured Opitutales bacterium. Lineage (GTDB taxonomy): Bacteria > Verrucomicrobiota > Verrucomicrobiia > Opitutales > Intestinicryptomonadaceae > Merdousia. The sequence goes on along the minus strand of CAKTTC010000005.1, from coordinate 121,865 downwards.
GTTCCATCAGGAGCTTCCGCACGGCGCGGGGCTTATCATGATAAGTGTTGCGTATTTTTCGGCGTGGATAGAGCGCGGCGTTTGCGGCGAACGCTTCGTGAAAATGGCGCGCGCAATGGGAATGGAGAACGCCGACAAGCCCGAAGACTTCATAACGGCACTCAAAAAGCTGCAGGCGGACTGCGGCGTTGCCGACCTGAAAATGTCGGACTACGGAATTTCGCCCGACGAGTTCGAAAAATTCGCCGAGAACGCGAAGTCGTCAATGAGTTTCCTGTTCGTAAACGACAGGTTCGACCTGTCCATTGCCGACTGTGTTTCAATCTACGAAAAATCGTTCAGATAAAATGGAAAGAAAAACATTCGTAAAGGTGCTGCCCGCCGCCGCGCTTTTTGCGGCTTTATCGGCGGCTTCGGCGGCGCAACACAAAGGAGGCAAAATGCTGGTTGTATACTATTCTTGGAGCGGCAACACGCGGAAAATTGCAAACTACATAAAGAGCCTTACGGGCGCGGACGTTGTTGAAATAGTGCCCGAAACCCCGTATTCCTCCGACTACAACGAGACCGTAAAAACTGCGAAGCGCGAAAACGACGCCGAGTTTTTACGCCCCATAAAAAACGGGAAAATCGACCTGTCGAAATACGACACCGTTTTTGTGGGCTCGCCCAACTGGTGGGGCACTGTTGCCGCGCCCGTGAGAACGTTTTTGCACGAAAACGATTTTTCGGGCAAGACGGTTGCGCTTTTTATGACGCACGAGGGCAGCCGCTTGGGGCGCGCCGAAGGCGACGTTAAAAAGCTTTGCCCGAAGTCGAAATTTGCAACGGCTTTGGCGGTGCGCGGCGGCTCTGTAGGCGGCGCGCAAAAGACTGTCGAAAGCTGGCTGAAGTCAATCGGCAAAATGTAGGCATTTGCGCGTTTTGCGTTTTGAAAATAAAAATACGCGTCGGGTTGGCGCGTATTTTTTTGTTGCCGAAACGGCGGAATGTGCGGGCGTTGTGCGGTCTGCGGAATGTAATTTGCAAAGCCGCGGCATGCGCTCGTCAAACGGCGACATCGCGTTTGGGCGGGTTGCCGAAGAAGCGTTTGTATTCGCGGCTGAATTGCGTGGGGCTTTCGTAGCCTACTGCGTAGGCGGCGTTCGCCACGGTTTCGTTGTCGGAAATCATTATGCGGCGGGCTTCGTGCAGGCGCAGATTCTTCTGGTATTGAATGGGGCTTACCGACGTTACCTTGCGAAAGTGTCGGTGGAACGTTGTAGGCGACATATGCACGTATTTCGCCAGTTCGTCTATCTTAAACGGCTTTCTGAAATTGTCTTTGAGCCAGTCAACCGCGCGCGTAATTTGGTTGCTTTGCGTGCCGCGCGTGCACAGTTGGCGGACGTGTTTACCCACGGGGCTTAGCAGTATGCGCGTGTAGATTTCGCGTATCGTCACGGGCGCGAGCATCGGGATATCGTCGGGGGTGTCGAGCAGTTTCAGCAGGCGCAAAAACGCCTCCATAAGCCCTTCGTCGGCGTCCGCCACGGCAAGTCCGTTGAAAACTTTGTCGCCCCTGATTTTCTCAAGCGGCATTTCCGCGAGCATTTGCGAGACAAGTTTTGTGTCAAGTTCGAGCGAAACAGTAAGCAGCGGCTTGCTCGGGCTTGCCTGCACAATGCAGCTTGTCCCCGGAACGTCGATTCCCGAAACGAGGCACTGGTTTTGGTGGTATTCCGTTTCGGTAGTTCCCGTGATTGCGCGCTTGCTCCCCTGAATCAGGAGGATTATTTTCGGCGTGTAAACGCACCTTTCAATGCGCGCCCGCTGTTCCATTCTGTGGACGTAAAGCCCGCGTATTGCCGTCTGTTTGAACTCCGCCTGTGGAAGCTGTTTTAAGACGGCTTTCTTGAGTTGTTCGTTTAATGTCGCGATGTTCATAGGTTGGGTTCGATTTTTTCGAAAAAACAAAATCCTGTTAACTTGAAATCGACAGGATTGGGCAGGTTTTGTTCCCGAAAAAATCGGACGTTTTTTATCTCTTCGACGGGACGAACACCGCCGCGCAGAACAACGCAAACGCCGCCGCCGCAAGGGATGCGCAGAGCTTGGCGTCGGTTCCGAACACTCCGCCCCACAGGCACGCCGACAGCGCGAACGCCGCAATCATACACAGCTTCTTCAGCGCGGCAACCGCGCCAGATTCGCCCCTTTTTGACAGGAGGTTATCGACCGACATCGCGCCGCCGCCCGAGACCACAAGGAACGCGTATATTGCCAAAAACAGCGTCGGCAGTGCCTTGACTGCGCAAAACGGGTCGAAGAAATGGAACTTCACGGCAACCGCCATATTTGTGAAAAGCATAAACGCCGCAAAGCGCGACTGTATACCGAGCACCAGCATTCCCGCGCAGAATATCTGCTGGAAAATACACAGAATCAGGCTCGGCTCATCGCCCAACCCCACGGGGTCGCCGAAGAACGACGTTTTCAACGTATCGTAATTTTCGATTTTCCCGACGCCGTATGGAATCATTGCAAGTCCCGCGAAAATTCTCAGGAACGCCGTCGCAAAATCAAGGCTATCTCCGCGCGCGGGCGGATTGGAAAAGAACCAATTTATCAATTTTTTCATTTTTTTATTTTTTTTATTATTCCTAAAGTGGCGGCGATTACCGTAGGTAATCCGCCTTTGTTTATTTGTTGAAGTTTGTTTTTCTCAAAAACGGTGAGGATTGGCGCAGCCAATTCCGCTTTGATTTTTTTATATGTTGTGAAGCGGCGGCAATCGGCTTTCGCCGATTGCCGCCGGTGCCCAAGATGGGAATGAACAAAGTAGCATTAGCTTTAGCCAATCTACGCCGGTGCCCAAAATATAGGAATGAGCAAAGCGGAATTGGCTACGCCAATCCGCGCCGGTGCCCAACATATAAAAAATTAGAATTTTTCGGACATAGCTTCGAGAATGTTGAGGGCGTGGGCGTTTACGCGCCCGCAAGCCGACATAATCTCGATGATGAGAATGCCGCCCTGACTTACGCCGTCGGATTCCATCTGAGCGATTGCCTCCTTGCGGAGACTTTTGCGAACGAGCGTCAGGTTCTGGCGAACCTCTTTGAATTTTTCGGTGTCGGCTTCGAGGGGAACGCCGTTTTTGATTGATTCGTTCGCAAGCTCGATGAACTTCGCCATCTCGTCGCAGAGCTTCTTGAATGCCTCCGATTGGAGAATCGAGTTTGAAATCTGGCGGCGGTAGCGTTTGCGGGCGAAAGTGATGAGTCGGAAACAGGCGTCGCAAATGGCCTCAAGCTCTGGAATTACCGTCATGTTGCGGGAAATCTGCTGGAGGGTGGGCTTGGAGAGCTTGTGCGATGAACACTGCACGAAGAAGTTCGTAAGCTCGAGCGCGAGCGAGTCGGATTCGCCCTCCAAATCGCGCAGGCGGTTGACCTCCGTGCTCAAGTCCTTGTCGGGGTTTTGGACTATGTAGACAAACCCGTTGAACATTTCGTTCGCCATTTGCGATAAATGCAGAAGCTCTTTCTGACCCTCTTCGAGAACGATTTCGCCCATCTCGGGAATGTTGTTCGCCAAATACTCGAGCTTTTGGGCGAGCGTCCTGTGCTTGCGGTTGGGCGAGTCCTTCAAAACCCAGCAGGAAATCTGCTCAATCTGCTTTACAAAGCCTACGAGAACGAAAATGTTGATTAGGTTGAACATCGTGTGGAACATCGCCAAACGCTCGGGCACGGCGGCGCGCTGCATTAGGTCGGCGTATTGCTCGGGCGAAAGCGCGGAGAGGTTTTCCACGCCGAAACTTGCAAGCATGTCGGGCGCGATTGTTTCGGGCGCGGGGATTATGTGGCGGACAAGCCCCGTCAGCCCGTAGAAGAATACCAACGCCCACACGCAGCCGAGCACGTTGAATATGAAGTGCGAAAACGCCGCGCGCTTGGCAGTCCAACTTGCCTGAAGGGCGGCGAAATTGGCGGTAATTGTAGTGCCGATGTTTTCGCCCAAAACTATTGCGGCGGCAAGTTCGAAAGAAATCCAGCCCTTTGCCGCCATTGTAATCGTGATTGCCATCGTTACCGACGACGCCTGCACGACAAGCGTAAGCAGCACGCCTATGCCCAAAAACAGAAGAACCGACCAGTATCCCAGCCCCGAAACGTCCTGCACCCACGCGAGCCATTCGGGGTTCGACTGCATGTCGGGGACTGCGTTCTTGAGGAAATCGAGTCCCATGAACAGCAAGCCGAATCCGACAAGCAATTCGCCGAGGTTCTTCCACGCATTCTTTTTCAGAAAACTCAAAATAACGCCCACACCGACAACGGGCAGGGCGATACTTGAAAGCGAAAATTTGAATCCCAACCACGCAATTACCCACGCGGTTGTGGTAGTGCCGAGGTTCGCACCCATAATCACGCCGATTGCCTCGCGCAGGGTCAGCAGCCCCGCATTTACGAACCCCACAACCATTACCGTGGTTACCGTCGACGATTGGACGGCGGTTGTTACCAACGCCCCCGAACAAATGCCCTTAAAACGGTTGCCCGTCATTGAACGCATTACCGCGCGGAGCTTTTCGCCCGACGCCTTTTGTAGACCGTCGCCAAGCAGTTTCATTCCGAAAAGGAATAAACCGAGACTTCCCAAGATATTAAGTAGGGTCGCTATCATAATTGTAAAGGACAATTTCTTGCATAAATCGCCCCCTCGGGCAAGCTTTTTTATATGTTGGGAAGCGGCGCAAATTGGCTAAAACCAATGTTGCTTTACTCACTGCTTAAAGTTTTTTATAATTCCTAAAGTGGTATGGATTGACTGAAGCCAATGTTGCTTTACTTTAATCAATCATCAAAGGCGTATTGGCTTTCGCCAATCGCCGCCGCTTTCGGAATTATAAAAAATTAAAAAGCGCGAGGCTCGAGGCAGGATTTGAGTTTTAACGAGCGTAGCGGGCTTAACGCCCGTAAGTCAAAGTTAAAACCAAATGATGCCCGAGAGCGTTTGCTTCGACGAGTTTATAAAACAAAAAGCGGAACAAAAGTTCCGCCTCATTTGTAAAATAAAAACTTTAACCGTCAAACAAAGGCGTATTGCCTGCGGCAATCGCCGCCGCTTTCGAAAAATAAAAAACTTAAACCAGAAGACAAAGCGGAATTGGCTGTGCCAATCCGCGCCACTTCAGGAATTATAAAAAGTTAAAAAGCGCGAGGCTCGAGGCAGGACTTGCGTTTTGGCGAGCGTAAGCGGGCTGTAGCCCGTAAGTCGAAGCCAAAACCAAGTGATGCCCGAGAGCGTTTCTTACGGCGGCTTTAATAAACAACGGCGATTGAACAAAGTTCAATCGCCGCTACCTTAAAATAGAGAAGCCGCCGCCGAAAGAAACGCGCCCTCGCGCTTTTTTAACGGAGGAGGGTTTTGTTGACAGTCTTCATCAGGAAATCGACGTAGCGAATCGGGACGTAGCCCGTGCCGTCGATTGTCGAGCCTTTGGTGTCAACCAAGAGGACGCCGTTTTCGTATGTGATGGAAACGACAGCCGATTGCCCCCTGTTGTCAATCTTCGCCTTGATGGGATACTCGGCGGAGATTACGTTCCATTTTCTCGCCCTGAGTGACGATACAACCGCGTTCTTGACGGCTTGGGCGTCTTTGCCGCCCATCTCGTAGCGGAGCACATACTGGTTTTGCTTGGCCATGTTGTAGCCCGTGTTTGTCGTGGTTGTGGAGCACGCGCAGACGCCGAGACACAAAGCCGACGCCAAAACGAATTTCAATATCAATCTTTTCATAGCTTTAATTGTTGAGTTTGGAAAAGTGTTTGGTTTAATACCGAGCGAGAATAGATTTATGGAGTCGGTTTGCAACATATTTTTGAAAATGTTCGTGTGGGCGAGGGTCGCGGTTGGGCTGCTGTCGTTCGCGTTGGTGAACGTTGTGGCAGTGCTTGTTGTTGCAGTTGCGTGGACGCTGTTTTTCGCGTTCGACAACCTCCGCAGCAGAACTATTTCCGCCGCTCTCAGGGGGCTGCTGCATTTCAATATTATTGGCGTTGCAAAATTTCTGGGCGGATACGATTTGTTTATAGATACATCGCGCGCCGATTTCTCCAAGCCCGCAGTCTACGTAGCAAACCATATCTCGCTGTTCGATCCTTTGCTGCTTTTGGCGATAATCCCGAATGCGGGAGTTGTTGTAAAGCAGAAATATTCGCCAATCCCCGCAATATGGCTTCTGTCGAAGGCGTTTGATTTCGTCGTGGTGCGCGGCGACAGCTCCGACGATATGGGCGAGGTGCTCGGGCGGATTTCGCGCGCGGTTTCAAACGGGCGGAATATGCTTGTTTTCCCCGAGGGACGGCGCGCAAAAGTGGGGCGTGTTTTGGACTTCAAAAAAGCCCCGTTTAAGGCGGCGAAAGAGCTGAACCTGCCAGTCGTGCCCGTGGCGATATACTCTCCGCGCCCGTTCTTGGGGAAGGGCGAATTCGCCATAAAAGAGAAGACGTATTACAAAATAAAATTCCTCGAGGCAATCGCGCCCGAGAAAATGTCCTACCAAAAAATGGCAGACGCCGCCTACTGCGCAATCGGCGCGGAAATTTCCGCCGTGCGCGACAAACTTCAGGAGCGTCCGCAGCGTTATCAAACTTTATCCGACCTTTTATGATGTTAGACAAAGAACAAATCAAACAACGCCTTCCGCACCGCGCGCCGTTCCTTTTTGTCGACGGCGTTGACGAATTCGAGCAGTCGAAGAGCATAGCCGCACACCTCGACCTGAAGGCGGATATGCCGTTCTTCGCGGGGCATTTCCCCGAAAAGCCGATTATGCCGGGGGTGCTTATTGCCGAGGCGTTGGCGCAGACGGCGGGGCTGATAATATCGCTTTCAAACGAAACGTCGGGGATTTTCTATCTGGCTTCGTGCAACGTGAAGTTCTTGGAGGTGGTAGAGCCCGAGGGCAGATTGCAGTTGCTTGCGCGGCTGGAAAAATCCTTCAACGGGCTTTTCCAATTTTCGGTGGAGGCGCGCTTTTGCAACAAAACGGCGGCGCGCGGAAACATAGTTCTTGCCAAGAAAGGCTGATTGTGAAAGTGGCGGTTTTCAGAGCCGCCCCGAACGGACGCGGGGCGACAAATCTCTTTGCCGACGCGTTTGTGCGCGGGGCTGCTTCGGCGGCGGAAACGGACGATTTCGACATCTGCGCAATGGACGTTTCGCCCTGCCGCGGCTGCAAGGCGTGCGCCTCCGAGAAGTCGGGCGGGTGCGTTCTGCGCGACGATATGCGCGGGCTTTTGTCGGCCGCCGAGCGCGCCGACGCCGTCGCGTTTTTTACGCCGCTTTACTTCGGCACTATGTCGGCGCAGCTGAAGGCGTTTTTCGACAGGTGCTTCCCCGCGTTTTGCGCCGCCGAAAAAGGCGCGTTCTGCGGCAAACGCGCGTTGTTTTGGACGGCGGGCGGAGGCAGAGCCGCTGCGTTTGCGGCGGTAAAGGAAAACTTCAGGCTGATTGCAGCCGACTTGAAAATGGACTTGTGCGCCAACGTCGCGCGCGGAGAGTCGGTGTATTTCTCCGAGCTTGGAGAAGGGTCGGTGCGCGTAAAAAAAATACTTGCCGCGGCCGAGCTTTTGGGCGCGGAGTTTGCGCGCGGCAATGTTTCGGAGGCCACTGTGGCGGCGGTTGAAAGCCCGATTGCCCCGACCGACGAAGCGTTCGAAAAACGCTCCAAAATTTACTGGAGTCTCCTGCGCGGCGGCAAAAAATTTTGAAATTCGCGCCGCTATACGCAATAAAACGCGCCCCGCCCACCGAGGTGCGGCGTTGCCGCGCGCGCCTATTTTTCGCGCTGCTTTTTAAGGGCGAGCTGCCCGCATGCCGCGTCTATTTCCGAGCCCTTTTCGCGCCGCAAAGTAAACGACACTTTTTCGCGCTCAAGCACCGCCGCGAACGCCTTTCTGCGCGACGCGTCGGGGCGTTTCCACTCAAGCCCCTCCACGGGGTTATACGGAATCAAATTGACGTGCGCGTGCAGCGATTTCGCTATTTCGGCCAGCTTGTGTGCCTGCTCGAAAGAGTCGTTTACGCCTCGTATGAGAATGAATTCAAGCGTTATCATTCTGCCGCAAACCTGCGCGAATTCGCGCGCCGCCGAAACAACCTCGGCAAGCGGAAATTTTTTGTTTATGGGCATAATTTTTCCGCGCACTTCGTCGGTTGCTCCGTGGAGCGAAATTGCCAGACGGAACGGAAATCTGTTTTTTGCAAGCAGCCTTATTTTGTCCGCCAAGCCGCATGTGGAGACCGTTATGCGGCGCGCGCCGAATGCGAATTTGTCGGCGTCGTTTAGCGTGTTCAGCGCGGAAAGCAGGTTGTCGAGATTGGCGAGCGGTTCGCCCATGCCCATGACGACGATGTTTTCGAACTCGAATTTTGCGCCGCTTTTTGCGTCCGCGCCGCCCTCTACAAACGGCAACGCCTGCGCGATTATTTCAGCCGCCGTGAGGTTGCGCACAAAGCCGCGCATTGCCGACGCGCAGAACCTGCACCCGCTTGCGCAGCCGACCTGCGTGCTCATGCAGAGGGTTTTTCTTATTTTGCCGTCGTCCGACGGGGCTTTCAGCAACACCGACTCCACAAAATTTCCGTCGGAAAGCTCGAACAGATACTTCTTTGTTTCGTCGGTCGAATTCTTTTCGCCCACAAGCTTTGCCGCCCCGAAAACGAAGTTAGCCCCTAAAAAGTCCGCCAACTTTTTGCCTATTGCGGGCATATCCGCGGGGCGGAAAATCTTTTTTGCGTAAACGGCGTCGAAAACCTGCTTTGCGCGGAATTTTTCGAACCCGTTTTGCGCCAAAATTTCCGCCAATTCGGATTGCGACAACTGGAAGAAATCGGCCATTTACCCGCGCGCGAAAAATTTGGAATTTATGAACATGCGCCCCTTGAAAGTCCACTTGTGGGCGGAAGTGCCGTCCTGCTTGCACACTTTTATGCGCTCGAATTGGACGGTTTTGTCGGTGTTCTCAATCTTCACTTCGCGGAACTGTTCGGCGAACGTTTCGGGATCGGGAAGCTGCTTTGCGCACTCCTCGATTTGGGAGAGCATGGGGATAAATTTTACTTTGTGTTCTTCTGACATGGGGGTTATTTTTTGAGTTTGCGTTTTGTTCTTGCCAGTTCGCGCATATCCACGGCGATATCGTCGTTGTCGAAAATTTCTGAACCCAGCAGGTGCTCGAAAATATCCTCCAAGCTGACAACTCCCGTAAGCGACGAAAATTCGTCAACTACAATGCCCATTTGCTGGTGGCGTTTTATGAATTGGCGCAGAACCGCCAGCGCGCTTCCGTTTTCGGGAACGAACATCGGCGCGGAGGCAAGTGCCGACACTTTCACGCCGCCTCTGTCTTCGGCTACTGCCGTGAGAATGTCGCGGCGGCGGACAACGCCCAAAATGTTGTCGATTGAGTCGTCGTATACGGGCATGCGCGAAAATTTCAGCCCGCCCTCCATTTTGAACGCCTCGTCGGCGGTGAGCGAGCCGTCTATTGCGTAGACGACCGTTCTGGGCGTCATGATTTCGGCTATCGTAATATCGGCGAGCGAGAGCGAATTTGCAATCAAATCGCGCTCCTGCACTGTGATTAGCCCGTCGCGCTGGCCTTTTTCGGCAAGCAGAATAATTTCGTCGTCGCTCTGTTTTTGGGCGGCGCGCTTGGGGATAATTCTGCCGATAATCCACGACGCCACGCCCGCAAGGGGCGTCATTACAATGCAGAGCCAGTAGAGCGGATACACTATGTATTTTTGCAGCGACGTTCTGTAGCGTATGCCTATGTTCTTCGGCAGAATTTCCGAAAGCACGAGTATCGAAATGGTCATCGCCGCGGGAAACGCGTATTGCGCCGCCGCCGACGCCCCGAAAAGCCGCGCGAACTGCGCACCCGCAAGAGTAGCCCCGAATGTGTTTGCTATCGTGTTCGCCGTGAGGATTGCCGACGTTGTTTTGTCGATTTCGGCAATCATATTCTCCAGAATAGCCCCCCTGTTTTTGGAAATCTTTTTCAGCGACTCTATCTCCAACTGCGAAGTCCCAAGCACGACCGCCTCAAGCATCGAACAAATCGACGAAATCAAAAGCGTCAGCGCAACAGTTATCATCAAATAAACCATAGCGGCATTGTTTCACAAATCGGGGAAATCCTCAATCTTTATTTGCGCCGCTTTCCCGAAGTCGGCTGCGGAGCTATTGCGCCTTTGCCGCGCACACGCTTTCAACCCACGCGGCGTATTCGGGCGAAGCCTCAGTTTCGGCGACAACCCACTGCGGGCATTCGTAGGGGTGCAGTTCGCGAAAGCGCGCAAACAGACCCTCGGGGACGGGCGCGGCGGTCTTGATTGAAACGGCGACTTCGCCGTCTTTGCAAATTCGCCCCTCCCAAAAATATACGGAATTCGTCCCGCCCGAATATTGCACGCACGCCGCCAAATGCTCGGCAACCAGAGTTTCCGCCGCTGCCGCCGCCGTGTCGGCGTCGGGGAACGTCGTCGATATTACGCTTATTTTTCCGTCCATAAAACCGTTTAATCGGCTTAAATATTCCCAAAAAGGGCTTGACGCGCAACCCTTTTTTTGGCACTTTTCAACCAACTAAACGGCGATTGGGTTGACGGATTTCGGCGCGTTTTCTTTTGAAGGCGTTGTCTTTCGGCGGTCTTTTCGCTTCACTTAGACAAACAAAAAAAGGATTCTAAATATGATTACACGCAGAAACTTCATTAAATCTACTGCGGCTTTGGGAGGATTGATGTTCTTGCCCTCCTGCGCCACCAAGAAAATCAGAAACATCAACGGCAAAATGAACATTGCCGTCGTCGGCGCGGGCGGTATGGGATACGCAGTTTTCAGATACATCAAAGGTCAGGACAACGTGAACGTTGTCGCCATTTGCGACGTGGACGAAAACCGCGCCGCAAAAGCGATTAAGGAAAACCCGAACGTTCCCTTCTTCCGCGACTACCGCGTTATGTTCGACAAAGTCGGCAACCAGATTGACGGCGTAGCGGTTTCGACTCCCGACCACATGCACTACGCAATTTCGGCTTGGGCTATTGCAAACGGCAAACACGTTTTCTGCCAAAAGCCCCTCACACGCACAATCTGGGAAGCCAACGAGCTTAAGAGACTTTCCGAAGAAGCCGGCGTATTCACCCAGATGGGCAACCAAGGCCACACAAACGAAGGCTGGAGACTCATCAAGGAATGGTATGAAGCGGGTCTGCTCGGCGAAATCGAAGACATCTACATTTGGACAAACCGCCCCATTTGGCCTCAGGGCGACCTGCAAATGCCCGCAGGCGAAAAAGTTCCCGCAACTTTGGACTACAAAGGCTGGCTCGGCGTTGCTCCCTATCAGCCCTACAGCCACGACGTTATCCCCTTCAAGTGGCGCGGTATGCGCAACTACGGAACGGGTGCTTGCGGCGATATGGCGTGCCACTTCCTCGACGTTCCGTATTCGGCGTTCAATTTGGGCTTCCCGTCGGAAGTTGTTGCAAACTCGACGAAGTTCAACGACTACAGCTGGCCGAAGGCGTCTTCGGCGGATATGACGTTCCTTAATCCGCGCGGCGTTGGCGGCAAAATCAAGCTGCACTGGTATGACGGCGGCAGAAAGCCGAAGGCAATCAAGGGTGTTGACGAAGCGTTCCTGCAGGACAAGCGCAACGCAAACGCCACGTTCATTGTGGGCACAAAGTGCACAGTCCACACGAACGAATACGGTATGCCCTCCGTTACATACGTCTATCCCAAAACCAAGATGCGCGAAATGCTCATGGCGGCCAAGGAAAAGACGGGCAAACCCGAACTTGTTGCTCCCACAATTGCGCGTTCCACGAACCCGAACAATCCGCTTATGGAGTGGGTCAACGCCTGCCACGCGGGCAAGAATCCGCAGGGCAACTTCTCGTATGCCGCTCCGTTTACGGAAATGTGCCTGTTGAACATGATTGCAATCAACTTCCCGAACGAACCGTTGCAATACGACGCCCAGAAAATGGCGTTCATCAACAAGCCCGAAGCTACAAAATACGTCCGCAGCTTGTATAACTTCAATCAGGAGTTCCTCCCGAGCAAAGTGGACTTCTCGCACATCGGTTAATTTCGAATTCGAGAATTAAAATTTGGCGTCTCCGTTTGGGGACGCCTTTTTTGTGCCGCGCTTCGCCGATTTTGAAAAACCCGCTAAATTTCGGGTGCGGGCAATCTCTCCTGCCCGAGCGGATTTTCGGGTGGCGTTGTGCAAATTTGCGCCGCTTAAGCCGCGGCAGCCTTGCGGGTTTGCTCCCCACTTGGTGGTTGAAACGCCCTAATGCGCGCACACCGCCAAATGCGCCTTTTCCTTTTTGCGGAATAGTTCGCTTTGGGGGCGTTCGGCGCGGCGCGCTGGTTTAGCCGCGGAAATCGGATTCCTCCTGAAATACGCGCAGGTTGAACCGCCGCGCGGCTACGAGCGCGTGCTCAATTATGTCGGACTGGATTTTTTCGTATTCCACCCAGTTGGGGGTTGTGAAGAAATACATTTGCAGCGGCAGGCCGTGCTCGGTCGGTTGCAGATAGCGCACAAATTTTAGCATATTCTGCCTGACGTTTCTGTTCGTTTGCAGGTATTTTTCAAGGTAGGCTCTGAAAACGGCGGCGTTTGTAAGCGGCGTGTCGGGCGCGGACTGTTTGGCGGCTTCGGCGTCGGGTTCGCCCGCGGCTGTTTGGGCGTCGGAGAGCGAAGTTTCAATGAAGTCGCGCACTGACTCGCACTTGGAGAGCTGCTCCAAGTCGGCTTCGGTGCAGAACGAAATGCTCTGAATGTCGAGATACACGCAGCGCGCAACGCGCCGCCCGCCGAGCTGTTCAAGCGAACGCCAGTTGCGGAACGAATTGCTTACCAAATCGTATGTGGGAACGTTGGCTATGGTGTTGTCCCAGTTGCGGATTTTCACAACGGTGAGCCCTATTTCTATGACTATTCCGTCGGCGTCGAACTTGTCCATTGTAATCCAGTCGCCGACTTCGAGCATTCTGTTGGCGGAAAGCTGTATCGACGCCACAAAGCCGAGCAGGGCGTCTTTGAAAACGAACATCAAAACGGCAGCCGACGCGCCCACTCCCGCCAGTATTTTCACGGGCGACTTGTCCAAAAACGCCGACACAATCAGTATGCAAGCCACCACCGAAACCGACAATTGCAGAATCTGAATAAACCCGCGTATCGACTTCTTGTTGCGCGCCGAAATTACGTCGTTCAACGCCGACATTACCACCACCAAAAAACGCCACAGGACTACGTAGAAGTATATCCAGAATATCCGCAGAACGTTGTTGAAAACGGCGTCGCCTATATCCTCGCGCGGGAACATAAACGGGAACAACGCCATAAAGCAAATAGGGGCGAAAAGCGAAGACGCGCGCTCCAGCACTCTGTGTTCGCCGAAAATTTCCGCGTATCTTGAATACGTTTCGGAGGCAATCCGTTTTGACATCGCCCTGAAAAACGCGTGCGCCGCCTTTGTGGCGAAAAACGCCGCCAAAAGCGAAACAATTATAAGAACAACAACAACCGCAAAGTCTTTGTCTATCCCCAACAAAAACCGTTCGTCAATGTGTCCGCCAAGCCAACTTTTCATAGTAAAACAGTGTGCGCAACGTAGTCCGCGCGGCGCGTATGTTATCGGATTTTTCGGGCGGGCGATAAGCGGCGTCAGTCTTGCGCGCGCGTATTCGGCCCGAATTTAATCTGGTAATTCCTTGCAATTAAAGACAACGCCGCCGCGAAAATTCCGCAGAAAATTATTATCGCGGGGAACGAAACGTCGATTCCCCCAAGCCCCACGCATGGCGCGGCAAGCCCGCCGAGCAAAAACGGAAGCGCGCCCAGCAACGCCGCCGCCGTGCCCGCGTTTTCGCGCTGGCTGTCCAAGACGATTGCCGCCGCCGACGGCGCGGCAAGCCCGAACATGAACATCATAATCCACAGCATTGTTTCCACAAAAACCACACCCGCGCCCGAGAACACGAGTGCGCCCTCCGCAACTGCCGCGCACAAAATGCCCGTTCCGCCCGCAACAACCGCCGTGCGCCGCTGCCCGACTTTTGCCGACAACGCCGAGCCAACCCCTATGCCTACCGCGTTGAGGGCGAACACCGCGCTGAATGCCATCGGCGAAAGCCCGTAAACGTTCTGGAACAAGAACGGCGACGCCGAAATATACGCAAACAAAATTCCCGACATCGCGCCCTGTTGCAGAATGTAGGAGAGCGCAACTTTGTCGGCAAAGACGTTTTTATAAAGCCCGAACAGCTCGGTTGCGCGCAGCTTCGACCTCCGCTCGGGCGCGAGCGATTCGCCCACGCAGGACGACGCCCACAGCAGCGCAACCCCGAGCGCAAGCAGTATTGCAAAAATCGTCCGCCAAGAGAAAATCGTAAGCGTTGCCCCGCCCACAACGGGAGCGGCAACTGGCGCAATGCTGTGAACCGCCGCAAGCAACGCCAAGAATCGGGCAAGCTCCATTCCCGAGTAGTTGTCGGAGGAAATCGAGCGCGAAAGCACTATCCCGCCCGCTCCCGCAACCCCCTGCAGGAAACGCATCGCAACAAAGAAGTATATGTCGGAGGCAAAAACACACCCCGCCGACGCCGCAACAAACAGCCACATTGAAGCCAACAGCGGCACTCTTCGCCCGAACTTGTCGCTGAGCGGGCCTATGAAAATCTGCCCGAACGCAAGCCCGAACATACAAACGCTCATGCTCATTTGAACCCAAAATGCGGTTGTTGAAAACGCTTCGGGCAAAATCGGGAGGGCGGGCAAATACATGTCGGTAACGAACGGGCCGAACGCCGACAACGCCGCCAAGGTAATCAGAAAAAACGCCTTGTTTTTCATAGTCTATTCCGCCCATTTTGGGCGCGGCTGTGCGCTTGGCAAGTATAATTTGCCAAAGGTCTTGACTGGAACGCGTCGCGGTTGTATGGTGGAAGTGTATGAAAAAAATGCTTTCTATAGTGATGTCGGTTTGCTTGGCTTGCGCCTTTTTGTGCGCGAACCAAGACAAAGGAAAAATTTATCCGCCCGCGCAGGTGCTGAAAATTTGGGAGGGCGTTCAAATGCCCGGGGGGACGACCGAGCCTTTGGATTACTCGAAAAGCAAGCATACGCCCGAGCGCATAAACGTCAAAAATGCGACGCTTTCGTTCTATCCCGCAAAGAACGCCAAAAAAGACGGCGGGCTTGTTATTGTCTGCCCCGGCGGCGGCTATTCCAACCTTTGGACTGTTTGGCGCGAAGGCACGAAAGTTGCAAAGTTTCTCAACGAAAAGGGAATTTCCGCCGCAGTGCTTGAATACCGCGTTCCGCAAAACTTCGACGGCGCGCTTATGGACGCGCAGCGCGCAATCCGCTTGGTTCGCGCAAACGCAAAGAAGTGGAACGTCAACCCCGAGAAGGTCGCAATTATGGGCTTCTCGGCGGGGGCAAGCCTCTCCGCAAGGGCTGCTACGAATTTCAAAACCGACTCATACGCGCCGCTCGACGAAGCCGACAAGCTTTCCGCGCGCCCCGATTGCGCGGTTCTGATTTATCCCGCGTATTGCTCGCAGCCCGAAAAAGACAGGCGTATGGGCAAGCCGAAAACGAAGTCGGAAGACTATTCCGAAAAATACGCAATAGCCGATTGGAACGTTGTTGACAAAGATACGCCGCCCGCGTTCATCACGCAGTCGCAGTTCGACCCGTATGTAGACGCTTCCATTGCCTACTACCTTGCGCTGAAAAAATTCGGCGTTCCCGCGGAATTGCACATGATTTCGAAAGGTAAGCACGGCTACAAAGACCCCGCAATGTTCGAACTTCTTGCGGAATACTTGAAAGAGCGCGGCTTCTAAACGAAGCTGAAGACTGTAGAATTTTGCGCGGCGGTTGAAGATGTTCGACCGCCTTTTTGCGCACTGTCGGCGCGGGGAAGGAGGAGAAAGGAAAGGAGCGAAAGGACGCGGGGCTGCTTCGGGGAAATCGCGCGGGGTTATTCAAGCTCCAATTCGAAAGGCTTTACAACAAGCCGTCCGCTTTTTATGGCGTCCAAAGCGCGTTTTTCGGCAAGCGCGCGCCTGTCGGAGACTTTTTCGCCCTTTGTTTCCGCACACATTTTGCGCCCCTCGCGGTTGTTCCATAAATCCATACAGCGGCCGCCCAGCTTGTTCAGGTTCGATATTTCGTAGGCGTCGGTGAACGCCTTGGCGCGCTTGTCGCCGATTTTGTCGGCGAGGCGGAAGCTGAAATAGGCGTGCCGAAAGGCGTCGGCTTCGTTGTCGGTAGGTTCTATGTTCGGGAAAAGCTCGGCGACGCGCTTGACTGCTTCGTCCTTGAAAATGCGGGCGTAGTGCGCGCCGATAACGTCTCGCAACGCAACAGAGTAAATGCCCGCGCCGTCGGGATTGAACTGCAGCTCTTTGTAGAGCTTTTCGACGGAAATGTCGCTTTTGGAAACGTTGTCGGGCGTGCGCATTTTGATGTCGGCAATGTCGCGCCCCGCAAGCTTTGCGGCTTCGGCGCGCCCTTCGGCAAGTTCGCGCTCAGTTTCGGGCATACTTACGCAGCCCGAGATGTAGAATGCCGATGCGGCGCAAACCGCAAAAATAGCACACCTGTAAAATGTCCTCATTCTATACTTGACCCTGAAAAATAGCTTTTGTTCCGTATCGGAATTTTTTGCGCGGACGAAAGAGCCGACCGCCGAGTGGCTTGAAAAAACGCCTGAAGCGCGTAGTAAATAATTTCCAATGAGTTGCCTCCGCCATTGCGCCGCCCCGAACGACCTGCCAGAGACGTTGATTTCTTGCGAAAGAAAAAGAAATCGGACAGTTGAAAACTTTTGCGTAGAAAAAGTTTTAAAAAAAGCTTGCAAAGCGGGGAATAAAAGTGATTGAATGCGTGCTTTAATTAACGGGGGTATAGCTCAGTTGGTTAGAGCACTTGCATGACACGCAAGGGGTCGCAGATTCGAGTTCTGCTACTCCCACCATTTGAAAAGCCGTAAGTTCAACAACTTACGGCTTTTTGTTTTTCGTAAGCTCACATTAGCTCGCCGACTTGGTTGCCGAAAAACACACTTTTTCAGTTTTTAGAGACACAATACCTGTATTTACCGAGCTTCGCGGGCGATTTTGACGACGTAAGTCGTTGATAAACGCGCCGACGAAAAGCCCGATTTTCGCCGAAAGTGCAACCAAACGACAACCGAGCTTATTTCTCTGATGATAAGCGAGTTCCAGCACAAGAAGAGAAAACGGTAAATTTCGGCAAAATTCGCATAAAACGCGAACCTACTTCGCCCAATCCATGGCGGCGGGAAGGCCGCAAGAATCTCAAAGGCGATTAATTCGCCGATTTTTAAAATTTCAATTAGCGAGCAAAGACGCATTGAATCCATCTTCTACATTCAATCCGAATTAAAAACATCGTAACACACTCTCCGATTACAAGCTAAAAAACAAATGAGTTTTACTTAATATTTACGACAACTATTTATCATAATATAATTATCATAAAACACAACAATATATAATTCTACAACTCACAATCGGCAAACAGGGTCGGATTTATCACATCCTCCGTGTTTACTATTTACTTAGGAGGATTCGGTGTAAGTTATCAGCGCAATAAAGAAATCCGTTTAAACACGGAAATTTTTACCTTTTTCTATAATGCTTTATAAACAATACAAATATCTGCCATTTTGTATGTTTTGTAAAGCATTATAAAAGCAGCCTGCTATCTCAAATACCGTTCGGAGCGGATTTGGGCGACGCGCTCCACTGCCGAGCGGTCGTATTTGTGCGAGTGTTCTCCGCCCGAGACAATTTCGGGGTAAAGCTTGCGCAATGTGTGAACCGTGCGATTTGAGCATTTCAATATCCGCTGCGCTTGGTAGATGTCAATTTTATCGGGTTTGCCGATTGACTTGAAATTGTTCAGCTCGGCGGCAACTGCCCTGATGAATTCGGGACGCGAGAGAATCGCGCGAATTATCATTTCGATTTGGTCGTTATCCATATTTGGCTTTTTCATTCCTCATAGTTTAGGCGTGTCCGAATCTTTTTGCGGCATAATGGCAAAATATTTTTCGGCGGATGCCCTGTCGGCAAGCCCCATATAGTGTTTCTCAAAAGTAGTAAAACCGCGAAGATGCCCCATCATAACAATCAGGTCTTTCGGATCGTATTTATAGTAACCGTATGTGGCGAACGAATGGCGGAAAATGTCCTTCGGCAATTCAATGGGAATTTTGCGGCGGATTCTGCGCATTGTTGAATACGATTTCGTGCATACCGCGCCGATCCGCTTTTCGGGCGGAGTCAGCTCCAAGAACCGCCAAAGATTTTCGGGCAGGTTTTGCAGTTTGCGATTTTTGCGCACCTTTGAAACGCTTCCGCAAACGGTAATGACGTGTTCGTTGAAATTGATTGCGCTCCATTCAAGCCGCCCCTTTTTGTCTTTCGGACATACTTCTTCGGGACGCAACCCCGCGAATGCCCACAAGGCGTAGCATGCCAAAACATCCGAATCGTTCGGCAACGACTTGAAAACAAGCGCGGTCTGTTCGGGCGTGAGAATCGTGGGATTTTCTTCGTCCCTCCTGCGAGATTCAACCGTAAGCGTTTCGGCAACATTTTCGTCAATCCACTCCTTTTGGCGGAAATATTTGAAGAAAATTCTGAGCTTCACGCACAAAGCTTTCTTCACAGAAAGACGTTCCTGCGCGTCAAGCAACGCGTTCAAATCGCGCTTGGTGATTGTCTTTATAGCCCTGTTTGCCCCGAAAAAATTTTGGGCTTTGGCGATGTATGTGCTGTAATCGGCTATTGTTGAACTGCGCGAGTTAAGGGCTTCCCGTGTCTTTACGAATTTTTCAAGCGCGGCGGCAAGAGACAATCCGCCGTTTATGTAGTCGTTGGGCGTGATAAACGAAGATATCGCCTTTTCAACTCCCGCTTCAAGCGAAACCCCGCCCGCTTCACAAGCCGACTTCAAACGCATAAACGCCATTAGGTCTGACGAATTTAACATTACGTCATCGGGCAGGCGTTTTGAGCGTTCAAGGGTGTTTGCGAAAATTTCCGCCTCGCTCCGCGTTTTGAAGGCGAGCGTTTTTCGCTGCCCCATTTCGCGGAACTTGACTGTAAACGGAGTGGGACGATTTTTCCGAACAACAATTTGGACTGAACTTTTTCTCATGAATATGAGCTTAGTCAGTGCCAGTCAAAATTTACGGATTGGGGTAATCGCCTTTATCTTGCATCGGGATAAATTGACGGTAGGACTTCGCCTCCGCCAATTTGCGAAGGTCTTCGTGTGTTTTTAGTGCGGAAACTTCCTGCGGTGGTATCCTTCCTTTTGCGACGGCCCACGCGATTTTCATTTCGTAGCTGTTTGCATCTCGCTTGTATGCTTCGCGCCCTTCAAGTCTCGTTAGCCACACCCGAATCTTTTCCGCCTTTTCACGGTCGCTAAGTCCGTCAAGAATAGGGAAAGGGTTCGTTGGGTTTTCCTGCGGCTGAATAGTATTAGCTGGGGTATTTATGGTAGGGTTATCGCTCTGGGGGTTTGGTATTGAAATACCCAAGTCTTCCTCCATTGGCGTTTGATTCGGCGTAGCCGATTTTTTGGGCGACGATTTTTGCGGTTGCGCAACGAGGGCTTCTTCCACCTCCTCGGCAGTATCGTTTTGCATCGCAACCTTTGGGGCATTGAAGTTAGCTAAATACAGCTCCAAAGCCTTTAACTGGGTATCGTCCGTTATATTTTTTAGAGTTGCGTAAAAAGAATCCCTCACCTTTTGCCGTTCACTTTTCTCCTTTTGCACGAGTTGTATATTTGCGGCGGCTGCGGTAGCGTTGACTTTTTGTGTCAATGCCTCCCCGCATTCGTCAAAAGAGGCTGATGCCAACGAATTCAAAATCTCATCGCGCTTGTCTTTTGGATAGCGAGCCAATGCCTTTCGTATTGTCTGCCAACGCGAACATCCAACTTTGCGCAAGTTTTCCTTTTGCGGCGATTGGAACTTAACACAGACTTCTCCGAGCGACTTTGCGATTTTGTATATGTCCGGCTTAACGGGACAGCCCTCTTTCTGATCAAGACAAAACACCTCATCGCACAACCACCCATATGTGGGATTTTGCTTCACCGAACGGGCAAGCAAGACAAGGTCTACGCACAAGTCAAAGATGCAACTTTTTCCTTTCTCTATGAATTTCTCCGCATTTAAGACGTGATTGCAGTTTTCCTTAATCGCGTGTTTTATGTTTTCTACACTTCCCGCAATTTGTTGCGGGATACCTTTTTTATTGTTAGGGTTATGATTCATAGTCCTTATTATAGGAAAAATGCTTCGGTTTTGCGAAAATTCCTAAAAAAATTTCTGGGGGGTAATTAGCGGAACAGTCGTTTAGGTAAAATCGGCAGAGCGTGGACGGTGAAACGGAAGGGCATGAAGGGTTCAGGAGATGAGGATTTCGCCCTGATTTAGCCGAGCTGAATTACGGCAACAACTGCGGGTTTTACCCTCCGACGGAAGTCGGAGGGGTTAGTGTAGCACTCCGAAACAAGCAGATAATTAATGGACGCGTAGCGTCCCCATCGAGCGGGAAATGCAACGCGTATCCCGCGAGAAAAACCCCGTGATGTTTAAGACGGCGTAGCCGTCAGTGCCGCAAAGTTTGTTTTGAAATGAAATGCCTAAACTCAAAAGGCATGCTCACAATTTCTAAGTTCATGGATAAGGCGCAGGTACTTCAATATTTTGAAAACGATCTGCTAGGTTACTTCTGTTACGACAAGAATAATGACACAAACGCGAAGCTTTTCGGTAGACTTGCGGGGGAGCTGGGCATAGAGAAACGTGCTCCCTCGGATGTTTTCAAGTCAGTTTTAGACAACAAACACCCGCTTACGAAAGCAAAGCTAAGACCGCGGGAATGCAAACGGCAAATTTTCAGCGCGTGTATGTCCGCGCCGAAAGCGTTTTCCATCCTTGCCGTTTACATGCTCGGCAAAGACAACGATTTTATGGCAATCCACGAAGAGGCGGCGGACGAAGCCATGCGCTGGATTGAGCAAAAGGCAAAGGTGAGAATTCGGAAGAACGGAGCAAAATATTCACTCTTTACAGGAAGTTTTCTTGGCGTGAAAATCACGCACCTTTTAAGCAGGGCGGACGACCCGCAACTGCACAGCCATTACGAAATTTTCAATCTAACTTACGACCAAAACGAGCATAAATACAAAGCCTTGGATCCGCTGGAAATCTACAAAGAGTCGCAAGTAGCAACATTGATTTACCGCCGAAAGCTTGTTGAACGCCTGAAAGACAAGGGAATAAAAGCGTCGTTGGACGCCAAAGGTGAAGTGTTCATCGCGGGAATTCCACAGTCGTTGTGCGATAGGTTCAGCAAGCGGAGCAAGCAGATAAAAAGCAAAGCAAAAGAATTACAGGCAAAAAATCCGAATAAGAAATACGGTAAACGCGCAATCGCAAGAATCGCCAATCTCTTTAAAGAACCCAAACGCCCAGACCGTATGACAAAGGCGGCGTTAAGACGCATTCGTAAAGAGATAAAAATTGCCTGCGGCAACCAGATAGTAAAGGTTGCCCGCGGAAGAATGAACAAAACGCCGCAAAAACATCCATCGCCGAAGAGTATTAATACCAAGCAGGAAGTCCCACAAACGCCCCAAAACCTTTTTGGCAAAATCGCAAACTGGGTTGCCCGATTATGCGGAGTGGAGGACAATCAACCTCCTTTGCACACAGAATTGCGGAAAGAATTTACCAAAGCTTCGGCGCGCACGTTTGTTTCCTGCCCGACCGACATAGAAATTCCCGATACCCGCTACCAAAATATGTATTTCGAACAGAGTGCCATCTTTGAAGTTAACGACGACGGCGGGGCGTCGTTCACTAAAAATCTGAACCACTTCGCAGATGCCAATAATGTGCCGATTGTGTATTTAAATGCCAGTCGCAAACGTGTTCGCAAGAATTTTAATGTCATCACGACGCGTTTTGCCGAAATTGGCAAAATCCAATCCCCTTCAATCTTTATTTTGGACAACGCCGATTTTATCGGCTGCGACTACTTTCTTAAACTCATAAAAGCTGTAAACGCAACAAGCTCAAAACTTGTCTTAATTTCGAACGATCAAACAACTCTGCCCCACAAAGAAGACTACGCGATGCCACTATTACGCTCGTTTGGGTTGAAGAAAATTGAAGTGAAAAACCAAATCACAAATACCCTCCCGCAAACTTTGGCAAGAACGCAATCACAACATCATCCGTTACCGCATTTCTCCTACTCCGATAAGACCAAAACACCAATCCAGACAAAGACGACTCTTACACCGATTGAGGCACAATCTCAACTAAGAAAGGTATCAATACCAATATCGCGCCTCAATCATACACCCCCAACGCGACCAGATACGCCGTCAAAGCAACAAGCTACGCCTTTCAAAATCCATACTCAGCCGCAGCGTTCACAACTACCCTCCACGCGAGAACGGCAGATTGCAAACCGTCCCGCCGTAATGAATAAAAGTCCACTACCCACACAAAACAAGCCCCAAACACCAAGACCAACCTTCGTCAGCCCCTTGCTATATAATAGAGTGCAACCCCACCAATCAGCCCCAGCAACACCCTATCCCCGATCCCCGCAAACAAAACACACCCTTCAAGCACATCCCCAATACGCCCAAGCGACACCTAGCCCGCAAACAAAATTTACCCCGCAGCCCATAACGAAAACCCCGCCTACAACTAACAATCCCAAGCCGCAACAAAATACCCGCCCCAGAGACAATCTGGCTCTGACCAAGGCCATACCCCCAACCACCCCGACTATTCCACCAGCCCCCAAAAAAGAACCACCCCGCCAACTAACAAGCTGGGATATTGATTTGTAATGCAACACGAGATAAAACAAAACGTTTACTTATATGCATGCAACCGTTGGGCAGATTTCTGCCAACGGTTGAGATACTTCAGGCAGTCTACAGAATACGATCTCCAAAAACCTTTTTTACCCATAAGGTCAGTCTAATCCGCCACGGAGTACAAAGGGATTCTATGCGTTGCCAGTAGATTTGGGCGATGGGGTTTTGGATTTCGGGGCACTCGGTTTTCACGGCTTGTTCATAGTCCATATATCCTTGTAGGGTTGTGGCTTGGGCGAGCAGGCATTGAAGTTCGAAGTGTTTATTTTTTGAAACGTTGATAGTAGGTGTCCCTTTCTTAGGAAAAAGCGACTTGTCCAAAATATGGTGATTGTCGCCCTTGCCGTTGGCGGAATTCCCACTATATTTCTTGCGCGTCAAAAGTTCGATTGGCACTTTCGTGCGTTTAGCCGCTTGGCGAACAAAGTCGGGATACGGATTATTCGGGTTGTGCGTGTCTTTATGTGCGTGGAAAAGTTTTTCGTTCATTTTAGTTCCTTTCGTATGCGAGTTGTTTGTTGGCAAGCAGCCTTGCCGTGTGAAGAATCGGCAGATTGCAATGCTCGCACGTAACAACAAAGCTTCGTTTTGCCGACTCGCGTTTGTATCTGATTTTTACTTCGCGCAGGTATCGCGAAAATGATTTTGAATGATGAGATTTCATAGATTATAAAGTGTCTTTGTCTAAAAATTTACCGTTAAGGCAGGCATTAAAATCTATTGCCTTTAAGTAGGTGCGGAGAACTTTTGCGCACTTGTCGATTTCCGATTCGCGTTTGCTTTCGGACATTGTCAGCGCATCGACATAAAGCCGCTCGATTTTAACGAGACCGTTCGATTGGAAGCCGTCGGCAAGCTTTATTGCAGCATAACCGGAAGGCGCGTTAGCAAGCGTTATCGATTCGTGTCTGTTGCAAGGTTGAGAATCACTACCGAATCCAATTTTGCCGCTCTGAGGCTCGCAGAAGTTCAAGTCATCAACCAGTTCGAGCACTTCTCGCTCGTTGCTTTTGAATACGAAAACGTTGTTGAAGTTCGTCATAAGCCTGCGGCGAGCTTGTTCGCCTATTGATAAATCAAGCCCGACAAGCCCTTGCGTTGCAGCAATCACAAAGCCGCGTTTAGAACGGATTGTCTGCATATTGAAGCCATCGCCCGAGATGTTCTCACCGTCGGTAGCCACAAGCGGAAATTCGTCCATTACAATCCCGACAAGCCGGCTTGGATTTTGGCGCGCCTGAATGTGCCCATAGACATCGCTTTTTAAGAGCTTGCAAATTGCCGATGCCGACTGTCTGTTTGCAATGCCGTCAAAGCTTGCTACGACAATCTTTCCCGAACACACGAGTTCGCCGATGTCCAAGCGCGTTTTGTTCTTCCCCTCGAAAATATGTCCGTTCGTAATTGGGTTGCCGAAACTTGAAATCAAGTTCGTCATCGTGCTTAACTCGTTGCTTTTCGTTCGCGGGTCGAGACGTTGCCATTCGTTAACGCCCGCCCGCGTGTTCTCTAAAAGTTCGCGCAAAATTTCATATGATTCGGCGACTGTGCCTTTCGACTTATTTTCGAGCGCACGCAAAACCATTTCAACCGAATCCATTACATCGCGCCAATTGCGAGTTGCCGAATCCGCCGTTGTGAACTCTCGAAGCTCGTCCAAGAAGAGTTTAAACGTTGTCTTTTCATGTCGGAATAAGCAGTAAGTTAGCACTGTCTTGAACCGCTTTCTTAACGACTGTTCCCAATAAACCTCGCTGCTCTGGAATGGGAAGATGTTGTAAAGCCGTTCGACGTATTCGGGGATTTTGCGAAAACTATCCAAGCCCTCGAGCGGGTCGAAGTAAAACTGCGAGTCGGCGCAATAGTCTATCACATCGTCATCACGTCCGAATTCCTTCGCCCACTTTCGGATTTTGAAAAGCGTATTGTCGCCCTTTAAATCGAAGACGAGCAAGCCGACTTTCTGCTTTTCGTCTTCCGCGTTATATCCGATGATATCGCGCAAAAGCACGTTTAGCGAAGTTGTCTTCCCGCTGCCAGTGCTGCCGATAAAAATCGTGTGTTTGCAAAGCGCGTCTTCGGAAAGTTCCAGCTCTCCCGCACTCGTTTTGATTGTAGAAACTATTTTATTTTTCATGGCAGAAAATGTCTCCTACTCACAAAATTTACTTTGAAAGATACGCGGCATAGCGTGATTCTCCGAGGTCTACGCCCATACGTTCGAGCGTGGGGATTATCTCTGGGCAGTCCAAAATTACTGCGTCCATAAAGTTCCACCCGCGCTTTTGCAACTCGGCAACAAGCTCTGTATTTTCCGCCGCGCGATACGCGTTTATGAAAATCCTCGCAAATTGCCCTTCATCGATTCGCCAAAATAACCCCTTCGCCCTTACCGCGGGCAAAAGCGAGAGGTCGAGACACAACAATTCCAACATCACTGCGTCGGACAGGTTTAGTGCCGACATCATTTTGCAATCGAGGTCGTTGCGCATATACAGATAACACGCAAGCTCGTTGCTGTTTGGCACATATCCCATCGCGGGCAACGCCAAGAACGCCTCCTCTCCAAGCCGATTGTCGCAAAGCAATAGCTCGCACAACAAGCCGTGCTTGGTTATAAAATGCAGACTTTCGTCATTCAAAAGCCCGCCGTTATTGTCGATTAGTTCTCTTAATGTGTAATATTCTTTACTCATAAAAAATAGCTTACAAAGCTATGTTTTATGAGGTAAAAATTTACCCTAAACAGGGTAAAGTTCGCGCGAATTTTACTTGTAATTTAAGAAATCAGGCGCGTGGAGATTACGTTTAGTTCAACTGGGCAAAGTAGCATATGCGTAAATTTTTACACGATAATAACAAAAACTTGCCCATTTCCGTCTTTGTAGTAGTGTAGATTGACAGATTTTGAAATGATTACAGACTATCACGCCCAACTATTCGCAAATGAACTTTCGCTTCGCGCCCCGCTAGGAACGGTCGAACGCCTTGCCGCCGCGCTTATGAATACACGCGTCGACTTGAATCCGCATCAAGTCGATGCCGCCGTTTTTGCGTTCAGTTCGCCGCTCTCGCGCGGTGCGCTTATTGCGGACGAGGTAGGTCTTGGTAAAACCATCGAAGCCGGAATTTTAATAGCCCAGCGTTGGGCCGAAAAAAAGCGGAGGATTTTGGTTATCGTTCCGGCAAATTTGCGCAAGCAATGGCAGATTGAACTGGAAGAAAAATTCTCCCTTTCGGCAAAAATCATCGAAAACAAGTCGTTCAACGAAGCGATAAAAAACGGAAATCTAAACCCCTTCAATTGCGATGAAATCGTAATCACGTCCTACGCGTTCGCCCGCAACAAGGAGGCTTACTTGAAACAAACACCGTGGGATTTAGCGGTAATAGACGAAGCCCACCGCTTGCGCAACGTCTATAAAAGCGGGAACAAGATGGGGGCTTCGATAAAAAGTTCGCTTCAAAGTGCGCCGAAAATTCTGCTAACCGCAACGCCTTTACAAAACAATCTGATGGAACTTTACGGGCTTGTAGGAATTATAGATCCGCACGTTTTCGGCGACGAGAAAAGCTTTCGCGAACTCTTTGTAAACAATCCGACAGACACCACACTTGCCGACCTCCGCGACCGCCTTTCACACCTGTGTAAACGTACTCTCCGCAAGCAGGTCTTGAAGTATATAAAATACACAAAGCGGCACGTTTTCACACAGGAGTTTTATTCGACAAAAGCCGAAGAAAAGCTCTACGAACAAATTTCCGAATACTTGCGGCGCGACGCCCTTAAAGCTCTGCCAAACGGGCAACGTAAACTTATGACAATGATTTTGCGCAAACTGCTTGCGTCGTCGTCCTTTGCTATTGCGGGAACACTTGAAACTCTTATTACCCGCCTTGAACTTATGCTCAAAGACGGCACCGAGCGGGCGAAGCTCGATGTGTCGCAGGATTTCGAAACGGCGGACGAATACTCCGCCTCCGACGAGTTCGACGACGATGAAGACGACGAATCTTTCGACGGAGATCTCCCCTCTCCCGACCAACCCGACGAACCGTTGTCGGAATTCGAAATCAACGCGATAAAGAGCGAAATTGCGGATCTTAAAAATTATCTTTCGCTCGCGCAAAGTATCCGTCAAAATGCGAAAGGCGAGGCTCTGCTTGCCGCGCTCAAAAGCGGTTTTGCGATGGCGGAAAATCTCGGCGGGGCGCGCAAGGCGGTAATCTTTACGGAGTCGCGCCGAACGCAAGACTACATCTGGCAAATTCTTTCCGAAAACGGCTACGACGGCAAATTGATGCTCTTTAACGGCACAAATTCCGACGAAACGTCGAAACGTATTTACAACGAGTGGAAAGCGAAAAATCCAAACCGCATTACCGCGTCAAAATCCGCCGATATGCGCACGGCTCTTGTCGAGCACTTCCGCGACAACGCGCAGATTATGATTGCAACGGAGGCCGCGGCAGAAGGTATCAACCTGCAATTTTGCTCGCTCGTGGTCAATTACGACCTTCCTTGGAACCCGCAGCGTATTGAACAGAGAATCGGACGTTGCCATCGATATGGGCAAAAATACGATGTCGTTGTCGTGAATTTCCTAAACCTCAATAACGAGGCCGACCAACGCGTCTACGAGATTCTCAATGAAAAGCTCCATCTCTTCGAGGGCGTGTTCGGCGCGAGCGACGAAATCCTCGGCGCGCTCGGCAACGGATTAGACTTCGAGCGCAAAATTGCCGAAATCTATCAGAAATGCCGAACGTCCGCGCAAATCCAAATGGAGTTCGACTTCATTCAAACGCGCTTTTCTTTGGAGATTGCCGAAAATATCCGCAAGGCGCGGCGCAAGCTGCTTGAAAATTTCGACGCCGAAGTAGCCGAACGCCTCAACGTTTTCCACGAAGCCTCGCACGCAACCATCGACAAATTGCAGGCAATCCTTTGGGCGCTTACAAAATACGAACTTTCGCATCAGGGCGTATTTTTCGACGAAGAAAATCTCACGTTCCAAATGCTTAACGAAACCGCGCCCGACTTTGTGGATAAAAAACTCTACGCCATAAAATGGAACGGCGAATATTGCCAGCCATACGGCATTACGCACCCGATAGCCCAAAAGCTCATCTCCCGCGCCGCCAACCGCGACCTTCCATACCGCGGCGTTCTCTTCGATTACGAAAACACAATCGGCAAAATTTCGGTTATCGAACAGCTGCCGAAAAAGTCGGGCAAACTGATGCTCTCAAAAATCACAATCGGCACAACCGAGCCCGAAGAACACCTTGTCTTCACCTGCGTTGACGACCTCGGCAACCAAATAGATCCCGATACCGCCCGAAGATTTTTCAACCTCAACGCCCGAACATACGATCTCCCCGACGCGTTTGATTCGACACCTCTTGAGCCTTTCTTTGAAAGTCAAAAGGCGGCAATTATCGCCGACAACGCCGAGAAAACCGCTAAACAGTTCGACGCCGAAGTAGAGAAACTCGAGCGTTGGAGCGAAGACCGCAAAACGTCCCTCGACTTGAAAATCAAGGAAATCGACAAACAAATTCGCGACTTAAAGAAGAATACGCGCAACCTCCATACGCTTGACGAGAAGATAGCAAACCAACGCAATTTGAGAGCCGCCGAAACGGAAAGAATGAACCTACGGCGCAAACTTTTCGCCGCCCAAGACGCCATAGACGACGAACGCGACAAATTAATCGCCGCCGCTGAAAAATCATTGACTAATAAGATAACATCGCAAATAATATTTGCAATAGAATGGAGAATTGTATGAAAACAAAAAACAAATATAACCTATTTAGGGCAAAGATTACGCGTCCGATCCAACTAGAACTTCCTCTTCACAGAGGGATAGAAGAAACTCCGCAAGCTATATTTGCACAAAGTATAAGCGAACAAACTTCAATAAAATACCGAGAAAGCACCATATGGAAAGCTGGCAGTATAAATGAATTTAGTGATGATGGAGGCTATTTCGCATTTGGGAAAGTATCTTTGGCTGACCTAGAATTATTTGACAATTCCAAACAAGATTTTTATAAGATAAAGCGTGATATAGGGTTGCATTCAATCGTCGTTTATTCTAAAAAATACGAATTACTTGCGATACAAGTTAACCATAAATTAGGGAAGACTGAAAAAACAGCAGAGCGTTTACAGGCGATTTTAAGAAAGTCACAAGTTATAGTTCAAAATGGGTTATATCTTTCTATTTCTAAAATTAATGATCCAAAGGAATTTATTTTTAAATTACGCGAAGCCTACGCTATTAAGCAGCTTCGTGCAACTTTTTCACGTCCTAATCCATTTGATGCTGATGAAAAATTCCAAAAACCATCAGCCGAAGTGCTACAAGCTGTTAACGGGGATGAAGGTTCTACTGTTTTTAAGGGGACAAATTTGGATCAGGAAGCAGTCGAAGCGATTTCAAGAAGCACTGTGGCAACGGGAAATATTGCCAGAGCTAGAATATTAACAAAGCAAAATTCTCACTTATCTACAATATCAACTGAAGGCGACCCGTATACTTTGACATATGACAAAGAAGATGTTGAGCCGTCTAAGGTTTACAAAGATATGATTCGCGTATACAAGGAAATTTGGAATGGAGAATAAGATGTTAAAGCCCATAACTATCGTTACGATTAGTGATTTATTCGAGGTTTTAAATTCTTTTTCTAATTCATGTGTATTCCGTGGCCATCTTTCTGCCAATTGGAAAATTGAGTCCTCGTTGGTCCGAAATACATTTCACGTAGACGACGAAACATATTATGACTTAGAAAACACTGCCATAACTGAGTTCGAGTCAAAATTCAATGTCTACGGAGAATTAAGAGATAAACCAAAGTCCCGTTTAGGATGGTTATCCATAATGCAACATTATGGAGCACCAACACGATTAATTGATTTTACAACAAGCCCTTTTGTTGCCCTCGGGTTTATCATAGAAAACCTCAATCCGTGCTTTATAGAGAATCAAGAAAATCAATTTTCTATATTCGCATTAAATTATACAAGGCTTAATGAGATTTTATTAGACAAGCTCATAAGCAATAAACAATTTAAAAATTATAGCATAGAGCAAATGTATATCAATGCAGAAACGGTAAGCGATTATATTTTTTCTCAAACTTGCACAAATGTATCATATTTTATGATAAACGAGCCTCTTTATGCAAATAAACGTATAGATCGGCAAAATGGAACATTCTTAATTTCGAATAGATTTTTGGATATTGAGGAAACATTGGCAAAAAAAGAATACGAAGATATCGACTTAACAAAAATATTAATTCCATCAAAATTATATAGAGACATATTTTGCATGTTGCGAAAAATGAATATTAATCTTAAAACAATATATGGAGATTTGGATGGATTGGGAAAATTCATAAAATCAAATTTACTTTATTATTCGAATTTAAGACGCTTGACTACTGCTAAATCTTAAACAAAATAGTGATTGTTATAAAAAATGAGCAAGCAGAAGTTAGAGTTGGTTTGGGTGGGGAAGGAGAAGCGGGCGCGGTTGGAGCCTCGGATTCTTATTGAGGATCCCGCGAAGAGTTATCATGCCGCTAAAAGAGTGTCGAAAGATGATATTTTCGACAACATGCTTATTCATGGCGACAACCTTCTTGCGCTCAAAGCTCTCGAGCAGGAATATGCCGGCAAGGTTAAGTGTATTTATATTGATCCGCCCTACAACACAGGCAACGCTTTTGAACATTATGACGACGGTATTGAGCATTCTCTCTGGCTCTCGCTAATGAGGGATAGATTAGAACTTCTGCGTAATTTGCTTTCCGATGACGGCTCAATTTGGATAAACCTTGATGACAATGAGTCCCACTATTGCAAGGTGTTGTGCGACGAACTATTCGGGAGATCTAATTTTGTTGGATCTATTATTTGGGAAAAGTCAGACAGTCCGAGAATGGACGCTCGTTTTTTTTCGACCAGACACGATTATATATTAACGTATGCAAAAGATATTACTAAGTTGTCTCTAAAAAGAGAATTCGATGACCAAATACCGCCACACTACAATAAAAAAGACCAGTCGGGTCGAATTTATTATTTAAAACCATTACGCGTTATGGGTGGAAATATTAGCGAAAGCTTGTTTTACGCTCTTGTGGCACCTGATAATAGTGAAATTTTTCCCTACAATCCTGATGGAAGTAAAAGTTGTTGGCGTTGGAGCAAAAAGAAGATCGATTCTGAAAAAGAAAGAATCGAGTGGGTTTATGGCAAAAATGGGTGGTCTCCATATTTTAGAATTTATGCTGATTCCCGAAAAGGGACTCCGATACAGACAATATGGACACATGAAGAAGCGGGAAGCAATCGCACATCAAAAAACGAAGCAAATGCCTTGTTTTCTAACGATGTGTTCGGAACACCTAAGCCAGAAAAGTTGATAAAAAAACTTTTATCTACGGCAACCAACAAAGGCGATTTGGTGCTGGATTCGTTTTTGGGATCGGGGACTACGGCGGCGGTTGCGCACAAGATGGGACGGCGATGGATCGGTATCGAATTGGGCGACCACTGCGACACGCATTGTGCGCCGCGTCTTAAAAAGGTTATCGACGGCGAAGACCAAGGCGGCATCACTAAATCGGCAAACTGGCAGGGCGGCGGCGGTTTCCGCTACTACAATTTGGCACCAAGTCTTATCAAGTTCGACGAATGGGGGAATCCCGTAATCAACAAGCAATTCGACGAGCATATGCTTGTGCGCGCGTTGTGCAAAATAGAGGGCTTTGATTTCGACCCCTCGCCCGACACGTATTGGAAGCAGGGTAAATCAACCGAAACCGACTTCATTTACATCACGACCCAGCATCTGACGGCGCAAATGCTCACAAAGCTGAACGAAGACGTCGGGCAAAAGAATTCGCTTTTAATTTGTTGCGGTTCGTTCGACGGCAACGCGGAAAGATACGGAAATCTTACAATCAAGAAGATCCCCAAGTCGATACTCAAAAAGTGCGAATGGAACCACGACGACTATTCCTTGGAGATAAAAAATCTCCCCTTTGCCGAGCCGACTCCGTCGCAACCTGCGCCCGCAAAAAAGTCTTTCAAGAAACAAAAAAACGACAAAGACCAACTCGATTTATTCGGGGAGAATAAGTAATGAAAAGTATCGACGAACAGAGCTTGCAAAATGCGTATAGGCTGTTTGAAAGCGGCGCGATTGACGCTATTGAAGTCGGCACGTTGCGCGGCTTGCTCGACATTCACAAGTATTTATTCGGCGGATTATACGACTTTGCGGGGCAGATTAGAGAAAAGAACATTTCGAAAGGCGGGTTCAGATTTGCAAACAGTTTGTATCTGAAAGAAGCGTTGGCGAAAATCGAGCAGATGCCCGAAAATTCCCTCGAGGAAATTATAGCCAAGTATGTTGAAATGAACGTTGCGCATCCGTTTATGGAGGGCAACGGCAGAAGTATGCGCATTTGGCTTGATATGATTTTGAAAAAGCGTTTGGGAAAAGTCGTGAACTGGCAAACGGTTGACAAAGACCGATATTTACAGGCAATGGAGCGCAGCCCCATAAACGACCTCGAAATACGGACGCTGCTTATGTCCGCTCTAACCGACGACGTAGACAACAGGGAAATAATTTTCAAGGGCATAGAACAATCATACTATTACGAAGGATACCAAAAGGACTGATTGACAATGGCTGAAAACGACATCATAATTTACAAGTCGAAAGACGGCAAGACGGAGATAGGGCTTACCAAGCTTGGTGACAAGATTTGGCTTACCCAGCCCGACATTGCAAAACTTTTTGGCACCTCCGTTGCCAACATCAGCACGCACATAAAAAACATACTGGACGACAAGGAGTTAAGTGAATATTCAACCATTAAGAATTACTTAAGGGTTGCCCAAGAAGGCGACAGAGAGGTTGAACGCGAAGTCCCGATTTACTCCCTTGAAATGATTTTGGCAGTAGGATTTAGAGTTAGGAGTCCGCGTGCGGTCGAGTTCAGGCAATGGGCTATTGCATTTTAGTGTTATAGACATGAAAGAGCTGGAAGACATAGAAAAGAAAATCGCCCAAAAGAAGAGAAGACAATGAGCGTATATGATGTAAATCCCATTTCAAACAGGCTTAGCTTGCGCGAGCCGCAAAAGATTTCGCTCTCAATTCTCGACCGAATTTGCGAGATTACGGATTTGTCGAAAGACTGCGACATTGCCAAGGCGTTGGAGGTTATCAAAAGCGAGTTCCCCACGGTTTCGGATTTCGAGCGCAAGTTTCCGTCGCTTTGTTTTGCGCTCGCAACGGGCGTCGGCAAAACGCGTTTGATGGGAGCTTTCATTGCGTATTTGCACACAGTGCACGGCGTAAACAATTTCTTTGTGGTAGCCCCCAACCTTACAATTTACAACAAGCTTCAAGCCGACTTCACGCCCAACACGCCCAAATATGTCTTCAAGGGAATCGGCGAATTTGCGAGGAATCCCCCGATTATCGTTACCGGCGACAACTACGAAAGCGGAATCGGCGCGCGCGACGACATGATTTCGAATGTCGTAATAAACATTTTCAACATCGCAAAAATTACCGCTCGCGACGGCGGCAAGCTCGCAAAAGACGACGAACAGCGTTCGGTTGCGCGCATTCGCCGTCTGAATGAAGCAATCGGCGACAGTTATTTCAACTATCTCGCCGAGAAGGAAGATTTGGTCGTGATTATGGACGAGTCGCACCGCTATCGGGCAAGCGCGGGCTGGGAGGCGTTGAACGACTTAAAGCCCGTCTTGGGATTGGAGCTTACGGCAACTCCGCAGGTGGAAAAAGCGGGGAAATCCGTCCCGTTTAAAAATGTTATTTATGATTACCCGCTCGCACTTGCCATCCGCGACGGATATGTGAAAGAGCCGGCGGTCGCCACGCGAGAGAATTTCGACCCGAAGCAGTATTCGTCCGAAGAGCTTGAAAAAATCAAGCTTCACGATGCCGTATGCATTCACGAATCCACTGCGGCGGCGTTGACCGTCTACGCGCAAAACAAGGGGGTAAAACGCGTAAAGCCCTTCATTTTGGTTGTGGCAACCGATACTACGCATTCGGCTCAGCTGCGCACGTATATGGAAAGTTCGGACTTTTTCGACGGCCGCTATGCGGGGAAAATCCTCGAAATAAATTCGGCGACTTCTGGCGAAGAAAAGGACGAAAACATCTCCAAGCTTCTGACCGTGGAAGATCCGAACAATCCGATTGAAATTGTAATCCACGTCAACATGTTAAAAGAGGGTTGGGACGTTACCAACCTCTACACGATTGTTCCGCTGCGTGCGGCAAACTCCAAAACACTTGTCGAGCAGTCCATCGGGCGCGGATTGCGTTTGCCTTACGGCAGGCGGACTGGCGAGCCCGAAGTGGATACGCTCACGATTGTCTCGCACGACAAATTTCAGGAAATTGTAGACTATGCAAACAGTCCCGATTCGCTCATAAGAAAGACGGTTGTTATCGGCAGGGACATTCCGCCCGAAGGCAAAGTTTCGATAACGGTAAAAAGCGCGATAGATGCCATAATCGAAGGCGATGTAAACGAACCATCCGACGACGACACGGAGGTTTCACGTGGCGATTCGCAAGATTCTATAATCAAATCCGCGGCAAAGAAATATACTTTCAACACAGAAGAGGAAAAGAAAATCGCAAAAATCACAAGAGAGGTAATAAGCGAGGATTTCCAGAATCAGCCGACTGTCGAAGCCCTCTCTACGCCCGAAGTAAAGGCGTTGATTGTCGAAAAAGTTAAGGAGAAAATTTCGAGGGAAGTGCCGCAGACTGAACTCGATTTCGGCGGACAAAACGGGCAACTACACCTCGAAGAAAATGTCGGTAAGACAATCGGAATGACGCAGGAAATGACAATCGACATTCCGCGTGTAATCATTACCCCCAAAGGCGAAAGCCGCCGCACATTCGAAATGTTCAATCTCGAATGCGAAGGGTTGCGCAAATTCCAGCGGGTAAGCCGCGACATTACCGTACGTCAGCTTCAAACAAATATCGGCTTTGTAATTTCCGCGGAGGAAATGGACGGCGAAGAATCGCCCGAACAGATAATCGTGAGCGCGTTGATGGATTTAAACGACATACCATACGACGACAACAATGCAGTTATAAATGCAATCGCAAAACAGTATGCCGACTTCCTGCGCTCGTATGAATCGGACGAAAACGAAGTTCGCAAGATTGTTCTTTTTAACCGCACCGAAATTGCAAACACGCTTCACGACGAATTGTTCAAGCACGTCAAAACGGCGGCGGTTGAATATAAGGCAGACGTTTTTAGGGGGTTCAACATTGTATCCTCAAACAGCTATACGCTCACAAAAGGCGACAATAGGCAAAATTTCAGAAACCCAGTCTTCACAAAACGCGATATCGGCGACATCATTTTTGACGGTTTCAAAAAGTGCCTGTTCCCGCAAATGAAATTCGACTCCGACACGGAACGCAGATTTGCCGTAATTTTGGAGGATTCGCCCGAAGTTTCGCGCTGGTTCAAGCCGAGTACAAAAGATATTTCCATCTACTATTCCGACGGCAGGGAGTATGAACCCGACTTCATTGTGGAAACGCCTACATGCAAATTGCTAGTGGAGACAAAAGCGGGGAAAGACGTCGATTCCGCACAGGTTCAGGCGAAATCGCAGGCAGCAATACGTTGGTGCGAATATGCAAGCGAACACGCCGTAAAAAATGGCGGAGTTCCGTGGAAATACCTGCTGATTCCCGATACCGCGGTTCTCTCCAACGCAACTCTCGAAGGATTGGTTGCCAAATTCGCGAAATAAGGACTATTGACTAATTTTGACGACAAAGTAAGCTTCCTTAAATGACAAAACCCCCGTTTACAGTTTCGAGCAAGGCGATTTCGATGATTGCGGAAATTTCCGCGCTTGTCGAACGGTTTGCCATTCGCTTTGAACGCGATGCGCTGAAGCTTAGGCGGGCAAACAAAATCAAGACCATTTATTCGTCGCTCGCGATTGAGGGCAATACCCTTTCGGAAACGCAGGTTGGTGATATTTTAAACGGCAAAAATATAGTTGCGCCGATTCGCGAACTTCAAGAGGTGAAAAACGCGATTGCCGTATACGACAATTTTGCCTCGTTCAATCCGTTTTCGCTCGAAGACCTTTTGAGGGCACACGCGCAGATGATGTCGGCACTCGTCGAAACTGCGGGACAATTTCGGAGAAGCGGAGTCGGCGTTTTTGACGAAGACCGCGCGGTTCACATTGCGCCACCATTCGAACGTGCACCCGAGCTGATGACAAACCTCTTCGACTGGCTCAAAAACGCCGACGACCATCTATTGATTAGCAGTTGCGTCTTCCACTACGAGTTTGAATTTATCCACCCGTTCGCCGACGGGAACGGCAGAATGGGTCGCTTGTGGCAATCGCTGATTTTGTCAAAGCTAAATCCCGTCTTTCAATATCTGCCAGTCGAAACGCTCGTCCACGACAACCAGCTGAAATACTATGAAGCCATCAATACGAGCACGGAAAATAACGATTCCGGCGCGTTTATTGATTTTATGCTCGGAGAATTGCTCAATGCGCTGAAAATCCACCAAGGTGAGCCGATTGGCAGAGTAAATGGCATTGTAAGTGGCAGAGTAAATGAAGTGTTCGGCTACATAAAAACGCACGAGGGTTGCAATGCCGGCGAGCTATCCGCCGCGCTTTCGATTCCCAAGCGGACTCTTGCCCGCGACTTGAAAAAGCTTGCCGACAAAGTCGAATTTCGCGGTGCACCCAAGACTGGCGGGTATTATTTGAAGTGATTGCGAGTTGGGCGTTATACGTATTCCGTATAGCTGGAAGTTTGCGAGGCAATTTTATACGTCATTTGTATATTATTCTTGATTTTCGCAAAATATATACGATTATTGTATAAAATGAGCGAACAACTGAAAGATTTTGTAAAAGCGCGGCGCAAAGAATTGAAGATGACCCAGCAGTCCCTTGCCGACAAAAGCGGCGTGGGCATTCATTTCATTCGCGACATTGAACAGGGCAAGCAAGACCTTCGGATAAAAAAGGTCAATCAGGTTCTGTTTATGTTCGGCGCGAAGCTTGCGCCCGTTCCGCTTGATAAGGAGGATAGGCAATGAGAAGCGCAAAAGTTTTCTTCAAAGACGCCTTCGCGGGAACGTTGCGCGAAACGGAATCGGGCTACGAGTTCGCTTACGACGAAACATACCTCCGCGCCGATACCGCTGAGCCTGTCAGTCTCACATTGCCGCTCCGCGCCGAAGCGTATGCACAAAGAACGTTTTTTTCGTTTTTCGACGGGCTTATTCCAGAAGGCTGGTTGCTCGATTTTGCCACGCAAACTTGGAAACTCGACCCGCGCGACAGAATGGGGCTATTGCTCGCCTGTTGCAAAGACTGCATCGGCGCGGTGAGCATCATCGGAGAGGAGGACGGCAAATGAAAAGATGTTTGTATTGCTACAAGCCGCTCAAAGACGGCGAGGTAGACTTCCACGCGGCCTGCGCAAAAAAGTTTTTCGGCACATCGGTTGTGCCGCAACTGCCCTACTCGCAGGCAGACTTGAAAGAGCTTGCAAAACAGGTTGTGCGCTCGCAAACGACAATCGCGGGAGTTCAGCCGAAGCTTTCGATGTATCTCGACAAAGCCGTTCGCGCCAACCCGAAACTCACGATTGTCGGCGTATTCGGCAACTACATTTTGAAGCCGCAGGCGGCGCGCTTTTGCAATCTTCCCGAAAACGAAGACTTGAGTATGCACTTGGCGGAAATCGCGGGGCTTGCAACCGTGCCGCACTCGCTGATGCGCTTTGCCGACGGCGGGCTTTGCTACATAACAAAGCGAATCGACCGCGGCACAAACGGCGAAAAATTCCCGATGGAAGACATGGCGCAGCTTACTATGCGGCTGGGCGAAGACAAATACAAATCGTCCTACGAGCGCATTGCAAAAGCTGTCCGCGAGCATTCCGACAACGTCGGGTTCGACCTCTCGAATCTCGCCGAACAAGTTTTATTTTCGTGGATAATAGGCAATTCCGACATGCACTTGAAAAACTTTTCGCTCATAAAAAGCGACGGCAAATGGAGACTTTCGCCCGCCTACGATATGCTAAATGTAAAGCTTGCTTTGCCTAACGATGCAGAGGAATTGGCACTAACACTCAACGGCAAGGGCGGAGCATACCAATATACGAAAGTAGATTTTGTCAAGGCGTTCAGAACATTCGGGTTGACGGACGCCGCAATAGACAATCTCTTTGCGCGAATGATTAAAACAGCACCAAAACTTTGCGATTTTATAACCGCGAGCTTTTTGGCAACAGAACAACAAGACAGTTTTTGCAATTTGATACGCGAAAGAATCGCCAGACTGCGATAGAATTCTTAAACGCAACTGCACAAAAAAACGGTTTCCCTTTGCGGGGGAAACCGTAGTTTTTCAAATAACAAAATCGCTATTTGCGGCGGCGCAAGGCGGCAAGTCCCAATGCCAGCAAGCCGAACATCATTGCGTATGCAGACGGTTCGGGGATTGACGGTGCGGAATATGCCAATCTAAATCCGCTTGCCCTGCCTGCAAGGTTGTCGGGAACCAAGTATACAATGCTCGCGTCTGATTTCAACGCGTATCCGGAACTGTAGAAGCCTCCGCCGATAGTTCCTATTCTCTCGCCCGCTTCGTTTACCAGCACAATATATTCTATTGCGTTCCCCGACTGGTTTACCGTTCCGTAGAAGCTCGGATACATTTCATACTGTTTGACGTTCGCCGTTCCGCCGTTTCTGTTATTGTAGTTTGCCATATCCGCAGATATGGTATCGCCGACGGCGTAGAGCGTGTAGGAGTCGCTTTCGGGATTGTAATACGCGGCCTTGAACCATTCGTCGGCGGAGGGAAGTCTGTATGTGCCGTTGCCGTTGATATTTTCCTCCAAGAATACGTCAATGCTTGCGCCGAATTTGTTGAAATCGTATGCGCCTGTGAGAAGGTCGTTCATTGTCGCCGTTTCGGAAGCTCCGTTTGTCAGCCAGTTGCAATACATCGCCGCGCCGAATGCGCTTATGAAATTTGCCGCGTAGTTTTCTTTTCCCGACGTTGCGGAAAACGCGTTGCCAGCCTCGTTTTGCTCTATCAGCGAAAATTTTGAATAGGACGAAGACGCGTCGAACCCGCCGAAGAGTTTGACGCTTGTTCCGTTCACGTTCACCGTGTTGCTTCCGACTGCGCTCATAAACTTTGCATACTGGGCGTTGCTTACTTCGTATTTGCCTATGCTGTATTGGTAGCCAACCGAACCGAACCCTGTGTCGGCGTGTGCCGAATTGCCCGTGTTGCCCACTTCCACAAAGTGTGTGTTGTTTGCGCCAAGCCAATCCTTTGCCGACGACACGGACACAACTCCCATAAGCAGGGCGACGGCTATTGATAGATTTTTCATATTTTTCTTTCTTTTGAGGTTATGGTATTTTATCCCCGAGAAAGAAAAACGCGGCTTCGGTGCGCAATATTTCCAGCGAACTACAAACGCGGTTCGCTACAACGCCGACACACAATTTTATCGAATTGCAACGCGCACAAAACCGAACAAACGGTCAGATACGCAGCCCAAAATTCCTCGCTCGAGAATAGAAGGTCAATACGCATACGCTCGTCTTCTGGCTCATTCACAGTCGGCTGAATACCGACATTTGGCGAATCTTCCCGACCGATACAGTCAGTGATTTTTTTTCGCTCTTTTTAGAAATTTACAGCGGCGGGACCGCGCCCGATTTCCACGGGACTTCCGTTAGTGCATGCGTTAATCCGCAAAGGGATTACTTAAAAGAACCGAGTTTCACGATAGCGCAACAGTCGCTTTTGTCAAGTTGCATAATTTTTCGTCAAAAAAACGGCAGGCTTTGGGGAAGTCTGCCGAGGG
Organism: uncultured Opitutales bacterium; assembly: GCA_934613645.1. Lineage (GTDB taxonomy): Bacteria > Verrucomicrobiota > Verrucomicrobiia > Opitutales > Intestinicryptomonadaceae > Merdousia. Next base: position 81,818 of record CAKTTC010000005.1, on the reverse strand, counting down.
GTGTGCGGGCTGAGCGTTTTTTATTCGGAATCTGTCGAAGCCGAAGCGGCTTCGTAGATGCCCTGCGGGCGGGGGCGGGGTATCGGTTGCGGAGTTCCAGCCGCCGCCGAGCGACATCACCAAGGCGACGCATTCGCGGTATCTTGCGCCGAGCAGTTTTATTTGTTCGCGCTCGTGCAGCAACGCCTGTCGTTGGGCGTCGCTTACGGCGAAGTAATCCTGATTGCCGAGTTCGTATTCGCGCTGGGTGAAGTTTTGCACCTGCTTTGCGTAGTCGGTTGTTTTCACGCGCTCGGCGTATTCGCCGCGCATATGTGCGATATTCGAAAGCGACGTTTCAACTTCGCCGATAGCCGAAAGGACTTTCGCCTTATACCGCTCTACAGTTTCGCGGTATAACGCCAAATCGGCCTGTTTTTGTGCGTAGATTTTTCCCGCCTGAAAAACGGGAATGTAGACTTGCGGGCTTACTCCCCACGCAAGCGCGCTTGCACCGAGCAGGTTTTCGATTTTGTTTGCGCCGAAACCTACGTCGCCCGTAATCGAGACGGTCGGGAAGAATGCCGCCGTATCCGAGCCGATTTTCGCGTTTGCCGCGAACACTTCGCGCTCGGCGGCGGCGATGTCGGGGCGGCGTTCAAGCAACGCGGAGGGCACGACCGACGGAATTTTCGGGAGCGACTTCGCGAGCGGTTCGCACTTGAAGTCGAACTTCGACGGTGATTCCCCCACGAGTATTGCCAGCGTATTGACGCGGGCGTCTCGGTGTCTTTGCAGCGATTTCAATTCTGCCGCCGCCTCGCTTTCCTGCAGCATTGCGCGCGACAAATCAACGCCGCTTGCAAACTTCAGCATTTTGCGCTTTGCCACAAATTCTGTCTGTTTTTTGCGGACTTCAAGTGTCTGTTGCAGCAGCCTTATTTCCGACTCGCATTGGCGCAGGGCGAAATATTCCGCCGCCACGCGCGCGTGGAGCGCAAGCATTACGTTGCGGTAGTCGGCGTAGCTTGCCTCAACCAAGGCTCTGTCGCGGATTACGAGGCTTTGTATTCTGCGAAGAGATCCAAGTCCCACGTCGCGCCGAGACCGACCACCCAAGAGTGGTATGTTCCCGTGGCAACGGGGGCTTGAACTTCGGTTCGCCCGTCGCGCTTGTAGTAGTCGGTTGAAGAGACGTGCGGATAAAGCTCGCTGCGGCTCATAAACGCGGCTTCTCTGGCGCGCTCCACGCGCTGGAATGCCGCGGCTATATTCGGGTTGGCGGCGTCGCACGCTTTTATGAGCGCGTCGAGTTTGGCGTCGCCGAAAATCGTCCACCATTCGCCTTTGGGCGCATCGTCCGACGGCGCGGCGTTTTTCCAAAGCCCCGCGGCGTGTTTGAATTCCGCGGTATCGAGCTTTGGGCGCGCGTATGTGTCGGCGGGGTTTTCGTAGTCGGGAATCATCGTGCAGCCGCACAACGCCAGAACGGCGGTTGTGGCGCAGTGCAACGCAAAATTTGTAGTGTTTTTTCTAAGCATTTTTTATCGCCTTGTAGTTTTTGCGGATAGCGTAGAAGAACACGGGCGTGAAAATCAACCCGAGGAACGTTACGCCTATCATTCCGAAGAGAACCGACGTTCCCAACGCCTCGCGCAGCTCCGCGCCCGCGTCGGTTCCGTATGCAAGCGGCACTACGCCCAAGATGAACGCAAACGAGGTCATCAATATCGGGCGCAGTCTGTTTTGCGACGCGCTCGCAACCGCGCTTGCGGCGTCTTCGCCCTTCTCCTGCCTTATTTTTGCGAACTCCACAATCAGAATTGCGTTTTTGCACGCAAGCCCGATTAGCACGATGAAGCCCACCTGCGTCATCAGGTTGTTGTCCAAGTGGCGCGCAAGCACGCCGCAGATTGCAAACAGCAGAACAAGCGGCACTACGAGAATTACCGACATCGGCAGCTTCCAGTTTTCGTAGAGAGCCACAAGCATCAGGTAGACAAATATCACGCACAGCGCGAAAACGTAAATCGACGTGTTGCCCATGCGCCTTTCCTGAAACGCCAAATCCGTCCATTCAATGCCCATTCCGTCTGGGAGGACTTCGGCGGCAATTCTGTCTATTTCCGCCATTGCCTGCCCCGTGCTGTAGCCCTTTGCGAGGTTGCCGATTATTTCGGCACTGGGGTAGAGGTTGTAGCGCGAAACTCTGTCGGGGCCGATTGTGCGGCGTATTTTTGCAACCGAGCCAAGCGGCACGTTCGCCCCGCGCACGTTCTGGACTTTGAGGTTGTAGATGTCGCACAGCTCGCTGCGTTTGTCGGTGTCGGCCTGCGCCTTGACGCGGTAGACGCGGTTTAGAATGTTGAAGTCGTTCACGTAGATTGAACCGAGGTTGAACTGCAGCGTTTCGAAAATCGAGGAAATCGGGACGTTGAGCTTTTGGGCGCGCTCGCGGTCGATGTCGAGATACAGCTGCGGCGACGACACTCTGAACGTGGTGAACGCGTTCATTATGGGGGCTGTTCTGCGGGCGCGTTCGGCTATTATTTTGGTGTATTTTTCCAAATCGCGCGCGCCGCGGCCTGTTCTGTCCTGAATTTGCGCGCAGAAGTCGCCGCCTACGCCTATGCCGCGCACGGCTGGGGGCGTAAGAATGAACGTTGACGACTCCGGCAAAGCTTCCGCCACCTTCCGCGAAAGCGTCTTCATCATTTTGTTTACGTCGAGCCCCTTTTGCATTCGCTCGGTTTTCGGCGTCATTCTCACGAACAGCGCGCCCGAGTTCGAAGCGCGGGTGCGCGTTGCGCCGTTGAGGCCTACAACACACATAAATTCCCTTATGCCCTCAGTTCCCGCGAGAATTTTCTGCATTTTCTTCATAACTTCGTCGTTGCGTTCAAGCGCGTAGCCTTCGGGAAGCTGCGCGGAAATCTGGAGGTAGTCGTTGTCTTGTTTGGGAATGAAGCCCTTGGGGGTGATTGAGAAAAGGTAGCCCGTAAGCGCGATAAGCCCGACATACAAAACAAGAATCAATGCCGTGTAGCGCAAAACGCGCTTTACGAACGATCCGTATTTTTTCGCCGTCCACTCGAAGCAGCTGTTGAACGCGCGGAAGAACCAGCCGAAGCAGAAGTTCATTGCGCGCGTGAGGAAGTCCTGCTTTTGCGACGCGTCTTTAATAAGCAGCACGCACAACGCGGGCGAAAGCGTAAGCGACACCACTCCCGAGATGATTGTTGATGTTGCAATCGTCAGCGCGAACTGCTTGTAGAACTGCCCCGAAATGCCCTCTACAAACGCCGTCGGCACGAACACCGCGCTGAGCACGAGCGTTATTGCAATCAGCGCGTTTTGAACGTGGCTCATTGTCTGCCGCGTGGCTTCGCGCACGTCCATTCCGAGCTTCATATTGCGCTCCACGTTTTCGACGATAACTATTGCGTTGTCTACTACAATGCCGATTGCAAGCACTATCCCGAAAAGCGAAATGTTGTTGACCGAGAACCCGAACATATCCATAAACCCGAACGTTCCGATGAGCGAAACGGGGATTGCCGTAAGCGGAATAACCGCCGCGCGCCAGCTTTGCAAAAACAGCACAATCACGAAAACGACGAGCACCACCGCCTCGAAAATAGTGTGGTATACGGCGTTGATTGAGGTTTTGATGAACGTCGTGTTGTCTATCGTGATTTCGTAGTCAACGCCCGAGGGGAAGCTCTTTTTCATTTCGTCAAGCTCCTTGCGGATTCTCTCTGCGGTCTCGAGCGCGTTTGTTCCGGGGAGCTGGTAGATTGAAATGCCCACGCACGGATTGCCGTCGAGGTATGAGTCGGTAGTGTAGTCGTATGAGCCGAGCTCCACGCGCGCAACGTCTTTGAGTTTTACGATTTTCCCGTCGGGCGAATACTTTATTATGATGTCGCCGAATTCTTCGGGCGTGGAAAAGCGTCCCTTAGTGTTGATTGTAAGCTCGAACGCGGAGTCGGGGTTGGCTATCGGGGCTTGGTTGAGCTTTCCCGCGGCAACCTGCTTGTTCTGCTCGCGCAGCGATTTTACAACCTGCGAGGGCGTCATATTGTAGCGCGAAAGCTTGTCGGGGTTCAGCCAAATGCGCATACTGTATTCGCGCGGGCCGAGCACCTCCAAGTCGCCCACCCCCGCTATTCGGGCGAGGCGGTCGTTCATCTGGCTGATTGCGTAGTTTGTCAGATAGAGTTTGTCGCGGCTTTTGTCGGGCGAGATGATGTTTATGCTCACGAGCATATCGGGCGAACGCTTTTTGACCACAACGCCTATGTTGCGCACCTCTTCGGGCAGGCGGGGGGTAGCCATTGCCACGCGGTTTTGAACCTGAACCTGCGCGATGTCGAGGTTTGTGCCGACTTCGAACGTAACCGTAATTACGATTGAGCCGTCGGCACTGCACTGGCTCGAAAAATACATCATGTTTTCCACGCCGTTGATTTCCTGTTCGAGCGGCGCGGCAACGGTGTCCATCAATATTTCGGGAGAAGCCCCCGGATAGCTTGTCCTCACCACGACCGACGGCGGAACAACCGCGGGATACTGCGCCACGGGCAGGCGGAAATAGCCCACAATGCCGATTAGCGTTATCACGATTGAAATTACCATCGCGAACGCGGGGCGGTCTATGAAAAAGTGCGATATGTTGCTTTTCATCTACTTCACGCTTTCGGTTTTGACTTTCACTTTCGCGCCCTCCACGGCACGCTGCAAGCCCGCGACAACAACCCTGTCGGTTTCGGAAAGCCCTTTTTCTATGATTCTGTATTTGCCGTAGAGCCTGCCGACTTCAACGTGTCTGTAGACGATTTTCGAATCTTTGTCGGCGAGCATTACGTAGCGGCCTACCAAGTCGGTTCCAATCGCGCTTTCGGGAACGAGCAGCGCGTTTTCGAGCGTCTGCCCCGCTACGGAGACAGTCCCGAACATTCCGGGGGTAAGCGAACCGTCGGCGTTGTCGAAATCGGCGCGCATTGCAAGCGTTGCGGTTTCGGGGCTTATTTGGTTGTCGCAATAGTTGAGGATTCCCCCGCGCACTTTGTCGGCGTTTTCGAAAAGCCTCAGCTCCACTTTCGGGCCTGTGCCCGCCTCGACGTTTATCTGTTTGAAAAGCCCCGCGTCGCGGTAGTTTACAACGTCGCGTTCGCTCAGTTCGAAATACCCCTGAATGGTGTCGTATTTTACGATTGTAGTAAGCACGGTGGAGTTCGCCACAACGAGGTTGCCGATGTCCACGAGCTTCTCGCTTATTCTACCCGAAATGGGCGCGCGTATGTAGGCGAAGTCGAGGTTCAGCTGCGCGTTCCGCAAAACGGCTTTCGCGCTCAGCAGGGCGGCGTTTGCCGAGAGCATTTCGCAGCTGCGGGTGTCGAGCACCTCCTGCGAAACGACGTCGGCGGCGAAAAGCTCCTTGGCGCGCTTGAGGTTCGTGTCGGCGAGTTTCACGCGGGCTTCTACTTCCGCCACGCGCGCCTTTGCCGAAGCGAGTTCAGCCTCGAACGTGCGCGGGTCGATAACGAAGAGCAGGTCGCCCTTTTTGACGAACTGCCCCTCCTTGAAGTTTTGTAATTCATTTTTTTAAAGTTCAGTCCAAAATTTTTGCCACGATTTTTTCGGCGACCGCCCTGACGCGTTCGGCCTCCTTTTTGCCTATTCTGCGCCATTTCAGGTCGTATTTAAACCCCGTGCGCGCGGTGTTGAAAAGGTGCGTCATTCCGAGCATCATCTTTGCGGCAATCAGCGAAGATTCGCCCGCAAACGCGCCGCCCGAGGCTATTTCGACAAGCCTTGCAACGGCGAAGACGCGCGGGACGAATATTTCGCGCAAAAACAGTGCGTAGGCTTCGGTGTTGCAAAGTTCCTCGCGCATCATGATGAGTATTATGTTGCGGACGTGCCTGTTCTTTTCCGACTCGCAGCGGATTCTCGAGGCGAGAAAATCGGAAATGAGCGCGCGGGCGTCTTTGCGCGATTCCGACTTTTCCACCTCCGCAAAGCGCGCGAAAAATTCGGCGGAAACCTTTTTCTGATACTCCACAATCATGCGCGCAATTTCAGCGTAGAGGTTCTCTTTCGAGAGAAAGTGGTAGTTTACAAGCGCGAGGTTCACGCCCGCGCGGCTTGCAATGTCGCGCATTCTGACGGCGGCGGGAGTTTCGCTTGCAAACGCCTCCAGAGCCACGCGGACAATTTTCGCGTAGGTGTCGGGGGCGTTGCCCGAAATTATCGTCTCCAAATCGCGTTCCATATAAAGAGTTAAACAAATGTTTAAAAGTTTAATCTTGTCAACACTTAAAAATTATCTTGACACCCCGCCCGCGTTATTTAGATGTTCCTACAGGTTTTAAGCGCGAAATTTTGGGGCAGGGTATTTCGCCGATTTTTTTTGCGCTTATCCGAATGAGATAATTACCAAACAATACTAAACTAAAGGAACATTATGATTAGAAAAACAATGGGGGCAATTTTTGCCGTTGCGCTTTTGTCGACGGCACTGCCTACTTGGGCGATAGATTCCGTAACGCCGACGTTCAACGGAGTCCAAAAAGAATACAAGCTTGAAGCGCGTCCCGATGGCGCAAAGCGTTTGCGCATTCCCGTTTGCGACATCGCCCGCGGCACGAAGCGCATTTTCATCTCCGCCGACGAGTTCACCGCCAACAAGGGCGACGAGGGCTACTTCATTGTGCCTTCGCTCGATTTCGGCAACATTGCCTACTTCAAGCACGACAACGGCAAAATGAAATACACGCTGCAGATGCCGTTCTGGGGCGTGAAGTCGGCAAAGGGAACGTATGTTGCAATCGCCAAGGGAATGCCGCTTGAGTTGAGCATTGACTTGCAGGCGGAAAACGGCGTCAACAAACTCCTCGCGCGCTACGACATCAACAAAATCGACTTCGACCCCTACGAAGACATAGTAATTGACTACTATGAGCTAAAGGGTAAAGACGCCGACTACGTTGGAATGGCTAAAAAATACCGCCAATACCAGCTCGACCGCGGCGAGGTTGTTCCGCTGAAAGAGCGCGTAAAGGGCAACCCCACGCTGAAATACACGGTTGACGCCCCGTTTATCAGAATCAAGATGGCGCGCAACAAGCACCCGAAAGGAATGAAGGGCAGCAACGACGCGCAGTGGGATAAGGTAAAACACGAACTTCTGGTAGTCCACACGTTCGACAGCTTTATGGACGTTATGAAGAAAATCCGCGAGGCGGGCGTGAAAGAGGCCGATATGTGCTTTGTGGGCTGGCAGGTCAACGGCTTCGACGGATATTTCCCCGACCTGTTCCCCGTTGAGGAACGCCTCGGCGGCGAAGCCAAAATGCGCGAGGCAATCAAGCTCGGCAAGTCGCTCGGGTATCATATGACTACCCACATCAACAACCACAATATGTATAAGCGCGCCAAGGGTTGGAGCGACGAATACGTCAGCAAAACGCGCGACGGCAAACCCCGCACATACTGCTATTGGCCGGGCGGGCAGGCGTATCATACCTGCTTCCAGACCATTTGCGACCGCTATATGGATTCCGACATCGCCCACCTTAAAGACATGGGGCAGAACGCTCCGCAGCACGTCGATGTTACAAGCGCAATCCGCCCGTCGCCCTGCTGCGACCTCCTCCACCCTAACAACCGCAAGGAAATGGCGCAACACCAAATCCGCTTGGGCGAAAAATACCGCGCGGCGTTCGGCGGCTTCACTTCCGAAGCGGGCTTCGACCACGTCGCCAAGGTGCTCGACTACGCGCTTTACACAAGCAGAATGTATCGCGCCCAACGCCACAAGCCCGAACGCTATGCCAAGACGCTCACCGAACACAAGCTTTTGCCGCTCTGGCAGATTGTCTACCACGGAATCATTTTGAGCAATGTTGACTGGGATACTATCGACTGCTACCTCAAGCCCAAGGGACACGAGTGGCGTTTGAACTTCATCGAAGCGGGTGGCAGACCCACCTTCTATTGGACACAATACAAAACGCAGGCCGACATCGACGCAATCGCCGAAGCATACCGCGAATACGTCCCGATGCGCTACCTGCAATACGAATTCATCGACCGCCACGAAAACCTCGCCGACAACGTCGTGCTTGTGGGCTACTCAGACGGCAGTGAAGTCGTAGTCAACTACTCGGAAAAACCTTTCGAGTATTCGGGCAAAACAGTCCCCGCGCGCGACTACCTCTTGTATAAAAAACAAAAATAAACATTTTATATGTTGGGAAGAGGCGCAAATTGATTACATCAATGTTGCTTTACTTAAATAAAAAGAGCAAAGGCACATCGGTTGCGCCGATTGCCGCCACTTGCGAACATATAAAAAACTTTAATTAAGTTCAAAGCGGTATTGGCTAAAGCCAATCCGCTTTTTTTACGTATGGGGAAGCGGCGGCGGGCGTAGCCCGTTCGCCTTTGTTTTCCCGTTAAAGTTTTTTATATGTGGATAAGCGGCGCCGATTGCCGTAGGCAATGCGCCTTTGTTTGTCCGTTAAAGTTGCGCTACTTTAAGCAGTGAGCAAAGGCACATCGGTTGCGCCGATTGCCGCCCCTTCAGGAATCATAAAATAATTTGGTTGACAAATTTTGCGGTGGAGAGAAGATTCGGAGAAGTTCTTTAAAAATCGGCCGAGATTTCGGCTGAAAGAATGCGACGCTTTTCGTCAAACGGAAGATCCGTGAGGGGAGGAAATCTCCTAATCGGACGCGGTCGCGCCTCTGTAATTGCTGAGAAGAGTTCGGGTTTTGCCACTGCCTTACGGCGGGAAGGTTCGGACTTGGGCGGCGGCGGTTTTTGCCGTGGCCTAAAAGCATAAGCCAGAAGACGTGACGAAGGGCAATGTCCGCGAAATTCCCGCGTAAGGAAATTCGGGGCGCAAAAAGAGGTGGTCGGACATTTTGGGTTTTTTGCCCGACAGGTCTCCTTGGGGCGTTTCGGTTTTTTTGTTCGGGGAACGCAACACTAACCTAACAGGAGATATTATGAAAAACAAAAAGATGTTCGCGGTCGCGTTAACCGCGATTGCAACGTTAACATTGTCGGCCGCGCAGGGCGTGTTCGACTTCGAAACTATTCCCTCGGGCGCGAATCCCGCGCTTAGCACAAAAACTGGTGATGCAGTTGGTTGGACTTCCGGCGGAAGCACATACGACAGCCTTTCGAAGGACGGGCTTTATTCTGCCAGCCTCACAGCTTCGGGTAGCTATTGCGGCGGCGTGATTTCGAATTCAACGTCGAACGCGGGAACAACCTCAGAAAACGACGTTGACAGCAGGGCGGGCGGCGGCGCAGACGGTAGCTCGAACTTCGGCGTTATCTGTGCTCCTGCAATCAAGGGAACAATGTCCACGAAGTATTCGGAAAACACGTATTACACAGTGTTGGGACATGTCGAATATGACTCATCGTGGAATCCGGTCGCGGTAAAAGAAGCGGCTACAACTTCCCTCATCGTAAACGAAGCGTTGGCTTTCAGCACGATTGACGTTTCCCTTACCTCGTATGGCTACTACGGCTTGAACACGGGCAATTCAACTATGGGAGAAGCCGCGGGTTCTACGGCGTTCGACAAAATATACAACAACGTAAACAACAGCGAAGGCAGCTTCTTTGTGTTGCGCATATATGCGGTCGATACAAACTGGGACATTGACGAATCCAGAAGCTTGGACGTTGTTTTGGCGCAAAACAATGCGGGCAGCGTCTTTATTATGGACGGTTGGAACACAATCGACATTTCCGCTCTCAACGACGGCGAAGGCCTTTGCGGATTGTCGTTCCAGCTCCTCTCTTCTTTCGGCAACGAATGGGGTATGACGAATCCCTCATACATTGCAATAGACAACCTCACATATTCCACAATTCCCGAACCCGCTACATGCGCGGCGGCATTCGGCGCAATCGCCCTCGCGTTTGCGGCTTACAGAAGACGCAAATAGTCGGTTTAGGCGCGTCGGAGTTTGTAGTAGTTTTTCTCCGACGCGCGCATGCGCGTTATGAAGAAACGTTATATAACAATATTCGCGTTTTTTGCGGCGTCGGTTTCGTCCGTTTTTGCGGACGAAACTTCGGCGTCTAATGCGGCGGCTCAAGCGGCGGAAGGCGGCGCGCAGGCGCGGGCGGAAGCAACGCAGCCGCAAGGGCAGTCGGAAACGGCTCAACAGCAGCCCGCGGATTCCTCCGACGGAGTTCTCGCTCCCGTTGAGGCGGTGGGTAGCCGTTTCGACGAAGCTGAATTGTCGCGCCCGCAAAACGCTACTTTCCTTACCGCCGAAGACATTTCCGACGTGGGGGCGGCAAGCATTCCGGAACTGCTCCTTAAAACTACAACAATACGCCTTGTAAGCTACACGGGCAACCCCGACGACGGACAGCTTGCAATGCGCGGCTTCGGCGAAAACTCGCAGTTGCGCGTTGCGGTGATAGTAGACGGCGTGCGCTACAACCGCATTGATATGGATTCAATCCCGTGGCTTCAAATTCCGATGGACAACATCGCCTCGGTCGAAGTTATGCGCGGGGCAAACAGCGCGCGCTACGGCAACAACGCGGTTGCGGGCGTCATAAACGTCAAAACGCGCGACATTTCCAAAACCGACACGCTTGCGGTCGGCGGCTTCTACGGCTCATACGACACCTACTCGGCAAACGCATTCGGTTCGCTTTCGCGCCTCGACGGCTTCGCAACAGTCAACGCGCGCCGATACTACACGGGCGGCTACCGCGACTATTCCGAAAGTTGGGCCGACAATTTCGGCGGAAGCGTCGGCTACTTTTTAAGCGACACCGCCACTTTCGCAATCACGGGCAACTACAGCAAAACCTACACCGAATACCCCAACGCACTCACCTTTGACGATATGATGCGCGACCCCCAGCACGCCACGAGCGCGGGCACAATTTATTCGTGCGAATCATACGTTGTTTCGGGCAATTTTGACCTCGACGGTGCGCGCACAAAAGGTTTTGCGAACATTTCGTTCAATTCGCGCGACAGGGAAATTTCAAGCTCGGGCGCAACGGGCTTCCCCGTTCTCAACGACCAATACACTTTTACTTTCGCTTCGGAGTTCGAAACCGAAGTTGCCGCCGCTTGGCGCGCATACGCGGGCTTTGAAGCGCAGTTTTCGAACATCGACAGAAAGCTCCGCGCAACGCGCTACATTTCAAGCAGTATTTCGACCGAGTATATGAAGGAGTATACCGACCTCGACAGGCTTTCTTTGGGCGTCCACGCGGGAGTGGAACACGACATCACAGAGCGGCTCACCGCCGACGTTTGCGCGCGTTTCGACGCCGCCCAGACTTCCGTCAACAACATCGAGCGCGCCGTGCGCGTTGTTCCTATTCCGCCGTATTATGAAATCTATGTCGTAGACGCCAACTCCTACGACCAGTCGGTCTGGCAGACGGGCGGAGCGGCGACGGCTTCGCTCAACTACAAGTTCGACGAGCTATCCAGCGCGTATCTGAAGTTCGACCAGCTTTTCCGCTATCCCGCCACCGACGAAATCGCGCTTTATCAGGGCTGGGGCACTGCGGGCGACATTAAGTTCAACAAAGACCTCAAGCCCGAAACGGGTCAGAATGTCGAGCTTGGCTACAAATTTTTCGGCGAAAATCTCAACATAAACGCCAGCGTCTACGCCCTGTTTATGCACGACGAAATTATGTATTACCAGCGTTCAACCCCCGCGGGCAATACCGTAAACGACAACCTCCCCGACACAATGCGTCTGGGCGCGGACATTTACGCTTCATACGATGTGGGCTTCGGCGGGGCGTATTCGGGAGCGTCGCTTGTTGACGCGCGTTTTATTGCGGGCGAATTCGACGGCAAAAACATTCCGCTTGTGCCGTGGTTCAACTGTTTCGCGGGCGTATTCGTGCGCCCCGTGGATTTGCTTACAATTACCTTTCAGGCGAACTATACCGCCGCGCAGTATCAGGCGTCGGACATGACCAATTCACTCAGAAAAATGCCCGACTACGTTACGTTCGACATACGCGCAAACGCGCGCGTTTGCAAATATGCGTCGGTTTTTGCGGCGGTTGAAAACGTCCTCGACGAAACCTACGCGACAGTCGCCGTGAAAAATTCGTTCTACCCCGCAATGGGGAGAATGTTCAAAGTGGGGCTAAACCTTAAATTCTAATGCTTATGATTAAAAAATTACTGTTTTTGATGGCGAGCACCTCCGCCCTTTGCGCGTGGGACTATTCGTATTTCGAAAAGAATCCGTCTGTCGCGCCCAACGGCGAAGCTCTCGTTTACGTCCCCGAAGCGGAACTCATTGCGTTTTCGGGCGTGCCAACCGCAAGCAATCCCTATACCGCAATAGACTTTAGGGACGGGCGCATAAAATCCTGGGCTACGGGCTACAAGGACATGATATACGGCTCGTCTTCGCTGAATCCGACGTGGAGTAGCGAGTTCAAAACTCCCGACAAAGCGGTCGGCGCGGTAACGACTTCGGAAACGACTGAGGGTGTTACATGTTTGGGCGATGGCGGCTCGATAACAATGACATTCTCTCAGGGCATTTCAAACGGCGAGGGCTACGACTTTGCAATTTTCGAGAACGGGTTTTCTGCAAACTACCTCGAGCTTGCGTATGTGGAAGTCTCGAGCGACGGCGTCCACTTTGTGCGCTTCCCCAATTTCTATTTGGGCGACAAGCTTGTAAAAGACGTAACGCAAGGCGAAGAGGGAATGAATTATCCCACCGACATTTACAACCTCGGTTCTAAATACGAATCGGGCTTTGGTAATTGCTACGACTTGGAGGAACTGAAATACGCCTATGATTACCTTGTCCGAGGCGGGACGTGTTTTTCCGACGAATACGCGCAGTCGCTGCTCGAGAACTTCGGGTGGCTCGACTTCGACAACATAGGCTATATTCGCCTTATCGATATTTTCGGCGACGGCAGCTGCAAAGACAGCACAGGACACGCAATTTACGACCCCGCCGTTGTTGCAAATCCGCTTGCCCCCGGCTTCGACCTCAAGGGAATCGGCGTTCTGCACGAGGGCGTTGTCGTTCCCGAACCCGCCGAATGGGCGGCAATTTTCGGGGCAATCGCCCTCGTTTCGGCACTCTGCCGCCGCCGCAAGTAGGCGAACTTTTGCCAAAATAAAACCGCCAAGCCGTGTGGGCAGGGCGGTTTTTTGCGTTTTGCGAAGTGCGTTGTTTTTGGGGTTTGGCGCGCGAGGCGAAGTGCTGAATGCGAGCGTGGGGAATACGCTTGCGGGCAGGAGTCTGCGCCGCCGTGTTTGGCGTGTGCGCGCGAGCTGAAACGCCGCCGTGCGCGCGGCTTGAGCGGGAGTTAGGCTGTGCACTAATTGCGCACAAACTGCTTGCGGATTCTTTTCTGCTTTTGCGGGCGGAATGGCTTTTGCGCCGAATTGCGCGCGCCTTTGTTGTTGTGCTGAGCGTGCGCGCCGCGTTCGGAGCGCGGCGAATTTCCCTCACCGAATTTTCCGTCACCGCGTTTGCCGCCGAAGTCGGAATGAGCGTGCGCGCGGGAGTCTGCACTGCCGTGTTTGGCGTGTGCGCCGCGCTTGTCGACGGGTTTGCGGCGCGGTTTGTTTTCGTCGCGCGCTCGGGCGAAGTTTTTGGGCTGTTCGCGCTCCAAAAATACTGTGGGGCGTCGCTCGCCGTAGAGCGATTCCGCCGAAAAATCCTTGTCCTTTACGCGCTTGGGCTGCGGCTGGCGTTTGGCGTCGGCCTTTGCGCGGAGCGCGCGCATTTTCTGAACGTCTTCAAAAACGCTTTCCGAGTGATATTGCGTGTCTTTGTAAAGGGGAATGTTTTGCCTGATGAATTTTTCAACGGCGTAGAAATCCTTTACGTTGTCGCGCGTGCAGATTGAAACGGCCTCGCCGTCGGCTTCGGCGCGGGCGGTGCGCCCTATGCGGTGGACGTATGTTTCGGGCTCGTCGGGGAGGTCGTAGTTGACCACCAAATTCATGTTCTTTACGTCAATGCCGCGCGCGGCGATGTCGGTTGCAACAAGCGCGGTTATGGCGCGGTTTTTGAACTTGTCCAGAGCCTTTTGGCGCGCCGACTGCGTTTTGTCGCCGTGGATTGCGTCGGCTTTGATGCCGTCTTTGTTCAGGCGTTTTGCAAGCTTGCTTGCGCCGTGTTTGGTGCGGCAGAAAACCAGTGCCAGAAAGTCTTTGGTGTCGGCTTTCGAATTGAGCAGCTCAAGCAGGAAGTTGTATTTGTTGGTGCTCTCGAGCATTGCCGCTTTTTGGTCGATTTTTTCGACGGTAGGCTTGTCGGGCGAAATCGTGATTTTGAGCGGATTGTTCACGATGGCGCGCGCAAGGTGCTCTATTTCGGGCGAAAGCGTAGCCGAAAACAGCAGCGACTGCCGCTTGTTCGGCAGGTGCGAGCATATCCTGCGAATGTCGGGCAGAAAGCCCATGTCCAGCATTCTGTCGGCTTCGTCGAGAACGAGATATTCAACGCCGTCGAACGAAAGCTTCTTCTGGTTGAAGAGGTCGAGAAGCCGCCCGGGGGTTGCCACCAAAATGTCTACGCCCGCCGCCAGCGCGCGGATTTGCGGCTTCAGCGAAACCCCGCCGTATGCCTTGCAGTGCGACAGCTCCATATACTTGCCGTATTGGGCGATGTTTGCGCCTATCTGCTCGGCCAGCTCGCGCGTGGGTGTGAGTATGAGTGCGCGGAATTCGAGCGGCTTGGGAAAATGCCCTTCGGTGTCGAGCTTGTGCATAATCGGGAGGGCGAATGCAGCCGTTTTGCCCGTGCCCGTCTGGGCGCAACCGAAAATATCGCGCCCCGCCAGAATTGCGGGGATTGCCTTTTGCTGAATGGGCGAGGGCGTTTCGTAGCCAAGCCCGTGGACGGCGCGTTGCAGGTTTTCTGAAAGCCCGAAGTCGGAAAATTTAACGTTGTTCATTATTGTCAAAGAGCATTTACCAACGCCGTTTTTATGCAAGATTATTTTGAACAAAACGTCGTGCGGCGGCGGGTGTACGTAGTGGGGCGGTCGGGAGTGGTGTGGAAGCGCGGCGCAATTGTTCGGCTTGGGGCGGAGGAAGTTTGCTTATCAAAATGAAGAGAAGAGGGCGCGGGTGGTTGCGGCTGTGGCGGGAACGGACGCAACGGCGGGGACTTTTTCGTGTTCGGCGGTGAAAACGTCAGTTTGCGCGGCGCGTTTTTGCGGCAAAAATGTGTTGAATAATTTTCGGCAAACTCCGAATATACGCGCATGGAATTTTCAGCGCGGATAACTCCCTTTATGCCGCTTGCCGATGCGCGTTTTTTGGGCGAATCGGCTTCGGTGCGCCGTGGCTGCGCATACGCCGAATGCGCCGAGTTCCTCGCCCGCGCGGAGTTTTTTTCGTCAGGGCGCGACGCGCTTTTGCGGGCAATTAAACTTTCTCGCCTTCAGGGCAAAACGCTTTGGCTGCCGCATTATTTTTGCCCGTGGGTTGTGAAATCGGCGGAAACTTTCGCGGCAAATGAGGGCGCGCGCGTCCGTTTTTACGCGGCGTATCCCACAACGGGCGCGGAATTCGAGACCCTCACCGAAGCTGCTACGGGCGACGCCGTTGTGGCGGTCGATTTTTTCGGAACGGGCTTCGGCGGGTGGGGCGAATGGAAGCGCGCCAACGCCGACGTGCTTCTTTTGGCCGACGCCTCACACGCGCCGTTCGCAGCGTGGGCGCGAGAAATCGGGGCGGATTTCGTTTTTGCGTCGTTGCGAAAAACTTTGCCCGTTCCCGACGGTGGCTTTCTATTTTCGCCCGAACGGAATCCGAACAAAATGTATCGGGACTTTGGCGAAATTGCGGAATTTACTGCGGTTTATTCACTTGCGGCGGCAATGGCGCAAGTTGACTACGAAAGGGCGGAGGATTTTTACTACAACGCCGAAATGCGCCTGAACGCCAAACGCGGAATTTCAAGAATGAGTTTTTACACGCACAACATTTTGAAAATGTTTGACTTGCAATCGCTGTGGCAGGCGCGCAAAAGCGTGGTTTGCGCGTTTGAAAAAGCTGTGGGCGGCGCGGAGAATTTCGGCTTGCTCCAAAGCGGCGTTGAAAAGCTCGACGCGCTTTCGGTGTTTTGTCCGACGCTCGTCTTCGGCGATGTCCGCGCCAGAGACAGGGCTTATGCGGCGTTGGGGCGCGCGGGCGTGCTTGCTTCAATATATTGGGGCGCAAAATTCCTCAAAGACACGCGCGCAAAAAGCGAATCGGCGGGATTGATGACCATTCCGCTCGACTTTCGCCACACTTGCGCCGACGCCGAAAAAATCGCCGATATTTTGCTGAATGCTTGATTTTTTCGACTTATGGGCAATTTGAAGGGGATTGTTTGCGCGGTGCTTGCCGCAGTGTTTTACGGGGCGAATCCTTTTGCGCTTTTCCTTTATAAAGAAGGAGTTTCGCCAGATAGCGTTCTGTTTTACAGGTATTTTGCTGCCGCCGTAATTTTGGGCGTGTTTCTCGCCGTTCGCGGAGGTGGCTGGGTAACGTTTAGAGAGTGCGCGGGGTTTGCCTGCTTGGGGGCGGTTTTTGCGTTTTCTTCGCTGTCGCTTTTTGTGAGCTTCAACTATATGGACGCTGGCATTGCATCGACAATCCTTTTTGTCTATCCCGTGTTTGTTGCGGTAATAATGTCGATTTGCTTTCGCGAAAAATTCTCCGCGCGGCTTGCCGTTTCAATGGCGTCGGCTCTCGCGGGCGTTTGCCTATTGTGCGATTGGCGCGGCGGAAATTTCAGTTTTTTCGGAGTTTGGCTTGTGCTGATTTCGTCGCTACTATATGCTATTTATATAGTTGTGGTAAACAGATTTTTCCCGAATACCTCGGCGTTAAAACTTACGTTTTACGTTCTTGTTTCGGCTACAACCACGATTGCCGCCGAAGTCTACTTGCGCGGTGGACATTTGCAAATATTGCCGAGCGCGAACGCCATGTTTTGGGCGTTGTTCCTCGCAGTTGTTCCAACGGTGGCGTCGCTCGTGCTGGCAGCCGTTGCAATCAGACTGTTGGGGGCTACAAAGACGGCAGTTGTAGGCGCGCTTGAGCCGTTTACTGCGGTCGCGATTGGCGTTTGCGTTTTCGGCGAAAAGTTAACCCTTGCAATTTGTGCGGGAATGGTGCTGATTGTGGCGGCGGTGTTTGTTGTTGTTTTGCAGAAAGCGGGCGGGCAACCGAAACGTTGAAGCGGTTTAAAGGATTTAAGCTTTGTTGTTTCTAATCAACCATTTATCGGTAGACTTTTTGAGCGTAGATTTTGAAAGTTTTTCGCCGTTTTCGTCGCGCAAAAGCGGGCAGTGGTACGATTCGGGAATTTCCCAGCCCATTGCGCGGTATACTAAAATTTGGCGCGCCGTTGAAAGAAGCAGGTCTTCGCCGCGAACTACTTCGGTAATTTTCATGGCGTGGTCGTCGGCAACAACGGCAAGTTCGTATGACGGCTCGCCCGACTTTCTCCACACGAGGAAATCGCCGAAATCTTCCCCCGCAACGAAAGAATGTTCGCCCGAGCGGTTGTCTGTAAACGTAATTGTCTCGCCGTCGGGGACTTTGAACCGCCAGTTTATCAGCTTTGGGGTTTCGATTTGTTGAAAATCAAACTGCTCATTGCGCAGTTGCGGGGGGAAAATACGCTCGGTTTCGCAAAAATCGAAAATGCGTGCGGGAAATTTTGAGATTGCCTTAATTTCGCTGCGCGACGCGTTTGACGGATACACGACTTTTTTGGTAATCAATTCTTCCATCACTTGCCAATAGTAATCCAAACGCTCGCTTTGGCGGTATGGCGCGTATTTGCCGCCAATGTTGTAGCCCTCGTTGCAGACTATGTTTATGGAGGCTAAGTCTTTGATTGTCTCGTCAATAAGTTCTTGCGAGCAGCGTTCGGAGTCAATGTCTTCAATGCGCAAAACTAAGTCGCCGTTTTGCGCTTTTGCGCGCCTTTGAGCTGTTTCAAAGGTTTTGGCGTGTCCGATGTGCAACAGTCCCGACGGCGTGGGAGCAATCCGTCCCCTGTATTTTTTTGCGCTGTTGGGGAAATTGGCGTCCAAAAAGTCGCGCAGGGCAATGGCGGTTTCAAAACCGATTCCCTCAACCTGTCGAAGCTGGGCAACGGTTGCGGATTTTACTTTTGCTATTGTGCCGAAATGGTTGAGAATGGCTTCCTTGCGCTTTTCGCCAAGCGGCTTAAAATCGTCCAAAATACTTTCGCGGATTTTTTTCGAGCGCAGCTGTTCGTTGAAGGAATTTGCGAATCTGTGGGCTTCGTCGCGGACTCTTTGAAGCAGTTTCAGCCCTTCGTTTGTGCGCGGCAACTTTATTTCCGAAAAGTCTTCCAAAACGATAGTCTCTTCTTTTTTGGCAAGACCCGCTATAAACGGTTGCGGAATGCCCGCTTCGTCAAAGGCTTTCATTGCCGAAAAAACCTGACCTTTGCCGCCGTCTATCAAAACGATGTCGGGCATTGGGGTGTGTTCGGCAAACAGGCGTTTGTAGCGGCGCGAAACAACCTCGTGCATGGCGCGGAAGTCGTCGTTGCCGATGAAAGTTTTTATTTTGAAATGTCTGTATTTTTGCTTTACAGGCTCGCCGTCTTCAAAGTGAACCATACTTGCAACGCAGAAACTTCCCGAAATGTGCGAGATGTCAAAACACTCTATTACGCGCGGCAATTCTTTGAGTTTCAATGTGTTCTTGAGTATCGCCATAGCGGTTTGGGCTATGTATTCGGGCGTGCGTGAAATGTCCACGTTTGAACTGCGGCGCGCATTGGCTTCAATGGTTTGCTCTATTGCGTCTATTAAATCGCGGTATTTTGCCGCCTTTTCAAATTCGAGATTTTTCGAGGCTTCCGCCATTTTTTCGCGCGCCTGCTCTATTGCATTTTTGTTTTTCCCTTTCAGGTATTTAAGCGCGTTTTCAACACGTGCGGCGTATTCTTCTTGGGTTACGATATTGGGGAATTGCGAAATTTCGCTGCGGGCGTCGTCATACAAAAGCCAACTGTTTTGGTCGAGTTTTTTGGGGCGCGCGTCTGAAAGGAGTATGCCGAATTTCTTTTTAAGCTCGTTGAGCGCGCTTCTTATTGCGGTAGGCCCGAGGTAAGGGCCGAAATACAGCGAATTATCGTCTTTGCGGTTGCGCACAAAGGTAAAACGCGGCAGGGCTTCGAAAATTTCCACGCGCAAAAGCAGGAAGTTTTTGTTGTCTTTTTCGAGCGTGTTGTAGCGCGGCTTCCATTGCTTTATTAGTTTGCTTTCAAGGATTAACGCTTCGGCTTCCGTTTTTGTTTTTACGAAGTCGAAGTCGCAAATGCAATCGGAGAGGGAGGCTATTTTCCCGTTGTATGCCTTGAATTTTGCGTCTTTGCGGAAATAGAACGAAACGCGCCGTTTTAGATTGACTGCTTTGCCGATGTATATCACTTGCCCGAGGGCGTCTTTCATTATATAGACGCCGCTTGTGGAGGGCAGCGCGCGCAATTTTTGCTTTATGAGTGAGTTAGAGTCCATCGACTTTTAAAACAGCGACAGTTGTTTGAAGTTGCTGTCGTCATTCTTTTTCGATTTTGAATGTTTACGGGTTTGGTCGAGATTTATTACAATCTCGTCGTTTTCCGATTCAAGTTCCTGCAAAACGTCTTTTGCGCGCTGGATAACCTTTTCGGGCAGACCCGCAAGGCGCGCAACTTGTATGCCGTATGATTTATCTGCCGCGCCTTTTTCTATTGTGCGCGCAAATATAATTTCGTCGTTCCACTCTTTGACGTTCACTCTGTAGTTGGCGAGGCGGGGGAGGGCGTCCTCGAGTTTTGTTATTTCGTGGTAGTGCGTTGCAAAAAGCGTTTTGGGCCCGCGTTTGCCCGAGCCGTGTATAAATTCAACCACCGCCCAAGCAATGCTTAGACCGTCGTAAGTGCTTGTGCCCCTGCCGATTTCGTCGAGAATTATCAGGGATTTATCTGTTGCGTTGTTTAGGATATTTGCGGTTTCATTCATCTCGACCATAAAGGTAGAGTTTCCGCGTGAAAGTTCGTCGCTTGCGCCGACACGGCTGAAGATTCTGTCCACAACGCCAATCGAGCAGCGTTTTGCGGGGACGAAGCAGCCCGTTTGAGCCATAAGCGTAATTAGTGCAATTTGACGAATATACGTAGATTTGCCCGCCATATTCGGCCCGGTGATGAGGGCGATTTGCTCGCCCGACGACGAAATGAATGTATCGTTGGGCACGAACGACTGCGTTCTTGCAAATCCCATTCCGTTTGAACGCAACATTTGCTCCACAACGGGGTGGCGTCCTTCGGAAATGTCGATTTTATCGGTAGAGTTTACGTCGGGTTTGCAATAATCCCACTGCGTAGCCAGTTCCGCCCAGCCCCTGAATACATCGATTTCCGCGAGAATGTCGGCGGCGTAGCAAAGTTCGTCGGCAAACTTAATTACATTGGCTACAATGTCTTGGAAAAGTTCGAATTCCCGCTCTTTTGCCCGCTCCGACGCCGTTAGAATTTCGCGTTCGTGTTTCTTAAGTTTCTCGGTTGTATAGCGTTCGGCGTTTGTCATTGTCTGCCGCCTTATGTAGTTGTCGGGCACGAGCGACAAAAACGACTTTGTGACCTCTATAAAATACCCGAACGCCCCATTGTATTTTATGCGCAAGTTGCGGATTCCCGTGCGTTCCTGCTCCGCCTTTTCCATTTCGGCGAGCCAGTTGAGGTTGTTTGCCGACAGCGCGCGAATTTCGTCGAGCGTTTGGTCGAACCCAGTTTTTATCACGTCGCCGTCCTGAATTTTGTTCGGCATATCTTCGTTGAGGGCTGACTGCAAAAATTCGCGCAGGTCGGTGAAGTTGTCGATTTTTTCCGCCAACGCCTGACAGTGCCCGCCTTCTACGTTTCGCAGAACTTCTTTTATTGGAGCGAATTGCGCAATGCTCGCAAGAATGGCGAGCAGTTCGCGCGGCGGGCGCAGGCGGTTTTGGAAGCGCGCCAAAATTCTTTTTATATCGCGTATTTGCGAGAGCAGTTCGGCAAGGCGCGCGCACTCTTCGGGCGATTGGCAGAACTCTTCGACAATGTTTTGGCGGCGGCTGATTTCGTCAATGTCTATCGTGGGGGCGGCGAGGTAGCTTTCAAGCAGGCGCGCCCCCGCGCTTGTTTTGGTTCTGTCCATTACGGCAATCAGGCTACCGTCGCGCGCGCCGGTTGTGGCTTTGAAAATTTCGAGGTTGCGCTGTGTTGAAGGGTCGATAAGCACCGACTTTTTGCCCGAAAATCTTCTGATTGAGCGCAGGTTTTGCGGGCGTTCGCGCAGGTTTTCGGTGGCGTAAAACACGAGCGCGCCAGCGGGCCCCGCAAGTTGCGACCCGCGCGGAATTCCGAAGCCGTCGAGGTTTGCAACTTTCAGAGTATCGAGCAGTTGCGTTGTGCCGAAATCGGGCGCAAAGCGGTAGTCGTGCAGGAGCGTTACGGGGCGCAGGTCAACTATGTTTCTGAAAAGCACGTTCCACGCGGCAAGTTTTTTGTCGGCATCGCAACGCTCTTTGAAGGTTTCGGGCAGGATAATTTCCTTGGGGTTGCACGCCGAGAGCACGGGCAGGAAGTCTTCGGGTTTGTCGAATTCGGCGCAGAAGAAGTCGGCAGTGCTCAGGTCGAGCCACGCGGCGTAGAGGGTTTTCGCCCTGTCGAAGTCGAGCGCAAGCACGAAGTTGCTGTGGATTCCCTGCAGGTGGTTGTCGTCTATTGTAGTGCCGGGGGTGAGGATTCTGCTGAGCGAACGCTTGACGATTTTCCCCGGTTTGGGGTTTTCGTCCTGCTCGCAAATGGCGACTTTTTTGCCCGATTCCAGCAGCTTTTGAATGTATCTGTCGGCGCTGTGGTAGGGCACGCCCGCCATCGGGTAGTTGTGGCGTTTTGTGAGCGTAATTCCCAGTATGCGCGAGCCTTCAAGGGCGTCGTCGTAGAACATTTCGTAAAAATCGCCGAGTCTGAACATAAGCACGGTGTCTTGCGGCAGCGAGCTGCGCACCTGCCAGTATTGTTCCATCATCGGAGTATTTTTGTCTGTGTCGGCCATTTTTTTTTGACAGAATCTTAAATTTTACAATTATCCAATACAATATTTTTGTAAAATTTTTTCAATTATTTTGTGGACGATTATGCCTATTTTTGAATACAGATGCAAAAAATGCGGCGAAGTTTTCGAACTTCTTGTCCGCGCCGACGAAAAACCCCAGTGCCCGCACTGCAAAAGCAAACGCCTTCAAAAGCTGCTTTCCACGTTCAACGCGGGCGCGTCGGGCGGCTCGCGCAGCGCGCTGAAGCACCGCTCGGGCGAATGCGGCGGCGGACACTGTTGCGCGGGCGGCGGGCACTGCTGTTGCGGAGGACATTGCAACCACTGATGTTTCGGGCGAAAACAGTTCGGCGTTTTGCGTGTGCGGTGCGTGCGCGTTCCGTTGGGGAACCCGTTGTGCGCTCGGTTCGCTCGGCGAAGTTTGTGCGTTCGGCTGCGGCTGCGGTGTTGTTGTGCGCGGCGTGTGCTTCGCAAAAAACGCTCCCTTCGCGCGCGGGCGACGCCGACGGCGCGGAGGCTGTAGCGGCGCGTTCGGGAGGTTCTTCGGCGGCTGCGGGCAACTCATACACGCTCGCCCAACGCAGGATTCTCGACATTCTCAAGGCGCAGGACGACCTTTTCGCCGACCCGAACATAGGCGCGGGCAACGCCAATGCCGACGCCGAGCTTCTTACAAAGGCAATGCGCGTAAATTCGCTCTGGAAGACTTTTTTTCTCGACAACCCCGACGACTTTGAAGCCCACGTTCTCTACGGAAAATTTTTGCGGCGCATAGGTCAGTCCGACCGCGCCTACGAAACATTCAAGCGCGCCGACGAGTTGCGCCCCAACGTCCCCGTTGTGCTCCAGCAGCTTTCCGCGCTTGAGGCGGAATCGGGCGAGGCCGCCAAGGCGTTCGGGCACGTCCGCACCGCGCTCGAAGCCGAACCCGACAACGCGGTTTTCTTGCTGCAATGCGCCTACATAATGGTTCTCGGCAAAAACGAAATCGTGGGGAAGGGGGAAAGCCTTTCGCCCGCCGAGTTCGACGCGCTTTTGACTGCGTGTTATCGGAAAATTGCCGAGCAAAATCCCGACGACCGCGCCGCAAAGGTGCGCTACGCGCAGTCTTTTTACGATTTATTTGCGCCCGATTGGCAAAAAGCGTTGTCTATTTGGAGAGAGTTGGAGAAGTCGGCTTCGCTCAATCTCGAGCTTCAGACCGCCCGCGCGAACATCGCCCGCGTGCTTGTGGAGCTTGGGCGCGACGCCGAAGCGGAGCGGATTTTGCAATCCGTTGACGCCCCCTCTCTTGCGCGCGGCAAAACTCTGCTTTTGCGCGAAATCGAAAGGGCGGCGGATTCGCGCAAAAAATCGAAAAACATCGAAAAATAATTTATGACACCCGAAATTATTTCACAGATTAGAAGCGGGGGGATTTTGTATGTCCTCCTTGTAATTGCAATCACAATGCGTGAATTTGGCCGCGCCTACGCCGCCGACAAGCTCGGCTGCGTTCTTCCGCGAATGCAGGGCAGGGTGACGGTAAACCCGCTTGCGCACATGGACATGCTCGGGACTGTCGTTTTCCCGATTGCCTGCATTGCGCTTTCAACGGGCACGGGCTTCCCGCTCATTTTCGGTTGGGGCAAGCCCGTGGAGGCGGGTTTTTCGAACCCAAAAACGTTCGCCCGCGACGACGTTATTTTTACGCTGAGCGGGGCGTCGGCGAACCTTGTTATAGCCCTTATTTCCGCGCTGTTGCTGACGCTTTTTCACGCGTTCGGGCTGGAGGACTTCGCAACGGTTGCGGGTTTTTCCATTATGATTAACGCGATTTTGTTCGTGATAAATATGCTGCCCGTGCCGCCGCTCGACGGCGGAAGGCTGCTCAAGCACGCAACGGGAATGTCGGACTCAACTTACATGGCGTTCGCCCGATACGGAATTTTCATCTTCTTTGCGCTCGTGTTTTTTCCGCCCACAAAGAAGGTTATAATGTTTTTATTCAACTTGGTGAGCGCGGTTTTCTTCGGAATAGCCGAGCTGCTCACGGGAATTTTCGTAAAATAATAATATGCCCATATACAGATACACAACGATAGAGCCCGACGGAAGCGAGGGCGAGGAATTCGAGGTTGAACAGGCGATTTCCGCCGAGCCGCTAAAGGTGCACCCCGAAAACGGCAAACCGGTGAAGCGCGTTTACGACAGGCTCAACATAAACATTGAGTATACGGCGGGGAAGGAGAAGTCGCTGTCGGACACGGGGCGAATAAAGAGGGCAGGGTTTACTATTTTGGAGAGGGATAAGTTGACGGGGAAATACTTCAAAAAATAAATGCGTGAAACGCAGCTTTATGCTGCATTTCACGTTTGTTGTTGCTCGGTCACGTAGGCTAACTACGCTCCCATCGCAACAAAAACGTGAATCCTTGCCTAAAACTACGTTTGACGCATTTACAAGGGGCGAAGCTTTAACGAATAGTCCAAGCGGGATTGGCTATGCCAATCCGCGCCACTTTCGGAAATGTAAAATATTTCGCGAAACAATCGGCAGTGGGGCAGTAGGTCAACTACAGCCGCCACCGCAAATTTTTTTTTGAAGCCTCGCCTGAAGCTCAATTTGTATTTGCTCGCACAAGAGTGTTTCTCTTGCGCCGATGAAATAAAGGCGCAATTCAACGGCTCACCCCTGCGGGGTAATTGCTACGCAATTATACTTCCCAAAAGCTTGCCTACGGCAACTTTTGTGATGACGCGCAAGGGGCGAAGCCCCTTGACCTGAACGTTCTACGAACGTTCTTTGTGTTATTCGGCGTAGCTAACCGCTACGCCTTTTCTGTGAATATTCGCATTGCTTCACAATAGCTTGGATATTCTAAACATAAACTTCAATCAAAGAGCAAAGGCAAATCGACTACGCCGATTGCCGCCACTTTCGGAATTATAAAAAATGCCCGAGAGCGTTTGCTTCGACGAGTTTATGAAACAAAAGGCGAAACAAAGTTTCGCCTGATTTATATAATAGAAAACTTCAACCGCCATGCAAAGCGGCATTGGCTGTGCCAATCCGCGTTTTTTATGTATTGTGAAGTGGCGCAAATTGGCTAAGCCAATGTAGCTTTAATTTCAAATTAAAGTTTTTTACATGACGTGCACCGACGTAGATTGATTGAAGCCAATGCTACCTTACTTTAATTAGTAGACAAAGCGGGATTGGCTATGCCAATCCGCGCCCCTTTAAGTTAAAAAGCGTGAGGCTCGAGGCAGGATTTGCGTTTTAACGAGCGTAGCGGGCTTAACGCCCGTAAGTCGAAGTTAAAACCAAATGATGCCCGAGAGCGTTTGCTTATGAAAATTTTTTATTTCCTTTTTCACTTAATAAAAAATTTTCATTTTCATAAGCAAACGCGTCCTCACGCTTTTTTGTTGTTGTAGAGGATGGAGGATGCCAACGACGCCAAAATCAGAAATACGCCGAGCGTTCCCGTGATTGTTTCGGGAATTTCGCGAATTGTTGACGCCAACATTATCAGGGCGAGCGAGCCTATCGCCCAATACGCGCCGTGGGTGAGGAATACGAGCTTTTCGAGCGTCTTTTTTTCCACGAGCAATACCGTTATCGACCTCACGAAAAACGCGCCTATGGTAAGCCCGATTGCGATTACTATAACGTCGCGCGTGAGGGCGAATGCGCCGAGCACGCCGTCGAGCGAAAACGACGCGTCAATTACCTCCAGATACAGGAACGCAACAAGCCCCGCGTGCCTGAGCGCAAAGGCGTTTTTGTGCTGTGCCATTTTTTCGAGCTTTTCGCTTATGCCGTGCACGAGCAGGTGGATTATTATTCCCGCAAATCCCGCCGCGAGCGATACCGCGCGCTTGTCGGCGTCGATGAAAATCTGGATTGCCGCAACTGCCGCGGCGGTAGCCAAGAGGGGGGCGAATTTTACGCGCCCGATTTTCTTCAAAAACTTTTCGGCGGGGGCAATCCAGTGCAGGTCTTTGTTGTTGTCGAACATGAATTCGCAGAACAACATCAGCAGGAACGCGCCGCCGAACGACGAAATGCCGATGTGCGATTCCGCCAGATAAAATTCGTATTGCTCGGCGTCGGCCAACGCCATTTTCAACACGCCGCCGCAGGAGACGCCCGAGAAAATCGACACAATCAGTATCGGGAACACGAAGCGCATTCCGAACACTGCAATCAGCACGCCCCACGTCAGGAAACGCCGCCGCCAGACGGGTGCCATATTTTTGAGCTTCGAGGCGTTGATTACGGCGTTGTCGAAGCTGAGGCTGATTTCGAGCGCGGCAATGATTGCCGCCCCGAACACGAACGACATTCCCTCGCCCGCGACGGCCTCTCCGCGCGCGAATGCAAGGCAGATGCCCAGAGTTAGAACGATGGCGTCAAGCCAGAAAAATTTTGCCATAATGCGTAGCATATTGTCGTGAGGGGTGTTGTGCGGCTCGCGATGTTGTTTGTGGGGCTAACGGATTTTGTCGTTGAGCGGAATTGCCTGTCCTTTGCGGAACATTGTAACTATGCCCGTGCTTGAGGAGATTACAAGCGCAACGCAGTCGGTCATAAGCGATATTGAATACGCCGCCGCGTGGCGCGAGCCGAGCCCCCCGGGGAGCTGGAGTTTGAAGTCGGGCGTGTGGATTAGCGTGCCCGCCGAAAGCATAATGCCGTTTTCGTCAATGATAAACGCGCCGTCGATGAGCGAATACTCTTTGACGGTTTCGTCCATAAACGGGTTGAGGATATTTCTGTCTTCGGGCTTGTAGCCGCTGAAAGGATTGAGAATAAGCTGCTTGAGGTGCGGGGCAAGCTCGTTCTTGTTGCCCACCACGAACAGGCAGCCGACAGGTTTGCCCTCGCGCCCCTCCACCGAAAGCTCTGTTGCCAAATCGACAATGCGCTCAAGCACTTCGGGCTTGACGTTGTTCGGCAGGAGGTCTTTTTGCGAGAAAATGTCGGAGAAATGTTTGGAGATGTCCAACATCACGATTGAGTCGATGAGGTTGGAGTCTTTCATTCCGCCTATGCAGCACACGCGGTCGGTAGTTTTGAAAATGCCGCGGGTAAGGCCTATGATTATCGCGCTGCGCAACTGCGAAAAACGTTCCTTTGAGAACGTGCGCACGTTTACTATGTCCCAAGAGTCGGGAATGGGGAGCACCGCGCGCTCAGTCATCACGACTATTTTGAGCTTGTCGAAGAACCCCGATATGCTCGGGATTTCGTCGAAAACGTCGCCCTGCAGCAGGATTGCGTTGCAGCCCGCAACTTTTGCGATTTTCGCCGCCGAGCGCATCAGCAGCGAATTTACCTTGACTTCGTTCTTCGGGCGCGCCCTCTTTTGGTCGGCGTTCCGCTGCGCTCCGCCCGCGTTCAACGCGTTCAGCAACAGCGCGGAAAATTCCTTCAGCGACTGCGCCGCACCTAACTTTTCCGCCGTTTTGTTTTCCGAAAGCCCCCTGCTTAGCGTGTTGAGCACGTTGAGGTAGGAGTCTACGTTTTCGTCGGAAATCAGCAGAAACAGCGTGCGCGTTTTCGTGTAGGTTTCGTTCGCGCCGCTTGGGAAAGTAAGCCCCTTGGGGCAGCGGCCAACCGCGAAAATGTATTTTTGTTTCAGCCCCTTTACGCGCGTGTGCGGCATGCAAATGCCGTTGTCGAGGTATGTCGGCATATTGCGCTCGCGGTCTACTATGTTTGCCAGAACCGACTTTCTGAGATTTTCGGGAAGAAGCGACGCGGGGATTGTATTCAACAACTCTTCAAGCGCACCGACAAGCGATTCGCTTCCGATATCGACAATTCTTTTCTTCGACAAAAATCTCGTCAACTTCATCTCAGTTTGATTTCGGTATGTTCCAGTTTAGGGCGTCTTTCTTTATTTCGTAGATAATTCCCGCGCATAAAACCGCGAGGAAGAAAAGCACGGGCAGCAGCACGGGAGCCAACGCCGCAACTTTCGGGTAGCTGATTGCAATGGGCAGCAGGAAAACCACTTCGATGTCGAAAATCACAAACAGCATTGCCACAAGGTAGAACTTTGCGCCGTAGCGCGTATGCGGGCGGCCTTCGGGCGCGATACCGCACTCGTAGGCGGAGTCTTTTAGTTTGTTCGTTTTGGCTCTCTGCCCGAAAATGTGGCTTGCCGCTATAATCGCCAACGGGAGCGACACTGCGACTATTATTTGAATCAGGACGGGTATGTAATTAGACAATTCCATAACTACTCCAAACATTTCACATTATTTCGAAATTGCAATTTTTTTTTGCCGAATTTTTGGCGTTTGCGGCTTGGCGAGCGCGGGCGAAACGGTTCGCGGAAGTTGCGCGTGGCGGGCGGACACGTCGGCGCACGGCGGACGGGGCGAGCGGTTCGTTGCGGGCGTTTTATCGGAGGGAAGCCGCTTTTTATTGTAGGCTAAGAAAAAGCAAAAAAGCGCGGCCGAATCCGACCGCGCTTCGTTTTGAAAAACTGCGTTTTTTATTACGAAAGCTTGACGTCTTCCCACGCGCCTTCCTTTGCGTTGCTCTTAAGCGACGCATCGACGAACGCCAAGCCCATTCTGCCGTCCAGAACTGTGGCGTAGCGCGTGTGCTCATACGAGAACTTTTCGCCCTTCTGCCAAGCGCGGACGTCTTTTTCGAATTCTCTGTGCAGGCGCGCGTAGGCGTCGTGGAAGCCTTCGGGGTGACCCGACGGAATGCGCGGCTCTTTGAGGATATATTCGGGAACGTCGCCGAGGAAGCCGTCGTTGGCTTCAACGCCGCCGCGCCAGTAAACTCTGTCGGGCTGTCCGGGGAGCATAATCGTGACCTTTTCGGGCTCTTCCTGACGCCACATGAGCGTGCCCTTTGTGCCCGCAACTTCGATTGCCATATCGTTCTTGTGGCCTATGCAGATTTGCGAGGCTCTGACCATTCCCTTTGCTCCGTTGGAGAGCTGGCAGTAAACTGTTGCGTGGTCGTCGAGCAGGCGGCTTTTTACGAATGTTTCCATATGGGCGGAAACGCGCGTGACGTCCAAGCCCGTGACGAAGCGCAGTTGCATCAAAGCGTGTGTGCCGATATCGCCCAAGCAGAGCGAGCCGCCCGAGCGTTTGGGGTCGGTTCTCCAGTCTGCACCCGTGTCGCCGCCCTGTTTTTCAATCTTGCTTGCAAGCCAGCCCTGAATGTAGGACGAGTCAACCCAGCGAATATCGCCGAGCAGTCCGCTTGTAACCACGAAGCGCGAGAACCACGAAGTCCAGTGCCCGAGGTATGTGTGCGCAACCGCGAACGGGAGCCCCTTCGCCGTGGCCGCAGCAACAAGTTGGTCGGCCTGTTCGAGGTTGATTGTAAGCGGCTTTTCGCACATTACGGGGATTCCCGCTTCGATTGCCTTCATTGCGGGGTCGAAGTGGACGAAATTGGGGGTGACGATAAGGATATAGTCAAGACGCTGGTCTTCGGGCAGGTTTTTCTGGTCGTTAATCATATCGACATACGACGGATAGCCCTTGATGGGATACGGCCAGTTTTCGGCTTCCTTCATTGCCACTTCGGGATTCGGGTGGAGAGCCGCCGCCACAACTCTGCGCGTGCCGTCTGAATGGATTGCTTTCTGGTGGGGCTGTGCGATAAACGCGCCGCAACCGCCGCCTACTAAACCTACGTTCAAGGGTCTGTTAGACATTTCTGTTTTCCTTTATTAAGTTATTATTCGATTTTTTTGCCCGCCGAAAACCCTCCCCTTTGCGGAACTTTTTTCGGAAAGCGAATTTGTTTTCGGAAACAATGTCGCGCGTTTCGGCTCTTTTTTCAACCATTTTTTACACATTTTTACGCGCTCTTTGCCGAATTCAAAGAAGGATAACCGCGTCGTTCGCCCTGCGGCTGTTAAGATTTTCGCGATTCGGGCGATAACTTCGAACGGAATCTTTTTTACGATATGAACACGAAAATTAAATCCATTTTTGCGCGCGAAATTTTGGACTCGCGCGGGAACCCGACTGTCGAAACGCGCGTAGAGCTTGAATGCGGAATGGGCGCAAAGGCCTCCGTGCCGTCGGGGGCCTCCACGGGCAAGCGCGAGGCAGTAGAATTGCGCGACGGCTCTCTCAAGGGCAAATGCGCAAAGCGTTTCGACAGTCGCAGGTTCGGCGGCAAGGGCGTTCTCAAGGCGGTTTCGAACGTAAACGGCGCGATTGCTGACGCGCTCGCGGGGCACGACGTTTTCGACCAGCGCGGAATTGACCGCGCAATGATTGACTTGGACGGCACGCCCGACAAGTCGCGCTTGGGCGCGAACGCAATACTGTCGGTTTCAATGGCGGTTTGCAGGGCGGCGGCGCATGCGCTGGGGATTCCGCTTTTCAGATACATCGGCGGGGCGAACGCCCACACGCTTCCGATGCCCATGATGAACGTAATAAACGCAGGCGCGCACAGCGACGCCCCCGTCGACATTCAGGAGTTTATGATTGTCCCCGTAGGCGCAAAAAATATATCCGACGCCGTTCGAATGGGCTGCGAGGTTTTCCACTCGCTGAAGTCGGTTCTGCGCCGCAAAGGGCAGTCAACTGCGGTAGGCGACGAGGGCGGCTTCGCTCCGAATCTCTCCGACGCCGCCGAAATGATTGAAAGCATTGCCTGCGCCTGCAAGGACGCGGGCTACAAGTTCGGCAAGGACATCGCAATGGCTCTCGACGTTGCTTCAAGCGAATTTTTCGACGAGCAAAAGCTGCGATACGTCTTCAAAAAATCGACGGGGGAATCGCTGACTTCTTCGGAGATGGTTGCCTATTTGCGCGAGCTGAAAGCGAAGTATCCGATTATCTCCATTGAGGACGGCTGCGCCGAAAACGACTGGGCGGGCTGGCGCGAGTTAACTCGGGAGCTTGGCTCAACAACGCAGCTTGTAGGCGACGACCTCTTCGTCACAAACGCCCGCATTCTACAGCGCGGAATCGACGAAGGCATAGCCAACGCGATTCTCATAAAGCCCAACCAAATCGGCACAATCACCGAGACTCTCCAAACGATAGAGCTCGCCAAGACCCACAAATACGCCTGCGTAATATCGCACCGCTCGGGCGAAACCGACGACGACTTCATTGCCGATTTAGCCGTTGCCGTAAACTCTGGGCAGATAAAAACAGGCTCGCTCTCACGCGGCGAACGCACCGCAAAATACAACCGCCTCACCCAAATATTTTATGATTCCGAAAGTGGCGCGGATTGGCTTTAGCCAATGCCGCTTTGACCCGAGTTAAAGTTTTTACAATTTTGAAGCGGCGTTTTTTAACTTTCCTAAAGTGGCGGCGATTGAACTTTGTTCAATGACGCTTTGTTCACTGATTAAAGAAAAAACTTTACTTTAATTAAAGAGCAAAGGCAAATCGGCTGTGCCGATTGCCGCCACTTTAGGAATTATAAAAAATTAAAAAGCGCGAGGCTCGAGGCAGGACTTGAGGCTTTAGCGCGTTCCTATCGTCGCCATGCTCTTAGCTTCGCCAATTCAAGGTAGACGGGCTGAAGCCAATGTTGCTTTACTTTAATCAATAATCAAAGGCACATCGGTTTACCGATTGCCGCCACTTTCGGAAACATAAAAAAATGCCCGAGAGCGTTTCTTTCGGCGGTTTTTTTATAAAAACTTTGACCCCAAAGCAAAGGCGCATTAAACAAAGTTCAATCGCCGCCACTTTAGGAAAGTCAAAAAACGCGCCTTCTTCTTAATTCTTAACTTTAACGAGTAGACAAAGCGGAATTGAATTTCATTCAATCCGCGCCGCTTTAATTTCAAAAGCGCGAGGCTCGAGGCAGGATTCGTATTTTATGAGGCGTAGCGGGCTTAATGCCCGTAAGTCCGAAATAAAATCGAATGATGCCCGAGAGCGTTTGCTTATGAAAATTTTTTTATTTACTTTTTCTCACTTAATAAAAAATTTTCATTTTCATAAGCAAACGCGCCCTCGCGCTTTTTAATTTGACTATGGGGGCGAATCGGATTCTATAATCGCGTTATGATGAGAGTTATTTTTGCCGTGGTGGTTGCGTTTTTTTGGGGCGCGGTTTTTGCAGATTCGCTGCCCGAACTGCCCGACTTCCCGAAACAGACTTTGACGAAAGTCCAGATAGGACAGTCGCTTTCGGACGATTCCGAGGAAACGTGGCAGACGCTTGCGCAGTCGCTTAAACAGAAGGCTCTTGAAGAGGCAAAGGCGGATAAATTCGACGACGCGGCGGGGAATCTCTACGCGGGGGCGTTGGCGGAAATGTTCGCAAAAGAGGCCGCCGATATGCCGAAGGAGCTGAAGCGGATTCTGCTTGAAAACGTGCCCGCATTTTTCGACTTCCGCGAAACGCTTGCGGAAACGGATTCGGTCGGCGAGGCGTTGTCGGTTCTGACAAAAATTTATACAAACCAGCCCGCGCAGACGAAAAAATACCTGCGCGCGGCAATGGCTCTGTCGCTCGTCTACGATACCGCATTGCCCTCCGATTGGCCGAATTGCGGCGTTGCCGACGAACCCGCGCAGATTGCCAACGCGCAGGAGGTCTTCCTTTACTTCGCAACGCGCGGCGGGAAATTGGCGTTCGATATGTCGAAAATGACAGTCGGTGAACTTGTTTTTATGACGGCGGTGGCGGGCCCCGTTTCGGAGCTTGAGCTTGTTGCGGAAGACAACTTTTCGCCCACGAAAATCGAGAACGCTGTAAACGCAGTTCGGCTCGACGCGCGCGGCGGCAAGAAAAAGTGGGAGGAAAATTCCTTCACGCTTGAAAATCTGAAAAAACTTGGCGGCACGCAGCACGAGCGCGTTTACTACGCGTGGAGAGTGGCAAACGCAAACGGCGTTCCGTGCCTGTTCTTCCACACAAAATCGAAGAGCGCAACGCACACTTGGCTTGCGTATATGACCGAAAGCGGTTCTTGGAAAACCGACGTGTTCAGAGACAGAGCGGCGAAATCCGACTTCGGTGCGCCGCTTAATCCGCAGACGTGGAAGCCCGTTTCGGAGTTCGATATGCGCAGACTTCAGAAGCGCGAAACGGCGTCGAAAGACTCGGCTGAAAGCATTGTTTCGGCAAGGCTTGCAAACGCTTTTCTGGAGGCGGGCGACTTCAAAAACGCGCGCGCGTTCGCCCAAAAGGCGGTTGACGCCGACTCCGAAAATTGGCGCGCCTATCCCGTCCTGATTTCGGCGTCGGCGCGCTCGGGGGCGTCTTCAAGCGAAATCGACGCGCTTTATATGCAGAGCGTGCAGGCGTTCGAAAAGTATCCGCTGCAGGCCGTGAAAATGCTAAACCACTACCGCGCGAATTTGATTGCCCGCAAGCGCGCCAAGGAGGCCGACGCGATGTTTATGGCGGCGGTAAAACCAGTTTTCAGGGCGCGTCCCGCGGAGGCTTTGATTATGTTCGACGGCGTGTTTTTGGATATGGTTTCGCGCCAGAAAAACGAATCGGCAGTGTTCTCGCTTTTCAATTCGGTTTTGCGCAACTCTTCAAAAGCCCCCGAGCAGTTCGCGGAATACATAGCCATTCCGCTTGCAAAGCATTTTTGGGACAAGGGCGAGACGAAATCGGCACTGAAGGTTTTGAAGCTTGCAGAGCAAGCCGTGCGTTCGTCAAAAAAAACGCACGAAAGGCTCGCGGAAATGCACGATGCCTATGAGGCGGAGTCGAAGGGGCAGCCCGTCAAAAAGAAAACCGATTTATAGGAGCTGCCTTGGCATTTTTTCACGACATTCTTCGGAGGGCGAAACAGACCGCCCAGCGCGTTGCGAATTTTACCGCCGACGTTATCTACGACCGCGCCGACGGCTTCACGGCAGTTGTCTACGGCGGGCTGCTATACTTTTTCTCGTTCGTGTTCGAGGCAATAGCAAGGCTGCGTTTCTACCTTTACGACAACCGCATTTTCAGGGACGCCCAGCTGGGGTGTCTGGTTGTGGTGGTCGGGAATCTGACTGTGGGCGGCACGGGAAAGACGCCGATTGTGGAGAAGATTGCGCGCTCGCTTGCCGACAAAGGGCGCAAGGTGGCGATTTTAAGCAGGGGCTACAAAAGCAAGTCGGACAGCCTGCCGCGCAAAATTCTGCGCTGGTTTACGCACGGGGAATCGCCCAAGCCGCGCGTTGTTTCCGACGGCAAGCGCGTGTTGCTCGATTCCTCCGTTGCGGGCGACGAGCCGTTTATGCTTGCGCGCAACCTCCCGGGGGTGATTGTGATTGTGGACAAAAACAGGGTCAGGGCGGGGCACTACGCGGTTTCGGAATTCGGCGCGGACACTCTCGTTTTGGACGACGGTTTCCAGTATCTGCCGCTGAAGGGGCAAATCCAGCTACTGCTTGTCGACAAAACAAACCCTTTCGGCAACAAACGCCTGCTGCCGCGCGGCATTTTGCGCGAGCCCGTTTCGCACCTCAAGAGGGCATCGTATATATTTTTGACGAAATCCGACGGCGAAAAGGACTTCGAGCTTGAGCAGACAATCCGCAAGTTCAACAAGACGGCGGAAATTATCGAGTGCTCGCACAGGTTGCGCTACTTGGTCGATTTTTCGAGCGGCGAAAAGTCGGAGCTGTCGGTTTTGAAGGGGCGGAGGGTTGCGTGCTTTTCGGCGATAGCAGCCCCCGAGAGTTTCGAGCGTTTCCTGCGCGAGCTTGGCGCAAAACTCGTTTTCAAAAAGCGGTTTCTCGACCACCACAAGTTTTCGGAATCGGAGCTTGACGCCGTTTTTGCCGACGCAAAACGCGCGGGCGCGGAGTTCGTGGTTACAACCGAAAAGGATTCGGTGCGCATAGACACCGTCTACAAGACCGCGTTGCCGTTCTTCTACACAAAGCTTGAAATCGACATTCTAAACGGCACTCAGGACTTCGAAAACGCCGTAGAGCGCATTTGTTTCCCGAAGCGCAAGGCCGACGAGCGCAAGGCGGATATTGCCTGATTGGGGAGCAGGGCGCGTGCGGCCTACAGCGAAAGGTAGAACGCCCCGCCAAGGCACGCAATGCACAAGCCCACGCAGAGCACGCGCTTGAAGCGCAGCTGGCGGTTGAACGCCTTTACGCCGTAATCGCTCGTGTTTCTGAAATCCGAATACATATCTTCCCACGGGGTTGTAAACAGCTTGACGCTCTTTATCAAAAGCGGCACGCCAAGCACGAAAAGCAGCATTGCAATGGTGAGGTTTATCATAATTGTGTATTCGTTCGTTTATCGAAATTTTTTCCGCGAAATTCAAGCCGAATTTTGACAAAATAAAAAAAGACACCGCATAGCCGAAACTATGCGGTGCAACACACATGAGAAATTACTACAATACTTTCGTATTATATTGCCCTCAAGCTTCTCAATTTTTTGCTCAAAGTCAAGAAAATTTGAGTAATTTTTTTCTTCGGGGCGCAAAAAAATAGACTTTCCTAAGCGGGAAGTCGATTTTCAAAAGCGTTTAAAAGCGAATCGGGGGAGAGTTATTCTTCGTCGAACTTTCTGTCGAAAAGTTGGGTGAGTTCGTCAAGCATAACGTCGGCGTCGTCCCCATTGGCGATGAAATTTATTTCCGAGCCGCGCCCCGCCGCGAGCATCATCAAGCTCATGATGCTTTTGCCGTTTACGCGCTCGCCGTCTTTCTCCACAAACACGCTTGTTTCGGGGTATTTATTCGAAATGCGCACAATCATAGCCGCGGGACGGGCGTGTATACCCATCTTGTTTTGGACGGTAAGTTTACGGGACTTTTCTTGTGTTTGCATTGATTTTCTTTTTTGAATAAAGCTCGTATGGTGTCCAAACTTTTTTCTCCGTCAAGCAAAATAAACAAAAAAAATGCCGTTTATCCGACGGCATTTTATTTTTTATCACTTAGATACGCTTAGAACTTGTAGCCGACTTGCACTGCCACAACGTGCGCGCGGCCTTCGAAGTATCCTTCAATCGCGCCCGAGGATATTGTGTTGTCGAACATCTTCGGGTCTTCGTAGAAGTAGATGTAGGTGTAGGCTACGTCGAAGTTCCAGTTGCCGTATTTGTAGCCGACGCCGCCAGAGAACCAGATTCTGTCTGTGCAGGGGATTCTTGCGTGGCGGTATTTGTCCTCCTTGATGGGGGTTTGGTCCCAAGCCGAGCCGAGGCGGATAACAAGGCTGTCGTCTTCAAGCGGGAAGAAGTGCACGCCGAAGGCAACGCGCGAAGTGTCGCGCCACTGTTCCTGCTGCGGTGCGCCGCCCGAACCCTGAATGTCGAGAACGTCGAAGCACGACCACATTGTGTAGGCGTATTCAGCCATTACGGCGAATTTTTTCCAGTCGCCGCGCAGACGCTGATACCAGCCGACTGTGAACGTGTGCGGAAGCTTGAGGTCGCAGGTAATCGGGTTTGTAATCGTTCCGCCGACGTGTTTGTTGCCCTTGATGTGGTGGCTTGTTTCGCTGCGGTATTGGAAGCCGATTCTGCCGTCTTCGGCGTAGTTGACCGTAAAGCCCGCGAACGCGCCCACCGACCAGCTCTCGCCCGAAAGCGACATATCGGGCATTCCGAAAGGCAGCCCGTTTGTCAATTCGGCGTGAAGCCACTGGATTGCGGGGCCCGCCGACACCGAAATGTAGTCGTTTACTTTCGCCGCAATTCCGGGGGCAATTTCAAGCGTTGTGATATTGCTTTTAAGCGCGCATTCGCGCCCAGCCCAATCTTCGTTGTAGTTCGTTTCCAAGGCGAACGGCGCGGACATAGAAAGCGTGAGGATAACGTCGTCGGTAAGTTTGTGTGCCGCGTAGATGTTGGGCACCACGCTTACGCAACCGGCGTCGCCGCTGTTGCCAACGGGGGCGTTCGTCTTTTCGAAGTCGAATTTTGAAATGACGATATTCGCCGCCACATCGACTTTTGTTTCTCCCTTTTCGAGACCTATATTAAACGCCGCCGACGGATTCCAAAACGCCGCTGTGGCGTCTCCGTTCGCGTTTACGGTGGCTCCCGCCAAGGCGGAACCCAAGTTTGATGCGCCCTGTTCCAAAGTCTGGAACCCCGCACCGTATATCATTGCCGAAGCGCAAAACAGAGCGCCCGTTGCGATATCTCTTTTTTTCATAACAGTTGAATATAAGATTTAAACGACTTTCTATAACAACAGAAAATCAGCGCGCCATAATTTCACATTCCGATTTTTTTGCAACAAATTTTTTTGCATTTCTTTAAAAACAAAAAAGCCTCTCGGAATTCCGAAAGGCCTGAGTTGAAAATTGCCGAATTTTATTTGCGGCGGCGCGCAAGTGCGAACGCCAAAGCCAAGCCGCCAAAGAGAGCCGCGCAGGCGGCGGGTTCGGGAACAACTTGGGTGTCGATGTGGATTGTGCCGCCGTTTATGTCTTCGTAGCTTGCGGAAAACTCGCCGTTGTTGCCGCTGACTGTGAATTCCGCGCCGCCTTCGAGTGCCGAGAGAACAACGCCCGCGTTTTCGCCGAAGATTGTTTCGAGATTGAACGAAACGTCGGTGTTTGCGGAAAAGTCTTCGGTGAATGCTATAGTCAATTTTTCGAACGAGATGGAGCTCGACGTTATGCTGGCATCGCTTGCAACAGTGAGCGCGTTTTCAATGGTAAGCGAGGTTTTGCCCGTCAGGGTAGAGCCTGCGCCCACAAACGCGTCGGAAGCCTTTACAATGTCGGCTACAATTTCCGCGCCGCCGTCAACGGAAACCGCCGACTTCGACATAACCGCATACAGGTTCATCGACGAATTTTCGCCCGAAACCGAAATTTCCGCGGGCGTGAAAAGGACGTATTTTGAATTGGTCGATTTTATTTCCGAACCGCCGTCTACAATGATTTTCCCGTGGAATTTGGAATTCGCGCTGTAGGAAGGGTTGCTGGAGGAAGTGTCGGTTAATGTGAGCGAAGTTTTGTTTTTCAGCGTCAAAGTGAAATCTTCTGCGGCCGTCATTCCGCCCATTGCGCCGCTTGTGAAAATTTTGCCCGCGTTTGCCGTAGTGCCGTCCAAAGTGATGTTGCCCTTATTGGAGTAAACTCTGATGTTTGAATTGAGCGTGCCGCCCTTCAAAACGATATTTACGTTGGAGTCTACGCACAAGCCGTTGTCGCCGGTAAGGTTGATTGTGGCGTTTTCGGCGTTAAAAGTTGCCCCGTCGTCGGAGAACCAGAGTTCGCCGCCGTAGATTTCGTTGTTGCCTTTTAGCGTCAAATTCGTCTTGCCAATTTGAATTGTGCCGCCTACGTATTCTTTTGTAAAGTTATTGAAAACTTCAGATTTTATGCTGACGCCGTTTTCAACAACCACGTTTGTGGCTGGCGCGGCCTTCCATTTAGCCTCTTCGCCAGCTGCAAAATTTTGTTACCCGTTGATGCTGATTTTCTTTGCTGGCTCCAAGTTTTCGGTTATGATTGTGCTGTCATCTATAAAATAGATAGTGCTTGTGTTTACGCGTTCCCAACCGAACGAAACCGCCGCAGCCAGCAACACTGCCATTGATGTAATATATTTTTTCATTTGATTACCTTTCCTTTTGATTGCTTTAAAACGCGCTTAGGCGAGAGATACGATGAGCGCAATGTATGCTGTTATTACGACTGCCAAAGCCGCGACAATCATTGCGTTGAATTTTCTTTTTCTTGATTCGATATATTTTGAGTATGCTTCGGCGTTTGTTTTGTCGCCGCCCGAGGCGAGGAATTTATCCATATTTTCGTAGTCTTCGGAGTAGTTTATTTTGCAGAACATACACCCCAATACCACTATGCACAAAACGACCAAAATGGGCGCGACAATCCCTATGTCTTGTGCCGCCGCCCATTCGCCGAGTTCCGAACTTTTCAGGTTCTTCATTGAAAAAAATTGGCCCTTTCGGAACTCGGGCGCGGAAGAATTTTGGCTTTTTCCTCGGGTTCGACCGACCGCGGAGGAAGCATAAGAACTCCGTTGCCGCCCGAACCCATTTCTCCCTGCCCGAGACCCGATTGGGTTTTATTAACGCGAACTATGAATATATTACTATTTACTGCGTTTGCGGTAGGCCGCTAAGCCCAGCGCAAAGATTCCGAAAATTACAGCCACTGTAGCAGGCTCGGGGATAACTTGGGTGTCGATGTGAATCGTGCCGCCGTCGATGCTTGCCGAAAATTCGCCGTTGTTGCCGCTTACGGTAAAGTCGCCCGCTTCGAGCGCGGAAAGAACCAAGCCCGCCTGATCGCCGAAAATGTCTTCGAGATTGAATGAAACGTCGGAGTCGGCAGTGAAGTCTTCGTCAAAAGTTATCGTCAACTTTTCGAAGTTGAACCCGCTCGCCGAAATAGTTGCGTCGCTTGCAACGGTGAGGGATTTTGTTGTGGTTAAATCTCCCTTTACAGTCATTGAGCAACCCGAGCCGACTACAATTTCAGTTCCCGTGTTAAGTTTCGTTCCGACGGTAAGCGACGAACCGCTTTCAAGATAGACGTTTGCGCACAAAGCCCCCAAATATGCGGGCGAAACTTCCATTGACGAACCGTTTTTCAGCGTCATGTTAAACAGCGATTCTTCGCCGCCGTTTACAGCCCCGCGTTTTGTCATTGAGCCGATTTTGCCGCTTACTCCGTCAAATACAATACTTGCCGAATCAATAACGCCCAATCTGTCTACATTGAACACGCCGCCGATTATTTCGGCTTTGGCGTTATTTGCACCGCCCATATCAAACGTTGTCAAATTAAACGTTGTATTTGTGGCATACAAAGAAGAATTTGCAGAGAGACTGATTTGTCCGCCCGATACCGTATTGCCCCCTTTAAACGTGACAGAGTTGGTGTCGTAAATATTCAAATATTGAAATCCTGTAAAAGAAACGTTCTTATCTACAATAAGATCTACATGTGGCTGCGAACCGCCCCAATACGGGCTATTTCCAACATATATGTAGGCTTGATCCTTAACGTCGGACGTGACCACTTCGCCATCGGTAGTAAAGCTCTTATTAGCGAATGCGAACGTAGTAGTTAACAAAAACAGCAGACATATTACTTTGTTTTTCATATACATACCTTTGCTCATTGTTTTTATAGAAATAAATAACAATGACCATAGTATTCATAATACTATATGCTTTATAATATTTTTAACATTTTGATGGAAAAGAACATAACGGGTATGTTAGGGTATGGGATTTTGCAAACCAACATCGAAAGGGCAAGGATAGACTCGCAAAAAGTCGATATTGTTCAACTTGTTCCGTTTTTTACAAAAAAAATATTTGACAACAGTATTATGAATACGACGAACGAAGAATACAAAGCTGCCAAGCACATTTTACAGGGTGTTGACGTCTCTATAATTGACGCCGCGCGGCTGATTAGAAGCATTTTAGACTGCAAGAAGTCGGCCGTGTCCGACCTCGAATACTGCGCGAAGGTAATCGACGCGGGGCGGCGCAACGTGCGCGACTGCGAAATGCCCCTCCTGCGCGGCTACGAAATTTTCCTCGAAAGCAAGCGTCATTTGCGCCCCGACTCACTGCGCGACATTCGCTGGATTTTCGGGCGGCTGATGCGCTTCAAGCCCGATTTCGCCGCGAAAAACTTTTCGGAATTTACCCCGAACGACTGTGCCGAGTGGCTCGGGCGGTCGTTCCAAACTGCGCCGCAGCACAACAAGGCGCGGGCGATGTTGCACGCGTTATTCGAGTTCGCCCTGTGTCGCGACTGGTGCGGGCGCAATCCCATAAAGCGCGTCGAGCGGCGGAAAGTCGTTGAGCGGGAAATCAAGCCGCTGAAGCTATTTGAGACGCAGCGTTTGATAAAGACTGCGCAGCGCGAAGGTCAAAGTTGTGCCGTCTGTGCCGCGCTTTTGGTCTACAGCGGGATTCGGCCGAGAGAGGTGCGGCGGCTGACGTGGCGAGACATCGACGCCGACGAGAAGACAATCACTGTTCGCTCGCAGTGCTCCAAAACAGGTGGCGTGCGGCAGGTCGAGATTCCGCCCGCGCTCGGCAGGATTTTGGAAGCCCCCCGCGCGCAGTCCGACGGCGGGAAGATTTGCCCGCGCAACTGGGAACGGCGTTGGCGCGAGATCCGCGACAGCTCCGGCTTCCGCGGCCGCTGGGTCTGCGACGTTCTCCGCCACACCTACGCGAGTTTCCACGCCAAGCACTACGCCGACTTGCCCCGCCTACAGCTCAACATGGGACACCGCGACCTCGCCCTCCTCCGCTCCCGATACATCAACATGCACGGCATATCCAAGGCCGACGCCCGCGCCTTCTTTAACTCCTGATTTCAAAAGCGCGAGGACGCGTTTGCTTCGCCGACGAGTTTTTATTTTTTTAAGTTAGGCGGAACGAACGTTCCACCTTTTGATTTAAAAACTCGTCGAAGCAAACGCTCTCGGGCATCATTCGATTTTATTTCGGATTGAACTCGCTCGCACAGTGGTGCTCGTCTCGCCCACTCGCTTCGCTCGGGGTCTTTGGCTTACGCCAAAGCTTCCCCCAAAAGCTTGCTTCGCAACTTTTGTGGTCACGGGCTTCAGCCCGTCTACGTTGAATTGGCGAAGCCAAGAGCATAGCGACGATAGGAGCGCGCTAAAATCTAATAAAGTCCTGCCTCGAGCCTCGCACTTTTGAATTTTTTATAATTCCTAAAGCGGCGCGGATTGGCATAGCCAATTCCGCTTTGCTCATTAGTTGAAGTTGACGTTTTAAAAAGTGGCGGCGACGGGCAACGCCCGTTCGCCTTTGGCTTCTGCTTAAAGCAAAGCAACATTGGCGTAGCCAATTTGCGCCACTTACCAACATGTAAAAAATTATTTTTTGGTGGGTTTAAATAGTTTGTAGTCGAGGGCTTTTACTATGCCGTAGTTTTTGTAGTTGAAGTCTTTTTCGGTGTAGTTCGTGATAACGCGGCTGCCGTCGGAGTATT
Source organism: uncultured Opitutales bacterium (assembly GCA_934613645.1). Taxonomy (GTDB): domain Bacteria; phylum Verrucomicrobiota; class Verrucomicrobiia; order Opitutales; family Intestinicryptomonadaceae; genus Merdousia. Next base: position 39,805 of record CAKTTC010000005.1, on the reverse strand, counting down.
TTGTAAGGAAAACGTCGGGTGCAATTTCTTTGTGCAGGTCAATGAATTCGTATTGCAGGTATTGCATGGGCTTGTATTCGTCCTGCGCTTTTTTGATGTTTGCGAAGTCGGCTTTGTCGCTCACCAGTGCCCAGTAGTATGAGGGGCGGCCGCCGAACTCCACAAGTTTCAGGCGTCGGCGGGCGGCGTCTTCCCAGCGGCACGGGCCCCAGCCGTTGCGGTATTTGTTGTCTATGTTGTAGTCTATTGTGGAGGCGAACGGGTTGCTCATTATGATTCCGTGGTAGGCAATCTGCCAGATGGGCACGATTTTGTCGATGAGCGGGTGGCTGCGTTCTTTTGTCCAGCCCGAGGCGTAGAGAACGTAGTCGAGCGTGTTGGCGGTTTGGTCGTAGGAGGATTCGCTTGTCCAGCCGCCGAAGAACGTGTCGGAGAGGAGTCCTACTTGGTTCATGTAGTAGGCGGTGTCGTTATTGGTGCAGGGGTGGGAGAGGTCGAAGCACGGGTAGGGCGGGATTGCCGAGGTCACGTCGATGTGCAGCACGCCGTTGAAGCCGAGCTGTTGTATGTTTGTGTAGTTCTCCAGAACCTGCTTGTAGTAGACCTGTTTCCAGCAGGGGCGATAGGCTTCGCCGCCCATGCCGTCGTAGTGGATATAGCCGCCGTTTTGCTGGAGGGCGAGGTCGCTTTTGTCGAACGCGGGAGAGACCGTGTAGTTTTCGGTATGGATTATGTGCGGCGAAATTTGGTAGCCGAGCTTTTTGGCGAGGGCGGTGAGCTCGCGGCACTTTGCGTTTCCGCCGAGTTCGGGTTCTGCCACGCCGTAGATTGGGCAGCGGCCGTTGGAACGCCAATTCCAGTTGGTCACGACGATGTCGGCTTTTTCTACGCCGATTTCCTTGAGCTTTTTAAGCACGTTCATCATGTTGTCGAAATTGCGGTATACCTGAATATTGGGGGCGTCTACGTTTTTCCAGTGGTAGCCGCGGTTCAGGTGGGTTTCGCTTTGGCGCATGAACGAGGCCATCATCATCTTCATGTAGATTGATTCGCTCATATACTTCAGGCGCGGGTTGCCTTTGATGCGTTCGCGCAGGGGCTTTACTTCGCCGCGCTCAAGCTGATACTTGCGGTAGGCCTTGCCCATTGATGAGTAGTTCGCCTTCTTGCCCTTGAAGTAGGTGAAGTCTATTACAATGTCCTGATAAATGGGCATGCCGATGTCGGCTATGTAGAAGCGCGGGAAGACTTTGTAGATTCCGTTTTTGACCTCCACGAAAAGCCCGAACTCATATTTCATGCTTTTGACGATTGCAACGAACGCTTCGTCGCCCTTTTTGAAGCCCCACATTTGCATGGGGTTGCGCTTGCTTTCGCCGCTGATAAGCCCGTTGTCGGCGCGGAAAGTGCCGAGCGCGCCGCCCGAGTTCACCCAGTAGCCGTCTTCGCCCTTGGCTGCGGTGGCGTCTTCGCTGTAGAAGTCGATGAAGTTTATTTTCTTCCACTGCCACGGGGCGTATTTGGCGAAGGGGAGTTTTAGGCGGAGGGTGTCGGGGGCGATTTTTTCGAGCTTGAGCGTTTCTGTGTAGGAGCTGCCGTCGAGCCTTTGGACGAACATTTGAACGCTGTCGACCATTGCCGACGCCGACAGTGCCGCGAACGAGAGCGCGGCGCAAAACAGATTCCGAATTTTCATACTTCTTTCTTTCCTGTATTTAACATGTAATAAATGCCGATTGTATTGCGCGCGAACCGCTACACACAAGCGGCGATACCAATGAGGAAAAGTAAATAAGCGCGCGAAGCGGGAGTCAAGCAAATAGCAGATAGGACGGAGGGTGAAGCGGGGAAGTGCAGTGTGGGTGTGTGTCAAGGCGCGAGGGGAACGTAATGGGAGTGCGGGTGAAAATGCGAAGTGTGGCGCGGTTGTGCGTGTGCGGGGAGAGAGGACAAGGGCGCGGCGGCTGGTTTGGCGGCAGCGTGTTTATTCAAAAATTGCCAAAGTTATTTTGCGCGGTCGGCGGAGGTTGTGTATGATGACGGAATGGAAAGACAAATAAGAGTCAAAAACAAAACATATACAATAAAGTTGAACGCGGCGTCGGTGAAAGCCGAAAGGGCAGTGTTCATTGAAAACGCGGTGAAAGGCGCGGTGGAGCTTGCGCAGTCGTGTGCCGAAAGGCTTTCCGACGGCGGTGTTGACACGGAGTTCGCCGCGGTGTTCGGGGAGTCGGGCGCGGTTGCAAAGCGGCGCGTGTGCGACGTTTTTCGCGCAGTGCCCGAGGTGTTCGAGGGCGTCGGGTTTCTGCTGAAAAAAGTGTTCGTTGACAAAAACGGACGTTCGCCCGAAGTGCTTGCAAGCGCGGACGCGGCTACAAACACAATCAGCCTATACGACGCGTTTTTTGCCGAGGATTCCGACCCCGAAAACGACAGACCAAGCGTGCTTCTGCACGAGGCGGCGCATTTGTGCGGGCTGAAATCCGACGCCGAAAGCGGCTCTCCCGACAGTGCCGAGTGCGTGCGCAACTTTGCGCTGCTTGTTTCGGGAAAAATGGATATAGACGAGCTTTTGGGCAAAGGGGAGTCGGGGGAATCGGACGTTGACGAAACGGACAGCGAGGAAGACGGTTCTTCAACTGCCGACGGCGCAGATGAAAGCGGCGTTGCCGACGGGGACGGCGGAGAATCGGAATGCGGCGAAGACGAACAGGAAAATGGCGATGAATCGGAACACGATGGCGAAGAAATGCCGTATCGCCCCGACCAGTTGCGCGCGCCCAAAGGACAGTCGAACGGCGGTCAATGGGTGAGCGAGGGCGGCGGCGCAGGCGGCGCGGGAAGTTCGGGCGACGCGTCGATTTCGCAGCAATCACACAAAACACAAACAACAAACACCCCCGAAAAACAACCCGATTCCGCTTCCACCGAATCCACTGAAGAAAAGGAAAACAAGGACGAAAAACCCACCAACTCCAAAAAAACAAAGGAAGAAGAGGAGAAGAAAAAGAAAACAAAAAAACAAAGAAAGGCGTTTACTGTTCCCGAAACAAAGGATCTTATAAATAAGGCTCTTTCGCTTCTTGATGAACTGGCGGGAAGTAAGAATAGGTTCAACACGCCAGAAGCACGTGAATTATTGCTTGGCACTGCTATTCAAGAAACAGACTTGATCCCTCGCCCTCAAGATAAAAGCGGTATTGCAAACGGTCTTATGCAAATTGAAGAAAGAACTTTCAATAGTTTAGTGAAAAAATATATTCCTAAAAAATATCCTGAAATTTGGGAAAAATTAAAAAAGTATTTTGCTCCGAAGGACGGAATAATACGTTATTCCTTGGTATCTCAAAATCATCTTTTCTCAATAATTTTAGCAAGATTTAAGTATTGTTATGGGAATGATATTCCGCTCCCTAAATGTGGAGATATAAAAGCTCAAGCAAAATATTGGTTTAAATGGTATAATGGAAGCAAAGACAAAAGTAAAATTAAACAATTTATTGAAAAATGGAAAAAATATAATAAATAATATTTTTATGAAGAAAATATTGGCAATATATCTATTGAGTGCAGTTGCGATCTTTGCCGACTACATGGGGTCGGCAAAAATCGGAAAACCCGAGACGTATGCTAAGTATTCGGAAAGTCTACGTTTTATTTATGACGAAAATTTTACGCGTGTAAATCCAACCCAACAGTGGCTTACAGGGGTGCAGAGTTTTTGGATAGATAGAGAAAAAACCGACTGGGCATATATGTTTCATTATTTGGTTGCAAGTGATGTAAATGGGTATCCGTTCATTTTTGACGCAATACGTGGTGGTTGTGAACTGAAATTTAGTACATTGGACATTAACGCCGATGGCAAAAGTGAATTGCTCATAGAATACCAATTCGGGGGGAATGCCACTTTTCTTGATATCTATTTGATTTTCGGCGAACCAGACGATCCCTCGACGTGGAAACTTGAGCGGTGGCCGTATGACGGCAAAAAGGCAAGATTTGGTGAATATTCCGAGACTCCTATTAGGTGCAGGTTGGGAAAGATAGTTCCCGAGAAAGGCAAAATAACGGTATATTCCAATGAAATAGACGAAGGGCTTGTTCGTTCGGTCTATTCAGTGAAGGGGCTGAAGATAGAGCTTGTGGAAGAAAAGCTCATCAAAAAATTGGAACGCTAATCAATTTGTGCATATTTTTCGGCGGGGCAGAATTACTGCTCCGCTTTTTTGTCGTAAACGCCGCGTTCAATATCGGCGAGGATTTTTTTTGATTCATCAGTATCTATTGCCTTTAGTAAAAAGCGCGCGTATTCTTGATCAAGAGGTGCGGCATAACCTGTATAAAAATTTTTCCAGAAAGAGATGTATGTAATGCTTGCGTGGAGTTTTGCTTTCCATATATCTTTTTTAACGCCAATCCCTCTGTAAAACATATAACCTATAATCCCGTTATGGACATCGCCTTCACCCCACCCAGAGGACGCGTATTGCTTTAAATTGGCGAATCTTTTCTCCATTGTTTCCTTGTCGTCTTCTTTATTCGCGAATGCGTATTTTAAGAGGTTTTTAATTTCTTCAGCCTGTTTTTCTTTGCCGTCCAATCCTTCAAAACGAAATTTTTTTAAGAAATAATAATGAAACTCAGTCACGTCGGGAACTCCCCATGCAAAATAGTCGGAAGTCTTCATCCAATAAATTGCCTTTTTAGCGTCTCTGATTTTCCCGCGAACCAAAAGCGGCTTAAATTCAGGCGCTGGGCACATATTGGGTTTACGGTCATGATAGTTGTAGATTGAAAGCAATATTTCTTTGGGAAATCCGAGATAATATAATGCAAGAGAAATGGCTATATCGGCATATCTGCCTTTTGCCGGATACCTAAGCCCTCTGGCTGATTCACATAGATTTTCGAGGAATCCGACTTGGTCTGCAAAATACTCTTTCGGTATGTTTTTTTCATTAGATGCTTTTAGATCGGGGCCAGATACGTTTAAATCTTCCGCAAAAACATTTAAGCAGGCGAATGTAAATAAACAGAAAGCGAAAAACTTCTTCATATTTATAAATAGGAGTCAATAAAATATGTTGGTAGAAAGTGAATTGTGGCGGGGCAGTATTACTGCTCCGCTTTTTTGTCGTAGACGCCGCGTTCAATATCGGCGAGGATTTTTTTTGATTCATCAGTATCTATTGCCTTTAGTAAAAAGCGTGCGTATTCTTGGTCAAGAGGTGCGGCATAGCCTGTATAAAAATTTTTCCAGAAAGAGATGTATGTAACGCTTGCGTGGAGTTTTGCTTTCCATATGTCTTTTTTAACGCCAATCCCTCTGTAAAACATATAACCTAAAATTCCATTGAAGAGACAGTTCCCACCTTCGCTCACGCAGATATAGTTCCCTTTCCCATTCAAAGACACGAGCCGCTTATAATAGGCGAACTTCCTTTCCATTGTTTCTTTATCCCAATCTCTATTTGCATATGCATATTTTAAGATTTTTTCAAAGTTTTTCGCCTGTTCTTCTTTGCCGTCCAACCCTTCAAAACGAAATTTATCCAAGAAGTAGGAATGGAATTCTATTACGTCTGGTGTTCCCCATGCAAAATAGTCGGAAGTCTTCATCCAATAAATTGCCTTTTTAGCATCTCTGATTTTCCCGCGAATTAAAAGCGGCTTAAATTCAGGCGCTGGGCACATGTTGGGTTCGCGGTCATAATAATTGTAGATTGAAAGCAATATTTCTTTGGGAAACCCGAGATAGTAAAGTGCAAGAGACAATGCTTCATCGGCAAGCATCCAGCTCCCTTTCTCCCCTTTGGCGCATTGCTTTTCGAGGTATCCGACGGGATCGGCGAAGTATTCTTTCGGCATATTTTTTTCTCTTAATGCTTTTAGCTCGGCTCCAGACCAGCCTTCGTATTCCGAAAACGCGTTTAAACAACCTAATATAAACAAACAGGCGATGAAAAGCTTTTTCATATTTATGAATAAAATAACATTTTTTGTAATTCTCAAGAAAAAATATTGACTATTTTTATTTACGGGCGTTTGGTTCTGGCAGGCTTTTTTATGAAGAAAATATTGTTTTTATTTATTGCGGGGGTGGGGGTGTTTTTTGCGAATGTCGCAAAGGCTGACGACAGGCTTGTTATTCTGCCGCCGCTTTCGGTTGCCGATATGGGCAACTATACAGAGGTTGAAACAACGCAAGGTTGGCTTGGCGCGGTTCAAAGCATACGTCTTTGTCGCAGAGGCGAACGCGTTGTTATGGGGGAATGTATTTACCTTGTAGCTACAACTGACGGCGGGCTTTCTTTCATTTTCGGTTCAATCGAAAACGGCGGCAATAACGTATCGTTCAAGGCATTCGACATAAACGGCGACGGGAAATCGGAGTTGCTTGTATTCTACATGCGCGGGTCGTCGCTTTACAGAATGGAGGTGTATTCCATTTCCGAACACGATGCGCAACAGTTGTCGTTGACCAAGTGGAAAGACAGTGTGGTAAGTGAGTATTTCAAGAAGATTGACGTGGGAAAGGGAACGATTGTCGTGAAAACTCTCGAAGACGGCCCGTCGGAATGTATCTATACATATGCGGTAAAGGGAACATCTATACTGCAGGTTGGAAAGCGCGAAATTCCAAGATAAATTGGGGCGAACATGTCTGCTCTCTTTTCAAAAATGCTCAATTCAGTTTTCCCGAAAGGAATTTTTCTTTTCGCTATTGCATGCATGATTTTTATTCACGCGGGCAATGCCGACGACGATCAGGGGAAAATGCCGTTCGGTATCTATAGCATGGAAAACTTCACTCCCGTAAGAGCTACTCAAAAATGGTTCGCAGGGGTGCAGTCTGTTCGGTTTTTTAGAGACAGCGGAACGGGGTGCATTGCGCCGAGCGAGTTTTATCTGGTAGCCACTACTATTACGGGTGAGCCGTTTATTTTCGACAGAATAGAATATGGCTGCGGGGCATCGTTTAAGACGTTTGACATAAACGGCGACGGGAAATCGGAACTGCTTGTTTTTTACCAATGCGGAGACTGTTATATGATGGACGTGTATTCGATTTCCGAAAATTATACCGCTTCAAAATCGTTTAAAAAATGGGAAAATGTTCAGGTTTCAAGCGATTTTCACGGGGAAATTGAAGTCGATTTTGGCGTAGTTAGGGCGTCGGAAAAAGACGGGGAAAAGAAAGTTGTATGTGTGTATTCTGTAAAAGGCAATACTATAACGAGTGTTCGCGCAGAACCCTTTACGGAGAAGAAATAGACGCTTTTTCTATATTCGCATACGGAAATTTTCGGCGGAGCAGAATTACTGCTCCGCTTTTTTGTCGTAAACGCCACGTTCAATGTCGGCGAGGATCTTTTTGGCTTCTTTCGTATTTTTTGAACGCAATATAAAAAGAGCATACTCTTGGTCAAGAGGTGCTGCAAAGCCTGTATAAAAATTTTTCCACCAAGAAATACGGGTAGCGTCTGCGTAGATTTTTGCTTTTTGTATATCCCGCTTTAATCCAATTCCTTTATAAAACATATATCCCAATAGAGGTATGTATCTATTGCAGGATAGACTTAGTTTTTTTACCGCATTTTCTTGTTCATATATTTTTTTAGCAGCAATCCGTTTTTCAAACCTTAAAAGATCATCTATCGATTCTTTTTGCAGCGCTTCTCCTCCTAATCCCTCAAATTCAATTTCTGTAAAAAAATATGTATGGAAGTGTTGAACATCGATCGGATTTATTGAAAAGTCATAAGATCTTTTCATCCAATAATACGCTTTTTTTGAGTCCCTAATTTTTCCCCGAATTAAAAGAGGTTTAAAATTTGGAACGGGGCAAAGTATGAAATCGCTGTCGTGGCAGTTGTAAATGGACAACAGAATTTCCTTCGGGAATCCGAGGTAATATAGCGAAAGAGACAAAGATACTTCCGCATACTTGTTCTTAGCCCATGCGTCTATGTCTTTCTTTGTGTTACACCACTTTTCCAAATATCCAATGGGGTCTTTAAAATATGCGGGCGGCATTTTCTTTTCGCGAGTCGCTTTGATTTCCGCGCCAGATTCGTCAATATGAAATTTTGCAAACGAACTTAGACAGGCGAATACAAGCAAACAGGCGATGAAAAGCTTTTTCATATTTATGAATAAAATAACATTTTTTGTAATTCTCAAGAAAAAATATTGACTATTTTTATTTACGGGCGTTTGGTTCTGGCAGGCTTTTTTATGAAGAAGATATTGGCAATATATCTATTGAGTGCAGTTGCGGTTTTTGCCGATTACATGGGGTCGGCAAAAATCGGAAAACAAGAGACGTATGCGAAGTATTCGGAAAGTCTACGTTTTATTTATGACGAAAATTTTACGCGTGTAAATCCAACCCAACAGTGGCTTACGGGGGTGCAGAGTTTTCAACTTGATAGAGCAAACACGGAATGGGGTTATTGTTATAGATATTTGGTCGCGAGCGACATAAATGGTTATCCTTTTGTTTTTGACGCGCTTAGAGATGCCATAGCGTTAAAATTTAGCGTATTGGATATTAACAATGATGGTAAAAGCGAGCTGCTTGCAGAATATCATACAGGAGCTAATGCTACATTTCTTGACATCTACTTGATTTTCGGCGAACCGAACGACCCCTCAACATGGAAACTTGAGCGGTGGCCGTATGACGGCAAAAAGGCGAGGTTCGGTGAGTATTCCGAGACTCCGATTCGGTGCAGGTTGGGAAAGATTGTTCCCGAGAGAGGCAAAATAACAGTATATTCCAATGAGATAGACGAAGGGCTTGTTCGTTCGGTCTATTCCGTGAAAGGATTAAAGATAGAGCTTGTGGAAGAAAAGCTCATCAAAAAATTGGAACGTTAATCAATTTTGTGCATATTTTTCGGCGGGGCAGAATTACTGCTCCGCTTTTTTGTCGCAAACGGTGCGTGCCGCGTTCGTGCGGTTGCGGGCGGGCGGCAGTTTTTATTCAAAAAAACTTGCGCAGGTTCGCGTCTTCTGTATGTTGGTTTTTATGAGAAACGTTTTGATTAGTTTAGTTTTTGCAATGGCAATTTTTTCGGCGAACTGTTTTGCCGAAGACGCCATGTGGATAATTCCCGACGACAATTCCGCGAACGCGCGCGGTGCGTGGGGCGCGTTCAGGTGCGACGTTGAAATCGACTCCGTTCCGTCTTCGATGAAGGCGAAAATCGCCGCCGACAGCAAGTATTGGCTCTGGATAAACGGCAAGCTCGCCGTTTACGACGGCGGGCTAAAGCGCGGCCCCACTCCGAACGGCGGATACTACGACGAAATCGAAATAGCCCCGTTTCTCAAGCGCGGCGAAAACAAGATAGCGGCTCTTGTCTGGTTCTTCGGCAAGGACGGGTTTTCGCACCAAAGTTCGGGCAAGATGGGGTTCTTCCTCGAAGGCAAAAGCGGCGACGCCGAAATTACAACGTCGAACAAGTGGTTTGCCGCCGTCCACCCCGCGTTCTCCGCGGCGGAAAATCCCCCGCCGAACTTCAGGCTTCCCGAAAGCAACGTCCGTTTCGACGCCAACAAAAACACGATTGAAGGCTGGCAGACTGCCGATTCGGCAAAGCTCAAAAAGTTCGGCTTCAAGCCCGCTATAACTGCGGCGTATATGGGCTGGACGCCGTGGGGCGAATACCAAAAGCGGAACATTCCAATGTGGAAGGATTTCGGCGTGAAGAAGGCGAAATTCGTGCGCAAGCCGCTCGACGCCGCGCGCGATGTCGTGGAGGCCGCGTTGCCATACAACATGCACGTGAACATAATTTTCGAAGTATACGACCCCGTCGGCGGAAACCTCGTTGACATTCTCACCGACCACACCCATTCCGCAAGCCAGATAAACCTGCGCGGCGAATACATCACGAAAAAGGGTTCGCAAAAATACGAGCTGTTCAGCTGGCTCAACGGCGAGAAAATCATTCTGCAGCTGCCCAAAGACGTGGTTGTGAAATCGCTCGAATACAGGCAGACGGGCTACAACACTGAATTCGAAGGCTCTTTCTCCTGCGAGAGCGACTATTACAACCTCTTCTGGAAAAAGGCTCTCGACACCCTCTATGTAAACATGCGCGGCACTTACTACGACTGCCCCGACCGCGAGCGCGCCCAGTGGATTGGCGACCTCACGTTCCTTGCGGCGGAAAGTTTCTACACGCAGTCGGTTTCGTCGCACGCGCTCGCCCGCAAGGGATTGCGCGAATTTGCCGCGTGGCGCAAGCCCAACGGCGCGCTCTACGCGCCCGTGCCCTGCGGAAAGTATTTCAAGGAACTGCCCGCCCAGAGCCTTGCGGCAATCGGCGAATACGGGCTTTGGAACTACTACATGAACACCGGCGACGCCGACACGCTCGCGTTCGTCTATCCCGCAATGAAGGGCTATCTGGCGCGCCTGACGCAGGACGACGACGGCTTTACGAACGAATACTACGGCTCTTGGACTTGGGGCGACTGGGGCGTCAACAAGGACATCAGAATGATTTACGCGGCGTGGCACTACATCGCGCTTGAGTCGGCAGCCAAGGCGGCCGACGCCCTCGGGAAATCCGCCGACGCCGCCGAATTCCGCCAGAAAGCGGCGCGCCTGAAAGTGGGCTTCAACAAATACTGGAACGGCAAGGCATACCGCTTCCCGACCCACAAGGGCGAAAACGACGACCGCGTTCAGGCTCTCGCAGTCGTTTCGGGCTTGGCGGACGAATCGAAGTATCCGCAGATTTTCGACCAGTTTATGAAGCACTCCAACGCGAGCCCGTATATGGAAAAGTATGTGATGGAGGCTCTCGTGAAGATGGGGCATGCCGACATTGCGCTTTCACGCTACCAGCTGCGTTTTTACTCAATGGTTGTGAGCAAAAAAACGTCCACCCTCTGGGAGGGCTGGGAGATTGGCGGCTTCGGCGGCGGCTCTACAAACCACGGCTGGAGCGGCGGCGGGCTTGTCGTGATTGCGCACGACATTTGCGGACTTTATCCGCTCGAGCCCGCGTGGAAAACGTTTGCGGTTGCGCCCGAACTCTCCGTTTTGGGGGCTACCTCAATAACAGTTCCCACTGTGGCGGGCAAGGTGAAGTCGGCGTTCTCGGTTGCCGACGGCGAATTCAGGCTTGAGGTCTCCGTGCCCGAAAACACTACGGCGATAGTTTATTTGCCGAAGTCGGCGCGCGGCGGAATTTCCGTCAACGGCTCGGAGGACTTGGCGAAATTCAAAACGCCCGCCAAGTTTGAATCGGCGGCGAAGCGTTCGTTCGCCCTCCCCGAAGGCGACTGGAAAATAGTCGTCGGGCGCGAAAAATAATTTCTCCCTCTACGCAATCGCGCAACACAAATTACACACAACACACATCAGAGAAATGGAATACAAAAAAATCGGCAGACGTTTATTTTTGAGCACTTCGGCAATGTCGCTTTTGGGCTATACCGCGTGCGTTGCAATCCCCGAACCCGAACGCCCGAGGCGCGGCAGGGACGACCTCCCCAAGCCCATCGGCAAGTCGGCGGCGCGCAGCGAAATCGGCAGGCGCATAGAGGCGGCAACGCCTGCTGGCAGCCGCATTCTGTTCAAAAATCCGCAGGCGTATTCGCCCGCATCGGAGCGTTTCATGGACACGTTCAAGCTCGACTGCGACCTGCTTGTTGCGGGCGGCGGTCTGGCGGGCGTGAGTGCGGCGTTGGCTGCCGCCCGACACGGCGCGAAGGTTGTGCTTGTCCAAAACAGAAGCAGGCTCGGCGGAAATTCAAGCAGCGAAATCAAAATGCACCCGCTCGGCATTTGGGAGTTCAGAACGGGCTTCCGCGAGGGCGGAATAATCGAGGAGCTAAAGCTTGAGGATATCTCGGTAAACACGCAGCGTTCGTGGGAAATGTGGGATTTAATGCTCTACGACAAGGTCATTTCCGAGCCGAACATAACTCTCCTTTTGGACACAACCGTTTTTTCGGTCGAAACTGAGGGCGACAAAATTTCGTGCGTCTACGCGCGCTCCGACACGTCGCTTAAAATCTACAAAATCACGGCGAGAAACTACGCCGACTGCACCGGCGACGGGCGTCTTGCAATGGAGGCGGGCGCGGAAATGATGTGGGGCAGGGACGGTTCGGGCAAATACGGCGAGGATTTGGCCGACGACCGCAACCCCCACGGCACGCTCTGTTCTTCGCTGCTTTTCACCACCACCGACACCGGCAAGCCCGCCCCCTACAAAGCTCCCGCTTGGGCGAAAAAAATCACCGCCGCCGACCTCCGTTTCCGCGACCCCAAGCGCAACGGCTTCCAATTCGGCTATTTCTTCATTTCGCACGGCGGCCTCTCCGACACAATCCGCGACACCGAGGTTATCCGCTTCGAGTTGCTCTCCGTGGTTCTCGGTTTGTGGGAATACATCAAAACTTGCGGCAAGTATCCAGAGACGGAAAATCTCGCTCTCGACACCGTCGGAATGATTCCCGCCCGCCGCGAATCATACAGGATACGCGGGCTTCATCTTTTCACCCAGCACGACATCTACGGCGGCTGGAAGAACTATCCCGACCAGGTTGCCACTTGCGGTTGGCTTCCCGAAGACCAGCCCTCGGGCGGAATTTTCGAGCCCGACGTTCGCCCGGTCTTGCGCACGCGCAAAACTTCGCCCTACAACATGCCGCTGCGCGTGATGATTTCAAAGGACTTTTCCAATCTCTCTATGGCGGGGCGCAACATGAGCTGTTCGCACTTGGCGTTCTCCTGCACGCGCGTTATGTGCACGGGTTCGGTAATGGGGCAGGCGTTGGGAACTGCCGCGGCGTTGGCTGCAAAGCACGGCGCGAAGCTCGCCGACTTCACCGAGAACAAGGCTCTCATCAACGAGCTTCAGCAGGAGCTTTTACGCGACGGCCAGATAATTATGGGCGTGCCGAATCTCGACCCGACCGACTTGGCGCGCGCAGCGCAAATTTCATCGAACATTCCCGATTCCAACGCGGCGGCGGTAAACAACGGGAAAATCTACGACGCCCTCAAAAGCGACGCCAACAAGTGGATTGCCCCCCTCTCTTCAAAGCCCGAGCTTACTCTTTCTTGGCGCGCGCCGCAGAAGATTTCCAGAATCATTTTCAACTTCGACGCGGGGCGCAGGCATCTCTGCATAACCAAGGAGGCATCGCGCCGCCGTCTTGTTCTCGAAGCCCCGCAACCCGAGGTTTTAAAGGACTACGACGTTATTGCAACTCTCGCCGACGGTTCTAAAAAGACGATTATAAATCGCCGCGGCAACTACCAAAAGCGCGTAATTGAGGATTTCTCCCCAATCACTGCGAAGTCGATTACTGTGTGTCCTCTCGCCACCAACGGCGACTCTCACGCGCGCATTTTCGAGCTCCGCGTATTTTATAATTCCTAAAGGGGCGGCTATCGGCGTAGCCGATGAGCCTTTGACTCTATTTGAAGTTTTTTATGATTCTGAAAGTGGCGCGGATTGGCATAGCCAATCCCGCTTTACTTTCTGGTTTAAGTCTTTTATATTTTCTGAAGTGGCGGCAATCGGCACAGCCGATACGCCTTTGACTCCATTTTAAGTTTATGATTGGGGTTAGGCGGCGTATTTTTTATGATTCTTCAAGTATCGGCGGCGTTCTCTTGCACGCGCGCTTTTGATTCTATTTAAAAATTCAGTTTTGGGTCAGGCTGCGAAGTTGAGGGGGAATCACGCAGCCGATAAGGTCTTTATTTTCGCGGCGAAGTTCTGGTTTTCTATTGGGCGGCGGGCTTTATCTGAATGTCCTTTTTTTTATTCCGCTTTTCATTGAACAAAAATTATTGACAAGGGCGGGCTTAGTATACTAACTTCGCCGCCGTCTAAATTTTTACTTTTATGAAAAAAGCAATAGTATCGTTTATTCTTGCCGCTGTTGTTGCATGCAACGTCTTCGGCGCAACGCAAACCGTTCCGAGGCGCAAGCCGCTGACTTCAAACGTCGGCATTGTAGGCGTCGGGCTTGACACCTACTGGAAGCAGTTCGACGGACTCCGCGACGTAATGCTTGAAAAGCTCGGCACGTTCAAGGCGAAAGTCGATTCCAACGGGGTCAAGGTTGTCGAATTCGGTCTTGTTGACAACGCCGTCGAAGCCCGCAAGGCTCTCGCAAAGATGAAAGCTGCCGACTTGGACATTTTATTTGTGGACATGGTAACCTACGCCACTTCCTCCACATTTATGCCCATTGCGCGCGAGCTTAAAGTTCCGATTGTGCTTGTCGCCCTCCAGCCCGCCGACGCAATGCCCTACAAAAAGGCAACCTCTTTCATTCAGTTGTGCAACGACGACGTTTGTGCCGTTCCCGAATTCACCGACGTTGCAATAAGAATGGGCAATCCCGTAGCCGACGTAATCATAGGCAAGCGCAACGGCGACGCCCGCGCCGACGCGGAAATCGCCAAGTGGTGCAGCGTCGCGAAGGTTCTCCACGACCTGCGCAGGGCGCGCATAGGTTTGATGGGGCACGCTCTCGAGAACATGTATGACATGCAGGCCGACCCCACTGCCGTTGCGCGCACATTCGGCTGCCACGTCGCCCTTTGCGAGCCCGACGAAATTCTCAAGCACTTCCTGTCTGACGACCCCGCGGCCATCGACGCCATGAAGAAGCGCATTCTCTCGTTCTTCGACACGCCCGATCCCGTTTCCGACCCCATAACAACAAAGCTCACTGCCGCCGACCTCGACACTGCCGCGCGCGCCGCCGTCGCATTGGAGAAGTTCGCCGCCGACCGTTCGCTCGACGGATTCGCCTACTACTACGAGGCCATGCCCGACACTCCCATGCGCAAGCTCGTCACGAATTTCATTGTTGGCAACTCGCTATTGACTGCCGCGGGCTTCCCGATGTGTGGCGAATTCGACATCAAAAACTGCATTGCCATGATGATTATGGACAGGCTCGACATCGGCGGAAGTTTTGCCGAATTCCACCCCGTAGACTTCTCGCGCGACACCGTTCTTGTCGGGCACGACGGACCCCACCACATCAACATTGCCGACGGCAAGCCCGTTCTACGTTCGCTCAAAAAATACCACGGCAAACCCGGGGCGGGTGCGGGCGTCGAATTCAAGATCAAGGAGGGCCCAATCACGATTCTCTCCATTGGCGTCAAGGCGGACGGCTCGTTCAAGTTTGTCGTAGCCGAGGGCGAGTCCACTGCTGGCGACGTTCCCCCCACGGGCAACACGAACACTCACGGCAAGTTCAAGCCCGACGTTCGCACGTTTCTACGCAACTGGTGCATGGAAGGCTCAACTCACCACTTCGCTCTCGGGATTGGCCACCACGCCGACGAAATCAAAAAAATCGCCAAGGTCTTAGGCATTGAATGTGTTGTTGTAACCGATATTTTGTAGTTCCTGAAGTGGCGGCGATTGCCGCAGGCAATGCGCCTTTGACTATGGTTGAACTTTTTTATGATTTCTTAAGTGGCGGCAATCGGCGCAGCCGATGTGCCTTTGACTTCTGGTTAAAGTTCGGTTTTTTTTACAACTCCGAAAGTGGCGGCGATTGCCATAGGCAATACGCCTTTGACAGTAGTTAAAGTTTCGGAGCTTTGGCTGGGCGGCGGCGGGTTTTTACCCGCGCGCCTTTAGTTCTGTTTAAAGTTTCGGTTTTGTTGAACTCAGGCGTGCAATATTCGCGCGTCTTTGTTTTTGGGTTAAAGTTGTTTGAGCTCGGGCGGAGATTGGGCATGGCGTCCAATCACGCCCGGCTTTTCAACTTGCCAAAGCGGGAACTTGGAGCGGCGGGGGTATCCGAATTTCGAAAGAAAATTAAAAAAATTGTTGCTAAAGTCGCCCGAATTGCTAATTGTTGTTGTTTTTAATAAGAAAGTTTGAGAAATTAAACGTTATGAGCGGTATACTTATAGGAATTTTCACTTTTGTTTTGGTAATTGTCTGCGTCCTTTTGGTGCTGGTAATTCTCATGCAGCGTCCCAACGCCAATGCGGGCATGGGCGCGGCTTTGGGCGGCGGCGCGGCGGAGGGTATGTTCGGCGGCGAAGCCGGCAACGTCCTCACCAAGGCTACGGTAAAGCTTACGGTTTTGTTTTTCGTGATTTCAATCGGGTTGTATCTCGGCTACATTGCAACCACGGGCGGCAGTGTTGTTGACACTTCGAAGCCGAATCTTTCCCTGACGGCGGTTTCCAAGCAGGCCGACGCCCAAAAGAGTGCGGACGCAAAGCCCGCTGCTGATGCGAAAACTCCCGCAACGCCTGCCGACAAAAAATAACAAATGCGCAAGTCTATTCAATTTGTTTTGAGCACATTTATTGTGCTCATTTTTGTTTCGCAAGCCGTTGCGCAGGCGGTCAAAAAGCCTCGCTTTGAAAGCGGAATCGACTTGGCGCGCGCCGAGGCCATGGAACGCTGGCATTCCTTTACGGCATCGTCAATCGACGGCGCGCACTGCATGGGGTTCAAGATATTGCACCGCCCGCGCAGGGGCGAGGAAACTGTCTTCACGGGCACGATGGCGGTTATGCGCAAGGGGGGCGATTTATGGACGCGTCTTACGCTGCATTCGGCGGGCAATCCTGCCGAAGAAGCCGATTTCATTCTGAAAAATTCGCCCGTTTCTCCCGCTGTCTGGAAGTTTGTCGACGGCAAATTCGTTATGTTGCCGCGCGCCGACTGGCAGAAGCCGATTTGCAAAGGGCTGTTGTATTCGCCGTTCGACCTGCTTATGCCGTTCAAGTATTGGACGCCCGAATATGTCGGGGCGGGGCGCGTGGCGGGCAGGGGCGCGCACTTCTTCGAGCTTTCAAGTCCCGATTTCCCCGACAAAAAAGTCCGCGCCGCGCTCACGAGGGATTTCAACGTGCTCACGCGCGTGGAGGTAGATTCGGCGGGCGGGGTGTCGCGCTTGGCTGACGTAGTTTCGGTCAAAAAAGTGGACGGGCTATGGATAATCCGCGAGGCGTCGGTAAAGGACATGCGCACCGGCGACAAGGACATTCTGCGCTTTACAAAAGCCAAAATGCGCGCCGAGCTTGACGCCGACACGTTTTCGCCCGCATCGTCGGGGAAGGCAACTTTGCCCTTGATGGACGCGCTTTAATCAATACAATCATTTCCGAATAAAGCAGTATGAAAGATTTATACCAAAAACTGGCGCGCACTCTGTGCGGGCATTCCACCAAAATAGCTTCGGGCGAACACGTTTTGATAGAGGTGTCGGAAACGCCCGCGGCAATGGTCGAGGCTATTATCGACGAAGTTTCCGCGCGCGGTGCTTTCGCGCACGTGAACATCACAAACCCCCGCATTTCGCGCAAAATGGCAATGACCGCCACCGCCGAGGGCGCGGGGCTTGACGGCGACTGTTCGCTGTATCAGATGAAGAAGATGAACGCCTACATTTCAATTCGCGGCGCGGAAAACATCTTCGAAAATTCCGACGTTGAGCACGAAAAAATGGACGTGCTTTCCGCCGCGATGAAAGACTCGCTCGACTGGCGCGTGCGCAAAACCAAGTGGGTTGTTTTGCGCTGGCCTACGCCCTCAATGGCGCAGTTGGCGCAGATGAGCACCGAGGCTTTCGAGAAATTCTACTTCGACGTCTGCACTATGGACTACGCCAAAATGGCGGCGGGCATGCAGGCAATGAAGGAGCTTATGGAATCGACCGACTCCGTCAACATCAAGGGCGAGGGCACAGACTTGCGTTTCTCCATAAAGGGAATGCCCGCCATCGGCTGCGGCGGGCAGTTCAACATTCCCGACGGCGAAATCTTCACCGCCCCCGTGCGCGATTCGGTTGAAGGCTACATTACATACAACGCGCCTACGGTCTACCGCGGCGTCTCGTTCGACTCGGTTCGGTTGGAGTTCGAGAAGGGGAAAATCGTCAAGGCTATGTCGCCCTCGAACGGCAAAAAGCTCGGCGAAATACTTTCAAGCGACGAAGGCGCGCGCTACATCGGGGAGTTCGCAATGGGATTTAATCCGTATATAAACGCCCCCATGCGCGACATTCTTTTCGACGAAAAAATTGCCGGCTCTTTCCACTTCACCCCCGGGCAGGCGTATGACGAAGCCGACAACGGCAACCGCTCGCGCATTCACTGGGACTTGGTTTGCATTCAAACGCCCGAATACGGCGGCGGCGAAATCTATTTCGACGGCAGGCTCGTCAGAAAAGACGGCAAGTTTATCGGCGCGGGAATAGAGCGTCTGAACCCCGACTACCTCAAAGACTGATGTCAGACCTTATCCGCACATACGTCCACCCCGAAGACGCCAAGCCCGACCGCGCCGACAAGCTTGTTGCCGCGTTCCTTGCCGACGAAGTTTCGCGCTCGCGCTTAGAGGAAAGTTTCAGGCTCGGGAAAGTGAAAATCAACGGAGAGCCGATAGTAAAAAAGCGCAAGCTTTTAGGCGGCGACACTGTGGAGATAGAAATTCCAGAACCGCCGCCCAGCGAAGTCGCCCCCGTGGAAATTCCCGTCGAAATCCTGTTTGAGGACGACGACGTTGTTGTAGTCAACAAGCCCGCGGGAATGACAGTCCACCCCGGAAGCGGAACGGGCGAAGACACGCTTGTCCACGCAATGATGCACCACACGGGCGGGCATTTGAGCATGGCGGGCGGGGCTATGCGCCCCGGGATAGTCCACCGCCTCGACAAGGAAACGTCGGGCGCGATGATTATGGCAAAGACCGACGCCGCCTACTACAGGCTTGTTGAAATGTTTTCGGAGCGCGAGCTTGACAAGCGGTATTTGGCGATAGTCTGCGGCGTGCCCACAGTCCGCAGCGGGGTAATCCGCAAGGCAATCGGCCGCCACCCCTCGTTCAGAACAAAAATGTGCGTGTGCGATTCCGCCAACGGCCGCGACGCCTGCACCGAGTGGTATTTGAGCGAAAAATTCGGCAACAAGGCGGCTCTTATAGAGTGCAAAATCCACACGGGCAGAACGCACCAGATAAGGGTTCACCTCTCCGATATGGGCTTCCCCATTTTGGGCGACTACACCTACTCTTTCCAGAAAAACAAACTCAAGGAGATTGAGCCGCCCGCGCGCGTAATGCTGCACGCATACAAGCTCGCGCTTGCGCACCCCACAAAGGAGGGCGAATTCATCGACGTGGAGGCCGCCGCGCCCAAGGATTTTTCCGACCTCCTGCAAACATTGAAAAAAACATACATATAAAAATGGAAGAATACAAACACTTGGAAACGCTCGCCGTTCAGGCGGGCTACGACCCCAAAAACGGCGAACCGCGCGTCGCCCCCATTGTCCAGAGCACGACCTACGCGTATGACGACGCCCAGTCAATGGCGGATCTTTTCGACCTGAAAGTTGCGGGGCACTTCTATTCGCGCCTGAGCAATCCCACTGTGGAAGTGTTGGAAAAGAAGATGTCGGCACTTGAAGGCGGCATCGGCGCGCTTGCAACTTCAAGCGGAATGGGCGCGACGGTTGCGGCGGCACTCACGCTTTGCAACGCGGGCGACCACATCGTAAGCGCAAGCACGGTCTACGGCGGCTCTACAAACCTTTTCGGGCACAGCCTTGTAAAGCTCGGCATAGAAACAACGTTTGTTGATTCCTATTCGTCGGAGGACGAGATTCTGGCGGCGGTTCGCCCGAACACGAAAATGCTTTTTGCGGAATCGCTCTCCAACCCGAGCGTCCGCGTTCTCGACTTCGAAAAGTTCGCGCGCGTAGCCCGCAGGGCGGGAATCCCGTTCGTGGTTGACAACACGTTCCCGACGCCGTTCTTGTGCCGCCCGTTCGACTTCGGCGCAAACATAATAGTCCACAGCACGTCGAAGTATTCCGACGGGCATGCGTGTGCGCTCGGCGGCATTGTAATTGACAAGGGCGATTTCGACTTCGCCTCTTCGGACAGATTCCCGAGCTTCAACACGCCCGACGAGTCATACCACGGGCTTGTCTACACAAAGGCTTTCGGAAAGGCCGCGTTTATCACGAAGGCGCGCGCGCACGTTATGCGAGACTTCGGCATGATGATGTCGCCGCAGAACGCATGGCTTACGAATATGAATTTGGAAACGCTCGGGCTTAGAATGGAACGCCACAGCCAAAACGCGCGCAAGCTTGCCGAATTTTTGAGCGCGCACCCGAAGGTAGAGTGGGTGAACTATCCGTCGTTGCCGACTTCGCGCGACAAGGATTTGGCGAAAAAATACCTCAAGGGTTGCAGCGGCGTTATGACGTTCGGCCCGAAAGGCGGGCGCGCCGCGGCGGAAAAATTTATGAATTCGCTCAAGCTTGCAAGAATTGTAACGCACGTTGCCGACACGCGCACGTGCGTTCTCCACCCCGCAAGCACAACCCACCGCCAGCTGTCCGACCAAGAGCAGCGCGCGACGGGGATTCTGCCCGAACTTATCAGAGTCTCCACGGGCATAGAACACATAGACGACATCATTGCCGACTTCGACAACGCTCTTGCGCAGGCGTAGGGGCGTTCGGGGCGGTTTTGCATTGCGCGGCGGTGTCGGGTTTTTGACGCCGCCGTTTTTTTTGCGGAAAAGCTTGAAGATAAAAAAATATGGGGTTGAATGTGTCGTATGAGAGTGTCGCTTACAACAGTGCTTGTTTTCTTGGCTGCGGTATTGTCCGCCGTTGCCGTCTGTTGCGGCGACGCCTTTTTCGGCGCGATGAATTCGCTTGTGCGTTCGGAGGCCGACAACATGCTTCTGGAATCGGCAAAGGCAAAGGCCATTCGCTCCACGGGGGTTGTTTTGCAGATGTGCGAGCTTGCCGAGTATTCGAACCGCATTTATGCAAACACTGTAAAGGAGACGTTTTTGCGCTCTCTTGAAACGCTCGGGCAGGTTTCGCGCACCAAGCCCGAATACGCCCGCGAAATCCGCGCAGGCGGCGATTTCCAGACGAAGAAAAACGCGCGTATTCCGCTTCTGAAGTTCGGCAAAACGCTTGTAGACTGCGCCCAGACCGAGCCGACATCTCCCGTAAACAAGCTGCTTTCGGAGCTGAAGGAACGTCTGCATTCGGACTTTACCATTTTTGTAAAAACCGACAACGACGGCACGTTTCTGCGTTTGGCAAGCACCTACACCGACATTTTCGGCGAAAGCATAGCAGGCTCATATATTGAGTCGGACACGGACAACGCCGAAAAAAACAAAATGATTGAGACGGTTCTCGAGGGCGGCGAATATTCGTGCATAGTCGATTCCCCCGCGGGCGCGGTTTCGGCAAACTACATTCCGCTGCGCGACGCTTCGGGAGAGGTTGTAGGCATTGCGTTTTTCGGGACGGAGAAGACGGGGCAGAAAGACGTGGGCAAATACGTTTCCGCGCTGTCGGAGAAGTCGGGCTATTCGTGGGTTCTCGACATTTCAAAAACCGACAATCCCGTTGTGAAGATTTCTGGGGCGAACGCGGAGAATCCGTCGAACATAAAAGACGAAATTTCCGCCGTCCGCAAAAACATAGCATACGAGATTATCGAAAAAAGCAGGACGCTCCGCTACGGGCAGGTCGGGTGCGAAGTGCTTGGAACTTCGTCCAAAAAAGTGGTGGTAACATATGCGCATTTCAGGCCGTGGCACTGGGTTATAGGCTCGATAACCGACTTCAACGAATTCGCCCCGTCGGGTTCCGTTTTCAAAACGGCGGAGGTTTCGCCGCTTAACGTTTTTGTGGCGGTTGCGCTGTTTTCGCTTTTCGGCGCGGGCGTGTTTGTGTTGGGCACGCGCAGGACTGTTGGAGACTTCAAAGCCGCCGACGCGATTCTCAAAAGGCTCGCCGACGGCGACGCTTCGGGCGCGGTAGACGCAATGGAGAAATCGGGCGGCGCGGCGGCGGTTTCGGAAGAATTATCGGGAATTTACGCGCTGCTAAAGCCCGTGGCGGTGCGTCTGGAAACAGCCGTAGAGGGGCTGAAAAACGACGCGGCAAACACGGCGGAGGCTTCGGCTGAGGCGGCGCGCAACTGCGCGGAGCTTTCCGAGGCGAACCAGTCGGAACTTCAGCGCAGCAAGGAGATTGCGCGCGGCATACGCGACATTCACGCAAGCGCGAAAACGCTCGGAAAGGCGGCGGGAATTTCGGCTGCGGAAATCCAGAAGTCGCTCGACTTAAACCGCGACAGCGAAACGGCCATTGCCTCTCTCATGCGCAAATACAACACGCGGTCGCTTTCGGCGGGTAGCGTTACGCGCAAGCTTTCCGAGATAAACGAGAACGCCGAAAAAATTTCCGCGCTTATCACCACCATTTCCGACGTGAGCCTTAAAACGAACATGCTTTCGCTCAACGCTTCCATAGAGGCGGAGAAGGTCGGCGAAAGCGGGCTGGGGTTTGCGGTGGTGTCGCGCCAGATACGCAGGCTTGCCGACAAAACTTCGAAGGCGTCGAAGGACATCGAGGAGATTGTCGGGCAAATGCAAAGCTCGGTGAACACCATTGTTATGGAGATGGACAAGTTCGGCGCAAACATTCGCGCAAATTCGCTTACGACAGTCGAGACCGCCGACAAGCTTTCGTCAACAATCTCGAACATGGAGGGGATTGGCCCGAAGTTCGACAACGCCATGGCGCGCATTTCGGAATTGACCGAAACGGCGTCGGGCATGGCCGATTTGGTGAATTCGCTTTCGGGCGGCTCGGAGGAGGTAAACAAAACGCTTTCCGTGCTTGCCGACGCCAACGCCTCAATAAAGGAGGGCGTGCGCGCCATAGCCGCCGCCGTGGGCGAAGTAGATTCGGGGAGGAGCGCGCGATGAACAGCTACTCTGTAAAGCGTCTGTTTTTGCTGCTTGCCGCCGTGGCGGTTTTCGTGCCGTCGGCGTATGTGATTTGGGGCGCGGTTTCGGGCGGAAATGCGGCAAAAAGTGCGGTTCGCGGCGAGTTCGAAAAAACAATGTCGCGCGTTGCGCGCACGTATGTGGAGGACACTATCCACGTTTGCCAGATGGCGCAGCGGCTGAATTCGGCAAAGTTCGAGGCTGCGGGCGCGCTGGTGCGCGAGAAGTTGCAGTCGCTCGGGTCGGCGCAGACAACCGACCAATACATATCGGTTTTGTTGTATCCGCAGGACGACATTTCGGCGGTCTGGCAGGCGGAGATTCCGTCGCTGGTGGCGGGCGAAACGGCTCTGACGCCCGTGTCCGACGCCGACGGAAAGTGGCTGCGCAACAACTCGGGAATTGCGCAAACATTCGCCTTCATAAAAAACGACTCCGCCATAGACGTTTCAATTCTCGTAAAAATAGACGAGGCTGGCAGGTTTGCGCGCCTTGCAACAACGCTTGAAAGTCCCTCAGGCACTGCGATGCTCGGTTCTGTTTTGGGCGAAACTTCCGCGTCGGGCGAAATTTCGCGCACGCTGCTTGCGCGCCGCCAATACAACGGCGTTTCGAAAATCGGCGCGAAGGCGTATCTGGCAGTGTATGAGCCGATTCTCGACCAATACGGCGACGTGGTCGGCGCGGTTGAGTATCTGCAGAATTTCGACGACTTCGAATACGTTTTCGACAACTTCGAGGGTATCCGCATAGGCGAGGAGGGCTATTTGTGGGGCTTCCAATTCGACGAGAACGAAGGGGCTACGCTCAAGTTTTTCAGGGCATCTAAGGACAACCCGCTCCCCGACTCGGACATAAGGAATTTGAAGGAGGTTGCCTCGGACGTCGGCGACATTGTTGACGCCGCGGTATCGGCGGGCGAGGGCAAGGTTTCGTTCAGGACGTTCGACTCAATCGCGTCGGCCGTTCACGAGGACGCCGTTGTTGCATACTCCTATTTCAAGCCGTGGAACATGGTGGTGGGCGCGACGCTTCACAAGGACAATTTCGACGCGGGGTGCGAAAAAATAGCGGGCGAAATAGACCGCTGGACGCTCGCTCTTGTTTTTGTTGCGGCCGCCGTTTTCGGCTTGGCGGCGGTTGCGGCGGCGTTGCTTGCAAACGCCCTTCGAAGCCGCATTGCAACTGTTGAACGCGCG
Source organism: uncultured Opitutales bacterium (assembly GCA_934613645.1). GTDB lineage: Bacteria > Verrucomicrobiota > Verrucomicrobiia > Opitutales > Intestinicryptomonadaceae > Merdousia. Next base: position 15,794 of record CAKTTC010000005.1, on the reverse strand, counting down.
CTGCGCGCTTCGCTTTCCGACAGGAACGCGGCAGGCAGGATTCTCGGGGAATCGCGCGGGGTTTTACGCATTTCAGACATCGAGCGCATGGGCGAACGCGTTGCGGCGTTTTCCGAAAAAATGGCGCGTTGCGGCGACGAGATAGGACGATGTGCGCGCCTGCTTTCGGCGGAAGTCGAGACCGTTTCGGAGCGTGTGGGTACGCTCGAAAAGCACGCCGTCCAGAAGGCGGCAAAGCTTGCGCAGGTTCAGGGCGCGCTTACATCGGCGGGCGTGGCGGTATCGATGTTGGGCGAAACTTCCGCCGAAATTGCGGGCGGCGTTGCGGGCGCAATCGCCGAAATGAAGGACGGTGCGGCGTTGCTTTCGGCTCTCGGCGAAAGTGCGAAGAATCTCGTTTCCGACTCGCAAAACATAGCGTTGCAGCTTTCGGACATAAAGGACAAGTCCGACAAGATTGCCGCCGTTGTAGACGTGATAAAAATGGTCGGCGAACGCATCAACATGCTTTCGGTAAACGCCTCCGTTGAGGCGGAACGCGCCGCCGAAACTTCGGGCGGCTTCAAGACGGTAGCCGCCGAAATCAACAAGCTTTCCGACTCAACCGCAGTTTCGGCAATGCGCATTTCCGAAATGGCGGCGGCAATGTGCAGGTCGGTAAAGGCGGGCGTTGACGAAATGCGGAATTTTTCGGCGATTATGTCGGCAAGCAAGGAGTCGATAAAAAATGTGCGCGAAACCATTGTTGCGGCTCAAAACACTGCCGTCGAGCTTTCCCCCAAGTTCGACGACCTACTAAAAGGCATTGCCGCCCACGCCGAGAGCATTTCAGGCATGGAGGAGATACTCTCGAAGTTATCCGAAAAATCAAACGAGAGCAGAACCATTGCAACTGTCCTCAAGACCAAAATCTCTCTCATTGCCGCGACTGACGACGCCATAAAAGCAAAGCTCGGAAACATCTCTCCCCGCTAATTCTTTTATTATTTTGAAAGAGGCGGCGATTGGATTTTATCCAATGCGCCTTTGACAGGAGTTAAAGTTTTTTATGATTCCGAAAGGGGCGGTGGCGGGCTTTGCCCGTGCGCCTTTGACAGGAGTTGAAGTTAAACCGTCTTTGTTTTTCGCGATTCGAAAAGGATATCAAATCGTCGCATGAATACGGTTTCTGCTTCTGCCAAGCGAAGTCGGCTTGTGCGGGCACAAAAAAACCTCCTTGCGGAGGTTAAAAAATTTAGAAGTAGGCCGGCGGGGATTTGAACCCCGAACCAATTGCTTAAAAGGCAACTGCTCTACCGTTGAGCTACCGGCCCGACTTGACTAAATTAAGCCTTACATATTGTTATACGTCCGCCCAGATGCAAGCTTTTTTTTCATTTTTTTTACATCAATATATTCGGGACGCACCAAGCTATTGCGTTCAGGCAGGCTGCGGAAAGAATTCCCGCGGCGATGTCGTCGGCTACGCACCCCAAGCCGCCCTCGAGCGACTGCAGGCGGTTGACAAAAAGCGGTTTACTTATATCGAAAAGCCTGAAAAGCGCAAATCCGAGCATCAGACCCCACAGGTTATACACTCCGAGCGTTGTGAAAAAGCAAAACGGCATTGCCACAAATTCGTCGAGGTTTATCATTCTGGGGTCTTTCATATTCAGGTGGCGTTCCGCGCTATCGCACACGCCCACTGCAACATAGGCGAGAACTACTGCCGTAATCAGGTATACCCCCGCGGGCAGGTCTTTAAACAGGAACGGATAAAGCAGTATTCCCGCCGCCGAGCCCCACGTTCCGGGGGCTGCAAGTTTGCCCAGCCCGAAGAGAGTCGCCAAAGCCACTGCGGGGCGGCGCGGCAGGCTGTTCGCCCACGGGTAGAATTTATCGCGCAAAGCCATGTCTACTCTTTCAGGAGGTTTGAATATTTCACCGAATACGACACTGCCGAGTAAATTGAAAGCAGCGTTGAAACGCCCAGCAGGACAATTCCGAGGTAGAAGGCGAAATTGTAGAGCGGGGTTTGGATTTGTCCGAAATCGTTGCGGAGGGCGAACGCGCAGATTATCGCGCCCAGCGAAACCATTTGCGCGGCAGCCTTGTATTTGCCCGCCGTTTCGGCGGCAATGACAACGCCCTTTTTCGACGCAATCATTCTGACGCCGCTTATGTAGAATTCGCGCGCCATAGAGATGATTGCGCATATCAGGGCGAACGCCGTCCAGCTGTCGAAGAGGTTGATTGCAAAAAGCGTCATAAACATTGTAACCACCATAATTTTGTCGGAAAGCGCGTCCATAAATTTTCCGAACGTGGTAACGATGTTGTATTTTCTTGCGATGTAGCCGTCGAACCAGTCGGTCGCGCCCGCGAAAACGTAGATTACGAACGCCGACGTGGCAAAGCCCTGCATGTCTACAAACAACAGCGCGGCGACAGAAAACGTAAGAAGCACGCGCAACAATGTTAAGAAATTAGGCAAATTCATTGTCGAAAAGTCTTGCGGTATTTTCGATTTTTACAAGACTTAAAAACAAATGAAAAAGAAAACCGCAATCTACCCCGGCACTTTCGACCCCGTAACGAACGGACATCTCGACGTTCTGCGCCGCGCCTGCGAACTTTTCGACGAAGTTGTAGTGGCGGTTGCCAGAAACGCGGGGAAAAACCCGATGTTCGACGTTGCCGTGCGCGAGCGGCTCTTTGCCGAAAATGTGGCGTCGATTCCCAACGCGCGCGTGTGTTCTTTCGACGGGCTTACGGTAGATTTTGCCCGAGAGCTTGGTGCGGTTGCCATAATACGCGGACTCCGCGCGGTGTCGGATTTCGAGTTCGAATTCCAGATGGCGCAGATGAACAGGTTTTTGGACTGCGGGATAGAGACTATTTTCCTGATGCCCTCGCACAAGTATTTTTACACAAGCTCCACAATCATCAAGCAGGTTAGCGCGTATTCACCCGAGCGCGTGCGCGATTTCGTCCCCGAAAACGTCCTCAAGCTCATTTCATAGTTTTTTGTGCGAAGCGTTCTCGGGGCGGGGGTTGCCTGCCGCCGCGGGTTGTGCTTTGGCAGGTGAAGGGGCGCATTTGTGGGGGGTTTTATTTCGACGCGATGTAGGGTCTGAAAATTTTTTGCGTTCTGAAATATTTGCGCTGTTTGCGCACAAGCGACATTGTTTGAACGCAGATTTCTTCGGCGAGTTTGTCGGTATCTGTAGAACCGCTTTCGACGAATTCTATTGCCTGTTTGTAGCCCGTGGAGTTGCGCGCGGCGGGGTTGTTTTTCAGCCCGAGTTCCAGCAGGCGGCGGGTCTCTTCAATGAGTCCGTCGGCAATCATTTTTTTTGTGCGCTCTGCAATGCGCGCAATCATTTCGGCGTCGGGGCGGTCTATGAGCACCAGTTTTTTTTCGAAGTCTCCGTAGGGGCAGGGAAGTTTTGCGAACTCGGCAAGAAGTTCGCCAACTGTTTTATGCGCGGCAAGGCAGCGTTCAAGCGCGTTTTTTGTGCGGCGCGGGTTGTTCAAATCGACGAGGTTTGCGGCGTCGGGCGAGACTTTCAAAAGCTCTCGCGCCAGTGCCTGCGCGCCGAGGCGTTCTGTTTGTGCGGCGAATTCGGCGACGGCTTGCGGAATTTCCATTTCGTCGGCAACTGCGCAAAACCACGACTTCAGGTAGAAGCCGCTTCCGCCCGCCACAACAACGTTTTTGCCGCGCGAGCGAATGTCGGCAAAGGCGGCTTTTGCAAGCTCGACATAGCGGGCTACATCGAATTTTTCGCCGACATCGGCAACGTCTATAAGGTGGTGGCGGACTGCCGCGAGTTCTGCTGCCGGGGGCTTTGCCGAGCCTACGTCCATTCCGCGGTATAGCTGGACGCTGTCGCACGAGATTATTTCGGCGTCGGTTTCAAGCGCGGTTTTTATTGCAAGCGCGGTTTTGCCCGAGCACGTCGGCCCGCTGATTATCACTACGGGGGCGTTCATTTTGCGAGCATTTTGCACATTGCGCAGCGCGTTTGCGGCGTTTTGCAGGTGTGGGCTTTGCAGTGTTCGCGCCCGTAGTAGATGAACTGCAAATGCAGGTTGCCCCATGCCTCTTGGGGAAAGATTTTTTTCAGGTCGGCTTCGGTTTGTTCCACGTTTTTACCCGACGACAGCCCCCAGCGTTTCGCCAGTCGGTGGATATGGGTATCGACGGGGAACGCGGGCTGCCCGAACGCCTGCGACATCAGCACCGACGCCGTTTTGTGCCCGACGCCCGCGAGCGATTCAAGCTCTTCGAACGTCTGCGGAACGCTTCCGCCGAATTTTTCGACGAGCGTTTCCGACATCTTTTTTATGTTTGCGGATTTCGACGGCGCAAGCCCGCACGGGCGTATGATTTCCTCGATTTTTTCGCGCGGGCACGCCGCCATTTTTTGGGGAGTGTCGGCGACGGCGAAAAGGCGCGGCGAAACTTCGTTCACGCGCCTGTCGGTGCACTGTGCCGAGAGCATTACCGCCACGAGGAACGTGAACGGGTCTTTGTGTTTGAGCGGAATTCGCGGGTGCGGATAGAGCCTGTTAAGCTCTTTCATCACAATTTCCGCTCTCCGCGCTTTCGTCATTGCCGTGTTATTCTCCGCTTATTCTGAAGCGCAGGTTGTAGGTTTTGCCGCTTTTTACAAGCGCGGCTTCTTCGGGCTCGCTCCCCCACGAGTCTATTCCGCCGACGCCCTTGTTCTTTGCGGCAACGTTGACTACGTTTACATCGCGCCTCGGCAGCTGGTGCGAGTGCACCGCCTGTTCGATATCTTCGGGCAGGCACGGGTAGGCGGAAAGTTCGAAGAGCGAGTCTTTCGAAAGCGCGTCGATGTTCAGTTTTGAGCCGCCGCCGATAAACGACGCCGTGCGGACATCGGTTGTGTTGCCCGCTTCCTGCGGGTCGATGTAGCGGAAGAACATTTTGTCGATAGACGTTCTGAAAAGCCCGATTCTCGCGCCTTCGCGGCGGTCGAGGTAGTTTTCTACAGGCCCGAAGCCGAACCATTCGCGCTCCGACATTTTCGCGGGAATATAGAACTGCATACCCACCCGCGGCGGGTTTTTCGTCCCCTCGGCGATTGAAATTTGCGCGTCAACTTCCACTGCGCCCGTCGGGCGGACTGTGTAGGTGATGTCGGCTTTCGAGTCTTTCGCGGGAATGAGCAGGCTCGTTTTTACAACGACGCTTCCGCCCACTACTTCCGACTTGATTTTCTTGAGAATTGTGCGCGCGCCCGCGTCAATCCAGCCCGCGAGTATTTCGCGTTCGGCCTCCGATTTGGGCGTAGCTTTGCGGTGTCCCATATCGTTGTTTGTAAGCGGACGCCAGAAGTTCAGGCACATGGGCGAGACAATCAGGCGTTTGCCGTCGAAGCTGTAGCTGCGCAGAAGCCCCGTCTGTTTGTCGAAGTCGGCTCTGAAGTTTTCGTTGTAGACGGAAATCGAGCCTGCGGATATTTCGCGCGTGAGCTTTGCGGGTTTTGCGGCGACTTGTTTCGGCGCGTATTCGCCCGAAATTTTCAGCTGCTCCCAAGCGATAACGTCGCCCGCTTTGTAGCCGTTGGAGGTATCCTGCGTGAGGACGTATTCCACGTTCAGGAACACTTCGCCCGAGACTGGTTTTTCTGAGGACGTTTCGACGATGAAGTTCGATTTTTCCTGAGGCTTGAGAACGTCGATGAGCGTTTCGTCCGACTTGAACACTGCGCCGTCAGCCTCCAAGTTCCAGCGCATTTTCACGTTTTTAAACGGCGCGAAGAAGTTTTTCGACGCCACTTCAAGCAGCGCGATGTTGTTTGCGTGCGAAACGAGTTTTGTGGAGATGTTCTGGTGCAACTTGGCGAGTTCCGCCGTCTGCGGAGAGGGCGTCCAGTCGGGCTGGACAATGCCGTTGATGCAGAAGGCGCGGTCGTTCGGGTAGTCGCCGAAGTCGCCGCCGTAGGCGAAGAAATCGCCGCGCGGTTTTTCCTGTTCGAACTCCGTGCAGTTTATGGCGCAGACGGGCTTGATTCTTGAGGGCACAATAAACGGCTCGTTTACAATGTATTTGTCGTAGACTTCAACGCTTTCAATTGCGCCGTCGAAGAGTGTGATAAATCTGTCGTTTTGGCGGTATTTCGACGCCAGAACAAGCGGGGCTTCGGAGCGGAACGAGCCCGCCGCCGACTGTCCTTCGGCAACAAGGCGGCCGTTGACGAAAAGTTTTAGCCCGCCGTTGCCCGCCGCTGCGGCTATCGAATAGGGATTTTTGACGGCGGCTTCGATGTGTTCCCACGCAAATCCGTTCCAGACCGAGAACGAAAGGCGTTTTTTGTTGTCGAGGAATTTCAGCGAGAACACGCCCGCGGTTTCGGCTATTACTTCGGTGTCGCGCGCGCGGTAGAGAACGGGGTCTTTCTTGCGCGGGCGGTCGGAGGTTTTCTGCCGAATCTTGTTTTTGAAGCCTTCGCGCGCGGTTTTTACGACGATTGTGAAAGAGTCGCTCGGGCGTTCGAACACCGAGGGCGTTGCCACAATCGACGCGCATTCCAAAGCCTTGGAGCGCGAAACGTCGGGGAAAACCGCTATGCTGCGGCGCGGGTTTGCGGAGTCTTTGAGGAGAATTTTAGGCTCTTGGGGAGCGGAAATTCCCTGATCTTTCCAGTCCCAGACAAAGCCGCCCTGAAAGCGCGGGTGGGCTTTCACCAAGTCCCAGTAGCGTTTGAGCGCGCCGCCGCTGTTGCCCATTGCGTGGGCGTATTCGCAGATGATTGCGGGGATTTGGAGTTCGGGTATTTTTTTGTCGTTGCGGGCAAACTGGTTGAGAATGCTTTCGGGGGTTGCATACATTTGGGAGAACACGTCGATGTAGGTTTGGGCGTAGTTTCTATCGAAATGTATCGGGCGCGAGGGGTCGTATTCGCGGATTTTGTCGGCGGCGCGGGCGAAGGCTTCGCCGTCTTTTGTTTCGTTGCCGAGCGACCAGAATACAATGCTGGGGTGGTTTTTGTCGCGGCGCACCATATTCATTATGCGCGAAATCATTGCGGGCTGCCACGACTTCAAGTTTGCGGGGTGGTTTTGCGCGTTGAGTTTGTCGAGCTCGTGGGCTTCAATGTTGGCTTCGTCCATGACGTAGAAGCCGAGTTTGTCGCAGAGGTCGTAGAAGTGCGGCGCGTTGGGGTAGTGCGAGGTGCGGACGGCGTTGATGTTGTATTTTTTCATTTCGGTCAGGTCGCGCAGGGTGATTTCCTTCGTAATTGCCTGCCCGAGGCGCGGGTCGTGCTCGTGGCGGTTGACGCCCTTGAAGAGAACGGGTTTGCCGTTTACAAGTATTTTGCCGCCGCGGCGTTCCACGCTTCTGAAGCCCACGTTGAAGCACGCGTATGACGTTTCGGCGTCGGGCTGTTTTATTTCCACAAGCAGTTTGTAAAGTTGCGGGTCTTCCGCGCTCCAAAGGCGCGCGTTTTCAATTTTGGGGAACTTCCATTGGCACTTTGCCGCCTGTCCCTGTTGAAGTTTCAGCTCCGATTTTGCGACTGCGGCTACGTTGCCGTCGGGCGTGATGAGTTTGCCGAGAACGGTTGCCGTTTGCTCGGTTTTGGAGGTGTTTGCCAAGTCGAGCGAAGTCAGCAGCTGCGCCGAAGTGTAGTTGTCGGAAAGCGGCGTTTTGTTGAAGATGTCCACAAGCGCAACGGCGGGGAGTTTTTTCAGGAACACGGGGCGGAAGATGCCCGAGAGTCTCCAGAAGTCCTGATCTTCGAAGAAAGAGCCGTCGCTGTATTTAAGCACTTTTACGGCGATTGTGTTTGTGCCGCTTTTCAGAAACCGCGTGATGTCGAATTCGGAGGGCAGGCGGCTGTCTTCCGAATAGCCCGCTTCCCTCCCGTTTATCCAAACATAGAACGCGCTTGCAACGCCGTCGAAATGCAGAACCACGCGCGAGTTTTCCCACGAAGACGGCAGGCGGAAATGGCGCACATATGCGCCCGAGGGGTTGCGCTGCTGTTCGGGGTAGTTCGTAAAGCGCGGGTCGGACGGGGTGTCCATAACGCGCGGAAAATTATTCCACTGAAACGGATAGCGTATATTTGTGTAAAGAGCCGTGCCGTAGCCCGAAAGTTCCCAGTTGGAGGGCACTCTGATTGTGTCCCAATCGGAGGTGTTAAACGTGGGGGAGTGGAATTTTTCGGGAAGAGCCGAGGGCGTGCCCGCAAACTTGAACTTCCATTCGCCGTCGAGCGGCAGCTCGAACGCAGTCGATTCCGCCTGCGCGAGCGCGTCGGCTTGGGAATCGTGCATTTTTATTGTGGCGGCGGCGGGCAGTTTGTTTACGGCGAAGACGCTTTCGTTCTGCCAGTCGTCGATTTTCGCGTCGGCAAAAACCGAGGTCGATGCCGCGATAATTGCAAGAAGTTGCGGTAGTGTTTTTAGTCTCATATATTATTTCCCGTTTTTTTGTAAAGGTTCTGAACTCCGAGGCGCGCGCAAAAGTTCCCCGAATGTATTCAATTTCCGCGCAAACAACGCGCGCAAATTATATTTACGGAAATTTAACGGACGCCGGCGAGGGTTCAAGCTTTTTCGTTTTGCGGCGGGCTTTTTTGCTGGACAGTCCGCGCCTTTTTTATAATCGTTCAACTTTATGGAAGGAAGAAATTTTATGAAAAAGACACTTATTGCAATACTGGCCGCGTTTGCGGTGTCGGTTTTTGCCGACAACGCGGAGCTGCGGTTTGTCTCCAAAGGCGGGGCGAAGACTGTCAAGACTGTCGCGCTGCGGAAAACCGCCGACGGCGCGGAGCGTCTGGAAATTCCCATGCGCGACATTCCGTTCGACTGCAAGTATATCGATGTTGTCCACGAATTCGCCAAAGCCAAAAAGGGCGATGCGGGCTACTGGGTATTTTCGACCGGCGCGATGGGCACTTTCCGCTTGGATGACGACAAAATGGTTCAGGGCAAGCAGGTTATGCCGCTTTTCGGCTTCAAGACCGACAAAAAAACGGTTGCGGCAATCGCGAAAGGCTTGAAGTATGAGTATTCCACTATTGTAGAGGCAAAGAAGGGCAACTACGAAATCTACCAGCGTTATGAAATCGAAAAAATGGGATACACTCCCTACGAGGACATTGTTGTAGATTTCTACACGCTCACGGGCGACGATGCCGACTATTCGGGCATGGCGCGCAAATACAGGCAGTTTCAGCTTGAATCGGGGACTGTCCGCCCGATTCGGGAGAGAATGAAGAACAATCCCTATCTGGAATACGCCGCCGCCGCGCCCGAAATCCGCGTGCGTCAGGCGTGGAAGCCCGTTCCCTCGCCCGTAGAAGAGCAGACGCTCGCAAACGAGCCGAAGGTCACCCCATACGTTACTTTCGACAGAGTCGGCGAGATTATGGATATGCTCAAGGCAAAGGGAGTGGAAAAGGCGGAATTCTGCTTGGTTGGCTGGAACGTAGGCGGGCACGACGGACGCTATCCGCAGATGTTCCCCGTAGAGCCTACGCTCGGCGGCGAGGCGAAGCTGCGCGCGCTCATCAAAAAGGCGCAGGATATGGGCTATCAGATTGTCTGCCACACAAACAGCACCGACTGCTACAACATTGCCGACACGTTTTCCGAAAACATCGTAGCCAAGAACTTCGACGGTTCGCGCCAGAAAAACGCAAGCTGGGGCGGCGGCAGAATGTATAATATGTGCGCGCAGGTTTCTTGGGATATTTATGCGCAGCCCGATTTGACGCGCGTGCGCGAGTTGGGCTTTGAGGGCTTGCACTACATCGACGTTATCTCCTGCGTTCCCCCGCGCAACTGTTTCGACCAAAAGCATCCCACAAACCGCAGGCAGTTTGCCGAGTATATGAACAACATAATGAAGTTCGCGGGCGAAAAATTCGGCGGCGCGGCTTCGGAAGGCGGGTTCGACTACATCGCGGGAAATCTCGACTACGCGCTGTATGTTTCGTTCAATCTGATGAAGAAGCACCCCAAGGCGGTCGACAGAATAACCCCGCTTTGGCAGATTGTCTACAACGGCATAATTCTCAGCAACCCCTCCGCGGAAACCACAAACTACATTATCAAGGACGCCAAAACGCGTTTGAAGCTTGTGGAGTTCGGCGGGCGCCCGATGTTCTACTACCACTCGGCGTTCAGAAAGGGCTCAAATTGGATGGGAGATACCGATTTGCGCTGCCAGACTCAGGAGGAGTTCGAACAAAGCGGCGAGGCAATCAAGAAATCGTGGGACGAATTTTCAAAGCTCAAACACCTGCAGCTTGAATTTATGGACTCGCACAACGAAATTGCAAAAGACGTTTTCGTAACCCGCTATTCAAACGGCGACGAAATTGTCAGCAACTATTCCGACAAAGACTTCTCCTACCGCGGAAAAACGGTTCGCCCGATGGCATACGAGTTTATCGCAAAGAAATCGAGTTGGTTTTTCGGCCTGTTCTAATAAGCTTTTCTCTGCGGCGCGAATCGCTTGTGCGGTTCGCGCTTTTTTTATGCGGGTTGTGTGAAAAACCGGCAACGCGTGCATTTTGCATTTAAAATAGAGTTTTGCGCCGAAAAGTCTTGACGTTGTGGGGGCTCGGTGGACATACTGCTTTTTGTATGAAAAAGTTGTTATGCTGGGGATATTCTTTGTTTGTTGCCTGCCTGTCGGCGAACGCAAACAAGGAGCTTCTGAAACCCGAATTTGCGTTGGACAAAAACGGTTTTTACCGCGCGGCTTTCGTTTCTGCAAATGATATCGATTTGCAAAATGCGGTTGTGTGTTTTAGGAAAAAATTCGCGCTTGATTCAGTTCCCGAAAAACTGCGAATCAACATAACCGCCGACTGCAAATACAGGCTGTATGTAAACGGAAGGTTCGTAGGGCGCGGGTCGGATACGGGGGATTTTAAGAGGTATTATTTTGACACGATAAATATTGCTCCGTATTTAAAAAAAGGAGAAAATATCATAGCAGCCGCGGCGTGGAGCATGGGCGAATTCAAGCCCGTCGCGTTTACGTCGCAAAAAGTTTCGCTTTGGGTTCAGGCGGACAATCCCGAATACGCGTTTTTGGACACTGTAAACGGGCAGTGGAAAGCCGCGAAAGACAAATCAACCGTTTTTGCAAAGGGTATGTTTTACGGCGGCGGCGCGGAAATTGTCCATGCCGACAAAGCCCCGAAAAACTTCGCCAAAGCCGACTACGACGATTCTTCGTGGGGCAGGGCGGTAGACGTTTTCCGCCCCAGAAATAGCCGCATTTACGGGCAGGTAAAACTGCTGCTTGCCCCGCGCGAGATTCCTCCCGCCGCAGAAACGCCGTTTAGGGCGCAATGTGTCAGGAAAATCGAAGGGCTGCGCGGCGGAAAAATTGAGTCCGCCGAATTCATCAAGGGCAAAGCCCTGCAAATTCCCGCAAATACCGAGTGTAGAATTGTTGTAGATGCGGGCGTTTTGACGAACGCGTATATGTCGCTTGCAACGCGCGGGGGAAAGGGCGCGGAAATCGCGCTTTCATACTGCGAAAGCTTCGGGGAGTCCGACGGGAAAACAAAGGGGAACAGAAACGAGATTGACGGAAAAGTTCCGTTTACGCCGATTGTTGACAGGTATTATCCGGACGGCGGAAAATTCGTTTTCGAATCGAACAATTTCCGCAGTTTCAGGTATGTGCAGTTCGACATAAAAACGTCGTCGGAGCCGCTTGTTTTGGAGGATTTCCGCGGAATGTCAACGGGGTATCCGTTCTTCGAAGCGGCGGAGTTCGATTCGTCCGACAAGTCGCTCGCCGACATCTGGAGGACGGCTTGGCGCACCGCGCGCCTGTGCGCGGTTGATTCGTATTTCGACTGCCCGTTCTACGAACGTCTTCAGTATATCGGCGACACCCGCATTCAGGCGTTGGTTTCGCTCTACGTTTCGGGCGATTCGCGGCTGATGAAAAAGGCTATAAAAATGTTCAGATATTCGCGCCAAGACGAGGGCATAACGCAGTCGCGCTATCCCTCGACTTTCACGCAGTTCATTCCGCCGTTTAGCCTCTTCTGGGTTAATATGGTGGCAGATTACGACCTGCACTGCGCCGACGCCGCATTTGTGCGCGAAAACCTCGATGCAATAGAGGGTGTGGTCAATTATTTCGCGGGCAGGGTCGATTCGTGCACGGGAATGCTCAAGTCTAATCAGCCGTATTGGTATTTTCTCGACTGGGTAAAAGACTGGCCTTTGGGCGTGCCGCCCGAGAGCGAAAAGTCGGGTTCGGCGGCGGTTTCGCTCCATTTTGCAAATGCTCTTGACGACGCCGCAAAACTCATGCGCGCCCACGGACGCGAATACAACGCTCCGCGCTACGAAGCCCTTTCGAAGTCGGTCAAGGAGGCCGTCTACAAGCACTGTTGGAACGCGTCGCGCGGGCTGCTTACGGACGCCGCGGGGCTTGAAAAATTCAGCCAGCACGCAAACATAATGGGGATTTTGACCGACGCAATTCCCGCCGAAAAACAGGCGCGGGTGTTCGAAAAAATTTTGTCGGAAGCGAGGGATTCGTATTCGGCGCACTCGCCCGACGATATGCTTGAGGCAACGTTCTACTACAAATTCTACCTGTTCGCCGCCGCCGAAAAGGTCGGACGCGGCGGAGATTTCCTGAATATGCTCAAACCGTGGCGGGATATGCTCAAGCTCGGGTTGACCACTTTTGCCGAGTCTCCAGAGCCGTCGCGCAGCGACTGCCACGCATGGAGCGCAAGCCCGATTTACGAATTTCTGTCTTTGGTTGCGGGCGTAAAGCCGACATCGGCAGGGTTCAAAACGGTGCGCATCGCCCCGCATTTGGGCGGGCTTGAGTTCGTGCGCGCAGCCGTTCCCGTAGGCAGGGGAGGAAATCTTATAAGGGTTCATTTCAGGCGGATTGCGGGCGGCGGGCTTTCGGCGGAAATAGAGCTGCCGCAAGGCGTTTCGGGCGAATTCGTCTGGCGCGGGCAAACGCGCGGGCTTGTTTCGGGCAAACAGAATTTCGAAATAAAATAGAAAGATAGACAGAATGAAAAAAATACTACTATTTGCGGCGGTCGCCGCGTTCTTGGCGGGCTGCGCTTCATCGGGAAGCGCGGGAGCGGGCGGGGTCGCCGATTCGCGTAAAATGGTTTCGAACACGGGCGCGAAAATCGACGCCGCGGCTGTAATTTGGCCTGCGTATCAAAACGAACCGCGCTGGAAGGAGCTGGGAATTTTCGACCACGGCTGCGGCGAGTGGCAAAACGTCTACGAGGGCAAGCCGCGCTTCGAGGGCCATTACCAGCCTATGGTTCCATACTGGGGCTACGGGCACGACGACGACCCCGCTGAGGTATCGCGCCAGATTGACGCCGCTTTGGCCGCGGGCATAAACGTGTTTATGTATGACTGGTATTGGTATTGCGGGCGTCCGTTCCTTGAAAACGCCCTCAACAACGGCTTCCTGAAGGCCCCCAACAACGCGCGCATGCATTTTTATCTGATGTGGGCAAACCACGGCGTTACGAATCTTTGGAACAACAAAATCGCCAAAGACGATTGGTCGAATCCCATTTGGAAGGCGGACGTAGATTACAACGAATTCACAAAAGTTTTAGTTCCCCGCTGGATTGAGTATTTCAAAAAGCCCAACTACTACAAGATAGACGGCAAGCCCGTGTTTATGATTTATCTTGTAAACGGGTTTGTAAAGGGCATCGGCGGAGTCGAAAACGCGAAAAAGGCGCTCGAGTATTTCCGCGCGGAGGCCAAAAAGGCGGGTTTTGCGGGCGTGCATTTGCAGATTGCGTTCTACCCGTGGCAGAAACCTTTTGCGGTTAAAGGCGACGGCGGAAAGCCCTCGTGGGCGTCGTTCCACAAGTATCTGGGCGTCGATTCGGCAACGTGCTACAACTGGGAGTCGCTTGTTGTGGAAACATTCAACACATACCGCTCCAAGGACAACATAGAATACGAAAAATACGGCAGGGAGGCTCTCGCAAACTTCGACGAAACCGCCGCAAAAATAGGCGTTCCGCTGCTTGCAAACGTGACAATCGGCTGGGACAACAACGCGCGCTATCCGCTTTCGAAAACAACAAAAATCACGACGGGGAAATCGCCCGAACTTTACGGAAAGTTTTTGCGCGAGGCTCTCGACTGGACTGCGAAAAACAATCCCGACTTCCCGCGCTTCGTGCTAATCAACGCTTGGAACGAATGGACAGAGGGCGGGTATTTAATGCCCGATAAAAAATTCGGCTACGGGTATCTGAACGAAACCGCAAAGGTTCTGAAAGAAGCCGCAGAGAGCGCGGATTCTGAAAAATAAAAAATATCAAATAAAGACAAAAATATGCGCAAAATATTTTCGTTTATTGTAATGCTCTCGGTGGTTGCCGCGGCGGCTAACGCGGCGGCGCAGACGCCGAAATGGCACTCAAACACCGGGGCGGAGGTAGATGTTGCGGCGATAATCTGGCCCGCGTATCAGAACGACCCGCGCTGGAAGGAGCTTGGAATTTTCGACCACGGCAACGGCGAATGGCAGAACGTCTACGAGGCCGCTCCGAAATTCGACGGGCACAACGAGCCGCGCAAGCCTCTCTGGGGCTATGTCCGCGACGACGACTCCGCGGAGGTGGCGCGCCAAATCGACGCCGCGCTCGCTGCGGGCGTCAACGTTTTTATCTACGATTGGTATTGGTATGGCGGGCGTCCGTTCCTTGAAGACGCCCTAAACAAAGGCTTTCTGAAAGCGCCCAATTCGCAAAGAATGAAGTTTTTCCTGATGTGGGCAAACCACCACGTCAAGGGGCTTTGGAACAACAAAATGCCGCTGTCGGAAAAGAACAAAATAATCTGGCGTGCCGACGTTTCGGAGGGCGAATTCTGCGATGTTTTGATTCCCCGTTTTGTATCGTATTTTAAGCAGCCAAATCATTATTTGATAGACGGCAAACCGGTGTTCGCCGTCTACGAATTCAAAACGTTCGTGGACGGAGTCGGTGGCGAGGAAGTCGCAAAACGCTGCATTGCAAAACTCGACAAAGCCTGCAAAGACGCGGGGTTCGCGGGCGTGCATTTGATGCTTTTCAACTACGTCCCCGCGGAAGTGAAGTCGGCGGGAATTTCGGGCGAAAAGGCGGCTATGGAATATTTCGGAATAACCTCGATTACCGCCTATAACTGGAATTTCAGGACGTGGAAAACTATGCAGAAAAACAAACTCACCTACGAACAGTGGTTCGATATGGCGCAAAAAATTTGGAACGACGTGCGCGACGAGACAGGCGGCAACTTCTATCCCAACGTAACAGTGGGCTGGGACACCAATTCGCGCTTCCCGAAAGACGTTTTTACGCCCGTGATATACGGTTCAAATCCCGTATCGTTCAAGAGGGCGTTGATTGCCGCCAAAGAGTGGACTGTGAAGAACTGTAAAAACAGGCTCATTACCATAAATTCGTGGAATGAGTGGACGGAAGGCAGCTATCTTATGCCCGACGAAGAGTTCGGATACGGCTATTTGAATGCCTGTGCCGAGGTTTTTGGCGGAAAAAACTGCAAAAACGAACCCGAAAAAAGGGAAAAATAAAAAATTTTTTCGAAATATTTTCAGCAGAATTTTCAAAAAACGCCGCAATTTTTCGCAAAAAGCGGCGTATTTTTTTTAAGTTTTGTCATTTTTGGCGGTGGATTTTATGTGTGTGAGAAAATTTCTCCCGAAAAATATTTGCGTTAGGGGTCAGTGGAATAGGGGATTTGGGGGGAGGTGTGAAAATTTTTTCAAAAAAGTT
>CAKTTC010000004.1 GCA_934613645.1 uncultured Opitutales bacterium | reverse complement strand
GACGCCGCTTCCAACTGCGCACGCGTCAACCCCTTTGAAATGGTGTTGGAGAAATTGGCGTTTGTTGTTTTGGCATTTGCAAAACTTGTCCCCGTAAGCGTGGCATTGCTGAAGTCAACACCTGTAAGCGTGGCGTTTTCAAGTTTCGTGTTTGTTAAATCAGCATTCGCAAACGTCCAGCCCGCCGACGCAAAATCGTTGTTCGAAAGATTGATGTTCGTCAGCCCATTCGACGCCGCTTCCAACTGCGCACGCGTCAACCCCTTTGAAATGGTGTTGGAGAAATTGGCGTTTGTTGTTTTGGCATTAATAAACGTTGTGCTTGTGAGTGTTGCATTTGAAAAATCGCTATCGGACAAATTCTGGGAAGCGAAACTCCAGCCGCTCAAATCATTCCCAGAAAAATTGATTTTCTCCAAATCCTTATTTTTATAACTTGCCGTTGAATACAACTGTTCCGCCGTAAAACCCTTTATATTTGATAGATTTGCGCCCCCGATTGACGCGTCTGATAAATCAACCTCCGATACATTGGAATTTGCCAATATTGCGTCTGTAAATTTAGAGTTTGAAAAATTCGAGTTTGATAAATTTTGCGACTCAAAATTCCACCCAGTTAAATCATTTTTACCGAGGTTTATCCCTGTCAAATCTTTGTCCTGATAGCTCTTCGTTGATTTCAACTGCGCTTCCGTAAAACCTTTTGACACTGTATTATAAAAGTGTGCATCTTTAACTATCGCATTTGTAAAAATTGTGTCAATCAATGTTGAACTTCCATATCCACTGCCAAAACTAACAGACGTCAAATTCTGTCCACTAAAGTCCCAACCACTAAAATAACCTCCATCAAATCTTACTCCAGTTAAATCTTTATCTTGGTAACTCTTTGTAGATTTCAACTGTTCTTCAGCAAGTCCGCCATAAAAATCAGCCCCTTTAATTATGGCGTTTGTAAAATTCGCATCATAAATATTTGCCCCCGCAAATCTCGCCGAAGTTAGATTTGCATTTGTAAAATTAACATCAGAAACATTCGCGACCCAGAAACTAACTGAGGTTAAATTCGCATTTGTGAAGTCAGCACCACCTAGTTCAGCCTCATCAAAATGAGCCGAAGTTAAGTCAGCGTTTTTAAAATTTGCCCCACTATAATTTGTGGAATCGTAATATTCAGAAAACCACACGGTTTCGCCCTCTTTGACGTAGGTATTTTCCCAAACGGAATTAACATGACTTGTCCCTATATAACTGCCACTGAGTTCCCCCGTATGAACATCATTATCAGCAAACGCCGATATTGTTATCAAAGCTGTTAATATTGTAATATATTTTTTCATAAAAAACAAACCTATTTTATCGCGTTAAAATTATTTAAATAGCCTTTGAATTAATGCTTTTAATATTTCGATTAAAATAGCCTTAATTACATCTTTTATAAATTTACTTTTCAGTAAATCAGACGTTTTATAGTGTAGGTATGCAGTTGCTCCTACTTCTTTTTTTACACCCTCAAAATCTATTCTTGTGATTTTAATGTATTGTCCGTCAAACAAAGCAAAAATTGTTCCGTCTTTTTCTGAAATGGAAATTTTCTTCTTCAAAATCGTCAAATGACGTTCCTTTTTTAGAATGGATACAATACCGTCGAACGACCATTCGGAATAAACTTTATTCAGTTTTCTTAAATCATATGGGGCATAATGAAAATTCCAAATGTTTGAAGAATCTTCAATAACGCTTACCCCGCATCTAAAATATAACTCCCTAAAAAGAGCAGGCAAATATCCCGAAAATATTGTATTGGGATTCCCTTCGTCCCATGTGGGATAATGCGAGCCACCCTTATTGCTACGCGCATAATAGTAAGCGTGGAATCGATGTTCTTGAGGCGCCTTGCAAAATCGTTCAAGAACGACACCATACTCGTATTCGGAAAACAAATAGCTTTTCCCTTTACTATTGATTACCTCTACACATGAATTTTTTATTTGCACATAGAAATGACTTTCCTTCCCCAATGTAGGTATCGGGAAACCGGTGCCCATTTCTTTAACTGCGTTCACAAATTGGCTATAGTCCATTATGTTAACCGACTATAGTATTCGTAATACTATATACATGCTTTTGAGCCCTATAGGCTAATTATCAATTAGATACAAAAGTAAATATTCATGTCGCAAATTCCAAAACATACGCAGTCAAGATTTTTTATAATTACATATCTTGCAATAAGACAAGACGATATACTACATTTTTTAAAAATTTTATTGACCATAGTATTACGAATACAACGAACGAAGAATATCAGGCGGCTAAGCACATTTTACAGGGCGCGGGGGTCTCGATAATTGACGCCGCGCGATTGATTAGTAGCATGTTAGACAGCAAGAAGTCGGCGGCGGCTGAACTTTGTTCGTGCGCCTTTGCTCACTTAATTAAAGTAAAGTTTTTTCTTCAGCCAGTGAACCAAGCGTCATTGAACAAAGTTCAATACGCGCCACTTCCCAACATGTAAAAAACGCACGGGCTATGCCCGCCGCCGCCGCTTATCAACATATAAAAACTTTAATCAGCAAGCAAAGGCGAATTGCCTACGGCAATCGCCGCCACTTACCAACATATAAAAAATTTATTGTATCATTTTTGGGGAGGAGCCGTAGTATTTTTTAAACGCTTTCGAGAATGAATAGGCGTTGGCGTAGCCGATTTTCTCGGCGATTTTTGCGTTTGGGAATTCCCCCGAAACTACCATTTTCAGGGCGGCTTTCATTTTGCAACGCGCCAAGTATTTCGGGAATGTGCACGAGGTCAATTTCACAAGCAAGCTGTCGAGCGTTTCGGGCGAGATACCGAGTTTTTTCGCCTCGGTGCGAAGTTCCCAATGCCGCGCGGGCGATTCTTCCATTGCTGCCTCCAGTTTTTTTACATTATCCTGCAGAGCCGAAGCTCCGTATTCTTCGAAAATTTTCCCGAAAACTGCGGCGAACGATTCCGCCAAAAGCTCGAGCACCCCGAGCGAGCATTTCTGCGAGTAAAGTTCGCTCTCGTATGCGAAAAGGATTGATACAAGTTCCGAAAAGCATTCGGGCGTTTTTACGGAAATTGAATCTCCCACAAGCGCGTGCCATTTTGCGTTGTTTTCCAAATGAAGCCAATACAGAACGCACCGTCTGTTGACGTAGGTATCGACAAGGCAATGAGGGGGCACTATCACAATTCCGCCCCTGCCGACGCCGATTTTCCTTTCGCCGAATTTAACGCCGAGTGTTCCCGAGGCCACGAACAGCACGTCGGTGAAGTCTCCGTTTATGCGCGAATGGTAGTAGCCCTTTGAGTGCTCCGCAACGCCCACCGACCTTATAAAATGTTTTTCCCAAACGGGAAAATCTTTCGGCGGATAGGTGAGTGTGGTTTCCCTGTCTCCCTTTATTTTTTTAAGCCGCGGATATTTTTCGGGGCGGAAGAAGATGTATTTCATGCGCGTGCCCGCGGGGCAGAGTTTCATCTCGGTGTCGTCGAGAATCTTCCACACATACGGCGCGGCATTTGTCTTGCCCGCCGTTTTCCCGCGCGCGCTTTTCATTGAAACGTCAGTCTTTCAAAACGCTTTTTATGTATTCCACTTCAGTCGGCTCATACGGGGTATGGTCGGCTTTGAAAATATCGTGATACCAAATGCTGTCGAGTTCGGGGCAAGACAGGTCGAACGACGGCCTCCACGTCTCGATTTTGCCCGCAACCAGCCCGAAAGAGTAGCTCCAGACATTGTTTTGCTTCAAAAATTTCAACACGGGGTTGAAGCAGCTTCCCGTCGGGCGCGCCATCCACTCGGTGCACATAACGGGGCGGTTGTGTTTGCGCGCCTCCTTAAGCCGCGAAATTTGCCTGATGATGTTGCCGTAGCTGTGATACGAAATTACATCGCTTTGCGAGTATATGAGGTTGTTGAACATTTTGCCGTGCGGGGTTGAGTCGGGGACAAATGTTCCGTAGGTTATCGGCTGCGACGGGTTGCACGAGCGCGCCCACTGCGCGGTGGCTTCGAGGAAATCGAGCGACATTTTTCTGAGGCGTTGAACGTCTTCTTCGGACAGGTTTGCCCCGCCGCCTTTTACGTGCGGGCTTTTGATGTGACCGGGTTCGTTGTAGATGTCCCAAACGAGAACGCGTTTGTCGTTTGCGTAGCGCGAGACAACGCCCTTTACGTATTCCTCCAAGTAGCCCCATTTCGACTTGTCGCCGAGCACGCTGTAGCTTGGGGTTTTGCGCCAGTTCGAATTGTGCGTGCCGTTGGGGCCGTCCTGTTTGCCGAGTTTGCCGTTGTCTTTGCCGCCGTTTGTGAAGAAGACGAACATAACGCCCGCGCCGTGTTTGTCGGCTATTTCAAGGAAGTTGTCCAGACGCTTGTAGAAACCTTCGGGGTCGTCTTTCCAAACCAAGTCGTTGAGGAAAACCCTGACGGTATTCATTCCGAGCGACTCCAGCAAGGCAAGCTCGCTGTCTATGATTTTCGGATTATACGACTCTTTTTGCCAAAACTCTATGCTGTTTATTGCGTAAGACGGCACATAGTTTACGCCCGCCCTGTATTTTTGTTTTGCGAACCATTCGTTTGCCTGTTCGCAAGTCCAGACATCGCGCGCAAAAAGCGCGGACGCCGCAACGACTGCGCAGGCTACGAGTGCCTTTTTCAGCGAAAATATTCCCATTTTTTATCCTCCGTTTTTTTGTTTTCAGTCAAAATTGCTACGAAAGATTCTACATTTATCGGCTGTTTTATCAACGCATTTTTTGGACATCACACCGCCGAAACGGACATTACGCCGCGGACGAAAGGCGCGGACAACGCGCGAGCAAAATCCCGAACGGAATTTTTACATTTTAGTATTTGCGGAAAACATCGACGCGCGCGGGCGGAATGTTCAGCGCGGCGAACGAAGTGCAAACGCGTTTCATTGCCTTAAAATGCGGCTCGGCGGGCGAATGTGCCAAATTGTATGTAAACTGCACGAACAGTCCGCCTTTGGGCAAGGCGTTTTCGGCGTTTTGCAGAATGCTTGCCACAACCTGACTCGGGAGCGAAAGCAGCGGCAGGCAGGAAACAATACACTTCAGGCGCGGGAGGGCATCGCCCAAGTCGGCGATTTTCTCCGCGCTGTCGTTTACTATGTTTGCGGCAGGAAACTTTGCGCGCAAAACGTCGGCCGAAACGGGGTCGAATTCAAAGCAGAACAAGTTCGACTGCTTCACGGAAAGCTCCGACGCAATATACTTTGTTATTGCGCCCGTGCCCGAACCGAACTCCGCAACAACGTCGTCGCCGCCCACTGCGCCCTTGAGCGGCGCAACCATTTTGCGCGCCAAAAAACGAGAGCTTGGGCACACTGCGCCTATCGACGCGGGGTTTTTAACGTAGCGCAGAAAAAATCCCAAAGATTCCGCAATTTTCATATTTTATCACAGGGGTTGATAAACGTCGTGCAGGCGCAGCAGACCTTCGAATTTGCCGTTTTCAACAACGGGCAAAACCGACAGTTTGGAGCGTCTGTCCTCCATCAGGCGGACAGCCTCGCCCAGCGACGCCGACGACTCGACGCATATGGGGGAAACAGTCATGATGTCGGCGCATTTGACGGCGTCGATATTGGAAACGTTGCGCAGCATTCTGCGTATGTCGCCGTCGGTAACCAAACCAGAAATTTTGCCGTCGGAATCGAGAATGCACGCCGCGCCGAGCGGTTTTTCGGTCATGGCTATAACCACTTCGCGCGCGGTTGCCTGCGCGGAGACAATGGCGCAGTGGTCGGTTTTGTGCATAACATCGCTGACTTTCAGCAGCAGGTTTCTGCCGAGCTGCCCCGCGGGGTGGTATTTCGCAAAATCCTCTTTGGTGAAGTTTCTGGCGCGCATAAGAGCGCACGCGAGAGCGTCGCCGATTGCAAGGGCGAGCGTGGTCGAATTCGTGGGGACAATGCCGATGGGGTCGGCTTCGCCGTTCGACGACGCGTTCAGAATGATGTCGCACTCGCGCCCCATGGGAGAGTCGAGATTGCCGATGAGCGCGATGATTGTGGAGTTGAATTTTTTGAGAATGGGGATAAGCCGCAGGCATTCCACGGTAGAGCCGCTGTTGGAAATCAGCAGCGTGGGGTCGGCGGGTTCGTATACGCCCAAGTCGCCGTGGGCGGCGTCGCAGGCGTGCATAAACACGGCGGGCGTGCCGGTGCTCGAAAGCGTTGCGGCTATTTTCTGCCCGACAAGTCCCGATTTCCCGACGCCGCAAACCATAAGCTTGCCCTTGTGCCCGAGAATTGTTTTGACTGCCCGCGCGAAGCTTTCGCCGAGGTTGTCAACCGCCGCCAGAATGCAGGCGGCCTCGCTTTTGAGGACGTTTGCGCCCACTGAAACCAGTTCGGAATCTTCCATTATGAAATCTTTCTCAAAAATTCTTCGGCTGCCGCCAAATCGGCGGGGGTGTCGATGCCGATTGACTCGTATTGGGTCTCGACAACCTCGAACTTCATGCCGTTTGAAATGAACCTGAGCTGCTCGAGCATTTCGCACTTTTCAAGCGCACACGCGCCGAACTTTGCGTAGGCTTCCAACGCCGCGCGCGAGTAGCCGTAAATGCCGATATGCCGCCAGTAGTCGGCGCGGGCAAGCCATTTGGTTTTGTCGGCTTCGCCTCGGATATGCGGAAGGGGGGTTCGGCTGAAGTAAATTGTCCTGCCGTCGCCGCCGCGCAAAACTTTCACAACGTTTTCGTTAGTCAGGTTTGCGGAGTCGGTTATTTTTGACGCCGCCGTTGCGAGGTCGCAGCCCGTGGCGTTGTGCTTGGCAATGAGTTCGTCGATAAGCTTCGGCGAAATGAAGGGCTCGTCGCCCTGCACGTTTACGACAAACTCCGCGCCGATTTTATCGAACGCCTCTATTATGCGCTCGGTGCCCGAATTGCACTCGGGAGAAGTCATAAGCGCGGGCGCGCCGATTTTTTCGGCGTATTCGATTATCTCTGGGCTGTCGGTCAAAACAACCGCCTTTTGGGCGAGCTTGCTTTCGGTGCAACGCTCGTAGACGCGCTGCAAAACCGTTTTGCCGCCCAAAAGCGCGAGCGGCTTCCCGGGGAAGCGCGTAGAGCCCATTCTGGTGGGGATTGCTATCGCCGCGCCGAGCAACGCCATTGAGAAAACGTTCTTCTTTTCGCTGTCGTCGTTTATCCCCTTCCAGAAATCTTTGACTTCCTCGGCTTCGTCTGATTTGGCAAAATAGTTGTTGTAAACCGAGAACGCCGCAACGCCGAAGCAGAACACGCCGAAGATTCTGCCCGCCGCCGTGTATTTGCGCTTTGAAATGCCCCAAAAACGCAGCTTGGAGTTGTCGAATTTGTCCGAATACGACGCCTTCGACCTGAACGTGAACACTATGCCCAACGCCAGCGGAATGACAATCATTCCGACCTCGAAAATGGTCATTATAATGTCTTTTACATTCATATCTAAAACTTTGCGACCGCCTCCTTGAGCGTGTCGGCAACATACTTGATTTGTTCGGGTTCGAGTTCGGGATAAATCGGCAGGGCAATCGTGTGGCGCGCGGCGTATTCGGCGTTGGGAAATTCGCCCTCTTTGTGCCCGAGCGCGGCAAAGCACTCCTGCATGTGAAGCGGAACGGGGTAGTATATTTCGCAGCCTATGTCCTTAGAGCGCAGGAACGCCAGAACGTCGTCGCGCTTTTCGACCGAAACAATGTATTGGTTGAAAATGGAATAGTTGCGCGGCTGAATTACGGGCGTTTTTATTTCGCCGACCTCCGCGAAAAATTCGTTGTAGAGCGCGGCGTTTGCGCGGCGCATCTCGCCCCACTTGTCGAGGTGCGGAAGCTTTACCAAAAGCCCCGCCGCCTGAATGGCGTCGAGCCTGAAGTTGCCGCCCACGAACTTGTGGTAGTATTTGGGTTCCATGCCGTGGTTGCGCATTTGCCTGAGTTTTGCGGCGAGGTCGGTGTTGTTGGTAATTACCATACCGCCGTCGCCCAAGCCGCCGAGGTTTTTCGACGGGAAGAAGCTCAGGCAGCCGCAGTCGCCGAAATTGCCCACGCGGACACCGTCGCGCTTTGCGCCTATTGCCTGCGCGCCGTCTTCGATAACGTGCAGATTGTGCTTTTTGGCAATCGCGCAGATTTTGTCCATCTCGGCGCATTGTCCGTAGAGGTGAACGGGCATAATGGCCTTTGTGCGCGGGGTGATTTTAGCCTCGATTGCGTCGGCGTCGATATTGTAGGTATCTTTGTCGATGTCCACAAACACGGGCTTTGCGCCCGCGCGCCACACGCAGCCTGCCGTTGCAAAAAAGGTGTAGGTTGGCAGAATGACCTCGGCGGGTTCGCGGTTGTCGAACGGAGAGGGCGAAATGCCTATCGCCATAAGCGACGCAAGCAGGGCGTCGGTTCCGCTCGAAACGCCGATTGCCTCCTTAGTTCCCGAGTATTGCGCAACCGCCTCCTCGAGTTTTGCAACGTATGGGCCGCCTATAAAATACTGGCTGTCCAAAATATCGTCCAACAATTTGCGCGTTTGTTCGCGCAGGGGTTTATACTGCGTTTTTAAATCTAAGAGTGGAACTTTCATAAAAAACCGAAGTAATCAAATACTATTTTGCCAAAAAGCGCAACATTTTTTAAACGAAGCCCACTTTGGCTACAATTTTGTGTTTTTTTTGGCACAATCGGGCAGAAAAAGCTTGTATTGGCGCGCGGAATTTGCTTTAATTACAACACATTATGAAAAAGACGACATCTAAAAAAGCTCCGGTAAAATCAACAGCCGCAAAAGCGGCGAAAAAACCCGCCGTAAAGGCGGCAGCAAAAAAACCTGTTGCCAAAAAGGCAGTTCCCGCGAAAGCCGCGCCCGCCAAGAAGGCTGTTGCGGCGAAAAAGCCGTGCAAATGCAACTCGGCAAAGCCCTGCTGCGGCAAAAAGGATTGCGACTGCGCGGAAAAGTTCGAAAAACTCATCGCCGAAATCTTCGGGCAGCTTAGCGACATCAGAACCGTTGAAGAACTGATGAAAGACTATTTCTTCACGGAACTGCTCAAGAGAAAAATCGACGAAGATTCCGCCAACGAAATGGCGAACAAGCTCACAATCAACGTCGAGTCTTTCGAGGCGAATATCGACATCGACTAACGCATTCTGCGCGGGCGTGCAATTCGGCCGCGGCGGAAAACGAACACGCCGCGCCGCGTTTTGCTTCCGCCTAATTCAGGCAAACAAAAAGCGTCAACCCGTCGGGGCTGACGCTTTGTTTTTTGGGGAATCCGCGCCTATTGCCTATTGTAGGCGCATACAAGCGCGTCGAGCGCGGCGTGCTCAATGTTGGAATGCAGCCCCACGCCCCACACGCGTTTGCCCGAAGATTTCGTTTCAAGGCAAATATACGCCGCCGAATTTGTGGCCGACCCTGCGCCTATTGCGTGCGAGCAGTAGTCTACAAGCTTGAAGTTCTTTATTCCCGCAGCGTCAAGCGCGTTTACAAACGCGTTGACGGGCCCGTTGCCGACCGCCGAAATTGTCTTGCGCTCGCCCTTGAAGACAACGTCCGCAGAAATTTCCACGGCGTTTTCGCCGCTCGCGGCATTCACGCAGTAGGAGAGAAGTTTGAGCGGTTCGGCGCGTTCTATAAACTCCTTTTTGAAGATTGCGTAGATTTCGTCGGGCGAAAGCTCTTTGCCCTCTTTGTCGGCTTCCGAGTTGACGAAATCGCCCACCTGCTGGTGCATTGCCTTGGGCAGGTCGAGACCGAATTTGTCCGCCAAAACATACGCAACGCCCCCCTTGCCGCTCTGCGAGTTTATTCTGATGATTGCCTCGTATGAGCAGCCGATGTCGGTGGGGTCGATGAGCAGATACGGAACTTCCCAATGCGCTATGTGTTCGCGTTTGCGCAAATCCATACCCTTTTTGATTGCGTCTTGGTGCGAGCCGCTGAAGGCTGTGAAAACCAAGTCGCCGGCGTATGGGTGGCGCGGGGGAACGCGCATTTTAGTGCACTCTTCATAGACGCTTTTGATTGCGGGCAGGTCGGAAAAATCAAGCCCCGATTCCACGCCCTCGGCGTGCATATTAAGCGCGACTGTCACGATGTCGAGATTGCCCGTGCGCTCGCCGTTGCCGAAGAGCGTGCCCTCGACCCTGTCCGCGCCCGCCATAAGCCCAAGCTCCGTAGCGGCCACGCCCGTGCCTCTGTCGTTGTGGGTGTGCAGGCTTATTTCAACGCAGTCGCGCTGCGAGATATGGCGGCACATCCACTCGATTTGGTCGGCGTAGACGTTGGGCGAGCTATACTGGACTGTCTCGGGCAGGTTGATGATGATTTTGTTGTCGGCAGTGGGCTTCCAGATTGCCTTGACTTCCTCGCAGATGTCGATGGCAAAGTCGAGTTCGGTATCGCTGAAGCTTTCGGGCGAATACTCCAGACGGATTTTCGTGCCCTTTGCCTCGGCTTCGTCGGCCATTGCGCGCACGAGCTTCGCGCCCTGCTTTGCAATTTCTACTATCTCCGCGCGCGACATATGGAACGTCACCTTGCGCTGAAGCGGCGACGTGCTGTTGTAGAGGTGCACAATCGCCTCCCTGCACCCTTCGAGAGACTCGAACGTCTTTCTGATGAGGTGTTCGCGCGCCTGCGTGAGCACCTGCACCGCGACGCCGTCGGGGACGAGTTTTTCGTCGACAAGCTTGCGCAGGAAGCGGAACTCGGTATCGCTCGCGGCGGGGAAGCCCACTTCAATCTGCTTGAAGCCGACTTTCAGCAGCGTATTGTAAAGCTTCAGTTTTTCGTCCACGTTCATCGGGACTGCCAACGCCTGATTGCCGTCGCGCAAGTCTACACTGCACCACACGGGAGCTTTTTGAATATGCCTGTTCGGCCACTGTCTGTCGGGCATTTCTATGTCGAAACGCCTCGAGTATTTGCCTGTCCAATCTTTCATAAAAAAATCCAATCCAATTAAAAAAAGGCACGAATTCAAAATGTGAAATCGTGCCCGAATGAAAATTTAAAAACCGTTAGCAGATTCCACAACGCCGAGAGCCGATTTCGCTACGAAGTCGGCTGTCGAACAGGTTGAGAATGGCTGCAAAACAATTCATTTGCTATTGGCGAACGAGGTTCGATTTTGTTGCGAATATTTCATCGCTTACGCCCTGTTTGCGGGCGCGCTGGCGCAGACGCAAAGCCTGCAGGCGGATAAAGCCGGAGGCGTCGTTCTGGTTGTATTCGCTCTTTACGCCTTCCATGCTGGCGATGTTTTCGTCGTAGAGGCTCAGGGGGCTCTTTCTGCCTACGCAGATTATGTTGCCCTTGTAGAGCTTTACGCGAACCGTTCCCGTTACGCATTCCTGACTCTTGTCTACAAACGCCTGCAACGCCTCGCGTTCGGGCGCATACCAGAAGCCGTTGTAGATGAGTTCGGCGTATTTGGGAATGAACTGGTCGCGCAGGTGCATAACTTCCCTGTCCATCGTAATTGTTTCCATATTGCGGTGGGCGAATTCCAAAATCGTGCCGCCGGGGGTTTCATAAACGCCGCGGCTCTTCATTCCGACGAAGCGGTTTTCGACAATATCGACTCTGCCGACGCCGTTTTCGCCGCCTACCTTATTCAGGAACATCAACACTTCGGAGGGCTTCATTCTCTTGCCGTTGATTGCAACGCAGTCGCCCTTTTCGAAGTCGAGGTCGAGGTATGTGGGGCGGTCGGGAGCGTCTTCGGGCGAAACTGTCGTCTTGAACATATCCTTGTTTTCGGGGACGGTCGGGTCGAACCACGGGTCTTCCAAAATGCCCGCCTCGTAGGAGATGTGGAGCATATTTCTATCCATCGAATACGGTTTCTTGGCGGAAGCCTGAACGTTGATGTTGTGCTTGCGGCAGTATTCAATCATTTCGCTTCTGCCGGGGAACGCGGCGCGGAAGTCGTCCATTCTCCACGGGGAGATAATCTGCAAGTCGGGCGCGAGAGCCGCGTAGGAAATTTCGAAGCGGCACTGGTCGTTGCCCTTGCCCGTTGCGCCGTGTGCTACGGCGTCGGCATTTTCCTTCTTGGCGATTTCCACCTGAGCTTTTGCGATAAGCGGGCGCGCTATCGACGTGCCCAGATAATACTGGCCTTCGTAGATGGCGTTTGCGCGAATCATCGGGTAGATGAAGTCCGAAACGAATTCGTCTTTCAAATCGACCGTGTAGTGCGCCGAAGCACCCGTTGCCTTCGCCTTTTCGGCAAGACCCGAAAGTTCTTCGCCCTGACCTACGTCGGCGGCGAACGTTATGACTTCCGCGTTGAAGCGGTCTTTAATCCATTTTACGAGAACGGACGTATCGAGCCCGCCGGAATATGCTAAAACGATTTTCATTATTTCTCCTTAAAAAGTTTGGTATTTGGGCATGTTAACAATACTTTTGCCGTTGTCCAGCATTACTTGCCGAGTTGGCGATTTTTGTTTACCAAGTAGCTGACTATCGCCTTTTGGACGTGCAGGCGGTTTTCGGCTTCGTCGAAGATTATGCTGCGCGGGCTGTCGAGAACCTCCTGCGCGACTTCCTCGCCCGAGTGAGCGGGCAGGCAGTGCATAAACACGGCGTCTTTTTTCGCCGCCTTGAACAGCGCGTTGTTGACCTGATACGGCGACATCGTTTTGATGCGCTCGGCCTTTTCGTCTTCCTTGCCCATGCTCACCCAGACGTCGGTGTAGAGAACGTCGGCATTGCGGGCGGCCTCGGCGGGGTCGGAAGTGAACGACCACGTGGGCGTGAGGTTTGCGTCTTTAAAGAGGGTGTCCAAAACGGGCGCGGGCTTGAATTCCTGCGGGCCGCAAAGCACCACTTCCACGCCGCACATTGCCCCCGACAACGCCAGCGAATACGCCATATTGCACGCGGTATCGCCGAAGAACACGAGCTTTCTGCCCTTGATTGATTCGGGGTTCGGCGCGCCGTCGCTGAAATGCTCCATCATCGTGAACATATCGGTATACGTTTGGCACGGGTGGAGCAAATCGGTGAGCGCGTTGACCACGGGACGCCCCGAATACTTCGCGAACTTCTCCACAATTTCCTGCTCGAACGTTCTGATTACTATTCCGTGGAGGAATCTGCCCATAATGCGGGCGGTGTCTTCTATTGTTTCGCCGCGCGAAATTTGCAGGTCGTTTGAGTTCATGACCATTGCGTGTGCGCCGAGCTCGTAAAGCCCCGCCTCAAAAGAGAGCCTTGTGCGCGTGCTCTTTTTGAAGAACAACACGCCCCAGCTTTCGCCTTTGAGAACGTCGATTACCCCCGCCGAACGCGTCGCCTTGTAGCGCGCGGCAAGGTTGAACACTTCCGCAGCCTCCTGCGGCGTAAAATCCGTATCTCTTAGAAATGAACGAACCATCGTTATATCCTTTCAACTGTTTTTTCGAAAATTTTCAAAGCCTTGTCCACTTCCGCCGCCGAAACGTTCAGCGGGGGCAGGAAGCGCAGACCGTTCGCGCCCGAGGGAATCAGCAGAAGCCCGTTGCGGCGCAACGCCGCGCAGACGTCGGTATTCTTGTATTTTTCGGTGAAAATTGCCGCGCGCATAAGCCCGAGCCCGCGCTCCGTTGCGAGTTTTTCGGGATATTTTTTGACAATCGCCGAAAGCCCCTTCGACAGCTTTGCGCCCATTTTTGTTGCGTTGTCGGCAAGCTTTTTGGAGTCTATTTCCGCCAAGGTCGCCAACGCCGCCGCGCAGGCGAGAGGGTTTCCGCCGAAAGTCGTGCCGTGCGTGCCCGCGGTGAACAGGTCTTGGAACGGCTTTGCAAGCCAGATTGCGCCTATCGGGAAGCCGCCCGCCAAGCCCTTCGCCAAAGAAACGCCGTCGGGCTTGACGCCGAATTTCTGGCACGCCAAGAATTTGCCCGAGCGCGCAACGCCGCATTGAACTTCGTCGAAAAGCAACATTGCGTTGTATTTGTCGCAAAGCGCGCGCAAGCCCTTCAAAAATTCCTTGGTGGCGGGGGTGACGCCGCTTTCGCCCTGAACGGGCTCGACAAGAATCGCCGCAACGTCGTCGCCCATGAGTTTTTCAAAGCTTTCGAGATTGTTGTATTCGCCGTATGAAAAGCCCTGCAAAATGGGCGCGAACCCGTGCTGGATTTTCTTCTGCGCCGTGGCGGCAACCGCCCCGAGCGTCCTTCCGTGGAAGCCGTTTACCGCCGTTATTATGCGCGCCTTTGCGCCCTCTTTGCCCGAAACCGCGCAGCCGTGCAAGCGCGCCGCCTTGATGAGGCCTTCGTTAGCCTCCGTGCCGCTGTTGCACATCAAAACCTTGCCCGCGCCGATGCGCTTTACGAGCGATTCGCACAAGTCGGCATTGGGTTTTGTAAGATAGAGATTGCTACAATGCGCAAGCTTGGCCGCCTGCGAGGCAACCGCCTTCACCCAGCGCGGATTGGCGTGCCCGAGGCTCACAACGGCGATTCCCGCGCCGAAGTCGAGATATTTCGCGCCGTTTTCGTCGAACACATAGCTGCCCTTCCCCGACGAGACAACAAAGTCCCTTTCGCCGAAGTTCGGCATTGCGTATTTTTTGGCTTTTTCAAGAGTCGTCATTTCGATTAAATTATTTGTTTACCAATGCGGGATTGACAATTTCCGTTCCTATGCCTGTGTCGGTGAAGATTTCCAACAGCAGGCTGTGCGGCATATAGCCGTCGATAAAGTGTATTCTGTGGACGCCGTTTTCTATTGCGCGAACGCCGCTATCGACTTTGGGAATCATTCCGCCGCCGATAATGCCTTCGCGCTTGAGTTTTTCCACCTCCGTAACGGGCAGGTGCGAGATGAGCGTCGAGCGGTCTTTCGGGTCGCGCATAAGACCGGGGACATCGCAAAGGAACACCAAGCGCAACGCCTTCAGCGCGCCCGCGGCAGCAGCGGCGGCAACGTCGGCATTCGTGTTGTATGCGTGGTTGTCGGCGCGTCCGATTGCAATCGGGGAAATCACGGGGGTTTTGCCCTCCGCCAAAAGTTTTTCTATTGCCGAGGTATCTACGCCGTCTACTTCGCCGACGTAGCCGATGTCAAGCACATTGCCGTTTTCGTCGACGGGCGAATGCTTTTTGCACTTGAAAACGTCGTTGCCGCGCACCGAAACTGCGTTGCAGCCTTGGGCTGCGAGCATTTGGCAGATTTCGCGGTTCACGTCTTCGTTGAGGACTTTTTCGACTATTTTCACGGTTTTCTCGTCGGTTACGCGCATGCCGTTTTTGAACTCGGGCTTGAGTCCGCTTTCCGCCATTGCACGGCTGATTGCCTTGCCGCCGCCGTGAACTACCACCACGTTTATGCCCACGGCCGCCAAAAAGGCGATGTCGCGGGCTACGCGCGCGCGGATTTCGGGGTTTGGGTCGTCCATAAACGCGCCGCCGTATTTTACCACGAACACTGCGCCGTGGAAGCGGCGCACATACGGCAACGCCTCTATGAGGACGTCGGCTTTTTTCGTGATTTCGTCGATGTCCATATTACTCGCCCTTGTTGAAATTGACGTAGCCTTCGGTGAGGTCGGCCGCCAAAATCGACTCCGAAGCCGTGCCCAGATTCAGATTCAGATTTATCGAAAACGTTTTCTTGGAAACCGCCTGTTTCCAGAGCGGCTTGTTTTCGGCAACGGGCTGCCCCGCCTTGAGGACGGGAATGCCGTCGTAGTCGAGGTCGATTTTTTCCAGAACAATTCCCGTGCGCGCGTAGCCTGCGGAGTCGGTAATGCGCCCCCAGTTGGGGTCTTCGCCGAACCACGACGACTTTACCAGAAGCGAATTGCCTATGCTGCGGCAGATTTTCTCGGCCTGCTCTTCCGTTCTTGCACCGAGCACGTTCACCTCAACGACCTTCGTGATTTTCTCGCCGTCGCCCACAATCTTGCGGGCAAGCACGCGCGAGGCTTCAAGCAGCCCCTGACGGAACGCCATGATTGAGTCGGCGTCGTTTTCCGAAACCTCCGCGCCCATTCCGTTGCACAGGCACAGAACGGTGTCGTTGGTGCTCATGTCGCCGTCTACGGTGATTCTGTTGAAGGACTTGTTTGCGGCGAATTTCAGGCACTCTTTCAGGAGGCTTTGCGAAATTTTTGCATCGCTTACAATGAACGCAAGCATTGTTGCCATGTTCGGCTCAATCATTCCCGCGCCCTTTGCCATTCCCGCGATTTTGAGTTTTTTGCCGTGGAATTCGACGTCAACTTCAACCGTTTTCGGGCGGGTGTCGGAAGTCATAATCGCGCGCGAAGCCGCTCTGGAGGCGTCTTCCGTGTTTGCCAAGCCGCCGAGAGCCGTATCGATACCGCTTTGGAGTTTTTCCATCGGCATAAATTCGCCGATTCTGCCCGTTGAGCAAACCAAAATCTGCTGCTGCTCTACGCCGAGTTTTTCGGCGAGGTATTTGCAGGTATTGCGGGCGTCTTCCATGCCCCTGTCGCCCGTGCACGCGTTGGCGTTGCCGCTGTTGGCTACAATGGCGCGGACTTTCGTGGAGCGTTCGAGGTTTGAAATGTCGGTCAAAACGGGAGCCGCTTTAACGTCGTTTGTTGTAAACACGCCCGCCGCCGTAGCCAGAACGTCGGAAACTACGACTGCCGTATCGAGCCTTTCGAAATCGTTTTTGTTGCGGATATCCGCCGCCGCCGCGCCCGCTTTGAAGCCCTGCACTGCGCACACGCCGATTGCGTCCTCGCGGACGTCGATTTTATAATTCTTTTCCATTTTTTTGCCTTTTTTAAATTGTATTACAACAGCCCCGCCGTTTCGTCGAAGCCCAACATCAAATTCATTATCTGAACCGCCTGCCCGCTCGCGCCCTTGACGATATTGTCTATTACGCTGCAGATGACGAGGTTCTTTGTGCGCGGGTCGAACACTGCGGAAATGTCGCAGCGGTTTGTTCCGTTGACGTGCAAAGTATCGGGGAACACGCCGCTTTTGAGGATTTTCACGAAGGGTCTGTCCGCGTAGTATTTATTCCAGATTTCGTAGACTTTCTCCACGCCCTCGAACTTGGCGGGAATCGTGATTGTGGTTGAAATGCCCCTGCTCATCGGCGCGAGGTGCGGATTGAACTGCACAATAACGTTTTCGCCCGCGGCTATTGAAAGCTCCTCTTCGATTTCCGAATTGTGGCGGTGCTTGGGCAGACCGTATGCCTTCGCGCTCTCGTTGCGTTCGCAATAGGCATATGCCAAATCGCTTTTCTTGCCCGCGCCCGAAACCCCGCTGTAGGAGTCGATTACAATGTGGTCGGTCAAAACCGCCCTCTCGCGCATAAGCGGAATGAGCGGAAGCAGAATACTTGTCGGATAGCAGCCTGCGCAGGCTATGAGCTTGTCGTCTTTCGACACGGGAAACAGCTCCGCTATGACGTATTTGCCAAGTTTCAAAAGCTCCGGAGCGTTGTGCTCCTGCTTGTAGTATTCCTTGTAGATTTCAAGCGAATGCAGGCGGAAGTCGGCGGAGAGGTCGAGCACCTTTTTGCCCGCGGCAATCAGCGCGCGCGCGTATTCGGCGGCGGCTCCGTGCGGCAAAGCCAAGAACCATACCGAGATGTCCTCTTTGGCGGCGCAACCTTCGGGAGTGGACTGCTCAAAGCACAAATCGGCGGGCAGCAAATGCCTGAGCGCGGGCATATTTTCCACAACGGGCGTTCCCGCGAGGCTTCTGGAAGTAACGCAACCCAACTCCACATTGGGGTGGCGGGCAATGAGTTTTACGATTTCAATCCCCGCGTATCCCGACGCGCCGACAATACCTATTTTTGTTTTCATAAAAATCCTTAAATATTACCCAAAAAGCATAAAAGCCCCTCCGCACTCGCGGAAGGGCTCCAGTGAAAATTGTCCGAAAACGAATTAACGTTTTGAGAACTGGAAGCGTCTACGAGCACCCGGCTGACCTGACTTCTTACGTTCCTTGGAACGCGGGTCTCTGGTCATCAAACCGTCCTTTTTCAACGCGGCTCTCAAAGTGGAGTCCATCTTTTCCAAAGCTCTCGCCAAGCCGTGGCTGATTGCGCCCGCCTGACCGACAGGGCCGCCGCCTTCGACTTTGATGAAAGCGTCAACCGCATTGCGCATAGAAGTTGCAACCAACGGACGCAACGCCAACATCGACAACTGGTCGGTGTAGCAGTATTCTTCAATCGGCTTGTTGTTGACGATAAGCTTGCCTTCGCCCTTTGTGAGGCGGACTCTTGCCACGGAAGTTTTGCGGCGGCCTACTGATACAAATATATCGCTCATTTTGCTTATTAGAAGTTAAACGGTTTCGGTTGCTGGGCTGTATGCGGATGTTCCGCGCCGGCGTAAACGTGCAATTTCAAGAACATGTCTCTTGCGAGCTTGTTCGAGGGCAACATACCCTTGACTGCCGCTTCGATGAGGTGTTCGGGTCTGCGCACGCGCATATCGGAAAGCTTCACATACTTTTCGCCGCCCACGAAACCGCTGTAGAACATGTATTCTTTGCGTTCTTCTTTTTTGCCCGTTACGCGAACCTTTTCAGCGTTGATTACAACTACATGATCGCCGCAATCCGTGTTCGGAGTATAAATTGCCTTATGACGGCCGCGCAATACATTGGCGATTTTAACCGCAAGACGACCGAGTACCTGATCCGTCGCGTCAACGACGAACCACTGCTTCTGTTCCTGTTTCTTTGCTATTGTTGTATTCATCTATCTAAAGAAAAATTAAGAAATTTACGATTTGCCCCCACCTCGTCAAGCTTTTTTTGCTCTTTTATTTATTTTTTTGTTCCACCCCCGCTTTTTTGCCCCTGATTTCGGCGATTTTTTTGGCGATTACCGAAACTATTATCAGCTGGAACGCGTGATAAAGCATAGTCGGCAGCAAAATTATTCCCGTCGCCGCGCTCGAGCCGAAAAGCACGCTGCTCATCACCGAGCCGTGCACAAGCGATTTTTTAGAGCCGCAGAAAACCGCGGTGATGGAGTCTTCGTCGGGAAAATTCATCAGGCGGCAAATTCGGTAGATTACAACCATTGCAGCCAAGAACAACGCAATCATGCAAACCGAGAGCAGCAGTATTGTAGAGAACGGGAAGCCCTCGAACATCTTTTTGAAAAACGAGTCGCAGAACGACGAATAGACAATCAGCACAATCACGCTTTCGTCGAAAAACCGCAGCGTTTTCTTGTGCTTTTCGGCGAACCACCCGAACTTCGGGTTGAGCAAAAAGCCCGCAACAACGGGCACGAGAACCTGAAAAATCAGGCTCGCCAAAACGTTCGAAAGGTTGTTTGCGCCCTCGATGTCCTTCAAAAAAAGCCCCATCCAAATCGGCGTTATGAAAACGCCCATCAGGCTTGAAACGCTTGCGTTGAATATGGCGGCGGGCAGATTCCCTCCCGCTATCGAAACCATAACAACCGACGACGACACCGTTGACGGCAGCGTCGCCAAAAAGAACGTTCCAATCCACAGGTAATACGCGTTGCCCTCTGCCGAAAACCCTCCGCAAGCCGCCATTGCCGCAAGAACCACGCACGGGAACAACACGAACGTGGAAAAATGCACCAGAAAATGCAGGCGGACGTTTTTCAGCCCGTTCAGCAATTTCTCTTTACTCAGGCGCATTCCGTAGAAAAAGAAAATCACGCTCACGCCCCAGTTGGCGATGTCGCCTACGCCGACGGGTTCGCGCGCGCGCCCGATATCGGGGTCGAGCCACGCGAGGAATATCGCGGAGGCAAGCGCAATTATGAACGGCTCAATGCCTATTTTTTTCAGGAAATTCATATCAGAATCGAATAGGAACTAATGCCATTTAATAAGCGTTGCGCCCCACGTCAAACCCGCGCCGAAAGCCACAAGCAGAACGTAGTCGCCGCGCTTGATGCGCCCGCTCTTCAACGCTTCGTCAAGGGCAATCGGGATTGAGGCTGAGGAAGTATTGCCGTATTCCTCTATGTTAACGTAGACTTTTTCGCGCGGAATTTTTATGCGCTTTGCAACGGTTTCGATAATTCTTATGTTCGCCTGATGCGGAATAAGCAGCGAAATTTGCTCGGGAGCTACGCCGCACATTCCGAGCACGTCCAACGCCTTTTCCTGCATAATGCGGACGGCGTTTTTGAATATTTCGCGCCCGTCCATTTTTATGTAGTGGAGCTTGTTTGCCACTGTTTCGGGCGATGTCGGCATAAACGAGCCGCCCGCGGGAATTTCGAGAACCGCAGTGCTTGAGCCGTCCGCGCCCAGAACGTTTCCGATAATACCTACGCCGTCTTCGTCGGAGCAGCCAAGAACTGCCGCTCCGCAGCCGTCGCCGAAAAGGAAACACGTTGTGCGGTCGCTCCAATCCAGAAGCGGATTCAGCCGCTCCGAGCTTACCACGAGCGCGTTCTTATACTTGCCCGACTGCATCATGGAAGTTGCCACTTCCATTCCGTAGACAAACCCCGAACACGCCGCCTCCAAGTCGAAGCACGGAATGTTGTTGCGGATTCCCAGCTTTGCCTGCAAAAGGCACGCCGTAGAGGGGAAAGGCTTGTCGGGCGTAACGGTGGTTACTATCACCAAGTCGATTTCCTGCGCCGACATTTCCGCGTCGGCAAGAGCCTTCTTCGACGCCTCCAACGCCATATCCGACGCCGCCTCCTTGTCGGCGAAGTGCCTGCGTTTTATCCCCGAACGTTCGAAAATCCATTCGTCCGAGGTTTCGACAATTTTTTCTATGTCGAAATTCGTTACCACGCGTTCGGGAACATACGCCCCCGTTCCTTTCACGATTATTGATTTCGGCTTCTCAAAATTCATCGTCAAAAAAAATTAAGCCACGCAGTCTAACCCCTCCGCAACAAAACAAAAGCCTTTTTTTTCTTTTGTTGAACGAAAAGCCGCAACCGACCGAAAAAAACGAAACCCTCTCCCGAAAGAAAACGCCCGACAAACGCCGACAAAAACGCCCGCCGCACCGCTTTGGAAAAACAAAAAACCCCTTCGTTAGGAAGGGGACGCCGACGCTTTAAGATGCGCAAAAATCAGGAGTTTTCGAGAGCCGCGCGCTTGTTTGCCTCTACAATCTCTTCCAATTTGGAGATGTCGGCTTTGATTTTGTCGTTCATCTGGTTGCGCAGACATTTCAAAGTGATTTCCAACGCCCCCGCAATCTGTTTTCTGTTGCTTGAGCCGTGCGCCTTTACAACAAGGCCGTTCAAGCCGAGTAGCGGCGCGCCCGCCCACTTGTCTATCGGCAGGCGTTTTTTCATTCCCCTGAACGCGCCCATCGCCAAAAGTATGCCGAATTTGCTCAGCCAAGACTTGGAGATTTCCTCCTTCAAAATGCTCTTGAACATTCTGACCGACCCCTCAAGCGACTTCAACACTACATTACCCGTAAAGCCGTCGCATACAACCACGTCGAAATCGCCGTCGAAAACGCTGAACCCCTCGAGCAGCCCGCCGTAGTTGATTACCCCCTGCTGGGCTTTGAAGAGCTTGTGCGCCGTCTGAACCAACATATTGCCCTTGCCGTCTTCAGTGCCGTTGCTTAGCAGTCCGACTTTCGGGTTTTCCGTGCCGAGGGCTATTCTGCAGTAGTTGACGCCCAGAATGGCGTTGTCAATCAAACTCTCGGGCTTGGGGTCGGGCGACGCGCCGACATCAATCATTATGAAATTTTTCTTCTTCCCCGGGATAACCGTCCCGAGCGCGGGACGCTCAATCCCGGGCATTGTGCGGAGCTTGATAGTGCCGCCCGCCATAAGCGCGCCCGTGTTGCCGCAGCTTAAAACGGCGTCGGCCGCGCCTATTTTGACTATTTCTATTGCGCG
Source organism: uncultured Opitutales bacterium (assembly GCA_934613645.1). GTDB lineage: Bacteria > Verrucomicrobiota > Verrucomicrobiia > Opitutales > Intestinicryptomonadaceae > Merdousia. The sequence goes on along the minus strand of CAKTTC010000004.1, from coordinate 173,432 downwards.
CATCATGGAGGCGTCTTTTTTCTGCTTGAGAGCCTGAATGGGCTTTTCCTCCATAGTTATAACCTCTTTTGCGTTATAACTTTTTACGCGGCTGTCTTTGAGTATGCCGTGGCGCAGCATAAGCGGAACGGTAATTTCCTCGTTGCCGACAACGACGATTCTGTAATCGCCCCTGTCTTCGGAAAGCACCGCCTTAACCCCGCAGATAAGCTCTTCGGGGCCCAAATCGGAGCCCATCACATCGACGGCAACCGTTGGATACAAATTCGCCATACTCCAAAAAAGTAAACGCGGAATTACTTAAAAAAAAATAACTCCGCATTACAATAAAAAAGTCTCGAAAAAGACGATTTAGCTATACCTCGACAGAGATGACCTGACGGCCTCTGTATGTTCCTGTTGAAGGGTTAACCCTGTGGGGAACTGAAAAAGTGCCGTCGGCATTCTTGACTACCTGAGGAAGTTCATACTTGTTGGCGGCACGACGAAGACGCGTGCGCTGTTTTGATTGTTTGCGTTTTGGTTGACCCATTTTTTTACCTCTTTAAAATTATTAAACAACCCACGCTACTAAATAACGCAATGTTGTCAAGATGTTTTTTTCTCCCCCGTTTGGAATATTGAAAAAGAACAACGGCGCACCGAACAAAGCGCAATCGCCGCTGATGCCCAAACTCGAAGCGGGGAAAACTTCAGTCAATAAAAAAAGGAGGTCGGCTAAACCGCTCCTCCCCTTTTGGAAATTACAGAGAAACAACCTTGACGTTCTTGGCGGGCGCGCCGTCAATGGAGATGTTGAAGGTTTTCTCCCTGCCTGCGGCCTTCGCCTCGGCGAGTTTTTTGTCCTCTGGTGTTTTGAGGGCGAAAGCCGAGCGCGGCTTTTTGTATAAGTCTTCGAGCTGCTGCGGGAACATAGCGAAAATCACGCAATGCTCGTCGTCGTCCTTGAGCCCTTTTTCGCGAAGCTGGCGGCGGAGGTCTTCCATAGCGGGCTTCTTGAGGTCGGCGGGGCGGCACTCGATGGGTTCTTTGCCCGATTTTTCCTGCGCGAGCTTGCGGATTTCGGGGTCGACGGGAGCGGGAGTGCGTCCGTAGTAGCCGAGAGCGATGTCCATTGCCTGCGGGGTGAACATCTTCCAGCGTCCGAATTTTACGTTCATCATCGCCTGCGTGCCTACAATCTGCGAAGTGGGCGTTACAAGGGGAATCCAGCCGAGCTTTTCGCGCACATACGGGACTTCGGCGAAAACTTCGTCGAACTTGTCCTCCATTTTCTGCTCCTTGAGCTGGACGCGGAAGTTGGAAAGCATACCGCCGGGGACTTGGTAGATGAGCGCGTCGGTGTCGATAACCTCGTTCTTTGCCATCGTGTAGAAGCCGAGCTTCTTGTAGACGCCCGTAAAGTATTGGCGAAGCTCCGAAAGGGTTTTGACGTTGTAGTCGGGACGGCGCGGGTGGTCTTGGAGCATTGCAAGCATTCTTGCGGTGTCGGGCTGCGCCGTGCCGTTTGCGAACGGAGTAATTGACGTATCAACCGCATCGACGCCCGCGTCGATTGCCGCGTAGTAGGTGGACGCGCCCATGCCCGCCGTTTCGTGCGTGTGGATAATCACGGGAATTTTTATGTTCGCCTTCAACCCCTTGACGATTTCGTAGGCGACATACGGCGGAATAAGACCCGCCATATCCTTGATTACAACCGCGCTGCAGCCCATATCTTCAAGCTCGCAGCCCATTTTCACGAAGCTTTCCACAGTGTGGACGGGGCTTTGCGTATAGCAGATTGTGCCGTGCGGTTCTTTGCCGCAGGCGCGGGCTGCCTTGATTGAACACTCCAGATTGCGGACGTCGTTGAGGGCGTCGAAAATTCTGAAGATGTCCATTCCGTGCTTGGCGGAGGTTTTGACGAACGTCTCCACAACGTCGTCGGGGAAGTGTGAGTAGGCTACAATGTTCTGCCCGCGGAAGAGCATCATATGCTTCGTTTTCGGGCACGCTTTTTTGAGGGCGTCGAGCCTGTCGAAAGGGAATTCGCCCAAGAAGCGAAGCCCCGCGTCGATTGTCGCGCCGCCCCAAGTTTCGAGCGCGCCGAAGCCCATGCCGTCGAGCTTTTCGCACGCCGGAAGCATGTCGGCGGTCGGCATTCTTGTGGCGGCCAGCGACTGGTGGCCGTCTCTTAAAACTGTGTTGTTGAATACTACGGGTTTCATACGAATGAATTTAGTTTTGGTTAAAGGTTCGCCCGAAACAGCCGTCGGGAGCGGGCATATCAGACCCCGCGCCGCGCCGACAGTTCCGAAAAATAATTGACTATCTCCCATTCTACGGGCAAAAGGATATTTTCAAGAAAAAAAGATGAAAGCATACATACGAACATACGGTTGCCAAATGAACGAGCGCGATTCGGAAAACATCGCGGCAAACTTCGTCGAAAACGGTTGGGAGATTACCTTCGACGAAAACGAAGCCGACGCAATCGTAGTCAACACTTGTTCCGTGCGCGAACAGGCGGAGCTGAAGGCAATCGGGAAGCTCGGGCACATTCTCAACTTCAGAAAATACAACAAAAGCCGCCTGCCGATAATAGGCGTTACGGGCTGCATGGCGCAAAATCGCGGCGCGAAGATTGCCGAAACCCTGCCCGAAATTGACTTCATCATAGGCCCGCGCAAAACGCACACGGTGGCAAAAGTAGCGGCGGAAATCTTCCGCGCGGCGCAATCGGAACGCTGGACGCCCGCACGCAAACGCCCCCCGTTTATCGACATATCCGACGACGACTCATCTCACCTTTTCATCAACCGCCACTTCAGCCTTTCGAAATCGTCCGACGTATGCGCGTTTGTGTCGATAATGCAGGGCTGCCAGATGAACTGCTCATACTGCATTGTCCCGAAAGTGCGCGGAATAATGCGCTCGCGCCCCACCGACGACGTTGTAGCGGAGGTTCGCGCGCTTGTGGCAAACGGCGCAAAGGAAGTAATGCTTTTGGGGCAGGTTGCAAACGCGTTCGGCGCAAACATTCCGCGGCGCGGCGGCGTTTCGGAATTTGCGAGGCTGCTCGAAAAGCTCGACGCCGTTGACGGCTTGGAGCGCATACGCTTCACGTCGCCGCACCCGTCGTTCTTCGGCGACGACCTCATCGACTGCTACGGGCGGCTGGAAAAGCTCTGCGAATACGTCCACCTGCCCCTGCAATCGGGCAGCGACAAAATCCTGCGCGCGATGAACCGCCCCTACAAAGCCGAAGGGTTCTTGAAGATTGTCGAAAAGCTTCGCGCGCGCTCGCCCGAAATGTCGATTTCAACCGACGTAATTGTGGGCTATCCCGACGAAACCGAAGACGACTTTCTCCAAACGCTCGACATTTTCAAGCGCGCGAATTTCGACATGGCTTTCGTTTTCAAATACAGCGAACGCGCGGGAACGAAGTCGGCGGAGCTTGACGACAACATTTCCGACGAAGTCAAGGAGCAGCGCAACCAACGCCTCCTCGCCGAGCTTGAAAAGCAGTCGATGGACTTCCACAACAAAATGGTCGGCAGAACCTATCAGGTTCTCGTTGAAAACAACGCAAAGCGCGGCGAAAGCATGTTTATGGGACGCACACGCAACCACCGCAAGTGCATCTTCAAAGCCGACGAATCTTTCATCGGCAAGCTCGTAAACGTAAAAATAAACTCCGCCACGGTAACCGCCCTCGACGCCACCATTCTATAATTTTTTATATTTTCTAAAGTGGCGCGGATTGGCGTAGCCAATGCCGCTTTGGGTATTGGTTAAAGTTTTTTATGCTTCCTAAAGGAGCTTTTTTTAACTTTTCTGAAGCGGCTTTTTTTAACTTTTCGAAAGTGTCGCGGATTGGCGTAGCCAATACCGCTTTGAGTATTGATTAAAGTTTAGTTTTTAATTATTGGAACGGCTCGAATGGGCAATAACAAGTTCTGATTTTTCGCGGAAAAATTTTATTGATTCTTTGGGCAAAAAAAAGGCGGCGGATTTCTCCGCCGCCGACTGACAACTATAAATCATCTTGCCGCGCTTCTGCCGAAGTAGAAACCCACTATCGACATAAACGCGACCTTGAATTCCGCGGGGATATAAAACCCCGCCGCGTAGTCTATAACTTGGCGCGTATACTCGGGAACTATTCCCCACAAGTATCCGCCCGCTGTCTCGCTGCGCTCAACGGCGATGGGAATTTGCGTCCACGCAAAGATAAACGGCGCAATCACGAACGAGAATATCAACGCCGCAATTATGAACTGCCTGACACGCTGTCCCACGCACGAGCAATCGCGCGCGGCGGCCTTGTCGGCACTTGCGTCGGCATCTGCCGCCACTTCGCGCATTTTATCGATGATTGCCATTTGTCTTTCATGCGACTCTTTCCGAAGAGCCGTTATCCAAGTTAACACTCCGCCGACGATAGCTCCCGCTCCCGTCGCGCCTAATATTTCCATTCCTTCCATATTTTTTTTTCAAAAGTGTGAGGACACAAATCCGCGAGGTCGCTTCTCTTTTGCAAATATTTTATAATTTGAGAAGTGACGGCGGTTGCCTTCGGCTAACTCGCCCTTCGTTTTTTAGATTTTGCAAAAGAGGCGCTTCACGGCTAAAAATCGGTTTCGCTGCGGCTCACATACCTAAGTATGCTTCGCCTTGCAAAACGCAATTTTGTAGCTCGCGCCTCGCGAATTTGTCCTGTTTGCACAATGAGAATCCGAACTTGCAGTGAATAGACATCGTGCATATTCTGTTTACTGGTTATTGTTTTTTGGTTGAGCGTTGCCCTCGCACTTTTCTCCTGTTTACACAATGTCTTTACGAACTTATCGTGAATAAACATCGCGAATGTTCTGTTTACCGGTTGTTGATTCGTTGTTTTCTATTGTTCCGAATCCGTAGGTTCGGAAGCTGTTTCCGCTTCCGCAGTCTCAGTTTCCGGTGTTGGATTTTTCAAAGCCGCGTAGGAATCAGCCATTGATTGAATCACCTGTTGGTAGGGTTCTATTGCGGCGAGTTCGGTTTTGTCTTTAAGTTGGATAACGCTTCTGCCGAATGCGGTTTCTATGTAGACGTTAACGCCCACTATTTCCGCCTCGACGGTTTGGTGTTCTTCGTTGATTGTTGTTGTGAGATTTATTTTCATATTTTCTTTCTATAATGCCCTTTGGGCTTGTTTTTGTGTTAAAAAAAGTTGAGTAGGATAAGTTCGCGAAAACATCGTGTCCCGCGAAGTAAAACTTGCGAGACCGCAATGCGGGTAATTTTAAAAAATTCTTTGCGAGTTTGAACAAGCATTGTGCAAACAGGACAAATTCGCGAGGTTCGCACTGGGATTCGCGTTTAGAATTCAGCGCGCTCCTATCGTCGCTATGCTCTTGGCTTCGCCAATTCAACGTAGCGGGCTGTTGCCCGTTCGTCGAAGCCAAAACCGAAAACAAGCGAAGCACGTTTGAGCGTTGCAAAGCAACGACCCCGAAGGGGCGAGACGGTTTGCGAATGCAAACGCGAGTCAATGACAGCCGAACTGCTTGCTTTTGAATTTTTCTCTAAAAAAAACGAAGTCTTCCATTTGTTAATTTGAAAAATTCAATTCAAAAGCAAGCCCTCGCGGATTTACGGGTTGTCGGCTGTGTATTGGGCAGCAAACGCCTCATACATCTGCGCTACGCTTTCGTCCCTATCGCCCGCCAAGACTCCGCTTACTGTTGCTGTGTTTCCGTTGCCCGAAGTATCCCGAATCTTGTTTTTGAACGTGTAGTTTTCCAGTGCCACGATTGCGCCGTCGCGTTCGACAGTGAAGTTTTCGAAAACCGTCGCCACTCTGTCGGCAACGTCGGAAACCGCCTCGCAGTTGAATTGAAACCGCCAAAGCGTTATCGGGGTTTGGGCTGTAAACTCGGCGTCAAGCGAAGTTGTCGAAACGTTTATTTGGTCTGCCTCCTGACGAACGGGCTGAAAGAATCCGTATTTGCCGTCCGCCAAAACTCCGCCCGTGAGGTTCGAAAACTTTATGCGCAACTTCTGCCCGATGTTCAGCGGAATGTAGTAGAGCATTGACTTGATTGTCGCGGCGTTGCTCGTCTGCGTCATCGACCAATTCGCGCCGTCCCACACGCAGGCGGCGTTAGTCGTGTTGACGGCTGCCGACTTTCCGTTGCCGAAAACAACGGGCACTGACCACGGCGGAATTGCCCTGCCGTTTTGGTAGTCGGCGATTGAATATGCGGAAGTGTAGTTGCCGTCGGAATCGACTTCCGAAGCGTCGTAGTTGAGAACGGCGAAGTCCGAAACTTTTCCGCGAAAATATTCGGCGTTTGTCGTAGCCCTCGCCCCGAAAGAAATTCCGGGCGTGCCGCTTTGAACGGTCATTCCCGCAGCCGAAACCGCCGACTGCCCCTTGAGTTCTCCGTCGATAAATATGCGCGTTTGCGTGCCCGACCAGCAAAGCGCGAACGCGTGTATTTTGCCGTCGAGATACTCCGCGATGTTGTAGGCAGCAACGTGCGGACCGTCCGAACCCGTGCCGTCGGCTTTTTTAAAATAGCACAAAACCGAAAAGCGGGCGTCGGTTGTAAGGCGGACAAGAAAGCCCGTCTGCGTAGTGCCGCCGTCGCCCAAGGCGCATAAAGTCTCAAGCGATGTCGGCGCGCCCTTGCGTGCAAAACGGATTAACATTGTCGCCTTCGAAAGCGATGAGAACGCCCCTTGCGGAACTTTTGCGAAACCTCCGTCGCAATACAATACCCCCTTGTCGAGCTTGGTTTGGAAGAGCGTGTTGTTCTTTTTTACGAGCGACAAAAGCGAATTTGCGCTTGAAGTAGAACCCGCGTCGATTGCCGCTTCAAGCTCAGTTTTCGCCGCGGCAATTTTCGTGTCTACGTTCGACGCCGCCGAAGTAAACAAAGCGTCGGTCTGCGTTTTCGTGTAGGCGTCAGAAATGTGGTATCCCGCAAGGGTTGTGCCCCAGTCGGCTTTTGAATTTTCGGCGTTTTCCACGCGCAGATAAAGCGCGCCGATGTCGGCTAAGTTGCAGTCAACGCGGTCGTCCAATTCGGATATGCTTGACGTATGCCCCGCAACCGTGTTTTTCAGCGCGGATACCGCGCTTTCGTTCGTGGTTGCGCGCGTTTTAAGCCCCGCAATGTCGGTCGAATTTTTGCCCGACTTGTTTTCAACCGCCACAATGCGCGACTCATACGTGGGCAGCAAATTTTCGTAGCCTGCAATGGTCGAATTTATGTCGGAAATGTCCGACGCGTTTTCGGCTACGCCCTCCTGTAGCGCGGAAATCGACGCCGCGTTTTTGCCGATAAGCTCGCGCAGCTGTTCCACGACAGTCGCGCCCTCGGAGGTCGAAGTGTCTATGTCCGAATCCCACACGGGTTCGACGTTTATCCAGCCCGAAGCGAAAGTCGTTCTGTCGCCGTCGCTGTCGCGGGCGGTAATTTTCAGATACTTTTGCCCCTCCTTCATCGTGGTGTCGGCCGAGGTAAGCACAATGCGGCAGTGGCACGCACCACTTTCGATTTGCTCTTGCGTCAGGTTTTTGTTTATGTCCGAAACAGTTTTCTGGACGAGAATTTTCGGCGCGCGAGGCAGCGGAGTTTCAACTTCGCCGATGTCGAGAATGTCGAACGATACCGATTCCATATTGCCGCAGTCGGCAATGTCTCCGTAGTTCAGCAGAACAAGCTCGAAACACACGCAATCGCCCGAACGGAACGCAACGGTTGTTCCCGTGCGCGAGTCTTTCGGGCTGTCGAAAACGCTCAGGTCAGAGAACAAGCGGACTACGTTTATTTTCTTGTTGTCGTTTTCCATAACGCCGCCATAGTATGCGGCGCGGCGCGAAGCGTCAAATCAACATTTGATATTTTCGGACAAAACGAAATATTTGGAATCCGAATCTATTTTTGTTATTTTTTATTTTTTTGAACTTTGAACGACTTTGTTGCTATGTTGAGCTTGTCGATTTTGTAGTTCAAAATTCTGCGCGAAACCGAAAGCCTGCGCGCCGCGGCGGCCGCGTTGCCGTTTTTCGAAGTGAGCGCCTCCACTATTATGTCGCGCTCGAAATCCTCGACGAGTTTTTTGAAGTCGGCGGTCTCGCTGTCGGCGAAAGGCGACGTGTTCGTGGATTGCGCCGTCTGCAGCGACGGCGGCAGGTCGGACGGCGAAATGCTCTGCCCCGCCGAAATTATCACCGCGCGCTCCATGCAGTTTTCAAGCTCGCGCACGTTCGTCGGCCAGTGGTAGGCGCGCATCATGTTCATCGCCGTGGGATTGATTGAAACAATTTTCTTTTCGTGCAAATGCGCGTGTTTTTGCATGAAGAATTTCGCAAGCGCGGGAATGTCGCGGCGACGTTGGCGCAGCGGCGGAATCATAATCGTGCAAAGCGACATCTGGTAGTAGAAATCCTGCCTGATGATTCCGTCTTTCATTCGCGTTTCGAGGTTGCCCGAAGTCGACGCTATAATGCGCGCGCGCCCCGTGCGCGTTTCGGAGTCGTTGGCGCGGCAGTAGGTTTTGTCGGAAAGATATTTAAGCAGCTTCAGCTGCAACGCCTGCCCGATAAGCCCCATGGCGTCGAGATACACAATGCCGTCTTCGGCCGTCTCGACAAGCCCTTTTTTGGAGGGGTAAGAGCCGAAAAGTTCCGCGTCGATGAGCGAATCCTGCATGGTGGAACAGTCCAGAATTTCGAGCGGGCGGTTGCGCCACTTGGGCGAATTTGCAATTATGCGCATTGCAAAATCCTTGCCCGACCCCGGTTCGCCGCGAATGAGAACGTGGGCGTCGGAATCGCACGCGGTGGCGATTTGCTCGTAGACTTTCAGCATTGCCGAGCTTGAGCCTATCGCGTTTTGCGGGCGCAAAGCTATGTCAACTTTGTCGCGCAAAATCTTGTTTTCGGCGTGGAGTTTTTCGCCCTCCTCCATTTCGAAAAACAGAACTGCGACGGAATCGGAAATGATGTTTGAAACGGTTTCGAGCAGCAGAAGATTTTTGCGCAAAACCGCCTTATCCGAATTGCCGCAGTCTGCCGAAAGCGTGCCTATAACCCGCCGCGCGTTGACGATTGGAACGCAGATAAACGCCGTTCCCGCGAACTCGCTGCGGCTTTCGGTTTTGTTGAGGAAGTCGTGGCTTTGAGAGATGTCCTCAATCAGGGCGGGCTTGCCCGTCTGCGCAACTTTGCCCGTAACGCCCTCGCCGATGCGGTAGATGCCGCGCCTGCTTTCGTCCTGCGTAAGCCCGTGCGACGCCCTTATTACAAGGAAATCGCCGCTGCAAAGCGTGACTGAAACGTGCTCCAACTCGGCGCAAAGCGAGAGCACGTCGAGCACCTTTTTAAGCAGAATTGAAACGTTTTTGGTTTCCTTTACAATGCGGCTTGCGTCGCGCAGAATCGACACATACGAGCCGCGCCCCCGCTGTTTTGCGGGGTTCGGTCTTTCGGAAGCGTCTGCGTTTGCACCTGCCATTTCAAAAAAAATCGCGTGTGAGTTTACGATGAATCTTGCATTTGTCGAAATTATTTTTGAATATCTTTTTCAAATGGCGGAAGATAACGAAAATTCACTCTACTCAAGCAACGTAATTGCCTGCATTTGGGACTTCGACAAAACGCTAATCGACGGCTATATGCAGTCGCCCATATTCGAGGAATACGGCGTTGACGAGGCTCTTTTCTGGAAGGAAGTAAATATGCTTCCCGAAATCTACGCAAAAAAGGGCGTGCGCGTTTCGCCCGAAAGCGTCTATCTAAACCATCTGCTAAGCTTCGTAAAAAACGGCAAAATGGCGGGGCTTAGCAACGCCAAGCTGCGCGAACTGGGCGGAAAGCTCGTCTTCTGCGAAGGCCTGCCCGACTTCTTCGACGAGCTGCGCGCCATTCCGGAATCAAGCCCCGCATACAGGTCGCTCGACATAAAGCTTGAGCACTACATAGTAAGCACGGGGCTTGCCGAGATGATAAAAGGCTCGAAAATTGCCCCGCACACCGACGGAATTTTCGGCTGCGAATTTGTGGAAGAGCCCATGCCCCCGTATTTCTCAACGCAGCCCGAGTTCGACTTCCAATCGCTATCCACGCAAATCAACCAGATTGGCATGATTGTAGACAACACAATCAAAACGCGCTTCATTTTCGAAATCAACAAAGGCTCAAACGTCAACCCCGAAATCAGCGTAAACGCCAACATACGCGAAAAAGACCGACGCATTCCGATTCGCAACATGATTTACATTGCCGACGGCCCGAGCGACGTTCCCGTTTTCTCGGTTGTCCGCAAAAGCGGCGGCAAGGCGTTCGCCGTATACAGCCCCTCCAACGACCTCGAGTTCGAGCAGAACGACTTCCTCCTTGAAAGCGGCAGAATCGACGCCTACGGGCCGAACGTCTATTCGCGCGCCTCAAGCACATCGGCGTGGCTTAAAATGCACGTCAAGAAAATCTGCGACCGCATTGTAAAAGAGCACACCGACGCCGTAGAAACAAAAGTCGGCAAAGCCCCCACCCACGTCCACAAATTCACCCACAATTCTCTTCCCCCCGCCGACAAAGAACTCTTTTAAAAAGCGCGTTTTTTGACTTTCCTAAAGCGGCGCGGATTGGCATAGCCAATGCCGCTTTGCTTTCTGGTTAAAGTTTTTTGCTTTACAGATAAAGCGGAACGAACGTTCCGCTTTTTGATTTAAAAAACTCGTCGAAGCAAACGCTCTCGAGCAGGACTTGGTTTATTCGGGTGGTCTGTGCTCAAGCACTATCCCACCTTGAATTGGCGAAGCCAAGAGCATAGCGACGATAGAAGCGCGCTAAAGTTTAATGTCCTGCCTCGAGCCTCGCGCTTTTTAACTTAAAGTGGCGCGGATTGGCATAGCCAATTCCGCTTTGTCTATTTATTAAAGTTTTTTATTATTTCTAAAGTGGCGGCGGCGGGCAAAGCCCGTTCGCCTTTGATTATTTCTTGAAGTAAAGTTTAGAATACGCAAGCTATTGAACTTTGTTCAATGCGAATACAAACAGAAAAGGCGTAGCGGTTAGCTACGCCGAATAACACAGACCGCCGTAAAGCGGCGGAGGTCAAGGGGCTTCGCCCCTTGAGAACGCGTCAAACGTAGTTTTAGGCAAGGCTTCACGTTTTTGTTGCGATGGTTTTTTAACTTTCCTAAAACGAAGCGGATTGAATTTCATTCAATTCCGCTTTGTCTATTTGTTAAAGTTATGCACGAAAAAACGCATAAAATTGAGCTTCAGACAAGGCTTTGAAAATTTTTGCGCAGGTTTTTTACGTTTCCTAAAGCGGCGGCGATTGCCGCAGGCAATACGCCTTTGTTTATTGATTAAAGTAAAGCAACATTTGCTTCAGTCAATTCAGCTTTACTTATTCATTAAAGTCATTGACTCTTGAGAACGCGTCATCACAAAAGTTGCCGAAGGCAAGCTTTTGGGAAGTATAATTGCGTAGCAATTACCCCGCAGGGGTGAGCCGAGCACCGCCGTGCGAGCGAATACAAATTGCGTTTTAGACAAGGCTTTGCGAAATTGAGGCGGTGGCGGCTGTAGTTAACCTACTGCCCCACTGCCGATTGTTTCGCGAAACGCAGTATAAAACGTGATTTCACGCGTTCTCCACGCGTTTTATTTGAGAATCTTGCCCGATATCGCGTCCTGTATCCTGAAATTCTCCAAGTGGTAAGACGGGTCAGCCCTAAACGTCAACTTCAAATTATACGCCTTTTCCAAGTTGCGCAAATGCTCGTAGTCGTCGTTCTGTAGCCGCTGCAAATTGTCGGGGTGGAGCATAACAACCAAAGCAAGTTCGTTTTTATCGTTGCCCGCCGCCCTCAAATTCCTGCACGCAAACACAATCTTTCGCTGTATTTCCGCGCTCATCGTGCGCGCCGATTTCACAATGCCCTTGCCGCCGCAATACGGGCACGTTGTGTAGATTCCGCTTGCGTTGCTTTGCGCGTGGCGTTGGCGTGTCATCTGCATAATGCCGAGCTGCGAAATGGGGAGAACCTGACTTTTTGCCTTGTCCTTTTCCATTTCCTCCTTGAGGCGTTTGTAGACCGCCTGCCTGTCCTTGCGGTTTTTCATGTCGATTGTGTCGATGATGACCAACCCGCCGAGGTTGCGCAAACGCACTTGGCGCGCGGCTTCGGTAACGGCCTCGAGATTTGCCTGCAAGATGAAGTCCTTGCCGTCGGCGTCCTTGCCCTTGTGCGAACCCGTGTTGACGTCGATTGCAACCAACGCCTCGGTTTCGTCGATGACGATTTCCCCTCCCGACGGGAGCGGAACGCGACGCTGGAAAGTCTGGGCAATCTGGCGTTCTATGTTGTAGCGTTCGAAAATCGGAATGTTTTCCTTGAAGAGCTGGATTTTGTTTCTGGCGCGGCGCGAGATTTCCGAGACCGAGCGCATAATGCGTTCGTAGTGCTCGCGGCTGTCGATGAGTATTCTGTCGGTCTGCTCGGTGAGGAAGTCGCGGACGGTGCGCTCTATGAGGTCGGGTTCTTTGTATATCATCGCGGGCGCGGGCGTCGATTCAATGCGCTGCTGTATTTTCTTCCAGACGTTCAACAGCATGCTCAGGTCGCGGACGAAATACGTCCAGCGTTTGCCCTGTCCCGCGGTGCGGACAATCACGCCCATGCCCTCGGGGATTTTCATTGAGCGCAGAATTTTCTTGATTCTGTCGCGCTCTTTTTTGTCCTCGATTTTTCTGGAGATTCCGCATTGCCCCGCATACGGCATAAGAACGAGATAGCGGCCCGGGATTGCAATGTTTGTCGTGATTCTCGGGCCTTTCGTGCCGATTTGCGTCTTCGTAATCTGGACGATAATCTCGGTGCCGATGGGGAACTTTTCGGGAATGTCCTTGATTGAGAACTTCTGGGTTGCGTTCTTTTTCTGCTCCTTGCTGCGATTTTCGCGGACAACCTCGTAGGAGTTGTCGGTGGTGGACGAAGGGAAGATGTCCCAATAGTGCAGGAACGCGTTTTTCTGCTGCCCGATGTCCACAAACGCAGCCTTCAGTCCCGGCTCGAGATTCTGGATTTTGCCCTTGAAGATTGCGCTTACCATGCTTTCGTCGCCGACGCGTTCGATTTCGAACTTCTGCATTACGCCGTCTTCAAGCAACGCCACGCGGGTTTCGAAGGGTTCTACGTTGATTACAATTTCCCTGTAGGGGGCGTCCTCGCGTTTGAGCATGCGGAGAATTTTCTCCAAGAACGGACGCTTTTTTGCGCGCAGCTTCGCCTCCAGATGCAACTGCTCTTCGGGAATGGGTTCAACAACCTGCTCCGGCGGGCGTTTTGTAAGCGATATGTCTATTTCGTTTAAAGAATTGTCTTGTTTTTCCTGTTTCATTGTTTCGCACCTATTTCGGACGAAACCCGCGCTACGCATACTCCCGTCTGTGTCGGAAAACGCTTTGAACGATTCCCAAAAGGATACAACACGTCAGCACAAAAGTTCCGCCATAACTTAACATTGGCAATGGGAGCCCCGTGATAGGCATAATGCCTATGGTCATTCCCACGTTGATAAAAGAGTGAGTCATCAGAATGGCGGCAATGCCGATGCACAAGAACTGCCCGAATTTGTCCCTCGAGACCTGGGCGGCTCTCACACAGCCGTATGCCACCACGCACGCCAACAGAATGATGACGAGCGCGCCGCCGAGAAAACCGCTTTCCTCCGCGACGACCGAAAAAATAAAATCGTTATACGCCACACTCGACGGCAGATAACCGAGTTTTGCCTGAGTTCCCTCGGTGAAGCCCTTGCCGAAAAATCCGCCCGAGCCTACCGAAATCAGGCTTTGCCGTTGGTTCCACGTTACCTCCGTCCCGTTTTTGTCAACGGAATCGGGACGGACGAAAGCCAGAATTCTGTTGCGCTGGTAGTCTTTCATGGGAAGATTCCAGGCGGAAGAAGAACCGTAGGCGTTTTGGCTCGCGGCTTCGCGGGCGGTAATGTTGTTGTCCTGCAAAAAGTAGTAGTATCCGGTTATGTCGGCGGCAACCGCCCCCACGACAATCGCGAAAACGGCGATTATCGTCAGGAAGAACCTATACGGCAATTCGGATATGTAAAGCATTGAAAACAACATCGGGAAAAATACCAATGACGAACCCAAATCGGGTTGTAAAAATATGAGAAATATAGGCATTGCAAAGACTAAAGCAAGCTTTATCCAAAACAAAATGTTTTCTCTGAACGGAATTAGTTTGCCCGTAGACAACATCGACGCAAGCATTATGCACGTGCCGATTTTCGCAATTTCCGAAGGCTGAATGGAAAACAGCCCCAAATTTATCCAGCGCGTTGCGTTGTAGCGCGACTCCACAAACGGCACGGGAATTGAAAAAACCTCCTTGAGCACAAGCGGCAACAGCAACAGCATTGTCGCGAAATAAATCAAATGGGCGTTTTGAAACAGCCATTTGTAATCGACATACGCCAACGCCAAATACACGGGCAGACCTATTGCAAAGTAGTATATAAGCTGCTTTACCCAGAACTGGCGCATAACGGGAACATCGTCGGAAATGTAGCTTTGCGACGAATATATGAACGCCACGCCTATGAACAGCAACAACACCATGCACGCGGGAATGAGGTAGTCGGACGGATTCCTTCTGCGTCCGACTATTCGCGCGAGAGTGTCGTCTACAATCTTCATTGCAATCAGTCAATCGGCTTTACCGACATATATTTTTCAAGCTCCGCAGCCGTTTTGCCCTGCCTTTGCGCCAAGTCTTCAAGCTGTTCGCGCGTGATTGAGGGCGAAACGTATTTGGCGTTGCAGTCGGCAATCCAGACCGCCGCCACGCTCGCCGTCGGCTTCATCATGAACGACGACGTAAACTCCACGCCCGTTTCCGATTTCGCCGAAAGCAGCTTTTCGAACTTTGCCTTCTGCGAGTGGTCGGGGAACGACGCATACCCGCACGCCACACAAATGCCGTTGTTTTTGCTCTGCTCGGCGCACGCCGGACACGCACAATCGTGCTTATGCGCGCGCATTTTGAACACGCGCGCCCTGACGTATTCCGAAACCGCCTCTGCGGCGCAGTCGGAAAGCGCGCCCGCTATTATGGCGCGGTAGTCGTCGCCGTTTTCGGCAAACCCGCGCGCCCACTCGGCGGCCTCGTTGCCGACAGTGGCAACATACACGCCCGCAAAATCTGCGGCGGGGGAGTCGAAGTCGGCAACGTAGTCGGCTACGGAAACGCACTCGCCCGCAGCGTCGGGTTTTTGGTCGCGCGCGAAGAAGAAACGCTCGATTTCCGCGCCGTTTTCGTCGAAGAGCGCGATTGCCGAGTTTTCGCTGCGGGCTGTGAAAATGCCCGCGCGGATTTTCGGACGCGCAACCGCCTTGAGCTGCTCGAACATTTCGGCGGCGTCCCTGAAAAACGCGTCGTCGGAATCGGCAGTGGGGGCTTTGTTCCCGCGCACGCCCCACGTTTTGAAGAAGACGTGCCACGGCATGAAATCCTCCGCGTCCGCCAATTTTATTTCGAGCGTCCGCACGCCCACGAACGGAGCCTCGCGGACTTCGGCGCGCGTTGTTTTGTGCTTTTTGGCGCACGCCTGCGCATACGGCAGAATCTCCGCCGATTTTTCCGCGCGGTCGTGTTCGAATCCGTCGCGCAATTTGTTTTGCTCGGCAAGAACGCGCAACTTGTATGCCTTTGCGCTTTCGCCCAAAAGTCCGTTGCACACGCCCGACATCAGGCTGGCGTCGCCGACGCGCTGGACAATGCCCGAATAAAGCGGGGCGAGCTTCACCGCCGTGTGCAGGCTGCTTGTGGTAGCCCCGCCGACGAGAATCGGCACTTTCATTCCCTCGCGCTCGAACAGTGAAACTACGTTCGCCATTTCCTCAAGCGACGGGGTTATAAGTCCGCTAAGCCCGACAATGTCGGCGTCTTTGGCGGCCTCCAAAATCCTTTCGGGCTCTACCATAACGCCCAAATCGACGACTCTGAAACCGTTGCAGGAAAGCACAACGCTCACTATGTTTTTGCCGATGTCGTGCACGTCGCCCTTGACTGTCGCAATCACGACTTTCGCGCCTTTGCGCGGGGCGGAAGCCGACATATACGGCTCCAACGCGGCGACTGCGCGCTTCATTACGCGCGCGCTTTTTACGACCTGCGGCAGGAACATTTTGCCCGCGCCGAAAAGTTCGCCGACTTTCTTCATAGCGTCCATGAGCGGGTGCTCAATGACTTCTATTGCCGAGCCCAATTCGCCGTAAAAATGAAGCGCAAGCTCTTCGGCCTTGTCGTCCAATCCTTTTACGAAAGCCGTTTCAAGCTTCTGCTGCCAACTGAGGTCGTCCCACTGCGAGTGGTGCTCTTTGGGCGCGCCCGCCTCGGGCTTGAAACTTTGGGCGATTGCCAAAAGGTTTTCGGTGGCGTCGGGCGAAGAATTGAGAATTACCGCCTCAACGGCGTCGCGCAACTTCGGGTCGATGTCGTCGAACGGCGCGAGCATGCCCGCGTTTACAATGCCCATGTCAAGCCCCGCCCTGCGCGCGTGGTAGAGGAATACGCTGTGCATAGCCTCGCGGACGGGGTTGTTGCCGCGCAGCGCAAAACTGATGTTGCTTACGCCCGCGCTTGTGCGCGCAAGCGGGCATGTGCGCTTGATTTCGCGGACTGCGTTTATGAAGTCTATTGCATACGAATTGTGCTCGGGCATTCCCGTTGCGACGGTGAGGACGTTTGCGTCGAAAATGATGTCCTCGGGCGGGAACTTTGCGCGCTCCGTCAGAAGCTTGTATGCGCGTTGGCAAACCGACACGCGCGTTTGGAAGGTTGACGCCTGCCCGTTTTCGTCGAACGCCATAACTATTGCCGCCGCGCCGAATTTTTTAAGCTCGCGCGCGTGCGCCAAAAATTTCTCCTCGCCCTCCTTGAGACTGATTGAATTTACAACGCACTTGCCCTGAACGCATTTAAGCCCCTCCACAATCGTGTTCCAGTCGGAAGAGTCTATCATGATTGGCACGCGGGCAATTTCGGGATCGGCCTCGGCGAGATTCAAAAACTTTTTCATGCACGCGGCGGAATCGAGCATGCCTTCGTCGAAATTCACGTCGATTAGGTTCGCACCGTTTTCCACCTGATTGCGGGCAACCGAAAGCGCGTCGGAAAACCTGTTTTCCTTAATCATTTTGCGGAACGCGGGCGAACCCATTACGTTTGTGCGCTCGCCTACGAACGCGAACGGAGCGTTGTCGCGCGGGAGTTCGAAAACCTCCAAGCCCGCAACAGTCATGTTTTCCGATTTCGCCCTCGGCTTGCGCGGAGCAAAATTGCGGCACTTTTCCACAACCGCCTTTATGTGTGCGGGCGTTGTTCCGCAGCAGCCGCCCGCAACGTTCAGAAGCCCGTCGGCGGCGTATTCGCCCAGATAGCGCGCTGTGTCTTCGGGGAGCTGGTCGTAGCCGAATTCCGAAAGCGGATTGGGCATACCCGCATTCGGGTAGCAGTGCGTGAAGCACTCCGCGAGCCTGTCGAACTCCTCGATATACGGGCGCATTTTCTCCGCGCCGAGCGAACAGTTAAGCCCCACAAACAGCGGGTCGGCGTGGCGTATCGACGCGTAGAACGCCCCGATTGTCTGCCCGCTCAAAATTCTGCCCGACGCGTCGGAGACCGTCATGCTTATCGAAATCGGGATTTTCACGCCCGTTTCCTCAACCAAGCTCAAATACGCGTAGATAGCGGCCTTTACGTTGAGAGTGTCGATGGAGGTTTCAAGCAGAAACAAGTCTGCGCCCGCCTCGAAAAGCGATTTCATTTGCGCACCGTATGCCCGCGCCAATTCGTCGAAATACACGGCGCGTTTGGAGGCGTCCTCCACGTCGCAGGCAATGCTTGCGGCTTTGTTCATCGGGCCGATTGACGCGGCAACGAACATCTCGCTGCGGTCGCGCCCAGTAATTTGCGCGGCTTTGTCGGCGGCTGATTTCGCTATTTCCACGGCGCGGCGGTTGAGCACGTCGAGCAGCCTGTCGGAAATTCCGTAGTCCGCCTGAGCAATGCTTGTGAGCGCGAACGTATTTGTTGTTACAATATCCGCGCCCGCCAGATAATAGTCCAAATGTATTTTTTCGATTACGTCGGGACGCGAAACGTTGAGCAGGTCGTTGTTGCCCGCAAGTTCGTGCGCCGACTTTTCAAGCTCGGCGTCGCCGCGCCTGAAGTCGGCCTCGGTCAGACCGCAACGCTGTATCAGCGTGCCCATTCCGCCGTCCAAAAACACTATTCTACGCTCGAGAAGCGAACGCAGGCGCGCGCCGCTTTTTGAAATTTCTGCCATATTATTTTTTCTGATTCGCCATGTGGGCGATGAGTCTGTCGTTGAAAGTTTTTGCGCCGTCGTGCCCCATTTGGCGCAACGCCTGCACGCGGGCGGCAACCTCCACCAAACGCGCCATGTCGCGCCCCAAACGCACGGGGATTACGAAGTGGGGAATCGGGATTCCCAAGATGTCGAAATACTTTGTCTCCAAGCCCGTTCTGTCCTCGACCATTCCCTCCTTCCACTCCACGAAAGAAACGATTATGTCAATCGATTTCTCGGGACGAACGCACCTGATGCCGAAAAGCTCCGCAACGTTGATGATTCCTATGCCGCGGCACTCCATGTAGCCCCTGCTTAACTCGTGGCCTTTGCCGAGAATTTTGTGGTCGTTTACTTTCACGCAGTAAACGTAGTCGTCCGCCACGAGCGAGTGGCCTTTGTCGATGAGCGCAAGTGCGCATTCGCTCTTGCCTATGCCGCTGTCGCCGCGAATGAGCGTGCCTATGCCCTGAATGTCGATGAGCGTGCCGTGGATTGCCGTGGTTGGCGCGAACATTCTGTCAATGCGCACAATGATGTCAGACGAAAACTCCTTCGACTTCATCTCCGTGCGCAGAAGCGGCACGCCGCGCTCTTGGGCAACCGCAAGCATTGCCTTTGTGGGCTCGAGATTGCGCGATACAATTATGCACGGAATTTTCAAATCCGCCATCTGCTCCAGAATTTCCGTCTGGCGCGCCTCCTCCAAGTCGCGCATGTAAGACATTTCGCCCGCGCCGAAAAGCTGGATTCGCTTTGAGGCGAAGTTTTTGAAATACCCCGTTATTGCAAGCGCGGGGCGGTTTATACTGGGTTCCGAAATAACCCTGTCCATTCCCTTTTCGCCCGCTATAATCTTAAGGCCTGTGATGTCCTTGAACGCCTCGAAAAAGTCTTTTACCGAGATTTCCTCGGCGCGCTGCTTAGGCGCGGAAAAACCCAAATCCATAATGCCTCCTGTGTGAGTTTACATCGAAAATTCTTCGCCGAGATAAAGCCTGCGCGCGTTTTCGTCGTTTACGAGGTCGTCGCTCGTGCCCTCGCACAGAACAGAGCCCTCGCAAATCAGATACGCCCTGTCCACAATGCGCAGGGTTTCGCGGACGTTGTGGTCTGTTATCAGAACGCCTATGTTGCGCTTTTTAAGCCCGCGGACAATTTCCTGCACTTCCGCTACGCTTATGGGGTCAACGCCGCTGAAGGGTTCGTCCATAAGGAGAAAGTCGGGCTTTGTGGTCAGCGCGCGGGCTATTTCGAGCCTGCGGCGTTCGCCGCCCGAAAGCGTGAACGCCTTCTGGTTTGCCAAGTGCTCCAAATTAAGCTCGCCGAGCATGTGCATTGAATAGTCGCGCAGCTGCTTGCGCGGAATGTCGAGAGTTTCCGCCACGCCCAAGATGTTTTCATACACGGTAAGATTCCTGAAAATGGACGCCTCCTGCGGCAGATAGCCTATGCCGTTTCTTGCGCGTTTATACATGGGCATTGCCGTAACGTCTTTGCCGTTGAGGAACACGCGCCCCTCTGTTGACGGCACAAGCCCCACAATCATATAAAAACTTGTGGTTTTCCCCGCGCCGTTCGGGCCCAGCAGCCCCACAATCTCGCCCGCCGACACGTTTATGTTCACGCCTTTTACAACGCGCCTGCTGCCGTATTCCTTCACGAGGTTTTCGGTTCTGATGGACATTTCTTGCTTATTAGGTTGCATGGGTAAATTCATCTACTAAAAACGGCTCGGTTGCAACACTTTTGATTGGCCGCGTAAAACAAAAACAATGTCTATGAGCGCGCAGAAATACACCGCGAACGAAAGCTGCATGCAAAGCATCTGCCAAGCCGCGAACGACGCCGCAAACAGCGGCGCAAGCGCGTATTTGCCGCGGAACAAATGCCCAAGCCCCGGGAACAGAAGCGTTCCCGCCACTGCAATGACGCAATCCCAAAAATCGGCTTTCATACAAACAAAATCGGACGGCGACGCACGCGCGCCCCGTCCGCATTAAAATTACGGGTTGGCAACCGCTATTTTTTCGCCGCGGGAGCGTTGGCGTTGATAATCTTGAGGACTTCGTCCGACAAATCGTATTTTGCGTCGGAGAACAGGCAAACATTCTTCGCCAAAACGAAATCCGCCTTCTTTTCCTTCGCCAATTTTTCGATTACCGCGGAAATTTCCTTGAAGTGAACCTGCTGGATTTTCTGGGCGTTTTCGCGAAGGCGCGTTTTTGCCTGCTCCGAAACGTTGCGCATATCGGATTCCATTCTCTGCAATTCCGCATACTTGGGCTGGCCTTCGGTTTCCATTATCTTTTTCTTGGCGTCTTCCGTGAGGGCGGGATTTTTCATCTTTTCGCCGACAGCCTGAACTTCCTTGATAAGCTCCTGACGCTTCTGGTCCATTTTCTGCAACTCCTGACGCGTAGTCTCCGCCGACGCGTTTATTTGGGCGGCGGCTTCCTTTGCCTTGTAGAAGTTTTCATACACTTTCGCCATATCGACGAAGTATATTGTTTGCGCCGCATTCAGCATGGAATACGCGACTACCGACGAGATTATTGCCAATATTTTTTTCATATTATTTTTCTTGTTTATTATGTTATTGATTTAAAAAAACGCCCTTTTGTTCCGACTTTTTTAAAAAACCGTTCCGAACGAGAAGTTGAACTGCGGGCCGTCGTCGTTGTGGTCGCCCGTTTTAAGCGGGAAGCCCAAGTCCAAGCGCATCGGCGCGCCCATTAGCAGGATTCTCAAACCGAAGCCGAAGTCGGAATTGTAGTCCGACGGGTCGAAATCCCAGTCGCTTTCGTTGAGGAAGCCCGCGTCGTAGAACACGGCAAATCTGACCGGATTGAACACCTCTATCGAATACTCGACCGACAAGAACCCGAACGAATCGCCGCCGTATGGCTCTTCCGAGGTCGGGCCAAGCCGCCCCACTTTTCTGTATTTGAAGCCGCGCAAATTGTATCCGCCGCCGAGGAAGAACTTTTCGAAATACGGAACTTCGTCGCCGCACGTTCCCACCACCGTTCCGATTCTGCCCACAACGGAGAACACCTGAGAGCCGAAGTCGAACGTGGGTATCCACCAACCGCCGCGAGCCTCAATTCTATACAGGTTTGTGTCGCCGAGGAACGGCCCGCCCGCAAGGTCTTGAATCAGCTCGAAGCGCGTGCCGCGCGTGGGCATAAGCATACTGTCGCGGTCGTCGCGCAAAAGCGTCAAAGAAACTTCCGAAAGCGAGCGCGCGCCGATGTCGCCCCTGTCGCGGCGCAACACGCCGTCGGCAACCATTTTGTCGTCAACGTCGGAAATGTCTACGCGCTCTATTTTATACGCAAGCTTCAAGTCAATCAGCTCGTAGATTCGCTTGCGCAGGTAGTGCTGCATACCGAGGCGTTCCTCCGAATAGTAGTCGGAGTAATAGTCGGACTGGGAGCGGTAAAGCTCGAACCCGTATGCCAAGTCGCGGTTGAAAACCCACGGCTCTTCAAAGTTGATTACAACCTGATTGCTTTTAAGACCTATACTTCCGCGTATGCGGAATTTCTGCCCCGCGCCCTGAAAGAGGTTGTCGGGGTTGGAGTAGTCGAAATTCGACTGCGAAAGCTCTACCGTTCCCACCAAGCTTTCAACCGTGCTGAAGCCCGCGCCGAACGTGACGTTGCCCGTGCGCGCCTCTTTTACGATAATGCGCAGATCGCGGCGATTGGGGATTTTCGTGGCTTCGGGCGAAAGGCTCACTTCGTCGAAGAAGCGCGTTTCCTTCAGACGGCGTTCCGACTGCTTCATGCGCGCCAAGTCGAAAATTTCCCCGGGAGCGAGAGCCAATTCGCGAATGATTACCTCGCTTTTTGTTTTCGTATTCCCCTGAATGTTTATCGACTCCAAATAGAATTTTTCGCTTTCAATTATGTCGACAATCAGGTCGATATTGCCGTTGTCCAAATTCGGCCGCCTCAACACGCGCACGATTGTGTCAATATACCCGTATTCGCCGTAATACGTTTTTATTGCGTCCGCCATTTTATCGACGCGCTCGGGCGAAAACACGTTGCCCTCGGTGAGGTCGAAATAATCCACAAACTCCATGAGCTTTTCCGTCTTGAAAAGCTTGTTGTTTTTGAAAGTTGTCTTGCCGACGTTGTAGAGTTTGTTTGGCTCGACTGTTATTACAATGTCCATATCGCCCGCGGAATCGGGGTCGGGGAATTCGAATTTGACTTTGTTTTCGTCGATTTCAACGTCAAGATAGCCGTGGTTGCGGTAGAACGCGCGCAGTGTCTCCAAGTCGGCCTTGAATTCGTCCTCCTTGAAACGCCCGTTGTCGGTGAGGTGCGAGACAATCGGAATCCAAGTGTCGGTTTTCATTTGCGACTTCAGCTTGATTGAGCTGATTACGTCCTTTTTGTCCCTGCCGAAAAGTTTTTTGTAGCACTTGCCCCAAAAGCCGTAGGACTGCTCCGCAAGGGGGTCGCCCTTGAAATATATGTTCTGGATTTTGACATCTGGGCCTTCGTCGATATTGAAGACTACCGCGCCCCTGCCCGCATTGTCGTTTCTTGAAATTGAATACGTCGCCTTTGCGAGGGCGAAACCTTTTTTGACGTAAAAATCCCTGATTTTGTCGGCGTCGCGCTTGATTTTTACTTCGTCGAGAACCGCGCCCGCGTAGGAGTTTATTTCGCTTTTGAGTTTCGCCGCGGAATACTCTTTGTTGCCGTTGAACGAAATCTGGGCGATTCTGAATTTCGGCGTTACGCGCAAAACAACGTCCATTTCGTTTTTCGAATTAACCGACTTTTGCGCCACGATTTTGTCATACTGCCCCGTGGAATAGAGCGAGCGTATTGACTGGTCGAGCGCGGTCTGGCTGAACACTTCGCCCGCGCGCAACTTCACGTGCGAAAGCACCGCGTCTTTGGCGATGTTTTTGGGGCCTTCCAGCATAACGTCAACCGACCCGATTTTCCTTTCGGAATCCTCCGCCGCCGACGCCGCAACCGCGGCAGCCATTACGGCCGCCGCCAGCACCTTTCTGAAAATCCCCTTTGCGCTAAATTTCATTTTATTTGAGCGACGTTAAATTGTTTCCTCGTCCTTTTCAAGATAGTTTTCGTATCTGGTATAACTTCTGTTGAAAAGAAGCGTTGCAACCCCCGTAGGCCCGTTTCTCTGCTTGGCAAGCTCGGCGCGGATAAGCCAGTTTGAGCTTGCAATTACGTCGTCGGTAGCCTTTTGGCGGCTGAGCAGAATGATTGCGTCGGCGTCCTGCTCTATCGAACCCGATTCGCGCAGGTCGCTTGCGCGCGGCGGACGCGTCTCCTTTTCGCTGTCGCGGTTGAGCTGCGCAAGCACTATCACGGGAGCCATAAGCTCTTTCGACATCGCCTTCATTCCGCGCGAAATTTCCGCCACTTCCTGCTCGCGCGAAGGGGCTGTATTTGAGCCCTTGAGCAACTGTAGGTAGTCGACAACTATAAGCCCCAACTTGCCGTTGAGCTGCTGGTTTAGGCGTCGGGCTTTTGCGCGCATTGTGTTGATGTCGAGGTTTTCGGTATCGTCAATCCAAAGCGGCGCGCCTTTAAGCTCCTTGGCGGTTGTCTGAATATCCTCCATTCTGCCCTTTTCCAGACGCCCCTCGCCGAGCTTGTATTGGTCGATGCGCGCGCGGGCGGCAATCATACGCATATAAAGCTGATCCGCCAACATTTCCAGCGAGAAAATCAGCGTGGGGGTCGCGCCGCGCGGATTAAACAGCGCGCTTTCGACAATGTTCAGGGCTATCGCCGTTTTCCCCGTGCCGGGGCGACCCGCTATGACAATCATTTCGTTTGCGTGAAGCCCGCGCATTCTCTTGTCGAGAGCCGTAAACCCGGTGGGCACGCCGTTTAGCGAGCCTTTGTTCGAGATAATCTGGTTGATTTTCGCCAATGCCGACTCAACCTGCTCCGACGCCTTTTTTACGCCGTCGCCGACTCTGTCGTTGTTTATTTTCAGGAACGACTCCTCCACATCGCTGAGGAAGTCGCCTATATTCCCGCTGCACTTGCTGACTTTTTCAAGAGTCTTCACGCACTCGCGCGAAATCTCGCGCAAAAAGTATTTTTCGCGCAGAATCTCAATCCACTGGCGGAAATTGTTTATTGTTTCCACGCGCCCGAGAATTTCGTTGGCTATGTAGTCAACGCCGACCTTCTCGAAATTGCCCTGCTTTTTGAGCATTTCCGAAAGCAAAACCACGTCGATTGGTTTTGTATCGTTGTGCAGGGCAAGCATTGCCCCGTAAATTGCCGCATTTTTGGCGTCGAAAAAGTATTCTTCCCTGACCTTTTCGGCAACGCACAAGTTCATTATTTCGCCCGATTCGTCAAGCAGCACGCACGCCAAAACGCCGCACTCCGCGTCAATATTGCGGGGGGCGTTCGCGCTCCAAGTGAAGTTGGTAGACAAGAAAGCCGCAGAGCCCTTCTTGGATTCTGTGGCTTTCTTTTTAGAGTTTACGCCTGTCGTATCGGGCATGGGAAAGCTCCGCGGAAGCTAATTAAGCCTCCTTGGACTCCTCGATGGGATTTTCCGAAACGACTTCGAATTTGAAATCGACCCTAACGTCGTTGTGGAGCTTAATCTGGGCTGTGTGCTTGCCCAAGTCCTTGACGGGGTGTTCGAGGTGGATTGCCTTCTTGGGCAATTCAATGCCGTTTTCCGCAAGCTTTGCGAGCAAGTCGGCGGCCGTAACCGAACCGAACATTTTGCCGCCTTCGCCCGTTTTGACCGCGAACGCAATGGTCATTGCCTCGAGAGCCTTTGCCACTGCCTGTGCGTTTTCAAGTTCCTTGGCTTCGCGGATTGCGCGCGCCTTCTGGAGGGCTTCAATCTGCTTCTTGTTTGCCTTTGTAACGGGGATTGCTATTTTCTGGGGGAACAGGAAATTGCGGGCGTATCCGGCCTTTACCGTAACCTGTTCGCCTTCGCCGCCGAGCTTTTCAACGGGCTTTACCAATAATACTTTGCTTGTTGCCATAATATTTACCTATATTAAAATGTGTTCGAATATTTCCATTCGGGTTTGTTTGTTCAATCAAAACGGGACATCGTCCTCCAAGTCGTCCTGCGGGGCGGGAGCTGGGTGCTGCTGGCGCGAACGCGCCGGCGAGGGTGCGTAGCCGCCGTCGTCGTAGCCGCCCGACTGCTGGTCGCGCGCGCTGCCGATGAACTCGAAGCGTTCCAACACCACAACCAACTTCGTGCGTTTCTGCCCCTGTTTGTCCTCCCACGAGTCCTGACGCAAACGCCCCTCAACCAAGATGGGCTTGCCTTTGGAGAAATATTTGGAGATGTTTTCGGCGGTTCTGCCGAAGGAATCGACGTCCACAAAACAGGTTTCGTCGCGCTGCGAGCCGTCCTGAGAGCTGAACGAACGATTAACCGCTATGGAGAAGCGACAAATGCTTGTGCCGTTTTGAGTCTGACGCATTTCAGGGTCTCTGGTGAGGTTGCCCATCAAAATGACTCTATTGAACGAAGCCATGTCCTGTCCCTCCCCGATACTACTTCGCTATTGCGATGAAACGGTCTACCGTTCTGTCCAGACGCAACTTTTCTCTGATTACGCCGATGGAGTTTGTCGGACCTTCGTAGTCGAATCTGACGTATATGCCCGCGGGGAAGTTGCGGTCTGTAGTGCGCGCAAAAGTCTTCTGACCGAGGTTTTCGGAAGATTCCACCTTGCAACCGACCGACTCAATCACGCCCTTGAGCTTTTCAATCAAAGTCTCTACGGGTTCGTTGTAGCCTCTTGTATCGAGGATGAATGTTATTTGATATTTCTTGTTCATATTTATGCGTTTTCTAAATTCGAAGTGTATAAAATTGCGATCTCCGTTATTCCACAGACTGCGCCGATTGCAAGCCTTTTCGATTCCCGTCCGCGTTTTCGCAGGCAGCGGGGCTTTCAGCCGCCGACACATGTGCAGACGCCTCCGCCGCGCCCGCTTGTGGCTTCGGCCTTGCGGGTTTCGGGTGCTCGATTCTGTTGAATTCGTTCTGGGCTCTTTCAAGCCCTCTAAGCACGAGCGTTTCGACGCATTTTCTTATGTCCGCCGCCTTGATTGCCGCCAAATCCGCCTCGGGAAGTTTTCCCAACACGAAATCCGCCAAATCCATCTGCTTAAACGGCTTTGCGCCTATGCCCATTCTTATTCTGACGAAATCGTTGCCGAGCCTGTCCATTATGTCGGCAACACCGTTGTGCCCGCCGCTTGAACCGCCTTTGGTAAGCTTCATTCTGCCCACGGGAAGGGTGATGTCGTCATAAATAACGGCAACCTCGCCGCCGCCGACACCGAAAAACGCCGCAGCCTTTTTCGCGCCCTCGCCGCTATTGTTCATGTAGCCGTTGCAGAAAACAAGCCACACCGCACCGCCGCCCAAATTTATCTTGGCGACACGCGCGTTGCAGAATTTGTTTTCCGAAAACGTCGCGCCGAACGAATCCGCCAAAACGCCGAGCGCAATCTGCCCCGCGTTGTGGCGCGTGCAGGCATATTCCGCTCCCGTATTGCCCAGACCAAAAATAACTTTTATCGACATAGTATCTATGAAAGAACAAACCGCGCCGAACGCCGAACAATCGGGACTCAGCCGACCTCACGGCATTCGCGCGAATAAAACCCACTGCTACTTGGCTGCGGGAGCTGCCGCTGCGTCTGCTGCGGGAGCCGCTGCGGCCGCGCCGTCTGCGGGTGCTGCTGCGTCGGCCGCCACGGGTTCGGGCTCTTCTTCGACGCGGTTGCAGGTAACGATAACGTCCTCGAGGTCGTTTTCAAATTCGACGCCTTCGGGGGCTTTGATGTCCTTCAAGTGGATTGCATCGCCTACTTTCAAGTCGGTCAAATCGACGAGAATCATTTCGGGCAGGTCGCGCGGGCGGCACTTTACGCGGACTTCGTGTTCGTGTATTTCGATAACGCCGTTTTCGTTCTTGACGCCGTAGGATTCGCCTTCGAAGTGATACGGAACTGTCGCCTGCATGGGCTTGCCGCGGACGACTTCAATGAAATCGACGTGCAGGGGGTTGCCCGTAAGCGGGTGGCGTTCCACGTCTTTAAGCATTGCATAGCGCGATTCCGTGCCGTCGGAAAATTCCATTTCGATAAGAACCGCCTTGCCGACGATGGCCTTGAGAGCCACAGTCAGATCCTTTTCGTTAACCAACAGATTCTTTTCTCCGCTTTCGCCGTAGATTACGGCGGGTATTTGACCGTTCTTGCGGTAGCGTTTGGCGTTGTTGCCACCGAGTTGAGTTCTATTCGTTGTGTTTAGCTTTATTTGTTTCATTGTAGTATCTGTATATATAAAGAGTCCGATTCACCGCCGAAAAAAACTATTCCGACAATAAACCTTATATAATTAAAGGGTTATACTCTATTGCCCGTTCGCGCAAAATCAACAAAAAACTTACTAAATTTGAAAAATCGCCGCCATTTTGTTTCACGTCCCGACAAACGGGGGCGAAAATTGTTGACACACCCTCCCCCGAAAGCCAACATAATCTACGAATACAAAGGAAAGGCAGACTTAATGGAAATTTTACAGGAAACGGTAAACTCCGTTGCAATAATAGTCCCCAAAGGCAGACTCGACGTAACGACGACCCCCGAAATCGAAAAGGCATTCGCCCAGTTGTTCGAACAAAACAGGGAGAAAATTTTGGTTGACTGCACTTGGCTTGACTACATCAGCAGCGCGGGCTTGCGCGCACTTCTTACGGCGGCGAAATCGGCGAAGAAAATCAACGGGAAAATCGCGCTGTCGTGCCTGAACAAAAACGTCAAACAGATTTTCGAAATATCGGGCTTCACCTCGATTTTCGACATTTTCGACGCGCGCGACACAGGCATAAAAGCCCTCGAAAACTAACACAAGGGGCGTAGCCTTGACCTCCGCCGCTTTGCGGCGGCCTGTGTAATACGGCGTGGTTGAACACCGCGCCTTTTCTGTTTGTATACACATTAGCTTTTTTATAATTTTTGAAGTGGCGTTTTTTGTATGTTGGGAAGTGGCGCGAATTGAATTTCATTCAATACCGCTTTGCACACAAATTAAAGTTGCACTACTTTAAGCAATCAACAAAGGCAAATCGGCTACGCCGATTGCCGCCACTTTCGGAATTATAAAAAAGTTAAAAAGCGCGAGACTCGAGGCAGAAAACAAGCGAAGCGCGTTTGAGATTTTGCCGCAGGCAAAAGACCCCGAAGGGGCGAATACAAGCCGAAGGCGCGTATAGATGCGTTTGAAAAACGCACCCGAAGGGCACGCAGCGGCGTGTCAAACGGTTTGCGAATGCAAACGCGAGTCAATTTCGTATTTTGGCACTTTAATTGAAGAACAAAGGCACATCGGCTGCGCCGATTGCCGCCACTTTCGGAAACGTAAAAAATGCCCGAGAGCGTTTGCTTCGACGAATTTTTTTAATCAAAAAAAGCGGAACAAAAGTTCCGCTTTAAGTATAAAAAATAAACTTTAATTCCCAAGCAAAGGCGGATTGAACAAAGTTCAATCGCCGCCACTTTAGGAAACATAAAAAACGCGCTTTTTAACACATGGAGGAGATGGAGGCCGCCAACGCATCAAGCTTTTGGAAGTCCGCGGAGAGCGGCTTGCCCTTGATTATTACGTCGTCGAGCTTCTTGGGCTTTATGAAAGAGAAAGCCGAGTCAATCGAGCCCGTTAAATTTCCGCCCCAGCCGAAAGAACCGATTACCGCATAAAATTTCATCTTGGCGCGTAAAATGTTCGCGAGCATGGCAACGTAGGGAGTCTTCGGGTGGGGGCCCGCCAAAACCATCGACGTGCCGAAAACCACACCCGCGGCGTCAATGAGCTGCTCGGCAATCTCGCCTTCGTCGGCCTCGGTTATGTCGGCGAGAACCGCATCAACGCCGTCGGCGCGGAGCTTTTCGGCGAGGTACTCCGCCATAATTTTCGTGCTGTCATACATGGAAACGTAGGCAATTAAAACCTTGCGCGCTACGTCGGGCGAAGTCCATTTCGCGTATAAATCGGTTATGAAATTTATGCTTTCGGCGTTGTAGATTGGCCCGTGCGACGGCAGTATGAAACGTAAATCCATCGCCTTTACGTTCGCCAAATACTTCGCGCAGAAATTGCGGAAGGGCATCATAATTTCGGCGTAGTAGCGTTTTGCCGATTCCTCCAGCTGGGCGGAAGAGTCGGCGAAGAGGTCGAAATTCGTGTAGTGCGCGCCGAAGAAATCGCAGGTGAATAACGCCTTGTCCTCGGGGCAGAAAGTGAACATGGTGTCGGGCCAGTGAACCCACGGGGCGTGAATGAACTTGAGCGTCTTGCCGCCAAGCTCGAGCGTGTCGCCGTCTTTGACCTCCGTTATCCTGCTTCTGTCAACGTGCAACATGTTGACCAAATTTTCCGCACACTTGCCCGTGCAAAATACCTTTGCCTGCGGGAATTTTTCAAGCAGCGCGGGAATTGTTCCGCTGTGGTCGGGCTCGGCGTGATTTGCAACAATGTAGTCTATGCGCGAACCGTCGGCGTCAAGCCCCGCCAAATACTGCGCCGAAAACTTGGCATACATCGTGTCGATAAGCGCGTTCTTTTCCGAACCCTTTACCAAATACGAATTGTAGCTTGTGCCCTGAGTAAGCGGCACGAGCTGGTCGAAAACCTGACGGTCTTTGTCGAGACAGCCGCAGTAGTAAATTCCCTTTGTAATCTCCTTCATATAAAAATCAAAAAAATGTTTCCCCATACAAAACGCGCGAACGCCCAGCGCGCCGCGCATAAAAAGCCCGCGCGAACGGCGGCAGACACTCCGCTTGAAGCGTGGAGACGCCGCCGCACAACCCGCGCGAGAGCCAAAACGAATTACTCTTCCTTCTCGAATTCGTCTTTGCCGACTGCGCAAAGCGGACAAACCCAATCTTCGGGCAAATCCTCAAACGACGTTCCCGCGGGAATGTTGTTGTCAGGGTCTCCCACTTCGGGGTCGTAGATGTAGCCGCATACTTTGCATTTGTATTTTTCCATTGTGTACCTTTCTTTTGAATTGTCCTTATGAAATCGGATTAACGCGCATAACGTTAATGCTGCTTTACGGGAGTGACCGTGAAAACAGCGCGAACCGTCTTCGGCGTTTCGAGCGCGTATTTTTGCGAAAGTTTTTCGAACGAACCCTTTTTGTCGAGCGGCGTGCGCGGCTCATACTTGTAGCCGCCGTCGGCTTCGTCGGAGGGAGCTTCGGTCGAAACTTCCGACGAACCCGCTACGTCCGCGCCCGAAAACAGGCGGGTTTTGGCGATTGCGTCCTGAATTGTCTTTGCCTCCGCCGCCGATTCGGGGCGTCCGAACTGAATGCAGTAGGGCTTGCCGAGCGTAATTTTTGCGGGCGTTGACAGGCGTTCGAAAATCTCGAAAACGGGATACTTCGTTATGGCGTTGTCTGTGTTCATTCCGTCGTGGTAGGCGGTTGTAAGCAGGCGCGAATACGCGTAGGAAATCACGAACTGCACCGTGCGCGCGTCGACAACCTTTTTCACATACATTCTGCAGTAAGAACCGACGTTGTATTCTTCGTAGTCGCGATACTTTATTTTGTTGAAGCGC
The DNA here is from genome assembly GCA_934613645.1 of uncultured Opitutales bacterium. GTDB lineage: Bacteria > Verrucomicrobiota > Verrucomicrobiia > Opitutales > Intestinicryptomonadaceae > Merdousia. The sequence continues at coordinate 142,399 of CAKTTC010000004.1, read as the reverse complement.
GCAATTTTTGCGGCGTCCTCCAAATCCTGCTTGCTGGGCGCGTATTTTTCGAGATACTCGGCGAGCATCTTTTCGGCTTTTTTGCTGTTGCCCAAGGCGGCAATGGCCTCAAGCTGTGCGCGCTTTTCGGCAGTCGTTGCAACCGATGCGTTGACGCGCTGCAGGGCGTTTTCGTCGCCGATTTCCGTTTTTCTCAGCTCGAAAAGGAGAACCTCGACACGCTCGGAAACGGTTTTTTCGGGCGCGGCTTCGTCTTTCTTCGGCTTTTTTGAAAGCGAGGTGTGCTCGTGCAGGAAGCCCTTTGCGAGATAGCGTTTGGCGAGATACTTGCCGTCGTAGCCCTTTTCCTGAGGCGTTTCCGCGTCTTCGCGGACGACAAACTCGAACTTGTCCTCCAATTTTCCGCCCACATAAGTTTCCACAAGCACGTTGTATGCGTTTGCGCCCGCAAAAGCGGCAACCGCGCCCAATGCAAAAACCGAACCTATCAAAAATCTTTTCATCATAATATACGCCCCAAGTATTGCAGTCTGCGCGGGGGCTGTCAAAACTATTTGTTTGCGCAAATAAAAAGCGCGGAATCGGAAACCCGACCCGCGCCGTTTGAAAGAGTGCTTTCAACACGCCCCGAAGGCGCGCAACACTTTATTTGCCGAAAACTTCCACTTCGATGTAGTGGTTCGAGCCGCTCGTTGTGGAACCGTTCGAATACAGGCGGACATACCTGCCCTTGACGGGAGCTTTCGACAAATCAACCAGCTTACCGTAGTTTGTTTCGACATACGCTTTTTGGTCGCCCTTGCCGAGTTTTGCCGAGTTGTCGTGGTCGTTGTTGAAAACGGTTTTCACGCCGTTTTTGAAGTTCTTGTCGTCGGAAACCTGAACGATAACGTCCTTGTAGGCTCTTTCCTGAGAATGGAAGTGCCACATTGCGATTGCGTAGATGTCGCTTGTTTTGCCGAGGTCAATCTGAACCCACTGGAGTCCGTCCATAATCTCTACATAGCAGCCTTCCGCGCCGTCTTTGTTGCCGTCGGTAATCAGCGTGAGTTCGCCAATCATCGGGAAGTCGTCGGAGGAAGTAACTTCCTTGCCCTTTGCGATGTTCTGAACGTCGTCGGGGACTTGGATTTCCTTCTGCGGGCCCTTGTAGGGGTCGAGGTTATCAATGACAATCGGAACGGGCGTTCCCGACAGCTGGGCCGAGGGAACTGCCAATTTGAGCGTTTTTGCGCTCAACGAGAGAGCGAACAAAACGGAAGCCAATGCAATAATTGTCTTTTTCATTTATTTTTCCTTTTTCTGAAGATTAGTCTACAACGAAGTCGGATTCGCTGAACGTAAGCGGGCCCTTTTCGATTGCCTCTCTAGCCTTGAATACGGCGGCCTCTGCGGCGTATGCGTGGTCGGCGTCGCAGTTGAGCTTTTCCTTGCCCATTACCGCATTGAAGAAGTTTTCAACGTGATACATATGAATGGGCTTTTCGGAGACATTGGGAACGTAGCCCTTGATGTTCGTGGGGAATCCGTAGCTTACCAAAGCCGCACTTTCGCGCGAGTCCGCAACTTGCACTTTGGCGGAGGAAGCGTCGCCCGCACCGATAATGCCCTTGTCAATGAGGGGCTTCCATTCGGGAGCGTTGTTTTCGCGGAAGAGCTTTGTGATAGCGGGATTTTCCGACATTTTCAGCGTGCCCTTGTCGCCCATGAACGATTCGAAATAGCCGCCGCCCGAAGAGGTCGTTGTGAGAACCTGATAGAACGCCTGCGCTTTTTTGCCTTGGAATGTTTTGTCGAAGTCGAAAATGCACATAACGTTGTCGTCCCAGTCGTGCGCGGGCGTGCCGTCGGCCTTCTTGTAGTAGTCGCGGTTGCCCGAAGCCATCACGCGCGAGGGGTGTGCACCGAGCATCCAGCCGAAGATGTCAATCTGGTGCGCGCCCAAGTCGGAGATTGCGCCGCCGCCGAGACCCTTGTGCCAACGCCAGTTTCTGAACTGGTTCATATCCTTATAGCCGTATTGCTTGAGCTTTTCGGTGGGGATTGTGTCCTTCTCCGCCCAACCCAAATCCTTGGTTACGGCTCTGTTCCACTGACCGTTGCATGCCATAATGTTGCCGAAGAGCGTGTCGCAAATTTCCTTGTTGCGCAGGAGAACTTCGCGCGCATACTTGTAGCGCGGGTTCGACGTTCTCTGGTGGCCGATTTGCAGCAGCTTGCCGCTCTTGCGGGCTGCGCGAACCATTGCCTTTGCGCCTTCGAGAGTGTCTGACATCATCTTTTCGCAATAGACGTTTACGCCTGCGTTGAGGAAGTCGACAGTCATCGGCGAGTGCCAGAAGTCGGGCGTTGCAATGATAACCGCGTCCAAGTCCTTGGCGTGGTTTGCGATAAGGTCTTTGTAGTTTTCGCCCTTGAGTTCGCCCACTTTGCCTTTTCTAGCGAGAGGGGCAAGGCGGTCTTTCCCGCCGATCTTGATTGTATAGCGGGCAGGTGCCTGCTTGTATTCGCGCATTATACGCATTGCGGCGTATTCGCAACGGGGCTGCCAAATGTCGCAAACGGCGACAAAATTAAGGTAGGGAAGCTTGAGAAGGCTGTTGAGCAGCACTTCGCCCTCTGCGCCCATACCGACGATTGCCACGTTGACCTTATTTCCGCCCTTGTTCTGAGCCGAAAGCAAGCTTGACGACATCACCAAACCGCCCGCGGCGGCCGCCGATGTCTTGATAAAATCTCTTCTTGTAAAACTTTTCATATAATATTCGACGTTAAATTATCAGTCTTTGTTGCAGCATTTGCAGCAGAATTTTTTGCAGGGCAAAAGCTCGAATTTATTATAGTCTGCCAAGAGCAGCGCCGCAACTATGAGCACCATATGAACGCCCAAGTATGCAATACCCGCCGCCGCGCTGGGGCCCATCGAGGGTTCGAGAATGATGAATCCGTATGTGAGCGAGATGTAGAGCAAGCCCATCAGGAACAACGAAAGCCTTGTGCAGATACCCAACAGTGTGGTCAAGCCCAAGCCGATGAGCGCGAAGCCCAAAACGAACGCGTAGGGTTCAACCATAAACGTGGGCATAAGCGGGCTTGCGCTGAACGTTTCCACAGTCATCGGGCCTTTCGCCGGCAAACCGTGGTAGAACGAGAACCCGAGCGTATCAACAACCTGCGTAACCTTTTGCGGGACGCTGTTGCCGATAACCTCAATGGCCTCCTGTTTCGAAAGTCCGTCCGCCATCGTTTTCTTGAGTTCCGCGGCATACGCGGGATTGTCTACAACCGCCTCAGCCTTGCCGATAAACTTGGTAAGCCCCGTGCCGATTGCGCGCGCGGCCAACCAGAAACGGAGAAGCCAGAATGCCATAGTGTAGGTGATGTTGTTTTTCATATTTTTATTTTCTATTTTAATTAGGTGTTTTTAGAAGTGGGGGAAAAGCTACAGTGCACGCCCGAATTGTCGAGCTTTTTTATGCGGACGAAGCCGAAAAAAGCCCGAAACAAAACGTCAAGCGGCGCGAGAGCTATTGGTTCGACGTGTCGAAAGCGGAGTCGAACGCGATGTCGGAAGTGGGGAAATCGAACGAACGAACGCGCGCGCACGATTCCGTCGCGCCGTGGATTCTGTCCATTCTGCCGTCTTCCCATTCGACCGACAGCGGGCCTTTGTAGCCGATGTCGTTGAGGGCTACAATGATTTCCTCGAAGTTTACGTCGCCGTGGCCTATCGAGCGGAAGTCCCAGTAGCGGCGCGGGTCGCAGAAGTCGGTATGACCGCCGAACACGCCCGCTTCGCCCGTGCCGTGGCCGAACCAAACGTCCTTCATGTGGGCGTGGAAAATTCTGTCGGCGAACTTGCGAATGAATTTTACGTAGTCAACGCCCTGATACGCGAAGTGCGAGGGGTCGAAGTTAAAGCCGAAACGCTTGTGGAATTTTACCGCCTCCAAAGCGCGTTCCGCACTTGCGATGTCGAATGCGATTTCTGTGGGGTGGACTTCCAGCGCAAAGTTTACGCCCTCGGCGTCGTAGGCGTCGAGAATGGGAATCCAGCGTTTTGCAAAGTCGGCATAGCCGTTGGAAATAGTGTCCTTGAGAACCGGCGGGAACGAATACAAATACTTCCATATCGAAGAGCCCGTAAAGCCCGTGACAGTGGGCGCAATGGGCGATTCACCCAAGCTCTTCGGGCGCATGGAGAAGAATTTTTTTGCAATCTTTGCTGTCTTTATCATTGCCGCCGCCGCGCGCTGGCGCACGCCTTCGGGGTCGCCGTCGCCCCAGATTGACGCGCTGAGCATTGCCTTGTGGCGGAAGTCGATTTCGTCGCAGACGCACTGCCCCACGAGGTGGTTGGAGATTGCGTAGCAGTTAAGGCCGTTTTTTTCGAGAATGTCCCAGCGGCTTTTCAAATACGCTTCGTCGTCGCATTTGTCGAAGTCTATGTGGTTTTGCGTGAGGGGAATTTCCAAGCCCTCGTAGCCCATTTTTTTCGCCAACGGAGCCAAATCTTCAAGTTTCATATCGGCCCACTGGCCTGCGAACAATGTCAACGGTCTTGCCATTTTTAAGTCTTTCTAATGTGTTTGTTGTTAATTGCGTGCACCAAACCCGAATTCGGGTTGCACCGCATACAGGTTTTTTCGATAACATTTCTAAAACAAAAACCCGCCGCGTTTCAAGTTTTTTTTATAAGTTGACAACCCCCGCGCAACCGATATGCAGTATTGGAATGAAACCGACAACATTCAAACTGCTTGCAGCGGCGGTCGCGCTTTTTGCCGCGAACTGCGCTTCGGCGGAAATTCTGCTTCCCGACCCTACAATCTTTGCCGAAAACGGCACATACTACCTCACGGGAACGGGCGCAGACGCCGACGGCGCGTTCCCCGTCTACCAATCGAAAGACCTCGCCAACTGGACGCTTACGGGCAACGCGATAAAGACGGCGAAATTATCGGGCGACAAATGCTTCTGGGCACCGCAAATTCTCAAGCGCAACGGCAAATACGTCCTCGCCTACTGCGCATACGACGAAAAGAACAAAAAGCACTTTCTGGCGATTGCCGAATCGGACAAGCCCGACGGCGGCTTCAAAAACTCGAAAGCCCTGAAATCGGACACGAACTTCGAAATAGACCCCTTCATTTTCATCGACGACGACGGCCGCATCTACGCGTATTTCGTCCACTGGAAGGGTAAGTTCGGCGGAGTTTGCGGGCAGGAGCTTTCCGCCGACCTCGCACAGCGCAAGGGCGCGGTAAAGCAGCTTCTTAAAAACGACCAAAACTGGGAGAAAAAAGACCTCCCCAAAGAATTCGAAAAAATCAACAAGGGAATAAAAGACGGCGAGGATAAATTCATGTCTTCGCGCGCGGTAGTCGAAGGCCCGACGGTTGTAAAGCGCAAGGGCAAATACGTCCTTTTCTATTCCGCCAACGACTTCCGTAGCCCCGACTACTGCGTGGGCGTTGCCGTTGCCGACTCACCGCTTGGCAAATTCAAAAAGCTGCAGTCGCCCGCGGTAATTTCGCGCGAAAACACCGGCTTCAACGGCTCGGGACACGGCGATATTTTCTTCGACGCCGACGGCGGAATCTGGTATGTGTTCCACGCGCACCACTCAAACATACGCGTTTCGCCGCGCCGCACCGCGATAATAAAACTTACGGAAACTTTCGACGCCGACGGCAACCCGCGCTACAAAGCCGACTACTCCACAATGCGCCTGCTTTAGCCCTGCCCCGCGCAAAAACAAAAAAGGCTAAGCCCCATCGGCCTCGCCTCTTTTAAAAGCAACCAAAAGCCCGATACTCTCGGGCTTTTTGCGTTTCGCCTATTTCGCGCGGAGGAAATCGACCAATCCGCCGATTTCCACTTCGGATTCTTCGGCAGTTTTCAAATTCTTGGCTTTTACCACGCCCTTTTTAACTTCGTCTTCGCCCACGATGACGGCGAATTTAGCACCCACGGCGTCGGCCTGTTTGAACTGTTTGCCGAAGCCAGACGTTTTGAATGGGTAGTCGGTTCTGATGCCCGCAGCCCTGAGCGCGCGCACAACCTTGAGGGCGTCGGCGCGGACGGAATCCGAGCCTATGACTACATAGACTTCGGGCGAAAAATCGTCGCACTGAACTTTCCCTACAAGCTCGAGCAAGTCGGAAACGGTAACGTCGCCCATTCCGAAACCCACGGCGGGCATATCCTGATAGCCGAGCTTTGCAACCAGATTATCGTATCTGCCGCCGCCCGCCAAAGCCCTGCCCGAGCCTACCGTCTGGAACGCCTCGAACACGAACCCCGTGTAATACGCCAAGCCGCGCACAATGCCCATATCGACCGAAACGAACTGCGAGTAGCCCAGATTTTCAAGCAACTTCAGCAGCTCGCGCCAATCGGCAATTCTGCGGGCAATTTCCTCCGCGTCGCCGCAGACCGAGCGCAAAAAGCTCTCCAAGCCGTCAACGCTGCGCTGGGCAACAAGCTCCCTTATGTTGGCTATGAGCGCGTCGGCTGAAACCTGCGAACCCTCGAGCGCTGTCTTCATCATGTCCGACAACGCTTCGGGCGAAACCTTCTCGAGCTTGTCGATAACCGACAGCACCGAAACCATGCGCGCCGAATCCACGCCCGATTTCTCGAGAAAAAGCACCCACAAATTTCTGTCGCCCAAGCGGAGCTTGAACTGCGTTTGGTCAAGCCCCAAACAGCACAGCGAGTTTATCAAAAGCGAAATAATTTCCGCGTCGGCGTTTATCGACGCCTCGCCCAAAATGTCGGCATTGAACTGGTAGAACGCGCGCAAACGCCCCTTTTGCTGGCGTTCGTAGCGGTAGTTCTCGCCGACAGCAAACCACTTTACGGGACGGCGTATACCGCCCGCGCGCGCGCCGACCATTCGCGCCAAAGACGGCGTCATTTCGGGGCGGAGGGCTACCTGCCTGCCGCCCTTGTCGGTAAATTCGAAAAGCTGCGATTTAATTTCCTCGCCGCTTTTTTCCGTGAACAAATCGAGCTGCTCGAGAACGGGCGGCTCGAATTCCTGAAAGCCGAAAGACCGCGCCGAATCGCGCCAAAGGGCGAAAAGCCTGTTTTTTTTGGCGAAATCTTCGGGATAAAATTCCCTGAATCCGGGCAGAGTCTTGAAATCGGCCATAACAGCAACCTACTTTCTGGCGCGCGAAGCCTTGCTTTCTTCGACAATGCTCAGGTCGAGCGTTTTCAACGCCGCCTTGAGTTCCTTGCCCGCCTTGAACTTTACTATCGCGCGCTTGGGGATAACCACGTCCTGCTGGGGCTGCGTGGGGTTGCGGCCTACGCGCGGCTTGCGAACCTGAACTTCGAGCACGCCGAACTTGCGCAATTCGATGTTTCTGCCCTGCGCGAGCGATTCCGTCATGATGTCGAGCGTGCGCTGAACGATGTCTTTTACGTCGTTCTGAAGAATCGAACCCTTGCGGCATTCGTCTTTGTCGTTGTAAATTTTCTGAATGATTTCTCTTTTTGTTAGATTCTGCATAAAATTGCCTGTCTTGATTTGAATTTTAAGAAAAGGGGTTCACTCCTGCCGATTACTACCGATTCAGAATGAATTGCAAAAAACGTGTATTCTATTTGGCGGGAGCTAAAGTCAACAAAAAATATTGAAAAAATGACTGAAAACCGAATAATCACGCCTAATTTTTCGCATAAAAATACGACGATTATGGACGACGACCACCGCAAAGACAAAAATCCCGATTCCGAAAACGAACAAAACCGCAACGGAAATCTCGACGAAAACCTCGACAACCTGCGCAAGCAGCTCGAGGGGATACTGGGCAACAAAAACGTCAGGTTCGAATTCGCGCCGCAGTTCGCCGCCGAGCCGCCGCCTCCCGAGCCTGCGGACGAATCGGACGAAGGCGAAGACGTGCTTGAAAAAATCAAAAACTTCTCCATGAAGCCGCGCCAAATACGCGACTATCTCGACCGCTTCGTAATCAAGCAAAACGAGGCAAAAAAAGTCCTGTCGGTCGCCATTTGCGACCACTACAACCACGTCCGCCGCTGCCTCGAAAACCCCAAGCTTTCCGAAAGCGAGTTCGCAAAGCAAAACATCATAATTCTCGGGCCTACGGGCGTCGGCAAAACCTACCTTATGCGCACCGCCGCAAAGCTGATAGGCGTGCCGTTCGTCAAGGCCGACGCCACAAAATTCTCCGAAACGGGATACGTCGGCAGCGACGTTGAAGACATAATCCGCGACCTCGTAAAAACCGCGCACGGCAACGTTGATGTTGCCCAATACGGCATTGTCTACATAGACGAAATCGACAAAATAGCGGGCAGAAGCGATTTCGGCGGCAAAGACGTTTCGGGGCGCGGCGTCCAGATAAACCTGCTAAAGCTCATGGAGGAGTCGAACGTCAACGTGGTTGCCCCGCAGGATATGATGGGGCAAATGCGCATGGCAATGTCGAACAAAAAGCAGAAGCGCACAATCAACACGCGCCACATTCTGTTCATAGTAAGCGGCGCGTTCGACAAGCTCGGCGAAAACATCGCCCGCCGAATGGACAAAAACAGAATCGGCTTCAATTTCGACTCCCAAAGCGAAGAACGGCTGGAGCCCTCCGAATACCTCAAGTTCGCCGAAACGGGCGACTTCATCAAATACGGATTCGAAGCCGAATTCATCGGGCGTCTGCCCGTGCGCGTTGCGTGCGAAGCCCTCAAGGCCGACGACCTCGCCGACATTCTCGCGTCTTCGGAAGGCTCGATTCTCAAGCAATACAGGGAGGACTTCGCCGGTTACTGCATAGACTTTTCAATCACCCCAGAGGCAGTCCGCAAAATAGCCGAGCTTGCCATCTTGGAAAAAACGGGCGCGCGCGGGCTTATGACAGTGCTTGAGCGAACCCTGCGCGACTTCAAGTTCGAGCTGCCGTCGTCGGGAATCAGGCACTTCGAGCTTAACACCGACACCGTATCCGCCCCCAAAGCCCAGCTTACAAAGCTCCTTGAGGACAACTCCGACATCGTCCGCCAAACAATGCTCGAGGGGCTGGCGCAATTCGAAAAAGACTTTTCCGCAAAAACGGGCTTCTCGCTCTCGTTCGACGCCGACGCCCAAAGCGCGCTCGTCAAAAAGGCGATTGAATCCGACAAACACATAGCCGACATCTGCGCCCAACTGTTCAAAGACTACGAACACGGCTTGGCGATTGTCTCGCGCAACAACTCGCAAACGGCTTGGCGGCTGCCCGCCGCGGCGGTCGAAAACCCCGACAAATTCCTGTCGGAGCTGGTGGTGAACTCGTTCGAAAGAAAATAGCATGCCCGACTTCGAAAAAAGGGACAAAGCCGACGTCCAGAAAATGTTCTCCCAAACGGCGGCGCACTACGACACAATCAACCGCGCAATGTGCTTCGGGCTTGACGTTCTCTGGCGGCGCGCCCTCGCAAAGACCGCGCTGGCAGACTTCCGCGGCAACGCCCCCCAAGTGGCGGATTTGGCGTGCGGCAGCGGCGATGTCTGCGCCGAACTTGCCCGCCGCGACTCTTCCGCGCGCATTCTGGGCATAGACCTCTGCCCCGAAATGCTCGAAATTGCCCAGCGCAAAATCGACAAATCAAAGCTCTCCGACCGCGTAAAACTAATGCGCGCCGACTGCGAAAACCTCCCCCTTGCCGACGCCTCTTTCGACGCAATTACAATCTCGTTCGGCTTTCGGAATTTCCAGAACCGCGAACGCGCGCTCGCCGAAATCTTCCGCGTGCTCAAGCCCCGCGGCAGGCTGGCTATTCTCGAGGTTTCGCGCGCGGGCAAGCTCTCGGAAACGGCTCAAAAAATTTTTATGGCGCACGTCGTCCCCTCAATTGCGGCGGCTTTCGGCGGAGACAGGCAAAACTACAAATACCTTGCAAACACAACCCTGAACTACCCCTTCCCGAACGAAATCACGGCAATGTTCGCCGCGGCGGGCTTCGCGCAAACAACAGTAAAAAAATTTGGCTGCGGGCTTGTGGCAATAACAACAGGAATCAAAAATGGATAACGAATATCAAAACCCCGAGGACTTCGGCGAAAAGGCGGGGCTTGTAAATCCCGACGAATTTCCCTCTTGGATAATTTTCGAAGACGAAAACTTTCTGGTGCTCAACAAACCGGGCTGGCTTGTATGCCACCCCTCCAAAAACGGGCCTTATTCAAGCCTTGCGGGCGCGGCGCGCGAATACCTCAAAAGCGACCTGCTACACTTGGTAAACCGCCTCGACAGGGAAACAAGCGGCGTTGTAGTTCTTGCAAAAAACAAGCAGACTGCTTCCGTTGCCCAAAAGGCGATGAACGACAAATCGCTTGTGGGCAAAAAGTATCTGGCAATTCTCGACGGGCACATAGACGGCGAATGGACAGTCTCACAGCCGCTCACCGACGACAAGGACTCCGCCATAGCAATCAAAACGCGCTGCGCCGTCCAGAAGCTTTCCGCAAAAAGCGCGTGCACAATTTTCAAGGTTCTCGGGCACTCGCACGCCGAGCAATTCCGCCCCGCGACTCTCGTTCAGGCAACGCTGCTGACGGGGCGCAAGCACCAGATACGCGCCCACGCCCAATGGATTGGCCACCACGTCATAGGCGACAAAATCTACGGTGAAGACGAAAATTTCTATCTCGACTTCATCGACAAAGGCGTAACCGACGAAATGCTCGCAACCCTCCAGATGAAACGTCAAGCCCTCCACGCCTACGAAATGGACTTCTCAAAAGTCTTCCCCAACATGGTTTTCCGCGCCCCCCTAAAGCAGGACTTCAAGGACTTCCTCACCTCCCGCTCTTTTAAAAAGTGCGAGGACGTTTTTTAACTTTTCGAAAGTGGCGGCGATTGCCGTGGGCAATACACCTTTGACTACCAATTAAAGTTTCTAAATACGCAAAAACGCATAAAATTGAGCTTCAGACAAGGCTTTGTCCCTTTTTTGTGCAGGGAGCATAGTAGACCTATGTGACCAAACAAAAAAGGGACAAAACGCAGTATCAAGCCAATTTTATGCGTTTTTCACGCGTTCTACGCGTTTTGGACGATGGCATCCGCCAACCCATACTCAATGGCTTCCTGCGCCGTCATAAAGAAGTCCCTGTCCGTGTCCGCCGCAATCTTTTCCAGCGGCTGCCCCGACGCCTCCGACAAAATCTTGTTCAGCTCCTCCCTCATTCTCTCAAGCTCCATCGCCTGAATGTGCATGTCAACCGCCGTGCCGCTCATTTCGCCCATAATCAGGGGCTGGTGAATCATAACGCGCGCGCTCGGGAACAAGAAGCGTTTGCCCTTGGGCGCGGCGGAAAGGAGGATTGAGCCCATGCTCATTGCAATGCCCGTTACGACAACCTTTACGGGGGCTTTTATCAGCTTCATGGTATCGTAAATCGACATTCCCGCGCTGATTGAGCCGCCGGGGGTGCTCATGTAGAAGGTGATTTCCTTTTCGTGGTCGAGCATATCCAGATAGAGGAGTTTTTCGACCACCTCGGCGGCGGTTTTGTCGGTTACGGAGTCCCACAAGAAAATTTTGCGCTCGTCGAGGAAGCGTTTTTGCATTTCCGCGGCGATTGCGGGTGTTTGTTCTTTCTTTTCGTTTTCTTCGCAATTCATGATTGTTTTTCCTTTGAAATTTCGAACAGCGCGTAGCCCGAAAACAGATTGGGCATAAAGCGACACGGTGTTTCCCAGTCGCCGCGCAGGAAGTGTTGGCGTTTGATAGTTATTTCGTTATTTTTGCAGAATTCCTTAAAGGAATCGACTGAGATTGTGTTCATGGGGCGGGCGGCGTCCCACTTTGAGGGGTAGACTTCGTTGAGGATTCTGTCGCCCGTAAGCAGTATTGCGAGGCGGTTTTTCCAGTAGGCGAAGTTCACAAAGCCCACCGCCACACACTTTGCAACGCGCAGAGACTCGAAAATAACCTCGCGCGCGTTTTCAAGCTCGGGGAGGGTTCGGGAGCAGATAATCCAGTCGAACGAGTTGTCGTCGAACGACGAAAGAATGTCCATAATGTCGCCGTGGTAGGCGTTTACGCCCTTTTTTATGCACAGCGAAATTTTTTCGAAATCGGAATCGACACCCACGGCATAAACGTTTTTGCGCTCCACGAGGGCGTCGAGCAAAATTCCGCGCCCGCAGCCCAAATCGAGCACGCGGTCGCCCTCGCCGACCCACTCGCTGATTGCCTTCAGCTCAATCTTCTTTTTCAGGAGATTTTTCTGTTTTTTTTCCTCAGTCATTCAAAAAATACTCCACTAATTTGTAAAGCTTCGGAGAGTGGATAAGGAACGAATCGTGCCCCAAATCGCTTTGAATTTCCGCGTATGACGCCGTTTTGCCCGCGCGCAGAAGTGCCTTTACTATTTTCCTGTTCTGCTCGGGCGGGAAAAGCCAGTCGCTCGTGAAGCCGACAATCAAAAACTTTGCCGAAACGTCGGCAAACGCGGCCTCGAGCGAGCCTTTGCCCAGACTCAGGTCGAACAAGTCGAGCGCGCGCGTGAAATACAGATACGAGTTTGCGTCGAACCTGTTGACGAAGCTTTGCCCTTGGTGGTGCAGATAGCTTTCGACCTCGAAGGAGGGCTTGAAGATTTCGTCGCCGCGAATTTTGGAGTGGTCGCGCCCGAACTTGCCCTCCATTCCCTTGTCGGAAAGGTATGTTATGTGCGCCATCATTCGGGCAATTCCCAATCCCACGCTGGGCACGCGCTCTATGGCGTAGTTGCCGCCCTGCCAGACGGGGTCCTGCATAATCGCGCTTCTGCCGACTTCGTTGAAGGCAATGGCCTGCGCGTTTTGGCGCGACGTTGTTGCAAGCGCGCAGACGCGTTCCACCCTGTCTGGAAAGTCTATCGCCCACTGGAGCGTCTGCATTCCGCCCATGCTTCCGCCGATTGCCATTTTGAGTTTTTTGATGCCCAAGTGGGTAATCAACCTTTCCTGAGCGGCTACCATGTCCTGCAAAGTCACCGCGGGGAAAGTGAGGTTGTAGCGTTTGCCCGTTTTGGGGTTTATGGAAACGGGGCCCGTCGTGCCCCTACAGCCGCCTATGCAGTTTGAGCAAATGACGAAATACTTGTTTGTGTCGAGCGGTTTTGAAGGGCCTATAATGTTGTTCCACCAGCCCGACTTGCGGTCGGTGAGCGAATAGACGCCCGCGCAGTGGTGGTCGCCCGTGAGCGCGTGGCAAACAAGCACCGCGTTCGACTTGTCTTCGTTGAGGCGTCCGTAGGTTTCGTAACGGATATTGAAAGAGTCCAATACGCCGCCGAGCTTGAAATGCAGCGGTTCGTCGCAGAAATAGTCGCTGAATGAGACTATGCCCACGTCGCCGCCGTCGGCGAGAAAAGAAGTGTCTTCAAAATCGTTCATTGTATAACAGACACCAGTATTGAAAAAACGCCCGAACAATCAATCTTTTTCCGCGTTTGATTTACTTTGCGAACTCCATTATTTTCACAATCTTGAAACTTCCCTTTTTTGCCGCCTTTGACGAAGCCGCGTTTATGACGCCGTTTTCGAACGCCGAGCCCGACGCCGATTTTTTCGCGCCCGATTTTTCCGAAGTAAACGCCGCGGGGTCGGCATAGTGCGCCACAAGCTTGTAGCGCGCCAAGCCGCGAGAGATGTCGATTGTTATCACAAAATACTGCGCCTTGAACACGGTGGCCTCAGTGGGGTATTCAGCCGCGCCCCTGCCGAGCAGGTCTTCGGCCGACTTGCACCAGAAAATGCCGTCTTTTACGTAGCCGATGTCGCCCCTTATTGCCGCCGAAAGCGTAGGCGAAAAATCCTTTTGCTCGGCGAACATCAACGCCTCCAAAACGGCGTCGGAAGCGGCGTTGAGGTTTGTTTTAGAAAAGCGTTCAAGCGAAAACACGGCGGCGAATTTTTCGAAAAGCGGCGTCGGCTTTGAGTCGGCGTCGAAGAACGCGAAATCCAAGTCCCTCACGAGCGCAAGCTCCGCGAACGATTCCATCGGGCGGTTCGGCGGCAACGCCGCGCCGCGGTCGTAGTCGGAATACTCCGCGCCCGAAACGGAGGGGGAGTCGTCGGCGTCAACCCAGTCGGTAATCAGGTCGGCGTATTTTTGCGAATCGCGCTCCGACACGCCGAAGCTTTCGATGATTTTCGCAAGCCTGTCCGACTTCACCGCCCGAAGCGGAATTTTTCCGCTTTCGTCCGAAATTGCAACCTCAGCCTCCGCGCCGTCGGGCATTTGAATGCGTCCGTCGGCGAACGGCTTGCCCCAGCCCTGTCTTGCCGAAAACAGTCCGCCGTCGATTTCGGAATATTCCTCCAAAACGGCTACGGCGGCGTTCAGGGCGGAATAAGCGTCGAGCCTCAGCTCGAATTCGTTTGCCGCCGACGCGCGTGAACGCAGCGCAACCGCAGCGTATTCGGCAACCGACGCCAATATGGCAGCCGACGCAAACACCACCAGCAGCACGAACAGCAAAACGCTTCCCCTTTTTCCGCCCCTTTTCATCGCCCTACCTGATAGTCTATTTGCGAACCCAGCGACACCACGCGCTCTATGCGTTCGCCGCCGCGCTCGAACACAAGCTTCAAAAACTGCGGCATTTTCGCGCGCGAGTCAATTGCCGCCTCCTCCTTCCAAAGAGTGGCGTCTTTGTAGATGAAATACATTTCGCGCACGAACGGCGAAAGCTGCGTTCTGTAAACTGCCGACGCGTTTTTCCTGTCCTCCGACCGCACGAAAGTCCAAACAACAAACAGCCCTTCGCCCTCCGTCAAATCGAGAAAACACAGCTTTTCGCCGACAGCACCCGTAGCCGAAACGTAGAGCGGGTTTGCGGTTTTGTCGGAAAACGCCAAGTGGTAGTCGGCACCGCGTTCCTGCTCGGGCAGACGCGCAAAGCAGAGCGAATTTTTGTTGCGCGCAAAAACGGCGTCGGAAAGCTTCGAAACGTCGGATATTGACGAGTGCACGAACGACGCGCGCAAAAACCTCTCCACGCCGTCGGCGTGCGCGCGCAGCGTCCAGTTGCCGCGGAGGGAATCGGCGGTGCGCACCATATCGAAAAACAGCGACGCGCACCCGAACATCACGACCGCCGAAACGGCGACCGCAAACACGACTTCGAACAGTGTAAACGCCCGCCTCATTTGCCCCTTTCAAAGGCGTCGTTGCGCCGTTTAAGCTCAAGAAAATCCTCCCTGTCTCGCTTGAGTTCGTCCCTGTCGGAGGCGTTTTCATACCACTTGGGACGCACCACAAAAAGACGCCTTGTATACGTCTTTTCGGGCGAAGAAATTTCCGCTTTCAGCTCGAACAAATCGAGCACTTCGGTAGGCTCGAACTCAGCAACAACCCGATAGCGCGTGCCGCCAAGCCCGTCGACGTCGATGCCGTCGTCGAGGGCGTCGTAGTTTTCCACCTTGAGAATTTCCGCCAGACAAAGTTCAATGTCGGCGTCGTTTTTTTGCGCGTCGGCGCGCACGAGCGGAAAAACCAAGTTCGCCAACGCAGCCGAAATTGCAAACCCCGCCAGCGCAAAAAGCGAGACAGCCGCAATGCACTCCACCAGTGTAAACGCCCTACTTGCCGCTTTCATAGACAGTCGCCGCCGCCCAGTCGAGTTTCAGTGCAAGCGGTTGTTCAAACGCCTGCGATGTTATTTTCACGCTTCCGCCGCCGCACGTTCCGTCGGGCGCAAAAACAATCCGCTGAGGGAACGACTCGGGGAAATCGAGTTTGGTGCGCCCTATTATCTCGGGGAGATTCGGCTCGAACACAACTGAATCTGTGCATTCGGTTTCGGGCTGGGGAATTTCGCGTCCGTCTTTCAATGCGGCTTCAACTACCTTTGCGTAGGCGTCTTTGAGAAACACGCGCTTTACCGCCCTGCCCGTTTCCACTTCAGATATTTCGAAAAATCCGCGGCGGTCGAATGAGAGAGCCAAATACGCGCCGCGTTCCTGAGCCAAATACGACGCCGCCCGCACGGCGGTTTCAAACGCCTTTTCTATCGGAACGTTTTTGCCGAAATCGCGCGGCAGCGAGACAATCGCCGCAAGCGAAAGCATCGCCACAAGCGCGAGAGCCGCAATAATCTCGAGCAGCGTGAACGCGCGCACGCGCCGACTTCCGCCGGTGTTTTTGCGAAAAGTCCCCGCGCCGCGCATTGTGCTATTTCGTCCAGTTGCCGATGTCGTCGTCGGTGCCGCTTTGCCCGTCGGGGCCGTTCGACCACACGTCGTAGCCGTCCTTGCTCTTCTGGGCGGGGAACCTGTATTGATACGGATTCCCCCACGGATCGGGACGCAGGGCGCGCACATACGGGCCGTCCCATCTGTCCTTGAGGGCTTCGGGGGCGTTCAGCAGGGCGTCAAGCCCCTCTTCCGTTGTGGGGAAACGCCCCGTGGAAAGCTTGAACGCCATCATGGGAGTGGCAAGCGAGCCGTTGACGAAAGAGTCGGCAATCTTCGTCTGCGAGCTTGTCATGAGCGTATCTACGTTCGAAACAACCAAAAAAGCCAGCAGCGAAATCATCGCTATCGCCAGCATAACCTCCATGAGCGTGAACGCGCGCTTTGCGGTTTTTACAGCCTTTTGAACAGATGCCTTCATATCCATATAAACGTCTCCCTTCCGAAAAAGTTTTTACAAAGATTCGAGTTTGTCGCAAACTTCGTCAATCAAAAACGCGGGCGTGGAAGCCCCCGCGGTAACGCCGACTACATCGAACTTCGAAACGGCGTCCAAGTCAAGCTCCTTGAGAGTTTCGATGTGGAAGCACGGCAGCCCCGTGCGTTCTACAAGCATTGCAAGCTTGACTGTGTTTGCCGAATGTTTGCCGCCTATTACCACAATCGCCTGCGCGCCGTTTTCGGCGAGGCGGACAACCTCGTTCTGGCGTTCCTTTGTAGCCCCGCAAATGGTATCGACAATCTTTGTCTGCGGGAAACGCCTTTTGAAATACTCGGCGAGCTTTTCGAAGTCGCTCGGGAACATTGTTGACTGTGAGACAATGCAAATGTCGCCCTCAATGTTCGGAAAGTTGTCGACGTCCGCCTCGTTTTTTATCACGAAGCCCCTGCCCTGCTTTGCGTAGCCCAAAAGCCCGATAACCTCGGGGTGCTTTGGGTCGCCCACAACAACCACGGTGTAGCCCTTGATTGCGTGGATTTTTATTATGCCGGCAATCTTGCCCACGTCGGGACAGGTTGCGTCTTTGCAGGGCAGCCCAAGCTGCTTGAGATACTGCCTGCGCTCGGGCGAAACACCGTGCGCGCGTATTACGAGCATTGCGTTTTCGTCCTTTTTGACTTGGTTGTCGATATTGGCTTCGCTGGCGTAGTCGCCTATTTCCGTGACGCCGTTTTTCTCCAGCAGCTCCATCATCTGCGAATTGTGGATTAGCGGGCCGTCGGTAAACACGCGGCGCGTTCCGTTTTCGGTGCAGGTGGTTGCTATGTTTATGGCGCGCTCAACGCCGAAACAGAAGCCCGCACTTTTTGCTCTCAATACTTTCATCGCTACAATTTTTTGATGTCGAAACCGTCTTTTGTGTCGAACACTTCCCAGCCCGCGGCCTTTATTTGGGCGCGGAGTTCGTCGGCAAGGGCGAAGTCGCGGCTCTTTTTGGCGTCCCAACGTTTTTGGGCAAGCTCGGCAATTTCGGAGGGAACGTCTGCCGACTGCGCCTCGGGCGCGGCTTCGAACAGGTCGATTCCCAGCGCGTAAACGAGCGCGCCGAACGCCCGCAAGTCGGATTCCGTAGCCACTTCGTGGAGGGCGGAAAATACCTTGCCCAAGCACTTGGGCACGTTGAGGTCGTCAATCAGCGCGTTCCAAGCGTCCTCGAAAACCGTTCCCGCAAAAGCGTTGTTCGGCTTGATAAAGCTTTTGAATTCGGCTTCCGAAACGCCCGTTTTTTGGAGAGCCGCCTCGAGAGCCTTTTTGAGCTTTGCAAGCGCGCTTTTGGCGTCGTCAAGGCCTTTGAAGGTGAAGTTGAGCTGCTGGCGATAGTGTCCCGAAACAAGCGCGTAGCGGATTTGCGCGGGCGTGTAGCCCTTTTCTATAAGCTGGTCGAGCGTAAAAAGGTTGCCGAGACTCTTCGACATTTTCTGCCCCTCAACCATGAGGTGCGCGCTGTGGAACCAGTAGCGCACATACGGCGATTTTCCCGTGGCGCATTGGCTCTGGGCTATCTCATTTTCGTGGTGCGGGAAACACAGGTCGATTCCGCCGCCGTGCAGGTCGAACGTGTCGCCGAGGTATTTGCGCGACATCGCCGAGCACTCAATGTGCCACCCCGGGCGACCCTCGCCCCACGGCGACTTCCAGAAGTTCGCGCCGTCCTCGGGCTTTCTGCCCTTCCAGAGGGCGAAGTCCGAAACGTTTTCGCGCTCGTATTCGTCGGCGTTGTTGGCCTCGCCCGCGGAGTTTGTGGACTGCGTTGCCATGTTTTCGCGGTCGAGCCCCGCAAGGCGTCCGTATTCGGGAAACGCCGATATTTTAAAGTAGACGCTGCCGTCGGAAGCGGGATACGCAAAGCCCTTTTCGACAAGCGTAGACACCATTTCCAGCTGTTCGCCTATATGCTCCGTTGCGCGCGGTTCAACGTGCGGGGGAAGCATATTGAGCTTTTTGCAGTCTTCGTGGAATTTGTTTTCCCACTGGGCGGTAAATTCCTTGAGCGTTATGCCCTTTTTTTGGCTCTCGCGAATGGTTTTGTCGTCAACGTCGGTTATGTTTCTGACGTGTTTTACGTTGAACCCCGCACATTCGAGCGTTCTGCGCAAAACGTCCTGCACCAGAAACGTTCTGAAATTGCCTATATGCGCGGGGCCGTAAACCGTCGGGCCGCAGCAGTAGATGCCGAAAACGTCGCCCTGCTGGACAAGTTCGTCTTTTTTTCTCGAAAGCGTATTGTGTATGCTTGGATTCATTTTTAGTTGCGATTTTTATTAAACTCCGCCATAAACAAAAGCACAATGAGCGAAAATTTCAAGCTATATATCTCCAAACGTCCGCGCCGCCTGCGCCGCAGCCCCGCGATTCTCGAACTCTGCACGGAAACGCGCGTGAGCGTAAAAGACCTAATTCTTCCCGTGTTCGTAACGGAGGGGCTTTCGGGCTCGGAGGAAATTCCGTCGATGCCGAGAATCCACCGCCACACAATCCAGTCGCTGCTGAAGTATTGCGAAGCCGCGCTCAACGCGGGCATTCAGGCAATAGCCCCGTTCCCGATGGTTGACGCCTCCGACAAGTCGCTCGACGCGCGCGAAGCCTACAACCCGATGTCGCTTGCAAACCGCGCCATTGCCGAAGTCAAAAAGCACTTCCCCGAGCTGCTCGTAGCCGCCGACATCGCCCTCGATCCCTACACTTCGCACGGGCACGACGGCATTCTCGACGAATCGGGCGCGTGGATTCTCAACGACACCACCGTCGGCATTCTATCAGAAATGGCGGTTTCCGCCGCGCAGGCGGGCGCGGACATTGTAGCCCCCTCCGACATGATGGACGGGCGCATAGGCGCAATCCGCCAAGCACTCGACGAAAACGACCTTGAGGACACCGCCATTATGGCATACAGCGCGAAATACGCCTCCGCGTTCTACGGGCCTTTCCGCGACGCAATCGGCTCGACTCCGAAATCGAAGGGCAAAACAAAAAAATATCTCGACAAGCGCGGCTACCAGCTCAACCCCGCCAACGTAAACGAGGCAATCAAAGAGGTTCTCTTCGACGAAGACGAAGGCGCGGACATTGTTATGGTAAAGCCCGCTATGCCATATCTCGACATCATCACCAAGGTAAAAGCCGCCACAACACTCCCCGTTGCTGCCTATCAGGTATCGGGCGAATACGCAATGCTTGCCGCCGCCGCAAAAAACGGCTGGCTCGACTACGAACGCGTCCGCGACGAATCGCTCACGGCAATCAAACGCGCTGGCGCGGACATGATTCTCACCTACTTCGCCCAAGACTTCTTCTTAAAAGCGTGAGGGCGCGTTTCTTTCGGCGGCAGTTTTTATTAAAAACAAGTAAAGGAGATTGAACAGAGTTCAATCTCCTTTGATTATAAAAACTGCCGAAAGAAACGCTCTCGGGCATCATTTGGTTTTGGCTTCGACTTACGGGCTACAGCCCGCTTACGCTCGCCAAAACTCAAATCCTGCCTCGAGCCTCACGCTTTTAAATTTTTTATATTTTCTAAAGTGGCGGCGATTGGCAAAAGCCAATCCGCCTTTGATTATTGATTAAAGTAAAGCAACATTGGCTTTAGCCAATTTGCGCCACTTCCCAACATATAAAAAACGCGGATTGGCATAGCCAATGCCGCTTTGTCTTCTGGTTAAAGTTTTTATATGTTGGGCACCGACGGCGGTAGGTTTTACCTACGCGCCGTTGTTCTTTTTAAAGCCGCCGAAAGATACGCGTCCTCACATGTTTTTAAAAAAAGTAAGTTCGAATCAGCTTCGTGCCCCGCAAAAAAACTTGCGAGGCGTGTGCTTAGGGAGACGTTTGTGAGTTGGCGGAATCAACCTTGAGGTTATTCCGCCCGAACAAACTCTCCATAAGCCGCGAGACGCCTCTTTTTCGATTCTAAAAACAAAGGCGGTTGCCGTAAGCAACCGCCATTACTCTTTATTTATAAAATATTCGAAAAAGAGGCGTCGTCCTCGCAAGTTTTTTAATAGGAGTGGATGGTGGTCTCTGTGCCCACCCCGGGAGTGAGAGCGTCGCGCAAACCGATTGTCTGCCAGCCGAGACTCTCGCAGCCCGAAAGTAGCGCACTTGCCAAGACGAAAAGAGCTATAATCTTTGCCTTCATACGCTACATTCCGAATAGAGTTTTGCCGAACTGCTTTGTAATCTGCTTCTGCCCCATCCAGATTGAGTTGCCGCGGTAGTTTACCTCGACCGCAAAGACGTATGTGACCTGCTTTACGTCGCTGTCGGCGGCGTTTATCTGGCTGATTGAGCCTGTGAGGGTGATTTTCGGCAGCGATGTTTCCGCGCCCAACTTGCGCGCCTCGGCGAGATAAAGCTCCTTTGTGGCGGGGTCGTCCTTTACGGCGATTGCCTTGCCCGAATTGTTCAGAGCCATGCAAATTTGGTTGGTGAGAAGCTCCCTGTTTATCGGCTCTGAAACGTCGCTTTTTATCCTGCTTACAAGCAGCTTTATGGGCATTTTAAGGTTTGTGCGCTCGAGCGCGCCCGAAGCGAGCAAATCGTTTACAAGAGAGGCCGCCGCAGAGTTGAAATCCTGAATGTTCACGCCCGTGCCGATTACCCCCGACTTGTCGGCGTCGACATACTTTCCCTTCGTGGAGCAGCCCGAAACGGCAATCGCCGCTGCGGCAACCGCCAAAAGCATAATTGATTTTTTCATGTAAAACCCTTTGTTTTTTGTTGAATTAGCGTTCGTCGGGCAGGAGCTTCAGAATGAAATCCCTTGCGTTCGGAGTCGGCGCGACCGACGAAATGAAAACCGCCTCGGCGGAAGAAAGCTCGAGCACGTTCCAGACGGAATTTACGCCCGAAACCTCCATACCCTGCGCGTCGAGCCATACGAATTTATACCTGATTTTTCTTTCCGCCGCCGAAGTGTTCAGCAGTTTTGCCTGCACTTTCAGCAGCCCGCCGACGGTCGCTTGGTTTATGTCCACAACGCGGGCGTAATTGTCAAGCTCGCCGTCGGAAATTATGCGTTTGTGGTCGGCCATCTGCGAACGCGCCTGCGGCTCGGCGGGCTCGAACATATTTACCGAAGCACACCCGCCCAGCAACGCAATCAATAACAAAGCCACAACAGATTTTTTCATGATTCTCCTTTTTTAGTTTTTCGAAAGACTACTTAGCCGCCCCCGCGGAGTTGGCAAGTTTTTTCGACGCCTCCGCCGAGCCGCCCGCACTTGCACCGCCGCTTTTTGCAAACGACGCAGAGCGAACGGAAATTTTTCCGCCCGCCGACATGCTTTTTACAAACACGATGTTTGCGCAGTCGGGATTGACGCGCACCTGCGTTCCGTCGATTTTCACGATTCCGTCGGGCGGAGTGTCGAAGCGGGCAATCATGATTTTTTTTGGGAGCGTCGTCCAAGTGCGCAGGTCGGCGTCGTTGACCAAAGACTGGTATACGCCGCCTGCAATGTTCACCAAAACGCCCCAGTCGCCGCCCGCCGCCCGCGCGGCAAAATACTGCGCGGTTGCCTTTGCCGCCGCCGAAAGCAGCGTTTTTGTTATGACCAACGGAAGCTCGTTTTCGAACTCAAGCCCGATAATTTCGTCCATGTCGGCAACCGTTTCAAGCGAATGCGTTTTGCCGTCCGCCGAAACCGCAACCGATTTTCTGAAGCTGTCGCGCGCCGACAAATACGGAAAATTCACCGCAACGTGCGGCAGGTTTTCGCCCGCAACAAACAGCGGAAGGTCGAGCCTGAACTGCCTGCGGATTGGCGCGCAACCCGTCTCGAAAACGACGTATGTTTGGGGAACTGTTTTTCCGCCCGAAAGAATTGCCTCGCACATTTTGTAGTCTTGGGCGAACACCGAAGACGGGGTGTCGGCAAGCGAACCGCCTATTCGGAACATATCCTGAGCGCGCTCGACATCGCGCATGTCTTCGCCCGCGTGCGCTAAAAACGCGCCCGAAACCCAGTAGGCGAAAGGGTTCTCATACGGACGTGTTGCGCGCCCGCACGAACGGTCGGGATAGAATTTTCGGAATTCCGCCGAGCGTTCGGCAACCGCCCGCGCGCGCTCCGCCGAGGCTGCGTCGCGCTTGTCGGCGGCGTCCTGCAACGCTTTGCGCTCGCGTTCTATGCGCGCGGCGTTTTGGCGCACGGCGTCGGCTTGGTAGTTTTCGATTCGCTTTATCTGCACGCGCGCCGAGTCGAAATCGCCAAGCTCGATGTAGTCGAGCGCGAGGTATGCGCACGCCATAATTTTGTCGTAGTTGTAGCCTTTGTAGGGGAGGAACGAGCGGTTTGTAAGAAAAGCCTCGGTCTCGCGCGAAAGGCTTATTTCGGGCGCAGACTCAAACGCGGCAATGTCTGCGTGCGCCGATTCGAACGACTTTACGCTGTCGTGCAGATTCCCGTCGGCGCGTGCTATTGCGCCGCGCTCGAGCTTCCAGACAAGCGCGTCCACGCTGTCGCGGCGGTCGGACTCGCATTCGGAAACTTCGGCGAACGCGGACGAAGTGTTGCCCGCGCCCCAGTCGCGCCTGAGGTGTTCTGTTTGGCTCGTGTAGGTTGCGCACCCCGAAACCGCGACAAGAACCGTCCACGCCGAAACTGTCCTGAAAAAATTCATTTCAACCGTGCACTGCAGCGCACCGCAACTTAGCTAAATTTCAACAACGCGCTGCTTCGCCGCGCCCTTTTTAAGCGGGCGGACAAGCTGCCCCTTTTTGACGCCGCCGTTTTCGACAATCTTCGCCTTGGCGGATTTTGCCGAAACGGAAATTACTTTTATGCGCCCCTTTGTCTCCTCCACATCGCCGAGATTTTTGCCCGAATCGGAATCGACTACCTTGCCTCCCGCCGCGTAAACTTCGAACTCGTCGCCGACTTCAACGCCCGCGCCTTCGCCCCTGTTGATTGAGGCAACGCCGTTTTTTATCGACGTAATTTTCGGAGGGAAGAGGTGGTTTACAATGTTGCGCGCAAGCGTTTTGTTTACGGTATCGGCAAGCATAACAACAACGGCGTCGGTCATTTCGCCGCCCGACTGCACGGAAGCGTCGTGCTTCATTGACCTGTCGCTTCCCTCAATTGCGAGCGTTCCGCCGTGGACAATCTCGCCCGTTTTGGTGTCGATTACATTGGCGGCTACGTTGACGCGCACCTTTCGGAGTTCGTCGCTCTGCGCGAGCGTTGCAAAATGCGCCTTGTCCTTGAAATCCTGAAAGTCGCGCACCACGACAGTTACGATGTATCGCGCGCCCAAAAGCTTTCCCGCCTGCGAAGCGGTAGACTTGTCAACGTTGCCCGACTCGCCGAAATTCTGCTCCTTCAAAACGGAGTCTATTGCCGAGCGCGAAACCACCTTGACTACTCCCGTTGAGGCGAAGTCGGCGGGCAGCCCGTCGGCTATGGCCTCAACAAACCGCCCGAGCGAATCCTCCGACGCGTTTTTCTTTGCAAGCTTTGCGCACGCCTGCGTTGCCGAAACCTTCACCACAGCCATTGCGTTTTTGCGCACGGGCTTTGCAAAAACCGCCGCGGCGGCGAACAAAACCGTAAAAAATACCAACAATTTTTTCATCTTAAAATCTCCTTCTTTTTATTGTCCGAAAATACTCTGCAATTTCACCTCTGGAAACTCCTTTGCGTCGATTTTTATTCCCGACTGCCCGAACTTCTTCGCCAAACCGCGCAAGCGTTCCGCTTCCGCCTCGGTGATTATGCGGCGGTCGAGCGTTTGCGCCGACCTGTCTTTGAGCGACTGCAAAAATTCCATATCGCCGCGCATACGCGCGCGCGCCGCGGCGTCGAGACTCAGACGGAAGGCGAATTTCTGCCCCGCCTCGCCCGAAACGAGAATGTCGGCGTCGAAATCGGCAATGTCGGGCTGCCTGATTTTCAGCTTGTGAAGCCCCTTTGAAAGCACCGTTTTTTCGCCGAGCGGGCGCGCAACGCCGTCTATTTGGGCGTTAACCAAACCGATGTTTGCGGGCGCGCAATCGCCCGTAAGAACGTATTGCCCGTTCTCCGACTTTATCTGCGGGAAGAACAAGTCCTCTACGGAAAATTCGAACGCAACCTCGCACAATGCCGACGCCTGTTTTTTCACCAACGCCGACTTCCCCGAAGCAGCGGCTGCTGCCATCTGCCGCGAAACGTCCGCGACAAGTTCGCCCAAAACGTCCTCGGGAATTTCGCCGCCCGACTCCGACGCGCGAACCGTTTTGGAGGCCTCCACTGCACCGCCCGAAACGCTTTCGCCCGCCGCATAGACGGCGTAGTTCGCCCCGAGCGTGTAGACGGCGTTTTCCGTTTTAATCCCGTAGCCCGAAAACTTTTTGACCGCTTTCAGATACTGCGAATACTTCGCCACAAGCAGACAGTCCGCGCCCGACATCTCGCAAACGCGCAACGCCGACGCCTTTGAAAACAACCCGTCTTCGGCTTTCGGCAGCCCACCCGAAGAGAGGAACTCGCCGAGAGTCTTTGTCTGCATTGACAAATCAACTACCGCAAAGCCCGCCGACGCCAAGCGCGCCTCAAGCTCCGATTTCAACGCCGCCGTGCGCCCCGCAAGCGCGGGCACGGGGCAGTCGCTTCCCGCAACAACCGCTATTTTCGGACGGTCTGAATCTGCGCGCACAAAGCCCGCCGCCAGCAAAGCCGCTATCAAAAACAAAATTCTCATCTACGCCTCCTGTTAATGTTTGACGCAAATATAAAATATTTGTTTCGGGCAAGTCCATACTTTTATTTTTTATGCGCGCGCAAAACGGCGGCGCGCAAAGCCCGCAGTGCGGAACAGTCCCTTTGACGCGCCGAGGCGGACAACGTAAAATTGCCCGCCCCCGCTTAGCCCTAAATTTTACTTAAAGAGTTTGTAGTCTTTTGCCGAAACTACGCCCTTTTTGTATTCGAAAGGCTTGTCGGTGTAGTTTACAACTATCACCGAGCCGTCGGAATAGCGGATTCTAAATACGCCGTCGGCGAGCTTGCGGTGGTCTTCCATAAACTCGTATTGAAGATACTGAAGCTGCATGTAGTCGTCGTAGGCCTCCTTGAGCAGGGCAAGTTTTTGGTTGTCGGTCGGCTGGAAAGAGTCGAACGCGCCGTAGCACGACATTCTCGCGCCGAATTCGACCGCCTTCAGACGAGCTTCGTTGTTTTTTCTGCCGCCGCGCCAATAGTCGAGCGACTCGAAAAACGGATTGCTCATTATGATTCCGTGGTAGGCAATCTGCCAGAGAGGGACGGTGTAGTCTTCAAGCACGGTGCGCCCGCGGGTCGGGCTGCTCATAGTCCAAGTGTTGGCGTAGAGAACGTAGTCGAGCGTGTTGGCGACTTGGTCGCAGCCCGCCTCGGAAGTGAATCCGCCGAAGAACCCCCTCGAGAGCAGCCCAATCTGGTTCATGTAGAACGCGCAGTCTTTGCGCGTGCATGGGTGGTTGAGATTGAAGCACGGATAGGGCGTGATTGCGCTCGTAACGTCGATATGAAGCGGCCCGTTGAAGCCGAGCTGCTGCATGTTTGTGTAGTTCTCCAGAACCTGCTTGTAGTAGACCTGCTTGAAGCACGGCCGATACGCCTCGCCGCCCATTCCGTCGTAGTGGATATACCCGCCGTCAAGCTGCAAAGCCAAGTCGTCCTTGTTGAATGCAGGAGAGACTGTGTAGTTTTCGGTGTGCAAAATGTGGGCTGAAATTTGGAAGCCCAAGTCCTTTCCGAATTTCGTGACCTCGCGGCATTTTGCATTGCCGCCCAGTTCGGGTTCGGCAACGCCGTAAATGGGGCAACGTCCGTTGGAACGCCAGTTCCAGTTCGTCAAAATGAAATCGCCCTTTTCGATGCCCGCTTCCTTCAGCTTTTTGAGGAGGGCTTTCATTTCGTCGAAAGTGTGGTATTTTTGGATATTGGGCGCGTCGACGTCTTTCCAATAGTAGCCGCGGTTGAGCTTTGTTTCGCTGCGGCGCATGAACGACGCCATTCTGATTTTGAAAAACGGAGCTTCCGCCGTGTATTGCAATTTGGGGTTGCCCTTTATGCGTTCGCGCAGGGGAACGACCTCGCCGCGCTCAAGCTGATACTTGCGGTATGCCTTGCCCATGGAGGAATAGTTCGCCTTTTTGCCCTTGAAATACGTGTAGTCAATAACGATGTCCTCATACGGAGGCATTCCGATTGCGTTGATGTAGAAAGCGGGAAATACCGTATAGACGCCGTTTTCCACCCTGATTTCCGTGGAAAACTCATACTTGAGGGTCTTCATAATGGCGACAAACGCCTCGTCGCCCTTTTTGAAGCCGTAGAGGGGCATTCTGTTGCACTTCAGCGAAAACGAGCCGTTGTCGAAGCGGAAAGTTCCCAATCCGCCGTATGACAAAACCCAGTAGCCGTCGTCGCCCTTCGCCGCGACGGAGTCGGGGTTTATTACGTCGAGCCGCTTTATTGCCGACCAGCGCGCACCCAATTTGTTGAAGGGAATGACGAGCCTGCGCGTATCGTCTCCCGTCTTCTGAAGCTTCGCCTCATAAGACGTAGTTTTGCCGTCCTCCAGATTCAGGACAATCTTTACCGAATCCGCGGCGGCGAACGCGTTTACGCCCCCGAAGAGAGCGCAAACAACATAACCCAAACATATAATTACCTTTTTCATAAGAATTGAAATCCTATGAAAACGGCGGCGCAAAAGCAATACAAAACTTTACTGTTTTATATTGCCCCAATGCTGCGCTGCATAACTTCTGCGGCGCGCTCGAGGTCGGCTGCTGTATGGGCGGTGCTCATAAAGGCTATTTCGAACGGCGACGGGGCTATATACACGCCGCCTTCAAGGCAGCCGAAGAAGAATTTTTTATACGACTCTTTGTCCGACCTCATCACGGCGTCGAGATTTACAATGGGTTCGTCGTTGAAGAAGAACGAAAACAGCGAAGCCGCCAGCGGCACTTGCAGCGCAATGCCCTTTTTCTCCGCCGCCTCAAGCACTGCCGAAGCAATGAACTTCGACTTCAGCTCAAGCTCGGCATACGGATTTTGGCTTTTTACAAGCCGCAACGCCGCCGCGCCCGCCGCCATTGCAAGGGGATTGCCGCTGAGCGTTCCCGCCTGATACACAGGGCCGAGCGGGGCGAGGTATTCCATAATTTCGCGCTTTCCGCAGAACGCGCCCACGGGCAGTCCGCCGCCGATAATTTTGCCCAGCGCGCACAGGTCGGGCAGGACGTTTTCGCGCGCCTGCGCGCCGCCCGCCGCCACGCGGAAGCCCGTTATTACTTCGTCGAAAATAAGCAGCGAGCCGTATTTCGTGCAGGTGTCGCGCAGGTGCTTGAGGAAGCCCGCGCGGGGAACAATAAGCCCCGCGTTTGCCGGATACGGCTCTACAATCACGCAGGCGATTTTCTCCCCGAATTTTTCGAAACACGCCGAAACGGCGTCGGAATCGTTGAAGGGAAGAACCATTGTGAGCTTTGCTATGTCGCGCGGAATGCCTGCGGAATCGGGGTTGCCGAAAGTCAGCGCGCCGCTTCCCGCCTTTACAAGCAGGCTGTCGGAATGCCCGTGGTAGCAGCCCGAAAACTTCACAATAATATCGCGGTTTGTCCAACCGCGCGCAAGGCGCACGCAAGACATCGTGGCCTCCGTGCCCGAGTTTGTCATTCGCACAAGCTCGGCGCAGGGAATCATTTCCGTAATGAGCTTCGCCATTTCAAGCTCTCCCTCCGACGGCGTGCCGAACGACGTCCCGTTTTCGAGAGCGCGCGCAACCGCGTCTTTAATTGCGGGATTGTTGTGCCCGAAAAGCGCGGGGCCCCAAGTGCAGACAAAATCCACAAGCGTTTTGCCGTCGCAGGTGTTGATGTGCGCGCCGTCCACGCTCGACGTGAAAAACGGCGTTCCGCCCACGTTGCCGAACGCGCGCACGGGCGAATTTACCCCGCCCGAAATGTATTTCTTCGATTCTTCGAAAAGCTGTTTTGAATCCATTTTTACTCCATTCCCCTTTTTGCCGCCACGGGAATTTTCCTGTCGGCGGCGTATGCAACCGCGCTCACTTTCGGGCCAATCGGATACTGGCTGCGTTTGTATTCGGCGCGCGCAACCTTCCGCGCAACGTCCTCGACAACCGCCCTGTCGAAGCCGCGTTCGACGATTTCCGAGACCGACATAAACCTGTCGATATGCAGCCGCAAAATGGCGTCGAACAAATCGTATGGCGGCAGCGAATCCTCGTCTTTCTGGTCTGGACGAAGCTCCGCCGACGGCGGTTTGTCGATTGTATTTTGCGGAATGACTTCGCGCGCGGCGGAATCGTTAATCAGACGCGCAAGTTTGTAGACGTCGGTTTTGTAGACGTCGCAAATGGGTGCGAAGCCGCCGCAGGTGTCGCCGTAAAGCGTGCAGTAGCCGACGGCGCATTCGCTCTTGTTGCCCGTTGTAAGCACCAGCGCGCCGAACTTGTTGGAAATTGCCATAAGCACAAGCCCGCGCGCGCGCGACTGTATATTCTCCTCCGTAACGTCCCGAGCGCGCCCCGCAAATACGGGCGCGAGCGACGCCTCCGTAGCCGCGACAATCTCGGCAATGCCCACGGTGTGGAATTCAATTCCCAGATTGCGCGCCAGCGCGGCGGCGTCGTCTTTGCTGTGCTGGCTCGAAATTTTCGACGGCATTGAAACGCCTATGACGTTTTCGCGCCCCAACGCCTCAACGGCTATTGCAGCCACTACTGCCGAATCAATCCCGCCGCTAAGTCCCAGCAAAACTTTGCGCGCGCCGCATTTTTTGACGAAATCCGCCGTCGCCATAACGAGAGCCTTGCGGACATCGGCAATTCCAGCGAAGTCGAACGCGTCGCCGTCGAAGTCCGAAAGGGTGTCGGTATCGACCACCTCTGCCGACTCCGCGAATTTGGGCGAAGTCTTGCACACGCTTTTTTCGGCGTCTATATAGCAGCTGCCGCCCGCAAAAACCAAATCGTCGTTGCCGCCTACGAGGTTGCACCACAAAAGCGGCGCGCCCGCGGTTTCGGAAACTTTGCAAAGCAGTTTTCCGCGCCCGCGAACGTTGTCGTTTTCCGAAGAAAACACGCTTGCGGAAATGTTTACAAGCAGGTCGAGCGCGCCGCCGTTTTGATTTTCGCGCGCCAAAAGCTCGAGCGGCTTGGAGCTGCCCTCATATCTGCGGGCGGTCTCGACGGAATCGACAGTCCAAATATCTTCGCAAATCGTAACGCAAATGCGGCGGCCTTTGAAATCGACAAACCCGAGCTTGTCGCCCGCGTCGAAATTGCGGGGGTCGTCGGCCGCGCCGTAGTTTGGCAGAAGCATTTTGTCGGCAACAAGTCGGGCGGTTTTGTTTTCGAGCCAATACGCCGAATTTGCAACGCCCACCGCGCCGTCCGTCAGACGCGGACAACCCACGACTGCGGGAATGGCGATTTTTTCCGCCACTTCGCACAACTTCTGCTGCACCGCCGCAACGAACTTTTTATAGCACGTCAAGTCTTTGAGCGGATACCCCGAAATTGCGCATTCGGGAAAAACCGCGAACTCCGCGCCCGCTTCGGCGAGCCTTGCGGCGGTCTCCAAAATTTTCCGCGCGTTAGTTTCGAAGTCGCCGGCTGTGGTGTCGATTTGTCCTATTCCGATTTTCATTTTACAAAGTAGTTCCGATTAAAAAACGAAGGCACCGACGCCTCCGCCGATGCCTTTGCCCGAAAGCGTTTTCCGATTACGAATTTTTCTGGCTGTAGTAGAAATCGACCTTTGCGGAAACGTCCTTGTAGGAGGCGTCCGCCGTGTAGATTTCCTTGTATTCGGCGAAAGCCAAATCTTTTTTGCCCATTTTTTCGTATACCGAGGCAAGCTCGTAGATGATTTCCTTTTTGGCGTCGTTCATTATTTTCGACTCCGTTTTCGCCGTCAAAAGCTGCTCGACAGCCAAGTCGTATTTGCCGCCCCTGAAGAACGCCCTGCCCAAGCCGAGCAAAGCCTGCAAGCGGACTTTCGGATTGCGCTGGGCAATCTGCAACTGCTTGATTGCCTCGTCCAAAACGCCGTCTTCCAAGTAAATAGAGCCGAGCACGAAGCGGTAGTTGAAGTCGTTGGGGTAGCGTTCCACCATTTCCTTGGCGTTTGCCAAGCGGATATCGTGTTCGTTTTTCTGCGCCTGCTTGAGCTTTTCGGCAAGTTCCGCGTTGTCGGAATCGGCCTTGAGCTGTTCGCGCAAGTCGGCAATGCTCTTTTCGGCGTCCAGAACAACCAAGTCGTTTTCGAGCTTTTCGAAAGTGGTGTCGCCCGCTCCGAGGGGCTGTTTGCGCGCCTGACGGACGTATTCCAACGCCTCCGAATAGCGGTTGAGCGTGCGCAAGTAGCCGCAGATTTCGCGGTAGAGGTTGACGTTCTGAACGTCGGCGGCGATTTTCTCCTTGAGGTCGGCAACAAACTTTTCGAGCGTTGCGGCGTCGTTGACGGAGCTTGTTTGGCGTTCGCGTTCGAGCTGCGCCTTGGCGTCTTTGACTTTGTCTTTTGCGCTGCCTTCCTCTTCCCACTTGCCCTTGTTCATTGTCTTCATTACCGAAGCCGAGCGGGCGAGAGCCTGAGCTTCGCCGTTTGCGCGGTTTTTATTGAGGATTGTCTCGCAAACCTGCATAGCCTCGTCGGGCTGCTTGTTTTTCAGATACTCGTTTGCAAGCGCAAGCAGGTTTTGTTCTGTGGGCTGGTATTGAACCAATGCCATATAGCCCGTTGCCGCCACGCCGAAATACCCGAGCGATTCCGCCGCCGAAATCAGAGCCTTCACCGCCGCGGGGTTGTCGGGGCACTTGTTCAAAAGCGATTCCGCCTGAGCCATAACGTCCAAAGCCTTGCCCGACTTTATCATTGACGCCGCCTTCATTGAAAGCCCCAACGCCTTCACCGCCGCCATTGCCTTCGCCACGGCGTTGCCCTTGCCGTATTTTCTGTATTGCGCCTGACGCAAAAGCCTGCGGACTTCCACACAATTCGGGTATTTGCCCAGAACCGTGTTGCAAATGTCGATTACATATTCGGGATTTTTTACAATGGATTTTTCCGCGTTTTCAATTTGGCGAACGAAACGCGGGTCGAGTTCCGCCATGGGGGTTTCCTGCTGTTGCTGTATTTCTTGTGTTGCCATAAATAAATATAAGTTGAAAATTAGGTTTATCTTAACAGAAAACGGCTCTACTGCAAGTCAATTCCTACGGCTTTTTCCAAAAGAGCCATACATTCGGCGTTTTTTGCGGGGTCTTTGCCCTCCACCAAGAGCCTTATTTTCTTTTCCGTGCCCGAATAGCGCACAAGCAGACGCCCCTGCCCGCCCAGAATTGCGTTGCATTTTTCGATGGCAGCCGAGAGGTGTTGCGTCTGTTCCACGGGCGTTTTGCGCTCCACCTTGAGTGCGCGCGAAACCGACGGATACATTTTCACACCGCCGCGCAGCTTCGAGAGCTTTTCGCCCCTCTGCGCCATAACCGACAGCACCGACAACGCCGACGCCAAACCGTCGCCGCACGGCGATATTTCCGAGAAGATGAAGTGCCCCGAGTTTTCGCCGCCCACGTTGCAGCCGTTTTCAATCATCATGCGCATTACAAGGCGGTCGCCAATGCCGCAGCGCAGCACTTCTATGCCCTCCGCACTGAGCGATTCGTCCAAGCCGAGGTTCGACTGCAAAGTAGTCACGATTTTTCCCGACTTCAGCACGCCGCGCTGTTTGGCGTCGACGGCAATCAGCCCGAGCACTTCCTCGCCCTCGAGAACCGACGAAGTTTCGTCAACCACAACAACCCTGTCGCCGTCGCCGTCGTGGGCAAAGCCCGCGTCCGCGCCCACCTTGCGGCAGAACTCCGCGATTTTTTCGGGGTGCTGGCTGCCCGCGTCGGCATTTATGTTGAAGCCGTCGGGGTCGCACGAAAGCTCGAAAACCTCCGCGCCGTATGCGCGCAAAACGCCCGACGAAACGCGGCTTGTTGCGCCGTTTGCCATGTCTATTGCAATTTTCATTCCGCGCAGGAAATCCTTCGGGAAAATCGACGCCATTTTTGCGGCGTATTCGTTCATTGCAAACGCGCCCGCCTCTATTTTGCGCGGCTCGAATTTTTCGGGCGAATACGCGGCGTTGTCCAAATATTTTTCAAGCTTTTGCTCGAGCGCGGTCTGGGTTTCGTCGTCTATTTTCAGCCCTTTGGAGTCGAAGAATTTTATGCCGTTGTCGGAAAACGGATTGTGCGAGGCGGTAATCATTGCCCCCAACGCCGCCGACTTTTTAAGCAGGCAGAACGGCAGCGCGGGAGTTGGCAAAACCTGCGCGTCGAAAAACGCCGTGTTTCCCGCCGCAACGCCCCTGCAAAACGCCGCTTTCAGCGAGTCGGTAGACGCGCGGGTATCGCCGCCCACAACAATCAGGGCGTCTTTGCCGAAGTTTTCCGCAACCCATTCTGCGGCGGCTCTTCCCAAAGCGTAAAAGAACGGCTCGCGAATGTGAGCGTCGCCGTAAGTTCCCCTTATTCCGTCGGTGCCAAAGTATTTCATTTTCTTCTTTCGGGTGTGTTTTTTCTGATTAAATCGGTAAGCTCTTCGGGCGAGGCGTCGTCCAAATCCTTACATCTGCGTTTTAAATCCTCGAAGGTTTTCATTACGGTTTCGGTCATGCACTCGTGCGTTTCCTCCGAACCGCCCACTATTGAAAACCTCTCCGCGCGCGTTATGCGCTTTTGCCCGTCGCCGTCAAGCCCAAGCCCGAACAGGCGCGATTTTCCGCGTTTCTCAGCCATTTGCAAGCTCCTTTGTTTCGGCGGCGTCGGCGGAATCCGATTCCGTTTGGGCGGAATGCGCCGATGCGTCGGTTGTTTTTTGCTCGGGGTCGATTTTCTCGCAATATATTTCGCCGAACTCGGTGTCCTGCCGCAAATGCAGACGCTTAAGGCGCGTAAGCTCAAGCATTGCAAGGAACGTCGCCATAATCATGACTACGCTCGCCCTTTTGCCCTCGAAAAGCGAAGAGAACGAAAACGACTTTTCCCCGACCGACAAAATATACTCCATTCTGTCCGATACCGTAACGTTCTCGCCCTTGATTTCGCCGCGGACGAGCTTTTCGGCAAGGCGGCGCAAAATGAGGTTGAACGTGTTCCAAATTTCCATCGTATCCGACGGCGCAAGCGGACGCTCCGCGGGCGTTTCGTCTTTGCCCGACAAAATGCGCTCGCCGAAGTTCTGCCGCGCGTCAATCATATCCTCGAGAGAGTCTGCAGCCTGCTTTACGCGCTTGTATTCCAGCAGCTGCTCCACAAGCTGCCAGCGCGGGTCGATGTCGGCGTCGGGGTCTTCGCCGTCGTCCTGTTTGAGGCGTTCGTCGGAGGGCAGCAGCATTCGGCTTTTGATATACATAAGCGTTGCCGCCATGACGAAAAATTCGCCCGCAACGTCGAGCGAAAGCTTTTCCATCGAGCGCAAAACCTCCATATACTGGCGCGTCACCTCCGCGACGGGAATGTCGTAGATGTCGATTTCATTTTTGCGGATAAGGAACAACAGCAGGTCGAGGGGCCCTTCGAAAATGTCGAGCTTTACCGCCATTTCCGAGGGCGAAGAAATTATGCCGTCGTCTATGTCAACCGCCATTTTACAACCCCAAAATTCTGACCGTTACGCCGAACGACGTGTTGTCTTCGCGCGTTGAACCGACTCTGTGCGAGATGTAGAATTCGGTAAGCCATGTGTTGCCGATTCTCGTCTGGAAGGCATACCGCTGGTATACGAAGTCCGACAAATCGGCGTCGTAGTGCCACGAGCCGCGCACGCGATAGCGTTCCGAAATTTTGTATTCCGCCTGCGCGTAATACTGCTCGAAATAGTCCTTCAAATACGCCGAACCGACTGTGATTGAAAAGATGTCGGTCTCCAAAAGCGTGATGTAGTTGTTGATTTCGGGCACGCAGGAGTGTTCGAAACTGAAGCGCGTAATTGTGCCAACATTCAGCCAGCGCGCGGGCGAAACTTGCGCGTTTACAAACAGGTCGGAACGGCTCTGTAAAAATTCGTCGGCGGGATTCGACCAATACCTGTGCGCAAGCGGCGGCACGCGGCGGTTGAAGTTCAGGTCTTCAAAAACGTCCAAACGGGCAAGCTCGCGCGAGCCGAATTCGCCGTCGCGCGTTTCGAAAACGTTGCGCACGCCCAAACGCATTGTGTTGAGTTCGTCGATTAAATCGGTGTCGCGCATGGAGCCCAAGTCGAGAACCGACGGGCTTGTCGTGTAGTAGGGAACGTCTATGGGCGCAACCCTGTTTCTGTCCTGCCCCGCCGACGGAATGTAGCGGTAGCTCACCATCGGAATCAGGTGGTGGCGGATTCCGTCAATGCCCATTGTCTTGCTTTGGAAATCGAACTGCCCCCACACGTCCATTTGGGCGTCGAAACCGACCTGCCCGAGAACGCGCGTGTAGGATTCATAGCCGCTTTGGGAGGCGTAGCTTGTAAGCCGCGCACCCGCAACGGGGGTGATTTTAGCCCAGTCCGACAACTGCACGGGGCGGTCAAGCCCAACATAGCCGTCGAAACGCGCGGCGGTGATGGAGTCGGCGGGAAAATACGCAAAATAGGCGGGGTCGGGATTATACTGGCGCAGGTATTCCACCGACGCATACCCGCGCAAATACGCGCCCGTAGCCGCCACTTCGACAGGCTGAAAGTCGACGCGCGCCTCGGGCAGACGCTGCTGGACAAGCTCGAAATTGTTCGGCGCAAAACGCGTGAAAAGCGAAGCCGTCCACATATCGCCGTAGTATGTGGCCTCGGCGAAGTTGTCGGGAATTTGGTTGTCGTAGAAGAAATCCTCGCGGAAGTCGCGCGTGACGAATTCGTCGCTCCACGCGCTGATTGAGGCGTTCAGCCCCACGCGGTCGTTGACGAGCTGGTTGTGGCGCATTTCGAAGAAATACCTGTTTTTGTCAATCCTGCGCCCGAGCGAATCGACGCCCAGAATGTCGGCGTCGCCGGTGTCGTTGATGTAGCCGAACTGCATAAAGCCCGACATTTTGTTTTCGGCCTTGTCCATTTCGTAGCGGAGCGCGGGGCCGACCAAAACCGACCTTTTCGTGTAGCCGTCAAGCAGGATTCCGGGGGCGAAATCCTCAAACCCCGTGTAGTGGACAGTGTTGCGCCAAGCCAAGCCGTAGTCGCCGTTTGTTTCGACGCGCGTTTCGATGTCAAAGGGAACGTCCATATCAACGGAAAGCTCAACTTCGGGCAGATACAGGAAAGGCACGGGGCCGACGCGGAAAGTGGTGTCTTCCATCAAGACTTTGCGCGTCTGCGCGTTGTATGTCATTTTGGAAGATTTCGCCGAAAACGAACCGAAAGCGGGCTCGTTGAAATACGCCGTGGAATTTTCCAAAACGTATTTGTTGTCTTTTGCCGAAACTTTGTCGGCGGCGACAAACAGCGGGAACGTGCCGAAACGCGTTGCGTCCATATTGCCCGTTTTGCCGTCTATTGAAATGTCGGCGGCGGAAGTTATTACGCGCGCTTTGTCTATCGAAATGCGAACGTCGTCAAGCACGCGCGCGGAATTGCTCTTTTGCGCGAACGAAA
Organism: uncultured Opitutales bacterium; assembly: GCA_934613645.1. Classification (GTDB taxonomy): domain Bacteria; phylum Verrucomicrobiota; class Verrucomicrobiia; order Opitutales; family Intestinicryptomonadaceae; genus Merdousia. The sequence continues at coordinate 106,083 of CAKTTC010000004.1, read as the reverse complement.
TTTTGCCCGCCTTGATTTCGAAAGACTTCGAACCGAGCCGAACGTTGCCCGTTCCGTAGAGAACGCCCGAACCGTCGGCGGCGTAGTCGAACTTGTCGGCAGTAAGCTCCGGACGCCCGCCCTCGGCGAGCTTTGCGGCAATCCCCTTCTTGGGCTTTGACTGGGCTTTCGGCTTGTCGGATTTTTTCGACTCCGCATCGTCCGCCGTCTTGCCGCTTTCCGAACCGCCCGTAGCGCGCAACGCGTCGGCGTCTTTTTGGGCGCGCTCGGCGTCGAGCTTGCGCTGGTGCGCCAAAGATACCCACGGAACGTCGGCTCTGTTCTCCGAAGGCTGCTTCGCCCACGCGCCCGCAGCACATACGGCAAGACACGCATACAAAAATAGCCTACCAAATTTTATTAGCAAAATCACACAAACTATACAATCTAAGCCCCGTTAAAAGACAAGTTTTTTTTGCTTTAATAACGAGCCGAAAAATGCGCCGAAAACACTGGCACGAAAAAGAAGAAACGCCCAACCCCAAAACCTAAAAAGCACATTAAAGAATGTCCAGTTGCCGTTGGGGTTGAAACAACAAAACTTAGCCCTAAAACAAAGACGCATTTCAATAATTAAAAAAAACTTTAACTAAGCGCAAAGGCGCATTGGCTGCGGCAATCGCCGCCGCTTTGGGAAGCATAAAAAATTATAAAATGGATATAATTTTGTTGTAGGCTTCGTCTACTGAATCTACAAACGTGATGAGCTTTAGGTCGTCTTCTACAACTACGTCGGCATCGAGAAGAGCCTTGAAGTTCACTGCGTTGTTCCAAAATTTTTTTCCGAATAAAATCAGGGGAACGCGCCCGCGTGTCTTGCTTGTTTTGACGAGTGTCCAGACCTCGAAAAGCTCGTCGAAAGTGCCCGCGCCTCCGGGGAAAACGACGACAGCCTTGGCAAAAAACAGCAGCCAGAACTTGCGCATTAAGAAGTAGTTGAAGTTGAACCAAACGTTCTTGTCAACGTATTCGTTGCGGGTTTGCTCGGAGTCGATGTGTATGGTTGCGCCGACACACTTGCCGCCCGCAGTATACGCGCCCTTGCTTGCGGCTTCCATAATTCCGGGGCCGCCGCCAGTCATGATGTAGAACTTTTCCTCGTCGGGCAGACCGCTGCAGTTTACCCATTCCTGAATGCGGCGTGCAAGCTCCTCGGCACAGGTGTAGTATTTCGACATCGCAACCGCCTTTTTTGCCGCTTTGAGCTTTTGGGCGTAGTTTTTTGCGTTCGGCTTCTGCTTGACGCGCGCAAGCTCCTCGGCAGCTTCCTTCTCGGACTTTATGCGCGCCGAGCCGAAAAACGTTATCGTGTGCTGGACTTTGTTTTTCTCGAAAATGAACGCGGGCATGAGCAGGTCGCGCTGTATTTTCAGCAGGCGTTCCGACATATCGGAAAACACGCATTCAATGGGTTGGCCGTCGGAGGAAAATACTTCCGATTTCTTGATTACCGCGCTGCTTTTTTTTGTATTTTTTTTCATATTTCCGAGAAAAACGTTTTTGGTTGCCAAAATAAAGGCGCGCCCCGCAAGGAACGCGCCCGAAAAGGAACTAACGGACGTTCAGCGGAATTACGACTTCCTTGAAGCCGAACCCGTTAATGTAGATGAAGCCGTTGCCCGTTGTGCCCGCCTTGACGGGAACAGTCACGGAACTTCTGCCCGCGGGAACAACAACGTCGTCCATAATAAGAGAGCTGGGAATGTTCGTTTTAACGTCAATTACGTAGCCTTCGGCGGGAGCTTTGAAGCCGATGTTGAACTTCAGCACGGCTGTCTGCCCGCTTGCCAAGTCGAGATAGCGGGGATAGACGCCCAAAGAGGCGTCGTCAACCTTGAAGTTGCCGATGTCAATCTTGCCGTTGTCGGAAACGAGAACCACGGGGTATACCTTGCCCGATTCCACCGAGGGAACAGTGAAGCTGAGGTTTGTTTTGGAAACGAACTGCGTTTCAGCCTCTACGCCGCCCAAAAGAATTCTGTCGGAGGGGGAGAAGCCCTTGCCCAAAACGGCAATCTTGGAACCCACGTTGCCCCTCTGGCTTTCCATGTTCACTACATACTTTGACTGCGTTCTGAACTCGTAGACTTCCGAGCTTTTTACGCGGTTGTTGAGCTTTTGGCCGCTCGCGATTTTGTTTACGGAGTAGTCGAACTGGAAGAAATACTTTGCGCTGTCGCGGCCTTCGGGGAGGACGTAGTCATACGTGTATACGCCGTTGCCCATGTTTTTCATCGGGTGAACAGAGCCGTCGATTACAATGCAGGGCTTGAAAGAGTCCTTGTTGACATCGCGGTCTTTAACGTCGGCTTTCATTGAAAGCGTGTATGTGCGCGAGGGGTTTTCGGGCATTACTTCGGGAGTGGTGTTCTTGACGGAGGAGCAGCCGCCGAAAAGCAACGCCGCAAACGCCGCCAAAATTGATGCAAATTTTACACTTTTCATATTCATTATTTTTAATCTTTTCCCCCTTATAATTTCCCCCGCGCGCATTGCAAGTTTTTTTTGCGCATTCCGCACCCGAACGCGCGCCTAAAACCGCCTTCGGGAAATTCTTTTTTGACAAACCGCGCCCGCGCCATACATTGGTGGAATCGGAAAAAATGCCCAAACTTTACGAAAATTTCGGAGTATACGTCCACGTTCCGTTCTGCGCGAAACCGTGCGGATACTGCCGCTTCTACAAGAAAATTCCGTCGAAACAAGACGTGGAATTCTACCTGCGCGCGCTCGAAACTGAAGCGGGGCTTTTCTTTGCCGAAAACCCCGACGCCCCGCGCCCCGACACAATGTTCTGGGGCGGCGGCACGCCGTCGGCTCTTTCGCCCGAACAGATGGTGCGCGCCGCCGAGATTTTGGGGCGGCTGAAGCCCGCGGGGGAATGGACTGTTGAAGTGTCGCCGTCGTCGATTGACGCCGAAAAGCTCGACGCGCTCAAACAAATCGGCGCAACGCGCATATCGCTGGGCGTGCAAAGCTTTTCGGAAAAGACGCTGCGCGAGCTCGGGCGCGCACACACACTTGAGGCAACGCTTTCCTCGATAGAACTCGTAAAAAACGCGGGGTTCGAACACTTCTCTATCGACCTCATCTTCGGCTCAAAAACTCAAACCGCGGAAGATTTCGCCGCCGACCTCGAGCGCGCCGCCGCCTGCGGGGTTGACCACATCAGCGCGTATTGTCTGGAGTTCGAAAGCGGAACGAGCGCGTGCGCGGGGCTTAAAACCGACGCCCAGCTTGAAAAAAACGCGTCCGACGCCGATCTGTTCGAACTTGCAATGCGCCGCCTACCGCAGCTCGGCTTTGCCCAATACGAAATTTCGAACTACGCAAAATGCGAGTCGGCGCGCTGTGTGCACAACCTTTCCACTTGGGCAATGGCGCAGTGGGTCGGACTCGGCCCGTCGGCGGCGTCGCAGTTCGGCGGATTCAGATACCGCAACAAGCCGAACATTGCCGAATGGGCGCGCGCGCTGCAATGCGGCAAACACGCCCGCGAAGACGTTGTGCCGCTCGACGACGCCGAAATGTTTTCGTCGGCTCTGATATTCGGGCTGCGCACAAACGCGGGGGTTGACTTGCCGACGCTCGAAGCCCGTTTCCCCTCCGCAGACGCCGAAAAATACGAAGAACCTATTCGCAGGCTTTGCGCGCAAAATCTGCTTGAGCGCGACGGCGGCGCGCTGCGGCTTACTTTCGAAGGCCGCCTGCTTGCCGACTACGTTGCGGTAGAACTTCTGTAAACTCCGCCTTTGCCGCGGCGCGGCGAAATCAATACGGGTCGGTCGGCTTGAAATGCTTGGGATAGCGCGCTTTCAGCTCCTTGCGGACAGCCTGCCAAGAGGTTTTCCAGAAGGTGTCCAAATCCTGCGTGGTCTGGACGGGGCGCGAGTTGGGTGCGAGAATTTCGAATGTGGGCTTTATCCTGCCGCCGCAAATTTTGAGCGAGTTTTGGTTGAACGAAAACAAGTCCTTGAACGACGCCGCAACAACCGCGCGCATTGTCGAGGCGTCGTAGCGTATGCGCACGGGACGGCGGCGCGCCGAAACCTCCGCAAACTGCGGCGCGAACGACTCCACCGCAGCGAGCTGCCCCGCCGAAAGCCAGTCGCGCAGAGCCGCCATAACGTCGGCGTCGCGCACTTCCGAATACGACACGCACCCCGCGCACATCTGGCGGAAAACGACCTCAAGCGCGTCGGCGTCGAGCGGCGGAATTTCAAGCTCGGGCGCGGCGCGCGAAACAAAATTCACGCGCTCCACAAACCCGCGTTCGGCGTCGCCGAAATTCTTCAGAACAATGCCGCCGTCGGCTATTTTGGAGTAGAGCAAATCGGCGGCTTCGTCGGGCGAAACGTCGTAGGAGACTTTTTTCGAAAGGGGCAAATCGCCGAACATTTCCTCCGTTACGGAGCAGACGCGCTTCTGGTTTTCGTCGAACCCCGCCGACGTTTTCACGGAAAATTTTTCGGGAAAAACTTCGCGCAGACAGTCCCTTGAAATCGGGAAAATGTCGGAGACCGAAACGGACGCGCCCGCCGCCGAATTTGTCTGCATAAGCGACATTGCAACAAACACGCTGCCCGCGTCGGGCGCATAGCGTTTCGACCCTTTGCGGATTTCACCGCCTATTCCCCCCGCCATTCTGCACGCGAGAGTTCCCTTGTTCAGGCGCACGCCCACCCTGTCGGGGAACGCCGCAAGGACGCACTTTGCAAGCGCGTTTTCCTCGGCGTCGGCGTTTTCGGCGTCGAGACAGCCCCGCGCGAGCCTGTAGAAATCGGCGGCGTATACAAAAGCCTTGCGCGCGTTTGCCGCGTGTATGCCGAACTCCGAACAGAATTTTTGTGAAAACGAATTCTGCTTTGCAACCGCGCACAACGCCATAATTTCCTCGGGTTCGCTTTCGGCGGCGGCAAATTCCGCGCGTTCGCGCTCCCTGCGCTCGTCGGGGGCGTCGAGCTTTATGCGCCCCGCCTCCGCAGTGCCCGCAAGCATTGCCGCATCGGCAAGACAGCCCCGCGCGGCGGCGTCTACAAACATTCGCGCAAACCTCGGCGAGCACGGGAAGCGCGCCATTTTGCGCCCGAGCGGAGTAATGCTTCCGTCGGCGTCGACCGCGCCCAAAAGCAGAAGGGTTCTGTGCGCCGCCGCAACCGATTTTTCGGGCGGTGTTTCGAAGAAATCGAGCGAATCGAAATCCGCGCCCGCCGCCTTCAGCCAAAGCATTGTCTGCGACAAATCTATGCGCGAAATTTCCGAAGTCGGCTGGCGCGCGAAAGAGCGTTCGTCGGCCTCGCGCCAAAGCCTTATCGCCGTTCCCGCGCGCGTTCTGCCCGCTCTGCCCGCCCGCTGCGCTGCGTTTGCAAGCGATATTTGCTCCACAAGCAGCGTGTTCACCCCGCGGGCGAAATCGTAGCGCGCAACTTTTGCGAAGCCCGAATCAATCACGGTATCGACGCCCTCTATTGTAAGCGACGTTTCGGCGATGTTGGTGCACACAATCACCTTGCGGGAGTCGGAGGCGTTCAAAATTTTGTCCTGCATTTCGGCGGGCATATCGCCGTAGAGGCTTAAAACCTGCATTCCGCGCGCCTGAGGGGTCTCGAGAATGCGCGAAACCGTCTTGTGGATTTCGTAGACGCCAGCCATGAAAACGAGAATGTTTCCGTCGCCCTCCGACGCCGCCCGCGCGAACTCCCTTGCGGCGCAATCCCACACGGCAAGCCCCCTGCCCGCCAGCGAAGAATAGCGGATGTCTATCGGGAACGTCCGCGAAGAACACGAAAGAGTGTGCGCGCGCATATACCGCGCCAACGCCTCCGAATCCATCGACGCCGAACACGCAAACAGCCGCAACTTTGCCCCGCGCTTTTTCTGGAGCTTGAGCGCGAGCGCAAGCGAAATGTCGGCGTAGATGTTGCGTTCGTGGAATTCGTCGAAGACTACCGCCGAAACGTCGTCGGGCAGCGAGTCGGAAAGGAGCATTCTCGCGAGAATGCCCTCTGTCAGAAAAATTATTTTGGTGTTCTCGTTGTAGTGTTTGTCGAAACGAATGTGCCAGCCCACTTCGCCGCGCATTCCGAAAAGTTTTTCGATTGAAAACGCAAGCATTCTCGCCGCCACGCGGCGCGGCTGCAAAACCATTACGCGCCCGCCGAGCTTGCGCTGCAACATCACCGGAAGCGCAGTCGATTTTCCCGAGCCCGTTGGCGCGGACACCACAAAACGCTCACGCCCGCCGTCTATTGCGGAGTAAAGTTCGTTTTCGATTTCTTCAATGGGCAACATAAAATGGACAACGCCGCAGGGCGGGCGTCAGTCGTCGAGTTTGAACGAACCGTCGAGAATCTTCAGCGACTTCTCCGCCGACGAATTGACTTCCCCCGCCCCATACGCCCCGCGCAGACACTCGAGCCGCGCGTTCTGACGCAGCAGACCCGTTTTGCCCCCGTTTTCGAATTCGCGCGCGCCTATTGAATTCATCATGCGTTTGGAATTTTCGGTGTAGAAAAAGTCCTGCTGGAAGTCGTATTTGAGAAAGTCGTAAAGCGGCACCCAAACGACGCTTCGGTTTTCGATTGCCCCCTTGTAGAAGTTGGAGACCCCCGAGGGCGTGCACACTTCCAGAACGAGCGTTCCCCTGTCCTCGTAGATGTAGCACAAAACCGACACCGAACGCCCCGAATTTGAGGTGAGCCTGCCTATGCCCGCAAGCTTGTCGGGCGAGATTTTCGAATACGTTATGCTCACGCGCCCGCCCGAAACGATGTCGCCGAAGCGCACCTGCTGCATGCCCGACCAAGAGCCGCAATACGCGTCGAGAACGTCGGCATTCGAAAAGAACATCGAATTTTTGAACGACGCCGAAAATATCGACGCCTTCGGCTCTTCGCCGAACGCCGCAACAGCCGCGCCCGCCAGAACGAGCAGCGCAACCGCAAGCCTTTTAAACATCGATAACGTCGTCATTGTCGTCAGAGTCCCCGCCGCTTTTTTTGCCTGAAATCTTGGTTCTGAAAACCGAGATGCGCTCGCTTTTGAACAGCTCCAGCGACCACCACAAAACCGACACCAAAAACGACGCCCAAACCGCCGCCCAGTATGATTTCACCACAATTCCGTCGGGGATAATCTGCGCGCTCAGATAGATTATGAACGCGTTTATAAACAGCATTCCGAAGCCCATCGTAAAAATTATAAACGGCAGCGCAAAAACCACCAGAACGGGCTTTATCAGCCAGTTCATAAACCAAATCAGAACGACCAGCGCGGCGAAATAGAAAAGGTTGCTGAAGCCTATTGCCGACGTAGTTGCGCTTGCCAGCAACAGCCCCAGCGCGTTCAGACAGCAGCTTTTCCAGAAGTTCAGCTCCACGCGTCTGGTGAGCCTTACTTTTGTCTTGGAGGAATAGTCGTTATTTTCGTCCATTTTGAATTCCCTTTTTTATCTGTTTGTAAAAGTCGAGCCGCTCGGCAATCTGCTTTTCCGCGCCGTATTCCGACGGAAAGTAAATCTGCAGCGGCTTTGCCAAATACTCCTGCCCGCTTATGTGGTTGGGACAGTCGTGGTTGTAGATGTAGCCGTCGCCGTTGCCGAGCTTGCGGTTTGTCGAAGTGTGTGCGTCGCGCAAATACACGGGAACGGGCTGAACCTCGTTTTCGGCGACGAGTTTTTTTGCGCGCTCCAAAGCCATCGTTGCGCTGTTGCTTTTCGGGGCGGTTGCAAGGAAGAGCACCGCGTGCGCCAAATTCAGCTCGCATTCGGGCAGCCCCACGCGCTCCACGGCGTCGAACGCCGCGTTTGCAACCTGCAGCGCGCGCGAGTCCGCCAAGCCGATGTCTTCGCTCGCCAAAATGACGAGCCTGCGCGCAATGAAGCGCGGGTCTTCGCCGCCGGCGAGCATTTTTGCAAGCCAATACATCGCCGCGTCGGGATCGCACCCGCGGACGCTTTTGATGAAGGCTGAAATGGTGTCGTAGTGTTCGTCTTCGTCGGAATCGTATCTGACGCGCCGCTCCTTTGCAAAAACCTTCACGTCGGCTTCGTCGAGCACCGAATTGCCGCCCTTGGCAAGCACCATTGTCTCGAGGGCGTTGAGCGCGCGGCGCATGTCGCCGTCGCAAAGCTTGGCAATTCCCGCAAGAACTTCGTCGGAGGCCGAGCACGAATACGCGCCCAAACCGCGCGTAGAGTCGGTGAGCGCGCGGCGCAAAACAAGGGAGATGTCTTCGCTTGAAAGCGGCTCGAGCTTGAACAGGTGGCTGCGCGAAAGCAGCGGCGCGTTGATGTAGAAGCCGGGGTTCTGGGTTGTCGCGCCTATGAGCCGCACGTTGCCGTCCTCCACGTCGGGCAGGAGCAAATCCTGCTGGGCTTTGTTGAAGCGGTGGATTTCGTCGATGAACAAAATGGTGCGCTCGTTGCGGCGGTAGCGCGCCATTGAAAGCTCGTCGCGAACCTGCGCCACGTTGGAAAGAACCGCGTTTATCTTCACGAACCGCGAATTTGTCTGGCGCGCCACAACCTCTGCAAGCGTCGTTTTTCCGCACCCCGGAGGCCCGTAGAAAATGAGCGAGCCGAAATTGTTTGTCTGCACCAAGCGCGGAAGCAGACAGCCTTCGCCCAAGATGTGCCTGTGCCCCACAACCTCCGCAAGCGTCCGCGGACGCATGCGCACGGCGAGGGGGGCGGTAGCCGAAACGGGGGCTTCGCCTGCGGCGGCGGCGGGCGGACGGGCGTCCGCGCCGAAGTTGAATTCCGCATTTGCGTCCATAAGATAAAATATCGGCGACAGTAAAGCATTTCTTGAAAGTTTTGTCAAATAATGCAATCATACCGCCGAAAATAAATTATGGACGACTTTCACGACATTCCGTGCGCGCTCACCATAGCGGGCGCAGACTGCGGCGGCGGGGCGGGAATTCAGGCCGATATGCTCGCGTTCGCCGCCAACGGCGTGTTTGCAACAACGGTTCTTGCCGCGGCTACGGCGCAAAACCCCGACGGAGTGTCGGCGGTGGACGCGCTTTCCGACGAATTTTTCGCGGCGCAGCTGGAGGCGGTAAATTCGTATTTCAAGCCGCGCGCGGCGAAAACGGGAATGCTTTTCGATGTCCGCAGGGTTGAAGCCGCCGCGGAATTTGCGCGTAAAAACAGGCAAATCGCGCTTGTGGTAGACCCCGTAATGATTTCCACAAGCGGCGTGAAGCTCCTGAAAACCGACGCCGTTGCCGCGCTTGAAACAAAGCTCATTCCGCTTGCAACGCTCGCCACCCCGAACATCGACGAAGCCGAAGTTTTGCTCGGCGAAAAAATAACTTCGCCCGAAGACGCTGCGGAAAAACTTTCCCGAAAATTCTCGGTCGCGTTCCTCGTCAAGGGCGGACACCTGCGTTCCGACGAAATCACCGACGCACTCTGCACGCCCGACGGCGAAATATGCACAATGTCTTCGCGCAGAATACTGGGGGTCGATACCCACGGCAGCGGCTGCACGCTCAGCGCGGCGATAACCGCCAACCTCGCCAAAGGGCTTGCCCTTGAAACTGCGTGCCTTAAAGCGCGCGAATATTTGGTTGCGGGAATGGAAAATCCCGTTAGGGTTGCGGGTAGAAAATTCATAAACCACTTTCCCAAAAGAAATGCAACCCGACGCTAAACAGGACTACCATAACGGACACCGCCAAAGAATGCGCGAACGCTACGCGCGCTCGGGAACGTGCGGCATGGCAGACTACGAAATAGTGGAAATGCTGCTTGCGCTCCTTATTCCGCGCATCGACGTAAAGCCGATAGCCAAAGACCTGATTGCGAAATTCAAAAACCTCAGGGGCATACTCGACGCCCCGCGCGAAGAGCTTGAGAAAGTCCGCGGAATCGGGCTGAATACCGCCCTTGCACTGAAGTTCGTCAAAGACACAATCACCGTCTACCACGCCGACGAGCTCAAATGCGAGGGAATGGAAATTCCCACAATCACAAAACTGATAAAATATTTTAAGGCGAAAATCGTGGCTGAGCAAAACGAAGTCCTCGAAATGCTGTGCTTCGACACCAAACTGCGCATCATAGGCGACTCCTCCGTGCGCCTTGTAGAGGGCACTGTAAGCTCGGCGAACGTGGACATCAGAAAGATAGTGGAGGTTGCAATAAAGCGCGGGGCGTCGTCCATAGCAATAGCCCACAACCACCCAAGCGGCGATCCCCACCCTTCGCTTGACGACGTCCGCTTTACGCGCCGCCTTTCGGAAACCTGCAGGGCGTTGTCGATAAGCCTGATTGAACACGTAATCGTGGCGAAGTCGGCGTGCTTTTCGTTCCGCCGCGAAGGCCATATCGACGACCTCTACGACGAAACCGTCCACGGCAGCGGAACGCGCGCATACAAAACGGCCGACAGCCTCGAGAAATTGTTATGAAAATCTTTGCAATAGAAAGCTCCTGCGACGAATCGGCAGTGGCGTTTTTCGACTCCGCCTCGGGAATTGGGTGCTCGCTAATCCACTCCCAGATTGACCTGCACGCCCTCTACGGCGGCGTAGTTCCCGATCTGGCAAGCTCGGAGCACCTCAAAAAGCTCCCCGCGCTGATAGAAGCAGCCGCAAAACAATGCGACATCTCCTCCGCCGATTTCGTTGCGTGCACGTCGGGGCCGGGGCTGCCGAACTGCCTTGTAATGGGAGTCGCCGCCGCAAGCGGGCTTGCAATGGCGTTGGGCAAACCGCTTTTCGGCGTGAACCACCTTGTGGGGCACGCGTATTCGCCGTTCATTCAAACGCACGCGCAAGACCCCGAAAATTTCGGCGCAAACTTCGACGCTCTCCTACCGCACTTGGGGCTTACGGTTTCGGGCGGAAATACGATTCTGTTCGAAATAGACCAGTCGCGCAAAATGTCGGTTCTCGCCGAAACCGAAGACGACGCCGCGGGAGAGGCTCTCGACAAGGGCGCGAAGCTCCTCGGCATTCCCTACCCCGGCGCGCCCGTTGTGGAGAAGCTCGCCCGAGACGGGAAAATCGACAAGACAATGTTCCCCTACGGGCAAAACAGAAAAATTGAAGACGACCCCGATTTCAGTTTTTCGGGGCTGAAAACAAGCCTGCGCTACCGCCTCGAAAAAATCGGCGAAACCGCCCTGCGCGAGCAACTGCCCGACATCTGCGCGTCATACCAGTTTGCGGTGGTGGAACAGCTGCGCCGCCGCGCCGACTTCTTTGCCGCGCGCAAACAATACGCTTCGGTGGGCATTTCGGGCGGCGTTTCAAACAACGCTCACTTTGCCGAAACGTTCGAAAAGCTCGCAAAAAAGCGCGGCGCAAAATTCGTTGTAGCCCCCAGGCAATACCGCGGCGACAACGCGGCAATGATAGCCTTTGCGGCATTCGCCCGCCCCGACGCCCTGCGCCCCGCCGCAGCACACACGCTTAAAACCGACCCCGCTTGGGAGATAATTTAATATCGACACCCGCGCGCAAACGCGCTACATTCCACGCAAATGAACAATCAAGTTGAACAGGCGTATGAAAAGTGCGAAGCCCTCGCGGCCTCGCACTACGAGAATTTCCCCGTCGCGAAAATGGTTCCGCGACACCTGCGCAAGCACGTCGCCGCGGTCTACGCCTTCGCGCGGACTGCCGACGACATCGCCGACGAAAACCACGAAACCATTGCCGAAGACGACCCCGTCCGCGTGCAAAATCTCGAAAAATTCGAGGCGCAACTCGACCTGCCCGACGCCGAACGCGACCCCGCAACGCGCTGGATTTTCACCGCCTGCGACCGCACCATTGCCGAATTTTCAATCCCCAAACAGCTCTTCCGCGACCTCGTAAGCGCGTTCAAGCAGGACGTTGTAAAGAAACGCTACGCCGATTTCGCCGAGCTGCTCGACTACTGCAGCCGAAGCGCGAACCCCGTCGGGCGGCTCGTGCTTTTGCTGCACGGCTTCGACGACGCCCAACGCTTTTTGATGTCGGACAAAATCTGCACCGCGCTGCAGCTTGCAAACTTCTGGCAGGATATGCGCGTTGACAAGCTCAAAAACCGCATCTACATTCCGCAGTCCGACTGGAACGGTCTTTCCGAAACCGACTTCTTTGCCGAAACGGCGTCGGCGGCAGTCCGCGAAGTCGTCAAAAAGCAGGTTGAGCGCACGGCGGAAATGTTCGACGAAGGCGCGGGGCTTCCCGCAAAACTGCCGTTCCCGCTCTCGCTCGAAATACGCGCAACCATCGCGGGCGGGCGCGCAATTCTCGGCAAAATTGCGGCGCAAAACTACGACACCCTCGCAAAACGCCCGCACATAGGCGCGGCCGACAAGCTCAAAATCCTGCTAAAATCGCTCTTCTAAAAATGGACACACTTCAGGGACAGTCGGCGGAAAGCGAACACAACGCCGCCGAACGCAAAAAATCGAATCTGGCGTTCGCGTTCTTCTGCATGGACAAAGACCGCGCGAAGGACATGGAGATTTTCTACGCCTTCTGCCGCCTCATGGACGACATCGCCGACGAGGAAGTCCGCCCCGTGCCCGAATGCCGCGCCCAGCTTGGCGCGTGGAAAGAGGAGATTGCAAAAATCTACCGCGGCGAAAAAAACCTGTCGCCGCTCGCGGAGGAAATGCGCGGAGTAATTGAACGCCGAAACGTCCCGCAGCAATACGTGCAGGACATCATCGACGGCGTCCTGACCGACACGCTCGCACCCGAGTTCAAAACGTTCGAGGACATTCGCAAATACTGCTACGGAGTGGCGTCGGCAGTCGGGCTTGTGTCAATCCACATTTTCGGATTCAAAAACGAGCGCACAAAACTTTTCGCCGAAGCCCTCGGCTACGCGCTCCAGTTCACCAACATTCTCCGCGATGTAGTTGACGACGCCGTTTCGCACGGGCGCGTCTACATTCCGCAGGACGAACTCGACGCTTTCGGCGTTTCGCGCGCCGACCTGAAAAACCCGCGCGCAAACCCCGCCTGCAAAAAACTTTTCGCGTTTCTCTATTTCAGGGCGAAGCACTTTTTCAACAAAGCCCGCCGCCTGATTGCCGAAGAGGACAGGCGGTCGCTCACGCCCGCGTTCATCATGTGGGCAATCTACGAGCGCATTCTCGAATCGCTCAAAGAACGCGATTTCGACATAACCGAAAAACCGCTGAAAATTTCCAAGCCCAAGAAAATCGCGCTTGCCCTTGCGGCAATACGCGACGCCAAACGCCCGCACGCGCAAAACGAACTCTTCGGGCGCGCGGTTGTAATAGGCGCGGGCATTGCGGGAATGGCAACCGCAACGCGCCTTGCGCTTGAGGGCTTCGACGTAGACGTGTTCGAAACGCGCAAGTCGGCGGGCGGGCGCGCATGCAAAATCGACGCGTGCCAAACGCAAATCGACAACGCCTCTCACGCGGCAATGGGCTGCTACGAAAACTTTTTCCGCGCGGTAGAGCTTTCGGGCGGCGACGTGTCGGCGGGGTTCGAAAAAGTCTCGGGAATGGATTTCATCTCTCCCGACGCGGGCACTGTTTCGGTGAAGTATCCCAAGCGCGGCGGGCTGATTTCGCGCGCGTTCTCGGCGTTGAGCTACGCAAAGCTTGAAAGTTTCGCCTGCGCAAGAAACATAGCCCTGCTGCTTTCCGTAAAGCTCGGCTTGCGCGCAAACCCGAACGAAACAGCCGCGGAATTTCTGCGGCGCAAAAAAATTCCGCAGCGCGTAATCGACACCTTCTGGGAGCCGTTTTGCGTGTCGGCACTCAACACCGCAACCGCCCGCGCCGACGCGAATTTGATGATAAAAACGCTGCGCAAGTCGATTCTGCGCGGCTTCGACAACGCCGTTTTGTTCCTGCCCGCGCGCCCCATTGCCGACTCTTTCGCGCACTTTGCAACCTACATTCGCGGGTGCGGCGGCACTGTCCGCTTCGGCGACGCCGCGGAGAAAATCGAAATTTCAAACGGCAGGGCTACGGCCGTCGTTTCGGCGAAATCGGGGCAAACGCGCGCCGACTGGTTCTTCCCCGCCGTCCCCGCCAAGCAGCTTGCGCAGCTGCTCGGCGACGCCGAAATTTCCGAACGCCTCGCGCGCATTCGGACAACGGGGATTCTCAACATATACTTCCAAACGCCGCGCAAAATAATTCCGTCGGAATACGCCTGCATTGTGGACTCGCCAATCCACTGGATTTTCGACCACACGCGCAAGCTCCCCGACGGCGCGCAAACGCGCCTGTATTCGGCAACAATCAGCGACTGCACCGCCGTCAAAAGCAAAGACGCCGCATGCGAATTTTTGCGGCGCGAGCTTTCCAAAATTTTCGGCGAAGTCGAAATCGGCGAAGTCCTCCCCGTGCAGTTCGCCGACGCCACAATTTCCGCCGACTCCGAAACGGAAGCCGCGCGCCCCGCGCAAAGCTTTTTCTCAGACAAAATCCCCAACCTCCGCCCCGTTGGCGACTGGCTACAGACCGACCTTCCCTGCACAATGGAAAGCGCGGCTAAATCCGCTTTCGACACCCCGCTCGACCGATGAAAACCCTCGCGGTATTTCCCAGCAAGTTCGAAGCCGCACCGCTGTTTTCAAAGCTCGGCGCAAAGGCGAATCTCGGCGCGCGCGCCGACCTCCCGCCCAATTTCCGCGCGTTTGTTGCGGGCATTGGCTGCGCGGCATCGGCGCGGCGGCTTGAGGCGGAAGTCGGGAATTTCGCGCCCGACCTGCTCGTTCTTGTAGGCTACTGCGGCGCGTGCAACCCCGCCCTCGAAAACGGCGACTTCATTTTCGAGCCATGCGGCGACCCGCGCATTGACGCCTTTGCCGAGCAAACTCTCGGCTGCCGCCGCGCAAAAATCGCCTCTGTCGACTTCACTGCCGACTCCTCCGAAAAGCAAAAGCTCTTCGCCGACGGGTTCGACGCGGTCGAGATGGAAAAAAAGCATTTCAAGCCGATTGCCGAGCTTTGCGGCGCGAAGTTTCTACACGTCCGCTGTGTGAGCGACTCCAAAAAGTCGGCTCTCCCCGCCGCCCTGCTCGACTCCACTATGGACAGGCGCACGGGCGCGGTAAATCCCGCCAAGATGTTTTCGCCACTCGCAATTTTACGCCGCCCGAAAGTCGCGCTCGAGCTTGCAAAATTCATCGCCGAAATTCTCCCCGTTCAAAAACGCTACGCGTCTGTCCTCACCCACCTCCTCTCCATCTCAAAAGCGTGTTTTTTATAATTCCTAAAGTGGCGGCGATTGCCGCAGGCAATGCGCCTTTGCTTGAAAATTGAAGTTTTTTTTACACAAATGTTCACCTTTTTAATAAAAAAACTCGTCAAAGTTTTAGTGATTATAAAACAAAAAAACCTTTCGGGATTCCGAAAGGTTTGTGTTTAACAACACAACTTTAATTTTGCGCAAATCGGAATTGGCTATGCCAATCCGCGCCACTTTAGGAAATGTAAAAAAATTGATTTTGCGAATTAGGCAAGGAGGAGTTGAGAAAAAAACGCGCGGTATACTGACGTATCCGCGCGGTCTTTGTAATTTTTAAATCAATTCTTCAACTCTTGACAGAGCCGCATAGGCTGCCGCCTATCGGCGACGCTTCACGAGTGCTAAAAGAAGAGCCAAACCGCCGAAGATTGCCGCATATGTGGCAGGCTCGGGAACGTTCGACAAGCTCAGATAGCCCGTTTCAAGCTGGTAGAGAGCTTTTCTGCCTTCGCCCGTGCCCGCAAAGATGTTCTTGAGCGTGCCGTCTTCGTTCTTTACCAAGTCGGCGGCAACTCTGACTTTGCCTTCCGCGAAATCGAGGAATTCAACATAGTTGTTGTCCAAATCTCCGAAAGCGATTGACGCAAATTCCAGTGAATTCCCGTTGAGAGTAACCTGCAAATTGGGGTTGGTGTTCTGTTTCGCGAGAGCAAGTGCACCCAATTTATTGTCGGCATTTATGATGAGCTTTGCGCCTGCGCGGGCAACATTGAAAGACTGCCCTTCAAGAGCGTCGGTATTCAAAGTAACAGTCGCGCTTTTAACCGTTATAAGTGTGTTGGTCTTGACAGTCCCCTTTGCCGCCGAAACGGTCAAATAGCCGCCGTCGACAATCATAAGCTGGGCGTTGACGGTAAAGTTTTTCAACGCAGCCCCCAGCGTGAACGAACCTTCGAACTGCTGAGCGTTGTTCCCTCCATTAATAGTAACGTCGTATTCGTCGTCCAAATTGAAAGTATGGCCGCCGCTGAAACCTTTGAAGTTGAAAACCGCCGTCTTTGCAGTGCCGTCGTAAGACCACGAAGTGAAAGACAGGTTGCCTCCGTTGCCCCTCATTGCGCCGCCGAAATTATAAGAGGTAACCTTGATTGCGGCTTCGCTCGCGAACTTGGAGGTTGCCGCAACTGTCAAAGCCTTTGCATTGACCGCGCTACCCATCAAAGTCAAATCGCCGTCGTCGGATACGGTAATGTTGGAGTTGGAGGCGTAGTTGTTTATCGTAACGGTGCTCAATCTTCCGACGGAAAGCGTGTTTGTGGTAAAAGTTCCGCCCTGTCCGAAAAACCACGTCGCCGTAGTTTCGCCCGCCGACTCAACTGCGAAGTTCGCCTCTCCCGTAACAATCACATTACCGTTGCCGGAAACTGTAATGTTGGAGGGTTTTGTGCGCGCGCCAACTGTCTGTATGCTCTTTACTGAAAGTGTATAGGGTGTTGTTGCTGAATCCTCGAACGTTATGTTGACGTCCTGAGGCGAAGTAGAGCCTCCGCCTATTTGCAGATAACCGGTGAAGGCGACATCTTTATCGACAATTATCGCCGCCGCGCCGTCTGCAGCTCTCGGACGGAACGACAAGTGGGTATTCGAACCCATTTCGCCCGTTACGCCCGTCGATATTCTGTTGTCGGGGGAAGCGTCTTGGACCTCCAAGGAATATTCACTAAACTGAGTCGCCGCCTGCGCCCCGATTGACGCCAACGCCGCCATTGACAATGTAATTAGTAGTTTTTTCATTTCCATTATATTAATGCGTTAATTTATTTCCATTCAGAAAACCTTTAATTTTCTATCGCGTAAATTACCCCCCCCAAGAAATTTGCAAGTCTTTTCTTCGAAAAAATATACCGCATCCGCCACCCGCTATTCAAGCGTAAACCGGCGCAAAAAACCGCCCCGACAATTCTTGAAATTGTCCGATTTTTCAAAACCCCAAGCACGCCGACATCGCCGCCCGACGAACTTACCCCCTCCGCCCGCCTGCCAACCGCGCGGGATTTCCGCAAAACACCATACTCCGACGGCTCTACTTTTTCTTGGCAGGCTTGTCGATTGCCCCGAGCAACTGCCCGTAGGCGAGATTTTCCACTTTCAAATCGGGGCAATTTTCCAATTTGCGCAGGAAGTTTACAACTCTGCCGATTTTCACGTTTTTCAGAACAACGTTGCGCGGCGGCAAAGTGGCGTCGCCCGTGATGTCGTATGCGCTTGAGCTTTCTTCGCATTCGATGTTTTCAAGCCGAATGTTGTCGATTTTTGTGATTCGTTTTTCGTAGTCGGGAAAGTCTTTCCACTGGTAAAACACGCCCGTGTGTAAAAAGAAAACCGAGCTTTTCAGCTTCCCCGCTCTGATGTTTTTCAGAAAGACGTTTTCTACGAATCCGCCGCGGCGGTAGTTTGTTTTTATTGTCAATACGCGCAGACTCTGCGCAAGCGGATTGTTAAGCATACGGCAGTTTTCGGCGTAGACGTTACGAACCCCGCCCGAAAGCTCGCTGCCTATGACAATCAGCCCGTGCCCCGCCCCGACAGTGCAGTTGCGCACCACGATGTTTTCCGACGGAGTGTTCAGCCGCCAGCCGTCGCGGTTGCGTCCCGCCTTTACGACAATTGCGTCGTCGCCCTGATTGAACGTGCAGTTTTCCACCAGAAAATTTCGGCTCATCTCCAAATCGACACCGTCGTTGTTGTGCCCCAACGCCCTCACGTCGAGATTGCGCAGCACCCCGTTTTCGCTCATAAAAATGTGGATTGTCCAAAACGGGCTCTCCCTGATTTTTATCCCCTCCAAGAGAATGTTTTTGCAGCGGTTGAACTGGATAAACTGCGGCCGAAGATTGTTCTCGCCCACTGCCATTTGGCGTTCCGCCACGGGAACGTCGGCCGCCCCCATATCGTACAACCGCCGCAACGCCGCCGCGTGCGCGGGAGAACGCCCCATCCACTTCGTCCAAGTCTCCATTTCCGCCCGAAGTGTGCCGCTGCCCGTTATTGCAATGTTTTCACACCCAAACGCATACACAAGCGGCGAGTAATTGAAGCACTCAAGCCCCTCCCACGACGACTGCACAGCAGGCAGATACCTTTGCGGGTCGCCGTAAAAACGCAGCTCGGCGTTTTCGGAGAGGAACAAATTGACGTTGCTTTTCAGACGAACCGCACCCGTGCGCCACAGCCCCGCGGGAACTACAACCCTGCCTCCGCCCGCGCGGCTGCACGCGTCGATTGCCGCGGCGATTGATTTCGTGTTGTCGAAGTCTTCCCCCGATTTCGCGCCGAAGTCGGTTATCGAAAAATCCCGCGCGGGAAAAGCGGGCGGGATTATTGCGGGCATTTCAAACGGCGCATCGACATTCACGACTTCCGCCGCCCCCGCAAGCCCGTGTTCCGACTGCGCGCACGCCCCCGAAAACAGCGCAAACGCGCACGCAAAAAATACAGTGGTAAAAAACTTGGATTTTTTCATTTCATTTTGTCCGTTGATGTTTTGAACGAACCACCCGCGCGCGGTTTTGCGCGCACAAACAGCTCCCCCCCAGTATCGTCGCGCCGCCGCATCAGAATCAAAAACCCGACGCGACGCCGACAAACTTCGGGAACCATTCTCCGCCAACCAACAATACCAGTCAATACTTTTTTCTTCCTTTTGCGGGCGGCTTTTATGAAATTGGAAACGGCAGCGCAAACGCTTTCGACCCCGCGCCCATTGGCGCAAACGGGCGGCGCATGCACAGGCAACCCGCACGTAATCGCGCCCCACAGGGCAAACGCACAAAAAAACCGCACGTTCTGTGCGGCTAACCAGACTTAGTAAAAACTCAATGTTCCCCGATAGGGATTCGAACCCCAACTATATGAACCAAAATCACATGTGCTACCATTACACCATCAGGGAGAAATTGGTGGGCCGGGAGGGGATTGAACCCCCGACCAAGCGATTATGAGTCGCCTGCTCTAACCCCTGAGCTACCGGCCCGTTAAATTAAGATGACGACTTTGGCAGTTTTAATTTCCCCTTGCAAGATTATTTTTCGTATTTTTTCCGCGGCGGAAAACTTGCCCCCGCCCAAGTCGGCAAGTCGGCAAAATCAAGCCTTCCCCAGCAGCCGCATTGAAACGAACGCTATCACGCCCGCTACGAACGCAAGCTTGAGCACCGCCGAAACTGCGTTGCCCAGAAACGCCCCGAACCCCGCCTTCAAAGACTGCCGAACCTCGCCGCCTCCGCAAAGTTCGAACAAAAACGCCAGCACAAACGGCATCAAAAAAATCCAGACAATGGCGGGCGGAGTAAGCGCGCCCACGAACACGCCCAAAACCGCGCCCAAACCCCCGCGCCATGTTGCCCCGAACGTTTTTGCCCCCGCCCAAGAACACGCGAAATCAAGCACCTGTATTACGCACATAACGCCCGCAACAACCGCAACGTCGAGCCACTCAAGCGGACAACCGCCCAGCTTTGCAAGCAAAACCGCAAACGCCGCAAGCGCGGGCCCTGGAAGGAACGGCACAACGCAGCCGAAAAGCGCAACCAACATCAGCGCGTATGCAAACACGCACATGAAAAATTCGAATATATCGGGTTCCATTTAGTTCTTGAAATATAGATGTTATTTGTTTTTATTGTCCGACGAATAAGCAATATTGTATGGAAAATAAAGACAACAAAATTCTGGAAATCATCAAGAGGGAAAAATTCCTCGCCTTCTTCGACTTCAAAAAACTCGACGAAAACGGAGACAGCGAGCTTGACGGGCTTTGCAAAGTTGCGTGCCCCGCAAAGAACGACACCTTCAACTACATTTCGGCAACTTTCATTTTCGATACCCCGACCGAATCGGCTCTGCTCAACGCCAAGCGCGCAATGGCAAAAATCACCGACTCGGAAATTAAGGCGAACATTCCCGAAGCCTACGCTTCAACCTCCGTTCCCGCAGTCGCGCCCAGTGCCAAAAACTATATCCACCAGATAGACATCATCTTTAAAAACGCGCTGCCCGAAGACAAAAAGGCGGTCGTCAACAAAATAGTATATATGCTGCGCAACAGCGTCCGCCTGAACACAGAACCCCCGCAGTGGTGGGACGACGACACCGCCCCCGAAGCCACGGAAGCGGAAAAATCGAACTGGGCGGCGCGCATAAAGGCGTTCATCGGACTCCAGTAAAAAAACATTTCAAAACTTGCGCGACCGTTTCCCGAAAGAAACGGTCGTTCGCTAACGGAACAAACAACTTTCTTTTCATATGGACATTTGGTTTCACCCCGCAACGGAAATTTCCGCGATTTTAAAAGACGCCGCGCAAAAAGCGGGCGCGGAAAACTTCGACCCGCAAATCAAGACCGCCGACCCGCGCTTCGGCGACTTTCAGGCAAACGGAGTGCTTCCGCGCGCCAAGGAGCTGAAAACAAACCCGCGCGCGCTGGCTCAGAAAATAGTGGACGAACTCCAAAACTCGGGCGCGCTCGACGACTCGCTCGTGGGCGTTTCCATAGCGGGACCGGGGTTCGTGAACTTTTCGCTCAAGCCGAAATTTCTGAACGCGTGGCTTGCAAAATACAAGGGCGAAACTGAACTTGCAAACGCCGCGCGCAAATTCTACAACGGCAAAAAAGTCATTATTGACTACCCTTCGCCCAATACCGCAAAACAAATGCACGTCGGACACCTGCGCCCGATGGTAATCGGCGAGGCAGTCAAACGCCTGCTTAAATTCTGCGGCGCGGACATCAAAACCGACAACCATATCGGCGACTGGGGCACAAACTTCGGCATACTAATCTACGGCATAAAAACGCAGAACTACAAACTCGACGCCGACAACCCGAATTCGCTCGAAGAGCTTGAGCAAATGTATAAACGCGGCAGCGCGCTGGCAAAGGAGAACCCCGACGCCGCCGACGCCGCCCGCGCGGAGCTTGTGAAGCTCCAAAACGGCGACCCCGAAAACGTCGCCCTCTGGAACGAAATCAACAAAGTAAGCACCGCCGCGTTCGAGAGAATGTATAAAAGAATGTCGCTTACAATAGATATGACCCTCGGGGAATCATACTACCGCGACAAGGTCGGGCGCGTCTACAAAGAGCTTACGGAAATAGGGCTTGCCGAAGAGAATCAGGGCGCGCTTGTAGTGTTCCACAAAGAGCACGAACGCTTCTGCAAACAGCCTTTCATCATCAGAAAAAGCGACGGGGCGTCGAACTACGCCTCGACCGACTTGGCCACAATCCTCAACCGCGTTGAAAACCTCGGTGCGGAGGAGGTAATCTACGTAACCGACGGCCGCCAGCAGGACCACTTCCAGCAGCTTTTTATGACAGTCAAAAAGTGGTTCGCCGCCAAGGGGTATAAAATTCCCTCAATGCGCCACGTCTGGTTCGGCACAATTCTGGGCGAAGACGGCAAGGCAATCAAGACAAAGAGCGGAGAGCCCGTCCGCCTGAAGTCGCTTTTGGACGAAGCCGTTGCGCGCGCCAAAACGCTCGTCAAAGAAAAGAACCCCGACATTTCCGACGAAGAGGCGGGCGCGATTGCCGAAACAATCGGCGTTGCGGCAATCAGGTATTCCGACCTCGTCCAAAACCGCACGAGCGACTACGTTTTCTCTTGGGACAAACTGCTGGCCTTCGACGGCAATACAGCTCCCTACCTGCTCTACGCCGCCGCGCGCATACACTCCATTTTCAGAAAAACGGGCGCGGATATAGACGGCGACTTCCCCAAAGCCTCCGAATTGCAGACCGAACAGGAGCTTGCTCTCGCGCGCAAACTCATCGCACTTCCGTCGGTTTTCGAACTGACGCTTGCGGAACTTCGCCCGCATTACCTGTGCGCATACCTCTACGAGCTTGCGGGCACTTTCTCGACTTTCTACAACGCCGACAAGGTTATTGTAGACGACGAAGGCGTGCAACAACGCCGCCTTATGCTCTGCGCGCGCACGCTCCGCATCTTGGAGGCGGGGCTGCGCCTGCTGGGCATTGAACCGCTCAAAAAGATGTAGGACAGACAATGAAAATATCGACAAAAACGGGCGACAACGCAACAACCTCGCTGATGTTCGGACGGCGCGTCTCGAAGGCGTCGCAGCGCGTGGGCGCATACGGGGCAATCGACGAACTCTCCGCGTGGCTCGGGTGCGCGCGCGCCCAAGCAGACGACGCGCTCGCGGCGGAACTGCTGTCGATTCAGAAGAAACTTGTCCCGCTGATGACGGAACTTGCAACCGCCAATGAAGATTTTCCGAAACTCGCCGAAAAGAAAGTGCGGCTTTTGGAGGAGGCCGACTTGGCGGAAGTGGAGAAAAAAATAGAGGAATTTGAAAATAATCAAAATACCTTTAGCGGGTGGAAATACGCGGGACAGACACAGCTTGACGCCGCATTGAATATGGCGCGCGTGCAGTGTAGAAAAGCGGAAAGAGAAATGGCGGCATTGAACGAGACGGAAAAACTGCCGCGCCCACTTCCGCTAAAATACATCAACCGCCTCTCCGACCTCCTCTACCTCTACTCCAATAACGCGTAGAACGCCAATCGGGGGTTATCTGCCGAGGGCGAACATTTTCGACAGGTCGGCAGTGGAGACTTCGCGCAGGGTGGGCTTGCCGTCGGGGTCGGTCATGTAGGATTCGCACGAAAGCAGTTCGCGCAAAAGCGAGACCGCCGCCGTTTCCCCGCACGAAAATCCCTGTGCGGTAGCACCCCGAGCGGCGGCGCGGGCGAAAAATTCGTCGGCCATTTTGCGGCGGCGCAGCATTTTGGAATCGTCGCGCGCGGTCTCCACAAAGTCGCGCACAAAGCCGCCTATTTGCGGGAACTCAAGCCACGCGGGCGCGGCGGACACGCGGTAGAATCCCGTTCCGAATTTCTCTATTTTAAAGCCGCATAACGAGAACGTTTCGGCGTTTTCGTCGAGCGTTTCGGAATCGGCGCGGTCGAAGCGCAGGTTCACGGGAATAAGCAGCAACTGGCTTTCGGGCGGGCGTCCGCGCAGGTTTTCCATTATCCGCGCGTAGCGTACGCGGCGCAGTGCGGCGGTCAAATTAACAAGCTCAAGCCCCGATTTCGTTTCGAAGA
This sequence comes from uncultured Opitutales bacterium, assembly GCA_934613645.1. Taxonomy (GTDB): domain Bacteria; phylum Verrucomicrobiota; class Verrucomicrobiia; order Opitutales; family Intestinicryptomonadaceae; genus Merdousia. The sequence goes on along the minus strand of CAKTTC010000004.1, from coordinate 82,722 downwards.
GGGCGAATTTTTTTTGCAGGCAGCCCACATACCTCCAGCCGTCGAGAACCGCCGCGCTCTGCGCCTCAGAAACGGCGCGGGCAGTCGGCGTCGGCGCATTTTCGCGCCCCGCAACTCCGAGCCGAACCGAATCGGTTGGCGGGAAATCGGCGCGGGGTTGTTTTCGAGTCGCGATGCCGTGCAAGATGCCGTCTTCGCCCGCCCCCGATTGCGCGGAAGAAGCCCCCGCAGAATCTTCGCGCTCCAATTCTGGCTGCGAAGCGTCGGGATTTTCCGCCTGCACCTCGCCCGCCGAAACGGCTTCGTCGGCGAAGTCGGCAACGCTCGGGCGGAACGCGCTTTTGACGGCGATTGACTCTATTTTCGGACGACTGTCGCGCAAAACGCAGACGTTCTCCGACTCGGCTTCGGGCGCGGCAATTCCCGTCGAGGCGGGAGTAAACGCGGGCTTGAATTCGGGCTCGGCGTCGGGCGCAACCGCGGCCGATTCGCCCCGCGAAAAATTGGGCGAAAACTCTCCGAGCCGCCGCACGAGCGCGCTCAGCAGGAAATCGCGCACGCCGAATTCGTTGCGCAGGCGCACTTCGCGCTTTGCGGGGTGGACGTTAACGTCGACGGTTTCGGGCGGGAGCGTAATGAACAAAAACGCCGCCGCGAATTTCCCCTTGGGAACAAGCCCCGAATACGCCTCTTTCACGGCGGAAAAAACAACCTTGCTTTCCACGGGACGCCCGTTGATGAAAGCGCAGATGTTGCGGCTTGTTGCGAACGCCTCGGCGGGGCGCGCAATAGCCCCCTCAACCGACATCGCGGCGTTGCCGACCTTCGGCAGAACTACGAGCTTGTCGGCGAGCTCCGCCCCGAAAATCCGCCTGATTCTCTCAAGCGTTGGCAGATTCCGCTCCGACCTGAACAGCACGCGCGCGTTCTCCACAAGCGTTATTGCAAGCTCGGGAAGCGCGAGCGCGTAAAGGCGGCAAAGCTTTATTATGTGCGCCGCCTCGACGTTGTCGCTTTTCAGAAATTTTCTGCGCGCGGGAACCGAGCGGAAGAGATTTTCCACCGAAATTTCCGTGCCGCACGCCATGCCGCATTCGCGCACGCTTTCCACAATTCCACAGGCCACGTTCACGCACGTTCCGAAAGCGGAACTTTCGGGACGCGTTTTCAGCGAGAAATCGGAAACGCTCGCAATGGAGGGGACTGCCTCTCCGCGGAAGCCGTAGCTTGAAATTTTGAAGATGTCTTCGGGCGCGCGGATTTTGCTTGTGGCGTGGGGTTCAAGGCTCATCAACGCCTGTTCGCGCGTCATGCCGCAGCCGTCGTCGGCCACTTTCATGAACGTCCTGCCGCCGTGTTTGAATTCGACGTCTATTCTTGTAGCCCCCGCGTCTATGGAGTTTTCCAGAAGCTCCTTGACAACCGCCGCAGGCCGCTCCACAACTTCGCCCGCCGCAATTTTGTTTGCGACGTTTTCTGGCAGAATGCGGATTTCGGGCGGTGTCTTTTTCATATCGGCGCAAATTATCGCCAATCGCCCCGAGCGTATCAAGAAAAAATTGACTTCGCGCGCGCAAGCGAAATACTGGAAAACTAAACAACCGCACACTATGAAGAAAACGATTTCCGTAATACTTTCGGCCTTAACCCTGACGGCGGCGTTTGCCGACCCACAAAAACCCGAACTGTTCGGCAACGGCGAAAAGTCGATATGTTTCGTGGGCGACAGCATCACGCACCACGGCTTTTACCCGAAGCAAATAGCACTGTTTTACATAACGCACTTCCCCGACTGCGAAATATCGTTCAAAAATGCGGGCTATGAAGGCGGAAGCGCGGGCACGACACTCGACCGTTTCGGCTACGATGTCAAGACGAAGAACGCCGATGTCTACACGCTAATGCTGGGCATGAACGATATCAGAATGTGGAATTTTTCGCCGAAAAATATGGCGGACAAGAAGCTTCACGAAGCCAACAAAAAAAAGCATTTCGACACCTACCGCAAAAATATGACCGAACTGGCCAAACGCCTGAAGGCGGAGGGCAAACTGGTGCTTATGTCGTCGTCAATCTACGACGATTTGGGCAACCCCGAAAACCCCGTAGCCGTTTTGCGCAATTTCGAAGTGGTTGCAATTCCGCAGTCGCAGCCGAACAAATTCGTCAACGCGGAACTCAACCGCTACGGGCAGTGGGTGAAGTCGTTGGCTGAGGAGCTTGGCGTCGGGTTTTCCGACAATTTCGCAACAACAAACGCGGCAAACAAAATGCTTGTTGGCGAAAATCCGCACTCTTCGGCAATAGGGCGCAACCGCGTCCACCCGTTCGATCTGGGCGGCTTCTTCACGGCAAACGCGTTCATCAAGGCAATGGAGGACAAACCGCTTGTCTACAATGTCGAAATAAACGCCGACACGCTCAAGGCAAATGGCTTGCGCGCGGAGGTAAAAAACGCCAAGAAAACGGCGGAGGGGCTTGAGTTCGAACTCGTCGAACACGCGCTGCCCTTCCCCCTCACCGACGCCACTTTCGCCGCCGCCAATATGGCGTGGTGCGAATTCAAAGACGCGCAGATTTTGAAAATAGCGGGGCTTCCCGAAAAAAACGCATACGCGCTTAAAATAGACGGCGAGGTTGTCGGCTACTTCAGTGCGGCACAGCTAAAAAAGGGCGTTAATCTGGCATTAAACACGCTCACCCCGCAGGCAGAGCAGGCGCGCGAAGTGGAACGGCAGGTCGAAATCTGGCGCGAAAACACGCGGCTTGAGCGCGACTTGTTCGGCACCGAGTTCATTATGCGCGTCTGCGAAATAGGCGATGTCGAAGCCCGCGCGGCGAAAGCCCGCCGCAAGCTCGCCGACCCGAAATTTTCGAAGTCGCTTGTTTATTCGTTCAAGTTCTACGTCGAAAACTACAAGAACGCCGCCCTCTTCCAAAAACGCGCCGCCGAAGCCATAAAAGAGGCATACCGCTTGGCGAAACCGCGCGCGCACAAATACGAACTTGCGGAGGCGGTGCGCCCGCCGTTCGCGCCCGCGGATAAAAAGACAGTCAGCTTCGACGCAAACGCGAATACATACCGCCGCGCCGACATCGCCGCCGCGCCGCGCGCCGTTGTTCTGTGCGAAAATCCCGAAACGCTTTCGTCCTTTGCCGAAGAGCTGGCGGCGCGCGGGTTTGCGGTTGCCGCGCTCAAAGCGGGCGACACTTTTGAAGACGCGGTTGCCGCCCTGCAAAATTTCGTCAAAACGCAAAACATAACTTCGCCGATAGCTCTTGTGGGAATCGGCGAGAATTGCGCGAACTCCGCAGTGAAAATCGCCGCCGAATCCGCAAAACGGCGCGCCGAATCAGCCGCGACAAAGCCGCTTTTGCTGCCCGAAATTTCGGCGTGCGCGGGCGTAGACGGCGGGTATAGGGCAACATCGCCGCGCCGCTTCAACAAACTCTTTGCAATGGACGCCGAAAAAGCCCTCGCGGCGGAGGCGTCGTTCGGCAAAAACACTCCGCCTACGCTTCTGCTGAACGTTTCGTGCAACGGAGAAGTCCCCGCGACGGAATCGCTTTACTTGGCGCGCAAGGCTCGGGCGGCGGGCGCATTCGTGCAGGCGAAATTCCTCGGAGAAACGGCGGAAAACGCGCGCGTCGAACATGCGATGGGAAAAGCCGCCGCCTGCATTGCCGACTTCTTTAAACAAAACATCGAACGGAAATGAAAATATTTTTTATAGGAATATGCGGAACTGCCGTGGGCAACGTGGCGATACTTACAAAACGCCTCGGGCACACTGTAAAAGGCAGCGACACGGGAATGTATGAGCCGATGAAAGGCGCGCTTGAACGGGCGCAAATAGACGCCTACGAGGGGTGGTCGCCCGAAAGGCTCGACGCGTTCAAGCCCGACTTGGTTGTTGTGGGCAATGCCATAAGCCGAATGAATCCCGAGCTTGAGTTCGTGCTTTCTTCGCGCAAATACCGCTACACAAGCCTGCCCGACCTCGTGGGCGAAAAGCTCATTGCCGACAGGAACTCACTTGTAATAAGCGGCACGCACGGCAAAACCACAACATCTACGCTCTCCGCGTTTTTAATGCGCGCAAACGGCGTCGATTGCGGCTGGCTCATTGGTGGCATTCCCGCCGACCTGCCCGAAGGCGGCTCAAACCTCGGCGCGCCCGACGCCCCGTTCGCCATTGAGGGCGACGAATACGACACCGCGTTCTTCGACAAACGCAGTAAATTCCTGCACTACCGCCCGTTCGTCTTGGCAATAAACAATATCGAATTCGACCACGCCGACATTTTCCGCGACATAATCGACGTGCGCCGCACTTTCACGCATGTGCGCAGAATTGTCCGCCCCGACGGCGCGATAGTCGAAAACGGCGACGACCCCAACATTGCGCTGCTGGAGCCTACCCCGTGGACGCGCCGCCTGTCCGTAGGCGAATCCGACGCGTGCGACGTGCGCATAAAAGACTTTGTTCAAAGCGGCGAAAGTTCGTCGTTCAAACTCGTCTGCGGCGGAATCGAAAAGGCGGTTGAGTGGCAAATGCAGGGTTTTTTCAACGCGCGCAACGCGGCAATGGCGGCAACGGGAGTTTCGCTTACGCTCGGCAGACGCCCGCTCGACATCGACCTTTCCGCGCTCGCGCATTTCGGCGGTGTAAAAAGGCGGCAGGAGGTTATCGGCAAATCGGCAAACATAACGGTTGTAGAAGACTTCGGACACCACCCTACGGCAATAAAGCTTACAATACAGTCGTTGCGGCAGAAATATCCGAACGCCAAAATATGCGCGTGTTTCGAGCCGCGCAGCAACACGGCAAAAACAAACGTGCTTCAGGCCGAGTTCGAAAAATCGCTGACGCTTGCCGACAAGGTATACTTCGGCTTCGTCAACGCAAAGAAAATAGCCCAAGAGCGCAAGTTCGACACCGCCGCCGCCGCCGCGCGCCACCCCGACAAGTTCGAGTCGTTCCCCACAAACGCCGCGCTTCTTGAAAAACTGCGCGCCGACACCGCGCGCGAAAGCGGAGCCGTTGTGTGCGTGTTCTTCAGCAACGGCTCGTTCGACAATATCCACAAAATCTTCGCCGCGGAAATCTCCAAAAAGTGATGTTTTTCAGAAGAAAAAACCTTTTCGTAAACAAGCGGGCGAAATCGGTTCGCCCCAAAGACCCGCTGTCGGAATTCAAAAAATCGACGCGCGGGGAGATGGGGCGTTATTCGGTCGAAGGCGAAGTCTGGCGCGCGCTCTGGAAACTCTCGCTTGTAATACTGGCGTTGGCGGCGGCGTATTTCGTATACGAATGCTGGCTGGCGTATTGCTTTTTCAAATAAAAAACAGTTGAAAAATCGGAGCAAGTCTCCAATATGGCGCGGTATGAGTAAAGAAATAGAAGAAGGTTTGAATCTGGCGTTGGACTACACAAAATTGAGAAAAGTGGCCAACTGCTCCGAAGACGTTATCCCCGCAATAGCCCAAGACGCAACAACGGGCGAAGTGCTCATCGTCGGCTACGTCAACAAACTCGCGCTTGAAACGGCCATCAAAGAGGGAATGGCTACATTCTGGAGCACGTCGAGAAACGAGCTTTGGATTAAGGGCAAAACAAGCGGCGACTTCCTCGAAATTGTAGACATTCTCGTCAACTGCGAGCAAAATTCCATTGTCTACAAAGTCAATATGAAGGGCAAAGGCTCCTGCCACACAAAAACAAAAGACGGCATTGCAAGACGCGGCTGCTACTACCGCCGCATAAAGATTGCCGACGGCAAAGCGCAGGGCTTGGAATTCCTCGCGGGACAGGAATAGTGGCGGCTTGGGCGCGTCCGCGCCCGCCGTGCGCCGAACCGCGCAGAAACAGGAAAAATTGTCTGGATTTTCGGCCAAACGCCCATACAATATCCCGCAACAAAAAAAGAAATTTGGAAATTTATGAAGTTTAAAATCAATAAAGAACATTTTGCAACGGGGCTGCGTCAGGTGATAAACGTGGTAGGCTCCAACAGCCAAATTGCGGTTTTGAAGAACGTCCTGATTAAGGCGGAAGGCAACACGGTTGCGCTTACGACCACAAACCTCGACTTGGCTATCAGGTGCGCAATCAAGGCTGAAGTGGAATCGGCGGGCGAAATCACGCTGCCCGTAAAAACGCTTGCCAAAATCATTCTTGCAGCTCCCCGTCAGGAAATAACGCTTGAATCGAACGACGGCATGTCGGCAAAAATCTGCTCGGGTCTTTCCAACTTCAAGCTCAACGGGCTGAAAGCCGAAGACTTCCCCCCGCTGCCCAGCTTTGTAGACCAGCACAATTATGAGTTCGACCCCGCGGAACTGCTGAATATGCTCCGCTCCGTCTCCTACGCACAAAGCTCCGACGAAAACAGATACGTCCTCAACAGCGTATACTTCAACTTCGCCGAAGGCAAACTCACGTTGGTGGCAACCGACGGCAAAAGGCTTGCGCTTATCTCGCGCGAAATCAAGCTCGACCGCGAGGACGAAGGCAGCATAATCCTGCCCGCAAAGACTGTGGCGGAACTTGAAAAACTGCTCACGCAGGGCAAGTCGGTAAAAATCAGCTTCAACAACAGGCAGGTTGCGTTCGACATTGAAGTCGGCGAGGAATCGGAAAGCAACGGGCTTACGGGCTCGATATACCTCGTTTCCAAAATTCTGGAGGGCAACTATCCCAACTACAAGTCGGTAATCCCCAAGGAAGCGGAACAGCGCATTAAAATCGAGCGCGAACTTATGCTTGAGGCTATCCAGCGTATTTCGATTATGGCGAGCGACAAACAAAAACTCGTGCGCCTGAAGATGTCGAAAAACTTCCTCGAAATCTCCTGCCAAAGCGCGGATATCGGCGAAGGCAGCGAACCGATTGAGGTTGAATACGACGGCCCCGAAGTGCAAATCGGCTTCAACCCCGAATTCCTCCAAAGCCCCCTGCGCAACCTCACAAAGGACGAAATCTACTTCGAGTTCAAAGACGAAAACACCCCCGGGGTTTTCAAGACGCTCGACAACTTCCTCTGCGTTGTTATGCCCATGCGCATATAGCGCGAAGGGCGCACAAACAGCCCTTAAAAAAGCCGCCCTGCATTTTTGCTCGGCGGCTTTTCGTTTTTTTTGCAAATCGGAACCCGCATTTACGGCGGTTGTGGCGTCGGCACAATCAGTCCGACAACAATTTTACTTCGCCCGCAAGCCCCGACGGCACGGGCTGCTTTTGCGAGGCGTCGAAATTGTTGTATTGAATGTCCTTTACGTTCGCGTCTTCAAAAATCTTCCACTTAACGCCGTCTTTGTCCATTTTGATTATGCGGTTGAACGAACAGTTCCTCACACGCACAACAAGCGTGTTGTGCTCGGCAAGCATTTCGCGCTTTAGTTGCACCACAAACGGCACGCACCAGACCTTGGATACCTCGCGCCCGTTCAAAAATACGGTTGCGCAATCGCGGACATCTCCCAAATCGAGCGCGTAGTTTTTGGAGAAATCGGAGATGTCGAACTTGCACGAATAGTCGGCGTCGCCGTAAAAATATCGGGCGTGCTCGTCGTCGGTTTCCGTCCAAGAGCGCGGAATTTCCATTGTTTGCGGAGCGGGGCGCGGCTGAGAATTTTCGACGAAATCGACGCGCCACCCGCGCAACGGACGGCTTTTTGAATACTTTTTGAAATCGACAAAACCACGCGACGTTTTGCCGCCGCCTTCGCCCGCACTTAAAAGACAACTTTCGCCCGCGCGCAACGCAAGGCGGAACTTGGTTTTGCCGCCGCCCGCAACCGACTTCAGCCTGCCCGAAACGCCCGCCTGAAAGTTGTCGAAATCGACGCGCGCGTATTCGCCCAGAACGGAGGTTTCCCCGTCGAAATCGCGCGCCGAAAGATTCGCCACAAAATAGATGATACCCTGCGGCGTTTTCTTGCGGATAAACTGCAAGCCCGTTTCAGCAATCGGCTCCGACAAAACGCCCGCCGCGGCAAGCTCGGGCAGAGCGTCCACAACCAAAACGTTCCTTTCGGCGGCAAGCTCGGCGGCGTATTTTTTTGCGGCTTTCTTGGCGTTTTCGAGGTCGGCAAAGCCCGTGGGCAAGTCGGGGATTTTTTTGAAGAAACATACCTTCGCGCCGCCGCGCGCAAGGCGCAACAAGTCGGCAAAGACGGAAAGCGGAAGTTCGTCCACGTCGGGCACGAGCACCGTTTTGTATGAAGCCCCGCGCGTTTTGACAAGCCCGTTTTCGGGGACGAAGCGCGAAAGCATTTTTTCGGAAAAGAAGTCGAACGCATACCCGCGCGCGTCGAGACTTCGCATTAGTTTTTCGAACTGAGGACAGCGCGAAAGCCACTGTTCGCCGTGGTGAACGTCGAACATAAGCGCGAGATTCGCGCCGCCCGACGATTTCCAGAACTGGTGGATTGGGAAATACAGCAGAATGTCGTTCTGCGGCGCGGCGTTCTGCAACTTCGACTGGTAGAAGGCTATGTATTTGTTCAGTTCGGGCAGGTAGCCGAAAAAGTGCGAGTTTTGGTTGAAGTTTGTAGACGCGTAGAAAATCTTTCCGGGGAACGGCTGCGACGGCGGCGAATACGCCATTCCGTGGTAGAAAACGTGGTTTATCCCGCCGAGCCACAGTTGGTCAATCTGCGGTTTTACTTGGCTGAGAGCCTCCTTGAAGTGCTCGGCAATCCAAGTGCACGTTTCGGAGGAGACAAGCGGCTTGCCCTCTATGTCTGCCGCGGAGGAGGCGAACTTCATCAAAAGCTTGTCGGGACGCCCGAAGCGTTTTTGCTGATAGTCGGCATCGACGCGCACAAGGGGAATCGGGAACGCGCTCGAGCCGAAACTTTCGGTCTCGGGAATGTCGGCAGTGGCGTAGAGGTCGAGCAAATTTCCGCACGAACCGTGCGCCTGATTGCGCGTTTTTACGCCCATTTTGTGCGCCGCGCGCGTGAAGCCGCAAAACATTCCCTCCTCCAACAGGTCGGCGAGCGTGTTGTGGTAGTCCTGCCAAAGCCGCCGCGATTTTTCCGTGTCGGAGTCGGAAAACAGAATGTCGGCGTGGGGCTTGAAGTCGTAGCCGCGCAGACGCCTGAAATCGTCGAAAAACGTCGGGGTGAAGTTCGCGCCGAAAATTTCGAATGAGTCGTTGAAAAACGCGCGCACGCCGCCGCCTTTTTTTGCAAAAGCCCTCTCGAACGGCGCGGAATACGCCTCAATGGCCGGCTTCGAAAACGGGTCTATCACAAGCCCCGCGCCGCCCACCGCCGCGCGCTTTACCTTCTGCCTTGTGGGCGAAACGGAAAAATCGCGCCCCAACTTCTTCGCCGAAAACTCCGAAGTAATCCACGGCGCACCGAACGGCCAGCCCGTGCCCATAGTCATATCTACACCCATGTTACGCTTTTCGGCCTCCGCGCAAACAAAGTCGAGCATATCCATATACGCGTCCGACAAAAACGGCAAAGCCTTTTCGCGTTCGCCGCGCTGCGGGTATATCGGGATTATGTGCACACCGCCCATTCCCGCAGCCGCCAGCTCGTCAAGCTGTGCGCACACGTCCGACTTTTCCATGGCGGGCCCCATCACCCACCAAAACGTCCACGGCTTTGCCGTGCGCTCAGAGGGCTGTTGCCCGAAAGCCGCCGACAACACAAAAAACAAAAATAACAACGCAGTCTTTTTCATTGTAAAATCCGCGCAAGCCTAACCGTTTGCCGACGCCTATGCAAGATAAAACGGCATAGTTTGGCATTGCGTTGCGCGTCCCACTTTGCAAGAAAAAAACTTGAAAACAACGCGCCGAATTGGAATAGTAAAATTATGTTTATTTATCGCAAGATTGCCGCGGTGTCGATTTTCGCGGCGGCGTGCGCGGCGGTATGCGCCCAAACGCAGAACGGTGCGCAAAAAACGGCAATCCCCGCCGCGCCGTTTGCAACAAATTCGGTATCCGACGACACCCGCGCCGTCGAGGAGGGCGCGCAGGCGGCTCTCAACGCGGGAATGCCCGCGCTGGCGGTTTCGGTAATAGAAAGCAGCCTTTCAAAGAACGCCAAAAACGGCGGCTCGCGCGCGCTCAACGAAACATACGTCGATTCCCTCATCGCCCTTGGCGACTACGACTCCGCACTTGCGCGCCTTGCAACGCTCTCGGAGAAAACCCCCGCCGACAAATTGAGAAAGGCGGTAATTCTTTGCGGACTCGGGCGCGGCGACATCGCCAAAACTTCGCTCGACGGAATCGAAGAAAACGCCCTGCCCGAAACGCTCCGCGCGTGGTTTCACATAGCGAAGGCATACGCGTTTTTCGAAGAGGGCGACTCCGCCAAAGCCGTTGCGGAATTCGAAACGGCGAAAAAAACAGCGCGGACTGCCTCGGCGGCCGCCGACGCGGAAATAGGGCTTTCGCTTGCAAAGCTTGCGCAGCCCGCGGGCTCGGGCGGCGAATACGTTCTCGAAAAGCGGCTCGCCGAAAACGTCAACACGTATATGGGCACGCCGCAGGGGTTCGCCTTTGCAAAACAATACGCGGGCGTGCTGTTCAGGCAGGGGAAGGTAAACCAAGCCCTCGACGTGCTGCAACAGCAGCTTGAAATATCGCTCGCGCCAGAAATCGACAAAGACGAACTCAACCTCATTGTCGCGGCAATGACAAAAGACCCTGAAAAGCAAATCGACATTCTCGGGAGGATTCTCAAAAAGACAAACTCCGTGAACGTTGCCGAGTTTGCAATAGAGCTGATTTCGTCGAACAAGCTTGTCGCGCCCGAAAAGCTCGACGCGTTTTTGAACGACATCAACGAAAACAGCTCGCTTGCAATAAAAGACAAAATCATAGCCGAGCTTGCCCTGAACGCAGTAAAGGAGAACAACGCCGAAAAGGCGGTCGACTACGCGCAACGCATAATCTCGAATTTCAAAAACTCGAAACGCCAAGCCGACGCGCTACGCATTCTGGCATGGGGCGCGCTCTCAAACGGCGGCGGCAAAGCCCCTCAATACCGCTTGGCGGCGTCGTATTTAACAAAGCTTGCCGACCTGCAAACTTCGGCGGACGAACGCAATATGCTGATGTATCTGGCGGCAAACTGCTACTTCCGCGACAAGGACTTCTCCACAGCCGCCGACATCTTCGCCCGAATCTTCGACGCGCTCCCGCAAAAAGCCAATTTCATTCTCGACAAAATAATAGACTCATACCTCGCCCTTTCGGAAGAGGTGAAAGCCGAGCAGTTCGTGGAAAGAACGCTAAAAAACAAGGCGGTAAGCGATACCGAACGCTGGCGCGCCGAGTGGAAGCTTATCTCTTTCCTGCGCGCAAACGGAAAAATCTCGAAGGCGTTGGGCAGAATTGAAAACGCCGTCTCGGCAACTTCGGAAAGCTCGTCGGCACTCAAGCTCAGAATGATGTGGCTGCTTGCAACCATAACCGAACAGGCGGGGCAGTATTCCAAAGCCGCCGCCTACTGCGACAACATCGCCGACATGGCAAATGCCGAAGAAACCGAAGACCCCGACGCCGCGCACGAAATAGCCGCAAACGCCCTGCTTCTGAAGGCAGTGTGCCTCGAAAAAATCGGCGGGCGCGTGTCGGTTGCGGACGCAATAAAAACATACAAAACCATCAGGCGCGACTACCCGCAAACCGAGGCAGCCCCGCTCTCGTATTTGTATCAGGCGCGCGCCGAAGCCCAAACGGGCGGATTCGACGCCGCCAAAAACCTCTGCATGGAGCTTGCCTCCGCCGCGCAAAGCCCCGAGCTTAAATACTCCGCACTTTTCGAAGCCGCGGAATACGCGAAAAGAATCGGCACTACGGCGGAATACAAAAACGCCGTCGAAATTCTCAACACGCTCTGCACCGAATTTCCCGACGACCCGCGCAACTTCTACGCAAAGCTTTCCCAAGCCGACATTCTCAGGCTTATGAACTCCTTTGCCGACGCCCAGAAACTCTACGCCGACACCGCCGCGCAATTCGAAAAACACCCCGAAGCGCATATCGCGCAACTGCGCTACGGCGACTGCCTTTCCGCGCAGGGCAAATACGCCGAAGCCGCCGCGTATTTCGAGCGGTTGTTCTCTCTGCCGAACGTCCCCGTGGCGGTAAAGGCCGAGGCCGCCGACAAGTGGAGACTGGCGTTGGAAAAAACGGGCAGAACAAGCGAGGCCGACGAAGTAAGCTGGCTTACGGCAAACACCATTTTGAAATCGGCGGGCGAAGACGCCGTAGCGAAATACTGGCTTAGCAGAAACCTGCTGTCTTTGGCGCAGTCGCTCGAGAAACAGTCGCTCAACGCCGACGCGCGCGCCGTCTACGCGCTTATTGCAAAATACAGGCTGCCCGCCTACAGGCTCGCGGAATCGAAAATCAAAAATTTGAAGGACAAATAAACTATGCAATCTCTAAAAAACATTTTCGGACTGTTCGAGGTCGGCGGGCCAACAATGTATCTGCTGGCGTTGCTGGCGTTTTTAATGTGCGTGATTTTTCTGGAACGCCTGCTCTACCTGCACAGGGGCAAAACGCACGCAACCGAGTTTGTGGCGGGCATAAAACAGTCGCTTAAAAAACACCGCCTTTTGGAGGCAATAACCATTTGCGACGAAAGCTTCGGCCCAGTCCCGATTGTGGTAAAAGAGGCGTTGCTCAATTCGGAAAATTCGCCCGAAATAATGTCGCAGTCGGTAAACTCCACGGCCATAAACCAGTTCGCGCAACTTAGCAGAAGAATAGCAAGCCTTGCGCTGATTGCGCGCATAGCCCCGCTTGTGGGGCTGATGGGAACGGTGCTGGCGTTGTATCAGATTTTCGGCACAATGGGCGTTGCCCACGACTACGTTTCGTATTCAGAAATGGCGTCGGCAGTAAAGCAGGCTTTGATTTCGACGGCGTTCGGACTGTTCGTGGCGGTTCTCAGCTGGCTCGGATACAGCTTCCTCAACAGCAAGCTCAAAGCCCTCGCGCAGGACATCGACTGGGCGGCGAACGAAACAATGCTCTTTATCATACGCGGGCAACCCGAGCACGAAGACCTCTACATAAAGGGCAACAAGAAGGCGGAGCAATGATTGAGCCTGTCAACGTGTTTTCAAAAACGGGACGCGAGCGCGTGTGGCTGAGTGTGCCCGCGCTAATGGACATCGCGCTGCTGGCGTTCATATTCTCTTTCGCGGCGGGCAAATACATAGTAGCCCCCGGACTGCTGATTGACTTGGATTCGTCGGAAACGCTCCCGAAAATTTCCGCGCCCGACTACGCCGTAGCCGACGCCGACTTAAGCGTGCTTACCGCAACGGGCACTTCAATGCTAATCTTCGACGGAGCGATTTACGACATGAAATCGTTCGAAAAGAAAATCGCCGCGCAAAAGCCCGCGGGAACGACTCTGCTTATTAAGGCCGACAAAAATCTGACAGTGCAGTCGCTCGTGGAAATAGCCGAAGCGGCGAAGGCGGGCGGCTACAAAAAAATACAGCTGGCGGCAAAACCGAAATGAAAAATCGGGACACAAACGCGAACAAATACGCCCTGCCCGTTCTGGTTTCGGCGGCTGCAACGGCGTGCTTTCTCGCGCTCGCTCCCGACATTCGAACGCCCGCGCCCCAAACGGCGGAATCGGAGGGGTTTGTTTCGTTGCGCGCGCAACAGACGCAGCAGAACGGCGAGCTTGCCGAATTATACGATTCCGCCCCGATTTTCGTTCCCACGAAATGGAACAACAGACCCGCAACAAAGCCCCTGCCCACAACCTCCACTTGGAATCCGCGCAACGAACGAGCCTCGACCGACGCCGACGAAACGTCGCTTTCGCCCGCGGAATCCCGAAAAAAGACCGACTTAAAGCGCGCAATTTTTATGCGCTCGGCGTTTGCGGGCTTCGCACAAAATCCGCAGCCCGTTGTCGAGTTTGAAACGGGAGACCGCGTTGTTGTAAAAGACCTGCGCTCGGGCGCGACGGTGCTGGAAGTGCCCATTTCGCTGCCCGAACACGGCATTTTAAACATGGCGGAATTTTACGTCTCGGTAAAAAATTCGCAAACGTCAACGCCGATAAAGAAAAGCTCATCGGGCAACGACGAAATAGACAAAGCCGTTTTCAAAACGCTCAACTCCGCAAAGCTCGACGTTCCCGACGGCGAATACAAAATAACGGTAGTCCCCTACTGAGCGGCGGCTTCTCCGCGCGCGGGCACAAAAAAACGCGCATCGGGAGAAACCGACGCGCGCAAATTTGCCGTTTTACTGCGCCCGAGCCTTTGCAAACTCGACAAGCTTGCGCGCCAAGTCGTCGAAAATTGCGGCGGAGCTTTCCGAGACGCAATCGGTATGAAGCGTTTTGTCGAGCGGAACTACCGCCAATTTCTCGACGCCCAATTTTGCGGCAACTTCGTCGGCGCAGCCTTCGCCGAAAATGTATTCGCGCGAATCGCCCACCTGCAGATACGCCATATTTTCCACGACGCCCGCAATCTTTACGCCGCTTTTTTCGAAAACCATCGCCCCGCGCAACGCCGTTTTTGCGGCAAGCTCGTTGGGAGTTGTAACTATTACGGCGCAGTCAAGCGGCATCAGCTGGACGGTGCTCAAAACGGCGTCGCCCGTTCCCGGGGGGAGGTCGAAGACCATAACGTCAAGCTCGCCCCATTTGAAGTCTTCGCCGAACTGCTTTATTGCGCTTGTAACCATCGGGCCGCGCCAGAGCAGCGGCTGGTCGTCGGAGACGAGCATTCCCATTGAAACCACTTTTATTCCGTCTATTTCGGGCGGAATTATTTTTTGATTTTCGTCAACGTTCGGGAACACCTCTTTGCCGAAAAGTATTGTCGCGCTTGGCCCGTGAATGTCGCAGTCCATAAGCCCCACGCGCGCCGAAGTTTTGGAGAACATTTTGGCGAACGCGCGCGCCAAATTCACCGCGACTGTGCTTTTGCCTACGCCGCCCTTGCCCGACGCCACAGCTATTTTAAGCCCCACATTCTTGAGCGTTTCGGGGTTTTTCGCAGTCGGCGCGGGCGCGGCCTTCGGCATTTCGGAAAGCAGAACCACCTTGAACTGCCCCGACGGAAATTTGTCCTTAAGCGCGTTTGCCGCCTCCGCCGCGACCTTTTCGGCAACCGTTTTTTCGCCGCCCGTATAGATGCGGATTTCGGCGCAATCGCCTTCGACTTTCAGATATTTCACCATTCCGAAGGCGACAATGTCTTTTGAATACGGGGGATATTTTACCGAACGCAGGGCGTCCAAAATTTCGTCTTTTGTCATATTACTTAGTCAATGCGTATTTCACAAGTTCCTCTACGGTTGCCGAAGAGCCGATGGCATCGTATGCCCTGCGCACGAGTTTGTCGCCCTCGGCGGGCTTCATTCCGAGCGCGCACAAAGCCGCAACGGCGTCGGATATGGCGGAGGCCTCCGTGGCGGGCGAAAGTTGCGCCGTTCCCGCCGCCGACGGCGCAAACGCACCGCGCAGCTCAAGCACAAGGCGTTCCGCGGTTTTCTTGCCGATACCCTGACACTTCGAAAGCAGCTGGGCGTCGCCGGCGGCAATCGCGCCCTGCAATGTTTGAACGGACATTCTGCTCATCATATTAAGCGCGATTTTCGGGCCAATCCCCGAAACTTTTTCCACCACCAGCTTGAAGAAATCCCTGTCGGCCGCGCTCGCAAACCCGTAGAGAGACTGCGAGTCCTCTCTGTAGACGGCGAGCGTGTAAAGCATAACGTCGCTGCCGTTGGGCGGCAGTTTTTCGGAAGTGGTAAGCGGAACGTTGACCTCGTAGAACAAGCCGTCCGCTTCCACGACTGCGGAAACGGGGGTTGAAGAAACAAGTCTGCCTTTTATGCCGACAATCATACGCTACTTCAGATTGAGGACATCGTCCATGCCGTAAAGTCCAGCGGGCTTGCCGATAATCCACTTTGCCGCGCGCAACGCGCCCGAAGCAAAAACTTTTCTGTCGGCGGCTTTGTGGGAGAGTTCAAGCCGTTCGCCGTCGGCTGCGAAAATCACGGTGTGGTCGCCCACAACGCTTCCGCCGCGCAGCGCGTGCACTGCAATTTCGCCGCGCGGACGCTCGCCCACAAGCCCCTTGCGCCCGTAGACAACGCTGTCTTCGCCCACGCCGCGCTGCTGCATAACAACGCTTTTGAGCTTTTCGGCCGTGCCGCTGGGGGCGTCCTTTTTCATGCGGTGGTGCATTTCCACAATCTCGACATCGTAGGAGTCGTCCAAAATTTGGGCTGCAACTTTTGTGAGGTAGTTAAGCAGGTTGACGCCGAGCGAATAGTTGCCCGCCCACACGACGGGGATTGATTTCACGCACTCCGCAATCTCCGCGCGCTGTTCGGGAGTGTGTCCCGTAGTGCCTATGATAAGCGGCTTTTTGTGTTCGGCGCAAAGTTTGGCGACCGACAACGTGGCGTCTCTGAATGAGAAGTCAACCACAACGTCGCAGCCTTCTATCGCCGCGGCGGGGTTGTCGCCGACATCGCAGGCGGAGGAAATAACGCAGTCTTCGGCGGGGGCAGCGGCTATTATTGCCGTTCCCATTCTGCCCTTAGCCCCGTTCAAAAGAATTTTTACCATTACAAAAGCCCTATATTTTTGAGTTCGTTTTTAAGCACTGCGAGTTTTTCGTCGGCCATTTTGCAAAGCGGCAGGCGCACATACGGGCTTTTAATCATGCCCGTCAACGCCATAGCGGTCTTTGCGGGAACGGGATTCGGCTCAATAAACAACGCTTTGAAGAAGCCCGCCAAACGCGAATTAAGCTCTTCGGCTTTCGCCCAGTCGCCCGCCTTGCAGTAGCCGACAAGCTTCACCATTGTTTCGGGAATCAGGTTCGACGCCACGCTCACGACGCCCGCCGCACCCGCTTTCATAAACTCCACAGTCAGGCCGTCGTCGCCGCTCATAACGTCGATAAGTCCGTTCGCCTTCGCGACCATATCGGCAACCTTTTCGACCTTTCCGCCCGCCTCTTTGATTACCTTGAAATTCGGGAACTCTTTGGCGAGTCTGAGCGCGGTATCGTTCGAAATTTCGATGCCGCACCTTCCGGGGATTGAGTAGAGCATAATCGGCTTTTTCGTGCACTTTGCAACCTCGCACATATGCAGGTAAACTCCCTCCTGCGAGGGCTTATTATAATACGGAGCCACAACCAAGAAGCCGTCTGCGCCCGCCTCGTCGGCCTCGCGCGTAAGATGAACCGCCTCTTTCGTGCAGTTGGCTCCCGTGCCCGCCAAGACGGGGACACGCCCCTTTGCGAACTCAATCGTCTTTCGGATTGTAACGATATGTTCGACGGGGTCGAGCGTAGGGGATTCGCCCGTAGTTCCGACGGAAACCAATCCCGAAACACCGCCCTTTATTTGAGCCTCAACCAAATCTTTCAACGCGTCGAAATCGACGCCCAGCTCCGTCATTGGCGTGACCAAAGCCGTCCATACACCTGAAAATTTTTGCATATCCCCCAATTCAAAAGGAATCACCCCCGCTTGCAACCAAATTTTTAAAAAAAGCGCGAGGGCGCGTTTGCTTATGAAAATGAAAATTTTTTATTAAGTGAAAAAGGAAATAAAAAAATTTTCATAAGCAAACGCTCTCGGGCATCATTCGATTTTATTTCGGACTTACGGGCGTTTAGCCCGCTACGCCTCATAAAATACGAATCCTGCCTCGAGCCTCGCGCTTTTTAACTTAAAGGGGCGCGGATTGGCACAGCCAATACCGCTTTGCTTTTTTGTTAAAGCATACGTCTTTCATTAGCGCGTCATCACAAAAGTTGCCGTAAGCAATACGCCTTTACTTTGGGATTAAAGTTTTTAAAACCGTCGCAAGAAACGCTCTCGGGCATCATTTGGTTTTATTTCGGACTTACGGGCTACAGCCCGCTTACGCTCGCCAAAACTCAAATTGACTCGCGGTTGCATTCGCAACCCGTTTGACACGCCGTTGCGTGCCCTTCGGGTGCGTTTTTCAAACGCATCTATACGCGCCTTCGGCTTGTATTCGCCCCTTCGGGGTCTTTTTTGCTATGCAAAAAATCTCAAACGCGCTTCGCTTGTTTTCTGCCTTTTTTACATATTCGGAAGTGGTGGCGGCGGGCAAAGCCCGTTCGCCTTTGATTATTGATTAAAGTAAAGCAATATTGGCTTCAGCCAATTTGCGCCACTTCACAACATATAAAAAACGCGGATTGGCACAGCCAATACCGCTTTGTCTTTTCGTTAAAGTTTGTGCTTAGAATACTCAAGCCATTGACAAAGCCAATGCGGATACAAACAGAATAGGCGTAGCGGTTAGCTACGCCGAACAACACAAACCGCCGCAAAGCGGCGGAGGTCAAGGGGCTTCGCCCCTTGAGAACGCGTCATCACAAAAGTTGCCGCAGGCAAACTTTTGGGAAGTATAATTGCGCAGCAATTACCCCGTAGGGGTGAGACGTTGAATTGCGCCTTTATTTCATCGGCGCAAGAGAAACTCTCTTGTGCGAGCGAATACAAATTGAGCTTCAGGCGAGGCTTCAAAAAAAAATTGCGGTGGCGGCTGTAGTAGACCTACTGCCCCACTGCAAATTCTTTTTTGAAACGTAGCATCAAGCCAATTTCACGCGTTCTTCAATGTTTGGAGGAACGCCAAATCAACATAGCCCCAACCCCCTGAAAGAGAAAATTGGGAATCCAAATCAGCAAGTCGGGTCTCACCTCAGGATACTTTTTCAGCCACGAAATCCCCACCGTCATCATGTAATACGTCATCGCCAGCGCAACTGCTATCGCCAAATTCGCAAACGTTTCGCTCCTCGAAGCCTTTATCCCGAGCGGGACTGCAATCATCACCAGAGAAAAAATCGAAAACGCCATCGCAAAATTTTCCTGTATCTGCAAATTTATCTCTATTCTGTCGCGGCGGGCGCGTTGCGCGCGCTGTTCGGGCGGGAAATTTTCAAGCGGAACTTTGTGCCAAGTGTCGCGCGCGGCAATGAGTTCGTCGAACGTCATAACCCCCGGTTTTTTGTATGCCTTGTATGTTTCGCCAAGAACGCGCGCGAGGGGCATTCTGACAAGCAGGCTTTCGAATTTTGCCGAAGGGAGGGGCTTGTCGAGCTTTTCGGGATCGTCGGCGGGCATGCGTTCCGCCGCGCCGTTTTTGAGCACGAACACGATTTCGTCGGAAGCCCTGTCGAAAGTGATGTTAGCTTTGTCCGCCTTGATGAACGCGCTTGCCCTGCCGTCCGCGCCCAGTTCCCAGATTCTGAAGCCGAGCAGCTCGTTGTTTGTTTCGTCTGCCTTGTTGGCATAGATGACGTAGCCCGGGAAATCCTTCACGAACGCACCCGCCTTGATGAATTTCAGCGGATTTTCGCGAATGACGTTTTTGATGGCGTTTTTATACGCATAGCTCGACGACGGCGAATAATAGAAATTGATAAAAAACGACAACACGCACGCGCCCATTGCCAAGAACAGCACGGGGGCAGTCATTGCGTAAATCGACCTCCCGCAGGACTTCATCGCCACAATCTCGCTCTGCGCCGACATTCTGCCGAAGACAAGCAGAATCCCCGTGAGCATGCCCATCGGCAGGGCGTATGGAACAACGCTCGGAATCAGCAGCGCAACCAGATACATGAACAGCGACACCCCCAGACGCCCCGCCAGAAGCTCGCCGAGAGCCGCCCTGAAAATGTTGCCCAATACGAGCACGAAAACAAACAGCGCGACAGTCATGAAAGCCGCCGCAAAGACCTGCCTGAATATGTATTTATCGAGCTTACCCATTACGTTTCCGAAACCGATACAATAAGCAACACAAACGCAAACAAAAGCAACATAAAAATATTGCAAAGTGCAAAAAATATCGAAAGATGGACAAATTCTTTTTTAAGAAACAGTAGCAAAAATATCGTTGTTATGGACAAAAAGACACAAAAGAAACACTCGGCGAAAGCGGCTCCGGAATTTTACGTTTCGGAGACGGTAAAGGGAATGGAAGAAAGCATTTTGAGACATCTCGAAACGTCTCTTGCGCGCGAACGCGAAAGCGCATCGATAAGAGACTGGTGGGTTGCTACGGCTCTGGCGATAAGAGACCACACCATGGGGCGTTTCATCAAGACTATGCGCCGCCAGCACGAAGGCGACGCCCGCAGAATCTACTATATGTCGCTTGAATATCTCGTGGGCAGACTCACGGAAGACACGCTCGTGAACATCGGCCTGCTCGACACCACCAAGAAAGCCCTGCAAAACCTCGGCTTGAAATACGACGACGTTATCGGCGCGGAAGTCGATATGGGCTTGGGCAACGGCGGCTTGGGGCGTCTTGCCGCATGCTTTCAGGATTCGCTCGCCACTCTCGACTACCCCGCGGTGGGCTACGGCATAAGATACGAATTCGGTCTTTTCACGCAGAGCTTCAAGGACGGCAAGCAGGTTGAATCTCCCGACAACTGGCTGCGCTACGGTTCGCCGTGGGAAATTGTCCGCCCAGAATTTACAATGCGCATAGCAATAGGCGGCACGGTTGAAAACGCCGTAAACGACAGGGGAGACTGGGCGCCGATGTGGAAGCCGCAGGGCGAGCTCCTCGGCGTTCCGTGGGACATTCCCGTTGTCGGCTACGGCGCGAAGACAGTCAACTTCCTGCGCCTGTGGGAATCGAGAGCCTCCAACGAATTCGACCTCGACGCCTTCAACGAGGGCGGCTACGCGCAGGCGGTTCACGACAAGGCAATGAGCGAGACAATCTCCAAAGTTCTCTACCCCAACGACAAAACCGAAAACGGCAAACTCCTGCGCCTTATGCAGCAATACTTCTTTGTTTCGTGCTCGCTGCAGGACATAATACGCAGATACTTGGAGCACCACAAAGACTGGTCGGAGTTTGTGGACAAGGTTGTAATCCAGCTCAACGACACCCACCCGGCAATAGCAGTGCCCGAACTCATGCGCCTGCTTATGGACGTCCACTCAATGAATTGGGACGCCGCGTGGGAAATATGCACGAAAGTTTTCGCCTACACGAACCACACGCTGCTTCCCGAAGCCCTCGAAAAGTGGCAGGTGCCATTCTTCGAAAAACTGTTGCCGCGCCACTTGCAAATCATCTATGAAATCAATTCGCGCTGGCTCAAACAGGTTGCGGTAAAATTCCCGAACAATCCGCAAAAACGGGAGGCGTTGTCGATTATAGAAGAGTCTTCGCCGAAAATGGTGAGAATGGCGTATCTGGCGGTAGTGGCTTCGTTCAGCGTAAACGGAGTTGCCGCGCTTCATACGGAACTGCTCAAAAGCAGCGTCCTGCGCGAATTCTACGAAATGTCGCCCGAAAAATTCAACAATAAAACAAACGGCGTAACTCCCAGAAGATGGCTGAAAGTCTGCAACCGCGGGCTCTCAGACCTGATTGACTCTAAAATCGCAGACGGCTGGGTGACCGACCTCGACCAGCTCAAGAAGCTTGAAAAATACGCCGACAACGCCGAGTTCCAAAAATCGTTTATGGCGGTAAAGCTCGAAAACAAAAAACGCCTTGCCGACATAGTTTGGAAACGGTGCGGGGTGAAAATCAACCCCGAGGCAATGTTCGACGTCCAGATAAAGAGACTGCACGAATACAAACGCCAGCACCTGAACCTGCTCCACATCCTCACGCTCTACCGCGACCTGTTGCACAATCCCGACATGGACATCGCCCCGCGCGTGTTCATCTTCGGCGCAAAGGCGGCCCCCGGCTACGACATTGCAAAGAACATCATCTACGCAATCAACAAAGTCGGCGAAAAAATCAACAACGACACCCGCATAAAGGACAAGCTCAAAGTCGTCTTCATTCCCAACTACAACGTAAGCTCGGCAATGAACATAATTCCCGCGGCGGACTTGTCGGAACAGATTTCCACGGCGGGCAAGGAAGCCTCGGGCACGGGCAATATGAAGCTGTCGCTCAACGGCGCGGTCACAATGGGAACGCTCGACGGCGCGAACGTGGAAATCAAGGAGTGCGTCGGCGACGACAACATCTTCATCTTCGGGCTGACAGTAGAACAAGTCCAATACCTCAAGGGGCGCGGCTACAACCCGTGGGACTACTACATGCACAACAAAAAGCTCAAGGAAATCCTCGACTGGCTCGTTTCCGAATACTTTATGCCCGAAACCCCCGACGCGTTTATGCCGCTTAGAAAGTCGATTCTCGACTGGGGCGACCCGTTCATGGTATGCGCCGACTATCAGGCATACTGCGACGCCCAAGCCGAAGCCGACCGCGCCTTCCGCGACAAAAAACGCTGGGCGAAAATGGCAATCCTCAACACGGCGCGCATGGGAAAGTTCTCCTCCGACAGAACAATCCGCGAATACGCCGAAGACATTTGGAACCTCGAAAAAATGTAAAACTTTTTCGGTTTCCGCCCGATTCCGCCACGCGCGGGGTCGGGTTTTTTTTGCAATTTGGCCTTGATTCGGCATGCGCGCGCAACTAACATTGCCGCCGAACAAAAGGACATTTTATGAGAATAAGACAATCGCTACAACTCGCTGTTTTTGCGTGCGCCGCGCTTCTTCTGAACGCCTGCGCGCCCAAAGCCGAAAAAACGCCGCTTGAATGCGCGCCTAAAAACACCACAGCCGTTATGTGGGTAAAAGCCGACGCCGCATTGGCCGAGCAAATGAAATCGCGCCCCGACTACAAACAGCTTGTGCAGGCGTTGCGCGAAAACGGAAAAATAACAAAGCTGCTTGCGGAAAAACTCGGCGAGCTTGAAAAGCAGTCGAACGGGATTTCGGCGTTGTTCGTTTCAAAAACCGACGCAATAGGCTCGCTTGAAGACTTGGCATTCAACTTCCTCGACGAATTCGCCGCATTTACCGATTCCGCGGAAATAGCCTCCGACAAATTCAACTGGACTGCCGTAATGCGCGCGAAGGACGAAAGATTTGTTGCAAAGGCTCGCCAAGCCGCCGAAAAGGCGATGGAACAATCAAAGGGGCAGTTGGCGAAAGACGGCGAAAATTACAAACTGACAGTTTCTGATACCCAAGAAATCGTCTTCGGATTTTGCGGGAAATACATTGTAGCAGCCGCCAACGACAAACTGCTTGCCGCGGCTATGGAAAAAATTTCGGGCGACAACTCGGAATCGGTGCTCGACGCCCCGAAATTTGCAAAAGCATTCAAAAACATAAAATCGCATTCACTGGGATTATTCATTGACTCGAAAATTTTCCCGAACGGCGAAAATTTCGACGCGCTCACCACCAACGTAGACTACTTCGCACTTGTGTCAGACAGCACTTCGCTTGAAAGCGGAACGGCGGAGTTCGACGTTGCGTTCAAAAAAGGCGCGGCGGCTGATTTCATCAAACTGCTGAAGCTCGAAAACCCGAACGAAACGCGCGCACTGCCGAATTCGCAGATGTATTTTAAAAGCGCGTTTGCGCTCTCCGACGAAATGCTTGCGCAGCTGGCGGCAAACCCGATGGCGGCAATCTTCGCGCCCGTGCTCAAAAAGCTGAAATCGGTAGAGTATTCGGTAAACAATTTTGACCCCGCAAAAAATGCGCTTCCGACATCGCTTGCAAACTGCCGCGTTGACAATGCCGACGCCGTTTTGGCTACTCCGCAGGTTTCCGCTATAATGAATCAGTCGATGTTTGCCGACGCGGAAATTGGCGGCGTCAAATGCAAGGTTTCCCCCGTGGCTGCGGTGGTGAAAACGGCGGAAGACAATATTTCGGTTGTGCTCTCGCCCTTCCCCAAAGACCGCGACGCGGCCGTAAAAAGCATATCGGCAAAAGGCGAACTTCCGCAGTCTGACTTTTTCAAGTCGCTAAAAGTCCCGCAAAACGCCGTGGCAAAATTCTACTATGACGGACTTGCTTTTTCGGGCGCGAACGCCCAACAGTTGCCGCCCAATATGGCGACGTTTTCGGGCTTGATAGGCGCGTATATAAAATGCTGCAAACGGCAGGAAATGCGCGGCTGGACGTTTGCCGAAGGCGACGTTTTGAAAACGCACATGGAGGCGGTCGGCGAACTGGACTTCACCCCGCTTGTAGAGTTTGTCAAAAACTACAAATAAAGTTGCACAACTAAAAGACGCCGAAAAACGGCGTCTTTTTTTGCGGGCACAAGCCGCACAACGAGCCACAAAAAAGTAATCAGCGCATCACAAAACAATTCCGCGCCGCTTCGCGATTCGGCTACAGCCTCTTTAGCCCGTCGTAGAACGCGAAAATGTCGCGCGTGTCGCCGTTCTTGAAAAAGTCCATCGCGGGGCGCGGGTGGAGGTTTTCGGCGGCGGTAAGCATATACTGCGGGAACTGCCCGCAGTGGAATTGCGTTTTGATTGGCTCTACTTGTTTCTGACAAAAATCAATAATCGGCAATGCGTTCTTTGCGCCGCGCAAAACCGACACAAGCAGTTCGCTCGGGCAATTTCCCGCGCCTTTGCCAAGCCCGCCGATTGTGCAGTCGGCAACGCGCGCGCCCGCGTCTATGCCCGCAAGCTCGTTGGCAAGAGCGCATTGGAGGTTGTTGTGCGCGTGCACGCCAAATGTCTTTCCGCATTCGGCGCAGATTTCCGCATATTCGCGCGCGATAGCCGAAAACTGCCGCGGCAAAAGCGCGCCGTAGCTGTCCATCAAATAAACAATGTCAACCGCGTCCGACTCCGCAATGCGGCGGACGTTTCCGCGCAGCTCCGCGCCGATTGACGAAGCCGCCATCATGCACGCCGCAGTCTCGTAGCCCTTTTGTTTTGCGATAGAAAGCGTTTCGAGGGCGGCGGAAATGTCGCGCGCGTAAAACGCACAACGAACCAAATCGACCGCGCTTTCGGAGCAGTTCGGGAACTTGCGCGCATCGCATTTGCCGGCGTCGGCAAGAACGGCTATCTTGGCGCGAACCCCCTCTACGAGAGGCTTTATGAAGTCTTCGTCGCAAAACCTGAACGCGCCGAAAGCGTTGCGGGCAAAAAATTTGTCGTCGTTTCTGAAGCCGATTTCCACGATGTCAACGCCCGCGGCGTCGCAGGCGGAAAGGACGCCACGCGCGAACTCCACCGAAAAGCGGCTGTCGTTTACAAGCCCGCCGTCGCGCAGCGTGCAGTCCAGAATTTTGCATTCAGATTCCATAACTGCCGAATTAAACACCGCCCGCTCCTTCGCGCAACAAAAAAGGCGCGACCTGCGCCGCGCCCTTTGCAAAAACGTTTATTCCCACTCGATTGTTGCCGGAGGTTTCGACGAAATATCGAGCACCACGCGGTTGACCCCCTTGACTTCGTTTATGATTCTATTGGAAATCTTCGCGAGAATTTCGTGCGGGATATGCGCCCAATCCGCCGTCATTGCGTCTTGGCTTTCCACTATTCTCAGCGCGATAACGTTGTCGTAGGTGCGTTCGTCGCCCATTACGCCAACCGTCTTCACGGGGACGAAAACCGCAAACGCCTGCCACAAATTGTAGTAAAGCCCGCTTGCATACATTTCCTCCATGAGAACGGCGTCGGCCTCGCGCAGAATGTCGCAATACGACTTCTTGACTTCGCCCACGACGCGCACGCCCAAACCCGGGCCGGGGAACGGATGACGCCACAGCACTTCCTTCGAAAGCCCAAGCTCCTTGCCGAGCGCGCGGACTTCGTCTTTGAACAGTTCGCGCAGAGGCTCGAGCAACTTCAGCTTCATTTTCTTGGGAAGCCCGCCCACGTTGTGGTGGCTTTTTATCAAAGACGCAGGATTACCCGCTATCGGCACGCTTTCAATCACGTCGGGGTAGAGAGTGCCCTGCGCGAGGAAATCGACCTTCCCGATTGATTTAACGGCCTTGTCGAACACTTCAATGAATGTCTTGCCGATAATCTTGCGCTTGCGCTCGGGATCTTTCACGCCCGCGAGTCTGCCCAAGAAAAGCTTCTCGGCGCGAACAGTCTTCATTTTGATTTTGAAATTGTTTTTGAAAAGCTCCTCAACCTTCTTGCGTTCGTCTTTGCGCAAAAGCCCGTTGTCGACGAACACGCACGTGAGCTGGTCGCCGATTGCCTTGTGAATGAGAGCCGCCGCCACCGACGAATCAACGCCGCCGCTAAGCCCCAAAATGACTTTCTTGTCGCCGACTTGTTCGCGGATATTGGCAACCGCCTTTTCCACGTAGTCCGACATTTTCCAGTCGCCCGTGCAGCCGCAGATATTGTAGAGGAAGTTTTTGATTATCTCAATGCCGCGCGGTGTGTGCGCAACTTCGGGGTGGAACTGCATTCCGTAAAAACGCTTCGCCTTGTTTTCGATGAGCGCGTATTCCGAATTTTCCGTTGTGCCGATTGCCTTGAAGCCTTCGGGCAACTTTTCGATTCTGTCGCCGTGCGAATTCCAAACCTGAATGGGCGAGTCAATCCCCTTGAGCAAATCGCTGTTTGCCGACTTAAACGAAAGCTTGCCCAAGCCGTATTCGCGCTGTTTGCTTGAAACGACCACGCCGCCGAGCATTTTGCCCATCAGCTGCAGGCCGTAGCAAATGCCCAAAACGGGGACGCCAAGCTCGAAAACTTTGGGGTCGGGGCGCGGTGAACCTTTCGAGAGAACGCTCGCGGGCCCGCCCGAAAGAATAACGCCGCAAACGCCCTGTTTTTTAAGAACCGAAGCCTTCGTGTTAAACGGCATTATTTCCGAATACACGCTGCATTCGCGGATTCTACGCGCTATTACCTGCGTATACTGCGAACCGAAATCCAAAACTGCTATTTTCTGATTCATAATATTTGGGGTGGTTAAAATTTCATCTCGGCGTTTTTGTATCCGCAATTCGGACACGCCTTTGATTTTTCGCCGCCGCGCGAAACGTAGACGGAATCGCACTTAAGGCAGTGGAAAGTGGAGGTTTTCAGCATTTTCTCATACACTCCGAAATGACGCCGCGCCCAAAGCAAATACGCCGCCAACATCGCCGCTATTACGACGAAAAGTATTGCACAAAAATATGCCGCCAACTCCATTGTAAAAAAACACAAACGCACCCGTTATTGGCGAGTGCGTTTGAAATTACCGCTCAAGGATTGTTATTCCTTTGTTTCGGCCTTTTTTGTCGCCTTTTTTGTAGCCGCTTTTTTTGTTGCGGTTTTCTTGGCGGCAGCCTTCTTGGCGGGAGCTTTTTTCTCCGCTTCGGGGGCTTCTGCTTCCGCCTTGGGAGCTTCCGCTTCCTGAGCTTTGGCTTCCGCCTTTGCGGGCTGAGCCTTGTAGCCCTTGTCGTCGGCTTCGATAAGCTCAATTATCGCCATATCGGCTGCGTCGCCCACGCGGGGAACGAGCTTGTAGATACGCGTATAACCGCCTTCGCGCTTGAGGAACTTCGAAACTTTGTCCGCAAAGAGGAAGTGAACCGCGCTCACGTCTCTGATTTGCGAGAGAGCCTGACGGCGGAAGTGCAGTTTCTTGGCCGTATCTTCCGTTGCGGCGGCCTTCTTTGCCAAAGTTATCATTTTCTCGGCAAACGAGCGCAAAGCCTTGGCGTAGCCGAGCGTTGTCTGAATTTTATCGTGGCGGAAAAGAGCCGCCGCCAACGACGCCATTATGGCTTGGCGGTGTTCTTTTTTTACGCCCAACTGATGTCTATGTTTTTGATGACGCATTTTATTTAATTTCTAAAATTAGAGTGTTGTGGAATCTATCAGGCTGCCGTCGATTTTCATACCCAACGACAATCCCAACTGTTCGAGCTTGCTCTTGATTTCGTTCAGCGATTTCTTGCCGAAATTGCGATACTTGAGCATCTCCTGTTCCGACTTCATTGCCAATTCGCCGACCGTCGTGATATTTGCATTGTTCAGGCAGTTCGCGGCGCGGACAGACAACTCGATTTCGTTGACGCTCATATTGAGCAGCTTTCTGAGTCTGTTCTGTTCTTCGCTTACTTCCTTGCCGACGGTTTCGAACTCGATATCCTGCTGGTTGACGCTGTCGAACACGTCAATGTGGTGTTTGAGAATTACCGCCGCTTCCTTCAAGGCTTCGTCGGGAGTAATTCTGCCGTCCGTCCAAATTTCGAGCGTAAGTTTGTCGAAATCGGTCATCTGGCCGACGCGCGTTGCATCGACAGAGTATTTCACCAACTCAATCGGGCTGAAGAGCGAGTCAACGGGAATCACGCCGATGGGCTGATCGTCAACCTTGTTCTCTTCCGCCGGACGCCAACCCCTGCCGCAGGAAATTTCGACTTCCGCGTGGAATTTGCGTTTTGTATCGAGCGTGCAAATAACCTGTTCGGGATTGACAACCTTGATGTCGGCGTCTTCCTGAATGTCGGCTGCGGTAACCGCGCCTTCCTTCTCGACGTCAATCATCAGGCGTTTGTTTTCCCTACTGTGGCTTATGAGCTTGATTTTTTTGAGGTTCAGAACGATGTCGGTTACGTCTTCGACTATCCCGTCAACGCTTTGAAACTCGTGATCAACTCCGTCTATTTTTATCGAGCTGATAGCGGCACCTTCTATCGAACTAAGAAGAACGCGGCGCAGCGCATTTCCTATTGTATGACCGAACCCAGTCTCAAAAGGATCTGCCACATACTTTGCATAAGTGTTTGTCGCGCTTCCCTCGTCTTTTACAAGACGTTTGGGAAGCTCAAATTTTCCGAGTCGTTTTGCCATTGTCTTCTCCGTTTCTAAAGGTTGCTACTATCTGGAGTAGAATTCTACGATGAGCTGGTCGTTTATCGACTTGTCCATTTCATCGCGAATCGGCAAACGGCTGATTGTGCCGCGGTAGGCCTCATCGACTCTTTCCATCCACGCGGGTGCCGCGCGCAACTGGGATTCGTCCAAAGCCTTCTGGGCGAGCTGGCGCGAGGACGTTCTGTCGCGAACTTCCACAACATCGCCGGGTTTGCAAGTGTAGCTGGGAATATCCACCTTCTTGCCGTTGACCTGAACGTGTCCGTGCGTGACGAACTGGCGGGCGGCCTTGCGTGTAGAGGCAAAGCCCAACAGGTATACAATGTTGTCCAAGCGAACTTCAAGCAACTGCATGAAAATTTCGCCCGTAACACCGCGCTGGCGTTTTGCTCTTTCGAAAGTCAAGCGGAACTGTTTTTCGCTCAAGCCATACATGAAGCGGAGCTTCTGCTTTTCGCAAAGACCCATCGAGTAGTCCGTAACGCGGCGGCGCAAACGCGGGCCGTGCTGTCCGGGAATGTAGGGCTTTCTTGTCATCGCCTTGCTCGCGGGGAACAATGCCACGCCGAAACGACGATTGATTTTTGTAGTTGGTCCTGTATAACGAGACATATCTAAATTCTCCTATCCTACTGATTATACGCGGCGGCGCTTCGGAGCGCGGCAGCCGTTATGCGGAACGGGTGTAACGTCGGTAATCGAGGTTACGATGAAACCCAAAGCCTGCAACGAACGAATCGCGGAATCGCGACCCATTCCGGGGCCTTTTACATCGACCTGAACTTCTTTCATACCGTGGCTCATTGCAACCTTGCCCGCGTCTTGCGTGACAACCTGAGCGGCGTATGCGGTGCTCTTTCTCGAACCGCGGAAGCTCATTTTGCCCGCGCTCGACCAGCTGATTACGTTGCCCTGAGCGTCCGTAAACGAAACTTTCGTGTTGTTGAACGTAGCATTGATGTGGCAGACGCCCGAGTGGACGTTCTTGCTTCCCTTTGCCTTGCGGACTTTGATTTCGCCTACATCGGCGGAAAGCAAATCGCTTGCGCTGGGCTGGGAAGGCTTGGCTTCGGGCTGAACTTCAGCTTCGGCGGCTACTACTTCTTGTGCTTTCTTTTCTTCTTCGCTCATTTAAAAACCTTTATTTCTTGGTTACAACACCCACAGTTTTGCGGGCACCCTTGCGCGTTCTTGCGTTTGTGCTCGTGCGCTGACCGCGAACGGGCAGACCCTTCGCGTGGCGCGAACCGCGATACGACTTGATTGCCGTCAGACGCTTGATGTTGCCTATAACTTCGCGGCGGAGGTCGCCTTCAAGTTTGTATTGGCGTTCGGCTACGAAAGTCATGATTTTGTTAATCAGGTCCTCCGTGAGCTCGTTGGCGCGCATTTCTTCAGGTATGCCGCATTCCGCGCAGATGATTTTCGCGCGCGACGGGCCGATACCATAGATATATCTTAAAGCGTATTCCACACGCTTTTCGTTGGGTATGTCTACTCCGAGTAATCTTGGCATATTTTTATTTTTCTGTTAAAAAAGGCTGTCCATAATGACAACTTTTTTCGTTTTGAAAAGACTTTTTTATCTTTTTATAAATATTTTTATTTGTCCGAAAACAACACGCACGCCGACTCCGCTATTCTTCGAAGTTCGACGGAAGCGTCAATATTTCCGGTTCTGCTTCTGTAACGAGCACCGTATGTTCGATATGGCAACTCGGTTTGCCGTCTGCCGTGTAGACCGTCCAGCCGTCATCTCCAACAAATATTTCGGCGCTTCCCATTGTAATCATCGGCTCTATCGCCAACGTCATACCGGCCTTGAGAAGCGGGCCCTTTCCGGCTTCGCCGTAATTGGGAATTGCGGGGTCTTCGTGCATATGCCGCCCGACGCCGTGCCCCGTGAATTCCTCGACAATACCATACCCGCAAGACTCTACATATTTCTGGATAGCCGCCGAAATATCTCCGACTCTATTTCCCTGTCTTGCTTGCGCAATCCCCAAATGGAGTGCCTTATCGGTGGCTTCAACCAGACGTTTTACGTCCGGCGAAACATCACCGATATAGACCGTGCGCGTATTGTCGCCGACAAAACCCTGATAGATTACGCTGACGTCCATACTGACAATGTCGCCCGACTTCAGTATGATATCCTTTCTGCCTATGCCGTGTATTACCACGTCGTTTACGGATATGCAAATATACGACGGAAACCTAAGCGAGCCGTTTTTATACTTGTAGCACGCGCTTCTGCAACCGTATTCTTCCATAAACGCCTTGGCGGCCATATCAAGCTCCCAAGTGGAAACGCCCTCGCGCGCAATTTGGCAAAGTCTGTCAAGAACCTTTGCCGCAACGCCGCAGGCCTTTCGCATAATACGCAAATCTCTTTCCGATTTTATGGGTATCATACAAATCTATCAATATTTGTTTTCTCTAAAGAACAATGTGTTCCTTCCGTCCCGACCCTTTCGGATTAGGCGAACGAACGTATAGCCCATGCCGCCAGCCCGACTATGTAAAACACAATCATAACCGACAACAACGACCAAATGTTTTTAACCTCGCTCGAATCGAGCATCTGGCGCGTCTGACCGACGCTGCGTCCGCGGATTCTACCCTTCTTGAGGAAGCCATCGTAGTGGCGTTGCAACAGGAACGTTTCCACCTGACGCATTGTATCCAACGACACACCGACCGCGATAAGCGCGCCCGTGCCGCCGAAGAAGTTTGCAATTTTCGGCGGAATTCCCCAATAAGACATCAAAATCTGGGGCAAAACCGCTATCACAACCAGGAACAACGCACCCGCGAAAGTCAATCGCGTCATAACGTAGTCGAGGAATTTTGCGGTATTTTCGCCGGGGCGAACTCCGGGGATATACCCGCTATTGCGCTTGAGTTCGTCCGAAATCTGCAACGGCTTGAACATAATCGACACCCAGAAATAGCTGAATGCGAAAACCAAACCGCCATACCACAAACTGTATGTTGAAATGTTAAACTGACCGAATATTTGCTGCGGGAACAACAACAACGCACTCGCGAAGATAATCGGCATAACGCCCGCGTAATTGACCTTCAACGGCAAATACGAGCTTTGTCCGCCCATTATTCTTCTTCCGACAACGCGCTTTGCATACTGCACGGGGATTTTTCTGACCGCCTGCAATATCATGATTATCGACGCCGTAACGACAGCCAACAACACGAGCATTACAACAGCCTGCGGAACGCCTATCGACGCGCTTTCCGCGCCGACGGATCTGGCAAAAACCATATTCCACGCCTGCGTGGCAGCCCCGGGGAGGGAGTCGATAATACCGACCGTGATGATTATTGAAACGCCGTTGCCTATGCCGCGCTGGGTGATTTGTTCGCCCAACCACGTCAAAATCATACAGCCCGTCGTCATCAAAACGACGCTCACGATGAAGAACACCGCAGGATTGCCCGCAACTATTATCGAGCCGAACTGCGCCTTGTCGAATCCCGAGAATATCGTTTCGGGGGAATACGTCAACGCGTATGTAATCATAGTTCCCTGAATGAGGGCTATGACTATTGTCAAATAACGTGTATACTGGGCAATCTTCTGTCTTCCCGAGTCTCCCTCCTGCATCAAGCGTGCAAGGCTGGGCATAACCGCCCCCATAAGCTGCAATATAATCGACGCACTGATGTATGGCATAATGCCCAGCGCGAATATTGCGCCGTTCATCATTGCGCCGCCTGTGAACATATTATACAGCCCCGCGAGGCCGCCCGCGTCGGACGCCGCCGAGGCGTAATAGTTCTGCAACGGGGTCGGATCCAAACCCGGCAGAGGAATGCCAGCGCCCACTCTCGCTATAAATATCAAGCTCAGCGTCAAAAATATTCTCTGACGCAATTCAGGAATTTTAAAGCAATTTGTGAAAGCACTAAGCATATCTTACCTGTCTTTTCGCGTTATTCCGCGCCGTTTACAACAGCCTTGCCGCCCGCCGCTTCAATCTTCTTGACTGCGGAAGCCGAGAACTTGTCGGCATGGACAACAATTTTCTTCGTCAAGTCGCCGAAGCCGAGAACCTTGACCAACGCGTCCTTGGCTCTTACCAAACCGGCAACAACCATGTCTTCGCGCTTTACTTCGTCCAGACCCAATTCTTCGAGCAAACCTACGTTCACAACTGCGTATTCCGTTCTGAACTTGAAGTTGTTGAACCCGCGGTGCGGCAACTTACGATACAACGGCATCTGACCGCCTTCGAAGCCCGGACGAACGTGTCCGCCGCTTCTGGCCTTCGCGCCCTTGTGGCCGCGACCCGACGTTTTGCCGTGGCCGCTACCAACTCCGCAACCCAAACGTTTGTGCGCGTGTTTCGCGCCACTGGGATTTGAAAGTTTGTGCAATTTCATTTTGTAAATCTCCTATTAACTTCTCAAGGCTGTGATAGCTTCGGCTGTGCGCAGCTGATACAAAGCGTTCAGCGTTGCATTGACCATAGCCATATCGTTGTTCGACCCGAGCGACTTGCTCAGAACGTCCTTCACGCCGACCGCTTCAAGAACGGCACGGACGCCGCCGCCTGCAATGACGCCCGTTCCCTGACTTGCGGGACGCAACATAACCACGCCGCCGTCGAATTCGCCGATGACTTCGTGCGGGATTGTGCCGTCTTTGAGGCTGACTGTTTTCATAACCTTGCGGGCTCTGGACGACGCCTTTTTAATCGCGTCCGGAACTTCCTTTGCCTTGCCGTAGCCCAAACCAATCTTGCCGGCACCGTCGCCGATGACTACGAGAGCCGAAAAGGTGAAGCGGCGACCGCCCTTTACCACCTTGGCGCAACGATTGATGTGAACCACTTTTTCAATGAGCTCGGGCCCCGCGTCTTTTTCCAACGCGGCCTGCTTGTTCTTAAATTCTCTACTCATCTATTTTTCCTATTAGAAGTTAATTCCAACCGAACGAACCGCGTCGGCAAAGCTCTTGACGCAACCATGGTAGCGGCGCGCGCCTCTGTCGAAAACAACCGCGCTGATTCCCGCCGACTTGAGCTTTTCGCCGAACTTCGTTCCCAACGCCTGCGTTCCCGCAACGTTCGGAAGAAGCTTTTCGCCCGCCAACTCTTTCGAGGTCGAGCACAGCGAAACCAGAGTCTTGCCCGCAACATCGTCTATGCACTGCGCATAGATGTGTTTGTTCGAAAGGCACAGCGACAAACGCGGACGTTCCGCACTGCCGCGAACCTTGCGGCGCACTCTCCAGTGGCGTTTCTGTTCCAATTCTTTTTTCTTGAGAAATTTCATATTTTTTCCTTTCAACTGGGTAATTACGCAGTCTTCTTGCCTTCCTTGCGGCGGACGTATTCTCCGTGGATTCTGACGCCCTTGCCCTTGTAAGGCTCGACAGGATAGAAATGCTTGATGTCGGAGGCGACTTGCCCGACCATATGCTTGCTCGCGCCCGAAACCGTCAAAAGCGGGTTTCTGTCGGGAGTTTCGCCGATGACCACCGTAATGCCTTCGGGCAATTCATAAATGCACGGGTGTGCATATCCCAAAGCCAACGTGAGCGTTTTACCCTTGAGGTCGGCCTTGAAACCGACGCCCTTGATTTCCAAAACCTTTTGGTAGCCCTCTACCACGCCCTTGACCATTCCCTGAATGATGCTGCGCGCGGTGCCGTGCATTGCGTTCGAAAGACGCGATGCCGAAGCGGGTGCAACCTTGATTTCGTCGCCTTCCATGACAATCGAAACAGCCTTGTTGAAAGACTGCGAGAGCTTGCCCTTCGCGCCTTCAATGCTTACTACGTTGTCGCTTACCGACGCTTTCACGCCCGCGGGAATTTTAACCGGAAGTTTACCTATTCTACTCATATTCTACCTTCCTACTACCAAACTTTGCAAAGCATTTCGCCGCCGACTTTCTTTGCGCGGCAATCGGCGTCCTTCAAGACGCCTCTGGAGGTCGTCAAGATGGAGATGCCCATTCCGTTGAGAACGCGGGGGATACTGCGGTATTCAAAATACTGGCGGCAGCCGGGAGTCGATTCCCTCGAGATGCCCGTGATTGCGGGAATGCCGTCTACGTATTTCATTGTGATTGTGATTTCCTTCTTAACGTCGCCTTTGACTTCGAACGAAGCAATATAGCCTTCGTCTTTGAGAATCGAAGCGATACCTTCGCGAATCTTGGACCACTGGGCCGAGCAGGACTCTTTCCCAGCTTTGCTCGCGTTGCGGACTATCGTCAAAAAGTCGCCTATTGTGTCGTGAGTTGCCATCTTATTTTTCCTTTCGCATTACCACGATGATTTTGTTACGCCCGGCAATTTTCCGTCGAGAGCCAACTCTCTGAACGTGATACGAGACAGACCGAACTTGCGGATATACGCCCTCGGACGACCCGTAATGGAGCAACGGTTGCGGATTCTGATTTTGGAGGCGTTGCGCGGAATTTTGCACAACTTGCGCTGGGCTTCGAAGAAGTCTTCGTCGCTCGTATTCGGATCCTTCAAAATCTTTTTCAGTTCCGCCTTCTTGGCCGCGTATTTTTCAACCAAGCGCTTGCGTTTCAAATTGCGTTGTATGGATGATTTCTTTGCCATATTTCTGTTTCTTTCCGGCTATTTAGCGGCTTGTTCGGCGGCCGATTTTCTGAACGGCATACCCAAAAGCTTGAGCAATTCTCTGCCCGACTTGTCGTCGGTCGCTGTTGTTACTATTGTGATGTCCATGCCGATGTTCTTTCTGCCCGGGTCAACCGTGACTTCGGGGAAGATTGTGTGGTCGGCAATGCCGTAGTTATAGTTGCCGGCTCCGTCGAGCTTCGAGCTTACGCCTCTGAAGTCTCTGATTGACGGAAGAACGACCGCAATAAACTTGTAGAGGAATTCCCACATCGTCGCACCGCGCAAAGTTACCTTCACGCCGTTTTCCTGACCTTCGCGCAGCTTGAAGTTCGCAATGCTCTTGCGCGCTTTGGTTATGACGGGCTGCTGCCCCGCGATTTTCGCGATTTCCTTCGCCACTTCCTGCGCCCAACCCTTGGCGTTCTCGCTTCGGATACCGGAGCTGATTACTATCTTCTCCAAGTTGGGCACAACATGCGGATTTTCGATTCCCAAATTCTTTTTCAATTCGGGAACCACTTTCTCCATATATATTTTCTTTAATACGGGTGTGCTCATTTTCTTTATTTTCTATGGCCTCTGATTACGCCGATTCCTATTTCTTTTTGGAATCGAAACGCCCAGCAGGCATTACGTTTGAAATGTGGATGGGAGCTTCGCGCTCCACGATAGCGCCTTCGGGATTCTTCTCGCTCTTGCGCTCGTGGTGCTTGCGGACGTTGACGCCTTCAACCAACACGCGCTCGTCCTTCGGGAAAACCTGCAAAATCTTGCCGCGTTTGCCCTTGGAAGAACCCGAAATTACTACTACTTCGTCTCCTTTTTTAACAAATCTCTTCATCTTACAGAACCTCCGGTGCGAGGGATATAATCTTCATATAGTTCTTCGAACGCAACTCGCGCGCAACCGGTCCGAAGATACGGGTGCCCTTGGGGTTGCCCGTGCCGTCGAGAATTACACACGCGTTTGAGTCGAAACGCAAATACGAACCGTCGTTTCTGCGAATCGGAGCCTTCGTTCTGACTATTACCGCCTTGGCGACCGTGCCCTTCTTGACTGCCGCATCGGGAGTCGAAGTCTTGACCGCTACAACAATAACGTCGCCAACGTGCGCCGTTCTGCTGTGCTGACCGAGACGGCGAATCATCGTTACTTCCTTCGCGCCCGTGTTGTCTGCAACAACGAGCCTTGTCTGCATTTGTATCATATCGCTATCTCCTTATTCTGCGGCCACAACGGGGGCTTTTTCGATTATGCGAACCACGCGGAATCTCTTGAGCTTGCTTATCGGACGCGTTTCGGTAACTTCTACCTTGTCGCCCAATGCGCACTCATTCTTCTCATCGTGAACGTGAATTTCAGTCTTACGACGGATTTCCTTACCGTAGAGCGGGTGTGGAACTTTATAGAAATATGTAAGTTTTATGCTTTTGTCTCCGGACTTCGACGTTACGATTCCCACGAGACTTCTGCGTGACTTTCTTGTATTTTCCGACATCGTTTTGCCTTATTTCTGTGCTTTAATTGTTTCAAAGCGGGCTATATCGCGACGCAACTGTCTGATGCGCCCCGTGTTTTCAACCTGTGCCGACGCCTTGCGAATGTTGAGGTTGAGCAATTCTTCGCGCATTTCGCGCAATTTCTTTGCCAACTCTTCGGCCGAAAGTTCTCTAATTTCCTTCGATTTCATTTCCAAATCTCCTTATAGAATTTCCACGCCTTCGCGAACGACGAACTTGCATTTGAACGGAAGCTTACCGTCGGCAAGTCTCATTGCTTCGCGCGCCATGCTGGCGGGAACGCCCGATACTTCGAACAGTATGCTGCCCGGTTTGATGATTGCAGCCCAAAATTCGACCGCACCCTTACCTTTACCTTGACGCGTTTCGGCGGGCTTCTTGGTTACGCTCTTCTGGGGGAACACGCGCATCCATACCTTGCCGCGACGTTTGAAGTGTCTGTTGATTGCAACACGCGCCGCTTCAAGCTGCGACGACGAGCACTTGCCGCGTTCGATTGCCTGAATGGCGTAGTCGCCAAAAGCGATTGTATCTCCGCCTTTTGCCAAGCCGCGGTTGCGACCCTTGTGCATCTTGCGGTATTTTGTCTTTGCTGGAAGAATATTTGCCATTGTTTTCTCTCCCTAAATTACATGTTGTCGTCCGACTTCAAGCACAACCAGCACTTGACGCCGATTTTTCCGTAAACGGTATTCGCTTCGGTGAAGCCGTAGTCGATGTTTTCGCGGAGGGTATGAAGCGGGATTCTGCCCTTTCTCTGCCACTCCGTGCGCGCGATTTCCGCGCCGCCCAAACGACCCGATACCTGAACCTTGATGCCGTCCGCGCCGCTTGCCATGCAAGTGGAGATTGCCTTCTTAACGGCTCTGCGGAACGAGATTCTGCGTTCGAGCTGCAAGGCAATGCTTTCGGCAACCAAGAAGGCGTCCAAATCGGGCTTCTTGACTTCCTGAATGTCGACGAGAACTTCCTTGCCGATAAACTTCGCCAAGTCCGCCTTCAACGTTTCAAGCAAAGCACCCTTCTGACCGATAACCATACCGGGGCGCGCCGTGAAAATCTTTACTCTGATTCTCTGGCCTGCTCTTTCGATGAAAATGCGCGGAACTGACGCGCTCTTGAGCCTGTTGCGGAGAAACTCGCGAATGCGGTAGTCTTCGTTTACGGCTGTTGCATAGTCCCCTTTATTCGCGAACCAGCGCGACTCCCAGTCGCGGCGAACTGCGAGACGGAAACCTTTAGGATTTACTTTTTGACCCATATTATCTGCCTCTATTTTCTATTTTTGGTCGCTAAGGACTACCAATATGTGACTTGTTCTCTTACGAATCGGATGCGCGCTGCCTCTGGCAACGGGTCTAAAACGTCTGAAAGCCACACCTTGATTGACTATCGCGCTTTTTATTGTTAAATTCGCGGCTGCAAGACCGTTGTTGTTTTCTGCGTTCGCAATCGCGCTGGCGAGCGTCTTGGCTACCAATTTCGCGCTCTTGCGGGGAACAAGCTTCAGGATTTCCAACGCTTCTGCGGCGTTTTTGCCCTGCACTTCCCTTGCTATTTCGCGCACCTTCTTGTCTGACATGCGCGCAAACTTT
The DNA here is from genome assembly GCA_934613645.1 of uncultured Opitutales bacterium. Taxonomy (GTDB): domain Bacteria; phylum Verrucomicrobiota; class Verrucomicrobiia; order Opitutales; family Intestinicryptomonadaceae; genus Merdousia. Next base: position 44,281 of record CAKTTC010000004.1, on the reverse strand, counting down.
GTTAAAGCTTTAACTTCCATTGTTATCTTTCTATTTTTAGTTTGCTGTTATATAAACGGCGGCTCCCTGCGGAATTTCGTTGTTCGTTATCACAAGCGCCACGCTTTTTTGCCGATTCGCCTCTACAACCACCACTTTCGCGGTCTTGTTTTCGGGGCAATCCACGGAGCAAACCGCGCCGATGCGCAAATTGCTCCGCAAACCCGTGTCTATTACCACCAAATCGGCATTCTCCGCCGGAACAACCTCGACAACGCGCCCCATACTTTCTTTGCTGAAACTGTTGTCTTTGGTTATCCACTTGGGAGACGAGGCAAAGCACGTCAACGTCGAGCAAATCGACACAAACAAAACTTTGCCCGCCTTCGCCATATTACATAGTCGCCTTTTTGGTGTGCGGTTGGTGTCCTTTGAAGAAACGGGTAGGAGCGAATTCGCCCAGCTTGTGGCCTACCATGTTTTCGGTCACATACACGGGCAAAAACTTCTTGCCGTTATAGACGTTGAAATTCAAACCGATGAAGTCGGGAGTAACAGTGGAGCGTCTCGACCAAGTCTGGATAGGCTTGTGCGAATTCGTCTTCTGCGCCTCGTCAATCTTGTCTTGGAGACTGGGATCAACAAACGGTCCTTTTTTAATTGAACGTGCCATAATTAAATTTTCTCCTGTTTACTATTTCTTCGCCTTTTTGCCGTTGCGACGCAACAGAATCATGGAATTGGAAGGCTTGCTCTTTGTGCGTGTCGGATAGCCCTTTGCCAGCTGACCCCACGGAGATACCGGGTGGCCGCCGCCCGAAGTGCGTCCTTCACCACCACCCATCGGGTGGTCGACAGGATTCATAACTACGCCGCGGACTCTCGGACGTCTGCCCAACCAGCGAACTCTACCGGCCTTGCCGAGGCTCTGGTTGCGGTGTTCCAAGTTTCCTACAACGCCGATAACCGCGCGGCATTCCGCATTGATAAGACGGATTTCGCCGCTGGGCATCTTGACTGTCGCAACATCGCCTTCAACCGCGACAAGCTGTGCGCCTGCACCCGCGCCGCGGGCAATCTGCGCGCCCTTGCCGGGCTGCATTTCTATTGAGCTGATTTTCGTGGCAGCCGGAATGAACTTAAGCGGCATGCACAAGCCAACGGGGAATTCGTCGGGACGTTTGTCGAGCGTCATAACCTTGTCGCCCTTTTTCATTCCGTCCAAAGCGATGATATAACGCTTTTCGCCGTTTTCGTAGTTGAGCAAAGCCAAATACGCCGTGCGATACGGATCGTATTCGATAGCCACAACCGTTGCGGGCACATTGACCAATTCGCGCTTGAAGTCTACAACGCGGTAGAGTCTTTTATGGCCGCCGCCGCGACGGCGCGACGTAATTCTGCCGTAGCAGTTGCGTCCCTTCGCACGGTGGTTGCTTTCCGTCAAAGAGCGTTCCGGACGCTTGTTGTCGACTTCCGGACGGCTCAACTCCATGAATCTCTGGGCAGGAGTTAAAGGTCTTCTTTTAATAATTGCCATTTTTCAAATCTCCTCGCTTACGCTAACTGAATGGCGTCGCCTGCTTTGAGCGTAACGATTGCCTTTTTCATTTTTCCCTTAACGCCGGGGTTTGCCTTGCGCATGCGCGAAACCTTGACCTTGCCCTTTGCGTTGAGGACGTTTACTTGTTCGACTTTGACGTTGAAAAGCTTTTCAACCGCCTGCGACACTGCTATCGCATTGGCGTCTTCGGCGACAACGAAAGTGTATTTGTTCGACACTTGCAAATTCGCCGCTTTTTCAGTCACGCGGAACCCCTTGATAATTTTTTCAGGCTGTATCATGACTTACCTTTCTTAGTCTTGGTTAATTCTCGACAGAACTGTATCGAGACCCTTGCGGGAAACAATGATGTTGTCGAACTGCACAAGTTCCATTGCGCTGAGAACCGCGCTTTCGCAGAAGTTTACTCTTGCGAGGTTGCGGCTTGCGAGAATGAAATTGTCTTCAAACATATCGTCGATGAGCAGCACTTTGCCGTCGGGCTTGATGTTCGAGAGAACCTTTGCAACAGCCTTTGTCTTTCTTTCGGGAGCTTCAAAAGCTTCGATTACGCAAAGACCGCCTTCAACGCACTTGTCGAACAAAGCTCTTGCGAACGCCAAAATTCTGGCCTTGCGGTTGATTTTCTTCGACCAATCTCTGGGTTTCGGGCCGAAAACGACTGCGCCGCCGCGGTGAATCGGGCTCTTCATCGTTCCGTGACGCGAGCGACCGCCGCCCTTCTGCTTGAACGGCTTGCGGCATGTTCCGCTAACGTGGCCGTAGTCGAGCGTGGAGGCATTGCCCTGACGCGCGTTTGCCTGATAGGCAACCAATGTTTCTTTCAATGCGAACAGACCTTTGTCTGCCTCGAACTGCGGAATGTTTTCAAATTCCTGTTCGGCAAAGCTTGAACCGTCTTTTGTATAAACTTTAAGTTTCATGTCGGCGACTCTCCTTATTGTGCTTTCTTAACCTTTTTGGCAGTGCGAACAATAACCATATCGCCCTTCGCGCCGGGGAGACTGCCCTTAATCAAAAGGATATTTTTGTCTTCCAAAATCTTTACGATGGCGTGATTCTGCGTCGTGCAGCGAACCTGTCCCATATGGCCGGGCATCTTTCTGCCCTTGTAAACGTGGCCGGGGGTCTGGCGGCAACCTACGGAACCGGGACGGCGGTGCATCATATGACCGTGCGTTTCGGGCTGTCCGTCAAAGTTGTAGCGTTTCATTACGCCCTGAAAGCCGCGACCTTTTGTCGTGCCGATGATATCGACCATCTGGCCTTCCGAGAATTTAGAAACCGTCATAACGTCTCCGGCTTTGTATTCCGAAGCGTTTTCAACGCGGAATTCAACCAATTCGGTTACGGGAGATACTCCCGCTTTGTTTAAGTGCCCGAGTTCCGGCTTGGACATGCGCTGCTGTTTCTGCGCATTGAAGCCAATCTGAACGGCTTCATATCCGTCGCTCTGAGCTGTTTTTACTTGCGTGACGGGGCACGGACCTGCCTCAACGACAGTAACGGCCACAAGGCTGTTGTCTCCGTCAAAAATCTGGGTCATGCCCAGCTTTTTTCCTATTAGTATTTGACTCATATCTAAGCGGCAGGCGGAATTTTCAACCCCGTTTCGCCGACGCAAACCCAGTAAAACACTTGGTTCAACGCCCGAATCGCAATCTCCGACTCCTTTTAACCTGCTTTAGGTTTTTTTGTTTAGAAAATTTGTAAAGGCTTCTATGTTGAATATAGTAGAAGTGCTGTCAACAAATTTTTTATTTTTTGCTTATTTTTTTCAACAAATATCGCGTAAACTTTTCGGTTCTTCGTTTTTTTGCGGGATTTCCGCCAAACGAATGCTTCAAAAAATTTACGCAAACTTGTTTTAGACTAAAGGCGCAAGACGTTCCCCGCGCCGAAAAATTTCCGCCCGCCCCGACGGGGCAAACGCAACCGCCGCGGCGCGTTGCGCGCCTGCGGCTGCCGCCAATTAGACGTTGATTGTAATATCGACGCCGCTGGGCAAATTGAGCTTCTTGAGCTCGTCAACCGTCGTGGGAGTCGGGTTGACGATGTCAATCAAACGCTTGTGCGTTCTCAATTCGAACTGCTCCATGCTCTTCTTATCGACATGGACGGAGCGGTTGACCGAATATTTTTCGATTTTCGTCGGCAACGGAACGGGGCCCGATACTCTTGCGCCCGTTCTCTTAGCCGTTTCCACGATATCGCTTGCACTTTGGTCTATCGTGCGGAAATCATAGCCCTTGAGCTTAATTCTAATTCTCTGACTTGCCATAATATTTTTCGTTTGAATTTTTATCTCTGGGGTTTACGCGCAGCACCTTCCTGCACCTGCTTGAGGACTGCCGCGGGAACCTGTTCGAAGTGGCTGGGTTCCATCGAGTAGGAAGCGCGACCACTGGAGAGCGAACGGATATCCGTAGCGTAACCGAACATTGTTTCGAGCGGAACATTGGCCTTGATGATTGTATCGTTGCCCTTTGTTTCCATACCCTGAACCTGTCCGCGACGGCGGTTGATATCGCCCATAACATCGCCCTGATATTCATTCGGGGTTGTCACTTCAACCTTCATAATGGGTTCGAGCAAAATCGGGCCCGCGTTTTTCATAGCGTCTTTGAACGCGAAAATACCGGCCATTTTGAACGCCATTTCCGAAGAGTCGACTTCGTGGAACGAACCGAACACCAAGCGAACCTTGACATCGACCACGGGATAACCCGCAACAACGCCGTTTATCATGGCTTCCTTGATACCGTCTTCCGTCGGCTTGATGTATTCCTTCGGGATTACGCCGCCGACAATTTCGTTGACGAATTCGTAGTGTTTGCCCTTTTCGAGGGGTTCCAACTCGATTTCCGCGTGGCCGTATTGACCGCGGCCACCCGACTGGCGGACGAATTTGCCCACGCCGTGTGCGGATTTCGTGATTGTTTCCCTGTATGCAATCTGGGGTTTGCCCGAATCGGCTTCAACCTTGAACTCTCTGAAGAGGCGGTCTCTGATGATGTCGAGGTGCAACTCGCCCATACCCGCGATAAGGGTCTGACCCGTTTCCTGATTCGTCGTGACGACGAACGTGGGGTCTTCTTCAGCCAAACGCTGCAAGGCGATTGAAAGCTTTTCCTGGTCGGCCTTACTCTTCGGCTCGATGCTCATTGCGATAACGGGCTCGGGGAATGTCGGAGGTTCGAGACGGACTTCGTGGTCTCTTTCACAGAGAGTGTCGCCCGTTACGATATCCTTCGCGCCGATGATTGCGCAGATTGCGCCCGAGTATGCCTCTTCGATATCGTCGCGCTTGTCGGCTTTGATAACGAGCAGTCTCGAGATGCGTTCGCTCTTGCGCGAGCGCGGGTTGTAGATTGTCATACCCTTCTTTATGCAACCGCTGTATACGCGAATGAAAACGAGTTTTCCGACGAACGGGTCTGACCACAATTTGAACGCCAAAGCGGTCGGCGGAGCAAAGTCGTCGGGGACGATTTCCAAAGACGGAGTGTCTTCGTCGTCTTCGCCGTAAGCCTTAATCGGGGGAACGTCGAGCGGGCTGGGGAGGTAGTCCACAACTGCGTCGAGCAACATCTGCACGCCCTTGTTCTTGAACGCCGAACCGGGGACAACGCCGACGAAGTTCAGCGACAGCGTAGCCTTACGGACGCCGAGGCGGAGTTCGTCTTCGGTGAAGTTTGTTTCGCCTTCGAGGAAGCGTTCCATGATGCCGTCGTCAAAGTCGGCAACGGCTTCGATAAGTTCGGCTCTGTATTGTTCCGCCTTTTCTTTGTATTCGGCGGGGATTTCAACAACGTCATACTTTACGCCCTGCGGGTCGTTTTCGTCGTAGACGTATGCCTTCATCGCGATGAGGTCGATGAGTCCCTTGAGCTTGTCTTCCGCGCCGATGGGCAGGAACAACGGGTGGGGATTTCCGCTGAGCTTTGTTTTGATGTCTTCAACCGCGCCGTAGAAGTCGGCACCGGTTCTGTCCATCTTGTTGATGAAAGCGATACGCGGAACGTGGTATTTGTTCATCTGACGCCATACCGTTTCCGACTGGGGCTGAACGCCCGCAACCGCGCAGAATACCGCGATTGCACCGTCGAGAACACGCAGCGAACGTTCTACTTCTGCGGTGAAGTCAACGTGTCCGGGGGTGTCGATGAGGTTTATCTGGTGTTCGATTCCCTTGAAAGGGCCGTCCTTGGTTTTCCAGTTGCAGGTAATAGCCGACGAGGTAATTGTAATACCGCGTTCGCGTTCCTGTTCCATCCAGTCCGTTACGGCAGTGCCTTCGTGCACTTCGCCGATTTTATGGACAACGCCGCTGTAAAACAAAATACGTTCCGAGCAAGTGGTTTTACCCGCGTCGATGTGCGCGGAGATACCGATGTTTCTGGTATACTCCAACGGCTTTACGCGGTTGGGAGAGTTTTTCGGAGATAAGTTTGCCATTTTATAGTAAGCTTTCTTGGGTTAAGGATATCACCAACGCAAGTGCGCAAAAGCCCTGTTGGACTGCGCCATCTTGTGGACATCTTCGCGCTTTTTAACGACTGTGCCCGTATTATTGTAGGCATCGACCAATTCGGCCGCGAGTGCCTTAGCCATCGAAACGCCCTTTCTGGAGCTTGCCGCTTCAATGAGCCAGCGGAATGCGAGCGTCTGCTGGCGGTCGAACGATACTTCAACCGGAACTTGGTATGTTGCGCCGCCTACTCTGCGGCTTTTAACTTCGAGCTTGGGGCGGATATTTTCCAATGCGCCTAACAACAAATCAATAGGGTCGCCCTTCTCGAGTTTTTCGCTAACGAGCTCAATGGCTCCGTAAACGATGCGTTCTGCAACTGTTTTCTTGCCGCTTTTCATAACCATATTGATAAGGTGGCTTACCAATGTGCTCTTGTAGCGGGAATCCGGAATACGTTCTCTTTTTTCAGCTCTGTGTCTGCGTGACATATTATTTCGCCTTGTTTAATTGTTAAAAACTATTTCTTTTCCTTGGGACGCTTTACGCCGTATTTCGAGCGGCTGCGGCGGCGTTTTTCAACACCCATGCAGTCCAGCGAACCGCGGACAATGTGGTAACGGACACCGGGGAGGTCTTTTACACGGCCGCCGCGGACAAGCACCACGCTGTGTTCCTGCAAAGAGTGGCCTTCGTCGGGGATGTAAGCGATAACTTCATATCCCGAAGTCAAGCGAACCTTCGCTACTTTACGAATCGCCGAATTCGGCTTTTTCGGCGTTCTGGTCATAACCTGAACGCACACGCCGCGACGAAACGGATTAGATTTAAGCGCGGGAGCCTTCGTCTTCGATTTGACGAGGGTTCTCGGCTTGCGAACTAATTGATTTATTGTAGGCATATTTTCTGATTTTTAATAATGAAAGAGTCGGGAGTGTATTGAACATTTCCCCTTTAGCAAGTTTTTTTATTCATTTTTTTCCGCGATTGCCCGACTTGCGCGAAAAACCGCAAAAAAACAAAGTTCGGCGAACCGCGCAAACAGGCGGCGCGCCGAACTGAAAAGCACTATTCGGTCTCGGGAGTTTCCGAAACAAACGCAGCGTCTTCGTCCTCGGGTTCTATTTCGGGAACGTTTTCTACAACCTTCAAACGGCGATACGCCGCCAAGCCCGTTCCTGCGGGAATGAGGTTGCCCATGATAACGTTTTCCTTGAAGCCCGTGAGGTCGTCAACCTTGCCTTCGACAGCCGCTTCAGTGAGAACTTTTGTTGTCTCTTGGAACGACGCCGCACTGATGAAGCTTTCCGTTTCGAGCGACGCTTTTGTGATACCCAAAAGAATCGGCTCGCACTTGGCGGGATTGCCGCCCGCTTCGATAATGCGCTTGTTGTTTTCTTCGAATTCGTAGCCGTCAACCTGTTCGCCCCAGAAGTAGTCGGAGTCGCCGGTGTCGACAACTTTGACTTTGCGGAGCATTCTGGAGATGATAACTTCTATGTGTTTATCGTTAATTGTAACACCCTGCGAACGGTAGACCTTTTGGATTTCGCACAAGATGTGTTCCTGCACTGCCTCCTTGCCCTTGATTTCCAAGATTTCCTTCGGGTCGAAACCGCCGTCGGTGAGCGGCTGACCCGCTTCGACGTATTCGCCCGCCTGAACTACTATGCGCTTGTTTGCGGGGATAAGGTGTTTTTCGATAACCTGATCGTTGTCGCCCCTGATTTCGATAATCTTCTTCTTGCGGATTGTCTTTCCTTCGACAACCTTGCCTGCCGAACGCGCCATTTCGGCGGCGTCCTTCGGGCGGCGCGCTTCGAACAATTCGGAAACTCGGGGCAGACCGCCCGTGATGTCCTGCGTTTTTGCGGCCGAACGCGGCATTTTCGCGATAACCATACCCGAAACAATCTTCTGGCCGTCTTCCACGCTGACCTGCGCACCCGTGGGAATCTTGAAGATACCGACGGGTTCGTTCTTGTTGACCTTTGTATCCCAAATTTCGATACGCGGATCGAGGTCTTCTTTGTGGTCGGAAATTACGATTGTGCTTCTGCCCGTTGCGGAGTCGAAATCGCTGCGGTATGTGATACCGTCGGTCATATCCATGTATTTTACAACGCCCGCCTTATCGGACAAAATCGGAACGCTGTGGGGGTCCCAACGCGCTATGAACTGGCCTTTCTTGACCTTGTCGCCGTCGTTTGCCGAAATCATTGCGCCCTGAACAATCTTGTAGGACTCAAGCTCTTTGTTGTCGGCGTCGAGAATCTTGACCATACCCGTTTTGTTGAGCACGACGTTCGTGGAAACAGCCTTGCCCGTTGCGGGGTCTTGGTATTGAAGCTGAACGCTGCGCAGGCCTTCGTAGCGGATTGTGCCGTCGTTCTTGACCTTGATTTCGGGAGCTTTGACTGCCTGAGCAACACCGCCGACGTGGAAGGTTCTCATTGTAAGCTGCGTGCCGGGCTCGCCGATTGACTGGGCGGCTATGATGCCGACCGCCGTTCCGCGTTCCACAAGGTTCTGCGTAGACGGGTCGATACCGTAGGCTTTCGCCGAAATGGAATTGCGCTTGAGGTGCGTAATGGGGCTCATCACCTTGATTTCCGAAAGGCCTACCAAGTCAATCTTGTCGGCAATTTCTTCCGTGATGATGTCGCCCGCCTTGACGATGAGCTGCGAGGGGTTCGTCGGGTCGACTACGTCCTTGCTCGAGCAACGGCCGATAATGCGGTCTCTGAGCGGGACAATTTCGTCGTCGCCGTCGAAGATTGCGCGCTTTGTAATGCCGTCGCGATTGCCGTCGTCTTCCTCGGCGATAATCACGTCCATTGCAACATCGCAAAGTTTTCTTGTCATATAGCCCGCGTCTGCGGTTTTAAGAGCGGTATCCGCCAAACCTTTACGCGCGCCGTGCGTTGAAATGAAGTATTCGTGAACGCTCAGGCCTTCGCGGAAGGACGAGAGAATCGGGCGTTCGATAATATCGCCGTTGGGCTTTGCCATCAAACCGCGCGCGCCGCAAAGCTGACGAACCTGCGCCTTGTTGCCTCGAGCACCCGAATCCATCAAAACGTAAACGGGGTTGATGTGCTGGCGGCCGAACGTCTTTTCGGGAACTTTCTTGAGGTTTTCAAACGCCTTCTTTGCGATGTCCTCAGTTGCGACGTTCCAAATGTCGATAACCTTGCTGGAACGCTCGCCCTTGGTGATTGTTCCCATGCTGTATTCGTTTTCGACTGCCTTGATTTTCGCGCGGGCGGCGGCGATGATGTCCTTCTTTTCAGAGGGAATGTTCATGTCGCCGATACCGATTGAAATACCCGCCAGCGTAGCCGTGCGGAAACCCAACGCCTTCATTCTGTCGAGCACGGGCGCACTTGCCATTCTGCCGCAGATGTTGAACGTGTCCAAAATCAATTCCGACAACTTGCCCTTGGGGACAAGCTCGTTTACAAAGCCCATCTTCTCCGGCCAAATCGTGTTGAAGATTACGCGGCCGGGGGTTGTTCTGATGATTTTCTTTGTGGCGTCGCCGTGGATTGTTTCCCTGCCGTAGTCGGGGTTGACGTAGTCAATCCAGTCGTGCCAGTGCAGCATTCCCTCAGCGTGGGCGGCTTCCACTTCGTGCAGCGAAGCCAAAAGCGGGACGCGTTCGCCCGCCTCTTTCTTGAGGCTCGGCTCGTAGGTGAGGAAGTATACGCCCAAGATGATGTCCTGCGAAGGCGTCAAAATAGGCTTGCCCGAAGAGGGCGAGAAGATGTTGTTGCTTGCAAGCATCAGCAATTTCGCCTCCATTACCGCTTCGATTGAAAGCGGAACGTGCACAGCCATCTGGTCGCCGTCGAAGTCGGCGTTGTATGCCGCGCAGACGAGCGGGTGCAGGCGGATAGCGTCGCCTTCAATGAGAATCGGCTCGAAAGCCTGAATGGAAAGGCGGTGCAAAGTGGGCGCGCGGTTGAGCATTACGGGGTGGCCTTTTGTGACCTCCTCCAGAATATCCCAAACTTCGGGCGACTTCTTTTCAATCATCTTGCGCGCGCTGCGGACTGTGTGGACAAAGCCCAATTCTTTCAGACGGCGGATAATGAACGGCTCGAACAGTGTCAACGCCATTTTCTTGGGCAGACCGCACTGGTTGAGCTTGAGGTCGGGGCCGATAACGATAACCGAACGACCCGAATAGTCGACGCGCTTACCGAGCAAGTTCTGGCGGAAACGACCCTGCTTGCCCTTGAGCATGCTGGAGATACTTTTCAGCTCTCTGTTGCCCGCGCCCGTTACGGGGCGGCCATGGCGGCCGTTGTCGAACAACGCGTCAACCGACTCCTGCAACATTCTCATTTCGTTGTGGAGAATTACGTCGGGCGTTTTCATTGCCTTCAACGCCTTTAAGCGGTTGTTGCGGTTAATGACTCTGCGGTAGAGGTCGTTGAGGTCGCTTGTGGCGAACCTGCCGCCTTCGAGCGGAACAAGCGGACGCAGGTCCGGCGGGATAACCGGCAGAACCGTCAAAATCATCCATTCGGGACGCGCGTTGCTGTGGATAAAGCCCTGAACGAGCTTCAAACGCTTGGAAAGCTTGTTTTTAATCTGCTTTGAGCGCGTAACTTTCATCTGCTCGACAAGCTCCATTTCGAGCTTTTCGAGGTTGATTGCCGCGAGCAGATCGTAGATTGCCTCCGCACCCATTTTGGCTTCGAAGTCGTCGCCGTGGTCTTTGGCGTTTCTGTATTCCTCTTCCGTGAGGAACTGGCGGAACTCGAACGACGTATTGCGCTTTTCCAAAACGACGTAGCGTTCGTAGTAGATAACCGCCTCCAACTGCTTGGAGGTCATATCGAGCATCAAACCCAGACGGCTGGGAAGGCTCTTCAAGAACCAAATGTGGGCTACGGGAACGGCAAGTTCAATGTGCCCCATGCGTTCGCGGCGAACGCGGCTTGTTGTAACTTCAACGCCGCAACGGTCGCAAACTTGGTCTTTGAATCTGATTCTCTTGTATTTTCCGCAGGCGCATTCGTAGTCGCGCACAGGGCCGAAAATCTTCTGGCAGAACAAGCCGCCGACTTCGGGCTTGAACGTTCTGTAGTTTATGGTTTCGGGGTTCTTTACCTCCCCGTGCGACCACGACAAAATCGTGTCCGGCGACGCAAGGCCTATCGACACGCAGTCGAATCTCTTGTCGTTATCAAAACCCAAGATTTCTCTGGCTTGGTTCGCCTGATTTGAGGTGTTATTTTCTTCCATATAAAAAACTCCTTAGCGTTCCGTATTATTCCGCAACAATGTCGTCCTTGTCGTCTTTGTTTCCGAGCTTCACGTCCAAGCCGAGAGCCTGAATTTCTTTCATCAACACGTTGAACGACTGCGGCGTTCCAGCCTGCAACGAGCCGTCGCCCTTGACGAGCTGTTCGTATATCTTCGTTCTGCCCTGCAGGTCGTCGGACTTGACTGTGAGCAATTCCTGCAAGATATACGCCGCGCCGTATGCTTCCAACGCCCAAACTTCCATTTCGCCGAAACGCTGACCGCCGTATTGAGCCTTACCACCCAACGGCTGCTGCGTGATGAGGCTGTAGGGGCCGACCGCACGCGCGTGGATTTTGTCGGCAACCAAGTGGTTGAGCTTCATCATGTAGATGTAGCCGACAACAACGTCCTGGTCGAAATAGTCGCCCGTCAGACCGTCGATAAGGCGAACCTTGCCGCTTTCGGGCATACCCGACTGCACGAGGTATTCGCGGATATGTTTTTCGCTGATACCGTCGAAAATGGGAGTAGCAACTTTGATTCCGAGCTTTTTGCAAGCCCAGCCCAAGTGCGTTTCAAGAACCTGTCCAACGTTCATTCGGGAGGGAACGCCCATGGGGTTCAGGCAGATTTCAACGGGCGTGCCGTCGGGCAGATACGGCATATCCTCTTCGGGAACTATGCGCGCTACGATACCCTTGTTGCCGTGGCGTCCCGCCATTTTGTCGCCGACTTGAATCTTGCGCTTTATGGCTATGTAAACCTTTACCGAACGGATTATGTTGCTTTCAACCGAAAGTCCGCTTTCAACGGAATACAGCTGGCGGTCGCGTTCCTTGTCGATGTCTTGGAACTTCGACTGGAACTGCTCGACAATGTTCATAATCTTGTTGCGCACCGGCGACGCGTCTATTGCAATCTGGTTCGGAACCGAAGCCAGACTTCTCAAAAGCGTTTTCGTGATTTTTCTGTTTTGGGGAATGATGACCTCGCCCGTTTCCGAATTGCGGACATCGAGCGGGATTTTTTCGCCCAAGAGAATGTTGGAGAGAGCCTCCGTCAATTCCGCGTGCAAATTCTTGGTGTCGGTGCGGTGCTTCTCGTTGATTTTTCTGATGCGGCGACGGCGGTCGCTGGGGTTCTGCTTTTCGTTTTCGTGCTCGGACTTTCTGTTGACCTTCACGTCCATTACTATACCCTTGACGCCCGACGGAACTGTCAAAGACGAATCCTTAACGTCCGACGCCTTTTCGCCGAATATTGCGCGCAAAAGTTTTTCTTCGGGAGCAAGCTCCGTTTCGCTCTTCGGGGTGATTTTACCAACCAAGATGTCGCCGGGCTTTACTTCCGCACCAACTCTTATGACGCCTTCGCTATCGAGGTTCTTCAAGGCCTCTTCGCCCACGTTCGGAATATCGCGCGTGATTTCCTCCATGCCGAGTTTTGTGTCGCGCGCGGTGCACTCGTAGTCTTCAATGTGGATTGAAGTGAACACGTCGTTTTTAATGAGCTTTTCGGAAAGCAGAATTGCGTCTTCAAAGTTGTATCCGTTCCAAGGCATGAACGCCACGAGAACGTTTTTGCCCAACGCCAATTCGCCGTCTTCCGTTGCCGCGCCGTCGGCGATTACCGAGCCGACGTTCACGAACTGCCCCTTCTTTACAATGGGCTTTTGCGTGAAGCATGTGCGGTTGTTTGAGCGCATGAACTTTCTGAGCTCGTAAACGTAGATACCCTTGGCTTCGTCGGTCTTGAGCTTTTCGCCGCCCTTCTTTGCGGGCATCGCCCCGTCGGTCGTGACAACGACCCTCTTGGCGTCGACCGAAGCCACCTTGCCCTTGCTTCTCGAAAGCACGACAGTCTTGGAGTCTTTTGCAACGTTGCCTTCAATGCCCGTTCCAACGAGCGGAGCCTGCGTCTGCAAAAGCGGAACGCCCTGACGTTGCATGTTCGCACCCATCAAAGCACGGTTTGCGTCGTCGTGTTCCAAGAACGGAATCAAGCCCGCAGCAACCGAAACGAGCTGCTTTGGCGACACGTCCATATAATCGACTTCCGTGGGGTCTACTTCGCTTACTTCGTCGAAGCGTCTTGCGGTAATTCTGCCGACAAGCTTGCCGTCTTTGATTTCGCTGTTTGCCTGCGCGATTGTCTTGCCCTCTTCCTCGTCCGCCGACAGGTATTCAATCTTGTCGAGAACCTTGCCGTTCTGGACTTTTCTGTAGGGCGTTTCGATAAAACCGAATTCGTTTATGCGCGCATACGACGACAACGAATTGATAAGACCGATATTCGGACCTTCAGGCGTTTCAATCGGGCAAATTCTACCGTAGTGCGAGGCGTGAACGTCTCGAACTTCGAAACCCGCGCGCTCTCTGCTCAAGCCGCCCTTACCCAATGCCGACAGACGGCGTTTGTGCGTAAGCTCTGAAAGCGGATTGATTTGGTCCATGAACTGCGAGAGCTGGTCTCTTGCGAAGAAGTCGCGAATCTGCGAAGTCATCGTCTTGGAGTTTACCAAGCGCGAAATTTTGATTTCGTCTTCCTGATCCGACGAAGTGAGCTTTTCGCGGATATTCTTTTCGGTTTTCGCCAAACCGATTCTGCACTGCCCCGCGAGGAGTTCGCCCGCGGTGCGCACGCGGCGGCTGCTGAGGTTGTCGATATCGTCGATAACGCCCTCGCCCTTCTTGAGTTTGCAAAGCTGTTTTGTGGCCTCAACAATGTCTTCGCTCGTGAGAATTCTCACGTCGAGCGGGGTTTTCAAGCCCAAACGCTGGTTGATTTTGAAGCGGCCAACCTTGCCCAAGTCGTAGCGTTTTTCGTCGCGGAGTGTGCGGCGGAAAAGCGACTTCGAGTTTTCCACGTTCACGGGTTCGCCGGGGCGAATCTGCATGAAAATGTGCTTGAGTGCCTCTTCTTCGTTATGGGTCTTGTCCTTTTTGATAGCCCTGATTATTGCGCCGTCGTCAACGGTTGTATCAATGACTTTGATTTCCTCGATACCCGCTTCCTTGAATTCGTTGACGGCTCTTTTTGTAAGCGTTTCGTATTCCTTGAGCAAAACAACGCTCTTGTCGGAACGGACATTGTAGACGGCCTCCGCCAAAACGTAGCGGAACAGGTCTTCGCGCTTCATTGCCGCGCTTACTTTCCAAGTTTCGACCTTGTAGAACAGGTCTATAATCTGCTGGTTGGAGCTGTGCCCGAACGCCCTGAGCAGGGTGGTAATAAGGAACTTTCTGCGGCGGCGGCGGCGGTCGATATAAACGTAGAGCAGGTCGTTCTGGTCGAACTGCACTTCAACCCATGTGCCGCGGTCGGGAATGAGTCTGTATGAATAAAGGATTTTGTCCGAACTGTGCATCGTTTCTTCGAAGCATATTCCGGGACTTCTGTGCAACTGGCTGACGACAACGCGTTCGGCACCGTTTACAATAAAGCTGCCGCTCTCGGTCATCAAATTGATGTCGCCCATGTAGATTGTCTCTTCGTGGGCTTGGTCGCCCTGACGAATTCTGAAAGTAACGTGAAGCGCGGCGGCGTATGTTTCGCCCTCTTTTATGCACTCCACTTCGGAAAGCTTGGGCTGTTCAAGCTCGTATTTTACGTATTCAAGCTTGTTTTTGTTGTCATAGCTCTCAATCGGGAAAATCTCGCTGAAAACCGCGTGCAGACCCATCATCTTCCTCTCCGATGGAGGAACGTCTTTTTGCAGAAAATCGGCGTAAGATTTTACCTGATTTTCTATTAAGTTAGGAATCGGCAAGACTTCCTTTAGTTTTCCAAAGTTTACTCTTTCTGACATATTCGTGAGATGTTTCTGCTATAACTACCGCATTTTGCGGATTTTTTTGTGTTTGCTTTGGTTGTTTTTCCGCCTCAAAGCCTATAAAGCGTGAAAAGCGGAACATCTGCGGCGCACAAAACGCCGCAGACTTTCCGCGAAATTTTATTCCGGTATATCCAAAATAACTTACTTGACTTCGACTTCTGCGCCGGCGTCTTTGAGCTTCTTGGAGATTTCGGCGGCTTCGTCCTTTGTTGCGCCTTCCTTGACTGCCTTCGGAGCGCCTTCGACCAACGCCTTGGCTTCAGCCAAACCGAGACCCGTGATAGCGCGGACTTCCTTAATGATTGCAATCTTCTTGGAAGCATCAACGCTCTTGAGGATAACGTCGAACGCGTCCTTTTCTTCTTCGGCTGCCGCGGCAGCACCGCCCGCTACAACAGCGACGGGAGCAGCTGCGCTAACGCCCCATTTTTCTTCCAGCTCTTTTACGAGAGCCGCCGCGTCAACGACTGTCAAGCCGCTGAGCCATTCAATAACCTGATCTTTTGTGATGTCTGCCATTTTATTTTTCTCCTTTGAACGCTTAGCGTCCCCTGCGGGACATTTAAGAGGGCTTCCCTCCTAAGCTTGTTCTTTAGTTGTTTTTGTTTTCCGCCGACAACGCAAACACTATGCCGACGGAGTTTAAATCTGTTTTCCAAAAGTTCCGCCGCCTTTCCGACGGCAAAACGACTATTGCGCGGCTGCTTCTTCCGAGCCGCCGCCGAGCTTTTCGCAACGCATAAACACCACGCGAACCATCTGCTGGGCGGGCGTATTGAGCAACGACAGGAACTTTGCGCGCATTTCGGGCAACGTCGGGAGGCTTCCCAAGTATTCCACGTCGGCTTTCTGCATTACCTTTTCGCCGAGCAAGCCGAGTTTAATGTCGGCATTTTCGCGCGTTTTGAAGAATTCGACAACCGCCTTTGCAACTGCCGCCGCGTCCGTGCCGCCGCTGATTACGGCCGTAGGACCCGCCAAAACGGAGCTGACATCGGGAAGGTTCAATTCCTTTGCCGCGATTGCTATAATCGAGTTCTTCGCGATATGGAATTGTGCGCCTACCGCCGCCAAAGCCTTGCGGAATGCGCTTGCGTCGGAAACCGTAACGCCCGTGAAATTTACAAAAAACAGGTGTTCGGACGCGCCCAAGAGGTTGCGCGCTTCTTCTACGAGATATTTCTTTTCCGGTCTCATTGTATTAAAATCCTCCCTTATTCGGCAACTTCGCTGAGCGCAACCTTAACGGCGGGGCTCATTGTGGAGCTGATTGAAATTGAGTTGATGAACTTGCCCTTGATTGCTTCGGGACGGGCTGCGGCAACGCTTGCCAAAGCCGT
The DNA here is from genome assembly GCA_934613645.1 of uncultured Opitutales bacterium. Taxonomy (GTDB): domain Bacteria; phylum Verrucomicrobiota; class Verrucomicrobiia; order Opitutales; family Intestinicryptomonadaceae; genus Merdousia. The sequence goes on along the minus strand of CAKTTC010000004.1, from coordinate 27,833 downwards.
CTTGGCGTTTTCAAGGAGCTTGTCGTTTGCAAAGCTGCGCTTGCCGACAACAACAACCAAGTTGGCTGTTTTGTCCATCTTGTATTCAACACGGCCGCCCTTGACTTCCTTGATTGCGGCTTCCACGTCGTCCGTGACAGTGCCGCTTTTGGGATTGGGCATCAAGCCTCTCGGGCCGAGGATTCTTGCCAGCTTGCGGACTTCCTTCATTGCGGAAGTTGTAGCGATTGCCACGTCGAAATCCATCCAGCCGCCTTCGATTTCCTTAACCAAGTCGTCCAAGCCCGCCTTGTCTGCGCCCGCGCTCAACGCCGTATCGGCGTGGTCGGTAAACACGACAACTCTGACTTTCTTGCCGCTTCCGTTGGGGAGGCGAACCGTTCCGCGAACCATCTGATTGCTCTGCTTGGGATCGACATTCAATTTGAACGAAACTTCTACAGTTTCGTCAAAGCCCGCTTTGGGCATCGACTGCAACGCGTTTACCGCGTCGGCCAACGAAACGGGGTTCTGTTTTACCGCTTCAAGAGCCTTATTGTATCTTTTGCTTCTTTTTACCATGACTTTATTTATTTGTCTCCTGCGTAATTGCAGTTCGGTTTTATCTTTTTTTCGGCAAAAATCGTCGCCGATATTTACCAAAGGGAGCATTCGCCCACTCGGACGAACGCCCCGTTCGAAAAATTAGTCTACAACGTCGATTCCCATCGAGCGCGCCGTGCCTTCAATGATACGGCAAACCGCGTCGGGCGATGTTGCATTCAAGTCTTTTTCCTTAATCTTGGCGATTTCCTTGATTTGCGCCTTTGTTACCTTGCCGACCTTGTCTACATTCGGCTTTGCGCTGGCCGTTTCAATTTTCGCCGCCTTCTTCAGCAAAACTGCCGCCGGAGGAGATTTGAGGATAAACGTAAACGACTTATCCTGATACACCGAGATCACCACGGGCAATATCATTCCCGCCTGATCCTTCGTGCGAGCGTTGAACTCTTTGCAGAAGCCCATGATGTTGACGCCGGCAGCACCGAGCGCCGGACCTACCGGCGGAGCGGGGTTAGCCGCGCCCGCGGGGAGCTGCAACTTGATTTCTTTTACTACTTTCTTTGCCATTTTATTTTTCTTATAAGAATTGTTTTACTTTGCTTGAGGCTGTGCGTAAATTCTCTACTCAATCTCTTCCGACTTCACCACCTGATTGTATTCCAACTCAACAGGCGTATAGCGGCCGAACATATTGACGCTGACTTTGAGCTTGCAGGTTTCTTCGTTGATTTCCTCGACCTTGCCGATTGAACCGAAGAAAGGCCCGTCGGTAACCTTGACCATTTCGCCCACTTCGAAGACGACTTTCGGGCGAACTGCGCCCTCCGCCTGCGCCTTTTGCGCAAGGATATTTTCTATTTCCTCATCGCTGAGCGGAATGGGCTTGTCGCCGCCGATGAAGTTTACTACGCCGTTGATTCCCCTAATGAAATACCACGGCTTTTCCAAAAAGTTTTCGTCCTCGTCAAAAAGCTTTACCTTCACGAAAATATATCCGGGGTAGAGCATTCTCGAGACCTGTTTTTGCTGCTGTTCCAACTTGCCCTTGCGCTTTACCTGAACGAGCATTGAAACGGTTTCTTCGGGCGCGATAACGTCTTCCTTGGAGAGGTATTCGCCCATTTCTTCGCGGTCTATTGTGCGCTTGAGGTTTTCAACCGCCTTGCGTTCCATATTGGAGCGCGTCTGAACGGTATACCATTTGCGCAACGGGTCTTGTTGCCCGACCGTCTGTGTCTGGTTTTCTTCCATAACTATTTCCCGCCCTTCACAAGCCATGTGAGCAAATCGACCACGTTATATATGGCGAAGTCTGCCGAGCTAACAAATATGCCCAACAGACCGATTGCAACGAAAACCACCAATATGTAGCTATAAAGCTCCGAGCGCGTAGGCCACGACGCTTTCTTAAGCTCGACTACGGTTTCCTTATAAAATTGTCTAATTTTGCTAACGGGATTTGTCATTTTCTTTGGCGCATGCGCGCTTTTATTTTCCGACGCCCCGATACCCCTCCTCCGCAGCGCAACGCGAAAGCGAATACCGCACCGACTTCCGCCGGCGACGCCCTGTTTTAAAGAACGCAGGGGAAGAGGGACTCGAACCCCCAACACACGGTTTTGGAGACCGTTGCTCTACCAATTGAACTATTCCCCTGTGAAAAAGATTGAACGTTTTGTCAAAAAAATCGCTTTTGTCAAGAACAAAAACGCGAAAAAATATTAAGACGCCAAAGCCAGAAGGCATTTCCTGCCTTCTGGCGATGTGTTAGTTCAAAAAACTACGCAATGATTTCGGAGATACGACCCGAACCGATTGTGCGGCCGCCTTCGCGGATAGCGAAACGCTGACCTTTTTCCATAGCGATTTTCTTCTGGAGTTCGATTTCGAGTTCGATGTTATCACCGGGCATAACCATTTCGACGCCTTCGGGGAGTTTGCAAACACCCGTAACGTCAGCCGTGCCGAAGAAGAACTGCGGACGGTAGTTGGTGAAGAACGGAGTATGACGGCCGCCTTCGTCCTTGGTGAGGACGTATACCTGAGCCTTAGCCTTGGAGTGGGGAGTAATCGAACCGGGCTTAGCCAAAACGTGGCCGCGTTCGATGTCGTCCTTTTCAACGCCGCGGAGCAACAAGCCGACGTTGTCGCCTGCCTGACCCTGATCGAGGCTCTTGCGGAACATTTCAACACCCGTAACAGTCGTTTTACGTGTGTCGCCCAAGCCGACGATTTCAACTTCGTCGCCAACCTTGACAACGCCGCGTTCGATACGACCCGTAGCAACCGTGCCACGACCCGTGATGGAGAACACGTCTTCAACCGACATCATGAAGGGCTTGTCGATGGGGCGTTCGGGTTCCGGAATTTCGCTGTCGATAGCGTCCATCAACTGGTTGATGCTGTTTACGCCGAATTCGGTGCCGTTAAGCGCGCCGAGAGCGGAACCGCGGATAATCTTGATATTGTCGCCGTCGTAGTCGTATTTCGAGAGGAGTTCGCGGACTTCCATTTCAACGAGCTCGAGCAATTCGGGGTCGTCCAAAAGGTCGCACTTGTTCAAGAAAACAACGATCTGCGGAACGCCAACCTGACGAGCCAACAAGATGTGTTCGCGCGTCTGGGGCATCGGGCCGTCTGCCGCGCTGACAACGAGGATTGCGCCGTCCATCTGGGCAGCACCCGTGATCATGTTCTTGACGAAGTCGGCGTGGCCGGGGCAGTCAACGTGCGCGTAGTGGCGGGTCGGTGTTTCGTATTCGACGTGCGCTACGGCGATTGTTACAGTCTTGGTAGCGTCGCGAACAGTGCCGCCCTTAGCGATGTCCTGATAGGACTTAAATTGAGCCAGGCCCTTGTCCGACTGAACCTTCAAGATTGCAGTTGTGAGAGTAGTTTTACCGTGGTCGATGTGACCGATGGTACCTACGTTTACGTGTGGTTTTGTTCTGACGAATGATTCTTTCGACATGGTTCTTCGGTTTCTTTTTTTAGGTTTATTTGATGACTTTCAATGAGCCAGCCTCAGAGCGGATTTGAACCGCCGACCCCGTCCTTACCAAGGACGTGCTCTACCTGCTGAGCTACCGAGGCGACACTTAAAAGCCGCCAGTTGTCTGGCGTTTCTTTTATTGAAAGTGATGTAGAGTGAACCCTTATCGGGGGCGCGTCAACTATTTTTTTTCATTTTTTCTTGCAAAAACAGCCTTTTTTATTTGTGAAACCCCCGAAAACTCTACATTCTAAGCCCAATATGACCGTATCCGACATTGCCGACATTTTCGAAATCCGCACGCAATTTTTTCCGCCCGACGCCCTCAAGCAATTCAAAATTCCCGCACCGCAATGCGGAAATTGTCCGAATTTCGGCAGAATTTGGGCGTGTCCGCCCTTTGCCGACGCCGAACTTAAAAAATATCAAATAAAATCCGCCAAAATCATCGCCGTCAAGTTCCGTCCGCTATGCACGAATCTTTCCGCGAAGCAATACACAGACTCCGTCCGAAAAGTTTTCGACCCGATTTTACTGAATCTCGAAAAGCGCGCTCCGTGCTCGCTCGCGCTCTTGGCGGGCACTTGCATTTGTCCGCACGCCGCCGACTGTCCGCGCGCAAAAAACCTCCCCTGCCCGACTCCCGAAAAAATGCGCCCCTCACCCGAAGCACTCGGCTACGACATTCCCGCCATAGCCCGCCAAATGGGCATTGAAATCCTTTGGCAAAAAAACAACACCCCGCCCGAGCATTTTACCCTTATCTACTTCCTCTCTTTTTCAAAAGCGTGTTTTTTATAATTTCGAAAGCGGCGGCGATTGCCACAGGCAATTCGCCTTTACTTGGAGATTGAAGTTTTTGCATAAAAATTTTGACATATTGAACAAAGTTCAATCGCCGTTGATTATTAAAGCCGCCGCAAGAAACGCTCTCGGGCATTTTTTACGTTTTCTAAAGTGGCGGCGATTGGCAAAGCCAATACGCCTTTGCTCTTTGGTTAAAGCCCAAAACACAAATTGACGCGCGGTTTGCGTCCCTTGAGAACGCGTCAAACGTAGTTTTAGGCAAGGCTTCACGTTTTTGTTGCGATGGGAGCGTAGTTAGCCTACGTGACCGAGCAACAATAAACAGTGAAACGTTTTTTACATTTCCTAAAGCGGCGCGGATTGGGATAGCCAATGCCGCTTTGATTATTCGTTAAAGCCCGTGTTTCTCTAGAACGCGTCATCACAAAAGTTGCCGCAGGCAAGCTTTTGGGAAGTATAATTGCGTAGCAATTACCCCGTAGGGGTGAGACGTTGAATTGCGCCTTTATTTCATCGGCGCAAGAGAAACACTCTTGTGCGAGCGAATACAAATTGAGCTTCAGGCGAGGCTTCAAAAAAAATTTGCGGTGGCGGCTGTAGTAGACCTACTGCTCCACTGCAAATTCTTTTTTGAAACGTAGCATCAAGCCAATTTGAACTCGCTCGCTTGGTTTTGCTTATGCAAAATCCGCGCTGTTTTGAACTCGCATTTGTTTCACAAATGTCTCGGCACTCGCTTCGCTCGGCTCTTTGCCTACGGCAAAGCTTCCCACGTAAACGTGGTCGCCCTTCGGGTAAAACACTCCGTGTTTTATTCTCCCCAAAAGCTTGCCTTCGGCAACTTTTGTGGTCACGCGTTCTAAAGTTGCTTGAAGAAGTCATTCCCCTTATCATCCACCAAAATAAACGCAGGGAAATCGACCACATCAATCTTCCAAATCGCCTCCATACCCAACTCGGGATACTCAAGCAATTCCACCTTCTTGATGTTTTCCTTTGCCAACAACGCAGCAGGCCCGCCAATCGAGCCCAAGTAGAAACCGCCGTGCTTCTTGCAGGAGTCGGTCACCACTTGCGAGCGGTTGCCCTTAGCAATCATTATCATGCTTCCGCCGTTCGACTGGAACAAATCGACATACGGGTCCATTCTGCCCGCGGTCGTCGGCCCGAACGAGCCCGACGGCATACCCTCGGGAGTCTTTGCGGGGCCTGCGTAGTAGATGGGGTGATCCTTGATGTATTGCGGCAGACCTTCGCCCCTGTCGAGACGCTCCTTGAGCTTGGCGTGGGCAATGTCGCGCCCGACGATAATCGTGCCCGTAAGCTTCAGGCGCGTTTTCACGGGATACTTCGAAAGCTCCGCCAAGATGTCCTTCATGGGCTGGTTGAGGTCTATTGCAACCGCGCCGTCGGCAGTGTTTACGCCGCGATACTCTGCGGGAATATACTTGCCGGGGTCGAATTCAAGCTGTTCGAGCCAAATGCCGTTTTCGTCGATTTTCGCTTTCATGTTTCTGTCGGCAGAGCACGAAACGCCCAGACCTATCGGGCAGCTTGCGCCGTGGCGGGGCATGCGGATAATGCGGACGTCGAGGGCGAAGTTTGCGCCGCCGAACTGCGCGCCGATTCCGAGCTTGCGCGCCTCTTCGAGAATGCGTTTTTCAAGCTCCACGTCGCGGAAGGCATGTCCGAGCTTGTTGCCCTTTGTGGGCAGGGTGTCGAGATACTTTGTGGAGGCGAGCTTCACGTTCTTCAGGCACGCTTCCGCGCTTGTTCCGCCGATTACGAACGCGATGTGATACGGCGGGCACGCGGCAGTTCCGAGGCTTTTCATTTTCTCAATCATGAACGGAATGAGGCGTTCGGGAGTGAGAATTGCCTTTGTTTCCTGATAGAGGTATGTTTTGTTTGCCGAGCCGCCGCCTTTTGCCACAAAGAGGAATTCGTATTTGTCGGTATCGGTGGAGAAAATGTCGATTTGCGCGGGCAGATTGCAGCCCGTGTTGACTTCGTCCCACATGGTAAGCGGGGCGTTTTGCGAGTAGCGGAGATTTTCCTGCGTGTAGCAGTCGTAGACGCCCTTGGAGAGGTATTCTTCGTCGCAGCAGTCAGTCCAGACGCGCTGGCCTTTCTTGGCCACGATTGTTGCCGTTCCCGTGTCTTGGCAGAAGGGGAGCTTGCCCATTGAAGCCACTTCGGCGTTGCGGAGCATTGTAAGGGCAACGCTTTTGTCGTTGTCGCTTGCTTCGGGGTCTTTGAGGATTTTCGCAACAAGCTCCAAGTGCGCGGGACGGAGGAAGAACGACACGTCGCGCATTGCGGCTCTCGCCAAAACCGCCAGACCTTCGGGCTGGATTTTGAGGATTTTCTTGCCTTCGAATTCGGCGGTTGAGACGTATTCCTTTGTCAGGAGACGGTATTTTGTTGTTTCGTCTTTCCCGAGCGGGAACATTTTCTGGTATTCAAACGGAGGTGTCATAATGAATTCTTTGTTTTGAAATTTACCGATATTATTCGACAAACCGAAAGCGAACTCAAGCCTTTTCGACAAAAAAAACGGCGCGTTGCGCGCGCAAACACGCGCCGTATACGCCGTATATGCTTGACGCGCGCGGGGCGTTCTGCCAATTTGAAACAAACAAAATTAACCCGATAACAACCGACTTAGCCTATATGAAAGTGTTGGATGCAAAAATACTCGACAGCAATTTCGACGAATTTTCGAAAAGCCCCGAGCTTGACTACAATCTGGCATACGCCGCCGTTCTGGGACTGTCGAAAGACACTTCCAAGCCGCATATAAACGACTATTCCCTGCACCGCCAAGTCAACCGCGGCACCACGCTGGCGGTCGCACTTGCGCTGAAGGAATACATAGAGCGCGAGTTCCCGACCCAAGAGCGAATCGGCGTAGGGTTGCCGTCGTGTTTCCCCGGAGTGGCGTTGAATCTGGCAATCATTATGGCGGGGAAGTCGGCGGTAAACGTCAACTTCACGTCGGGCGCGGACGCGGCAAGAAGCGGACTTGCGCGCATAGGGCTTAAATGCGTAATAGGCTCGAACAAAGTGCGCGAAAAAGTAGCCGAACGTTCGCCCGACTTCCCGTGGACCGACGACTTCCGCGACATCGGCGAAATCCTGAAATCGCTCGGCAAAAAGGCCATTCTGCCCAAACTTTTGATGGTAAAAACGCTGCCCGCCGCAGCCCTTGTAAAATACTACAAAATCCCGACCAAAGGCGGCGACAAAGAAGCGAGCGTAATTTTTACGAGCGGCTCGGAGGGCACTCCCAAAGCGGCAATGCTCTCCCACCGCAACCTGATGACAAACATTTTGCAGTTCCGCAATCTCGGCATAATAAAGGCGAATACCGTTCTGCACGCCAATCTGCCGCTGTTCCACAGTTTCGGGCAGACAATCCAAATCTGGTTTTCGGCAATCGACGGCATAAAGCAGGTGGCGGTTCAAAGCCCGCTTGAAATAGTTGCGAACGTCAAGGCAATACGCGACGGCGGCTCTACGCTGATGATTAGCACGCCCACTTTCCTGCGCTCATACTTCAAACGCGCAACCGCAGCCGATTTCGAACATCTCGAAGTGGTAATTGCGGGCGCGGAAAAGACCCCCGAAGGCTTCGACGAAGCGTGGGAGGCGAAGTTCCCCAAAACCCACTATCTGGAGGGCTACGGGCTTACGGAGATGTCGCCTGTGGTGTCCACAAACCTGCCCGAGGGGCTTGTGCGCGGCAAATTCTGCCCGCAGCCGAGCCGCACAAAACGCACGTCGGTGGGCGAACTTTTCCCCGGAATGCAGGCTGCTGTTGTAAGCCCCGAAACCGGCGAATTTCTGCCCATCGGCGAAACGGGACTGCTCTACCTCAAAGGCGGCAACGTCTTCAAAGGCTACTACGGACAACCCGAAGAAAACGCCAAACGCCTTGTGGACGGCTGGCTCAATACGGGCGACTTGGCGCAGCTTGATTCCGACGGCTTCATTTTCATCAAGGGACGCCTTTCGCGCTTCTCCAAAATAGGCGGCGAAATGGTTCCGCACACGACAGTCGAAAACGCCGTGGTCAAGGCGTTGAACTTGGCGGAAGAGGAAAAGCCCGTGATTGCAATCGGCTCGCGCCCCGACGAATCAAAGGGCGAAGCCTTGGTGATGCTTGCCACGATTGACATCAATATGGCAGAGCTGCGCCAAAAGCTCACAGCCGCGGGACTGCCCAATTTGTGGATTCCCAAAACAGTCGTGAAAGTGGAGGAAATCCCGATTCTCGGCAGCGGCAAGCTTGACTTGGGCAAGATTCAAAAAATCTGCCGCTTCTCGTAGGCGGCAACGCCGCAAAAGCCGCTTCAAAGCACAATGCGCACGGAGACGGCAAAGCGGAATGCGCACGGAGACGGCAAAGCGGAATGCGGAATCTATAAAAAAATCGGAGACTGAATTCTCCGATTTTTTTGTGCCTGTTCGGGCGAAGAAAGCCGCGTTGAAAAATGATGCCCGAACATGTTGCCCGAACGCCGCCTACTGCATTTTTTCGGCGCGCTTTGAAATGTCGGCAAGCAGAGCGGTCTGAGAACCGACTTTCTCGTTCAAGTCTCCGATTCGCTTTTCGAAAGACGCGGGAATTGGCAGTCCGCGGGCGGCAAAACGCGTGTCGCGCACTTTCAAAAGCCCGTCCAATTCGCGTTTCTTCGGGTCAATCATTTGGTCGATATATTTCGAAACAACGTCTTTGAGGGCGTTCATTGCCTGTTTGTCGCCGAGTGCTTCAAAGTATTCCGCAAGCTCGAGGGTATCGTCTTTGTTCAAATCCAGAACAGGCAATCCCGAGGCGCACGCGCTGACGAAAATGTCGGCAAGCCTGCGGGCGTTGGCGTCGAGACCGCGCTTGCGGTAGGCGCGCGCAATCTTCAAAAAGCCGTCGAACGGCTTGAAATTGTCTCTCCAGAGCGATTGATATATTTGCCTGTTTGCGGCGGCTACTTCGCCGAATTCCGCCTTTGTCATATTAGCCAAGACGGAATCAAATTCAGAAGCTATTTCGGCGTCGGGAACTGTGCCTTTCGATATTTTGTCGAGACTTCTAAACGCTTGGCGAGCGGCGAATATTGCGGAATTGTCGGACGTTTGGACGGGCGCAGAGACGGCAGACTGCCCGGGAACAGAAGCGGTGGGCTGTGCGGGCGCGGATTGTGCCGCCTGAGCGGGCTTGGCTTGCGCGGGAGAGGGCTGCTCCGTCTTTGTTTGAAGCGTCTCGGTTGCGGGCGGCTCGAGCTGAACCTGACCGCTTTTGTTGAAGATAATTACGGCGAACGCAACCACAGCCAGCAACATGACTCCAACCGCACCCACTGAAAGCGGCAACAACAGGTGCTTTTTGGGGCTTTCGGGACGCGCGGGAGGCTCGGATTTTGCCGCCGCAAGCGATTCGCTTACCCAGCAGGACGGGTTGTCGGCAATGTCGGAAATGTCGCGCGCGATGTCGGAAAGGCGCAAATAACGCTCGGTGGAATCTTCGTCGGTGGCGCGGTTTATCACCGCCATAAAGCCGTCCCAAGCGAAAATGTCGAGGGTAGACATTGTGTCTTTGCCCTGCGGCGGAACAAGATACGCCGAACGCCCGATGAGGTCGGGCAAATTCCCCGTAAGGAGGGTGAAGAAAGTGGCGGCAATTCCCCACATATCGGGATTGCCGCGGTTTGACGAATACCAAGTGGGCGCGCTGTAAAACGGCGTGCCTGCGGAAGAAGCCGAAAGGCGGTCTTCAGTCAAAAGCCCGACGTCGGCAAGAAAGGGTTTGCCGCCGAAAAACAGAATGTTCTGCGGCTTGATGTCGCGATGGAGAACCCCCGCCTTGCCGAGAGCGTCGGCGGCGCGGACAACGGGCAGAAAAAGCCCAACAACCTCCGCGCGCGAAAACCACTTGTCGGCGCGGCGGCGGGCGTCGATGCGCGCCTGAAGGGTGTCGGGCTGCCAGTTTTCGTCGAGCGGCGAAAGCCCGTCAAGCCCGTCGGAGAGCGGCATAACGTAGAACAACGCGCCGTCGGAAACGGAAATGTCGGAAATTTTCACGACGTTTGCGTCCGACAATCTCTCGGAAATCTTCGCGTATTTGCGCACGGCACCAAGCTCGCGTTCCACCCCCTTGGGCGATACTATTTTTTTCAACGCCACAAACGCGCCGTCGGGAGATTCGGCCAAGTAAACTTCGCCGAAACCTCCCGAACCTATTGTTTTTATAACTTTGTATTTGCCGTTGTAAAACGATGAGTCCATAGGAGCTGAAAATGCGGGACGCAACTGCCTTCAACGTGAAAGTTCGCGGAAATACGGCTTGCGTCCGAAAATTGTCGGGATTAGATTCAAACAAATTTTTTCGTTTTTCAATAAAAAACACGGAAGATATATTTTGCCGCAACGAAAACATAGGTATGATGAATTGTCCCAACACACCAAACAGCGTAATCGGAAAGATGATTGACAACGCCGATATGAAGCTGTGGCAGAAGTCGTGGGAGATTTTCTACGACACCTACATAATCACAATCAGGCAAATGGCGGTAAACTCGTTCAAGGCCATAGGCTGGAACAACGTTGACGAAGCAGCCCTCGGCGCGATAATCTCGGAAACGTTTTTGTCGCTGCAAAAGGCGTTCGAAAACAAAACCTATACGCCCGACAAATACCGCTTCAGGGGGTTTCTCAAACGCATAGTCTACCGCAGAACGCTCGACTATATCCGCGCGCAAAATTCGGCGAGAACCGTGAGCAAAGACGTTATCGAAATAGTCGAAAAAACCGTGTGCGACTCCGACGATACTTCGTATTTCGAAAAACTCGAAGAGAACGAAGCCAACGCCTACAGAATGTCGGTGATTATGGATATTTGGGAGTCGATACGCCACAGCTTCGACCCGAAAACCTGCCTTTGTTTCGAACTTAGAATGCTTGAAGAAATGCCCGTTGAAGACATCTGCGCCAAGCTGAATGTCCCGCGCACGAAAGTTGACAAAAGCGTGCACCGCATAATAAAACGCCTGCGCGAGGAAACCCAGAAAGAGTATTACAAAAAGGAGATGCAATTATGAACTCTGACGACGAAACCCCAAAGCCCGCCGAACCGCAATTCGACGCGCATGAACAGACAATTATCGACAGCCTCAAAGACGCCTATAAACAAATAAACAAACTGAAGAAATCGCCGATAACGCGTGAAATAAAACTGGATATAGAGCGTAAAAACATCGCCGAAAAAATCAAAAAACAGTAAAAATAAAGAAGGAAGATTCTTCCATTCCTTACGAAATAAAATACGGACAGGCAACAACGCCCGTCCGTAATTTATTAACAAAGGAACACAATGAAAAGATTATTGGCAGTAATATGCGTATGCGCACTCGCAGGAGCGGGAATCGCCTTCGCTTCCGCAAAGTCCGAAACAAAATCATCTATCAGCGGCATTGAAAAATGCGAAATGTTTAGATGCGTGCATTGCAAAGGAACGGGTTTTTTTGGAAATGTGAATTGTATTCACTGTAACGGAACCGGAAGACAGGGAAGCTACTAATTTCTTGTAGAGAAAAAATATGCCAAGGCTTATAGTATTTTTTCTCTGTGTTTTTTTATGTTCCTGCGCGCATATCTCAAAAACGGAATGTGCGCGCGGGTTCTCTTCTGACAAGATATACACGCTGAGTGAAAGCGGGCGTATTGCGCTTTTCGAACCCGAACATTTCACCCCCAAGCCGATCAAAGAGGCACTGTCAACGCGGCTTTGCGAAGACGGCACTTTCGAATTTTTTGAGGTAAAAACCGACAACGTTTTACGAAAGAGCAAGTGCGGCGAAAGAATCTGTTTGTGCGCCGCAGACAATGAAAATTTCTACCTGCTATGCAATGACAAATCGGAATTCGCAAGAGTAGAAAAGTATTCGGTAAAAACAAAGTCGTATTCAGTCATAGCCCAATTTCCAAGCGACGCGGAAAGAATTGTTTTCTGGGACAAGGGAGGGGAAAAGGAAATTCAGTGTATTTATTTTGCGGACGGCTCACGCTACATTTCAGATACTTTTTCGGCAGCTGAATTAAAAATAAAAAATGCAATAGCACGCCGAAACAAGATACAAAACATCTACTGGATTGAGAAAGCAGAAGCCGTTGACGTTTGGCTTGCGGAGGTGGCGTATACCGACAGACCGCCCATTTATGTTGCGTTTGATTTCTCAACAAATTCGGTCGCAGAAGTTGTAGACGATTTCAAAGATTGGGAAACGTCAACGTCGAGAACCAAACATAAATGGACGGCAAGCGACGGCGAAAATATCGACGTTGTTTTGACATACCCCCAAAATCGCCCACTTCAAAATCTGCCCACTATAGTATTTCCGCACGGCGGCCCTGCTACGCAGAACACTTTGGACTTTGATTACAAAGCCGACATTCTGGCAAGCGAAGGTTTTTTGGTTATCCAACCGAACTATCGCGGTTCGACGGGATATGGGAAAACATTCCGCTTCGGGGGATTCGGCGCACGGGGAATAACGCGCGCACAACTGGATATTTCGGAATCGCTGACTTATGCGTTAAAAAACGGGTGGGTTGACGGAAACAACGTCTTCATTCTTGGCGGTTCGTGGGGCGGCTTTTGCGCCGCATACGCCCTGACGACTTCGAAAATTTACAAGAGCGGAGTTCTATTATTTGGGGCATACGATATTCCGCAAATGCTGAAATCGTTTCCCAAAAAATCGGGAGCTAATAAAGGCTTGGACAAGCTGCAATACGGAAGCAGTTCGGAAGAATTGGAACGGCTCAAACAGATAAGTCCGTTTTTTAACGTCAAAAATATTTCGGCTGAAGTCCTGCTCTACCACTTTTTCGGCGACGATGTAATTGAATTTGAACAGGGCGAGCGGTTTTATAACGAATTAAGAAAAAACGGCAAAAAGGCAGAATTTGTCGCGGGGAAAGGCGCACATGGATTTCCCTCTATATGCGACGAATTCAACGCCTACAGAAAAATCATAAAATTTTTTGGCGGTAAAGTTGAAAAACATAAACTTCAACGATAATCAAAGACGGATTGAAAAACGCGCCGCCCGAATTGTGAACTTCAACCACAGTCAAAGGCGAATTGGCGTTAGCCAATTGCCGCCACTTCCCGAATCATAAAAAAATTGCCGCCTCTTCCCGAAATATAAAAAAATTAGCGGGAGGGGAAGAAGTCCTCAAAGAGGACGGAGACAATGTAGATTACCACGCCTATGCAGATTCCGCAGTCGGCAATGTTGAAGGCTGGCCAGCGGTAGTTTATCAACGGCAGGTGCACGTCGATGAAGTCAATTACGTGCCCGTAGTAGATGCGGTCGAACAAATTTCCCAGAACGCCGCCCGCGAAAATTCCCATTGTAAATTGCCCGAGCGCGGTAGAAAAGCCCAAGTAGGAGCGGAAAAGCCAAAGCGCGGCAATGGCAACTACCGCAATAGACGAAAGCAAATACGTCTGCCCAGAGAGTATTCCCCAAGCCGCGCCCTCGTTTGTGATGTGGACAAGATACAGGAAATTTTCTATAATCGGGATTGGCCGGCTGTCGCCCGCGAAGTGGTAGGTGGGCTTGCCGACCTCCCACGGAATGTTTGCCACAACCGCGTATTTTGTGGCCTGATCCACCGCAAACGTGAGAACCAGACACACAAAAAATATTATGCCGCGCTTTTTCATACTACGAATTGGAATCGGTTTCCTCGTCGTCCGATTTCTGCGACGACGACGATTCCTCCATGCCCATTTCGAACATGCTGTCGCGCCTGCTCGCCTTTTGGCGTTTGAGGTCGCGCTCGTGGATTTCCTGACCTTCGCGCGTGTAGCGGGCGAAGGGGATAGCCTCCAAGCGGGCTTCGGGAATGGGCTTGCCGGTGACCTCGCAAATGCCGTAAGTGCCGTCTTTAATGCGCTTGATGGCGGCGTCTATTTCCGCGAGAATTTCGGTCTGGTTGGAAATCATATTGTATGCCAAATCGCGCTCGAAACTGCCCGAGCCCGCGTCCGCCAAGTGCTGCCCGTATGACGACAAGTCGCCTGCGTCGTCCTTCGCGGAACGCTTCATGACCTCTTCGGAGCGGGTTGCCACGCCGTCGGTGTGGTGCTGGCGCAGCTCGACAAGCTTGTTGTAGTATTTTTTCCACTTTTTGGGAACGTCCTTGCCCTCGAGCTTTTCAACGCTCGGCGTTTCGACGGGGTTGAAACCGAGAATGTCGAAGATTGTGGCCACCCCCTGCGACTTGTTTTCAAGCTTTACCGCGCCGCCCTTTGCGGGCTTCTTTGCGGCAACCGCCGCCTTTTTGGCGGTCGGCTCGGCGTCCTTTTTGGCGAGCTTCGGCTGGACGTTGTTTTGGCGGTTTTTGAAGAACGCGTCCAAGTCCTCGAGCGAAAACGCTATGTGGTGCGAGGGTCTGTCGTCTTTGAGAATATCGCCGTTCTTTTTGGGAGCGTCAACGGGAATGTCCGCGGCGGGTATGGAGATTACCACGTCCGCCTTTTTGCCCGACTTCTTCGCCGAAACAACGAGCTTCGGGGACTTTTTCGCCGCCGATACCGATTTTTCCTGCGCCTTTTTGGGCGTTGCCGCGGCCGTTTTCTTTGCGGAAATCACGACCTTCTTTTCGGGCTTCTTTGCCGAAACAACGAGTTTCGGGGACTTTTTCGCCGCCGATGCCGACTTTTCCTGCGCCTTTTTGGGCGTTGCCGCCTTTGCCGCGGGTTTCGCCGCCGCTTTCGGTGCCGACTTGGGCGCGGGCTGCTTGGCTTTAACCTGCTTTGAAGCGGGTTTTGCGGCAACCGCCTTTTTGGAAACTGTCTTTTTTGTAGCCATATTCCCTCCGATTATTTTACGGCGTCTTCGCAGCGCGGGCAGATTCCGTCGGCGTTGACCTCTTTTACTATGCGCCAGCAGCGCACGCAGCGCACGCCCTCAGCCTTCGACGCCTGCACCGATGTTGTTTCAAACTTGCCTTCGACAATCGAAACGCCCGAGACTATGAAAATTTCGGCGAGGCTCTTTTCGAACTCGCGCAAAAGTTTTGCGTCGTCGCCGTTTTCGGAAACCATAATTTCGACTTCCGCCTCCAAGCTCTTGCCGATAACCTTGTCTTTGCGCAGCTTTTCAAGCGATTCGTTCACGCGGTCGCGTATCTGCAAAATTCTGTCGATTTTTGCGGCGGTGGGCGCGCAGACAAGCAGCGGGGCTACGTCGGGGTAGTCCTGCAGGTGGATTGAATCCTGCATGAACTCCGCGCCGTGCTTGAAGCTGTAGGCTTCGTCGCAGGTGAAAGTGAGAATGGGCGCGGCGACTTTCAGGAGAATGTCGCTTATGATGTCGATTGCCGTCTGCGAAGAGCGGCGTTGGAACGACTTCGCCCCGAACGTATACAGGCGGTCTTTGAGAATGTCGTGGTAGACTCTCGAGAGCGTTACGCCGCAGAAGTTGTCGATGAGCTTGTAGACTTTGTGGAACTCGTAGGCGTCGTATGCCTTGTCGGCTTCGAGGGCGAATTCAGCCGCCTTTGCAACAGCCCACGCGTCGATGGGGTCGAGCTGCTCAAGCGCAACGGCGTCGGCCTTGTCGAAGTCGGCGAGGTTGCCAAGCTGATACATAACCGTGTTTCTGAAGCCGCGGTATGCGTTTGCAACGTGCGCCATAATGCCCTCGGAAATGGGCATATCGTTTTGGTAGTCTACGGAGCTTATCCACATGCGGACAATGTCCGCGCCCCACTTGCCCACATACATGTCGGCGGTTTGCGGTTTGCCGTCGCTTTTGGAAATTTTCTTGCGGTTTTCGTCAACAATGAACCCGTGCGTGATTACGCGCTTGTAGGGGGCTTTGCCCTTTGTGGCGATTGCCGTCCAGAGGGAGCTTTGGAACCAGCCTCTGTGCTGGTCGCTGCCTTCGAAATACAGGTCTGCCGGCCAAGCGAGGTCGGGGTGGCGGGAAAGGCACGCAATGTGGCTCGAACCCGAGTCAATCCAGACGTCGAGCGTGTCCGTTCCCTTTTTGAGCGAAGCGGCGTCGCCCCAGTTTGCGGGAAGCTTTACGCCGTCGAGTATCTGGCTTTCGCTGTCGGTATACCAGAAGTTTGTGCCGCGCTTTTCGACTTTGTCGGCTATTGCCTCAATCACGTCGGCGTCGAGGAACGCCTCTCCGTTTTTGCCGTAGAACGCGGGAATGGGCACGCCCCATGCGCGTTGGCGCGAAATGCACCAGTCGGGACGCGACTCAACCGCGCCGCGGATTCTGTTTTCGCCGCGTTCGGGCAGCCACTTGACTGTGGAAATGGCGTCGAGAGCCTGTTTGCGGAGGTTGTCCTTGTCGAGAGCCACGAACCACTGGTCCATTGCGCGGAAGATTACGGGCGTTTTGGAACGCCAGCAGTGCGGGTATTGGTGCGAAATTTTTTCGATGTTAAGCAGCGCGCCCTTTTTGTCCAAAAGCTCCAAGACTGCGCCGTTGGCGGCACTTCTGCCGCTGTCGTTTTCAAGAACGCTTATGCCCACAAGCTCGGCGGGCACTTGGCCGTCGTCGACATATTTGCCTTCGTCGTCGAGGGGGCTGTAGATGTCCAAGCCGTGTTCCAAGCCCACTTGGTAGTCTTCCAAGCCGTGGCCGGGGGCGATATGGACAACTCCCGTGCCCGAGTCGGTCGTGACGTAGCGCGCGCAGAAGACGGTGCTTTTGCGGTTGCAGAACGGGTGGAACGCCGAAATTCCCTCAATCTCGCTGCCCTTGCCCACGGGCTTTACTTGCGGATTTTCTATTTTGCACGCCTTCACGAAGCTTTCAACAAGCGGCTCGCCCACAATGAACGTGCGCGCGCCCGCCGAAACCGCTACGTATTCCACGTCGGGATTTACGGCCATCGCCAAGTTGGAGGGCATAGTCCACGGAGTTGTAGTCCAGATGACTATTTCGGCGTCTTTCAAGCCCAAACGCGCGTTCGATTCTTCGTCGAGTTTGAACGCAACCCAGATTGAGGAGCTTGTGTGGTCTTTGTATTCGATTTCCGCCTCCGCAAGCGCAGTCGCGCAGGGGATAGACCAATACACGGGCTTCTTGCTTCTGTAGACAAGCCCCCTGCGCACGAACGCCGCAAAGGTGCGCAGAATATCGGCTTCGTATGAGGGGTCTTTCGTCTTATACTCGCGCTGCCAGTCGGCGAGAACGCCCAGTCTGACAAACTGCTTGCGCTGCTTTTCGATGAATTCCGACGAAAATTTCGCGCAGGCTTCGCGCAGTTCTGCGGTTGTCAAATGCTTGTTTTCTTCGCGCAGCATTTTCGCCACTTTGTGCTCGATGGGCAGACCGTGGCAGTCCCAACCCGGGAGATACGGCGTGTAGAAGCCCTTCATTGACTTGTGGCGCAAAATTACGTCTTTTAAAATTTTGTTCAACGCCGTTCCGATGTGGACGTCGCCGTTCGTGAACGGGGGGCCGTCGTGCAGGACGAACTTGGGGTTGTTGGCGTTCTTGCGCTGAATTGCCCCGTAGAGGTCGATTTTCTTCCAATGCTCTATGCGGGCGGGTTCGCGCTTTACCAAGTCGCCCCTCATGGGGAACTTTGTGGAGGGCAAATTCAGTGTATTCTTGAAGTCTTTTTCCGACATAACTATGCGTTTTTCCGTTTGTTGTAAATTGAATATATTTTGCTGAAATTTTTAATATTGCGGAAATAAAATCAAATTTTTCCCGTTTTGCAATCTTTTATATCCGCCAAAAAAACGGCGGGCACAAACTCCCGCCGTCAAAGCCGTTTTTTCTTCAGAAAAGTTCCGCTATTTTGCGGCGTCTTTTGCAACCGACTTGAACGGAACTACGGGCAGCCCCTGTTTGCCGAACAGCCAGACATCGGGACGCGCCCAGTCTTTCCAGAGGTAGCGCACGCCCTTTATTTCCGCGCCGCCCTTCGACTTCACCAAAACGGCCTCGTTGAGCAGTTCGGCATCGGCGGGAACCCAGTTTTCGCCCACCAAAATTTCGAAGCCGCGCGGCTTGCCCTTCGACGTAAGCGAAGTGCCGAAAAGGTCGAACGTAACGACCGCCGAACTGCCCTTGTAGACAACCTCCTTAAGAGAGGGCGCGGTGGAAAGAAGCCCCTTTTTGCCGTAGACTTTCTCCAGCGCGATTTTCTCCAAGCGCGAACCGGGGGTGGTTTTGTCGGCGGGGTGGATTTGGTGCTTTTCGCCGCAGTCTATTATGCACGCCATAAACACGTTTTTGTATACTTTTGTGTTTTCGAACTGCGCGGCGCGGGCGTCTGCCCAGCGTTCCCATTTGCCGCCGTTTTTGTAGGAGGCAAGCTGAACCTGAATGAACGGCAGGTCGGGATTTTTGAGCGAATCGCGCCAAGAGCCAATCATTGTGCCGAAGCTTTCCGTGTAGTGCTGCGCCCAAGTCGCATTTGCGTCGCTTTCGCCCTGATACCAAATCACGCCGCGAACCGACAGGTTTTTAAGCGGAGCGATAAATCCGTTGAAGTTCAAATACGGGGCACGGAATGTAAACCACGGCGACAGTTTGTTGGGGCGGACGCGGTCTTCCCATCTTGCGCGCGCGGGGGTCGGCTTGCCCTCTTTTTTCGCCCGCTCCACCGCCTTTTGGTAGGCGGCTTCCTTTGCCTTGAATTCGGCGAGCATTTTTTGGTAGGCGGCCTCGTCGTAGGCGGCGGTTTCCTTTTCGAATTTCGAAAGGTGCTCGGCAAGCCAGTCGAGTTTTTCCAAGTCTTCGCGCGAAGTCCAGCACTTCATTTCCGTCGCGCCCTGCGCCGCGTAAATGAGCGCGACGGGAACGTTCAAGTCGGCAAGCAATCTTTCGGCGAAATAGTAGCCGACCGCCGAAACCGTGCCAACGTTTTTGCCGTCAACTACAATCCACTTGGAATCCTTGTGAAACTCCGACATCGGCTTGGGAGCGGCGCAGTGCGAAGACTGCGCAAAATAGCGGAACTTCCCCCTGTTTTTTTCCGCATTCGCCTCCGCCTTTTTCTTGTCGGCCGAAGAATAGACGCGCCATTCCATATTGCTTTGGCCGCCGGCAATCCATACCTCGCCCACAAGCACGTTTTTAAGCTCCAGACTCGGAACGCCGTCTTCGAACAGCGTAAGCGACCGCTCCTTGAACGACGCCTTTTCGGCGGGCAGCGTCATCTTCCAATTACCGTCGGAATCGGCCTTTGTCTTCGTGTATTTCGAGTTGAAATTCGCCATAACCTCAGACTTCGGCTTGGCTGTTCCCCAAATGTTTATGGGCATTTGCTGTTGGACCACCATATTGCTGTCGAATATGGCGGGAAGTTTGATTTCCGCGAACGCCACGCACGCGGCAACGAGCGAAACGACGGATATATAATATTTTTTCATAATGTTATTTTATTTTGTTTTTAAAAAAGGGAATGCGGGCAAACCGTCTTTGTTGAACAGGCAGACATCGGGGCGCACCCAGCTGTGCCACAAATAGCGCACGCCGCGTATTTCCGCGCCGTCCGGATTTTCAACAACGACGGTTTCGCCGTTTAATTTCGCCGAAGCGGGCAGCCATTTGCCTCCCGCAAGCACTTCGAAACCGCGAACGTCGCCGCGCGCCTCGAGGCCGCGCCCGAACGTTTCGAACTTCACTTCCGCTTTCGGGCCGTTAAACAACACCGTTTTCATTTCGGGCGACTGCGCAAAAACTCCGGGTTTTTTATAGACTTTCTGCAGCGCAAGTTTCCCCAAACGCGAGCCTACAATGTCCTTGTCGCGCGGGTGGATATCCCATTGTTCGCCCGTGTCCGCAATGTTTATTACCCCCGAATTCTTCATTTTGTTTGCCGCTTTGAACTGAGCCTCGCGGACCTCCGCAAATTTATGGTCCGTGGAAAACGACGCAAGCTGGACAATCAAAAAGGGTTTGTCGGCTTCGCCGGAATCCCTGCGCCACGCGCCCGCCATTTTTTCGAGCATATCGTCGAACACTTCGGCGGCTTCCGCGCTCGAATCGGCGCACCCCTGATACCAGATTATTCCGCGCGTGGAATACGGCAGAATGGGCAGCACGGAGCCGTTATACAGAAGCGTCGGCGTGGAACGCCAGTAAAAGGGGAAGGGAACGCCCCGCCACGGAGCGGCTCTCAGGTAATGCGGCATTACGGCGGGTTTTTTGCCCGCGGCTTCGTCGGCCTTTTGTTTGGCTTCGAATTCCGCGCGTGCTTTTCTCCAGCGGGCAACGGATTTTTCGTGGGTGTCGCCTTTGGATCTCTCCAAAAATTCTTCGTAGCGTTTTTTGAAATATCCTTTCGACTCGGCCAAAACATCGCCGGGCGTAAACGGCATCATACTTGCGCCGCCCACGGGCGTATACAAAATGCCGACGGGAACGTTCATTGCCTTTGCGATTTCCTCCGCGAAATAGTAGCTGACGGCCGCCCACTTGCCGGCGTTCGACTTGTCGAGCGACTCAATCCAGCGCGCCTTGCGGTCTACAACATCGTCGCGGACGCTGTCGCTGGCCAAAATAACCTGAGTGAACTGGCGGATTTTATAGTTGCGCGCGTCGGACAGGGCGCGCTCGAACGCGTCGGTATTTTTTATATACCATTCCATATTGCTCTGCCCGCCCGTAATCCAGACTTCGCCCACGAGCACGTTGCCGAACTCCGCCCCGACTGCCCCGTTTTCGGATACCGACAGTGTGCGCGGGAAAAACGACGCCTTTTGCGCGGGCAGAAACACTTTCCACTTCCCGTCGGGTCCCGCTTTCGTCTTGGCGGAATCTTCGCCGAAAACGACTTCAACCGAGGCGTTCGGCAATGCCGTCCCCCAGACGGCGACGGGCTTTTGCTGCTGCAAAACCATATTGTCGCCGAAAATTCTCGGCATTTTTACAGCCGCCGATGCCGAAAGCGAAACTACCGCGGCCACAAAAAACAGACATGCAATTCTAACCATATACTACGTATCCTTCCACATAAAAATTTTCCCAACAGAAGTGTCGGGTTGTTCTGGATAATCGCAGACGCGGGCGCGATTGTCAATTCACAAAATGGCTTGAAAACGCAAAAAAATTCCGATTACATAGGCGGAATTCATTATGATGATAGACGAAAACGACGTTCGCAAAAAATCGCAATCGCTGATGGGCGGCTTCAAGGGAGTCGTCCCGAGGCTGGGCGCGAAGAAGAAACTCGGCGCGCTCGACTACTTCAGAATGGCGGTCGGCATTTGTCTGGCGGCGTCGCTGGCGGCGGGGACGATTATCCTGATTGCCAATTTGGTGTCGGTGGGCAAAGACTTGGCGCAGAGGAAGTCGAAGCCGCAGAAGGTCGAATACGTGGAAGTCATATTCAAACCCAAGAGCGGAAAATGAAAAGAGCCGACGAACTGCTTGTGGAGGCGTCGCTTGTCAAAAGCCGCTCAAAGGCGCGCGCAATTATAGAAGAGGGCAAGGTTTTTGTAGACGGCGCAGCGGTGGACAAACCCTCGCGGAAATTCCCCGAAGATACGGTTTTTGTAATAGACGCCGAAAACGCGGCTCTGCGCTACGTCTCGCGCGCGGGACTGAAGCTTGAGGAGTTTTTGGAGCACTTCAAAATATCGCTGCAGGATATGCGCGTTCTCGACGCGGGCGCGTCTACGGGCGGCTTTACCGACTGCGCGCTACAGCGCGGTGCGGCGGAATCGGTCTGCGTCGACATCGGTTCGGGGCAGCTCCACTCCAAGCTGCTGAACGACCCGCGCGTTTTGAATTTCGAAAAAACCGACGTGCGCTCTCTCACGCCCGAATTTTTCGACGGCAACATATTCGACTTCATCTGCGCCGATTTGTCTTTCATTTCTCTCGAAAAAACACTGCCGTTCTTGGTGCCTCTTATGAAAAGGGGCGGCAAAATGGCCTGCCTGATAAAACCGCAGTTCGAGACCTCCGCAAAAATTATGCGCCGCAACAAGGGAGTTTTGCGCGACGAAAAAACGATACTCGGGGCGGTCGAAAAAATACGTTCGTTCGCCGAACGCGCCTTCCCCGAGCTTGAAATGCTCGGCGTGATTGAATCGCCAATCAAGGGCGGCGACGGCAATACGGAATTTCTCATCGGGTTCGAAAAAACTCGAAAAAAATTTTAAAAAACTTGCCTTTTTGCGGATTTCGGCTCTAATCCGTGCCCAATATTGTTTGTATAGTAATATGAGAAAGCTATTTGTAGGTATTTTTATTTCGGTTCTGACTGTTTCGGCGTTTGCCCAAGACAAGGCTCTGCTCGAAACCCTCGTCAAGAAGGGTATGCTCACCCAGCAGGAAGCAACGCAAATTGCCAAAGCCTCCGTAGTCGTAACACCCGAAGCAAAAGCGACCAAGTCGATTAAAGTTACGGGCGGTATGCAGGGTTGGTTCAAATGGGCGGGCAGCGACGTTTCGAGCGGTTCGGCTTCAATCGACGACGTAAGCGGCTTCGAGTTAAGATACATAAAAGTCGGCATGGAAGCCGACATCGGCAGCGGCTGGTCGGCCAACATCGTTATGGATTTCGGCTCGGAAGCGAGCAAGCGCAACTATCTCGACAGGGTTGTTGTCGCGAAAAAAGTGGACATCGAATACATCGACGGGAAAATCGAAATAGGCTTGAGGAAGTCCAATATGGGCGTGGAGCAAATCACCGACGACTTCGGCCTGTTGGCGATTTCACGCTCGGTCTCGACCGACTTCTTCACCTCCCCCAACCACGCGCAACTCGGCGAAAAGAACTTCGGCGGGCGCACGGTCGGCGTTTTCTGGGACGGCGAAATTTCGCAAATCGAGGGGCTTTACTACAGCGTAGCGGTCACCTCCGAAACAACGGAAGGCTCAAAGGACATCATCAACAACATCTCCGCCGACAGCGGCCTTAGCTACTACGTGGCGGTCGGCTACAAGAACGTAATAGAGCTTGAGGGCGAAACGCTCAGCTACAACATCGGCGTGAACTCGGGCTACGCCTCAAAGGGCTTCAAAAACATTGCCAACAGCAAGGGCGAAGTCTACGGGCTAAACCCCTATCTCAAGCTTAAATACGGCGGCTTCACCGCAATGGCGGAAATGTTCTACCAGAGCGTGGAAAAATCGAACGCCGCAAACAAGACGGCTTCCCCGCTGGGCGTGAACGCGATTGTAGCCTACAAGTTCGACTTGGACGATACAATGGGCGCAATAGAACCCGTTGCGCGCTTCTCATACGTAACCTCGGGCGGGCTGGGCGTAAACTCCATCAAGAAAGACGACGGCACCTACGCCACTTTCAACCAAGCCAAAGCCGTATACGTAGGCATAAACTGGTATACAACAAAGTCGATAAAAACTTCACTCGGCTACGAATACGCAATGTATACCTCGGGCACAGACGCCGCCTACAAAGAAGTAGACAACAACACAGTCCTCGCCCAACTCCAAGTCGTCTTCTAACCCGCAGGGCGCAAGGGGCGAAGCCCCTTGACCTCCGCCGCTTTGCGGCGGTCTGTGAAAATACGGCGTAGCTAACCGCTACGCCTTTTCTGTGGACATACGCATTGGCTTCGCCAATGGCTTATTCTTTCTAAGCCGAGAAGTTTTTCGGGCGAAGCCCCTTGACCTGAACGTTCGCAGAACGTTCACTGTATTATTCGGCGCGGTTGAACACCGCGCCTTTTCTGTTTGTATACGCATTGAACTTCGTTCAATAGCTTATTTATTCTAAGTTGAAAAACTTTTCGAGCGAAGCCCCTTGACCTGAACGTTCGCAGAACGTTCACTTGTATTATTCGGCGCGGTTGAACACCGCGCCTTTTCTGTAAACACTCGCATTGCTTCGCAATGGCTTGGAAATTCTAAGCCGAAAAGTTTTAACGCGTAAACAAAGGTATATCGGCTATGCCAATTACCGCCACTTTAGGAAAGTAAAAAAAACGCGTCATCACAAAAGTTGCCGCAGGCAAGCTTTTGGGAAGTATAATTGCGTAGCAATTACCCCGTAGGGGTGAGACGAGCACCACTGTGCGAGCGAATACAAATTGAGCTTCAGGCGAGGCTTCAAAAAAAATTTGCGGTGGCGGCTGTAGTAAGCCTACTGCCCCACTGCAAATTTTTTCTGAAACGTAGCATCAAGCCAATTTCACGCGCTATACGCGTTCTTCAGTAAGTGCGGGAATACTCCTTCCCCCCAGCCCTCTTCAATGTAATAGTGCCGCCCTCGCCCTTCATCACAATGTCGTCATACTTTTCCCCGTCCACCGGAATCGCGGGCTGAATCAGCCTTTCCTGCAATAACGCCTTGTAGCTCACCTGCGACACGTCTTTCTCCAACATATACTTGTTGCCCGCCGCAATAATCAACCCCAGCTGCGCCCCAATCATATCCTCCCTGACCTTCTCCTTGACCCTCATCGACGCGGGCACAAACGCCGCCGCCAACAGGCCTACAATGGCCAGAAACAATACAACTTCCAAAATTGAAAACGCCGCGGAATTTCTTTTTTTCATAACGCCATAAAAGGATATATCTGAGCGCAATGCAACGAAAATATGTCTAAAAATGTGTTGAACGGGCGCGTTTAAATTTTATATAACTACCACACAATGGAAGAAGAAACCTTTATCATACTCAAACCCGATTGCATGGAGAAAAACCTGCTTCCCGAAGTTTTGGGCAGATTCCTCCGCGCGGGGCTGGAAATAATAGCCTGCAAAATGTCGAAACTCGACGACTCCATTTTGCGCGAGCACTACGCACACATAGTCGATAAGCCGTATTACCCGCCGCTTGTGAAGTTCATGAAGCGCAAACCCGTTGTTATGGCGGTGCTCAGGGGCGACAACGCCGTTGCGCGCGTGCGCAAACTGCTTGGCTGCACAAATTCGCTCGACGCGCCCGCGGGCACAATCCGCGGAGACTTCGGCTTGGACACGCGCGAAAACATAGCCCACGCCTCCGACAGCGCGGAAAACGCACAGGCGGAAATAGCGCGCTTTTTCGGCTCGGAAGAGATTTTCAGATGAACCCGTATGAAAAGTTCGATTTTTCCGAAGGGACAATCGAAAAACTAAACCACTACGCATCGTTGCTGCGCGAGGCGAACGCGAAAGTGAACCTGCTTTCGCGCAAGGATATGGACGCGGTCGAATACAGGCACGTCGCCTTTTGCGCGTCGATTGGCGAGTTCTTCCGCCCCGCCGCGGGCGCGAAGATTGCCGATGTCGGCACGGGCGGAGGGCTTCCCGGGGTTGTGGAGGCAATTTTGTTCCCGCAGGCGCAAGTGTTTATGTTCGACGGCGTGGGCAAGAAAATCAGAATGATTAACGAGTTCATCGCGGAACTGAAGCTTGAAAACGCCGCCGCGTTCAACGTGCGCATTGAAGAGTTCAAAGACAGCTTCGACTACGCCACGGGGCGTTCTGTGTGCGCGCTGCCGCTGTTTTTCTCGTTCGTGAAAAAGCGCCTCAAACACGGGGCGAAAGGGAATCTGCCCCGCGGCGTAGTGTATTTCAAGGGCGGCGAGCTTGAGCCCGAACTTGTTGCAAAAAAAATCCTCCCCGACGCCGAATTCGACATTCAAAAGTTTTTCGGCGACCCCAACTACGAGGGCAAGCGCATAGTCTGCTTCTCTACCAAAAAAGTTTTGGCGGCGTTGTAATTGGCTTGAAAGCCCGCCCCCAAAGTGGAATCATACGGAAAATTTAAACTTCTAAAAACAATGGCAAAAGAAAAACGCACAGCAATAGAACCCACAAGACAGCAGGACTACCCCGAGTGGTATCAGCAGGTAATCAAGGCCGCCGACTTGGCGGAAAACAGTCCCGTGCGCGGCTGCATGGTGATAAAACCGTGGGGGTATTCGCTCTGGGAAAACATTCAGGCGTCGCTCGACAAAATGTTCAAAGACACGGGGCACACAAACGCCTACTTCCCGCTGTTCATTCCCGTAAGCTATCTGGAAAAAGAAGCCGAGCACGTGGAGGGCTTCGCGAAGGAATGCGCCGTTGTAACGCACTCGCGCTTGGAGCTTAACGACGAAGGCAAGCTCGTGCCCGCTTCGCCCCTCGACGAACCGCTCATCGTCCGCCCGACCTCCGAAACAATCATCGGCGAGATGTATTCGCGCTGGGTGCAGTCTTACCGCGACTTGCCGATACTCGTCAACCAGTGGGCGAACGTAGTCCGTTGGGAAATGAGAACCCGACTCTTCCTCAGAACAGCCGAATTCCTCTGGCAGGAAGGCCACACCGCCCACGCCACGCGCGAAGAAGCCGAAGAGGAAACGCAGAAAATGCTGCGCGTCTACGAGGATTTCGCCGTAAACTACATGGCAATGCCCGTTATTTGCGGCCGCAAAACAGAGGGAGAAAAATTCCCGGGGGCGGTCAACACCTACTGCATAGAGGCAATGATGCAGGACAGAAAAGCCCTGCAGGCGGGAACATCGCACTTCCTCGGGCAGAATTTCGCCAAGGCAAGCAACATAAAATACCTATCGGAAGCGGGCAAAGAAGAATACGCTTGGACGACCAGCTGGGGCGTCTCGACACGCCTAATCGGCGGCATGATTATGACGCACTCCGACGACAACGGCCTTGTTCTTCCTCCGAAGCTCGCCCCGCTGCACGTCGTAATTCTGCCCATTCTCCACAAGGAGGAGGAAAAGGCGAACGTGCTTGCATACTGCGAAAAGCTCAAGGGCGAAATCGCGCAGGTGCAATTCGCGGGCAAAAACGTCCGCGTCCAAATCGACACGCGCGACCTGCGCGGCGGCGAAAAAACTTGGAGCTGGATTAAGAAGGGCGTCCCGCTCAGAATCGAAGTCGGCCCGCGCGACATCGCAAACGACGCCCTCTTCGTCGCCCGCCGCGACAACGACGAAAAGAAATCGGTCGCCCGCGCGGAATTCATCGCGACCCTCGCCGACACTCTCCAAAGCATTCAGGACAACCTCCTCGCCCGCGCCACGCAATACCGCGACGCCAACACTGTCGAAATCTCCTCAAAGGAAGACTTCTACAAGTATTTCACCCCGCAAAACGAAAAAAAGCCCGAAATCCACGGCGGTTTTGCCGTAGCCGACTACGACGGAAGCGAAGAAGTTGAGGACACCCTCCGCAAGGATCTCAAGGTAACCGTAAGGTGCATTCCCCTCGAGGGCGGCGACCCCAAAGGCAACTGCATCTTCACCGGCAAACCCGCCAAGTATCGCGCCATATTCGCAAAATCCTACTAACAAGGGGCGCAAGGGGCGAAGCCCCTTGACCTCCGCCGCTCTGCGGCGGTCTGTATAATACGGCAGTGTTAACCACACTGCCTTTTCTGTTTATATCCGCATTGGCTTCCGCCAATATCTTGATTGTTCTAAGTTGAAAAAGTTTTCGGGCGAAGCCCCTTGACCTGAGCGTTCGAAGAACGTTCACTGTATTATTCGGCGCGGTTGAACACCGCGCCTTTTCTGTTTGTATGCGCATTG
>CAKTTC010000003.1 GCA_934613645.1 uncultured Opitutales bacterium | reverse complement strand
TTGATTTGGTTTGCATTAATTACCCCCCCCCCCTAGAAATTTGCAAGTATTTTTTATATTATTTTCCGCGCGGAAAATCCCAAGTTTTTCAACCCCTAAAACACTTTATTGTTGACTTACAAAAACGCGCTTTGTAGTATAAATACAGTTTACAATATAAAATACGTTATGAAAAAGATATTTTGCACAATTCTTTCTGTAGTGGCATTGGCATGTTTTGCCAAGCAGGACATCAAGTCGGAAATATTCAAGGACGGAGACAACTTCTGTCTGGTCGGCGACAGCATCACCCACGGCGGGTTCTACACGCAAAGCCTGCTCAACTACTACGCCACGCGTTTGCCGCGGACGAAAATAAACTTCTACAACTTCGGCGTAAGCGGCGACTACTGCGGCGGAATCTTGGACAGAATAGATACCGACATTTCCAAAGTCAAGGCCGACGTCTACACGCTTATGATTGGAATGAACGATGTAGGCAGAACGAAATTCTCCCCCAAAAACGCCGACGACCCGAAGCTTCAAAAGAAAATAGCCGACACGCGCAAAGTCTACTCCGAACAGCTTAAGAAGGTTGTTGACTACCTCGCCGCGCACGCGCCCAAACTTATCATTTTCACTCCCTCAATCTACGACCAAGTTTCGGCGTCGAAAACCGAAAACTACAAAGGCGTAAACGACGAACTTTTCCAATTCGGCGAAATCGGTCGCGCCTACGCCAAAGAACTGAACGCGCCCGTTGTTGATATGTGGGCGGCCACCAACGAAGTCAACAACGCCCTTGTGAAAATCGACCCGAAAAAGTCGGTGGTTTCCGAAGACCGCGTCCACCCCGACTTTGCGGGGGGCTACGTCATGGCGGCGAAATTTTTGACAGATATGAAAGAGCCTGCGCTCGTTTCGGAAACGGTAATAGACGCGGCGAAGAAAACGGCGACCGCAAAAAACGCCGACTTGTCCGACGTGCAGTTCGGCAAAAAAATCTCGTTTATCTCGTATGAATACGCGCTGCCCTTCGCCCTTGCCGACGAACAAAAGCAGGTTGAACAAATCGTGAAATTCTCCGAAACGCACAACCGCCAGATTCTCGCGGTAAAAGGGCTTGAACAGGGTAAATACGCGCTTTCAATAGACGGCATGAAAATCGGCGAGTTTTCCGCGCAACAGCTGCAAAACGGCGTCAACCTTGCGGAGTTCGACACCCCGCAAATGAGGCAGGCAAAGGACGTTGAAAAACTCTGCCGCGAATACAAACTTGCCGCGGAGCGCGCGCGCGGAATTGTTGCTACGGAATTTTTCGGCAAGTTCAAAAAGCTCGGGTTAAAAACCGACGAAGAACGTATTGCAAAGGCGCGCGAGCTTGCCGAAACAACAAAACACAGGTATATAAGGTCCCTTTACAAAAAATACCCGAACAATAAACCCAGACAGAAAGAGTTCGAGCAGGCGGCTCTCGACGCGCAGGCGCGAGTGTATCTGAACGCACAGCCCGTAACGCACAAATTCGTAATAGAAAAAATTTAGTGTAGACAAAATTTGCGTGTGTAAGAATTGCGCACCCCGATGATTTTCGGCGGTGCGCTTTTTTGCGACAACACGCCCACAATAAAGCGGATTGGAGAACGCCAATCCGCTTTTTGTAATAAACAAGCTTCAACCGAAAACAAAAACACGTTGAGTTCGCGCTTTCCGAACAACAACAAACACAACTTCAATCAACGGCAAAGGCGCATTGGCAAAGCCAATCGCCGCCACTTACCGAATTATAAAAAAGCCGCTTTCGGAATTATAAAAAAATCGCCGCCACTTCGTTCAAACTCCCACTTTAACCAGAGTCAAAGGCGCATTGGCAAAGCCAATCGCCGCCACTTTAGGAATTATAAAAAAATCGCCGCCGCTTACCAAATCATAAAAATTATAGATATTGGGAGCGCATCGGGGGATTGACGAACGCCGTGGCGGCGGGGTCGCCTACGCAACACATGTTGGCAGAGTCCCACACAATGGGGCGTCCCGTCTGAAGAGTTATGTTGCCGAGCTGGACAAT
Organism: uncultured Opitutales bacterium; assembly: GCA_934613645.1. GTDB lineage: Bacteria > Verrucomicrobiota > Verrucomicrobiia > Opitutales > Intestinicryptomonadaceae > Merdousia. The sequence goes on along the minus strand of CAKTTC010000003.1, from coordinate 219,747 downwards.
TTCCGAGAGCGGGCCTGCAACGGAGAAATCTGAGTTGCATTTTTTGACATCGCCTGCTATGCCCTGCAAAAAGTTCAGCCTGTGGTCTACGTTTGTAAAGCCCGCAGTGCGCGCGGCGAGCTTCTCGACAAATTCAGCTTCGCGCTTTTTCGGCAAAATTACGGGCTTGCCCTTCAAGTGCATCGCCGGCGAATAAATCGCGCCCTCCGTGCCGATTATGAACATTCCGTCGGGCGAAAGCTGCGCGTAGCCGCGGCGCATATCAGTATATTCTTTGGGCAGCGGCGGCAGGAAAGAGGTGTCGTAGTCGGCGGGAAATTCGCCGTTTTCGTCGGGGCGAATGACGCCGCTATACCACGTTATTTTAATCGGCTTGCCGAACCTGCTTGTGGGGAATTCGTAAACAACTTCGTCCTGAAGGGGGACACACAGCGACGTTCCGCCGCGCTGGCGCGAGCTGATTCGGGATGGCGCGGGAAGGTCAAACGCGGTAATGGGAACGTCGAGAATATGGCAGCCGATGTCGCCCAAAGAGCCGCTGCCGAACTTGAAGAACCTGCGCCAGTTCAGCGGAACTACGGCGTCGTAGTAGTCGGAATACTCGGTGGTGTTCAGCCATTTGTCCCAGTCGAGAGTGGGCGGAATGGGGTCGGGCTTCGGCCAAACCTTCCAGCCTTTCGGCCGCTGGTTGCAGCCGATATACGGGCGGCACGTCCACGCGACGACCTCCTTGACTTCGCCAATCGCGCCCGCGTCAACAAATTCGCGGACGTAGTCGATACCGCAGCAGCTGTGGACGAAGTTGCCCATCTGCGTTGCAAGCCCCGCCTGCGCCGCAGCCTGCGTGAGCGCGCGCGTCTGCCCTACCGAATAGCACAGCGGCTTTTCCACATACACGGGCAGCTTGTGCCTGAGCGCACACATTGCAATGGCAAAGTGGGAGTTGTCGGGAGTTGAAATGACAACGCCGTCGAGCTTGCCCTCAAGCTCGGCAAACATTTCGCGGTAGTCCAAAAATTTGCGCGCTTTGGGCGCGTAGAGACGCTGCGCTTTTGCGCCGTATTTGGAATCGACATCGCAAACGGCCTCGCAGTGCTGCCCAAGCTCCTTGAGCAATATCCGCATATTCGCCCCGCCCATAAGCCCCGTGCCCACAAACGCAAGCTTCATTTCGCCGTTTTTGTAGAACTGCTTGTCCTTGTCCGCGCCTAATACGTTCGGCGACAACGCCGCGGCGGCGGCGGCAACCGACATGTTTTTCAGGAACAGTCTTCTGTCCATTTCTCCGATTTCCTCCGTTGTTATTTACTGATAAATTGATTGCCTCCGCAAATTTTCGCGCGCGAGACAACCCTTAACACAGAGTGTCATTCTACGGGCGCAACACACGCGGTCAAGAAAAAATCGTTGACACCCGTAAAAGTATGACAAAGAGTTGGCGCAATGAAAACGAGAAAAATTGCAAATATACTTTTGGCGGCGGCGGTCGTGTTTTGCGCTACGGCGTGCCAAAGCGGCTTCGAGCAGTCGAAAGCTTCGAAGCCCAGAAAAATCGCGCTTCACAGCTATGTCTACCACAAATGCGCAACGCTTGAAGACGTTGTGGACGACGCCGCTTCAATGGGCGTCAACGGCGTGGTGCTTTCGCGCAAAATAAAACTCGGCAAATACCCGAACGCAAAAGTCGGCGTTGATATGACTGCCGAGCAAAAGGCGTATGTCAAAAAACTTTTCGCCGAAAACAAACTGGAAATCGCCTCGTTCGGCATAGGCGGCGATTTCATAAACGCGGGCGAAGCCGACAAATATTTCGCTTTCTGCAAAGAAATGGGAATCCCGATTTTCACTTGGGAGGGCGACTACCGCAACATTCCCGCGCTCGACAAAAAAGCGGCGAAATACGGCGTGAAACTTGCAATCCACCACCACACAAAAGACTACAACAAAGACAATCTCTACAACGTGCCCGAAGCCATGCGCGCGCGTGTCAACGGCTTCGACAACGTGTTCGCGATTGTCGATAACGGGCATTGGGCGAGGGAGAAAACCGACGCCGTGCGCGGCTACAGAACAATCGGCAACAAAATCATAATGCTGCACTTCAAGGACGTTGCAAAGTTCGGCGCGAAAGAGAAAACCGACGTTGCATTGGGCGAGGGCGTGCTGAACCTGCCCGAACTGCTGCGCACACTTGACGACATCGGCTTTGACGGCTACTTCGTGCTTGAAAACGAAACCGTTTTCGACAACCCCACGCCCACGATGCGCAAAAGCGTGAAATACCTGCGCAACCACTAAACCGCACTAAAACGCCCGCACACCGCGCCACTGAGCGAGCCTGAGCAAAACCCTTCAAGCTTTGTGCCGTAACCCGCCGAAATTCGGCGGTTTTTTTGTGCCCCTACTTCCCGCCGGCGGAGAAAATACAGCTACTATTCAAACACAAAAAATGCCGACAAAGTGTCGGCATTTTGTTTTGTGAATGTTTTTGTGCAAATGGCTATTGTTCCTTGAATTTTGCGACGAGTTCGTTGACTGTCGCTTTTGCGTCGCCGTAAATCATTCGGGTATTGGGGCGGAAGAAAAGCGCGTTTTCCAAGCCCGAGAACCCCGTTCCCTTGCCGCGTTTGAGCGCGAGAACCGTCTTCGCCTTGAACGCCTCGATAATCGGCATTCCGTAAATCGGGCTGCCTTTGTCTTCGGCGGCGGCGGGGTTTACAACGTCGTTCGCGCCTATTACAATGGCGACATCGGCGGTCTCCAAAATCCTGTTGGCTTCGTCCATTTCCTTAAGCTGTTCGTAGGGAACGTCGGCTTCCGCCAAGAGCACGTTCATGTGTCCCGGCATACGTCCCGCCACGGGGTGGATTGCGAACGAAACCTCCGCGCCGTTGTTCTCCAAAATCGACGCCAATTCCTTGACAGCGTGCTGCGCCTGCGCAACCGCCATTCCGTATCCGGGGATAAAGACGACGTTTTGCGCCGCCTCCAAAACGTAGTAGGCGTCGTCAACGCTCATGGGCTTCATTTCGCCCTCGACCTTGTTTTTCGACGAACCCGCCGCCGAACCGAAGCCCGAGAACAGCACGTTTGCAAGCGTTCTGTTCATTGACTTGCACATAATTACGGTCAAAATCACGCCGCTTGCGCCGACCAAGCAGCCCGCCACAATCAGCACGTTGTTTTCAATCACGAAACCCGCCGCCGAAGCCGCCAAGCCCGACAACGAATTAAGCAGCGAAATCACCACGGGCATATCGCCGCCGCCAATGGGCATAACCGCCGCAAAACCGAGCGCGAACGAAAGGGCTATTGCGGCAATCAGGCAAACGTGCGCCGCCTCCGCATCGCCCCAGAACGAAAACGCCGCCGAAGCCGCAAGCACTGCCGCGGCAATCGACGCGTTTACCGCCTTCTGCCCCGCAAAAACCTGCGCCTTGCCAGAAATTTTACCCGAAAGTTTGCCCCACGCATAGACGCTGCCCGTAAAGGTAACGCCGCCGATTACAACCGCCAAGACAGTCGAAACGCGCGTAAAAAGCGAAACGTCGGCGGATTCCGCAACCGACTTTATTTGCGCAAGCACGGGAGTGTCGGCCGCCTTTGCGACCGCCCTGTAATAGAAGTCCGCCCAGCCCACGAGCAAGCTCGCCAAGCCGCCGAAGCCGTTGAGAAGCGCGACCATTTCGGGCATTGCAGTCATCTTAACGCGCTTTGCCTGAACAAAGCCTATCAGCCCGCCAAGCAGCAAACCGCCGCCCAAGAACAACCACGCGGAATAGTCGGCGGCGTCGAGAATCTGCCTGTCGAAAAGCGTCACGACAACCGCAAGCAACATACCCGCAGCCGAGATGAAATTGCCCTTACGCGCGGTGTCGGCCCTGCCGAGCATCTTGATGCCGAGTATGAAAAGCGCCGAAGAGACGATATACGAAAAATTGACAAATTCTGAGAGAAAATCCTGATTCATATTATTTGTCTCCCTTCTTCTTGAACATTGCAAGCATTCTGTCGGTGACCATATAGCCGCCCACGACGTTTATTGTTGCAAGCACCAAAGCCGCAAAGCCGAGAATTGTTGCAAACGTGCTGTTTGCCGTGCCCGCGGTTGCAATAAGCGCGCCAACAATCGTGATTCCGCTGATTGCGTTTGAGCCGCTCATAAGCGGGGTGTGCAGCTGGCTGGGCACTTTCGAGATAAGCTCGAAGCCCAAGAACGCCGCCAAAGTAAAAATAAACAACAACAATATTATATTCATTTTGCAAAACAGTTGAAATTACACAAAGCGCGAATCGGTGATTTTACCGTCAGCAACCACCACGCTCGACTTCATAATTGGGTCGTCGAGGTTTATTTTAAATTCGCCGTCGGTCGTGAAGTGCGAGATGTAGTTGACTACGTTTGAACTGAACATCTGGCTTGCCGTTGCGGGAACGCGCGCCTCCAAGCAGGTGTCGCCGATAATCATCACGCCGTTGGGCGTTATCACGATTTCGTCGGGCTTGGAGCCGTCTACGTTGCCGCCCGAGGCCGCCGCCATATCGACAATCACGCTGCCCGACTTCATTCCCGCGACCATTTCCGCGGTGATGATTCTGGGGGCTTTTCTGCCGAAGAGTTTTGCCGTGGTTATAATCACGTCGCTTTGCGCGCAGACTTTAGCCATACCCTTGCGCTGAAGTTCGATTTGCTCGGGCGTAAGCTCTTTGGCGTAGCCCTGCGCGGTCTGCCCCGTTTCGCCCAAGTCGATTTTCACGAATTTTGCGCCGAGGCTTTTTACCTGTTCCTCGACAACGGGGCGGGTGTCGAACGCCTCCACGCGCGCGCCCAAACGCTTTGCCGTTGCTATTGCCTGCAAGCCCGCAACGCCCACGCCCACTATGAAAAACTTAAGCGGCGAGATTGTTCCCGCGGGCGTCATCATCATCGGCAGAATTTTGTTCAAAACCGAAGCCGCCTTTATCACGCTGTAATAGCCCGCCAAATTCGACTGCGAACTCAGCACGTCCATCTTCTGCGCGATTGTCGAGCGGGGAATCATCTCGAAGCTTGCCGCGAACACGCCTGCGTCGGCAAACGCCTTTATCAGCGGCTTTTCGTTGAACGGGTCGAGCAGGCTCAGGTGGAACGAGCCGCGCTTGAGCTTTGCAACCTCCTCAATCTGCGGCTTTCTGACTGCCACAACCATATCCGCCTGCCCCGCCGCCGAAGCGTCGGCGATTTTCGCGCCTGCGGCCTTGTATGATTCGTCCGAAAAGCCCGCCTTCACGCCCGCGCCCGTTTCCACGCAAACGTCCCAACCCGCCGCCGCAAGCTTTGCGACATCGGAAGGAATCACCGCCACGCGGGCTTCGCGCAAGTCCTTTTCTTTTACAACAAACAGTGTTTTCATTTTCCCTTTATTTAAAATTTAGGGCGTCCGCCGAAGCGAACACCCGATTGCATTTTTATTTGTCTGCGTCCCCCTGTGCGGGTTCGGAATCGGAAGAGTCCTCTTCGGGTTCCTCCTCCAAAGAGGGCGGATTTGTGTAGTAGTTTTGATAGCTCTTGTCGTAATAATTCATACTGTATATCGACGACGCGCTCGAGCTTACCATATTCATTATCGCACCGAAAATCGGGATATTCGCCTTCATGAGGTTGAGAATGTGGTTTCTGATTATCTTGCGCTTTGCCGAGTTGAATTTGACAATGTAGATTACGCCGTCTACTGCGGGCATAATTGAAACGGCGTCGCTTACCGCACCGACAGGCGGGGAGTCGACAAACACTTTGTCGTATCTCTTGCGGAGTTCCTGAAGCGTGTTTAGGAATTCCTCCGAATTCAAATCCTGCGTCGGGTTTGCAACGCGCTTTTCGCAAACGAGAACGTCGAGGTTCGGGAAGAAGTCTTTTACGATTGCGTCGTCGAGCGGCAAGCCCTCTTCGATATGCGCAACCAAGCCCTTGTTCACTGAAATTCCGAGCGTTTTGCCCATAACGGGCAGGCGCATGTCGGCGTCGACAATAATCGTTTTTTCGCCGCTGATTGCGCAGGTGAAAGCCAAGTTGGTAACGACAAAGCTCTTGCCCTCCGACGGCGTTGTGGAGGTGAACAGGATAACCTTGGCGTCTTTGGTCATTGAATTGACCTTCAACGTAGAGTAGAGCGAGCGGAACGCCTCGGTAGTTGCGTGGTCGGCGTTGGAGGCTGCAACCATTGCCTTTTCCGAAGAGTTCAGGCGGATTACTCTGGGCACGATTCCCAAAAGCGGAATGCCGATGATTGTTTCAATGTCATACGCGCTCTTTGCGCGGTCGTCGAAGAACGTTACCAAGAACGCAACGCCCACGCCGCCCACAAGACCCGCGAACACGCCCAAGATTACGTTCAGAATGTAGTTGGGGCTTGAGGGTCTGAGCGCGGGAGAAGCGTGGTCAACAATGCGCGCGGGCTGGTTGATGAGCGAAACCTGCGCCAAGCGCACGTTCATCGACGCAATCAGCGACTGGTGCATACCCTCCGCCACTTGGCGTTCGCGCTCAATCGACTTGTAGACAATCGACTTCTTGCCCAAGTCTATAATCTCGTTTTTCTTTTCCGTGAGGCGTTTTTGCGAGTCCTCAAAATTCTTCAACGCATTCTGGTAGGACGATTCCAGTTTCTGCGAAGCATACGAAATTGCCGACTCAAGCTCGCTGTTTATCTGCGCCAAAGTCTTGCGCGCCTCAATCATCTTGGGGTGCTTTTCCTTGTAGCGTTTTTCGAGCGACGAGACAAAAACCTGCTGGGTTGTTCTGTCCATAATCAGCTTGCTGACCTGCGGGAGGTCGGAAATGAAGGGGAGTTCGCAAAGGTCTTTGCCGTCGCGCCTGTATGCCTGAAGCATATTCCACTGGGTGGAGATGGAATCGAGAATGCGTTTGTCGTTGGTGAGAATTGAATTCATCTCCTTAAGCTGCATTCTGTCTACGTCGTCGTCGCGGTCGAGTGAAACGGCCTTGTTCTTTTCCCTGTAGTCTATGAGCTTTTTGTCAAGCTCCTTAACTTTCGCCTCCTGCTGGGCAACCTTCGTGCGGAGTTCGTCAATCGACGTTATCAAATTCTGCACGCGCGACTGGTGGGTGAATCTGATATACTCGGTGGCGAACAAATTGGCGATTTTCGCGGCTGTGTATTTGTCGGGGTGCGTGAAGGTGATGCGCACAAACAGCGTCATTCTCTCGGGAATAATCGATCTGTTTTCGTAGAGAAGTTCCTCTTCGCTCTTGGGAATGCCGATTGTGAACATATTTCTATACGGGGCTACAAACCTCTTGAGTTCGTCCTCCTTCAGGCGCGACTTCACCGCCGAAACAATCTCGAAACTCTCCATGAGTTTGACCTGCGTGTTGAAGTCTTCCATCGACAAAACCGTGTCGTTTCTCGACCTCGACGCATTCGCGCCCATTCCGTCGATTGGCGCTTCGCTGTCGCGCAAAATCTGGATTGAAGAGAACGACGTATAAAGCGGGGTTATTCTGAAAGTGTAAAGCAGCACGCCCGCAAGAATGATGAAGAAAGTGATGATTACATACCAAATGCGCTCGCGCAAAATCATCATGTAGTCTTTGAACGTTCTGTTGGGGATTGCCCCCGCGCCGCCCTCGCCCGCAGCGGGAGCTGAAGTTGCGCCGTAGCCGTATCCGTAGCCGCCGTAGCCGTATGAACCGTAGCCCGCTCCGTAGCCGCCGCCGTAACCGCCGTAGCCGTATGAACCGTAGCCCGCTCCGTAGCCGCCGCCGTAGCCGCTAATCTTGCGCTTTTTTACAACCTTTTTTACTTTCGGCTGCTGCGAATTGTCCGCTTGCGGATTCGCCTGCGCGCCGTCAAATTTGTTCTGTTCGTCTGCCATACTGAATTGGAAATTTTGAAATTAGAAAGCCGATTCCTGCACTTCTATGGTGTCGCCGTCCTGAAGGGGGAAGTCGGTAGCGTTTTTGTCGTTGAGGATTGCGCGCAGGTCTATTTCGAACACGCGCATTGAGCCGTTTGCCATGCGGCGTTTTACGTTGATTGCCCTGTCTTTTGCAATGCGCGTAACACCGCCCGCGTTGGCGATTGCGCGCGAAAGCGTAAGCTCTTCCTCATTGGGGAACACGACTTCGCCGGGGCGGCCGACCTGACCGATTACGTAGACCCTGCGCGGGGCGTATTGGAGAATGAAAATGGTAACACTGGGATTTACCAGATAGTCTTTCCCGTAAAGCTCCTGAAGCCTCTCCTGCGCCTGCGCAACGGTAAGCCCCGCAACGGGAACAACGCCTATAAGCGGCATTACAACGTTGCCTTCGGCACTGACTTTGTAGGTCGTGTTCAAGTCGGGTTCTTGGAACACTTTTATATCGAGAACGTCGAGCGGGCAAAGTTTGTATGAGCCCGAAGTAGCCGCAAGCGCGCCGCACGCCGCCGCGAACAATGCGGTAAAGCAAACCGCGATTTTTCTGATAGCATTCATTGTGGAAAACATTCTAAAAGCTTAGTTAAAACAGTATAAATACACTGCGACCACACAAACACAAAACACAAACCAAGTCAACAAACTTTTTAGCGGCATTCCGCGGGCGCGCGGCGTTCGGGGGCGCAAACGGGAAGCGGGAACGCGGCGGCGGCAACCCCGCGCGGGGAGGCGCAAGAATTCGCCCGCCGTCGGGGAATAAAAATGTTGAAAAACGGCGGCGTTTTGTTATCTTGAAGCGACAACAATAAAAAAAGTTAGAAAAGACTTTATTATGACTCAGACAATCGACAACAAAATACTGCAACAAGCCGCGAACGAAGCAAGAGGTCTTGCCATAGACGCCATCGAAAAATGCGCCTCCGGACACCTCGGACTTCCGCTGGGCTGCGCCGAAATAGGCGCGGTGCTCTTCGGCGAAATCCTCGACATCGACCCGAAAAACCCCAAGTGGCTCAACAGAGACCGCTTCATTCTAAGCGCGGGGCACGGCAGTATGTTCATCTACTCTTGGCTGCACATATCGGGCTTCGACCTGTCGATTGACGACCTAAAAAACTTCAGAATGAAAGGCTCTAAAACCCCCGGACACCCCGAATTCGGCGAAACGGTGGGCGTTGAAGCCACAAGCGGCCCGCTCGGACAGGGCTTCGGCAACGCAGTCGGCATGGCTGTTTCCGAAAAAATGGCGGCGGCGCGCTTCAATTCCGCCGAAGCCGACATCTTCAGCCACAAAGTTTGGTGCTTGTGCGGCGACGGCTGCATTCAGGAGGGCGTTTCGGCGGAAGCGGCGGCTCTTGCGGGCACGCTGAAGCTCGGCAACCTCGTCGTAATTTACGACTCCAACGACGTAACGCTCGACGCCATGGCGGAAAAAACAATGGCCGAAGACACCGCCGCGCGCTTTAAAGCCTACGGCTGGGAAGTCTCGACCTGCAACGGGCACGACATCGACGCCGTCCGCGCCGCGCTGACTTCGGCGAAAAAGTCCGACTCCGACAAGCCCAAGCTCGTCATTTGCAAAACGGTAATAGCAAAGGGCATTGAAGAAGTCGAGCACTCGGCAAAGGGACACGGCGAAGGCGGCGCAAAGTTCGCCGCGAAAGCGAGAAAATCGCTCGGACTGCCCGACGAAAAATTCTTCGTAAGCAAGCAGACATACGAAGCCTTTGCGAAAGTTGCCGCAGAACGCGCAAAACTCTCCGCCGCGTGGGACAAAAAATTCGCCGACTGGGCGAAAGCCAATCCCGAAAAGGCGCAGGAGCTTGACTTCTGCCTGAACAGAAAACAGCGTCTTACGGCCGACGAGCTTCTGAAGCTTGTCCCCGAATTCCCCGCCGACGGCAAAAGCGCGTCGCGCGCGTCCTCGGGCGTTGTGGAAAACGCACTTGCAAAGAAGCTCCCGTTCATGATTACGGGTTCTGCCGACCTCTTCGGCTCGACCAAAAACTACCTCAAGGATATGGGCGATTTCTCCGCCGAAAATCCCGCGGGCAGAAACATCTGGTTCGGCATACGCGAACACGCAATGGGCGCAATCACAAACGGCATTGCATACTACGGAATCTTCGAACCCTCCTGCGCAACGTTCCTTACTTTTGCGGGCTATATGCTCGGCGCAATCAGGGTAACGGCTCTCTCGAGGCTGCCCGTGCAGTTCGTTTTCACGCACGATTCAATCGGCGTGGGAATGGACGGGCCCACGCACCAGCCCGTGGAAATGGCGTCGATTCTGCGCTGCATTCCGCGCCTGAACGTAATCCGCCCCGCCGACTCCGAGGAAGTTGTGGGCGCGTGGGCTTGCGCTTTGGCGAGAACCGACGGCCCGACGGCACTGATTCTTTCGCGCCAAAACCTCCCCAACAACTCTTCGATTGACGCGCAGGTGCGCCGCCACGGAGTTCTCAGGGGCGCGTATATTGCCGTAAAGGAAAGCGCGCCGCTTGAAAAGATAATCATTGCTACGGGTTCGGAACTGAGCATTGCAATTTCAGCGGCTAAAAAATCGCCCTCAACGCGCGTTGTTTCAATGCCCTGCATGGAGATTTTCGACGCCCAACCGCAAGCCTACAAAGACGAAGTTCTGCCCAAGTGCAAGGAAACCGTAGCCATTGAGGCGGGCATTTCGCAAATGTGGTATAAATACGCCGACCGAGTTGTAGCAACTGACGACTTCGGCTTCTCCGCCGACGCCCCCTACCTCTTCGAGGCATTCCACATTGACGAATCCTCACTGTAGTCCCGACTTCGAAAGCAAAAAAAGGCGTCCCCTGTGGGACGCCTTTTTTGTTTTTGCTTGTTGGGCTGGGATAGCGAATTGAGCGTTAGCGAGACCGCGTAAGGGCGGTAGCCCTTCAATGGAAGCCCGCCCCTGCGGGACAATCACTACGCGCGCACGGCGGCTTTAATTGCAAGACAAACTTTCACAAGCTCTTCAAGCTCCGAAAGCGGCAGTTGCGTTGCGGCGTCGCTCAAGGCTTTCTCGGGGCGCGGGTGGGTTTCGATAAACATTCCGTCGGCACCCGCGGCTATCGCCGCCTTTGCAAGGGGCTTTACAAAACGCCTGTCGCCGCCGCTTACGCCGTTTGCGGCACTCGGCAGCTGGGTAGAGTGCGTGGCGTCGATTATCGTGGGCAGCCCGTTTTCCGCCATAATCGGGAACGAGCGCATATCGACAACCAGATTTCCGTAGCCGAACGACGCCCCGCGGTCGGTGAGCCACGTTTCGGCGCAGCCCGCCTCGCGCATCTTTGCGGAAACATACTTCATATCGTAGGGCGACATAAACTGCCCCTTTTTGACGTTGACTGCCCTGCCCGTTTTTGCGGCGGCAACAAGCAAATCAGTCTGGCGCGAAAGGAACGCGGGAATCTGGATTGCATCGCAAACTTCGCCCACTTTTGCGCACTGCGAAGTTTCGTGAACGTCGGTTATAACGGGAAGCCCGAACTGCTTGCGCACGTCGGACAAAATCCGCAGCCCCTCTTCCAAACCGGGGCCGCGCGGGCTTGAAATACTGGTGCGGTTTGCCTTGTCGAAACTTCCCTTGAAAACCACAGTGAGGCTGTCGGCATACTTGCGGGCGATGTCGGCTACTACTTCGGCGACTTCAAAGCTCAGACTTTCGTTTTCAAGCGAGCACGGGCCCGCAATCAAAAGCAGTTTTTTTTCGGTAAAAATCATAATGTAGTCTCCTATGGGCGAACCGCCGCGCGGCAATCCGCATTTTTGCGCCGAACGCGCCGTTTGTTTGCAAAAAAACGCGGCTTCCGCAATCGGGAAACCGCGCTAAAAGGCGAACCTATTTCCGCGATTTCGCAACTTTCAAAGCCTCGCCCACAAACGCGCAGAAAAGCGGGTGCGGCTTAGAGGGCTTCGACTGGAACTCGGGGTGGAACTGCACGCCGACCATCCACGGATGGTCTTTGACCTCCACAATTTCAACCAAGTCGCGCTTCGGGTTTACGCCCGCAACGCTCAGCCCCGCCGAAACAAGGCGGTCTCTGTAGGTGTTGTTGTATTCGAAACGGTGGCGGTGGCGTTCGCGGATAATCTCCGTGCCGTAGGCGGCAAACGCTTTGGAATCGGGCGAAAGCTTGCATTCGTAAGAACCCAGACGCATAGTTGCGCCCTTGTCTACAATGCGCTTTTGTTCGTCCATAAGGTCGATTACGGGGTTGGGAGTGTTTGCGTTGAACTCCGCGCTGTTGGCGTCTGGCAGCCCGAGAACGTCGCGCGCGTATTCGATAACCGCAATCTGCATTCCCAAACAGATGCCGAAATAGGGGATTTTGTTTTCGCGCGCGTATTTGGCTGCGAGAATTTTTCCCTCTATGCCTCTGTCGCCGAAACCGCCGGGGATAAGTATTCCGTCAACGTCGCCGAGCAACGCCGCCGCGCCCTTGCGCTCGACTTCTTCCGAGTCAATCCTGACAACCTTTACGGAGCAGTCGTTGCCCACGCCCGCGTGCGCCAAAGATTCGTAGATTGACTTGTATGCGTCCTGCAGGTCTATATACTTGCCCACAACCGCAATCTTGCACTGCCCGCCCGTGGGGGAAATGAGGCGGCGGACGATTGTTTTCCACGCCTCCATGTTGCTTGCCTGACAGTTTATGCCGAGCTTTTTGACGATAAGTTCGTCCATTCCCTCTTCGGCGAGCATAAGCGGGAGTTCGTAAATGGAATGCCGAACGTCGCGCTCTTCGATTACCGCGCGAAGCTCTACGTTGCAGAACATGGAGAGCTTCTGGCGCATATCGTCGGTCATCGGCTCTTCGGTGCGGCATACGAGAATGTCGGGCTGAATGCCGATTTCGCGCAATTTTGCAACGCTCTGCTGCGAGGGCTTTGTTTTCAGTTCGCCCGCCGCCTTCAAATAGGGCAGAAGCGTGACGTGGATAAACAGAACGTTTTCGCGCCCGACTTCAAGCGAGAACTGGCGCAACGCCTCCAAGAACGGAAGCCCTTCGATGTCGCCCACAGTGCCGCCTATTTCCGTGATGAGAACGTCAACGTCTTTGCTTGCCGCATACATTCTGTCTTTGATTTCGTTCGTGACGTGGGGGATAACCTGAACGGTTTTGCCCAGATAGTCGCCCCTGCGTTCCTTTTGCAGGACGTGCTCGTAAACCTGCCCCGAAGTCAAATTGTTGAAACGGCTGAGCTGGCAATGGGTGAAACGCTCGTAGTGCCCGAGGTCGAGGTCGGTTTCCGCGCCGTCGTCAAGGACGTAAACTTCGCCGTGCTGGAACGGGCTCATTGTCCCGGGGTCTACATTCAAATACGGGTCGAATTTCTGTATTCTGACCTTCAAATTTCTGGTTTCCAAAAGCGCGCCCAACGCGCCGGAAGTCAAACCCTTCCCCAAAGAGGAAACCACACCGCCTGTAATAAAAATATACTTCATTTCGGGGCTTAATTTAAATCTCAAACCCATATGGGTTGGCAAGCCTTTTTTATTTTTTTATACAAAACCCAGTAAACACTTGACATACAGCCCGACGTTTTTGCGCCGCTTCATGCGGGTTTTGTTCCGCGCAGCCCGCCCTTGCGCGACAATTTTGCAATTTCGCCCCCCGAATGCCGAACCTGCCGCCCGATTTGCCGAAATGCGGGCGCAAAAAAAGCGGGGCGAAAAACAATCGACCCGCCGATTCGCAAAGCGCAGGTCGGCACAAACGCGCCGACCGCCGCAATACAAAGTTATTCTTCCACGCCTTCGACAGTTTCAGCCTCGGCTTCGGTATTCTTCCAGCCGAGAATATTCTTCGAACCGCCGCGGATAGCTTGGGCGATGCTGTATGTTCTGGTTGTCTTGTTGTATCCGTTGAGGACACCCTTGCCCGTGTTTTCGTCCTTCAGGCTCTCGAACCACTGAACGTGCGCGTCGACGAAAGCGATGTGTCCGCCGTCCTGCTTGAACACGCCGTCCTGTTCGCTCCACATGCCGTTGTTCTTAAGTCCGCGCGTCCAGACGAGGGGGGTTCTGGCGGGGGCGTTCGGGTCGGTTCTGTTGGCGACTTCCCAGCTGATAGGGAAAGCCTTGAACTCGGGATTGACCTTCCATACCGAGCCGATACGGTTCGAAACCGCAACGGGCATGGGCGCGCCCGACTGGATTTTTTCCATCACGGGCAGGTCGAAGTCCAAAATCCAGATGTTGGGGTCGTTCAAATCCTGTCTTTCGGCGAGGACTGCAGCCCAATCGTAGATTGTTTTGCCCACAACAATGCGCGTGCGCGTGCCCGTCTTGACGTATGACAGCCACGTTTTTGCGATGTTGCTTGCGTTGTTCATCGACTTCATTTTGTCGCCCGCGCCGATGGCCTGCGACAACGCCGGATATATCAAACTCGCCAAAACACCGATAATGGCGATGACAATCAACAACTCAACGAGCGTAAACGCTCTCGATTTTCTTTTTGTATTCATATATTGCATATCTTTTTGTAAATAAATAAAGTTGAGAAAACAGCAACCCAATGCCGCCTTCTTGTGTTGAGAATACTCGCATTTTTCGGGCGTTTTTGCAAGAATATTTATCGAAGAAAATCGACGCCCCAACGCGCGCAAAATTTCCCGCGCCGATTTCGGAAAAAAATCGGCGTATTGGCTTGAATTTTCGCCGAAAATATGCACAAAAGACGACGTAAACATTTTGATTATGCAGCCCGACGACGAAATTTTGGAAGACGCCATGCCCGAGAAGGGCTACTCCCTTCACGACCTCGTCACATTTGCCGCGCAAAACGAGCTGGATAAAATCGACAACGCAACCCTTGCCGAAACGAACCCGCGCACAATCGCCGTTTTTCTGGAGCGCATAGGCGTAGACAAGCAGCGCGAGGTTCTGCGCCGCTTCAACCCCGAAAAGGTTTCGGAAATCGTCGCGGAGATGGACCCCGAACTTTCGGCGGAACTCGTCTCGGAAATGCGCGAATTCAGGGCGGTGTCGGTTCTCAACGAAATGGAGCCCGACGACGCCGCCGACATCGTCCGCGGACTTGAAGACGAAGACAAAGACAGACTTTTGCGCGGCATAGAGCGTTCGCACCCCGAATCGGCGGAAGACATCAAAGAGCTGCTCGAATACCCCGAAGACTCGGCGGGCGCAATGATGAACCCGCACGTCGCCACCCTGCAGGCAAGCGTCACGGTTGAAGACGCAATTTCGGCAGTCCGCAAAATGCGCGACGAATACGAGCACATCTACTACCTCTACGTAGTAAACAACGAAAACATTTTAGTCGGCGTGCTTTCGCTGCGCACTCTGCTGCTCGCCCCCAAAGGCGCGCGCGTGGAAAACGTGATGGACAAAACCCTCATCGGGCTTCTCGCGCCCACTATGGACAGAGAGGTTGTTGCCCAGATAATGGCAGATACCGACTACCACACACTCCCCGTGGTGGACTCAAACGGCGAACTTCTGGGCATCATCACCCACGACGACGTTATCGACATAATGATTGAAGAGGGCACCGAAGACCTCCAAAAGCTCGCGGGCGCGGGCGCGGACGAAGGACTTTTCGACCCCATTGTGCTCAGTATAAAACAGCGTCTGCCGTGGCTTTTGGTGAACCTCGTAACGGCGGTGATTGCCTCGGCGGTGGTCGGGTGTTTCGACAAAAACATCGCGGTTCTGCCCCTGCTTGCCGTGTTTATGCCAATCATCGCGGGAATAGGCGGCAACACGGGCGCGCAGACGCTTGCGGTTACGGTGCGCTCGCTCGCTCTCGGAGAGGTCGGCGTGTTCGACCGCGGCCGCGTGTGCCTGCGCGAAGCCTGCAAGGGGCTGCTAAACGGGCTGATTATCGGCGCGCTCGGCGCGGGAATCGCGCTGGTTGCAACGCGCAAAATAGACTTTTCGCTAATTGTGTGGGCTTCGATGCTCATAAATATGTCGCTTGGCGGCTTCATGGGAAGCTTCATTCCGTTCACGCTCAAAAAATACGGGCTTGACCCCGCAAGCGGCTCCTCGGTGTTCGCAACGGGCGTTACGGACTCGGGCGGGTTCTTCATCTTCCTCGGGCTGGGTTCGCTGTTTCTGCTTTGATTCGCCAAAATGCGCGGTGCGGGATTTTTGCTTCGGCAAATAAATCTTGATTAGCAACGCCGACGTAGTATTGTGCCGTTTTTTCAATGTTATGAAAACATACGCTAAAGCGACACTCGTGGGACTGACCGCCCCGCTCTGCTGGGGAATGTCGGTGGGCGTGATAAGAACAATCGTGGAGCAATTCAAGCTCTCGGCGGGGCTCGCCATTTTATACGGGGCAATCGTCCTGCTGCTCTGCCCCATTATCGGACTGCCGAAGCTCAAAAAGTTTCCGCTAAAATACCTGCTTTTCGGGATTCCGTTTGCGAATATGTGTTCCGTGTTTTTCGGCATTTCAATGTTCCTGTGCCAAAACGAAAGGCAGACGGTGGAAGTGGGTATGGTAAACTACATGTGGCCGTGCCTCGTTATTCTTTTCTCCATTCCCGTCAACGCGCAGAAGGCGCGCTGGTGGGTTGTCCCGGGGGCGGTCATAAGCTTGGCGGGAATAATGATTGTCCTCGGCGGCGACAGAGGCGTAAACTTGGCGGAAATAGCGCGGAATGTAGGGCAAAACCCCGCAAGCTACATTCTCGCCTTTCTGGGCGCGGTGTCTTGGGGAATCTTCGCCAACCTCACACGCAAATACGCAAACGGCAACGACCCTACTATCATAATTTTCTTCGTCGATTTCGTGATATTCGCGCTGCTTTGGGCGGGCGGAATGTCGGGCGGAATCGCAAACGCCGACGCGTTCGGCTGGGCGAGCGTGGTTCTGGGCGCGCTCGTTTTCGGCGGCGCGTATGTGGCTTGGAACTACGGAATTTCGCGCGGGAATATGACGCTGCTTGCAATAGCCTCGTATTTTACGCCCGTGCTCTCGTGCCTGTTTGCGGCGGCGTGGCTGGGCGCGCCCCTCGGCAAAAACCTGCTGCTTGGCGTTGCCGTGCTTGTCGGAGGGTCAATTATGACTTGGAGCGCGACGCACTTCCCGAACAAGCCCCGCCCATTCCACGCATACAGAAGCCGGCACACCTGATTCTTCCGCAACGCGTCGACAAACAGCGGATTTTTACGGGCAAAATTTTGTGTTGACAGCAAAACTATTCACCCCGACAATCCGCAGCATGAAGACAAAGACGGTTATACTTGTTTTCGCGGCAATTTTCACGGCGGTTTCCGCGTCCGCCTACAACTTTTTGTTTACGGCGCACCGGAGCGGCGTCGTGGCTCTGGCAAACGACAGGGGCGAAATTCTCTGGTCGATTGAAGCCGAACACCCGCAGCGCGCCGACCTTTCGCCCGACGGCAAAACCGTTTTCATAAGCGAGCTCCACGGAGCACGAATGGTATCGGTTGCCGACAAAAAGACGCTCTGGCAATACAAGTGCCCCGAGGTTGTATGGGACGGGGTTGAAACAAAAACCCTTAAAAGGGGCGACAAAGTGCGGCTACAAAACCCCGTGGCGCAAATTCTGGGCAACGACAGGTTTCTTGTGGGCAACGAGGGCATTTCAACGCTCCTTGAAATAGACTCGAAAGGCAACGTCCACAAAACAATCAAAAGCGAAACAAAAAAAAGGGTCAACCACGGCGAATTCAGACTGGCGGCAAAAGTCGGCAACAAATACATTTTCCCGATGATAAGCTCCAACCTGCTTACAATCTACGACGCCGACGGCAGGCAAATCAGGCGAATCGAAACGCCCGACGGCGTTGTGAGCGCTCAACTGATGCCCGACAACTCCATTCTTACGGGCGGTATTTACGGCATCGCAATCTACGACGCCGCCGACAAAATCAAATGGGCGTTCACCTCAAAGGAGCTTCAGCAGGCTCTCGGGGCAAAGTCGCCAATCATCATTTGCGACGCAAAATTCCTCCCCAACGGAAACATTCTCTGCACGACCTACGGCAACAATTCGATTCCCGACGTTCTCGAAGTCTCGCCCGACAAGAAAATCGTCAAAAAAATCGACTTCCCCCAATACTCATACTTCTCCGCCCTCCAAATATTTTAATATTTGGGAAGCGGCGCGGATTGAACTTCGTTCAATACCCGCTTTGATTGTCTGTTGAAGTTGAATTTTTTACATGTTGAGAAGTGGCGCAAATTGGCTAAGGCCAATGTTGCTTTACTTTAATCAAGAATCAAAGGCGTATCGGCTACGCCGATTGCCGCCACTTTAGGAAATGTAAAAAATACCCGAGAACGTTTCTTGCGGCGGCTTTTTAAAATAAACTTTACCCAAAAGCAAAGGCGAATTGGCTTTTGCCAATCGCCGCCGCTTTAAGTTAAAAAAGCGCGAGGCTCGAGGCAGGACTTTATTAGACTTTGGCGCGCTCCTATCGTCGCTATGCTCTTGGCTTCGCCAATTCAAGGAAGGATAGTGCTTGAGCACAGACCACCCGAACAAACCAAATTCAAGCGAAGCGCGAATGAGCGTTGCGAAGCAACGACCCCGAGCGAAGCGAGTGGGCGAATACAAGCCGAAGGCGCGTATAGATGCGTTTGAAAAACGCACCCGAAGGGCACGCAGCGGCGTGTCAAACGGTTTGCGAATGCAAACGCGAGTCAATTTGTGTTTGGGGCTTTAACCAACGCGCAAAGGCACATCGGCTGCGCCGATTGCCGCCGCTTTAAGTTAAAAAGCGCGAGGCTCGAGGTAGAAAACAAGCGAAGCGCGTTTGAGATTTTGCCGCAGGCAAAAGACCCCGAAGGGGCGAATACAAGCCGAAGGCGCGTATAGATGCGTTTGAAAAACGCACCCGAAGGGCACGCAGCGGCGTGTCAAACGGTTTGCGAATGCAAACGCGAGTCAATTTCGTATTTTATGAGGCGTAGCGGGCTTAACGCCCGTAAGTCCGAAATAAAATCGAATGATGCCCGAGAGCGTTTGCTTCGACGAGTTTTTAAAATCAAAAAAGCGGAACAAAGTTCCGCTTTATTTGCAAAAAAAATAAACTCGTCGGCGAAGCAAACGCGCCCTCGCGCTTTTTTTTAGGGGTGGATTGAGCGGACGCCCTCAGCTATGCCCTCGTTGAGCATTCCTTTCTTGGCGAGAATCGTGCGCGCCTGCTCTCGAATTTCGGGACGCTTGCGCTCAAATAAAACGGCGTCTAAAACGCAGACCGCGCCGCAACCGAAAATCACCCAAGTCCACGGAACCCATTCGGCGAGATAGCCCTGAATCAGACAGCCCAGCGGCGGCATGCCGAAAAACGCCATCGTGAAAAAACTCATAATCCTGCCGCGCTTTGATTCGTCTACAATCGACTGAATCATAACGTTCGTGGAGGCGGAAGTGGCAATCATGCCGAACCCTATCAGCGGACATAAAACGTAGGCAATGGCAGCAGATTCCACGTGGGAAATCGCCATTAGCGCACAGCCTACAAGCGTTACGGAAACGGTTATTACGCGCCCCAAACCGAGGGCACTCTTGCGCGCCATAAGGTAAATCGACGCCCCGAGCGAACCAAGCCCTATGAGGCTCATCATGTTCCCGAGCGTTGCGGAGTCGCCGCCGAGAGACTCCTTGGCGAAGGCGGGCAGCAACATCGGAAACGGAAACGCGAAAAAGCAGACAACCGCAAGCGACATCACAAGGGTTCTGATGGGCATAGACCGCCGCAAATAACTGAAGCCGTCGATAAATTCGGAAAGCGCGCCCGTCTTTTTGGGAATTACCTGTGCGTCGAATTTGATGATGTAGAGCGTGCCGAGAATCGCGCCGAACGCCGCCGCGCCGATGATGAAACACCAGCCTTCGCCCACAATCCCGATTAGAATTCCGCCGATTGCAGGCCCAATGAAACGCGCACTGTTGAGCGTTGCGGCGTTCAGGGCGATGGCGTTGCTGATGTCCTCGGGCGGAACGAGCTTTGTGTAGAGCGATTGCCGCGCGGGGGCGTCGACGCCCAAAACAAGCCCCGAAAACAGACTGAGCGCGTAAATCGCCTCAATGCTGACCGTTTCCGAAAGCGTGAGAACGCCGAGCACGAAAATCTGGAGCATTAAAAGCGTCTGGGTGATAAGCATTATCTTTCTGCGGTTGAAGCGGTCGCTTATTACCCCCGCAAACGGCGAGACAAAAAACGTCGGAATCTGCGATAAAAACACGGCGGTGGAAAGACACGTCAGCGAATTCGTCAGCCTGAAAACGAGCCACCCAGTGGCGACCTGCTGAATCCAAGTCCCGATTAGCACCACAAACATTCCGAGTTCGAACAGCGCAAAATCGCGCCGTTTGAGCGACTTGACCATTCCGCCGAGCGCGTCGAGATTCTTCGGAATGTAGACCGAAAAATTCATCAACGCGTGCTTGCGGCGCAAATTCTGCCCTGTGTGCTTGCCTTCCATAAAAACCCAAAGTATATCGGCGCAGATGCGGGAATGTCAATGTATTTCAAAGATAGTGCTTGATTCGCGCGCACAAAACGACGAATATGCCGATGTTATACGCAACCTATATGATTCTTGTAGACTGGACAAAAAAACAATTCAAGCGACTATATAACGCAATAGTGGGCGAAAACGCCACGCCCGAATTCGTCGCACGCGGCTGGGCAATAGGAATGTTCTACGGCTGTATGATTCCGATGGGCGGACAACTGCTGCTTTCAATCCCGACGGCGTTTCTGCTGAGGGGAAGCCGCGTGGGCGCGACGCTCGGGACACTAATAACAAACCACTTTACCATTTTTGTAATCTACCCCGCACAGTGCTACGTTGGGGCTGTTCTCACCGGACGAAACCTCTCCTGGGAAATGATAAAAGAGGCTATGGACTGCCTGCTGATGAATCAGGATTACGACACGCTGTTTTCGCTCGGGGCGGATTTGCTGATTTCGTTCTTCGCGGGCGCGGCGTTGCTGGCGGCAGTGATGACCCCGATAACATACTTTCTTGTAAAATTTATTAAACAAAGAAAATCGCCGCCTGCGAAATAATAAAAAATCCGCCTTTTTTACCTTCCTAAAGCAGCGTCAATCGGCTTTTTTAACATTTCGGAAGCGGCGGCAATCGGCTTCGCCGATGTGCCTTTGGTCTCCGTTTAAAGATTCGCAACTTTAAACAAAACAAAAAACCCAAACTTCAACGAATAGTCAAAGGCACGCAACTTTAATCATAAATCAAAGGCGGATTGCCTGCGGCAATCGCCGTTTTTTAACCTTTCGAAAGCGGCGGCAATCGGCTTCGCCGATGTGCCTTTGGTCTCCGTTTAAAGATTCGCAACTTTAAACAAAACAAAAAACCCAACTTCAACAAATAGTCAAAGGCACGCAACTTTAATCATAAATCAAAGGCGGATTGCCTGCGGCAATCGCCGCCACTTTAGGAATCATAAAAAAATCCGCGCCTCTTTAGTAAAGTTAAAAG
This sequence comes from uncultured Opitutales bacterium, assembly GCA_934613645.1. Taxonomy (GTDB): domain Bacteria; phylum Verrucomicrobiota; class Verrucomicrobiia; order Opitutales; family Intestinicryptomonadaceae; genus Merdousia. Next base: position 198,349 of record CAKTTC010000003.1, on the reverse strand, counting down.
AGTTTGGTGGGGGAACAGAAAGAGCGGACTCGGCGGTTTTTGTCGTCGTAGACGTGGACAGTTTTTTCGTTCTTGCTTACAACAAAACAGAAGTTCGAGCCCGTGAAACTTACGAGATACCCGTTTCTGGTGAACATGTGCCCGTGCTCGTCGTAGACGTAAATCATACCGCCTTTTTGAATTGCCGAAACTATCATAGTTGGAGATTTTTTTTGGGGGTTGAGCGAAGAAAGGGAGGACAAACGGCTGTAAGCCGAATTCTGTAGTCCGAACCGTTTCCGGTGCGAACCGACATTCATTTATCTGCGCCGGAGAGAATCCGACGCCCCCTTGCGGGGCGCGACACACCCGATGCCATGCGGACGAGCAGCCCGACATCATACACTGTCTTGCACCTAACCGAGTTTTCCATGCCCGCTTGATTACTCTTGCGGCGGTGAGCTCTTACCTCGCCTTTTCACCCTTGCCCGAAGGCGGTTTGTTTTCTGCGGCACTGTTCATACGTCGGGGTTTTCCCCCGCCGTTCCGATTTTTCAATCGGGGTTATGCTCTGCGGTGTCCGGACTTTCCTCTCGCCGAAAAGACGACGAGCGAATGTCCGCCGTTTGTCCAAAGTTGTGAAAGAACGCCGTTTTTTTTGCGGATTTATTCGCCGAAGAACTCGAAGAGTTTTGCGCAGACATATTGCTGCTGCTCGGGCGTGATTTCCGCAAACATCGGCAAACGCAACATTGTGCGCGCCGTTTTCTCGGCAACGGGCAGACTGGGAACCTCGCCGCAAAGACGCTTTGCCATCGGGCTTAGGTGCAGCGGCGCAAAGTGCGAGTTCGCGCCGATGCCCGCCGCCGACAAGTGCTTTTTGAGCGCGTCGGTTTGCTCGATTGAGTCGGTGTAGACGTAGAAAATGTGCCCGTTTGCCTGCGCGTATTCGGGAATTTTGCAAAGATTGAGCCTGCCCGATTTCTCGAGGGGCGCGAGGGCGTCGGCGTAGCGTCGCCATGCGGCGCGGCGCAGGCGTGTAACGGAATCGACCTCCTTGAGCTGCGCAGCCAAAAAAGCCGCAGAAAGCTCGGGCGGAACAAAGTTGCCGCCGTAGTCAACCCAAGTGTATTTGTCGACAATGCCGTCTACAAAGTCTATCCTGTTTGTGCCCTTTTCGCGAATGTAGTTGGCGCGGCGCGCGAGAGCGTCGTCGTTGGTAAGCAGCGCGCCGCCTTCGCCCGCAATTATGTTTTTTGAGGAGTGGAAGCTGAGCATGCCCATGACGCCGATAGTTCCGAGGGGAACGCCCTTGTAGGTTGCGCCTATGCCCTGCGCGGCGTCTTCAACAACGGCTATGTTGTGGCGGGCGGCTATCTGCATGATGGCGTCCATGTTGCAGGCAACGCCCGCGTAGTGGACGGGCACAATGACCTTTGTGCGCGGCGTTATGAGGGCTTCAAGCTTTGTTTCGTCGAGATTGAGCGTTTCGGCATTTACGTCGCAAAAAACGGGCTTTGCCCCGCGCGAGACGAAAGAGTTTATGCTGGCTACAAACGTGTATGTTGGCACAATAACCTCGTCGCCGTCTTTGATGTCGAGAACGAAAGCCGCAACGTCCAAGCCCGAAGTTCCCGAGGTTGTAAGCAGGGCGTGCTTTGCGCCCGTTATGCCGCGCAGCATTTTTTCGCATTCGGCAGTCCATTTGCCGCCACCGCAGAGCGGCCGCCCGTCCATGGCGTCGGCTATGTTGGCCTTTTCCTCTCCCGTGAAAAATATTTTGTTGAAGTCGACTTTCATTCTATCGCGCAAATGTAGCCTAACCCGCGCGGAGTTCAACCATATTTTCCGAAAAAAAGCTTGACCTTGCAAACCGCCCGACAATGATTTCCACCACTATGGCAGACAAAAACGAAAAAAACGAATTCAACGTCCCCGGGAAATACTATGTAGACTCCCAGTGCATCGGTTGCGCGCTGTGCGCATCGACGGCGGAAGGACTCTTCGAAATAACCGACGCCGGCTGCGCCTGCGTTAAAAAGCAGCCCGCAAACGACGCGGAAACGGCTCTTTGCAACGAAGCGCTGGAATCCTGCCCCGTTCAGGCAATCGGCGACGACGGCGAATAGTTCGAGTCATTTTTACGGAAAAGACGTTCCCGCGCGGAACGTCTTTTTTTTGCGCCCGCCCGCCGAAGCGGGACTTGCACAATTCCCCGCCCGATACACAATCGCTTCTCACGCCCCGCACACAATCGACCCGCCGCACGCCGCGCATGCGCCACAACACTTCCGTCTCTCTCACACCCCCGACGCGCCGCACACTTTTCCGAGCCTCGCCGAAACCCCGCACACACGCGCGACTCACGCCACACACACAATCGTATCACACGCACCGCGCTTTGGCATTCGGGCTTTGGCAACACACGCCCCGCCCCGCGTCCGCGCCGAAAACTACTGCGTGTTTTTCTGCGCGCGCACAACCGACTTCAGCTGGTCGGCAATGAGAGCCTTTGACGGATTGTCGGGTTCGACTTCCTCCAAAAGCTTTTCAAGCACTTTGCGCGCCTCGGCAAACTTCCCGTTTCTTTCCAGCAACGACGCATATATGCGGCGCGCGTAAAAGCCGTTGTCGAGCTTGGCGGCGCGCCCGAAACAGTCTTCGGCAACCCCGAAAAGTCGCGCGGCAATGGCGGTCTGTCCCTTCTGAATCAGAAGCTCGTAGTTGTCGGGGTAGAGCGCAAGGGCGCGGTCGATGAATTCTGTGGCCTTGCGCGCCTGCCGTATTTTGAGCGAATCCAAAACGGCGTCGCTTTTCATATTTTTTGGCATGCGCTCGAAAATCCAGTGCGGGATGTCGAAGGCAATCACGCTTGAGGCCTGCGTCCAAAAAACTGTCGTTGAGGGGTCGATTTCGCAGGCAAGCTCCATTGCCGACACGCATTTTGCAATGTCCTTGTCCTCCCAGTTTACGTAGCCCTTTATCCAGAGGAAGTCGGCAACCAAGCTGCGGTATCCGCCGAGCACCGCAAAAAGCGCGCCCTTGCCCACCGCCGCGCGAACCGACGCCATTTCGGCGGAAACCTCCCCGCCGACGCCCTCCGCGCACTTTTCCGCGCCGCGCCTAAGCGGGAACGAGACCGCCGCCGACACCGCAACCGCCGCAAGCAAAGCAAGAAATGTCCTCAACGCCGACATATTTAGAAATCGCGCCTCGAAAAAAGGAAAGCCGCCAGCCCCGCCGCCGCGCAAATGTAGACCGCCGCATACGCGCACAGAAACGCCGAAAGACGGAAATCCACCGCGCCGAAAGCGAACGCCTCGGCAGTGTCGAGCAAACGGAAGTCGGGGAACAGATACGACGCAATTTCAACAAACGCGTTGGCATTTCCGCCAAGCCCCGCAAGCGAATTTCCCATAACCGACACGAACACGCACATAAACGAGACAGCAAGCGAGAACAAAAACGAACCCGACACCCCGCAAACCGCCGCCGCAACCGCCGCACACATACAAAGCTTCAGCCACTGCACGCCGCAGTAGACGGCAAGCCCCGCGAAGTTCGCCCCGTCCGCAGCCGCCGTGCCCGACGCTGCGCCCGACGCAATTTGCGCCGCCAAAAGCGAAACCGCCGCCGCACAGAAAACCGCCGCGCAGAAAACGGCGGTGGCCATACACACGCCCGCAAGCTTCCCGAAAACGAAATCGAACATATTTACCGACTTTGAAAGCAGCGTTATGACCGTCTTGTTTTCAATCTCCGCCGAAAACAGGTGGCACGTTGCCGACACCGCTATTATTGCGCCGAAAAAATTGAGCGCGCCCGAGGAGAAGTCGAAAATGAACCTGAGCTGTTCGTGCCCCAAGTCGAGCCTGAGAAAAAATTTCGAAACCGCCGCAAGCGCAACCGCGCAAACCGCGGCAAGCAGAACAAGCTTCTGGCGAACGGTTTCCCTGAATGTGTTGTATGCAATGGTTGCAATCATAGCGTTTTCGATTTGAAAAATTCGGCAAGCGAAATGCGCTCGGGGCTGCGTTGGCAGACTTCCACGCCCTCCGCGGCTGCCGCCGCGCAAACGGCGTCGAGCTTCGCGCCGTCGGACGTGCCGAAAACAATCCGCGTTGAATCGGGTTTGGAAAGCAGTTCGTCGAGCGTGCCGCACGCGGCTACGCGCCCCTTCGAAAGGAACACTACTCTGTCGCACAACGACTCAACCTCGCTCATTATGTGCGAACACAGCAGCACCGATTTCCCCGACGCCTTCAAATGCCGCACAATTTCCGCCATGTCCGCCGCGCCCACGGGGTCAAGCCCCGAAGCGGGTTCGTCCAAAATCACGAGCTTGGGGTTGTGGACTATTGCCTGCGCCAGCCCCGCGCGCTGAACCATTCCCTTTGAATAAAGCCCCACGGCTCTGTCGGCGGCGTCGTCAAGCCCCACAAGATTGAGGGCTTTCATTGCCGCGGTTTTCGACTCGTCGCGCCCCATTCCCGAAAGGCGCGCGTAGAAGCGCACAAGCTCGAAGCCCGTCAAAAACTTGTAAAAATAGGGCGATTCGGGCAGATAGCCCATTTCGCGCTTTGTCTTTTTGGAGACGGGTTTGCCGAAAACAAGGCACTCGCCCGAGCTCGGTTTTACCGCGCCTATTATCGTTTTTATGGTGGTGCTTTTGCCCGCGCCGTTCGCGCCCACAAGCCCGAGAATTTCGTTGTCGGCCACCGAAAAGGAAACGCTGTCCAAAGCGCGCACAAGCACGCCGCGCACGCCGTAGCGGTAATACTTGGAAAGGTTTTTTATCTCTACTGCGGGAACGCTCATAATTTGATGTAAAAGCCCTTGTATGACTGGTCGGAAGTATCGGTTTTTTCCTCGTAGTTTTTAATGAAGCAGTCCATAACCTTGCGGATTTCCGCGGCGAACGCGCGGACTTCCGCCTCTTCGCCCACCGCCACAAGATGCACGCGGCCGTCGTCGAGATTTTCCACAAACCCCGTAACGTCGAATCCCGACGCCACGCGGGTTGTCTTGAAACGGAATCCGACACCCTGAACGCGTCCCTCAAACCAGACCTGCAACCTAAACTTTTCCATGCGCAAATACTCGCAAAAGCGCGCCGCGTGTTCAAGTTTTTTTTGGAACGCCCACCGCCGAAGCCGCGTTTGGCGCGCGCAAAAAAGGCGCGCCCGAACTTCCGAACGCGCCCAACCCGCAGCCGCGCGGCTACAGGAAAAACAGGATAAGCAGCTGCGCCGTAAGAACGCGCAGGAACATCGAAAGCGGATAGACCGTGGCGTATGATTCCGCCACTACGGAGTCGGTCGTGGTGGAATTTGCATACGCGAGCGCGGGCGGGTTTGTGGTTGCGCCAGAAATCACGCCGATTATCGAATAATAGTCGAGCTTCAGCAGGAAACGCCCCGCAATGAACGCTATGAACATCGGCACGAGCGTTATTGCCGAACCTATCAAAAACCACTTTCCGCCGTTCGCCGAAAAAATCGTGCCGAAGAAGTTTCCGCCCGCACCGATACCCACCGCGCACAAAAACAGCGAAATACCTATTTCGCGCGCCATAAGGCTTGCGCTGTTTGAAATGTATGTGGCAATTTTAAAGCGCGGCGCGTAGTAGCCCACCAAGATTGCCGCAACAAGCGGCCCGCCCGCCAAGCCGAGTTTTATTGGCTGCGGAACTGCGGGGAACCAGACGGGAATGCTGCCCAAAATTACGCCGAAAACTATCGCGGCAAACATCGGCGCAAGGTTCGGGGCGTCGAGCTTCTTGACGGAATTTCCCACGATTTTCTCCACGCGCCCGATAGCCTCCTTTGAGCCTACCACAGTGAGCCTGTCGCCGAGGTGCAGTTTGAAGTCGGCGTGCGCGGTGATGTCGGTTCCCGCCCTGTTTATGCGCGTTACGTTGAACGCCGCCGCGCCGAACAAACCGAGGCTAAGCAGCGTTTTCCCCTCGAGCTTCGGAGAGCTTACAACAAACTTGGCGTCCATAATCTGCGTGTCGATTTTGCGCCACTGGAAGTCGATTTTCTTGCCGAAATACGACACGAAATAGTCTATGTCTTTCGCGTCGGTTATAATCAGAACCTTGTCGCCGCCGTTGAGCACCATATCCTTGTTGGCGGGCGAAATTTTGGAGTCCTGACAAATGCGCGAAATCACGAAATGCCTGTTGCTGTCGGCGAAAATCTGCCCGATTGTCTTCCCGAAGATTCCGGGGTTTGCAACCTCGACGGAAACGCGGGCGGGCTCGTTGCCTATCGTCTTGCGGACTTCGCCCTCAAAGGCGGCGTTGCCGATAAATTTCCTGAACAAAATCCCGAAGAGCATCATCGAGCCTATCACGCCCAAAACGCCCATCGGATACGCCGACGCATAACCGAGCGCAATATTGGGGTTTTCCCTGCCCACGGTGTCGGCGAACGTCTGCGAAGCCGCGCCCAAAGCGGGCGTGTTCGTTACCGCGCCCGACATTATCCCGACCAAAACCTCGCTCGGGACCGAACAGCAGAAAATGAAAGCAACCGTAACCGCCACACCCGAAAACACTATTACCGCCGCAAGCAGATTGAGCTTCACGCCCGACGCCCTGAACAGCGAAAAGAAACTTGGGCCTACCTGCAAACCGATTGAACACACAAATAAAATCAGGCCGAAATCCTTCACGAACGCCAGCACGTTCGCGGGAATCTGCAGACCGAAGTGCCCTATTATTATACCGGCAAAGAGTATCCAGGCAACGCCGATTCCGACGCCCGCAACCTTTATTTTTCCGAGAACAAGCCCCGCGCATATGACAAACGCCAGCACCAAAATGCTGTTGGCGGCGGAGCTTTGAAAGATGAGGTTATTGAGCCAATCCATAAAATGTAATCCTGCAATCCGAAAATTTTACTCGACTCGATAATTTTTTCAATATACTAAAACAATGAATTTAATAAGAAAAACAGATTGAATTTTTATGGAAATAAAACAGCTCACATATTTTCTGGAGGCGGCGCGCTGCCTGCATTTTTCAAAGGCCGCCGACAACGTGGGGGTTGCGCAGTCGGCATTGAGCCAACAGATTGCGCGGCTTGAAAGCGAGCTTGGGTGCAGGCTTTTCGACCGCAGCAACAAATGGAAGGTGTCGCTTACAAGCGCGGGGCAGACGCTGCGCGCGGAGGCGGAGGAAATAATGCAGAAGCTCCAATACGCAAAGCTCAAAACATACAGGGCGTCGAAGGGCGAAATAGGCGGGCTTTCCATTTCGGCAATTCCGTCGTTTTTCAGCTCCAACCAGTTTTTCGGGGCGTTGCGGACAATGCAGAAAAAATACCCCGACGTTTTTTTCAGGCTCAGCAAACATTCGTCGGCAACGATATTCGAAGAACTGGCGTCGGGGAAGATAGACTTCGGCATAATACGCGTTGCCGACACTTCGCAGCTGCGCCAAAACTTCGCGGAACTGGGGCGCGAAAGGGTTATTTTGGCAATCCCCGCAAAACACGCTTTGGCGAAGAAAAAACGCATATTCGTCTCCGACCTGCGCGACGAAAAATTCATAATGATTCCCCACGAAGAATCGCCGTTTTTCAACAATACCGTAACTTCCATTCTTCAGCGGCAGGGAAATTTTACGCCGAAAATATCGCAGGAAATCTACAATTTCGACGCCGTTTTGAAGATTCTTTCCGACAGCGACTGCGTTGCCCTTGTGCCCGAACTGCTGCGCGAGCAAAACACATACGGCGTGCTTCTGCGCGAGGTTGAGGATTTGAAAGTGGACATAAAATACGTCGGCATTTGGAACACGGTGTCGGAACAGCTCGAAAATTTTCTGAAAATTATGCGGCAAAATTTTCCCGTCCAAAACAGACGCCAAAAGAAATAGCCGCGCGCATTTTGCACAACTGCCGACGCGTTCGCGGCGCGGCGGACAAGCACGTGCGCACACAAACCTGCGCCAAAGCTTCGCCGCCGCTGCGGAGGCGGGAAACGGCGGAATCAGCGTTCCAGTTTGAAAAGCGCGGTGTCGGGAGCTGCGAAGTCGTATTCAAAACTGTCGGCGTTTTCTGCCACAGTTTTTTTCGTCCACATTTCCACAACTTTCGCGCATTTAAACGGCAGGCGAACGCGTTTTTTCCCGCCCGTTGCCGTGTGGACTGCAACGTATTTTTCGTTGGCGAAAACGGGCTCGAGCGAATCGACATACATTTTTACGCCCGCCTCCGAAGCCAGCCTGCGCAGCAGTTTTGCGTCGATATCGTCGTATGAGTGCACGTAGGCGAGCCTGTGTGTTTTGCGGTCGGCTATGTTGACGCCCTTTGCGCCGTATTTAAAGCCCGTAAATTTCTCGACGAACGCGGTGTCCAATTTTTCGCCGTCTGTTATGGCGGGCGCGTAGACAAAAAGCGAAGTTTTACCGTCTACAAACACGCGTTCGCGCAGAATTTTTTCGCGCGCGGAGTCTATTTTAAAAGACGCGGGGAAGATGAAAAACTTGTATTTGGAAACGTCTGTTTTGGCGATGTCGTTAAACGAAATCACCTCGAAGGGCGCGCCTATTTTGTTGGCTTGCGAACGCGTGCGCGCGTAGATTTTCTTTGTTGTGGGCGAAGAGTCGTTCAGATACAGCGTGCTTGGGGGGTCGGCAACAAGCGCGATTTCCGCAACGGGCGCGGGTTTTGAGAGAGTGCTTTCAAGCCAGATTTCGCGCCCGCGCGCAACGGCGTCCATCATCGGTGCGGAGTCGAAAAAGCCGCCCCACATATCGAAGAACCAAAGCGAAGCCCCGTTTACCACGCACAGCGAAATTTCGCGCTTTATGCCCGCAACGGAAGCCTCGGTTGTCTTCCACATGGCGTCGTCGCCGGGGGTGCGCTTGAAGGGCATATTTTTGTTTACGGCGGGGTCGCACATGGCGGTGAAGTGGTCTATTTCGTGAAGCCAGCCCTTGCCGAAAAGTTTGCGCGTGCCGTCGGCGCACATAAAGCCGCTACCCTCGCCCATTTTTCTGTCGAAATAATTCCCGGGAGACTGGAACGAATCGACGTTTTCCGAAGCGAAAAGTTTTTCGTATCCCAAATGTCCGCAGGAAACTAGCCTGCCCGTTGCAAGCTGCATAATGTAGCCGAAGAACACGCCGATTTTCTTTTCGCGCCCCACAGTGTTCTTTGCAAGCAGGGCGAATTCGTCGATTGTGTCGGCGAGCAGCTCTCCCGTGAATTCGGCGTAGTCGAGCAAGTCGCCCTCCGCGGCGGGGTCGCGCAGCGTGTTTTCGAACGACGCCGTTTTAAAGCGCATAAAATACGGAACGTCTGCCGCCTTTTTGCCGCGCTTTAAAAGCCATTTTTTGTATGCGCGCGCCTTTGCCTCGCCCGCCGAAAAACGGCCGTTGTCCATCCATTCGTCGGTCATTCCGCAGGCGAGCAGATACGCGCGGATTTTCCCGCCGTATTTTTTTTCGACGTGGCTTAGCAACGCCTTCAAATACGCCTTTGTTGCGTTCTTCCAGCGCGGATTGGCGGCGGCGTTTGAAAGCATCGTGTAGCTGTCGGCTTCGAGCGACTGCCCCCACGTTGCCAAATCGTGGTAGAGCCAAGTGGGCGAATTCAAATCGACAATGAAGATGAAGTCGGCGTTCTTGTTTACGGCGAGAATGTCGTCAAGCTGCCTGTCAACAACGGCGAAGTCGTATTTGTCGTAGAAGAGCCAGTTCGGGGGATAGTCGCAATACGGGTCGCCCTTGGCATTGAACGTGTTTGCGGGAAAGACGGCGACGGTATTTACGCCCCTGTCGGCAAACGCCTTCATCTGTTCGAACGCGGGTTTGAACGAACGGTATGCAAACACATTAAGCCCCGAATCGACAACCGAAGCCGAAACCGAAGCGGCAAGCGCGCAAAGCGCGGTAAAAGCAGCAAAAAAACGCATCATAAACTCCTCCGAATTTTCGCCCGATTCTACCAAAATAGCAGGCGTCCGCAACGGAAAAAATCTGACTTTTTCAAAAAAAACAGACTTTTTTTGCCGAAGCCGCTGCGGCGGTGGCCGCTATTGCTGCTACTGCGGCAATGACGGCAGTGGCGGCTTACTCTTAGGCAAGGCGCGCGCATTCTGCAAACGCCCGCGCCTGCAAAAAGAAGGCGGGGTTCACTGCCGAACCCCGCCGATATTACAACACTAATTACCAATCTACGCGTAAAGGAAGTTATCCGCACCGAAGCAAAACCACAGACCCAACCCCCGCAGGGGAAGAGTCTTTCGGCTTTTCCGCGCGATTTCCGAGAAATATACCACAAACGCATTCTCCACTCACTAAAAATAAACAAATATCCCCCGTATTTTTTAATATCTTGACTTCCGCCCCCGAAGTCGGCAGTTTCGGGCTATGAAAAGAAAGACGGGTTCGGCTAAAAACGCGGGTTCAGACGAAATTTTGTGGCAGTTCAAAAGCGAAAACAAAATACAGGTCTGGCCCAAGGACGACTTCCAGCAATACATCACGCCCCCCAGCGCGATTTTTCCGAAGCAGCATTTGAAATGGAAAAACATTGCCTGCCCGCCCGCGCTTCCCGTAAACATAACGCTCAACGGCGGCGTGCTTGCGGCGGGGTTTTCGAGGCACAACAGCGAGTATTTTGTATCGCACAGCGGCGAGCCGTTTTTCACATACATCGTAATGCTCAAGGGCAAATACTGCGCCAAAACGGAAAATAAAAAATACGACATTTGCGCAAAAATGGGCTTCCTGCTCCCCGCGAAAATCCCGTGCGACTATTTCACGCGCAACTCCAATTTCGAGCTTATCTGGTTTCACATCAAGCCCACTTCGCACTGGCGAAGCGCGCTCGGGCAGAAAACGCTGTGCCGCAGGCTGAAGTATTTCGAGCAATTCGTGTTTCTCTTCGACCTGTATAGAAACGAACTCTTTTCCGAGAAGCCCGAGCTTGACTACCTGCAACACGCATTCGTGCTGATGATGGAGACCGTGGAGCGCGAATTTTCGGGCGATGTGCCGCGCAAAACGCCCGAGAAATTGTCGCAAAAGCTCGAAAAATTCTGCCGCGAACTGCCTTTGAAACTCTCCGAAAAATGGACGCAAAAACGCGCCGCCGCCCGCCTGAACTGCACTGTCCGCGAATTGGACGCGGCGTTTTCGGCGCGCCACGGCAAGACTTTCGCGAAATTTCTGCTCGGGCTGCGAATGGCCGACGCGCTCAAAATGCTGCGCGCGGGCAAAACCGTTGCCGAAGCGGCGCGGGCGTCGGGCTTTTCAAACGCATACGCGTTTTCAAATTCGTTCAAGGCGTTCTACGGAATGTCGCCGCGCAACTACATTGCAGAAATTGACGGAGAGTAGACGCCATTGTAGATAACGCGCCCCTTGTCAAGCTCCAGTTTGTGGTCGAGGCATTTCGGCAGCTGGGTTTCGTAGTGCCCAACGTAGATTATGGTTTTGCCGTAGACGCTGAGCGCGTCGAGAATGTCGTTGAAAAAGCGCGTTTGCAGCGCGTCCAAGCCCTGACAGGGTTCGTCCAAAATCAGCAGCTGCGGATTTTTCACGACAGTCCGCGCCAGCATTGCAAGCCGCTGTTTGCCGAGCGGAAGAATGTCGAGAAGTTTGTCGCGCTCGTTCCAAAGCCCGAAGAATTTGAGCACGCACTCAATCTGTTTTTGCTCCTCGAACGAAACGTCCAAGAACCAGCCGATTGTGTCTTTCAAGCCCGACGCCACGCAGTTGTAGACTGTTGAGTTGCGGTCGAAATACCAGTGCATTTCTGGCGAAATTATGCCGATTTTCTCCTTGATGTCCCAAATGCTTTCGCCCGAGCCGCGCGGCCGTCCGAAGAGCTTTATGTTGCTTGAATACGCCTGCGGGTGGTCGCCGTCGAGTAGGCTTAAGAGCGTCGATTTCCCCGAGCCGTTGTGCCCCTGCAGAAGCCATTTTTCGCCCGCGCGCACGCGCCAAGTGATGTCGTGCAAAACGGTTTTTTCGCCGTAGCGAACCGACACGCCCCCGAGTTCGAGCATATCTTGGCTGTCGATTTTGGGGCTCTTTTGGAGGAAGAACGGAACTGGCGGAATCTGCGCTCGGGCAGTATTTGCCTGCGTCTCAGAACGCCCTACCACTGAAAGCGCGCCGTTTTCAAGACGTGCAAAATGCGAAAGCTTTGAGGGAAGTTCGTCGTCGTTGGCTACAATTACAAGGGTCGTGCCCGAAGTTATGGCGGCGTCGAGCAAATCGTTCAAATTCGCGCGCGAGGCGGCGTCCAAGCCCACATACGGCTCGTCCAAAAGCAGCACCTGCGGGTTCAGCCACAGCGCGCAAACAAGCTGCAGTTTTTTGTGTTCCCCGCTTGAAAGCTCAATCAGCTGCGTGTTGCGGCAGTCGGAAAAACCGAACTTTTCGAGAATCGGCTCTACCTTTTCAAACTGCAGATTTTCCTCCCTGCCGAATTTTTCAAGCTCGGCGAAAACGGTGAGCGTTTCGTTTTCCTCCTGCTTGTTGTAGCGTTGTTGGTAGTAGAAATTCCTGTCGCCGTCGAGGTTCGAAAACTTATACCAGTTGTCTACGTAGCGAACCGTCCGCGGCGCGACGCTGTGCGAGTCGAACGAAACGTCCACTTCGCCCGTGTGCGCAACCAAGCCCGCCAACGCCTTCAGAAACGACGACTTCCCCGAGCCGCTTTCGCCCGTAATCCGCCAGCCGCACGCGCGCGACGAACGCCACTGAAGCCCCTCAAGGACTGTGTCCGCGCCGTAGCGCACGCACAAATTAGAAACCGACAACGCGTCGGGCATATCGTCTTTCATAAAAAACCTCCAAGCGCAAAAAAACGGACGAATCGGGCGCGCCGCACAACGCGGCTGCGCACAGCGCACAACATCACCCGACCGACCGCAAAAAAAAAGAAACCCGCCCCCGCCCGCCGCGCAGGCGGACGGAGACGCAAAACAAAACAAACTACGCGGTCTTAATCGGGCGCATTGCCGTCATATACTTGCGGAGTTTTACGCCGATAATTTCCACGGGATGGTTACGCAACGCCTCGTTGACGCGCACAAGCAGCGAGTTGTCAACAGAGCCGTCTTTGCCTTCGTTGAAGTTTTTGCCCGCCAAATCGGGGGTAATTTTTTTCATGAAGTCTGCCAAAAGCGGTTTGCAGGCGTTGTAGAAGAGGTAGTTTCCGTATTCGGCGGTATCGGAGATAACGCGGTTCATTTCGTAGAGCTTTCTTCTGGCAATCGTGTTTGCAATAAGCGGAACTTCGTGCAGCGATTCATAGTATGCCGACGCAGGCTGTATTCCGGCTTCGCACATTGTTTCGAACGCAAGCTCGACGCCCGCGCAGATGAACGAAGACAGAAGCAGGTAGTTGTCGAAGTATTCCTGTTCGCCGATTTTCATATCGCCTGCGGGAGTGTTTTCGAACGGAGTTTTGCCCGTTTCGGCTCTCCAAGTAAGCAGCTTCTTGTCGCCGTCTTTCCAGTCTTCCATCATCACGCGGCTGAATTCGCCCGACATGATGTCGTCTTGGTGTTTGCGGAAGAGCGGACGCATAATCTGCTTGAGCTCTTCGGAAAGTTCGAACGCCTTGATTTTTGCGGGGTTGGAGAGACGATCCATCATTCCGCTTACACCGCCGTGCTTGAGGGCTTCGGAGATGACTTCAACGCCGTATTGAACAAGCTTGGAGGCATAGGAGGGTTCGATACCGTTTTCGACCATTTTGTCGAAGCAAAGCAGCGAGGCTGTCTGGAGCAAACCGCAGAGAATTGTCTGTTCGCCCATCAAGTCGGACTTCACTTCCGCGACGAACGACGACTTCAGCACGCCCGCCTTGTGCGAGCCCAAAGCCACGCAATACGCCTTTGCGTAAGCCCAGCCCTTGCCTTCGGGGTCGTTTTCGGGGTGGACGGCCGCCAGCGACGGAACGCCGAACCCGCGCAGATACTCGGCGCGGACTTCAGTGCCGGGGCACTTGGGCGCAACCATGATAACCGTGATGTCCTTGCGGATTTGCATTCCCTCTTCGACAATGTTGAACCCGTGCGAATACGACAACGCCGCGCCCTGCTTCATCAACGGCATTGCCGCCGCTATTACTTTGGAGTGCTGTTTGTCGGGCGTGAGGTTGATTACCAAGTCGGCGGAGGGAATGAGCTGCTCATACGTGCCGACTTTGAAATTGTTGTTTGTGGCGTTCTTCCAAGAGTCGCGCTTTTCGTCGATTGCCGACTGGCGCAAAGCGTAGGAAACGTCCAAGCCGCTGTCTCTGAGGTTCAAGCCCTGATTCAGACCCTGCGCGCCGCAGCCGATAATTACGATTTTCTTGCCCTTGAGAGCCTCTACGCCGTCGGCGAATTCCGAACGATCCATGAGGTCTGCCATGTGCAACTGGCGGAGCTTTTCCCTGAGGGGAAGCGTATTGAAGTAGTTCATATTATTTTCCTTCTATTTTGATTGTTATTGGTTTTAAAAAATTAAACGCGCCCGTGTTTTATTATTTCCTCGGCAACGTCCCAAGCGTCCTGCGGACGCCTGTCGGAAATGTGTTTGAAAAGAAGCCTGTGCAGCTCGAGAGCCGAAACGAAGATGTCGGCTGAAGAGTAGATTGTTCTATACCACTCGCGCAAACGCTCCGACGCCATTTCGTAGAATTCGCGCAGAATCTCGTTGTGGGAGGCCTCCGCCAACGCCGCATGAAAGGCTATGTCGGCGTCGATACACTCCTCCAGAACGCCGCCGTTGTCGGCCTTTTCTATTTCGTCGAGCCGTTTTTTTATGTTTTTCAGGTCGGCGCGCGTGCGCTTGAGAGCCGCTTTTTCGGCTATTTTCATCTCCAGAATTTGGCGGATGTCGTCGAGGTCTGAAGCCGACGCCCTGCCAAAGCGGCTCGACATCGGCTCGTTCGTCGCCACTTTCGATTCCACAAAAGTTCCCAACCCCTGCTGAACGCGCAGCATTCCCGCATTCGAAAGCACGCGGATTGCCTCGCGCACCGAAGACCTCCCAACGCCGTATGCACGCATAAGCTGCGGCTCCGTGGGAAGCTTCTGCCCCACGGCGAATTCGCCCGAAACAATGCGCCACTGCAGGCGCGAGGCTACTTCCTCGGCGAGGGATTTTCTTTTGACTGGCTGGTCGGATACCATTGGCGTTTTCTAAAAGATAATTATCATATCATCTGATGATATGCCCATTAGATGACTTCACCTTATCATTGTCAACCACTTTTTTCGCCTTTTTGTTTTGAAGGATTTTTTCCGAAAAACGCGGCGAAAAATCTCAACCCTCGCACGAAATCTCAACAGCAAACCCGCTCTTTCAGGCGCGCGCCCTACCCTACACTGCCGCGCACCTACCACTGACCGCCCTTTTCATCGAACGCGCGTAAAACAAAAGCCTCCGCGCCGCGAAGCCACAGCAAAGCCACTGCCCACGCTTTCAGATTGCCGCGCTCTCAAATTGTAGCATCGCCGAATTGCCCGCGCCGTTCCGCCGCCCCGACACCACAAAAACTTCCCGCGCGCCTGCGTCTTCAACAAAAAAAAGGCGCACCGAAGTGCGCCGTTTTCTAAAAAGCTTTTGCCCAGCGGAGAAACTCTACGCGCCGAACGTGTCCAAAGCGCGTTTTATGCGCGCCAACACGCGGTCGCGCCCGAGAAGCTCAAGCATAGGGAACAAGTCCGCACCGCCCGACTGCCCCGACACCGCAAAGCGGACAATCGGGAAAAAGTCGGTAACCTTCACGCCCTGTTTTTGAGCCAGTTCCGACATCGCCGCATACAGCGCGTCGTGTTCGAACGGAGCTGTTTTGAGGACTTCCTCCGCAAGCTTCAGGCGTTCGATTGGGTCGCCCTTCTTGAAAACTTTTTCCTTGGCTGTTTCGTCGAAAACGTAGTTGTCGTCAAAAAAGTAGTTCACAAGCCAGTGGAACGACTCCATATTCGACACTTTCGGGTGGCACAGCGTGAAAACTTTGTCTACATACGCGGAGTCGGCGGGCAGGTTTATTCCCGCCTGCTTTGCGCACTTCGTGGCGAGCGCGTCGAACTTGTCGCGCGGCAGGGCGCGGATATGTTCCGTATTGAAGTGCGCCATTTTACGCTCGTCGAAACGCGCGTTGCTCTTGACAATTCCGTGGAAGTCGAACAGAGAAATAATTTCCTCAATGGGCATTACCTCCCTGTCGTTTTTCGGGTTCCAGCCCAGCAAACAAAGGTAGTTGCGGACAGCCTCGGGCAGGAAGTTTTTCTGCTGGTATTCCTCTATGAGTGCGCCGCGGTCGCGCTTGCTCATTTTGCCCTGCCCCTCGCTCTTCAAGATAAGCGGAATGTGCGCGAACTGCGGGAGCGGGGCTTCGAACGCCTTGAACAGCTCGATATGCTTGTTTGTGTTCGTGAGGTGATCCTGCCCGCGGATTACGTTTGTGACCTCCATGCAAATGTCGTCCACAACGTTTACAAAGTGGAAAACGGGCGTGCCGTTGGAGCGGAAAATCGGAAAATCCTTCTCCTCCAGACGCTCCACATCGCCGTAGACGGCATCGTGCAACACCTGCTTTTCGCCCGAAACCTTGAAGAAAACCGCGCCGTCTTTGTCATACGCGCGCCCTCTTTGGCGGAGGATTTCCAGAAACTTTTTGTAGATGTCCGCCCTTTGGCTCTGAAAATACGGGCCGTAGTTGCCGCCGACATCGGGGCCTTCGTCCCAGTCAAGCCCGAGCCAACGCATTCCGTCTTTGAGGATATTCAGATATTCCTCCCTGTTGCGCTCTTCGTCGGTATCCTCGATTCTGAGAATGAACGTGCCGCCCGTGTGCTTGGCGTAAAGCCAATTAAACAACGCCGTGCGCGCGCTGCCGATATGGAAAAAGCCCGTCGGGCTTGGTGCGAATCTAACTCTTACTTTACTCATTTTTCGAAAAATATTTCCTCCATTCAACACCTTTTCCCGCTTCCGCTCAATCCTTTTTTCACTTTTTTCCGACTCGAAAAGTGGCAGGCTAAAACAGCCCCGCAACGTAATTGATGTATTCCGCAACAAGCGCAAAAAACGCAACGGATATGAGCAGATTTTTGCGAAAATTTCTCCCCTTGCAGAAACGTTCAAAAGCGGCGTCGTCAGATTTGTCGCCGCCGCTTTTGATAAAGGTTTCCATTTCGCCGCCAATCTCGGAACTGTTCACATTAAAAAGGCAGATGTAAGCACGATTGCCGCAACAACATTGCAAACACAAAAATAATATCCCAGTCGGAAAGCAAATAAAATCCGTTTAAATCCATAATCCCAAGCCCATAAAAAAAGCTTCGGGGAATTTACCCCGAAGCCTAAAGCTTATGCAATGCTTACTTTCTTCTGCGATACGCCGCAAGAGCCAAAGCCAAACCACCGAAGAGAGCTGCGTAGGTGGCGGGTTCGGGGATATTGTAGGTCAAGCTCCAGTTGCCCGCGCTTCCCGCCCAAGAGAGCTGGTCGCCGGTGTATTTGCCGTTGACGAGAATTTTGCTGAGGTCGAACACGGAAGTGTCGTCGCCTGTGTAGACAAAATTGCCGCTGGTAAATTCTTCGAAGTTGAGCTGGTAGTCTTTCGTGTCGGTGCCGCTAACGGCGTCGAAAGAAAGCGTGTTGCCGTTGAAGATGATTGTCAGAACCGTCTTGTCGAGGCCTGTCGCGGGAGCGATATCAAGCACGCCGAACGCCTGATTCGCGCCGAGCTCGAGGGTCGTATTGTCGAAACACGAAGCCAAGTGCGAAACGTCGGCATTCCCGTCCTTGACGTAGCCGGTTTTGACAATTACGTTTTCGGTGTCGAGCTTGAGTTTGCCGCCCTTTGTGATGATGATTTTTCTCGCCTTGATTGTTTCGGCGGAGTCGCCCACCATAGTCATATCGGCAACGCGCACGGTAGAGCCGAAATCGACTTCCCTGCCCGAAGCCGCATAGACGGAGGACACACCCCAGATATACAAGTTATTGCTCGTGTTTGCGAACTTGAACGAACCGCCGTTTTCAACAACAAGCGACGAAATCTGCGTGTTTGTTGCGCCGTTGAAGACGAACGATGCGCCGTTTGCAACCTTAGCCGACATTGTGGCGGAGGCGGAAACGTCGTTGAGCGTGAAGACGCCCGAATTTACGTTCACCTGCAACTTGGAGTTGTTTATGAGGTCGAACTTGCCGATGTTGTTGGTGGCGTTTACGTTGATTGTAGCAGTCGTCGCCGCATTGGGGTTGAAGTGGTCTACAATCGCGAAAGTCGAGCCGCCCTGCGAGGTTGCCGAACCCGCTTCGGAAGCGTAGCCTGAAATCCACGCGTCGGTCGAATTGAGGTTGAGCGTTGCGCCGCCGCCAAGCTGGACGATGTTCGCGAACTTCAACGCGCCCGCGGCGGAAGACGAACTTACATTTGCGTTTGCGCCCGAAACCCACGCGCCCTGAACGTCGCTGTATTTCTGCTGGTCAACCGAGGCGTTTGCGCCGAATGTAGTCTTGACGTTGAGAATGGCGAACGTGTAGGTGTCGGCGTCGATTCCCGAGCCTCTGCCGCTTGCGATAATCAGCGAGCCGTCTATGCTGCTGTTGCCGCGCAGCGTTACGCCGCCCACGCCCGCCGACGCCGCATTGAACGTAGAACCCGTTGCCATATTGAGGCTGTTGATGTTGTTGGCGTTGTTTTTGGAGGTAAACGTCGCCCCGGCGGCAATGGTCAAATTACCGCCCGAAACACGCTGCGAAGAAGTGACATCGCCCGTTATTTCAAGGGTATTTCCGTTAAGCTCGACATTGGCGATTGAACCGCCTGCGAGAGACATCGTTGCGTTGCTCCCTTTAACGGCAACGATTTCGCCCGTAACGAGTTTTTCGAACGAAACGTTTCTGTCCAGCGTCCACCTCATTCCGCTAACCGTTGTCGTGCCCGAGAATGACGCGCCGTCTGCATAGTCAATCTGGATATTGTTGAAGGTAATATTGTTCAAGAATGCGCTGTCTCCGAAGGAAACCTTGCCCGTGCCGTCATTCGTGGCAAACGTAACCCCGAGAGTAGTGTCAACTTCGTATGACGCGTTATACAACGACCCTATGTTGTAGTTGAGCACACCGCCTTCGTTGACGGCGATTGTGGCGTTCTTGACGCTTTTGTAGTAGATGTCTACGTCCGTAAGCGTAACCTGCGCCTTGTTGATTACGAGGTTCGCACCGGAGGAGGGAATCATACGGAAGTATCCCGCATTGTATGTGCCGTCGGAATATCCCGAAAGAGTCAACTGCGAAGACGTATCGCCGCCGTTGATTACTGTATTGGAAAAACCCAAAACGTTGCGCGCGGAGCTTGTCGAGCCGACATACAGAAAGTTGTTGGTCGTGCCCGCAGCGAGGTTTATCGTGCCGCCCGTGAAGTCGCGTGCGCTGCGGTTTGCAACGAGCGCAAGGTCGCTTTCGGTATAGTTGATTGTTGCGTTGGAGGCGATAACGTCCTGAGTAGAGGGATCGCCCTCTCTGGGAGTAACCCATTTATAATAGGTCGAAATGTCGGCATTCGACGCATTCGAACTGTTGAGATCGACGTTGGAGATGTCTACCTCCGCCGCCGACAACGTGCCTGCGAAAGCCGCCGCACACAGTGTCGTTAGTAATTTTTTCATAGAATTTCCTGTATTTTTTAACATGTAATTACACTGATTTTTATATTTACCTACCCCTCTCGTAGATTAGATATTGCGTAAATTACCCCCCCCCAGAAATTTGCAAGAAAAAAACTTAAAAAACTTGTGAGGACGCCACCTCTTTGCGAAAGAATTTCATTCTTTTGAAATGAAAAAGCTTCGCATAATTAAACTTCGCAAAGAGGCGTCTCGCGGCTTATGGAGGTTTTGTTCGGGTGGTCTGTGCCCAAGCACTATCCCACCGCTCACAAAATCCTCCCTAAGCACACGCCTCACAAGTTTTTTCTGCGGGACACGATGTTAGCTCGAACTTAGATGTGGGAAAGTATGTAGTGTTTATAGTTGAAATTAAATTTGCCCGCTTTGCCCCCCTCACAAGTTTTTTCTGCGGGACACAATGTTGATTCGAACTCAAAGCGGATAGTCAAAAGAAAATCTTTGTGAGTTCGAACCCGCATTGTGCAAACAGGACAAATTCGCGAGGCTCGAGGCAGGATTTGCGTTTTAACGAGCGTAGCGGGCTTAACGCCCGTAAGTCGAAGTTAAAACCAAATGATGCCCGAGAGCGTTTCTTGCGGCGGTTTTAAATATCAAAGACGTATTGAACATCGTTCAATACGCCATTCACTTATTACTCAATACCGCCGCCGCAAGAACGCGACCTCGCGGATTTGTAAACGGCGATGAAGGAGGGGGTGATTACCTCGGGGGTGGAGGCAATCATCTGTTCGAATTCGGGAATCGAAACCCACTCCAGTGCGGCGACCTCGTCGGGCGGAAAGTCGAACTTCTGCGTCGGCGGCACGAACATCTCGTAGACGGCGGTAAACTCCCAACCCGTCTCGGGGCACGGCGGAATTTTGAACAGATACCTGAGCGCGTCAATCGAGACGCGCAAGCCTGTTTCCTCGGAAAGCTCGCGGACGGCGGCGATGTCGTATGTTTCGCCGCTGTCTACGTGCCCCGAACACGAGGTGGTGTAGCGGCTCGGATACAAATCCTTTGAGGCTGAGCGTTTCTGGAGCAGGATTTTCCGCCCCTCGGGGAAGTCGGCAAAAATCAGCACGTGCGACGCCCTGTGCATCAGCCCGCGCGCGTGCACTTCGGAGCGCGGCAGGCTTGCAACAACGTTGTCGTTTGCGTCAACTACATCGAAAATGTCTTCCATTTGAAAACTCCCTGTCGCCTACCGTTTTACCGAGTATGGCACTGTGATTTTTCTGATTTTGCGCAGGTCGTAGTCGCCAACGCCGAGCTGCTTGCAGTAGTTGAGGACTGGCGGTTCGGTGTCGATTGGCGCGAACCTGTTTGCGCGGCGGTATTTGTTGATTGTCTGCCACGCAATGTAGTCTAAAACAACGGGGTTCGCGCTCAGGAACATCACGTTTTCGGAGAAGGAGAAGCGGGCGTTGAAAACCGCGCCGCCCACAAACTGCCCGATTTCGAAAGACAAAATCGTGAACGCGTTAGACTCGCGCAATTCTGGAATGGCGGAAACCTCCGCCGCAGCCATCGACGCGTTTGCGGGTTCTTTGAGAAAACGCTCGTTGTTCGACATGTTCCAGAGGCTCATGTTGCCGATTGCCGCACACACGCCCAAGCCCTCCATATCGGTTATAACGGGCAGGTTTATCCAGTAATCGACAGTCAAAAACAGGGGAATGGGCAGATAGCTCTTGCGGACTTCGGGGTCGTAAATTTCAGTGTATGAGCGGGAGGTGCGGACGTTTTTGGGAGTTAGCGGGTTGTCGTAATACCAGCGTTTGTCGAAGAACCGCCCGCTTTCCACGTCGGCAACGTTTACGTCGCCGTAGGCGTTTTTTACGCCCTTTTGAACTTCGGAAAGCTTCGGCAGCAACCCGCAAGCGCGCATTTTGCGCGCCGACATATCAACTATCGTGATGTCCTCCGCCGCGTATCCGCGCCGCTGCAACTGGCGCACCACGGCGTCGATTAGGTTCTTGGGAGTGGCAAGCCCCGCGCCCGAGTTCGTGTAAATCTTCAGCCCCACGCGCCCTTTTGAGCCGCGCTTTAGGCTTTTGCCCGAATTTTTTTCAAAAGCCGAAAACATCGCCGAAACCGCCGCGTTGTAGTTCTTTGCGTCGAACGAGTTCAGGCGCGTCTGCAAAACGAAGTCTGAAGCCGAAGCGGAAAGCGCTTCGCCAGAAGCCCGCGCCGCGCTTTCGCCGGCGGGCGCGACCTGCGCTTCGCCCGCTCCGAAGCACGCCGAAGCCGCGCACAGCGCAATAAAGACAAGTATTTTTCCAAAAAAATCTTTCATAAATGATGTTGATATTGACGAAAAAGTTGTAATCATTGTCAAAGGTATAGTTAAGACTTTTTCGATTCATTATGCAAGCAATCAAGTTGTTTAAAACAATATTTTCGGCGGCGGCAGTAGGCATTGTTGCCGTTGCTTTGTGCGCCTGCGGGGAAAAATCGCCCGAAGAAATTGCGCAGACAAACAAGCGCAAGGCGGAACTTGCCGTGCGCAGGGCGCAGGTGATGTCGGCCGAAAACAAGAACGCGCAGGCGGTTGAAATGCTTGAAACGGCATACCGCGAACTCGGCGCGCTGCCGAACGTTTGCGAGGCTCTGGGCAACGCCCTCGCCCAAGAGGGGAAAACCGACTCCGCCGGCGTGTTCTACGAACAGGCGTTCGACGGCGACAATTCGCGCCTCGACCTGCTTGTGTTCGCCGCCAACGCCTACGAACAAACGTCGAATTGGGACGCCGCCGAGCAGGCGTATCTGAAATACCTCGCCAAGAAAAACGACGACCCCTCCGCGCACAAACATTTGGCAAAAATCTACCAAAAACAGGGGAATTTCGAGAAGTCTCTCAACGAATATATGGCTATGCTCAAAACGGCAAAACGCAATCCCGACACCGCGGAGGCGGCTGTAATCGGCGGACTTTTCTTCAAAATAGGCAACACCGCGCAGGCGAAGCTGTGGCTTGAAAGCGCGCTTAAAGTCACCCTGCCCGAAAACACCGCAACCCGCAGGGAAATCTACACCAATTTGATAGGCGTCTACCTGCAGAAAAAGGATATGGCGGGCTTGGAAAGCGCAATAAAGGGGCTTGACGCAATCGACCCCGAAATCGTCAACGAAAAATTCCCGACGCTAAAAGCCCAGCTTGCCGAATTCAAACACCGCCTCGCCGAAGCCGAAGCGGCGATGGACAAAGACAGGCGCGTTGCCGAAACGGAGCGCGCAAGCCAAGCCGAGGAAAAGCAGAAGGACGAAGAGCGCGAAGCACTCGCCCGCGCCGAAAAGGAGGGCGAGGATGCCGAAAAGGCGTTGGAGCAAAAACGGACTTCGCAAGAGGGCGGAATTGACGCGGCAGTCGTAGAAAAACAATCCGCGCCCGAGCAGCAGCCCGAAACAAAGCCGACGCCCGCCGTAGCTGCCCCCGCCCCGACGCCCGCAAACGACAAGCCCGACGGCGACAAGCCAGCAGAGAACAAGCCAGCAGATTCTTCGCCCGAAAAATCGGAGTCTGCCGCCTTGAACGAAATCGCGCCCGCAAGCGCAACGAATGCGGAACAGTCCGCGCCCGCGCAACCCGCAGTCGAAGTAGCCGCTTCGCCCGCGCCCGCCGAAGAAACGGACTTTGCGCGCGATGTCCGCCTTGCGCTTGAAGCTCTCGCAAAAGAAGACAAGCCCAACGCCCTGCTCTACGCCGAAAAGGCAATAGCCGACAACCCGCAAAACTCGGCGTCGTGGTCGGTAGCCGCGCGCGCCTACGAAATCAACGGCCGCCGCAACGACGCCTATCTGGCGGCAAAGGAGGCGTTCCTCTGCAACGCTGCCGACCCCGAAGTAGCGCGCACGTTCCTGCGCCTTTCGCAAATAGACCAGCCCAAAGAGAACTTTTTGAAGGATTCGCTGTCGGTATACGCCAAACTTTCCGACGACCCCGAAGTTGTCTACTACCTCGCGAACGCATATCTTAAAAACGCCGACGCCGAACGCGCCGCAAAGTTCTTCAAAAAATACGCGGAACTCGGCGGCGAACGGAACGGTCAATTCGGGCAGCCCGAAAAGTCGCCCGAAAAAAAATAATGCCCAGAATAAAACAGTCGAGTATCGAAACGGTCAGAGCGCGCGTGCCCATAGAACAGGTCGTGGGTGAATACGTCGCGCTCAAGCGCAGCGGCTCGGTTTTGAAGGGGCTAAGCCCGTTCTCGCACGAGAAGACTCCCTCGTTTACGGTCTCGCCCGACAAGGGGCTTTTCTACTGTTTCAGCACGTCGCAGGGCGGAGACATGTTCGACTTCGTAATGAAGCTTGAAAACCTCAATTTTGCCGAGGCCGTCGAGTTCGTCGCAAAAAAATTCGGAATAGAGCTTGAATACGACTACTCGGGCGCGGAGGTCAACAACGCAAGCCTTCACAAGCAGCTTTTCGAAATGCACGAAGACGCCGCAACGTGGTTCGCCGACCAGTTTTTCGCCGACAACGAACAGGCGCAGGCAATCAGAAAATACTGGGTTGAGGAGCGCAAAATGACGCTCGACGACGCCAAACGTCTGCGCATAGGCTACGCGCCCGTCAACTCGGCGGAGCTTAAGCGACTGTTTGCGAAAAAACGCTACACTCCCGAGGCAGTGGCGAAGTCGAGCATATTTTCGGCGCGCGAAGGAGAGCGCAATTTCGCGAATTTCTACCCCAAGTTCAAGGGGCGTTTGATGATTCCCATCTGCGACATTCAGGGGCGCGTAATAGCATTTACGGGCAGGAAAACGCAATTCACCCCCGACAACCCCTCCGAAAGCGGCAAGTATGTAAACTCGCACGAAACGGAAATTTTCAAGAAGGGAAACGTCGTCTTCAACATACATCAGGCGAAGAATTTCATAAAGCAGAAAGACTACTGCGTTCTGGTGGAGGGACAGCTCGACGCCCTTCGAATGTTCACCGCGGGAATCCCCAATACGGTCGCAACTCAGGGAACGGCGTTGACCGACAACCACCTTTCGCAGATAAAACGCTTCTGCAACAGAGTTGTTCTGCTCTACGACGGCGACGCCGCGGGCGTCCGCGCCAACCTCAAGGCAATCTCGATGTGCCTAAAGCACGAGCTTGAGCCGTTTGTAGTGCCGCTGCCCGAGGGGGAAGACCCCGACTCTTTAATAGGCAAGTTCGGCGCGGAAAAAATGCGCGAACTTGTTGAAAACAAAAAAACGGGCGCAATAACGTTTGCGGCAAAAACGCTGACTGCCGCCGCGGGCGAAATTACGGCGCAAAAAAAGGGCGAAATAGTCTCGGACATATTCGCGATGATTTTCAACTGCAAGTCCTCAATAGTGGCGAACGAATACCTGCGCGAAACCGCCGCAAACCTCGGCGTAAGCTATGTGTCGCTTGCCGACGACTACGACAAATTCGCAAAACAGGCTCTCAAAACGTCGCAAAAACAGCCCGCCGACTCCGCCGCAGCCGCCGAAAACGCGCCCGCGCCCGCCAAAGCTGAGTATAAAATCTCCACAGCCCCCGCCGACGCGCTCATTCTTGCGCTGCTCCGCCCCGAAATCGGCGCGGCAATGGCGCAGGTTGTCCAGCCCGAATGGCTCGACCGGAAGAAGCTTTCGGGCAGAATACTTACGCGTCTGCTTGCAATGTATCGGGAGGGGATAGAGTTCGAGCCCGCAAAAATCGAAGAGTTTTTCGAAACATCTGCGGAAAAAAACGCCATATATAAAATATTGGCAAACCCGAAAATTTTAATTGAAAATCCCGTAAAATCTGCGAATGATTGTATAAAGAGAATTTATAAGAATTACATATCCGTCGAATTGGAGAAAGTTAACGCTAAAATAACCGACCCGAAAATCGACGAACCTTCCAAACTTCAACTTCTGAAAACAGTCGCGGAATTGACGAAAAAATCCCGAATGTTTCCCGATTTGATAGAGGAAATTTAAGCAAGTATGGCACAATCGAAAACTACAACAAAAAAATCGCCGGTCAAAAGCGCGGCGGCAAAGCCCAAGAAGGCGGCTTCCGCGCCCGCTAAAACCGCGGCGAAAAAAGCCGAAACAAAAAAAGCCCCCGCAAAAGCAGCGGCGCAGGCAAAACCCCAACCCAAGAAAACGGCGGCGGCACAGGTAAAGGCGGCGTCGAAAGCGGCAAAACCCCAAGCGGCTTCCAAACAGGCAAGTGCGGCAAAAGCGGGCAAAGTCCAACCCCAACCCAAAGCGGTTGCAAAGACAAAAACCGCCCCCAAGGCGGCAGCCCCCAAGGCAGTCCCCGCAAAAAAGGCGGCGGAACAGAAAACGGCGGAAGCCAAACCCGCCCAGAAAAAAGCAGCCCCCGCAAAGGCGAAAACGGATTTGTCGTCAAAGAGCATAGACATCAAAATCCGCCAGTTGCGCACGCTCGCGGGCGAAAAAGGGTATCTGACAACGCAGGACATCAACAAATACCTGCTTGAAACGCTCAAAGACCCCAAGATTTTCGACAACGTCATAAAAATTCTCGAAGACCTCAACATCGAAATTTTCGACAACGAAGAGGAAATTGAAAACTTCAAACGCCGCAAGGAGGAGTCCGACGAAAGGCAGTCGAAAGCGTTGCAGACCGACACGCTCGACGACCCCGTCAGAATGTATCTGAAACAGATGGGGCAAGTGCCGCTGCTCTCGCGCGATCAGGAGGTTGCAATTTCCAAGCGCATAGAAAAGGCGGAAGCCGAAGCCGTAAACGAGCTGTTTTCGGTGTCGCTTACAAACAAGTTCCAGATTGACTTGGCCAAAAAGCTGCTTGCGCGCGACGAACGCTTCGACAAAATCGTGCTCGACAAAAAAATTCAGGACGGGCGCGAAAAGTATTTCGAAGACCTGCCCAAATACATAGAGCAGGCCGAAAAGGCGGAGGAGACGCTGGAAAAGAACTGGGAGTCGGCGCGCGAAACGACCGACCCGAGCCAGAAAAAACGCCGCCTTACGATGTTCAAAACGCAGGAGTCGAAACTGCGCGAAATCTACGAAAAGGGCTTTAAATTCAAGCTCAAAGTCTTCGAGGAATTCCTCGATTCGCTCAACCCCGTCCTGCGCGAAATCGACGATATTTTCTACCGTCTCAAGGCAATCCAGCGCGTCGGGCCGAAAGTAAAACTCGGCAACGCCGACGACCTCCGCGCGCGTTTGGAGGAAATCCACAACATCTACCGCCTCGAACCCGAAAGGCTCGTGGAGCTTGTCAAGTCGGTCAGAACCTCAATGCAGGAGGCTCACAGGGCAAAAACCGAAATGGTGCGCGCCAACCTGCGCCTTGTTATTTCAATCGCGAAAAAATACACTAACAGGGGGCTGAACTTCCTCGACCTCATTCAGGAGGGCAATATGGGCCTGATGAAAGCGGTTGAGAAGTTCGAATACATCAGGGGCTACAAATTCTCGACCTACGCCACTTGGTGGATAAGACAGGCAATTACGCGCTCCATTGCCGACCAGGCAAGAACAATCAGAATTCCCGTCCATATGATTGAGACGCTCAACAAGGTGATGCAGGTTCAAAAACAGCTCATTCAGGAGCTTGGACACGAACCCACGCCCGAAGAGGTAGCCTCCGCAATGGACTTGCCCGTGGAAAAAGTGCAGTCCATAATGAAAATGGCGCAGCAGCCCATTTCCTTGCAAAGCCCCGTGGGAGACTCCGACGACACGAACTTCGGCGATTTCATCGAAGACAAGGGAGCGGAAAACCCCTACGATATGACAAGCTATTCGCTTTTGCGCGAAAAGCTCGTAGACGTTCTTTCGTCGCTTACCCCGCGCGAGCGCAAAGTGCTTACGCTGCGTTTCGGGCTGCAGGACGGCTACTCCAGAACGCTGGAGGAAGTAGGCAAGCAGTTCAACGTAACGCGCGAAAGAATCAGACAGATTGAGGCAAAGGCGTTGAGAAAAATGCGCCACCCCACGCGTCTGCGCCAGTTGCACGGCTTCTTCGAAAGCGAAAACAACAACGCGGGCCCGGGGTTCGACCAATTCAAAAAATGAAAGGGCGAAGAATAGCCTTTTTTGTCCGTTAAAATGAAAAAGCCGAAACTATATGCGTTTTTAGCTGTTGTTTCGGCTTTTTTTGCGCTTGAAGCGGCGGGAGCACAACGGGAACTCCAACCACAACAAGCGGAAGCTGCGGCGCAAGGGCAAACGGCGCAGACGGAAGCGGAAGCAGTTTCGGAAGCAGCTTCGGAAGCGGACGCCGCGCCCGAATACGAAATAAAAATCGACTACGAAATGACGTTCGGGCGAATTGTGCGCGTTGAAAACGGAGCGGCAATAGTAAACATTGTTTCGAAAATCGCGCCCGCGGAAATTCAGCCGACGTTCTTTGCGTGCGACGTAAAATCGAACCCCGTTGCGGAATTGGAATCGATGTCGCAGGGGTATAAAAACTGCTTTTTGTTCAGAATCGTCCGCGGAGAGGCGCGGGAAGGCGACACCGTAGTTGTGCGCTACTACAAAAAGGAATACCCGCCCGCAAAAGACGAACGCGGATTCTGGCGGCGGTGCTTAGATTTCTTTGTTTTTTGAGTCCAAAATTATCGTCACGGGGCCGTCGTTTACAAGCGACACGTTCATCATTGCCCCGAACTCTCCCGTGGGAACGTCCGCGCCCAAAACCGCCGACATCTTTGCCGCGAACATCTCGTAAAGCGGAATTGCAACCGCGGGGGGTGCTGCGCGGTTGAACGACGGGCGGCTTCCCTTGCGGACGTTGCCGAAAAGCGTGAATTGGCTTACAACCAAAACGCCCCCGCGCACGTCGAGCACCGAGAGGTTCATTTTTTCGTCGGCGTCTTCGAAAATCCGCAATGCCGAAATTTTGCCCACAAGCCAGTCGGCGTCGGCGGAAGTGTCGCCGTTTTCGACTCCCAAAAGCACGAGCAGCCCCGCGCCTATTTCGCCCTTGCGCACAAATGCGCCGTCGGCCGCGCGC
The DNA here is from genome assembly GCA_934613645.1 of uncultured Opitutales bacterium. Lineage (GTDB taxonomy): Bacteria > Verrucomicrobiota > Verrucomicrobiia > Opitutales > Intestinicryptomonadaceae > Merdousia. The sequence goes on along the minus strand of CAKTTC010000003.1, from coordinate 169,750 downwards.
ACGTCAACCGACGCGCTGCGGACGCGTTGGACAACCGCGCGCATTAAATTTTCACCTCTATTTTGAAAGAGCCAGTTTCGCCGCCGCGGACAAAATGCGAAGGCTTCGACGCGCTGTTGGGCGGAGCCATCCACGGCTCTATTGCAAAAATGTTCGGGTCGCCCTCCTTGGGGAAGCCGAAGAAGACAACGGCGAAACTGGGGTCGGGCTTGCGGTTGTCGTTTATGACTATCTCTATTGCCTCGCCCGTTTTTTTGCGAACCGCCTTGACTGTGCCCGTCTGGAGGTCGCAGAGAATGCGCCCTTTAAGCTCGGGGTCGGCGAAGGAGTTTTTGTCGAGATTGTCGAGCGTCTGGCGCGTGCCGTCGCCTACGTTGTAGGTAGATTTGCGCCCGTCCGACTGCACGAAATAGTCGCGCTTTTTTTCGCCCTTTACCCACGGAATAGTGAAATACGGGTGCGTGCCGCCCTCCCACGGCATGGGCAGGTCGCCCTTGTTTTCCAAGAGCAGCTCGAGCGTGAAAGAGCGTTCGAAGAAGCGGTAGCGGACGTAGAAATTGTAGTCGTAGGGATACGCCTCTTTGCAGTCGGCGCAGGGGATAAACTTCAGCTTGATTTCGTTGTCGGAAGAATACGCCACTTCGAATTTGCCGCCCCAAGCGTAGCCGAAGCGCGCCATCGGGCGGACATCGCCGCGCGGAGTGCGCCAAATGTGCGGCGTGCGCCCCACGAACGACGTGCTCGGGAACGGGAAAATGATGGGAATGCCGCCGTGAACTGTCGGGAAGTCTTTGCCCGTTACGATTTCGGGCTTCTGCCACGGAATCACGCTGCGCGAAGTTCCGTCGGCGTTTTTAATATCCCAAGTCATCAGGCGCGCGCCCTCAAACGGATTCATAATAAAGGTGGAGTTTCCCGCGTCGAAGCGGTAAAGCGAAGTGTTGCCTCTTCTTTCTATTTTCATAACAGCAATATCCTATATCTGAAACAAGAATTACACGCCGCGCTGCGCTTGGCAACATTTTTTCGATTTTTTTTGAATCCGCAAACAAAGAACTTGCCAAGTTCAGCGAGTCTGAAAAAATGGGCGAAATGAATTTGTTTGAATTGTTTTCTGTGGCGTTTGCGCTTTCAATAGACTCGTTTGCGGTGTCGGCGGCGGGAGGGTGCACGCGCTCGAAAATCCCCGCGGTAGACAAGCTGGCGGCGGCGGCTACTTTCGCGGCGGTTCAGACGTTCATGACGTTCGCGGGCTGGGTTGCGGGCGAACACGCGCTTTCGCTTTTCGAAAACGCAATGCGCTACGCGGCGGCTGCGGTGCTGTTTGTGCTCGGGCTTAAAATGCTGCGCGACGCCTTCAAAAGCGACGACGGCAACACGCAGAATTTCCTGCTGCCGCTGAGGGCTAAAATACTGCTGCTGCTGGGCGTGGCTACAAGTCTGGACGCCCTTGCGGTGGGGGTGTCGTTCGCATTTATGAATGTGGATATGGCGCGCGCGGCGGCTGTAATTGCCGCAACTACGGTTGTTATGTGCCTTTCGGGAATAGAGCTTGGAAAGTCGGCGGCAAGGCTTTCAAAACATCTGCCGATTTTGGGCGGCGTTATTTTGATTGCCGTTTCCATTCTCGGATTTTTTAACATCGGCTGACAAAAACCGATACCGCGCAACAGCGCAAAAATTTCGGGCAAAACAACAGACGTTCCCCGCCCCGACGCCCCGCGCGCGAAGTCGGAACGGGCGCGAACCCCGCTTGGGAGAAGGCTTGCAAGTCGTCGGCGTCAGTCGGTTTCAACGTCCATTTTAGAGCGGGGGTGCTTGGCGGCGTATTCCGAAACAATGTCGTCGCGGACAAGCTGAGTGTAAATCTGCGTTGTGGAGAGGTCGCTGTGCCCGAGCATTTCCTTTATTGAAAACAAATTTGCGCCGTTGCGCAACAGGTGCGTTGCGAACGAGTGGCGCAGTTCGTGCGGCTTTACGTTCGCCGAAATTCCCGCCGCAACCGCGTATTTTTTGAGGTTGAACCAAAATGTCTTGCGAGAGATTTTCTTCCCGAGACGCGTAACGAAAAGTTCGGCGCAAACGGCGTCTTTTAAAAGCTCGGGGCGGCGTTTCTTGTATGCGGCAATGGCTTCGAGGGCGATGTCGCCGACGGGGACGAGCCGCGTTTTGTTGCCTTTGCCCGTTATCCTGATTATGCGTTCGTGCGCGTCGATGTCGCTTTCGCGCAAGCCGCAAAGCTCCGAAACGCGAAGCCCGCTTGAATAGACAAGCTCCATCATGGCGCGGTCGCGCGCGGCTTCGGCGGACGTGTCGGCGGCGGCGGCCGAAATGATGTCGTCAATCTGCGACGCCTCCAAAACCTCGGGCACGGGGCGCGAAACCTTGGGGCGCGCAATGCGTTCGGCGTAGTTTTTAGTCCAGACGCCCGCGTCTATGAGGAAGTCGGCAAGGGTGCGCAACGCGCTTATTTTGCGCGACTGCGTTGTAGACTTGGAGTATTTCGAAACGTCGGAAATCCAGTTGGAAAGAGCGTCGGCGTCGATTTCCTCGAAGCTGCGCGCGCCCTCCTCGGCGGCGGATTCGCAAAACTGGAGAATGTCGGAGGCGTATGACGCCACTGTGTTCGCGCCCCTGCCCAGCTCCATTTTCAGATACGCGCAAAAATCTTCGAGCGTCTCGGCAAGGCGCGGCGGAAGCGATTTTATGCGTTCGGCGCGCGCGGAGGTCATTTCAGATACGCTCCCAGAATGTCGCTGACCGCCTTTGCGGGCGAAATGGACTCGGCCTCGACAAGCTTCATGTAATGCGCCACGGCATTTTCCACCCCCTCCGTTGCGAAAAACCTGCGCACAACTTCGCGCTCGATAAGCGACTTGAACCACTCGACATTCTGCTGCGCCCTGCGCTTGTGCCAGTATCCGTTGGCTGTGAGCGTTTGCCTGTATTTTTCGAGCAAATCCCAAGCCTCCTCCACGCCGTCGCCCGTGAGAGCCGAACACGTTCTGCAAAACGGCTGCCAGTCGGGGGTAGCCGAAGAGAGGAAGTGCAACACGCCCTCGAGTTCCGCGCGCTTGAGGTTCGATTTTTCAACCAAATTGCCGTCGCACTTGTTGACCAAAATTCCGTCGGCAAGCTCGATTACGCCCTTTTTTATGCCCTGCAAATCGTCGCCCTGAACGGCGAGCTGCAAAAGCAGAAAGAAGTCGGACATTGAGCGCACGGCAACCTCGCTCTGCCCGACGCCCACGGTTTCAATAAGTATTACGTCGAAGCCCGCGGCCTCGCAAAGAAGCATTGTCTCGCGCGTTTTGCGCGCCACTCCGCCGAGAACGCAACCCGACGGCGACGGGCGTATAAACGCGTTTGCGCGACGCGAAAGGTTTTCCATTCTGGTTTTGTCGCCCAAGACGCTACCGCCCGTGCGGGAGCTTGAGGGGTCAACGGCGAGAACCGCAACGCGCTTGTTTTTTTTGTCGCAAAGCATAGTTCCGAATGTTTCTATGAACGACGACTTCCCCGCCCCCGGAACGCCCGTAATGCCTATGCGGAAAGAGTTGCCCGTTGCGGGCAAAACGGATGTGAGCAGCTTTTGCGCGCGCTCGAAATGCTCGGGATTGTTGCTTTCAACAAGCGTTATTGCCTGCGCGAGAACAGTTCTGTCGCCCGCGAGAACGCCCGCGCGGAGTTCGTCGTCGGAAAGGACGCGGCGTTTGGGACGCGGGCGCGTGGAAACCGTTTCGTCGGCGGTGGCGTCTTTACGCAGGCTCACGCCCGACATCACGCTTGTTGTGAAAACGCTTTTGTCGGCGTTTTCGGGTATCCATTCGGGGGTTCTGCGTTCACTGTCCATCTGGTGTGTCCTCCTGTATTGATTTCGGACGGCTTTCAAGCGACTTAACCGAAAGTTCGTGGAAACGGCGCGCCGTGCTTGCAACGCTTTGCGTGCCGTCGGAAAGAGATGTTTTGGTTTCGTCGTATTCCTTTTGAAGGGCTTCTATGCGCGTTTGGATTGCGGCGAAACGCTTTGAAAAACGCTCTATGCGCTCGCACAAAAGACGCCCCTGCTTGGAGAGTTCGCCCATATTTTTTGCGAACGCCTCGCTGCGGTAGGCAATTTGCGCGTATTTCAAAATGGCCATCACCGACACGGGCGAGACAATCAGAACGTTGTCTTTGTAGGCGTCGGCAAGGAGAGTTTTGTCGGCCTCCACAGCCAGATTGTAGGCGGGCTCTATCGGCATAAACATCAGCTTGAAGCCCGCCACGGGAAGGGCGTCGTATTTCTTTGCGAACTCGTTCAAGTGCGCGCGAACCGACTTCTTGAATTTCTCCAGACACTTGCGCTTTGCGTCGCCGTCGGCAGCCGCGCAGTAGTCAACGTAGTCTACAAGCGACAGTTTGGAATCGACAATGATTGAGCGGTTGTCGGGCAAATCAACAATGAAGTCGGGCATAAGGCGCGTCTGCTGCGCGGTGGAGTCGGCAAAGTTTGCCTGCGCCCTGTAGTGGACTCCCTTCACGAACCCGCACGACTCGAAAATGCGCTCGAGAACCGCTTCGCCCCAGTTGCCCGCAACCTTGTTGTTTGAACGCAGCGCGGTTGAGAGTTTGTCGGCCTCCTCCGAAAGGCGCGCGTTCATTTTAAGCAGGTTGTCTATTTGGACGGAAACGTCGGCCGAAGAGCGCAAATGCGATTCGTGGATTGTTTCCACGCGCTTTTTGAAGTCGAGAAGGCTCTGCGAAAGCGGCTCTACAACCGCCGACATTTTCTCCGCGCCGACGGCTGCGAATTTTTCGCGCGCGGAGTCGAAAATTTTGGAGGCGAGAACCTGAAAGTCGTCGTCGAGACGCTTCCTGAGTTCCCCGTAGCGTTTCTCCGTTTCCGCAAGCGACTCTTTCATAAGCTCAGTTTCGCGCTTTTGCGCCGAAAACAGCCTGTCGGTCTCCTCCTTGCGGGCGGAAAGCGCGTCGAGCTTTTCGGCAAGCTCGTCGGCTCGCGCCTGCGCCGCGCGCATTTGCGTCTGCGCTACGGCAGCCTCAACCGACTTCTGCGAAAGCGACTGCCGCGCCGCGTCGAACCCGCGTTGCGCCGCCGCCTTTTCCGATTCCGCCGCCGCGAGTTTTTCGGCGAATCCGCGTTTTTCCCGAGCATACGCGCGCAACGCCAGCGCGTAAAGCGCGAACCCCGCGCCCGCCAAACCCGCGCAAACAAGCGTGGAAATTTCAAAAAAACCGAAAGCCATATCTCAACTGTTCTCCTCCTGCTCGGCAAGCTCCTCCATATCCTCGTCAAGCCGTTCGTTTTCCACGGAAACGTCCGCCGCCGACTCCGTTTCCGACTCCGCCTGCGCAAGCTCCACATAACGCTCGGGACGGATTTTCAACTGCGAATAAATCAAGTCCACCAAAGAATCGGGCAATTCCGACAACGCCTTTTTGAACTCTGGCGAGTCTGCGCGGAAAACCGTTCTGTCGGAATCCTCCGCCGACGCCGCAAGCACGCTCGGGCGGCGTTTTTTTTCGGGGACGGCGGCGGCGTATGCCCTGCGGAAGGCCTCGCTTTCCTCGAGAACTTTTCTAAGAAGCAGGGCTATTTTTTTTTTGCGTTTCGGCGTCCGCCGCCGAAAGCTTGTCGAGTTCCTTTATGAGCGTGTTTATCGCCCGCGCGCGGCTTTGCTCAACCGCCTTTAGCAGGGCTACTTCGAAGTTCGCCTTTTCCGAAAGCCCCGATTTCAAATTCTTTTCCGCGCCCTGAAGAACGTCGAGCATGCGCATAATCTGCTCGCTCGACATCGTTTTTTCGCCGAAAGTGTATTCGCCCGTTTTGAACGACTCAATCATTGCGTTTCTGAGCGAAGTCTGCATATCGCAAAGTGCGCGATACAAATCGCAGCCGCGGTCGACCAAATCGCCAACGCCCGCGACTATTGCAGAATAGTCTCCGCGCGCCATATTTTCGAGCATTTTGGCAATCTCCGACTCTCCCGCCAAGCCATAGACGCCCACGACATCGGAAATATCGAGCTTTTTGCCGCAGAAGGAAATCATCTGGTCGAGAATGCTCTGGGCGTCGCGCATGCCGCCGTTTGCAAGGCGGGCAATGGCGCGAATGGCTTCGTCGGAGGCCTCTATCTGCTCGCGCTCGGCTATGTATTTAAGATGTTTTGCAACAAGCTCCTCGGGAATCGGGCGGAATTCGAAACGCTGGCAGCGCGATGTTATTGTGCCCAAAACTTTGTGGGCTTCGGTTGTGGCGAAGATGAATTTTACGTGCGCGGGCGGCTCTTCAAGCGTTTTCAAAAGCGCGTTGAAAGCGTCGGCCGTAAGCGAGTGGACTTCGTCGATAATGTAGATTTTGAAGGAGCACTGCGTGGGCGCGTATTGGCAGTCTTCGCGCAGTTTTCTGATTTCGTCAATCGAGCGGTTCGACGCCCCGTCGATTTCCACCACGTCCATACACGAGCCGTTCATTATCGCCTGCGAAATTTCGTCGTCGTCGTCGGGGCGGATATTGGGGCCGCCCTTGGCGTTGAGAGCCTTTGCAAACAGGCGCGCCACGGTTGTTTTCCCCGTTCCGCGCGGCCCGACGAACAAATACGCGTGCCCTATGCGCCCCGAAGTTATGGCGTTTGTAAGTGTTTTTACAATATGTTCCTGCCCAACCAATTCCGAGAACTGTTTGGGGCGGTATCTGCGCGCTATAACTTGGTATGAACTCATTTTCTTTTCTTCAATATGCAACCGAATTGTGCGTTAGACAAGTTTTTTTTATTCGCGCCCGAAAATTATTGAAACCCGCGCGGAAATATCCGAAACTTGCGATAATGAGGAAAATCAGGCAGGCGGAAGAAATCGACAACGGATACCCCGACGAGGAATCCGAAATAGCCGTGCTTGAAAAAATCAGCATGATGGCGGTGCGCCGCGAGAAGGTCTCGGAGATAATTTCCCAGACGCTGGCGCAGCTGTCGGAAAAAATGGGCTTTTTGCGCGCCACAATCACCCTGCGCAACGGCGACTACCTCTTTATAGAAGACGCCTGCGGGCTTGACCGCGAAAGCATAAAGCGCGGCGTCTACAAAATAGGCGAAGGCATTACGGGCAAGTCGGCGGCGGAGTGCAAGCCGATAATTGTGGCAGACATCTCCAAGTGCAAAGACTTCCTCAACAGGACGAAATCGCACACGCGCACGATGATGGACAACACGTCGTTTCTGTGCGTGCCAATCGTCTACATGGAGCAGGTAATAGGCACAATTAGCGCGGAAAGGCGGTTCGCAAAAAAGAAAAGGCTTTCCGCCGACCTCGAACTGCTCGAGACAATCTCCAACATAATTGCCGACTCCGTAGCCCTCATCTACATGCGCAAGGAGGAGTGCAACAAAATAATGGCGCAAACCCGACGCTCCGACGCCGTCGAGACAAACCGCCCCTCCTGCATGATAGGCAACTGCGGCGCAATGCAGAACGTATACGACTTCATCGCAAAACACGCCAAAGACAGGGAATGCCTTTTCATCAGGGGCAAGTCGGGAACGGGCAAGGAGCTTGCCGCCCGCGCCGTCTGCGAGAAGTCCGACTACGGCAGCTTCACGGTGGTAAACTGCGCAGCCCTGCCCGCCTCAAAAATAGCAATTTCGCAACTGGGGCTTGACAAACGGCAGACCATTTTCTTCGACGAAATTGCCGCCCTTTCGCCCCTCGCGCAAAACGCGCTTGCGCGGGCGTTGGCGACGGAGTCGTTCGTAAAGCTCGGCGAAAACAAGCACACAAAGCTCAGGGCGCGCATAATCTGCGCCAGCTGCGAGAACGTCGAAAAGCTCGTGGAATCGGGCGGGTTCGACGCGTCGCTATACGCGGCGGTCTCGAAAAATTCAATCCACATTCCGTCGCTTAAGGATCGCAAAAGCGACATCGTTCTGCTTGCCGAGCACTTTCTCGAAAAGTTCAACGCCGTCCACGCAAAAAACATAAAGCGCATTTCCACCCCCGCAATCAATATGATGAGCATCTACTCTTGGCCGGGGAACGTGCGCGAGCTTGAAAACTGCATGGAACGCGCGGTGATGTCGTCGAACGACTCCGCGATTTCGGGCTACAACCTGCCGCCCGCCGTGCGCGCGTCGTTCTCGGACAGAACGCTCCCATACGGCGAGGACATAGACTTCAACTCAATGGTGGAGTCGTTCGAACGCGAGCTAATCACGGAGGCGTTGAAGATCTCGAAGGGCAAGGCGGCTGTGGCGGCGCGGCGTCTGGGGCTTACGCAGCGCATAATAAACTACAAAATAAAACACTACGGCATTTCGCCCGCGTGGTTCAAAAACACCAAATAGTATGGACGCAAAAATCTTGACTGCGCTCTCGGGCGGCGTGGACAGCTCGGTGGCTTTGGCACTCCTCAAGCAGGAGGGGTGCAACGTGAGCGCGGCGTATATGAAAACGTGGGTCAACGAGGAGGGTATAGACGTTCTCGGCGACTGTCCGTGGCATCAGGACATTCTGGACTGCGAAAACGTCTGCAAAACCCTCGGCGTCAAATTCGACGTGGTAGACTTCATCAAAGAATACCGCGAGCAGATTGTGGAATATCTCATCGAGGGCTATCGGCTCGGCAGAACGCCCAATCCCGACGTGCTCTGCAACAGGCGCATGAAGTTCGGAAAATTTCTCGAATACGCGCAAAAAAACGGCTTCGACACTGTCGCCACGGGGCACTACTGTTCCCTGCGCGAAAACCCCGACGGCTCGCGCGACCTCCAAATGGGTGCCGACCCCGCAAAGGACCAATCATATTTTCTCTGCATGATTACGCAAAACCAGCTAATGCACGCCGCCTTCCCGATAGGCTCGCTGCTGAAAAGTCAGGTGCGCGACATCGCCAGAATGGAGGGGCTGCCGAACTCGGAAAAGAAGGACAGTCAGGGGATATGTTTTCTCGGCAAAATCAGGATTCAGGACTTTCTAAGGCACTACATTCCCGAATCGGAGGGCGACATTGTAAACAAAAGCGGAAAGGTTCTCGGCCGCCACAAGGGGCTTTTCAACTACACGCTCGGGCAGCGCAAGGGAATTGGAGTGCCGTCGAACGCCGACAACAAGCGGTATGTGGTAATTGCAAAGGACTTTTCCACGAACACTCTCGTGATTGACTTCGATTCGCCCGACTCTCCCGATCTCTACAAATCGCACACAAAGATAACGGAGATAAACTGGATAAACAAGCCCGTTGCCGAAAAGCGCGAACTCTTCGCGCGCGTCCGCTACCGCGACGACCTCGTGAAAATCCTCTTCTCTCCGACTGACTCGGGCGCGGACATTGAATTCGAAACGCCCCAACGCGCAATCAACGCGGGTCAGGTTATGGCAATCCACGACCAAGACCCGACGACCATTCTCGGCGGCGCATTCTACTCTTTCTAAAAAGCGCGAGGGCGCGTTTGCTTATGAAAATGAAAATTTTTTATTAAGTGAAAAAAAGAAATAAAAAAATTTTCATAAGCAAACGCTCTCGGGCATCATTGACTCGCGTTTGCATTCGCAAACCGTTTGACACGCCGCTGCGTGCCCTTCGGGTGCGTTTTTCAAACGCATCTATACGCGCCTTCGGCTTGTATTCGCCCCTTCGGGGTCTTTTGCCTGCGGCAAAATCTCAAACGCGCTTCGCTTGTTTTCTGCCTTTTTTACATATTCGAAAGTGGTGGCGGCGGGCAAAGCCCGTTCGCCTTTGATTATTGATTAAAGTAAAGCAATATTGGCTTCAGCCAATTTGCACCACTTCACAACATATAAAAAACGCGGATTGGCGTAGCCAATTCCGCTTTGTCTTTTGGTTAAAGTTTCGGGTTAGATTGATTAGCCATTGCTGCAAGCAATGCGAATGTTTACAGAAAAGACGTTTTTTACATATTCGAAAGAGGCGGCGATTGAACATTGTTCAATACGCCTTTAACAAACATTTAAGAAACGCCGAATAACCACAGACCGCCATCGCGGCGGAGGACAAGGAGCAAAGCCCCTTGCGCGTCATCACAAAAGCTTGCCTTCGGCAACTTTTGTGGTCACGCGTCATCATTATTTCAAATAGCGCGTCAAATTGAGCTTCAGGCGAGGCTTCAAAAAAGAATTTGCGGTGGCGGCTGTAGTAAACCTACTGCCCCACTGCAAATTCTTTTTTGGAACGTAGCATCAAGCCAATTTCACGCGCTATTTACATGTAGAGTCCGCCGTTGACCCCAATAACCTGCCCTGTTATGTAGCCTGCCTGATCCGACGCCAAAAACATCGCCGTCGCCGCAATGTCGCCCACCGACCCGAATTTTTTCGCGGGAATCAGCGGCATAACAGCCTTCACCACGCTTTCCGGCAGAACGGAAGTCATATCGGTTTCGATAAACCCCGGTGCAATCGCGTTTACCGTTATGTTGCGCGACGCCACCTCCTTTGCGACCGACTTCGTAAAGCCAATCATACCCGCTTTCGCCGCGGAGTAGTTGACCTGTCCCATGTTGCCCATCTGCCCCGAAAGGGAGGAAATGTTGATTATGCGCCCCCAACGTCTGCTCATCATGGGGCGGATTAGGTTGCGCGTCAGATAGAACGCCGACGACAAATTCGTGGCAATCACCGCCTCCCACTCTTCGTCCGACATACGCATAAGGAGGTTGTCCTTGGTGATTCCCGCGTTGTTTACGAGAATGTCCACGCTGTCGTATTTCTTGAGGATTTCGACGCACGCCTGCTTGATTTCGGCGGGTTTGGAAACGTCGAAGGGGACGGCTATCGCCTTGCCGCCCGCGGCTACGATTTCCTCAGCTGTCTTCCCGCACGACGCGGGATTTTTGCTTGAACAGATTACCTCGCAACCCGCCGCCGCCAAAGACATTGCAATTTCGCGGCCTATTCCCCTGCCCGCTCCGCTTACGAGCGCGACTTTGTTTGTGTATGTAAGTTCCATAACGCAGAAAATGCCACACAAGCCGAAAGAATAAAAGCATTTTTTTGTGGAGCGGCAAAAAAAGGTTGAAAAAGCCGACGCGTTTCTGTATCGAATAAACCTTCATTTTTTGTAAACATAACTGGAACAAAAATCATGGGTAATATAAAAAATTCGATACTATCGTCGCTGATTAAAAAGTTCGTAATGGCGATTACGGGCTTTGTGTTGGCGTCGTTCTTGTTGGTGCACATGCTCGGCAACCTGCAGATGCTTGAATGCGGGCCCCACGCGATTAACGCCTACGCTAACTTCCTGCAAACGCTCCCTTGGGAAATTCTCTGGGGCTTCAGACTGGGCTTGGCGGCGTGCTTTGTGCTGCATTTGGCTACGGCGTATTTGCTGGTTGTAGAAAACGCAAAGGCGCGTCCGCAGTCATACGCGGTGAAGAAGTCGCAGGCGTGCACATTGGCGGCGCGCACTATGATATACACGGGAACGCTCGTGATTTTGTTCGCAGTTTTGCACATTTTGCACTACACGGTTCTGTGCCTGAACCCCGAATTCAAACAGCTCGACTGGGTTGCAACTTCGGGAATGTATGAGGGCAAAACAATCCACGATGTCTACGCAATGCTGATTTTGGGCTTCTCGAACCCGTGGGTTTCGCTCGGCTACATTGCGGCAATGCTGGCAATAGCCTTCCACCTTTCGCACGGCGTCTCCAGTATGTTCCAGAGCGTCGGTTTCAGAAACGAAACGTGGAGATACCGCCTCAATAAAATCGCCATAGCATACTGCTTTGTCATCGCGCTCGGCTTCTGCGTAAACCCCGCGGCGATTTTGGTCTCGAAGTATACCGACTGCCAGATTGTTCCGGTAAAGCAGGTCTTGAAGCAGTTTGACTCCCTCAAGAAATCGAACGCCGACAAGCCGATTTTCATCGACTACAAGGCAATAGAAAACGCCTGCCAGAAAAAGGCCGCGTGCGTAAAATAACAGAACGGAAGGTTGAAAATGAATTTAGACTCCAAAATACCAGAAGGTCCGATTTCCGAAAAGTGGTCGAACTTTAAATTCCATGCAAAACTCGTAAACCCGTCGAACCGCCGCAAATTCAAGGTTATAGTTGTCGGTAGCGGTCTGGCGGGCGCAAGCGCGGCGGCATCGCTGGCGGAACAGGGCTACAACGTCCTCTGCTTCTGCTATCAGGACAGCCCGCGCCGCGCGCACTCAATAGCGGCTCAGGGCGGTATCAACGCCGCCAAGAACTACCAGAACGACGGCGACAGCATCTACCGCCTCTTCTACGACACCGTCAAGGGCGGCGACTTCCGCTCGCGCGAGGCAAACGTCTACCGCTTGGCGGAAGTCAGCGTAAACATCATCGACCAGTGCGTGGCGCAGGGCGTTCCGTTCGCCCGCGAATACGGCGGTATGTTGGCGAACCGCTCCTTCGGCGGCGCGCAGGTAAGCCGCACGTTCTACGCCAGAGGCCAAACGGGTCAGCAGCTGCTTTTGGGCGCGTATTCGGCTTTGGAAAGACAAATCGCCCTCGGTAAAGTCAAGATGTTCACGCGCCGCGAAATGCTCGACTTGGTGAAAATCAAGGACGAAAAATCGGGCGAAGAGCACGCAAAGGGCATTATCTGCCGCAACCTCGTAGACGGAAAAATCGAACGCTACGCCGCCGACGCCGTGTTGCTTTGCACGGGCGGCTACGGCAACGTGTTCTACCTTTCCACAAACGCGCAGGGCTGCAACGTTACGGCCGCCTACCGCTGCTACAAGCGCGGCGCGGGCTTCGCAAACCCCTGCTTCACGCAAATCCACCCCACCTGCATTCCGCAGCACGGCGACCAGCAAAGCAAGCTCACGCTCATGAGCGAATCGTTGCGCAACGACGGCCGCGTTTGGGTTCCCAAGAACAAGGCGGATTGCACGAAAAACCCCAACGACATTCCCGAAGCCGACAGAGACTACTATCTGGAAAGAAAATATCCCAGCTTCGGCAACCTCGCGCCCCGCGACATTTCCTCGCGCGCGGCTAAGGAAGCCTGCGACGACGGCCGCGGAGTGGGCCCCGCAGTCAACGGCGAACGCCGCGGCGTATACCTCGACTTCGCCGACGCAATCAAGCGCGACGGTCTGAACGTGGTCAAGGAAAAATACGGCAACCTCTTCGATATGTATGAGCGCATCACGGGCGAAAACGCCTACAAGACGCCCATGCGCATATATCCGGCATCGCACTACACAATGGGCGGTCTTTGGGTTGACTACAACCTCCAGAGCACAATCCCCGGATTGTTCGTTCTCGGCGAAGCAAACTTCTCCGACCACGGCGCAAACCGCCTCGGCGCGTCGGCGTTGATGCAGGGCTTGGCGGACGGATACTTCGTTATCCCCTACACGCTCCCCGACTATCTGGCGAGAGTGGGCGCAAAGAACGTCTCGACGGAAGCTCCCGAATTCTCGGAAGTCGAAAGCCAAGTCAAAGACAGAATCGCCAAGCTTATGGCGGTCAAGGGCACGAAAAGCCCGCGCTACTTCCACCTCAAACTCGGCAAAGTTATGTGGGAATACTGCGGAATGGCGCGTAGCAAGGAAAGCCTCACAAAGGCTCTGGAACTGATTCCGCAAATCCGCGAAGAATTCTGGAAGGACGTAAAGGTTGTAGGCGACGAAGACACAATCAATACGGAACTTGAAAGAGCTGGCAGAGTGGCCGACTTCCTCGAGTTCGCCGAAATCATGGTTCGCGACGCCCTCAACCGCGAGGAAAGCTGCGGCGCGCACTTCAGAGTGGAATACCAGACGGAAGACGGCGAAGCCAAGCGCAACGACGCCGACTACTCATACGCGGCAGTCTGGGAATACAAGGGCGACGACAAAGCTCCGGAACTTCACAAAGAACCCATAACCCACGACGAAGTAAAACCGGTAGTCCGCTCATACAAATAAAACTCAACAGGCATCGAAATGAAAATTCATCTTAAAGTTTGGAGACAAAAAGACGCAAACGACAAAGGGCACTTTGAAAAGTATACCGTCGATAACGTGAGCGAGGACAGCTCGTTCCTCGAAATGTTCGACATTCTCAACGAACAGCTAGTGGAGCAGGACAAAGAGCCCATCGTTTTCGACCACGACTGCCGCGAAGGTATCTGCGGAATGTGCTCTATGACAATCAACGGCATTCCGCACGGCCCCGAAAAGGAAACTACCGTATGCCAGCTGCATATGCGTAAATTCAAGGACGGCGACACTATTGTTGTCGAGCCTTGGAGAGCGGGCCCGTTCCCCGTCAAGAAAGACCTGATTGTCTCGCGCGACGCGTTCGAACTCATTCAGCAGGCGGGCGGCTACATCACCGCGCGCACGGGTTCGCCGCGCGACGCCAACGAAATCCTCATTCCCAAGAAGATAGCCGACAAGGCAATGGACGCCGCCCAGTGCATAGGCTGCGGCGCGTGTGTTGCCGCGTGCCCGAACGCGTCGGCAATGCTGTTTACCTCGGCAAAAGTCTGCCACCTCAACTACCTGCCGCAGGGCGCGCCCGAAAAGGACAAGCGCACAATAGCAATGGTTGAGAAAATGCAGGAATTGGGCTTCGGCAACTGCTCGAACTACGGAGAGTGCCAAGCGGTTTGCCCGAAGGGAATCACGCTCGACTTCATCGCCAAGATGAACCGCGACTACGCGATTGCCAAAGCCAAACAGCTCGCCGAAGGCAAATAACCCCCTTTGCGAACGGACAAAAAGACCGCCCCTCGGCGGTCTTTTTTTGTGGCGTAAACGGCGCATTCGGCATGTAATTCCCCGCAAAAAACCGCGCCGAAAAAATCCGAATGATAACTGCGCCTGCAATTAAAAAAAAACTTGCAATCGGGGGTTAAAAATAGAGGATATTTAACAAGGTCGGGTCCTATGCAATTTGCGAAAGCGCGAACCCCGCCAGATTCGGAAGAAAGCAACGGTAGTGATTTTCCAAATGTGCCGTAGGTAACCTGACCCCCTTTTTTATTTTATGACCTCCCCCTCGCAATCTTCAGCCCCCCGACACATCGCAATCATTATGGACGGCAACGGCCGTTGGGCGAAACAGCGCGGTAAAACAAGAATTCAGGGGCACAAGCAGGGCGCGGAGCAAATCCGCAAGGTTCTCGCCGCCGCGCGCGAACTGGGCGTGGAGTATTTGACGCTCTACGCGTTCTCCTCCGAAAACTGGAACAGACCTAAAACGGAAGTCTCGGCGTTGATGCGCCTGCTTGAGGCATCGCTTAAATCGGGCGAAAGGGACTTCGTGGAAAACAAAATCCGCTTCGAGACAATCGGCGACATTTCCGCCCTGCCCGACTACTGCCGCAAGGCAATCGAAAAAGTCAAAAACAGCACGAAGGATTTTTCCGAACAAACGCTGGTGCTCGCCCTCAACTACGGCTCGCGCGACGAAATTGCGCGCGCGGTAAAATCGCTCGTCCGCGACGCCGCCGACGGGAAATTTTCGCCCGAAAACGTCTCGTGGGACGAAATCAGCAAGCGGCTCGACACCGCTGCGGGCGGAATCCCCGACCCCGACTTGATTATCAGAACCTCGGGAGAGCAGCGGCTGAGCAACTACCTGATGCTTCAGGGCGCGTATGCGGAACTGTATTTTACCGATGTCAACTGGCCCGACTTCGACGGGGAGGAACTGCGCAAGGCGGTGGCGGAATACGCCAAACGCGAACGCCGCTACGGACTGACCTCGGAACAAATTTCAAAATAATGGCAAAAAGAATTTTCAGCACATTCGCCCTCTGGGCAATAGCAACGCTTGCAATAGTCTACGGCGGAAGCCTCGGCTTTACCGTGCTAATCTGCGCGCTGGCGTTGGGGACAAACTACGAAGTCTGCACGCTCCTGCGCGCGTCGGCTTTGACGCCCAACCTCAAATACATTCAGTTTGCCACAGTCGTGATTTTCGCCCTTTCAACGCGCGCCGTGTGCATGGGTGCGGAGTGCATTGTAAGCGATATCGCGGCGGTTCTGCTTATGCTCGCGCCGCTCTGGACGATAGTCAAAGACCCGTTCGGCAGCCGTTTTTCGAAAACCGTGCTCCCCACGGTGGCGGTGATTTTCATAGTGCCGTTTATGCTCAAATGGTTCGCCGTAACGGCAAATTGGGGCACGGGCGGCTACGAAAATATCATGCTTGCCGTCTGGATTATTGCCGCGGCAAAGTTTTCCGACGTAGGCGCGTATGTAATTGGCTGCGCGTTCGGCCGCCACAAAATGGCACCTACAATGAGCCCCAACAAAACGTGGGAGGGCGCGCTCGGCGGCGTGCTTTCTTCGGCGGCAATCGGCGCGGTGATAGCGTGGATAGGCGCGGGATACGGCGTTTTCTGGAGCTACATAACGCCGCTTAAAGCAGCGGCTGTTTCAATGCCGATAGGCGCGGTTGCTATAATGTCCGACCTGCTCGAATCGGTTTTCAAACGCAGAACAAACGTGAAAGACTCGGGCGCGATTATTCCGGGGATAGGCGGAATGCTGGACTTGGCGGACTCGCTGATTCTCTGCGCGCCGCTGTCGTTTGTGGTGCTGCTGTTTTTTGCACTCACGCACATGTAATTTGAACGGAAAAACAAAATGGACGTAAGAAAACTTTCAATCCTCGGCGCAACCGGCTCGATAGGCGACAACACGCTTGCCGTGGTGCGCGCCAACCCCGACAGGCTCAAAGTTGTGGGCATTGCGGGTAAAAAGAACTTCGAAAAGCTCGCGAAAATAGCGAAGGAATTCGGGGCGAAATTCGTGGCAATCTACGACGCCGACGCATACGCAAAAGCGAAAGAATCGGGACTGTTCGCGCCCGACGTTAAAATTTTCAGCGGCGAAGAGGGCTTGACTGCGGTTGCCACGCTCCCCGAAATCGACACCGTCGTTGCGGCGGTGGTGGGCACTACGGCTCTGCGCCCCACGCTTGCGGCAATAGAGACGGGCAAAGACATAGCCCTTGCAAACAAGGAGCTTTTGGTTATGGCGGGCAAGTTCGTAATGGGGGCTGCGCAGCGCAAAAGAGTGGCAATGCTGCCGCTCGACAGCGAGCACAACGCAATCTTCCAGTGCCTTGTGGGCGAACGCAAAGACGACATCGCAAAACTGCTGATTACCGCCTCGGGCGGAATGTTCCGCGACTACACGCATGAGCAAATGCTTTCAATCAAGCCCGAACAGGCGTTGAAACACCCCAACTGGAGCATGGGCCCGAAAGTCACTATAGACTCCTCGACGCTCGCAAACAAAGGCTTGGAGGTGATAGAGGCAAAGTGGCTTTTCGGCGTCAAGCCCGAGCAAATCCAAGTGGTGGTTCAAAAGCAGAGCATAGTCCACTCAATGGTGCAGTTTACCGACGGCTCAATCAAGGCGCATTTCTCGCCGCCTTCAATGACGTTCGCAATAGCGCACAGCCTGCTCTACGGCAAACGCGGGCTGCCGTCGGTGGAGACAATCGACTTCACGAAACCGCTTTTCATAGACTTCGCCCCGCCCGACACCGAGCGTTTCCCCTGCCTCAAACACGCCTACAACGCGCTGAAAACGGGCGGAACGGCAACAACATGCTTCAACGCGTCGAACGAAGTCGCGGTGGCAAGCTTCATAAAAGGCGGGCTGCCGTGGATAAAAATCGCCGACGTTGTGGGCAAAACACTTGAACGCACGGAGCATATCGACCCCGCGACGCTCGACGACGTTCTCGCCGCCGACGCGCTCGCACGGCGCAACGCCGAAGAGGTCGTCCGCGAATTGGGCTACTAAAACGGAATGGACGCGGGCTTTTCAGATTGGGGCTATGTTTTAATCGTGCTGCTGTTCGGCGGCTCGATATTCGTCCACGAACTCGGGCATTTTCTGGCGGCAAAGGCTTTCGGGCTGAAAGTGCTGCGCTTCTCAATCGGGTTCGGCCCGCAAATCGCCCAGTGGACGGGCAAAGACGGCTGCAAATACGCAATATCGCTGCTGCCGCTGGGCGGGTATGTTGCAATTCCGCAGCTGGCGGATATGGGGAGGCTCGAGGGCGCGGAATCGGGCGACGCCGAAAAATCGGCAAACCTGCCAAAGGCGGGGTGCTTTGCAAAAATCTGCGTGAGCCTTGCGGGCGCGGCGTTCAACGTGTTGCTGGCGTTCGTGCTTGCGCTTGTGGTGAGCTTTGTGGGCGTTCCCGAAAACGAAATTTTGCAAACGTCGCAAATAGGCGCGCTTGAAAACGTGGTGTCGGCAGACGGCGAAACGTTCGAGTCGCCCGCAAAGAAAGCGGGGCTTAAGGAGGGCGACGTAATTCTGTCAATCGACGGACAGCGCGTGGGCGGCTTCGAAGACGTTGCCGAACTTGTGGCAATGGGCTCGGGGCGCGACGCACAGGGAAACCCGCTCGTGAAAATCGAAGCCGAGCGCGGCGGCAAAAAACTTTCGTTCGATGTCCCCGCGGTTCTCGTGAAAACAAACCTTTCAACGGGCGACGAAATCAGAATGATTGGCGTGCAACCCGCAGTGAGAATGGTAGTGGGCGCGCTGATGAAAAATTCGCCCGCGGCAAAGGCGGGGATCCAAAAGGGAGACGAAATTCTGTCGGTAAACGGCGAACGCATTTACTCGCCCGCGCATATGTCGAAATTCCTCGAAACGCTGGAGGACAAAAGCGTGCGCGTGGGCTTGAAAAGGGACGGGCGCGAAATTTCAGTAAACGCCATGCCGAAGCGCGTGGTGCTTTCAAAGCCGCTGCTGGAAGTGTCGGGGCGCGAAGGCAAGCTGCGGCTGCTCGAGACGGAATCGGGCGCGGGGAAGATGCTCAAAGTTTTTTCGGCTTCGCCCGAACTTGGGCTTTCGCCCGCCGACGTGCTCTACAAAGCGGGCGGCAACCCAATCCATTCCGCCGCCGACGCCCGCGCCGCACTGGCACAAAAAACAGCCGCAACCCTCCATTTTTCGGGCGCGAATTTCGAACTTAAAGATGTCCGTCTCGACGCCGTTTCCGCCCGCGATATTCCCGCAAAAACGCGCGTGATGTTGGGCTATTCGCTCGCGGAAAGCACACACAGGGAATATCCGACGGTTGCGGAACAGTTTTCGAAGTCGCTGCAAAAAGTTTTCGACGCGCTTTCAAGCCTGCTGAACCCCCACAGCGATGTCGGCATAAGCTCGCTTGCGGGCCCCGTGGATATAGGGCGGATAATCTACAGGCTTACGGATACGTCGATTATGTTGGTGGTGTCGTTTACGGTGCTGCTGAACATAAATCTGGCGGTGCTTAATTTGCTGCCAATCCCCGTCCTCGACGGCGGGCACATAATGTTCGCGCTGATTGAAAAAGTGCGCGGCAAGCCCGTGCCGATGTCGGTTTTTGCGGCTCTGCAGACGGTGTTTGCGGTGCTGTTTCTGGCGTTGATGGGCTACGTTGTGTATCTCGGAATCATGCGCTGGAACGGCGACAACCGCCTTGAAAAACAGAACGAAATCTACACACAATACAAAACGGAAATCAGATTTTAACTATGGAAAGCTACTGTAAATCGAGAGTAAATTGCGTGCCCACAATCAGCCGCCAAGTAGATGTGGGCGGGGTAAAAATCGGCGGCGGCGCGCCGATTGTCGTGCAGTCGATGACAAACACGAAAACCGCCGACGTGGACGCGTCGGTCAAGCAGTGCATTCAGCTGGCGGAGGCGGGCTGCCAGATAATCCGCCTTACCGCGCAGAACCTCGAAGCCGCGCGCGCACTCAAAGACATTTCCAAAAAATTCAGGGCGGCGGGCTTTTCAAACCCGCTCGTTGCCGACATTCACTTCCTGCCGCAAACGGCAATGGAGGCTGTGGAACACGTCGAAAAAATCCGCGTCAACCCGGGGAATTTCACCGACAAACGCCTCGACGGGAAAGCCGAATATACCGACGCCGAATACGAAGCCGAGCTTGAAAAAGTCCGCGAAAAATTCGTGCCTCTTGTGCGCCGCTGCAAGGAGCTTGGGCGCGCTATCCGCATAGGCACAAACCACGGCTCGCTCTCCGACAGAATCGTGCGCCGCTACGGCGACACTTCCTACGGAATGGTCGAAGCGGCGTTTGAATTCGCCCGCATCTGCCGCGACGAAAACTTCCACAATTTCCTCTTCTCGTTCAAATCAAGCAACACGCGCGTTATGACGCAAACATACCGCCTTGCCGCCAAGCGAATGGCGGAGGAGGGGTTCAGCTATCCCCTGCACCTCGGCGTCACGGAGGCGGGCTTCGGGATTGACGCGCGCGTAAAAAGCGCAATGGGCATAGGCGGCCTCCTCTTCGACGGCATTGGCGACACCATCAGAGTTTCGCTCACGGAAGACCCCGTGGAGGAAGTCCCAGTGGCGAAAAACATAGCGGCGCTCGTCGATAAAATCAGATCGCAAAAGCCGCTTGCGCAGCCCGAAGAGGGAATAGATTTCTACTCCTACAACCGCCGCGAATCGGTCTCGATTGACTGCGGCAAATTCAAAATAGGCGCAAACGCAGTGCCCGCGGCAGCGGCGTTCGGGAAAGCATCGAATGCCGACTTGAACGTGGAAAACGGCTCGGCGCAACTCGGCGGCAAGACGCTCAAATTCGGAAAATACGAGTGCCCCTGCAAGCTCGAAGACGACCTCAAAAACGGCATCGTGGCGGCGGAAATTTCCACCGAAATGCTGCCCAAATGCAAACACCTCTTGGCGAACGAAAACCTCGTGTTTGTAGCCCCCGCGCCCGTAGGCGGCAAGCACGCCGTAGGCGAGGCGCGCGCGTTCGCGGCGGAGCTTAAAAAACTCGGCGGCAAAAACCCGATTTGGCTGAAGTTCAACGATTCCAAACTTGTAGACAAAAACGTTTCGGAGCTTGAAAAACTCAACGAAGCGGCAATCTACATAGGCTCTATGATTGTAGACGGAATAGGCGACATCGTTTCGGCGGAAATCTCGGGCAACGCCGAAAAGGACACCGCCTACGTTCTCGCAATTTTGCAGGCGGCGCGCGCGCGCCGTTCGAAGGCCGAATACATTGCCTGCCCGAGCTGCGGCAGAACCCTCTACAACATTCAGGAGGCTGTCGCAAAAATCGAGGCGGCAACATCGCACCTCAAGGACATTACAATCGGCGTTATGGGCTGCATTGTAAACGGCCCGGGGGAAATGGCCGACGCCGACTTCGGCTATGTCGGCGGCGCGCCCAACAAAATCAACCTCTACAAAAACAAGCAGTGCGTTGCCGTGAACATTCCGCAGGAGCAGGCAATAGAACGCCTTGTGGAGCTGATTAAAGCCGAAGGCAAGTGGCGCGACAAACAATAGAATGGCAATAGCCGCAACTTTGCGGTTTTTAAATCGGCGTTCCGCTTCGGGCGGTTCGCCGTTTTTTTGCGCCGAAAACCCTTGCCCCGCGCTCGGAACAATGCCAGAATTTCCGAATATGAAAAGGACTTCCCTGTTTTTGATTTTCACGCTCGCCGCCGCGCTGCTTGCGTTTGCGGGCTGCATAGGCAAAGCGCAAACAGAAGGCGAAAGCGGAAAGCTTCCGCTTAGAATTGCAAGCTACAACATGGCGTTCTGCCGCAATTCGAACGACCTCAAAATTTGGGACGCCCGCAAAAACTACGTTATGCAAGTTTTGCGCGACGAAAAAATCGACATCTGCGGCGCGCAGGAGCCATACGCGTTCCAGATGAAATACCTCGCCGCGCGCGCCCCCGAATACGCGTTTGTTGAAACGCCCGCAGGCTGCGAAACTCCCGAAAAATTCGCCGAACGCAAGCCCGATTTCCAAGACCGCAATCTGATTCTGCCGAATATGCACAACCCCATATGGTATAGGCGCGACAAGTTCGACGTTCTCGATTTCGGCAGATTCTATTTCTCGCCCACGCCCGAAAAAATGTCGGGCTGCTGGCTCTCCGACCGCTGGGACAAAATCCGCCACTGCACTTGGGCGGAATTTGCCGACAAAAAAACGTCGAAAAAGTTTTTCGTCTTCAATGTCCATTTGGTGGTAAGCCAAAACGATGCCGACAAAGAGGCGTTGCTTTCCGCGCGCCTGCTGCTTCGAAAAATCGGCGAAATAGCGGGCGGTGCGCCGTTTTTCGTAACGGGAGACTTCAACGCCACGGAAACGGCCGACTGCATAAAGCTACTGCTTGCCTCGCCCGAAATGAAGTCGGCGCGGCGCGCGGCGGAGAAAATACCCGCAATGCGCGAAACGTCGTTCATAGGCTTCGACCCCGCCAAAAAAAGCGCATACAAAGAAATCATTGACCACATTTTCGTTTCAAATTCAGCCCGCGTAAAAACGTTTTCCATTCTGCGCCCGCAATACAGGAACGCGTCGGGCGAAGTTGTCGACCCCTCCGACCACCTTCCGCTTGTAATCGACGCCGAATTGTAGGCGTTTGCCGCCCGCCGAAATCCGCGCCCGCACCGCGCGAAAATTCCCCGACGCGCAGGAAAGTCGGCACGCACGCAATCCGCCCCGCTCCGCGCCCGATTCGCCCTCCGATTCGCCCTCCGATTCGCCCTCCGATTCGCCCTAATTTTCGGCGTCAAAAAGCGCGTTTTTTGTCAATAAAAATCGGCTTAAAAAACGGAGAAAAATCGGCGTTTTTCCGAATAAAAGTGTTGCATAAAACCGCGCCTAAAATAAGCTGTAGACAAGCGTCGGGCAAAAATGGGTAATTGGCTTTTCCGAAAAGTCGCCGCGTCCTTTTGAAAGCTTTCCGCCGCCGCGCGGAAGACGCAAAAACATTTACAAAAATATAAAATACAAAATAACGTAAAATGGCAGACGAAATCAAAAACAACGACAAATACGACGCCTCCAAAATCCAAAAACTGGAGGGCTTGGAGGGCGTCAGAAAGCGTCCCGATATGTATATCGGCGACACCAACGAAAGGGGCCTGCACCACTGCGTGTTCGAAATTGTAGACAACTCAATCGACGAAGCACTCGCAGGCTACTGCACGCAAATAAAAGTAACCGTCCACACAAACGGCGCGTGCTCGATAGAAGACAACGGCCGCGGTATCCCCGTCGATATCCACCCCAAATACAAAATCCCCGCGCTCGAGCTTGTAATGACAAACCTCCACGCGGGCGGCAAATTCGGCAAGGGCGCGTATCAGGTTTCGGGCGGCTTGCACGGCGTCGGCGCAAAGTGCGTCAACGCGGTTTCGGAATTTTTCGAAGTCGAAGTGCGCAAAGACGGCAAAATCTACAAAATGGAGTTTTCGCGCGGCAAAACCACAATGCCGATGACGGTTGTCGGCAACACAAAGGGCACGGGCACGAAAATCACCTTCATTCCCGACCCAGAAATATTCCTCGCCACAAGGGAATTCAAATTCGAGATACTCTCAAAACGCCTGCGCGAGCTTGCGTTCCTCAACCCCGGAATCAACATTCTGCTCACCGACGAACGCACAAACCACGCGGAGGAATACCACTTCAAAAACGGCATTTCCGAATACGTCCAGTTCCTCAACCGCAACAAGGTTACGGTAACACCCAAGGTTATTTCGTTCTCGGGCGAAGCTCCCGCGGCGGAGGGTTCGGACTCCAAAATAATGGTCGACATTGCCCTGCAATACAACGACTCCTACACCGAACAGGTTTACGCATACGCCAACTCCATTTTCAACGTCGAGGGCGGAACGCACTTAAGCGGCTTCAGAACGGCTCTTACGCGCGTGATAAATACCTACGCAAAGGCGAACAACCTGCTTAAGGACAAAGATCCCGCAATCTCGGGCGACGACTGCCGCGAGGGCTTGACGGCGGTGATTTCTGTAAAAGTCCCCGAACCGCGCTTCGAAGGCCAGACAAAAACAAAACTTTCCAACGGCGAAGTTGACGGCATTGTCCAGAAAATAGTGGGCGAAAAGCTCAAATACGCGTTCGAGTCAGACCCCGCCACAGCCAAGAAAATAATCGACAAAAGCGTGATGGCCGCGCGCGCGCGCGACGCCGCAAGAAAGGCGCGCGAAACAGTCCGCAAAACGGCTCTCTCCACGGGCGGACTTCCCGGGAAGCTCGCCGACTGCTCCGAAAAAGACCCCGCCCTGTGCGAACTCTACATCGTCGAGGGCGACTCCGCAGGCGGTTCGGCAAAAATGGGAAGAGACAGAAAATATCAGGCAATCCTGCCGCTTCGCGGAAAAATCATCAATTCCGAAAAGGCGCGTCTGGACAAGGTGCTCAGCAGTCAGGAAATCCGCAACATCATAACCGCCTGCGGCACCGGCATTGGCGATTCGGGCGAAGGCGCGTTCGACGTCACAAAGGCGAAATACCACAAGGTGGTAATTATGACCGATGCCGATGTTGACGGCTCGCACATTCGCACGCTGCTGCTTACGTTCTTCTTCCGCCAAATGCGCGGGCTTATAGAAAACGGCTACGTCTACATAGCCCAGCCGCCGCTCTACAAAATCAAGAGAAAAAAGCGCGAACAATACGTTATGAACGACGCCGAACTGAACAAAATACTGCTCAACCTCGGCTCGGAAGACGTAACGCTCAAGCGCGTTTCCGACAATCTGGAATTCCCGCCCGCAAAGGTTGACAGGCTCGTGGAAATGTTCTCGCGCGTGGAAACGCTCGGGCGCGGCGTAACGCGCCACGGCTGCGACCTCACAACATACCTCGACACCGTCCGCGACGGCAAACTGCCCAAATACATAGCCCGCATCAGAACGGGCAACAAAGAGGAGTTCAAATACCTCTTCAACGACGAAGAACGCTCTTCCTTCTACATTCAATACGGCAATTCGGAGGATATTTTCGAGGGCAACACAGTCCGCGAGGTAATCGACGAACTCGGCAACAAAGTGCAGCAGAGAATCAACGTGCACGAAATCTACGAGGCCGTGGCTCTTGAAAAAATGCTTCAGGAGATAGCCAAAACGGGAATCGACGTTACGGAGTTCAAGCCCACCAAAGAGCCGTCCTACATTCTCACGGAAAAAACCTCCGACGCCAAAATCAAGACGTTCAACGTGTTTTCAATGCTCGAACTTGTCGGAAAAATCCGCGAGCTGGGCAGAACGGGGCTGTCAATCCAGCGATACAAAGGCTTGGGCGAAATGAACGCAAAGCAGCTCTACGAAACCACTATGGACCCCAACAAGCGTTCGTTCCTGAAAGTTACAATCGAAGACGCCGCGGCCGCCGACGCCACCTTCTCAATGCTTATGGGAGAGGACGTTCCGATACGCCGCGCGTTCATCGAAGACAACGCCCTGAACGCGTCGTATCTTGACATCTAACAGAACGGAATTTTTGCAATGTATACCGAAAACGAAAAAATCATAGAATCGAGCATAACGCAGATTATGCAAAGCGCCTACATCGACTACTCGATGTCGGTTATCATTTCAAGAGCATTGCCCGACGCGCGCGACGGCCTGAAACCCGTGCAACGCCGCGTGCTCTACGCAATGTTCCGAGAAGGGCTTCTCCACAACCGCGCCTTCGACAAGTGCGCGGGCGTTGTTGGCGAAGTGCTCAAAAACTACCACCCCCACGGCGACAGCTCCGTATACGACACCCTTGCGCGCCTTGCGCAAGACTGGGTTATGCGCTATCCGCTCGTGATGCCGCAGGGCAACTTCGGTTCAATCGAAGGCGATCCGCCCGCCGCCTACCGTTATACCGAATGTAAACTGGCGGAAATCTCCGAAGACCTCCTTTCCGATATCGACTGCGACACCGTCGATTTTATGCCCAACTACAAGGAGACAATCTCCGAGCCTACCGTTTTGCCCGCCGCAGTGCCGTCGCTACTGATGAACGGCTCTACGGGTATCGCCGTCGGCATGACAACAAACATTCCCCCGCACAATCTCACCGAGCTTATCGACGGAACGTGCATGCTCATCGACAACCCCTCGCTGCCGATTTCGGAGCTGATGAACGTAATCAAAGGCCCCGACTTCCCCACGGGCGGCGTGATTGTCGGCAAAACGGGAATTGAAAACTACATGAAAACGGGGCGCGGCATTGTGAAAGTGCGCGGCGTGGCTACGGTTGAGGAGCTTAAAAACGGCAAGGAACAAATCGTCATCACGGAAATTCCCTACAACGTAAACCGCAACGCGCTGGTCGAAAACATCGCCCACTTGGTCAACGACAAAATCCTCACCGAAGTAAGCGATATCCGTAACGAATCCGACGAAAACACGCGCCTTGTAATAGAGCTCAAGCGCGGCGAAGCCCCCAGAGTGGTGCTCAACAAGCTGTTCAAGCACACGCAGCTTGAGTCGTCGTTCGGCGTGATAATGCTGGCGTTGGACAAGCGCAAGCCCAAGCAGATGAACATAAAGGAAATGCTTGAGTGCTACATAGAGCACCGCCGCGAAGTTGTCTACCGCAGAACGAAATTCCTCCTCAGAAAGGCGGAAGACCGCGCACACATCTTGGAGGGCTACAAAATTGCGCTCAACAACCTCGACGACTTCATCAGAATAATCCGCGCCTCGAAAGACCGCGACACCGCGCGCGCGGCGTTGATGGAAAAGTATCCGCTCACCGAACGTCAGGCAAACGCCATCTTGGACTTGCGCCTGCACCAGTTGACGGGCTTGGAGCGCGAAAAAATAGAGCAGGAATATATGGAATTGATGAGAACGATTGAGGAATACCGCTCGATTCTCGCCAACGAAAAGAAACTGCTCGGGGTAATCAAAAAGGAACTCGTCGTCATGCGCGACAAATACCATTCCGAACGCCGCACGCAGCTTATTGCCGCGGAGGGAGAGTTCAAAATGGAGGACGTTATCGCCAACGAAGGCTGCATAATAAGCGTTTCGCACAACGGGTTCATCAAGCGCACAAGCATAAGCTCATACCGCTCGCAAAAGCGCGGCGGCAAGGGCGTAATCGGCAGCGGACAATACGACGAAGACTTTATAGAACACATCTTCACCGCCTCCACGCACGACTACATCATGTTCTTTATGAACAACGGCCGCGTGTATGTTGAAAAAGTCTACGAAATCCCCGAAGGCAGCCGCGTGTCGAAGGGACGCTCGATAAAGAACGTTCTCGACCTCAAAGCCGACGAGAAAATAGCCGCAATGATTTGCACCAAAAACCTCGACGACGAAAAGCACGCGCTTGTTATGGCAACCAAAAACGGCGTGGTCAAAAAGACAATGCTTTCCGAATACAAGAATTGCCGAAAGGGCGGCATAAAGGGCATAGCCCTCGACGAAGGCGACGACCTCATCGGCGTCGTGATGGTAGAGCCCGAAGCCCACATAATACTTGTAACCCACGAGGGCATGTCAATTCGCTTCAACGAGGCCGACCTGCGCGCACTCAGTCGCGACACGCGCGGCGTCCGCGGCGTAACGCTTAAAAAGGACAACGACTGCGTGAAGGCCATTGTTGTTGTGGACGAAAATTCCACCCTGCTTATAGCGGGCGAAAACGGTCAGGGCAAGCGTTCCGCCTACGACGAATACCGCATTCAAAACCGCGGCGGTTCGGGCGTGATTGCAATGAAAACAAACGGCGTTGCGGGCGCGCTCTCGGTTCGCGAAGACGACGAAATTATGATGTTCACGCTGCACGGACAGGCGGTTCGCTCGCCGGTAAAGGACGTGAGAGTAATAGGCAGAACAACGCAGGGCGTGCGCCTGATAAACCTCGCCGACGGCGACAGCCTCATCGGCATCTGCCGAATAATCGACATTCGCGACTCCGACACTGCGGCAGACTCGGCGGCCTCCGATGCGGAATCGCCGACAGACGCTCCCGCCGACGGCGAATAACATCGGCTTACAAATAAAAACAAAAGGGCGTTCCAATGGGACGCCCTTTTTTGCGCCCCGCCCCACGCCGCACAAACAACCGCCGCCAAGCAGCCCAAACTACAGCCACATTGAAAGCGGCTCAAACGGGCACAAAAAAAGCCCGAAAAATCGGGCTTCCGCGCCGCGCAAAGGCGGCAAGTGCTTCCGCAAAATGCGCCGAACTACGCGTTGGCAAGCTCGGGCGAAGCGGGATTTTGTTTTTGCCCCGCATCGGCGTCGGCGGGATTTTCCGCCTTTTCCTCTTCGGCTTTGCGCTCCTGCAAGGCTGCCTCCTCGCGCCGCTTTTTGTCGAGCCACTCCTGCGGATTGGTCGGGACAAACTCGCCGCGGACAACGGCGTATACGTCGTCGCCGTCGATTGTTTCGCGCAAAAGCAGTTCGGAGGCAATCAGGTCGAGATTCGCCCGACGTTCGGTAAGAATTGCGACGGCGCGCTTGAGCTGGTCGTCGATTATTTCCGAAACTTCGGCGTCAACGCTTTCGGCGGTTTTCTCGCTTATGGGCTTGGCGAAAACGTAGTCGGCATCGCGGTTGTCGTCGGAAAGCGAAACCGCGCCCAAGCGGCTCATGCCCCAGTCGCAAACCATTTGGCGGGCTGTCTTGGTTGCCTGCTTGATGTCGCACGCCGCGCCGTTTGTGATGTCGCCGAAAACAACCTCCTCGGCGGCGCGCCCTCCGAGACACATGCAAATGTAGTTTTGCAGCGAATTCCTCGACGACGTGTATTCGTCCTTGACGGGGAAGAACATTGTAGAGCCCAGACTCTGCCCGCGCGGAATTATCGTTACCTTGTGGATTTTGTCTTTGCCGTCGGCTATGACCGCCTGAACAAGGGCGTGCCCCGCCTCGTGATAGGCTGTGAGCCGTTTTTGGTCGTCGTCCATAATTTTTCTGCGTTCCTTGCCGAAGAAAACTTTGTCGCGCGCTTCGTCGATGTCGTCGTTTGTAACGAGCTTTTCGCGGCGGCGCGCAGCCAGAATGGCGGCCTCGTTAATCAGGTTTTCCAAATCCGCGCCCGAACTTCCGGGGGTGAGCTTTGCAACGCGCGCCAAATCGACGCCCTCGGCAAGCTTCACTTTCTTTGCGTGGATTTTCAAAATCTCCTCCCTGCCCTTGACGTCGGGGAGGTCGATTACAACCTGCCTGTCGAAGCGGCCGGGGCGCAGTAAAGCCCTGTCCAAAACGTCGGGGCGGTTCGTGGCGGCTATGACGATTATCCCGCTGTGAACGTCGAAGCCGTCCATTTCCACAAGCAGCGAATTGAGCGTCTGCTCGCGCTCGTCGTTGCCGTTTCCGTTGCCGACACCGCGCTTGCGCCCCACGGCGTCGATTTCGTCGATGAAAACAAGGCACGGGGCGTTTTTCTTGGCTTGGTCGAACATGTCGCGCACGCGCGCCGCGCCCACGCCGACAAACATTTCAACGAAATCCGAGCCGCTTATCGAAAAGAACGGCACGTCGGCCTCGCCCGCCACTGCGCGCGCAAGCAGTGTTTTACCCGTTCCGGGAGGGCCCACCATAAGCACGCCCTTGGGAATCTTCGCGCCGATGTCGTTGAAACGCTTGGGGTTCTTCAAAAATTCGACAATCTCGGCGACCTCCTCTTTTGATTCGTCGCAACCCGCAACGTCGGCGAAAGTGGTGCTGTTTTCGTCGGGCGAAATCAGGCGCGCGCGGCTTTTGCCGAAATCGAACGCGCCCTTTGTGCCGCCTCTAATCTGCCGCGCAAAGAAAATATACAACACGCCCATTACAAGCAGAATGGGCAGAACGCTGATTAGCATGTTGCCCCAAAACGTGCTTGCGGGCTCTTCCTTAATCTCCCACGGAGCGGAGGGATCGGAGATTTTTTTGTAAAGCTCGTCGGTGATTCTGCCTTCGAATCTGAACGGGAGCGTGCGCGGAACGTTCTTCGCGGCACTGTCCATTCCGTAGACGGGGTTTTTTATCTTGCCCGAAACGGCATACCAGTCCTTGCCCGCGTTGGGGTCGGCGCGCATAACAAGCTCAACGACGGAGTCGTTTTTGACCGCCTCGGCGAGTTTTTTGATGTCGAAATTAGCAACCTTTGCGCCCGCGTTGTCGGGCAGCCACACCAAAGCCGCCACTATTGCGGCAATGCACAGCCACACAAAGTAGGGTTTTGCAAAAAACACTTTGTCCTCTTTTTTGTTCATTCGCTTCGATTTAAAAACTATTGTTCAAGCAACGTCAATTCTAATGCAACCGACGAATTCGTCAGCCTGTATTTGTCGGCGCAGGCGGCGGGGGGAACCCACAGAATTTCGCCCTTTTTATTACAGACAACAAATACGGAGCTTCGTTTCGAAATCGGCACTTTTTTTGCATTCAAAAGCTCCTTGATTTTCTTCGGAGTTTTTCTGCCGATTGGCGCGTAGGCGTCGCCGTTGCGGCGCGAGCGGATTGTAAGCGCGTCCTTTTTGATGTCGCCGAAACACGAGATGTCAAGATAGGCGCGAACGGAGTCGTCGTTCTGCCCCGCCAAAATGGCGGCGCGCTTTTCAGAACCGAGCGTGATTTTTTTAATCGAAAGCGAACGTCCGTCGGGCAAAGCCACTTTGCCCAAGCCCGATTCAATGCAAAATTCGCCCGTGCCCGCGCTGCGGAAGACGCGCAAAATTCCGTCGGCGGAAGAAAACTCGAGCGTCATTTCGCCCGCAGAAGTTTTGGCGCGTTTGTTCTTGGACACCGCCGCGGCGGAAATGTCGTCCAAAAAAGCGTCAACCGCCGAAGCCCTGATTTTTTCGGAAAGCCCGTGCGCCGACAAAACCGCCAGCACCGCCCGCCGCAAAAACGCGCGCGTTTCAAGCAGGCGCGGGGGAAGCGGAATTTCGTCCGAAGCGGCGGAAGCGGGGTTGAAAAATTCGGCGAAAAGTTCGTCGAGCGCGGAGGCGTCTTCGCGCAAGAGCCGCTGCGAGCGCGCCACGCCGCGGTAGAAATTCGGCAGACGCTCAAGCAGGGGCAAAACGCCGTTGCGGATTTCGTTGCGCAGGTGCACGTTTTGGGCGTTCGTTTCGTCCTCGCACCAACCGACGCCCGCAGAGGAGAGCATCGACTTTATTTCCGCCTTCGCAATCGTCAAAAGCGGCCTTGCAAAAACCATTCCGCCGAGGCGCGAAACGGGCGCGGGCGCGGAAAGCCCCGCAGTTCCCGCCCCCCTGCAAAGGCGCATTATTACAGTCTCCGCGGCGTCGCCCAAGTGGTGTCCCTGAACGAGAACGGCGATATTTTCGGCGGCGCATGCGGTCTTGAAAAAGTCGAGGCGCATTTCGCGGAACTCCGCTTCCGTGCGCGTGCCGCAAAACGTCTGCGCCGCCCCCGAAACGAATTTCACGCCCAAACGTTCGCACAATTCGCGCACAAAACGCTCGTCGCGCTCGGCAGTTTCGCGCGCTTTGTGATTGAAGTGGAGAACTGCGAACGAGCCGCCGAACCCGCCGAAAATGTCGAGCATTGCAAGCAGCGCGAAAACCGAATCAGCCCCGCCCGAACACGCAACGCCCACGCGCGCGCCGCCGCGCAACGCCGCGGCAATTTCGTCCATCGCCGACTTTTCGAAATCGGCGCAAAATTTTCTGTCGTTTATGCAAAAATCCATATCATCACCATTACAGTCAAAACGATTGACGGAACCGCGCAAAAGCGCAACCAAATACTGAGCCTTGAACACGCCGCAAACCCCGCCAAAACAAGGCATACAAAACATGCGCACAAAACGCCGCTACCAATTTTGGCGTCAATCATAAGCGCGAATTTGTCGGCGAAAATTCCCGCGGCGTAGTCGGTGAGGCGGGCGAACAACGAAGCTACAAACGCAAAAAATCCGCCCGCAACCCACGGCAGCAAAACCGCCAAAACCGCGAGAAAAACAGCGGCCGTTGCAAGCGCGACAAACAGCGGCGAAAGCAGCACGCCCGAAAGCGAAAACGTCCCGAACCAATACGCGGAAATCGGCATTGCAACACACGCCGAGCCTATCGCCATGCAAAGCCCGCCCACAACGGCGTCGAAGAGCTTTGTCCGCAGGCCGAAAAATCTTCCGCCCGCAATCGACGCCGAAAAGCGGCTTTCCAACTCCGAAAACACGGGGAACGAATACAAAAACAACGCCGCCACAACCGAATACGACAGCTGAAAGCCCGCCGAAAAAAGCGAAGTAGGCGACACAATCAGCGAAACCACCGCCGACCACATAAGCGAGTTTGTCCCGCCCGAGCCGCGCGAAAACGTGGCTGCAATCCAGAACGCGGCCACCATAATGAACGCGCGCACGGCGGACGGCGGGAACTGGCACGCGGCAACATACAAAAACAGGACGGGCAGCGCAATCGCCGCGCGCCACTTGAACGGGACGCACAACACGGCGCAAATGCCGTAGAGCGCAAGAGCTACAATCGACATATGCAACCCGCTCACCGCAAAAATGTGCATTGTGCCCGTCTTTCTGAAATTGTCTTTCTGGGAGCTTGTAAGGCTCGATTTGTCGCCCAGAAACATCGACTCCAGCGTGCCTGCCGACGCGGGATACGGGGAGAAGAGATTCGCACCCAACGCCAATTTTATGTGTCGGGCAAGAAAATCGCCCAAGCGTTTTTCGCGCGAAAACTCCACAACGTCCACGTTCTCGGGGAACGCGAACGTCTTGAAATATACGAACCTTCCCGAAAGATATTTGTTGAAGGAATTGTCCGCGCCAAGCCTGCCCGACCACGCGCTCGGCTCGCTTTCAAGCACCGATTTCACCGACCCGCGCACCCGCACGACATCGCCGCGCTTAAGGCTGGGCATTTCGGTTTTCTCGCCGCGTTTGGGGTTGGCGAACATAAACCAGCTTTCCGCGCCCTCCAAAAAACCGAACGCGCATTTTTCGACAGTCAAAACCCCGTAAAGATTGCCGCGTGCGCTCTCCGAAACTTCGAGTATGCGCCCCGTAAAAGCGACTTCAGTCGGCGGAAAATCGGGGCGCGGATTGGGCGGAACGCGCCAATAAAAATACGCTATCCCCGCGCAAAACACGCATGCGGCAAGCAGCGCGCGCCTGAGCCTGCGCGCCCAAGTTGTGCCAAACCCGAAAAACGAAAACGACGCCGCAAACACCTCCGCCGCCGCGAAAAAAACGGCGGCAAAAACAAACCCGCCCGAAAACGCGCGCAGGTCGGCAACGCCCGCTGTGGCAGTCGCCAAAACGAGCGCGGCGAAGTAGGCAAACACGGGATACTTCCAGAAGCGCGGCATTGTGTCAGCGTAAAATCAGCTTTGCAGAGCAGTCGGCGGAGGAATCAAAATACAGCGTTCCCAAAACGCCGTCGTATTTGCGCGACTTGAAAAACGCGCGCATTTTAGTAGCGTCGAAATCGGCCGCCGCAAGCGCGGAGGCAAGCAGCCGCGCGCTCTCGAACCCCCAAGCGGCGAACACGCTCGGGGCGCGCCCGTATTTTTTCTCGAAAGCCGCCGCGAATTTTTTCGCCTCCGCATTCGGGGAAATTTCGAATTCCGAAAACGCGCAAAGCGCGAGGGCGTCGCCGTTGTTGACGGGCGAAAGCGGCTTTACACCGCGCATTTGAAAGAGCATTCCCGAGTATCCCGCAGCGCGCAGGCTGTCGCGCAAAGCGGGGAACTCCGCGCCCGAACCCGCGTAGAAAATGGCGTCGGGCTTTTGCAGAACAATGCCGCGCGCGTAGATGTCGAACTTGGTTTCGCCCGCGGAATAGAAGTCGCGGAAAATTTTGCGCGTTTGGGTCGAGACGCAGAAGTTGAGGTAGTCGCCCAAAGACTTGCCGATGTCGGAATCCTCCGAGACAATCGCGGCGGTCTTCGCGCGCGGCATAGAATCAAACTTCGCAGAAAGCATATCGCCAAGCTGCGCGCCGTTGAAGAATATGCGCGTCGAGTTTTCGCCCGAAAGCGTTGCGGGCGGGTATTCGGCAAAAAAGTTGAAGAACGCCCCGCCCATTGAAGAGTAAATCTTGTGGAACGCCAGAATTTCGGAATCGAAGCCGACGCAGAAAACGCGCACGCCCATCGAGCTGAGCCTGCCGACAGTCCGCAGGGCGTCGGTCGCCGACTTCGGCGCGGGTTCGGCGAAAATCGAAAACCCGCGGCATTCGGGCAGCGATTCCGCCGCCAACCGCATTCCGTCGAGAACGTCGCGCCCCGCCTCGTTTTCGGGAAGCATAACACCCAGCGCGGCCGCCGCGCGCACACCGCCGTTATCGGAGCCGCCCGCGCAGCCGAAAAGCAGCGCGCAAAAACACACTATCAGACTTTGAAAAATTTTCATAACTTGAGTCTATACACAAAAAATATTCGTTAAAACATTTTTTTGCGAAAAATCGTTGCGTAAACTCGGCATAAAAAATATAGAGTGCAACAATACAATATCATATGGTAACGAGCGTATTTCTTTCCCCCAAAAAGACAGTTCCCGACACCGTCGCGGAATGGATTTCAAACAACCTCTCCGAAAACCCCGAAAAAACGTTTTTCGGCTCCACGCTCGTGCTTGTGCCGACGAAATCGGCGGCAAAAACGCTCGCGGCAAAGCTCGCAGAGCGGGCGGGTGAAGCGGCGGCAATCGGCGGAATTGAAATCTCCACTTTCGAAGTGTTCGCGGCGGAAATGACCAAATCGCTGCCCGTTGCGACCGCCGCCGACACGCTCGGCGCGTGGCTCGACGCCATAATGCAAACCCCCTGCCCCGACGTTTTCAGAAACGGCGCGCCCGCGCGCGAGAACGCAATGGACGCCGCCGACGAATTCATAAAGCTACAAAATATGCTCTCCGAAAACGGAATGGCGTTTGCCGACGTGCTCGAAGTTGTGGAGAAATCCGACGCGCCCAACCAATTCGAAATATCGCTCTGGATCGACTTGGCGAACCTCGAAGCCGCCTTCCTACAAAGCCTGCGCGCCGCGGGTAAGTTGACAATCCGCGAAGCCCTGAAAATGTCCGTTCCCGCGCGACGCTTTAAAAAACTGGTATTGGCGGCGAACCCCGACATTCCGCAAATCGCGCTCGAGCTTGCAAAAAAGTCGGCGGAGGAAATTTTCGCAATCGTTCCCACGAACGCCGACAACGCGTGTTTCGACGCGCTCGGCAGACCAATCGCCGAAAAATACGCCGCAGTTCCCGTCGATATTTCCGAAAACAACACATACATTTTCGCGTCGGTCGAAGACGAGGCGCGCGCGGCGGCAAACGCCGTTGCAAAATACCCCTCCCCGCCCGACTACGCGGCGGTTTCGTGCGAACAGACGGCGAACGCAAAAATCTTCGCGCGCGAACTTGCGGCGCGCGGAATAAAATCGGCTCCGCGCGACTGTTCAGCGCCCGCCGACTCCGCGCTGCTTAAGCTGCTTAAATGCGCGGCGGAATACGGGCGCAACCCCGATTTCGAAAACTTCTCGGCGGCGTTGGGAAACCCGCTTTTGCTCGGCGCGGCGGCTCGAAAATTTTCCGCAACGCAAACGTCGATTGCCGAAATGCTCGACACCCTGCGCGAAGAACACATTCCCGTTTCCGCCGCCGACGCGCTTAAATTCGCCGACGAAACGCAGGCGGAAATCCTGCTCTTTGCAAAGCAAATTCTCGAAGCCCTGTTCTGCAACGACGCAAACAAAACGGCGGCTGCAGTTGCCGAACTTGTTTCGGCAGACACAGAATCGGCGGGCGCGGACGGCGCGCACCAAGAGGGAATGCAGGCTCTGGAGGCAGCCGCGCAGGAGCTGTCGGACGCGGCGCAAAGAACCAGTTTTCTGCCGCGCGAAGTATGCGCGTTCCTCACCCGCGCCGTGGAGCGCAAAACAAAATCGCCCGAATTCGACGCGCAAACGCTCATTCTTGAAAACTGGCTGGAAATTTTCTGGAGCGACAAACCGCTTGTAATGCTCTGCGACATAAACGACGGCACAGTCCCAATGGCTGAGCCCGAAAGCCAGTTTTTGACCGACTCGCTGCGCGCAAAGCTCGGGCTGCGCAACCCCGACCGCCGCGCCGCGCGCGACGCGTATATGCTGCAAACGCTCATTGAAACACGCGGCGAAGCCGCACAAATACTGCTTCCGCGCAAAGACGCCGACGACGCCCCGCTTACGCCCTCGCGCATTTTGATGAAAGCGCGCAACCTCCCCGCCCGCGTGAAATTCCTCTTCGCCGAACCGAAGTCCGACAACATCGAACCCTCCGCCCCCACGCCCGTCCCGCTTTCGACCGACGCGCGCAACCCCGACTTCACTATGTCGGCGTCGAAATTCAGAACGTATCTGGCGTCGCCGTTTTCATACTATGTCCAATACGTTCTCGGCGCGCGCGAGATAACGCCCGCAAAATCGGAACTTGACGAGCTTCAATACGGCTCGCTGCTGCACTGGGTTATGGAGCGTTTCGGGAAATCGGAACACCGCGACAGCGAAAATCCCGACGAAATCCACGCCTACCTGAACACCGCCCTCGACGCGTATATGCGGAAAAATTTCGGCGAAATTTCGGCGCAGGTGCGCATTCAGATTCTCTCAATGCGGCAGAAATTCCGCGCCCTTGCCGAAGTTCAGGCGCGGCACGCCGCAGAGGGCTGGAGGTTTTTCGAAACGCCCGAGCGGTTTTTTGAAATGCAAATAAACGGCGCGCGCACGACAGGCTCGATAGACAGAATAGACTTCAACAAAAACACGGGCGAATTTCTTGTTGTGGACTACAAAACATACAAAAAATTCGAGCCTTCAATGGCGCGCAAAAGCCACTACGAAAAATGCGACGCCGACGGCAACCCCGTCTGGAAAGACCTGCAAATGCCGCTCTACTGCGCGGCGGCGAAAAACGCCGTCGGACAAAACTGCAAATGCGCGCTGCTTGTGCTTCCGCTTGAAACGTCGGCCACTGGCTTCGACGAGTGGGACATAACGCCCGCCGAGACCGCTTCGGCACTCGACAAAGCCGCCGAGATTGTCGAAAAAATAAGGCGCGGCGAATTCCGGCCCGACCCTCCCCCGCAGTATCCGCCCTGCAAAAACACGTTCCGCCTCTCGAAAACGGCAATCGCAAACATGGTTCAAAAACGATGAACAAAAAATATTTTTCAAACGAAAAGGTATCCGCGTCGGCGGGTTCGGGCAAAACGTTTTCGCTTACAACGCGCTTCATTGCGCTTGCGTGCGCGGGAGGCGACGACGGCGTTCCCGACCCGTTTTCGATTATCGCGCTTACTTTCACAAAAAAGGCTGCGGGCGAATTTTTGTCGAAAATACTCACGCGCCTTGCCGACGCTGCAGAATCGGACGAGGGGGCGGAATCGCTCGCGCGCGAAATAGCCGAAATTTCGCCCGACGGCGCAAAGCCCGACAGGGAGAAATTCGCCCGAACGCTCGCACTGTGCGCCGCGCACATAAACAGGCTAAAGCTCGGCACGATAGACTCGTTTTTCTCCTCCATAATCAGGCAAAATGCGGGCGCGCTCAAAATTTTCGCCCCCGTAGAGGTCATGGGCGGCGACGGCTTCGAAGCCCGCAAACTCAAAGCCGAAGCCATTACGCGCATTATGGCGCACAACGCCGTGGGCGAGCGCGACGCGAAAAATTTTGCCGAACTCGTCAAAAAGGCGTCGTTCGGGCACGACGAAAAACGCGTCCGCCCGATTATCGAAAAGGCTGTGGAGACAGCCCACACCGCCTATCTCAGGCACAGAAACCTCGACTGCTGGGGCAACGGCGCGCTTGCGGGAGTGAACCCGCCTAACGTCCGCTGGGACGACGCCGCATACGCGCGCGGGCTTGACGTTCTGAGAACAGACATGGGCGGCAGAAAGGAGCTTGCAAAGGTTCTCGAATTTTTCGAAAAGTC
The DNA here is from genome assembly GCA_934613645.1 of uncultured Opitutales bacterium. Classification (GTDB taxonomy): domain Bacteria; phylum Verrucomicrobiota; class Verrucomicrobiia; order Opitutales; family Intestinicryptomonadaceae; genus Merdousia. The sequence continues at coordinate 132,099 of CAKTTC010000003.1, read as the reverse complement.
GGGCTACGCGGGCTTGGCGGGCATTCCCAACGCCACCTGCGAAGCCGTTTTCGAAGCCAAGCGCAACGGCGTTTTGCGCTCGATTACGTCGCTGCCATACAGCGGCAAGTCAGTAGAAATAACATGCGCACCCACGATGGACGAAATGCTCGACATGCTCTTTGCCGAGCACTGCAGGCGGCTGTTCGAAGCCACTGCCGCAATGGGAAAAATAGCCGCGCTTTTCGAGCGCGAATACGACGACGCCGTGCGTGCGCGCGGCAAAATCACGTTTTCCGACATGCCGCTTATCCTCGCCGACGAAAGCAGGAGAACGGAGAAGGAAATCATAGAATACCGCCTCGACGCCAAGTTCAGGCACTGGCTTTTCGACGAATTTCAGGACACCTCGCGCATTCAGTGGGAAGTGCTGCGCAACCTCGTTGAGGAGGCGATTGTTTCGCCCGAAAAAAGCTTCTACTACGTCGGCGATGTCAAGCAGTCAATCTACACTTGGCGCGACGCCGATCCCCGCCTTTTCAACGGCATCTTCGCCTACTACAACGCAAACTCGCAGCTGATATGCCCCGCCAAGCCGCTCACTGTTTCGTGGAGGTCGGGCAAGTATGTAATCGACGCCGTAAACGCAATATTCGGCAACGCGCAGAACCTCGCGCGGGCGTTCCAAAAAGAAGCCGCCGACATTTTCTCGGCAGACTTCAACACGCACAAATCGGCAGAAGAAGACCCTTTGCTGCCGAAAAAGCCGCAGGCGTCGTTCGCCCAGCTGCGCCTCTACATCCCAGCCAGAGACACCGTCTCCGACACCGCCGCCGTCTGCGCCGAAGTGCTCGACATTCTCCGCGAGGCAGACCCAATCGGGCGCGGCATAACGTGTGCCGTGCTTGTTTCGAAGAACGTTCAGGCAAACATCATTGTCGATTTCCTCAAGCAAAACGGCTACAACGCCGCGGGGGAAATGTCGATAAACATTGCCGAAGACAGACCCGTTGTGTCGATTTTCGCGGCAGTTCTGCGTTGGCTTGCGCACCCGAAAAACACTGCGGGCGTTGCATACTGCAAAATGGCGGGCTTCGGGGAATTCGTCGACAATTTCTCGGAAGACTTTGCCGACAAGGCGCGCGCGAAAATTTTCGGCGAAGGCTTCGAAAGCTTCGCGCTCGACTACGCAGAATTCGTCCGCAAAAAGCTGGGGAAGTCGCCGATTGAGCTGAAATGGCTTATCGACGCGTGCGCAAAGCTCGACGCCGCGCAAACGCCCACAATCGACGAAGCCGTGGAGGCAATTTCCGACACCGAACTGAACACCTCCGCGCGCAGCGACGTAATTCAGGTGATGACCGTCCACAAGTCAAAGGGGCTTGCCTTCGGAATGGTAATTATGCCCGTAAAGCCCGAAGTCCGCGCGCGCAGTTCGCTCACGGAAATGGGCGGGGCGGTTATGATTTCGCCGTCGGGCACTCTCGCCGAAATGGACAAAACCCTCTACGCAAAGGCATGCGACGCCAAAACCACGGAATACTTCGAAACAATCTGCAAGCTCTACGTTGCGGCAACGCGCCCCGAACGCGCCCTCTACATAATATCGCCGAAAATCTCCGACGGCGCGCTCAAAGCCGACAAATCGGCGGGCATACATTTCACGCAGAGCCTGCTTGAGGCGTTCGACCCGCGCTTCGGCGAATGCACACTTACAAAGCAAATGAAGCAGCTCTACGCCGAAGTCCTACAGACGGGCAGGCTCTCCATGGGCGACCCTCACTGGTTCGAAAAAATCGCGCCCAAAGCGGAATTGTCAGCCGCCGCAGAGCCGAAGTTTTTCCCGAATCTCGAACCCGCGCGCGCAATGCAGACGCTTGCGCCCTCGCGCGGCAACGCGCCAGCCGCGCAACGCTCCGCGCCCTCCTCCGACGCGGCGGAGAGCGGAACGCTGGTGCACGAACTTCTGGAAAAAATGCGCTCGCCCGAAGATTTCGATTTCGCAAAAGTTGAAAACCCCGACATTCGAGCGGGGCTTGAAAAGCTTTTTGCCGACCCGAAATTCCGCCGCCATTTCGACGCGCAAAGCACTTTTGCCGCAAGCGAATTCAGGTTCGAATACATTGCCTACAACCACGCAGAAACGGGCAGCATTGACAGAATAGCGGTTTTCCCCGACGGCGCAAAGCAATACGCTTCGGCGGAAATACTCGACTACAAACCCTTCGCCGACAATCCCGAAAAATACGCGCAGCAAATGCAAATATACAAAACTGCCGCCGCTAAAATTTTCGGCATTGCGCCCGAAAAAATCGTCTGCCGCATTGCGGGATACCTCGACGGCAAAGTCGCGGAAATCTAACCCGCGCCGTTTCGCGCGCGCGGCATAATTTACTTGACTTGTCTGTCGAGTTTTTTATGGATTGGTATTCATTGGTTTGGTATTGCCGCGTATGCGCAGCATATGTTGCGCACTCGGCTTTTTATTACATGTTAACAAGGGAGAAAAATTGTATGAAAATACGGAATCTGTTTGTTGCCGCGCTATCGCTTGCGGCTTTATCGGCGTCGGCCGCGGTTGACAGCGTCAAAATGGTGATGACGCGCCTCGACGGCTCGCGCTACACCGAAACGCTGAAGACCGAAAAAATCGACGCCGACACCGCGCGCGTAAAAGTTTCTTTCGGCAAATTTCCGCGCTGGGGCGCAAACGCCTTCTACAAAATCGACTACGTAGACTTCTTCTGCGACGCCGCAACCGCCGCCAAGGGCGAAGACGGCTACTGGGTTTTCCCGCGCGGGGAATTCGGCACTTTCAAAGCCGACAAAGGCCACTACAAAGGCGCGCCCGTTATGCCGCTTTTGGGGCTTAAAAAAGGCGACGAGGCGGTCGCAATAATCGTCAAGGGTTTGCGCGACGAGTTCGTTCCCGTAGTCAACGTGGAAAACGGAATCTACACGGTCTCGCCGCGCTTCTACATTTCGGAAATCGGAATGCCGCCCTACGAGGACATAATAATAGACTTCGTTTCATTCAAGGGCAAAAAGGCGAACTACTCTTCAATGGCGAAGGCATACCGCAAATACCAACTCGACCGCGGCGAGGTAATTCCGCTGAAGGAGCGCATAAAGGGCAATCCCAAGCTGAAATACACAACGGAATCAGTCTTCCTGAAATTCCACTTGGCAACTTTTATGCGCCAGATGGAGACAAAGCTCAACCGCGGATACCACTGGAAAGACGTTGACGCGCCAAACATTCAGGTTGTCAGAAACTACGACAACATGATGCAAACTCTCAAAAAGCTCAAGGAGCTGGGCATAGAAAAAGCCGACGTCATTTTGACGAACTGGAACTGGCGTTCAAACGGACGCTCTCCAATCTACGGAGTCGCCGAACCCGAACTCGGCGGCAACGCCAAGTGCCGCCAGCTCACGGCTCTCGGCAAGGAGCTTGGCTTCCAAATATCGGCTCACATTCTCCACACCGAAAACTACACAGTCTCCCCCGCGTTCAACAAGGACGACTTGGCGTTGCAGCTCAACGGCAACTACATTCACTACGACGGAATGGGCGGCGAGGCATACCGCCCCTGTTTCAAGCAGGTCTACTACAAGCAGGTTCTTGAAAACTACACGAACATGCAGCAGCTCGGCTTCTTCGGCCCGCTGCACATCGACGTAACAACGGCAATCCGCCCCTATCCCTGCTTCAACCTCAGCCACCCCTGCACAAAAAAGGACTGCGCGTTTTACATGAACCAAATCGGCAAGCTCTCGCACGGCTTCTTCGGCGGCTTCACGTCGGAATCATGCTACGACCAAACCGCCAACACGCTCGACTTCGCCTTCTACGTCTGGATGCCGCCCTTTGAAAAGGTAATTGCACGCAGCCCCCTCATCGACAGAATCGTGCCGATGTTCCCGCTTGTCTACAACGGGATAATTATGAGCAACGCGGGCTTCAGAAACTCGCTTGCGTTCAACATGCGCGGCAACCCCGACGACAGGCTTCAATTCTACGAATGGGGCAGCCGTCTCTGCTACTACGGCGAGCTTGGCAACGACAAAAACCTCCCCAAGGTAAAGGAAGCATACGACGAATACCAAAAGGTAAAGCACCTACAACTCGAATTTATGGACTTGCACAAGGAGCTTGCACCGAACGTATTTTTAACGAAGTATGCCGACGGGACAAGGGTAATAACGAACTACTCCGACAAAGACTTCCAATACAAAAAGCTCGGCGTTGTTAAGGCGAAGGATGTAGCCCTCTTCAAATAACAAGGGGCGAAGCCCCTTGACCTGAGCGTTCCTATGAACGCTCATTGTGGTTATTCGGCGCGGTTGAACACCGCGCCTTTTCTGTTCTCTTCCGCATTGAACTTCGTTCAATAGCTTGCGAATTTTAAACACAACTCTTCAATGAACAAACAAAGGCACATCGGCTCTGCCGATTGCCGCCACTTCCGAACATACAAAAAACGCGGATTGAATGAAATTCAATTCCGCTTTGAAAATTAGTTAAAGCCCATCCCCCTTTTTAGCATGTGAAAACGGGGTTCAGGCAAGGCTTCGCGTTTTAAAACACTATAATTTTAGAACGCGTCAAATTGAGCTTCAGGCGAGGCTTCAAAAAAATTTGCGGTGGCGGCTGTAGTTAACCTACTGCCCCACTGCAAATTCTTTTTTGAAACGTAGCATCAAGCCAATTTCACGCGTTCTTCACACATGCTAAAAACCGGAAATACTGTCCTCCGCCTCCATAGCCCTCTTCGCGGATTGGCGGCGAAACAGCGTCTCCATATACTCGCGCAACGCCGAATCGAACTTCGCATCGACAAACAAAACCGCGTCCTTGTATAGCGTCGCCCTCACCGCCTTGTCGGCCGTTTGGTAGTTGTATCCGAACGCCGTGTCGGCGCGCAGCGGAATCGTTATCGTCGTCTGAATCGACTTGTCGTAGGAGGGCGGCACGCGCGAACCGAACTGGAAAAACGGCACGTCGTATTCGAAAATCGACAGCATATTTTCCTGCGGATTGAACGCCGTCTGCGTCATATACCTCATTCCCTGCAAGCTCCAGACGTTGATTTTTGCGGGCGCGTTTTTGCGGGCGTTTTTGTTTTTTGCCGTTTTGGCGGCCTTTTGCGAAACCTGCTTGCTGACGTAGTTGCGGTAGCGCGCGTTAGCCTCGCGGCGTTCTATGTTGAGCATATCGGCAACGAGCGAAGTCTTGAACGCGCCGTCGTTCTGGACTTCTTCGGGAATTTCCGCGTAGATAAAACGCGTGGGCGAAACGGGCAGAATGTCCCTGAGCGATTTCCCGCCGAGCCGCGAAACGTCTTTGACTTCGCCGCCTGAAAAGTCGAAACGCCACTTGCGCGCGGACGGGATTTCCGAAACATACTGCCATTTGTCGCCGACGTTTTTTACGGCTATCTGCATGAGCTGCTCAAGTTCCTCGACAGTCATGGGGTCGCCGTGGCGGCGGTAGAACTCGAGCACCGACTTCCCGTTGAGGCACACAATGTGGATTTCCCAGCCATAGAGTTCGTGCTGCTGGATTGTGTCGCCCTGCGCCGACTGCTTCGACGAAGCGTTTTTGTATAGGAAGATGTGCTCTGCCCCGTCGGGGAAAAGGAAGAGTTTGTTTTTATACGGCAGCTCCAGAGCCTCGCGGAGCCTGTCTTCTTTTGCGCTGTAGACGTAGGCGCGCTGAACCTTGTCGAAAAGGCGGTTTGCCAACGCCGACTTTGTTTCGCCTATGCGCGCGTAGGCGGAGAGCGCGCAACCCAACATCAAAACCAAAGCAATTACTTTCATAGTTTTTATGATAGGGCGTGCGCCGCGCACTTCAACAAAAAAATGGAACCGAAACCGATTCCATTTTGAAGTTTGTCCGAATTTTCCCGCGGAAAATCAACCGCCCGTGAGCTTTTGAATGATTTGGATAATCGGCAGGAACAGCGCAATAACGATTGTGCCGACTACCACCGCCAAGAACACAATCATGATAGGCTCGATAACCGAAGTGATTGCTCCGACGGAGTTGTCGACTTCTTCGTCGTAGTTGTCGGCAATGCGCGTGAGCATTTCGGAAAGCTGGCCTGTTTCCTCGCCGACTTCAACCATACTTGTAACCATTGTCGGGAATATTTTCTGCTGGTCGAGTGGCGCGGCAAGGGGTTCGCCGTCGCGGACGCGGTCGTGAACGCGCGTGAGTGCGTCAACGATGAGCGAATTGTTCAGCGTGCCCTTCGTGATGTTCAAAGCCTCCAAAATCGGCACGCCCGAAGCGAGCAGCGTTCCGAAAGTTCTCGTGAAGCGGGCGACGGTTGACTTCATCACCATATCGCCGATTTTCGGGGCGCGCAGAGCCATTGTATCCCACACGCGCGTGCCGAACTTGGTCTTGAAAAAGAGCTTCAAGCCGACCACAACGCCGACCACAATTCCGATTGTGGCGATGTAGTTTACGCGCATAAAGTCGGAGATATTGATAATCATCTGGGTGAGGGCGGGCATGGGCGCGCCGTTGAGCATATCGGCGAAAATCTGCTGGAACTGCGGAATGACGAAAATCATCAAAATCGCGACAATCGCAACTGCGACAGTCATAATCACCAACGGGTAAACCATTGCGCTTTTGACCTTGTTTGTGGTCTTCAACGCCTTTTCCTGAAAGGTCGAAAGACGGTCGAGCACAACGTCGAGAACGCCGCCCGCTTCGCCCGCGCGCGCCATATTGATGTAGAGTTTGTCGAAAACTTTGGGCGACTGCGCCAAGCCGTCGGAGAATTTATTACCCGTGCGGACGTTGTCGCAAATGTCCTCTATTATTCCCTTGAAGAAGGGGTTTTTCTCCTGACGCGCTATGACCTCGAGCGAGCGCAGCAGCGGAAGCCCCGCCTTGAGCAGCGTCGAAAGCTGGCGCGAGAAAATGGTTACGTTTTCGTTGCTGACGCCCGTTCCGAAAAGCGGCTTGGGGCGTTTTTTGGAGGCAGCCGAAGCCTTGCGTTCGGTTACGACCATTTCCGAGAGTTTTTCAACCGACAGTCCCTGTTCGGCAAGCTGCTTTCTGGCGCGGCTTTCGCTGATTGCGTCGATTGCTCCTTCAAGCGTGTGCCCGTCTTTGTCGGACGCTATGTATTTGAATTTTGGCATAATGATAGATGAGGTTTAATAAATAAGATTAGGTGTATTTCAAAACTTCGTCAACTGTTGTTGCTCCGTCGAAAATTGCGCGCAGACCGTCGTCGCGGAGGGTGCGCATACCAAGCTCAATGGCCTTTTGTTTAAGCACCATTGTGGGCGCGCGCTGCGTGATGAGGTCGCGGAGGGTGTCGTTGACAAGCAGAAGCTCGAAAAGCCCCTGTCTGCCGCGGTAGCCCGAGCCGCCGCAATCGGAGCACCCCTTGCCGAAGTAGAATTTCTTGTCGGCAATTTCGATTGGGTCGACGCCGAGTTTGTCGATTGTCTCCTGATCCGGTTCGAACGCCGTGCGGCAGGTCGGACAGATTTTACGGACAAGACGCTGACCCAACACGCCTTCGAGCGAAGCCGCAATCAAATACGGCTCAAGCCCCATATCCATCAAACGCGTGACCGCGCCGGGGGAGTCGTTGGTGTGGAGGGTTGCAAGCACGACGTGGCCTGTGAGCGAAGCCTGCACTGCAATTTGCGCGGTTTCCAAGTCTCGGATTTCGCCGACCATTATTTTGTCGGGGTCTTGACGGAGGAACGCGCGCAGGCATCGGGCGAAGTCCAAGCCCACTTGGTGGTTTATCTGCACCTGCATGATTCCGTCGATTTCGTATTCGACGGGGTCTTCCGAAGTGAGGATTTTCACGTCGACCGTATTGACTTCGCGCAGGGCGGAGTAAAGCGTTGTTGTTTTACCCGAACCCGTCGGCCCCGTCACGATGAATATCCCGTTGGGCATTTTTACCAATCGGCGGATATTCTGCATGATTTCGTCCGACATCGAGAGTTTTTCGAGGTCGAGGTTTACAACGCCCTTGTCGAGAACACGCAACACGACGCTCTCGCCGAACTGCGTGGGCAGCGTTGAAACACGCAAGTCAACGGGTCTGCCCGAAATGGTGATTTTTATTCTGCCGTCCTGCGGGATACGCGTTTCGGCAATGTTGAGGTTCGCCAAAACCTTGATGCGCGAAATTACGGGCAGCGCAAGGCTCTTGGGCGGAGGCGTCATTTCGTAAAGCGCGCCGTCGATACGGTAGCGGATTCTGAACTGGTCTTCAAACGGCTCGAAGTGGATATCGCTTGCCTTGTCCTTAATGGCCTGCTGGAGAATGAGGTTTACAAAGCGGATAATGGGCGTTTCGTTCGCCTGCGCGGAGGCGTCGCCCGAAGCGAAGTCGTCGTCCTTGATTTCGGAAAGAACGTCGTCAATGCTGAGGTTGTCTTCGCCGTAGGACTGCACTATGAGCGCGTCGACCTTTTCGGGATCCATAACAACAAGCTTCACGTCTTTGTTGAGCGTAAACGTGATGTCGTCGATGATGGCGTTGTTGAAGGGGTCTTTGGCTACGAGCGTTATGCTGGTATCGTCGTATTTAATCGGGACTACGCCGTAGGTGCGCGCGGTGTTGGGGCGCAGCTGCTTGATGGCGTCTTCGGGAATGTCGGCGGGGGGGAAAGGCATATACTCATACTGGAGGTCTTTTGCAACCGCCTTGAGCATTGTTTCCTTGTCTACCAACCCCGAGTCCAAAATAACGTCGGCGAGGGGCTTGCCCGTATTGATGTGCGTTTCGTCGAATTCGTCGAGCTGGGCTTTCGTGAGCAGACCGCTCGAAAGCATTATATCGAAAATTGCGTTGTTGTGGTCTTCAAACATACAGATCCTTTACGCTTCGTCCATTGTAACTTTCAACACTTCGTCGGCGGTGGTAAGACCCGACGAAACTTTGCGAATGCCGTCTTCGCGCATTACTCTCATTCCCAGCTCGCGCGCCTTTGCACGCAGCTCCACAAGGGTTCTGCCCTCGTAAATCATCTGCTGGATTTCTTCGTTTACAATGAAGATTTCGAAAATGCCCATTCGACCCTTGTAGCCTATGCCGTTGCACTTGGGGCAACCCACGCCGTGCATGAAGTTCATGCCCTTTGCCTCGATTTCGTTTATGCCGATTGCCTGCAAAACCTTGTGGTCGGGCTCATACGGCTCTTTGCACGCCGCGCAGTTTTTGCGGACGAGTCGCTGTGCGAGCGCCGCGCGCAACGAAGCCGAAACAAGGAACGGCTTTACGCCAATATCCACAAGACGCGTTACCGCGCTGGGGGCGTCGTTGGTGTGGAGGGTGGAGAAAACCATATGACCCGTAAGCGACGCGTTGATTGCAATTTCCGCCGTTTCGAGGTCTCGAATTTCACCTATCATGATGATGTTCGGAGCTTGACGCAACATAGAGCGCAACGCCGCCGCGAACGTCATACCCACTTCCCTTCTGACCTGAACCTGATTGATGCCCGTCATCTGGTATTCCACAGGGTCTTCAACTGTGATGATTTTTCTGTCGGGGTGGTTGAGGTAGTTGAGAGCCGAATAAAGCGTTGTAGACTTACCCGAACCCGTGGGGCCCGTTACGAGGAAAATGCCGTCGGCCATGCCGACGATTCTTTCGAACGTCGATTGGTCGTCGGAGAAGAAGCCCAATTCGGGCAGACCCAAACGCAGCCCCTCCTTGTCGAGAATACGCATTACGATACTTTCGCCGTAGACGGTGGGCAAGCTCGAAACACGCAAGTCAATGTCTTTGTTTTCGTATGAAATCTGGATTCTGCCGTCGAGCGGAACGCGCTTTTCGGCAATGGACATATCGGCCATAAGCTTGAGGCGCGAGATAATTGAGGGCTGCAAACGCTTCGGCGGATTCTCCACTTCTACAAGCACGCCGTCAATGCGGTAGCGCACGCGGAAACGCTTTTCGAGCGGCTCGAGGTGAATATCGCTGGCGCGCCTTTTTACCGCCTCTGTAATGAGCGACTGCACATACTTGATAATGGGCGCGTCTTCTTCAGTGGCTTTGCCCGCGTCCATCTTGACGCCCGCGCCGTCGGCGTCTTCGCCGAAAATTGATTCAAATTCGCCCTTAAGCCCGTATTGGGCTTCGATTGCGTCTTTTATTGTATGCGGGGGCGCAAGGCGCAAGTCGAGCGGCATACCCACAAGGCGGCTTACGTTGTCGACGGTATCCATATCCATGGGGTCGGATATGACTGCCTCAAGCTGGCCGTTTGAAACGTCGAGCGGAAGGATATTGTGTTCGCGCACAATCTTGTCGCTTACAAGAGCCTTTACCTCGTCGGTTATATTGATGTCGTCAAGCGAAACGAGCGGTATACTGAACTCTTCCGAAAGGACTTTATAGATATCCTCGTAGGAGCAGTAGTGCTTTTCCACAAGCAAATCAATGGTTTTGCCGTCCAGTTCCGAATTTTGGACTCCTTCTTCGCGCAACTGCTGTTTGGCGGTGTTTATAATGTCTTCGGCCACCAAACCGCGCTCGTGCATTAACTGCAACACAAAATCGTCTGCTGATGTCATTTAGTTGTAGAATTTGTCTGTTGTTAAGGTAGTGTTTAAAGTAGAATGAATATTTATCTATTCAATCCCAGCAAAAATTCAACATTTGTTTTTGTCTTTTTTAATCTTTGCACGAGCATCTCCATAGATTCCACAATCGGAACGCCGTTCATTGCGCGGCGAAGCATGTAGATTTTCTCGAGCTCGTCGGGGTGGTAGAGCAGTTCCTCCTTGCGCGTGCCCGTCTTTTCCATATTGATTGCCGGAAAGATACGTTTTTCCGACAACGCCCTATCCAAGTGGAGTTCCAGATTACCCGTGCCCTTGAATTCCTCGAAAATAACTTCGTCCATCTTGCTGCCCGTTTCCACGAGAGCCGTTCCGATTATCGTCAGCGACCCTCCGCCCTCTATGTTGCGAGCCGAGCCGAAGAACTTTTTGGGCTTTTGCAGCGCGTTTGCCTCTACGCCGCCCGACATAGTTCTGCCGCCGTTCGGCATAAGCGCATTGTAGGCGCGGGCGAGTCGGGTGATTGAGTCGAGCAAAATCACGACGTTTTCGCCCGTCTCCACAAGGCGGCGCGCCTTGCTGATTACCATTTCCGCGGCATGGACGTGGCTTGCGGCGTCTTCGTCGAAGGTGGAGGCAACAACTTCGGCGTCGACACTGCGTTTGAAGTCGGTGACTTCCTCGGGGCGTTCGTCAACCAAAAGCACAATCAGGCGCGCTTCGGGCTTGTTGTAGCGTATGGATTTCGCCATCGACTGCATCAAAACCGTTTTGCCCGTGCGCGGCGGGGCGACAATCAACGCCCTCTGCCCGAAGCCTATGGGCGAAAGCAAATCGACGGCGCGCATTGAGACGTTGGCCTTTGCCGTGTGAACGTCGGATTCCAAAATTATACGCTCTGTGGGGTAATACGGGGTTAGGTCGTTGAAGGCCTCAATATCCTTTATCGAAGCGGGATTGCGCCCCATTACGGAGCAGATTTTAACCGCGAACGGACACCCTCCCGCGTCTTTCGGCGACGCCGCCAGCACGCGCACGAAATGCCCGCGCGCAAGCGAGTATTTTTCGACGAAAAACTTAGGAACGAACACCGAGTATTTTTTCAGGCGGTAGTCGTCGGAGGCGAACGTAATTGCGCCGCCGAAGCCGTCTTCGAAAACGTCGAGCACGCCCGAAACAAGCGTAAGCTTCTTTTGGGAATCGGCGTATTTGAAATAGTCGGCAAGGAAGGAATTTTTGTTCATTCCGCCGCCGTGGGGAATGTTGTTTTGCTCGAAATACTCCCTGATTTCGGGAAGCGTTTTCGGGTAGAATTCGTCGAAGATGTCGAGCGATGCCACGCGCGCGCCGCCGACTTCGAATTCCGCCGATTCAACAAACGGAGCGTCGGTAGGCTTGTTTTCCGCCTGAGCGGGAGCGTCCGCGTTTTCCGCGCGCTCGGGCTGCGGTTGCTGCTTGGGCGAAGATTCGTCCAAAAGCGCGGCGTTTGTTTTTTCAAGCATTTCCCAATACGGCAGGGGCGCGTTTGCTTCGCCCGAGGGCTGTTCCTGTGCCGATTGCTGCGCGGGTTGCGCGGCGGGTTCTGCCGAAGTTTGTTGCGGCGCGCCTTGGCTTTGCGCAAAGTTTTCAGCGTCGGGCTGAGCAGCCGAATTTTCCAAATTGCCCTCTTGCGGCTGCACCGAATCGGGCGCGGTTTGCGCGGGAATGGGTTGGTCGGGCTGCGCCGCATCGGCAGCGGGCGCGGCGGGCGCGATACCCAGATATTTTTCCGCCACATACGCGCCGATTGACGCGTCGGATTCAAGCGCGCTCCAGTTGAACAATTCCGACGGGTTTATGAAATCCGCCTCCGCCGACTGCTGAAGCCACTTGGGCTTGTTCTGTCGCTGTTGGTTGCGGTTGGCGTTTTGCGGCTGCTGGTTTTGCTGTCGGTTCTGGTTGTTGCGCTGATTGGGGTTGCGGTTCTGGTTTTGCTGGTTCTGTCGATTGCCGTTTTGGTTGCGGTTGAACCTGTTGTTTTGCCCCGCCTGCTGCTGGTTTTGCCGATTGCCGTTTTGATTGCGGTTCTGGTTTTTATTGAACCCGTTGTTTTGCCGCTGCTGCCACTTGTTGTTGGAATTGCGGCTCTGGTTGTTGCGGGAATCGTCGCGGCGTTGGAAGCGGTCTTCGGAATCGCCGCGCTGAAAACGTTCGGAAGATTCGCCGTCGGGAGATTCCGCTTCAAAATCCGACTTTGAGGGAGATTCGTCGCGTTCGTCGTCGTAGCTCCAAGAATTTTTGTAGTTGTCCTGAACGAGGTCTTCGTCGGTGGTTGAATACGATGTCGGAATGTCGTCGTCGGAGCGGGAGTCGGAAGATTGGTCGTCCGCCGCCTGCGAAGCGTAGGCGAAATCGTCGGTCGAGGGGACGAAAATACTTTCGTCGCGCGTCTGTTCCGATTCGGTCTCGACCACGGGCTCGGGGGCGTCGCGCCACTGGGGCCCCGTGGGTGCTGCAACGGGCGTTTCGGGCATTTGCTCGGGCGAAGCCGAAATTTCTTCAGCCTGTTTTGCCTTGGGCGGGCGGCCGCGTCTTTTGGGCTGTTTTACTACCGATTCTTCGGGGGTTGCCGCCGCTGCGGACTTGGGTTTTCTGCCGCGTTTTTTGGGCTGTTTTTCGGGGGTTGTTTCTTCCATTTTCCTATTGTTTTAGACGTGATACCACCCTTCCGACCTGCATTTTAAGAAAATCGAGAGACGTTTCGTTAAACAAAACAACGTCAGCCAAAATTGCCTTGCGCATCGGGGGCATTTGAAAAGCGTCTCGGGCGGCTATCTGTTCCGCGCTCATACCTCTTTGTTCGAGACGCCTGCAACGCAAACGTTCGCTACACAGAACACTAACGCACAAATCGAACGCGCTTTCAAGCTTTTTTTCGAAAAGCAGCGGCACTTCAACAACCAAAATGTCCTCTTTTTGCGCCAGTTCGCGCCACATTTTTTCGACCTGCGGATGGACTATTTGCTCGAACTTTTCAAGCAGCGCGGAGTCGGCAAAAACTTTTTTGGCGATTACATCGCGGCGGGGCGCGCCGCCGTCGTAGACTTCGCCCCCAAGCAACGCCGAAACCGAAGCGCGGACTTCGTCGGAAAGCAGAGCCGCGTGCGCGAGTTTGTCGGCGTCGGCGGTGCGTATTCCGAAACTTTCAAACGCGGCTGCCGCCGCGCTTTTGCCGCAGCCCATTCCCCCCGTCAAAGCTACACACAGCGGACGTTTCATTACTCTACGCGTCGGGCTTGTCTGCCTTCTTCTGCTCTTTCAGAAAATCGCGCGTTTGGCGGCGCAATTTTTTGAGCTTTTTGTCGATTCTGAAAAGTTCTTTGTTGTCGAGGCGGTTGACAAAGCACACGCCCTGAAGGTGGTCGAACTCGTGCTGGACGCACCGCGCGAAAAGGTCGTTGCAGACAAGTTCGTGGCGGACGCCGTCGGTGTCGGAATACTCCAGTTTCACCGTGTCAACGCGCTCCACTTCGGCGTAGATTCCGGGGAACGAAAGGCAGCCCTCCTCGCACGTTTCGACGTATTCGCCAATCAAATCGAGCTTCGGGTTTATTGCAACAAACGGCATTGCTATGTCCATGGGCAGCGTTTTGCCGTCTATGGTGAACTCGCACGGAACGTCGGTGTTCATTCTTCTGCGCATATCAATCACGAACATCGACTTCCCCACGCCCACCTGCGGCGCGGCAAGCCCCAAGCCGTTTGCCTCAAACATGGCCTCGAGCATATCTTTTGCAAGCTGCTTTACGGAGTCGTCGAAAACTTCGACGGGCTCCGTCTTTTGTTTGAGGATTTCCTCGCCGTATTTTGTTATGCGCAACGCCATATTTCTATTCCTCTTCGGGCTCTTTTTCGGCTTTGGGAAGTTTCCCGTTTGTTGTCATAATCAGGACGGGCTCTTTATTTTTCAGCCAAATTTGGTGTTCTTTATAGATTTTCGCAGAACCGAAACGCACGGCCTCGTCGATTGTCTTGATTGGCATTTTTCTGCCTTTGGGCGTAATGTTGAAGTCATACGCGCCGAAATGGAGTTTTTGAAGCGCGCTCTGCGGGGCGTCGTCTTCGGGAATTTGGACAACCCAACCCGCGTATTCGAACCCCGTTTCGGCGATTTTCCCGTAGGGGTCGTTGACGATTACCACAAACTGTTTTTTCACGGGCGGCTCTTTCTCTCCCGCTTCTTTGGCTGCCTCGGACTGGAACTTTATATCCTCTATTATCTGCGCGATTTGCGTAGACTCAACTTTGGCGCGCTTAAGCACCATTTCAACCAACTCTATATCGACTTTTGCCATGATTTTTTTCCTGAATTCTCCAAATATTGTTTTTTAGGGATTATTAAAACCCCCAGTTTCCCCCTTGTCAACAAGAACGCGTAAAAATGAGTCTTTTACATGTTCGAAAGAGGCGGCAATCGGCTCTGCCGATTGCTGCCACTTACGAAAAAGTAAAAAAATAAAAAAAGGCTTGATGAAAGGGCGGGAATTTTTAGACTTCCTGCTTTCTATATAAACGATAACAACAGGAAGGGAAGATTGGTTCTTATGAAGAAGATTTTTGTTGCCGCGGTAGTCGCGATTGCGGCTTCGGCGGCGGACGCCATAGATTTTGTGAATGTCGTTACCACGTTCAACGATAATTCGGTAAAAAAACAACGAGTTGAGCTGAAAGAAGTTGCCAAAGACGTTTTCAGGCTTCAAATTCCGATTAGGGAAATCCCCCTCGATGCGAACTTCATCGACATCAAATTGCCTCAGGCAACGGCAAAGAAGGGCGAAGTCGGCTACTGGGTGCTTGGCGACGGCCGCATGGGCACATTCAAGGCCGACAACGGACTTGTCAACGAACGCCGCAATCCGCTTCCGCTTTACGGAGTCAAAAAGGGCAACTCGGCGTTTGTGGGCATTGTCAAGGGGCTTAAATACGAGTTCGCCGCAAGGGTTGAAGTAAAAAACGGCGCGTATGAAATCTACCCGCGCTTCCTGATTAAGGATATGTTCTTTTCGCCCTACGAAGACCTCATTATTGACTTTTACACGTTCAAGGGCGACGCGGCAAACTACTCTTCAATGGGCAAGGCATACCGCGAATACCAGCTTGCCCGCGGCGAGGTTCTCCCCCTGCGCGAGCGCGTGAAAGGCAATCCGCAGTTGGCGTATACCGCCGACACAATGTTCGTCCGCTTCAGCCACGGCATAAAGAACAATTCGGCTAAAATAATTGACCAAACACCGCAGAACGAGCCGAAAGTCAAAGCCCACAGAACGTTTGAGCAGACAAAGAAAAACATTCTCAAGCTCAAGGAAATGGGCATAGAAAAGGCGGAAGTCTGCCTTGTGGGCTGGAACAGTGGCGGCTTCGACGGCCGCTTCCCCACGCTCTTCCCCGCCGACCCCGCGTTCGGCGGAGAGGAAAAGATGAAGGAAGTGGTGGACACCGCGCACAACATCGGCTACCAGATTGTAGTGCACGTCTGCAACACAGACTTCTACTCGATTTCCGACAGGTTCGACCCAAAAGACATCGCCAAACGCCCAGACGGCTCGCTGCACCACCACAGTATCTTGGCGGGCGGGCGCGCCTACTTCCCGTGCTTCCAGCAGGTCTACAACAACTACATCTTCGACGATTTCGAAGGGCTGAAGGCGCGCGGCTTCAAGGGCACGCACCACATAGACGTCACCTCCTGCATCACCCCCTACCCCTGCTACGATCCCAAGCACCCCTGCAACCGCCAACAGACCGCCGACTACATGAACAAAATCGGCGCGCTTGCCGACAAATATTTCGGCGGCTGGGGCAGCGAAGGCCCGTGCGACCACGTCGCCAAAACGCTCGACTACGTTCTGTATGTCTGGGCATACCCGCAATGGTTAGGCAGGGAAACGCCGCTTATGGACAGACTCGTTCCCATTTGGCAGATTGCCTACCACGGAATAATCATCAGCAATCCCTACTACGCAACAATCGACTACGCCTACGAAAAGGAAACGGTTGAATCAATCGAAAAGCGCAGTCTCAAGCGCAAGAAAAAAATTTCCTACGTCAAACCCTACCACATTTTCGGCTCAAAACAGCTGCGGAAGATGAAGGTTGCCGAATTCGGCGGACGCCCAACGTTCTACGGCGGCATACGCGACAACAACCTCGCCCCCCTCAAGGAAGCCTACGACGAATACCAGCCGATGAAATACCTGCAATACGAGTTTATGGACTTCCACGGCGAGCTCGCCAAAGACGTTTTCATAACGCGCTATTCCGACGGCAGCGAAGTGGTCACGAACTACTCCGACAAACCTTTCGAATACAAAAAGCAGACAATAGCCCCGATGGACTACCGCCTGTTCAAGCTTTCGCCCGAAGAGGCGAAGAAGCGTTCGGAAGCCGCCCAAAAAGCGGCGGCAAAGCTCGCGGAAAAACCGGTTGCCGATTCTTCCGACAGCGCGAAGTCCCAAACCGCAAAACCCGCCCAAAAGCAAACAAAAGCCAAAGCGGCAGCACCCGCAGCGAAAGCCGAAACGGGCTTCAAGGCAAAAGTAAAAGCGTGGTTTGAAGCGGCGAAAAACTATTTCAGAAAATAGGAGAATATGAAAAAAGCACTACTATCACTAATCCCGATATTCGCGTTGTGCGCGGCGGCGGCCGCCGCCGATTCAGTCAAGGCGGTATTCGTTAAAAACGACAAGTCAACGCAGTCGTTCGACATCAAGCTGCAGGCAATGCCCGACGGCGCAAAACGCCTGCTTATCCCCATTCGGAACCTGTGCAACAACGTCGATTACATCGACATTCTCTCCGACGACTTCGCCGCAAAAGTGGGCGACGCGGGCTATTGGGTCATGGGCGACGGCCGCATGGGCACGTTCCGCTCCGACGACGGCGAAATAGGCGAACGCCGCAACCCCATTCCCGTTTTCGGTTTCAAAAAGAGCGACAAAGCCGCGATGGGCATTGTAAAGGGGCTTACCTACGAATTTGCAACGCACGTCCAAGCCAAGAACGGCGTCTACAAAATGTTCCCGCGCTTTCTGATAAAGGGAATCGGCTTCGCCCCCTATCAGGACTTGATTGTAGACTACTACGAATTCGAGGGCAAAGACGCGAACTACTCGGCTATGGGCAGAACATACCGCAAATACCAGCTCGACCGCGGCGAAGTAAAGCCCCTGCGCGAGCGCGTGAAGGAGTATCCCACGCTTGCGTATTCGGCTGAATCAATGTTCTTCCGCGTAAAGCACGGCGTAAAAAGTCCCAGCAAAGTCGAGCACCAAACGCCCGAAAACGAACCCCCAATCAACGTCCACTACACTTTCGACGACTTTATGAAAATCACGAAGCAGCTGAAAGAGTTGGGCGTTGACAAGCTCGAGATGTGCTTTGTCGGCTGGAACAGCGGAGGTTTCGACGGCCGTTTCCCCGACCTGTTCCCCGTAGAACCCAAGTTCGGCGGCGAAGCGAAAATGCGCGAGGCAATCAAGCTGGGGCAGTCGCTCGGCTACCAGATGGTCTGCCACGTCTGCAACACCGACTTCTACAGAATCGCAAAGCGTTTCGACGAAAACTCCGTGGCAAAGCTCGCCGACGGCTCTCTGCGCCCCTACGCGCACATGGCGGGCGGACGCGCCTACAACCCCTGTTTCCAATGCGTCAACGACAGATACATTGACGACGACTACAAAGGCATGACGGATTTGGGACTCAAAGGCACGCACCACATCGACGTAACCTCATGCATTGTCCCCTATCCCTGCTTCGACAAACGCCACCCCTGCAACCGCCAGCAGACCGCCGACTACATGAACAAAATCGGCGAAAAGTGCAAAAAATACTTCGGCGGCTTCGGCAGCGAAGGCCCGTGCGACCACGTCGCCAAAACGCTCGACTACGCCCTCTACATCTGGGCTTATCCGCACTGGGTCCCCGCCGACAACCCGCTTGTAGACAGGCTCGTCCCCATTTGGCAGATTGCCTACCACGGAATTATCCTCAGCAATCCCTACTACTCAACCATTGACTACACCTACGACAACCCTCAGGACAGAACTTGGTTGCCCTACGGCCTGATAAAGGACAAAACCACACGCCGTCTGAAAATGGCTGAATTCAACGGGCGTCCCACGTTCTACTTCGCGAACTACCACAAGCTCGGTCTCAAGCCCGTCAAGGAAGCCTACGACGAATACCAGCCGATGAAGCACCTGCAATACGAATTTATGGATTTCCACGACGAAATCGCCCCGCAGGTCTACATCACAAAGTTCTCGAACGGGCAGGAGATTATCACGAACTACTCCGACAAGGATTTCTCCCACCGCGGCGAAATCGTCAAGGCTAAGGACTACAAACTCTTTTAAAAGCGCGAGGGCGCGTTTCTTTCGGCGGCGGCATTTTTATACATTAAACACCGATGGCGGTAGGTAAAACCTACCGCCATTGTTCTTTTTAAAGCCGCCGCAAGAAACGCTCTCGGGCATCACTTGGTTTTGGCTTCGACTCACGGGCTTCAGCCCGCTTACGCTCGCCAAAACGCAAGTCCTGCCTCGAGCCTCGCGCTTTTAAATTTAAAGTGGCGCGGATTGAATTTTATTCAATCCGCTTTGCTTTCTGGTTAAAGTTTTTTACGTTTCCTAAAGTGGCGGCGATTGGCTTTCGCCAATCCGCCTTTGTTTGGAAATTAAAGTTTTTATTTTATAACTAAAGCGGAACAAACGTTCCGCTTTTTGATTAAAAAATACGAATTGACGCGTAGGCTACGCCCCATCGCAACTTTATTTTTTGGTTAAAGTTTTTCAGTTTTGGGTTTTCAGTTGACATACTGCGTTTTGTATTCAAAACTCCAACTGTTATGAGAAAAACTATTTTATCTTTGGTTGCGTTCGCCTCCATTTTATGCGCAGGCACAAATGCGTCCGCCATTGCCGATTCGGTAACGGTGGTTTTAAACTTGGAGGGAGGCAAAACAACTTCCTACGAAGCAAAGCTTCAGAAGACGAGCGAAGACACGCGCAGGCTTGTCATTCCGTTCAATAAATTGGGCGCGCGCTGGTCGGCTATAAAGCGTCTTGATGTTATAAACCCCGATTCCGTCGCGGCGAAAGGCGACGACGGCTACTGGATTACCTCCGACGGCGCGTTGGGCACGTTTCGCGCCGACAACGCCCAATTCATTCTGCGCAAAAACAGAATGCCCCTTTACGGCTTCAAAAAAGGGAACGAGGCGTTTGTTGCGATTATGAAAACGCTTCAGTATGAATTTTCAACAATCATAGACGTAAAAAACGGCGTTTACACAGTCTTCCCCGCGTTCCATATCAATGAAATAGGTATGCCCCCATACGAAGATATCGTGATTGACTACACCTATTTCAAGGGCAAAAAGGCGAACTATTCTTCAATGGGCAAAGCCTACCGCAAGTATCAGCTCGAGCGCGGCGAGGTCGTTCCCCTGCGCGAAAGGGCGAAGGGAAACCCAAAATTGCAATACACGGTAGAATCGCCGTTTTTCAAAATCAGAATGGCGTCGTTTATGCGCGCCGACGAAACAAAGCTCAACCGCGGCTACCACTGGAAAGACGTAGACGCGCCCAATATCCAAAAATACCACACTTTCGACGAGATGAAAGTCCTTCTCAAAAAACTGAAGGACATCGGCATTGAAAAGGGCGACATCATTTTAACCAACTGGAACTGGCGTTCCAACGGACGCTGCCCGATTTACGGTATTGCCGAACCCGAACTCGGCGGGAACGCCAAATGCCGCGAGCTTACAAAATTCGGAAAGGATTTGGGATACCAAATCGGCGCGCACATTCTGCACACCGAAAACTACACGGTCTCGCCCGCGTTCAACAAGGAGGACTTGGCGTTGCAGCTTTCCGGCGGTTATATACACTACGACGGAATGGGCGGCGAGGCATACCGACCCTGCTTCAAACAAGTCTACTACAAACAGGTGCTCGAAAACTACACGAACATGCAGTTGCTCGGCTTCTCCGCCCCGCTTCACATCGACGTTACAAGCGCAATAACGCCCTACCCGTGTTTCGACCTCAACCACCCCTGCACAAGCAAAGACTGCGCCTTTTACATGAACCAGATAGGGCTGCTTTCGAGGGCGTTCTTCGGCGGATTCACTTCGGAAGCGGGCTGCGACCATGTCGCCAATACGCTTGACTACGTTCTCTACGCCAACAGATGGACAAAAAAACCCAACGGCTGGAATTCTTCGAAAGAGCTTGAAGACTACAGCGTCCCGCTCTGGCAGATAGTCTACCACGGAATCATAATGAGCAATCCGTTCTTTGAAACGCTCGACTATTGGCGTTACGGGATACAAAACAACTTCGACCACCTCAAAACAATAGAATACGGAGCGAGAATGTCGGGCTACGGAAGTTTCGACAAACTGCAACCAACCGACGACGCCAAACTGGCAAACCTTAAAGAAGCCTATGACGATTATATGAAATTGGCATATCTGCAATACGAGTTTATGGAAGACCACCGCAAGCTCGCCGACGGGGCTTTCAGAATCAGATACTCCGACGGCTCGATAATCATCGTAAATTACAACGACAAACCGTTTGAATACAAAAAGAAGACAGTCCAACCAAAAAGCTACGCGCTCTTCAAATAATTTTACTTTTTAGAAAACATCGGGATTGGCGAAAACCAATCCCGATTTTATTAAAGCTTTCAAATTAGAATGATTAGCTATTGGCTAAACCAATGCGGATACATGCAGAAAAGGCGTTTTTTGCATATTCGGAAGTGGCGGCGATTGCCGTGGGCAATTCGACTTTAACTATCCATTGAAGCCAATGTCCCTTGTGAACGTGTTCTTGAGTTTTTTGAGAAGAACTAAAAACCCCTTCGGCAACTCCGAGCGGAAAACGTCGCCCGCGTCGGTTTTTATCTCCGCCAAATGAACCGCCAAGTGCGGATACAACGCCTTTTCCATCGCGCCCTTGCCGAGCTTGTATTCGCCGCCCTTGAGCTTCGAGAGGAAAATGTATGGAGTTTTGGAGTAAATCCATTCGCCCACAATGTCCAACCCCGCCTCGGCGGCGTGCAGACGTATTTGGTGGGGGCGAATGGTCTTTGCCGTGGCGCGCCAAAGCTGGAAATCGCCGAACTGCCCCTCGAGCTTGAACGAAGTTGTCGCCTTTTTGCCGAAGCGGTGCGATACAATCCACACGGGGCGTTCCTCGTGCATTAGCACGGGCAGGTCTACGGTAAATTCGGTCTCGCCCTTGCGGAAAGCGCGCGCCAAAAAGAGGAATTCGAACGTCCACGCGCCCGACCACACGGCGTTGCGCATTGACTCGGCGGAAGACTTGTCGGCGGCGAAAACCGCCGCTCCCGAGTATTCAAAGTCAATCTGGTGGACGGCATACGGACTTTTGACGCCGAGCCGCTGAAGCTCGCCCTTGCCGAGCTGCTCGCGCAGGGCAAGCATAACGCTTTTGTGCTTGGGCGCGCCCAAATAGGAGTCGAAAAGCAGGTCGGCGGGCTTGTCGATTGCCGCGAACCTGCCGAACGAAGAGCCGAGCACACTTAGGCGCACGGAAGCTTCGCCCAAGACGCCTTCGGGGAACCCTATCTTGGAGGGCGGTTGCGGAATGTTGTCGGCGGGGTCGCTCACTGTTCGTCGGGGAATTTTGCGTTGAGAACGTCCTGAGTCTGCTTCTTGCGGAAGTCGTCCAAAACGGCGTCGAATTTTTCGTCGGAGAGGGCGAGAATCTGGAGGGCGGCAACCGCCGCGTTGACCGCGCCCGCCTTGCCGACCGCGACAGTCAAAACGGGGACGCCGCGCGGCATCTGGACAGTGGAAAGCAGTGAGTCCATTCCGTCGAACGCCCAGCCTTTCATGGGCACGCCGATAATCGGCAGACGCGTGTGCGCGGCAAGAACGCCCGCCAAATGCGCCGCCCCGCCCGCGGCCGCAATCACGACTTTAACGCCGCGCTCCTTCGCCGTAGACGCCAACTGCATTGCCTTTTCGGGGGTGCGGTGCGCGCTTGCTACGTTGCGCTCGTAGGGGATTGAAAATTTTTCGAGAGTTTCGGCGCAGAAGCGCATTGTGTCCCAATCGCTCGTGCTGCCTACAATAATGCTGACCAGTGGATTTTTCATAAATACGGACTCGAATTTAACACACGCGCGCGCCGACGCAACACAAATTTCGCGCAAGCCGCGCCACCCAAAAGAACCTCCCGAAGTTGGAGCAAGCGAGCTGAAGCGCGCGGGAACGCGCGGAGATGAACGCAGACGCGCGGAGGCTACACAAACAGCATAAACACAGTGGAAACGGCGGTCGAGACAATCACGAACAGCCTGTATGCGCGCTCGGGAAGGGCTTTGACGAACCACACGCCCGCCGCCGCGCCCGCCAAAATCACGGGAATGCAAACGGCATCGAGAGCGAGTGTGTAGGCGGAGATGTTGTCCCAAGCAAAAACCTGCAGGGGGATTTTCGAATAGTTTATAACAAGGAAAAACCACGCGTTTGTGCCCACAAACGCCAGCTTGTCAAGGCGCATTGAAAGCAGATAAACCGCCATAACACCGCCCGCGGCGTTGCCTATCATTGTGGTGAAGCCGCCCGCCACGCCGAAAAGCGCGGCATACCACCACTTGCCAGTCCACGCCGCCGCCGAAGACTTTTTGGTTTCGTTGAAAACCATTGTTGCAAGCCCGAAGAAAATGCAGAACGCCATCAGGTGCTTGAAGCCTTCGCGCGGAACGTAGCTGTCAACGGCAATCGCCAAGAACAAGCCCGCAACGGCGGCGGGCAGCAGCTTGAAAACGTATTTCCACTGTGCCGTGCGCCTGTAGTAGACAACCGCAATCAAGTCGGCGAAACACAACATCGGCAGAATCACGCCGGTCGACTCTTTCGCCCCGAAAATTATCGCCATAAGCGGGACAGTCAGCATTGTAATGCCCTGCACTCCCGTTTTCGACATTCCGATGAAGAACGCGCACACAAGCAGCGAAGCCGCCTGAAACGGCGATGAAAAAAACGCAAGAACTTCCTCCATAAAAAACCTTTCAGCCGCGCCGAAAAATCCCGCCCGCTACACGGCTGTCGCAACAAGCGTGTTGAACACGGGAAGAATGCGCTGGAACTGCGAAACCTCCTCAAACGGAAGCGCGTTGTCGGCGTCAAGCTCCCAGTTTGAGTTTGCTGCAAAAACCTCGCGCGCCCACTCGAAATATTCGTTGTGGTCGGTTCTGAAATACAGCTTGGTGCCCGCGTGGGCGAACTGCCTGATGTAGTCGAGAAAGTCGCTCTGAATAAGGCGGCGTTTGTGGTGGCGTTCTTTCGGCCACGGGTCGGGGAAGAAAATGAAAATCTTGCCCAGAACGGCGTCGCGCGGGAGGGCGTCGAGAAATTCGGAAGCCTCCGCCTTGAAGAAAAAGGCGTTGTCGGCGTTTTTGTTTTTGGCGCGGCGGCGCGAGTCGCGCACGCGTTCGGAAATAAGGTCGATTCCCACGCACACCTCCTGCGGGAACGCGGCGGCGTATGCGCTCAAATAGTGCCCCTTTCCGCACCCGATTTCGAACGTGATTGTTTTCGACTTTTCGAAAACGCACGCTGTTTCGCGCGCTATTTCGGCAACGCGTTCTGCGCGGCGTTGCAGCGCCTCTTCAAGACTCATTATTGTTCGGCTTTCTTGTTTGCCTGCGCAAGTTTTACGTATTTTTCCGACCAGTGTGTGAGGCCTTCGATTGTCGCGGCGTCAAGCTGTTTTACTACTTTTGCGGGCGAACCCAGCACGAGCGAACCCGCGGGGACGACAGTGTTCTTTGTAACCAGCGCGCCCGCGCCGACTATCGAACCCTCGCCGATGACAGCCTTGTCGAGGACAATCGCGCCCATTCCGATAAGGCAGCCGTCCTTGACTTCGCACGCGTGCAAAATCGCCCCGTGGCCTACGGTGACGTTTTTGCCGATTTTCACGCCCGCGTCGTCGGCAAGGTGAACCATTGTGCCGTCCTGCAGGTTTGAGTTTTCGCCAAGCTCTATTGTGTTGATGTCGGCGCGCAAAACGCACCCCGGCCACACGCTGGCGTTCTTTGCAATACGCACGTCGCCGATGAGAACGGCGTGTTTGCTCACATACGCGCTTTCGTCGATTTCGGGCTTTTTGCCCAGATATTTTTCCAAACGTTCTTCGAGTGTCATAAATTCAGTATCGTATTTGGGGTTTGTTTTTTCAACAAAAAACGCTACGCAACTTCTCCCTGAACCTCGCGCAGGGCGAACTTGTTGGCGAAGTCGGAAAGCTTTTCCGAGCCGCCCATTGCAAGCATTTTGTCTTCGGCGTTGAAGGCGAACGCCGCCGACGGGCGCACGTCGGCACCCGCGCGGGAAATAGCCAAAATCTTCACGCCGAATTTCCTGTTCAAATCAGCTCCGCCGAGCGACTGCCCCGCAAGGGCGGAGTCGGGCGGAACTTCGAAAGTCTTGAGCTCGTAGTTTGTGGAAAGCGCGTGGGGGGCTTCGTCGAAATCAAGCTCCATGGCGGAGAGCATTTTTTCCGCCTTTGCGTTGGCCTCGGGCGTGCCGCTTAAAACAACGACGTCGTCGGGGAAAATGAACGTCTGCGCCGATATGTTGTAGATAACGAACGCGCCGCGGCGTATTGCCACTATTTCCGACCCCGTTTTTGCGCGCAAGCCCAATTCGCCCACGCTCTTGCCCGCGGCGGCGGCAAGTTCCGAGATTTCTATTTCGGAAATTTCGATTGCCCACTTGTAGTTCTTTTTTATGCGCGCAAGCATCATATCGCGGCGGTGGTGCATGGCGTTTTCGAGGTTGCGTTTTACCACTCCCGAAAACCTGCCCTCAAGCGACTGCTTCATGTTTATCACGAACTTTCTCAGGAAGAACCCCGCAACCAAAAATACCGACGCCCCCAACAACGACAGCTCTCCAAGCGGCAGATAATACGAAATTATGCCCAAGTAGATTGCCGCAAACGTCAGTATTATCACGAGCGAGAACACGCCGTTTATGAAGCGCACAAGGCGCGCTTTGTGGGTCGCCTTCATCGAGCCGCCGAGCGTGGAGATTTCGAGAATGCGCGAAATTGTCTCCTCCGAATTGATTATTATTCCAGCAATAATCGGGAGGGCTACAACCGCCACAACCGCCCACATTGCAAGCATAATCGGCTTTGAATATTCCGCCAAAGAGGCGTTTGTTTCAACCACGCCGCTAAGATACGGCGCGGCGAACATCAGCGCGCAAAACAGCAGCGAGTATATCAAAATCTTCGTAAGCGGCGAAAGAACGAGCTTGAGGTTTTGGCTTTTCTGCGCGGTCTCCGCCACGGCGCAAAAACTGTCGTGGTAGATGTCGAACGCCGTTTTGATTTTCGACGGCACGATTTTTTCGAAGAACGCTATGACCTTGTCGGAATGGCTCGAAAGGAACGGGTTCACGAACACCGTCAGAAACGACACGCCCATTGCGATTGTCATAATGGAGGAATCCATCACCCCGAGCGACAGCCCCAACCCCGCCACGACGAAGCTGAATTCGCCTATCTGCGCCTTGTTGATTGCCGCCAAATACGCGTCTTTGCAGCGCGCGCCGCCCAAAACTATGCCCACAAAGCACGCGAACGTCTGCAACACGATTACCGAAACGGAAATGGCGATAATCGGCAGCCACAAATCGAAAATCTGGCGCGGGTCAATCATAGTGCCGACCGACACGAAAAACAACGCCACAAACAGGTTTCTAAACGGCGTCACGAACTGCTCGACCTTTTCGCTCAAAACAGTTCCCGAAATAATAGAGCCCGCCAAGAACGCGCCCAACGCAAGCGACAACCCCGAGACAACCGCCAAAAAACCAAGCCCCAAAATCAGGCAGAAGGTGAACATTATCATCTCCTGCGGGTTTCTGGAAAACGCCAGTTTTTTGAGCATCGGCGGAACGCTGAGCTTGCCGATTACGAAAAAGGAAATCACGAACGCCGACATCACGAGCGTAGACTGCCCCAACTTGTAGATGTCGGGCTTGCCGTCCGCCAATCCCGACAGGATAACAAGCAGGAAAACAGCGAAGAGGTCTTCGATAATCAAAATGCCGATTGCAATCTGCGCGTAGGTTTTGTTCAGGTCGCGCCGCTGGGCGAAAATTTCCACAATCACGATTGTCGAGCTCATCGCCAAAACGCCGCCCAAGAACACGCCGTCTATGCCCGTAAGCCCCATAAGAGAGACTATTGCAATTCCCAACGCGCCCATTCCGAGAATCTGGAACGTTATGCCAAGCACGCTTGGGGCGAACACTTTTTTGAGGCGTTCCAAGTCGAACTCCATTCCCACGAAGAACATCATCAGCATAACGCCCAATTCGCCGAGTTCGGTTATGGTCTCCTTTTCCTTGATTACCCCGAACACGGGCGAAAGTAGAATGCCGACCACTATAAACGCAAGCAACTGCGGCAGTTTGAGGAACGAAAACAGGCGCATGCAGACGGTCGCCGAAACGATAATGACCGCCAAATCGCCCAACAGTGCATAAGATGATGATTCCGCCATATAACTTGGAAACAAAGCATAAAAAATCGGTATTTTTTTCAAGAATAAATTTGGATAATTCGAAAAAACTTGACCGATTCCGCGCTCCGCCTAAAAAAACGAATCGGAAAAAATACAAAACAAATGCGAAAAAAATTTTTAGCGGCAGCACTCTGCATAATAATAGCCACAATATGCACCAAACTTTACCTCGGACACGACAACGCCGACGCCGAAACGGCGGCGGCCGATGCCCGCGCTGAAATTTCAGCCCAAGCCCCCAAGCCGCGCACGCAAACCGACATCGGCGGCAAATGGTTTGTCCCCGACGACGACAACCCCGCACAGCCGCAAAGCATTGTCCTTTTCTACAAAAAACCCGACGAGACTTTCGCCGCCAAAATGGTTGCAATCTACCACGACGGAAAAATTGACGACACCGAAGCCGCCCCCAAAGAACGCGCGAAGAAAATCGAAGGCAATCCCTTTCTCTGCGGGCTTGATTTCATCTGGGGACTGGCTCTTGACGCCGATTCCGCGCGCTACGCAGGCAAAGTTGTAGACCCCGATTCGGGAAAAACCTACAAATGCGAAGTTTGGTTCGACACTCAAAAGCAGACGCTCGTAGTCCGCGGCGAACTTCTCATTTTCGGCGTCAACCAATACTGGCCGCCCGCCCCGCCCGAGCAAAAGTAGTTTTTATTTCGGACGCGCGATTGGCGCGGGTTTTGACGCGCGCGAAATCGGTGCGGGTTTGTCGCGCTCGAAATTGGCTTTGGAATAGGCGCGCAATTCGGTCGGGGCTTACGCCCGCCCCGCACATCTGGCACAAAAAGGCTCGGGGAAAACTTGACAATTCTCCCCCTCCGCGCCGCACCTTAAGGCATAAAAAGACGCAAAAAAATCGGTCGGCTATCAACCTCCGCTCCGCGCACAAAAAGACAAAAAAGGGACACCCCGAAAGGTGTCCCAAATTTTTTCGGATTGGCGATTACATCATGCCGCCCATTCCGCCCATGCCGCCGTCCATTGCGGGAGCAGCATTCTTGGGTTCGGGAAGGTCGGTAATCATGCACTCTGTCGTGAGCAGCAAGCCAGCCACTGAAGCCGCATTCTGCAATGCCGAACGCGTAACCTTTGTGGGGTCTACAACGCCCGCTTTGATGAGGTCTTCAAACTTGCCCGTGGCTACGTTGTAGCCCATTCCGCCCTTGGAGGAGAGAACCTGCTGGACAACCAACGCGCCCTCTTCGCCTGCGTTTGCGCACAACTGGCGCAGCGGAGCTTCGATAGCGCGGCGGACAATCTGCGCGCCGACTGCTTCGTCGCCTTCAAGTTCGAGAGCGTCGATGGCTTTCGCCGTTCTGAGCAACGCAACCGAACCGCCTGCGGAGATACCTTCTTCGACAGCCGCGCGCGTAGCGTGCAAAGCGTCGTCGACTCTGGCTTTCTTTTCCTTCATTTCGGGTTCTGTTGCCGCGCCGATATTGATTACAGCCACGCCGCCTGCGAGTTTCGCCAAGCGTTCCTGCAACTTTTCCCTGTCGTAGTCGGAGGAAGTTTCTTCGATTGCCTTGCGCAACTGCTTTACGCGAGCCTGAATTTCGGAAGATTTACCCGCGCCTTCAACGATTGTCGTGTTTTCCTTTGTAACCGTTACGCGCTTTGCCTTACCGAGGTCTGCAAGTTCGATGCTTTCAAGCTTGATACCCAAGTCTTCAGTGATGCAGCGGCCGTTTGTGAGGATTGCGATATCCTCCAACATTGCCTTTCTTCTGTCGCCGAAACCGGGGGCTTTAACCGCGCAAACGTTGAGCGTGCCGCGCAATTTGTTGACGACCAACGCCGCCAAAGCTTCGCCTTCGATGTCTTCGGCAATAATCATCAACGGCTTGCCCGTCTTGGCAACCAGCTGGAGAACGGGGAGCAACTCCTGCAAGTTGGAGATTTTCTTTTCGTGAATGAGAATGTAGGCGTCTTGGAGGACGCATTCCATTGTGTCCGCGCTCGTGATGAAGTAGGGGGAGAGATAGCCCTTGTCGAACTGCATGCCCTCTACAACGTCCAAAGTGGTGTCGATTGACTTCGCTTCTTCGACTGTGATTGTGCCGTCTTTGCCGACCTTGTCCATTGCCTCGGCAATGATATTACCGATTTCAGTGTCCCAGTTTGCCGAAACGGTTGCAACCTGACGGATTTCCTCGCGGTCCTTAACGGGCTTGGAGTTTTTCTGCAATTCTTTGACTGCGGCTTCTACAGCCTTGTCGATACCTCTTTTGAGGAAAATCGGGTTCGAGCCCGCGGCTACGTTGCGCAGACCTTCGCGGTAGATTGCCTCGCCCAGAACGGTTGCGGTTGTCGTGCCGTCGCCGGCGTTGTCGGAAGTTTTGTTGGCGACTTCCTTGACCATCTGCGCGCCCATATTTTCGAACGCGTCTTCAAGCTCGATTTCCTTGGCTACCGTTACGCCGTCCTTGGTGATGAGCGGAGAACCGTATTTTTTGTCGATTACGACGTTTCTGCCCTTCGGGCCGAGAGTCGCCTTAACTGCCTTAGCCAAAATTGTTACGCCCGCGAGGATTTTCTTGCGCGCGGCTTCGTCGAAAATGATTTGTTTTGCCATAATATTGTTGTTCCTTCCTTGTAATTATTTCAAGATTGCAACGATGTCGTCTTCGCGGAGGAGGACGTATTTTTCGTCGCCGACGGTTACTTCAGTGCCGCCGTATTTCGAAATGAGAACTCTGTCGCCGACTTTCACTTCAAACGCAACGCGCTTGCCGTCGCTGCCGAGCTTTCCGCTGCCGATTGCAACAACTTCCGCCTCCTGCGACTTTTCTTTGGCGGCGTCGGGAATGATGATTCCGCCCTTGATTTGTTCTTTTTCTTCAGCTTGTTTTACCAGGACTCTGTCGCCCAACGGTTGGATTTTTGGTTTTGCCATAATTATGTCTTCCTATGTTTATTGTGATTTATGTTAAAGGTTTGCCGCCCCCGATTTCGCGGGAAAAGCAAAAGGCTTGGCGCGGCAAGCGCGCCAAACCGAAATTTATTATTTCTTGGGGTCGTCGTCTACAACTTCGAAGTCGGCGTCAACCGAACCGTCTTTGCCGTTCTTGGGCGAAGCCGACTGTTGCGCGCCGCCCGCGGACTGTGCGCCCGCCTGAGCCGCTCCCGCAGCCGCCTGTGCCGCAGCCTGCAGGTTCTGGGCGTTTGCCTCTATGACCTTCATGAGCTTGTCTTTGGCGGAAGTCAATTCGTCCTTCGAGGAATCCTGCTTGTCGAGAACCTTCTTGCTTTCGGCGAGTTCCGCTTCAAGCGCGGATTTCGCGTCGGCGGGAATCTTGTCGCCGGCTTCCTTTATCTGCTTTTCGACGCCGTAGACCATATTGTCAAGCTCGTTGCGGGCTTCGACAGTCTCCTTGCGGAGCGTGTCTTCGGCGGCGTGCAGTTCGGCTTCCTTACGGAGTTTTTCAACCTCTTCCTTGCTCAAGCCGCCCGAATTTGTAATGGTGATTTTCTGTTCCTTGCCCGAGCTTTTGTCTTTCGCGCTTACGTTGAGGATACCGTTTGCGTCGATATCGAACGTAACTTCAATCTGCGGGAGACCTCTGGGCGCGGGTGCAATACCGTCGAGGCGGAAGTTGCCGATAAGCTTGTTGTCTTTCGCCATCGGACGCTCGCCCTGCAGAACGTGGATGTCGACCGCCGTCTGGTTGTCGGTGTATGTGGAGAACACCTGCGACTGCATCTTCGGGATTGTCGTGTTGCGCTCAATCATCGGGGTGGAAACGCCGCCCGCAGTTTCGATTGAAAGCGTAAGCGGGGTTACGTCAAGCAGCAGAACATCGCGAACATCGCCCTGCAAGACACCGCCCTGAATTGCCGCGCCGCAAGCAACCACTTCGTCGGGGTTTACACCCTTGTGGGCTTCCTTGCCCGAAAGGTGGTCGGCCAATTCGACAACTTTCGGCATACGCGTCATACCGCCGACGAGAACCAATTCGTCAATGTCGCCCTTTTTCAGCCCCGCGTCGCGCAGGCAGTCTTCAAAAGGCTTTACCGTGCGGTTGATGAGGTCTTCGGTGAGCTGTTCGAGTTTCGCCCTCGTGAGGGTTACGTTCAAGTGTTTGGGGCCTGTTGCGTCGGCAGTGATAAAGGGCAGGTTGATGTCGGTTGACTGCGCCGTTGAAAGGGCAATCTTGGCCTTTTCGGACTCTTCCTTCAAACGCTGCAACGCCATTTTGTCGTTGCGCAGGTCGATTCCGTTTTCCGCCTTAAAGTTTTCGATAAGCCAATTCATAATGGCGGTATCCCAGTTGTCGCCGCCCAACTGCGTGTCGCCGTTGGTTGCTTTGACCTCGAAAACGCCGTCGCCGATTTCCAGAATGGAGATATCATACGTGCCGCCGCCCAAGTCGTAGACTGCGATTGTTTCGTCGTTTTTCTTGTCCAAGCCGTATGCCAGCGAAGCCGCGGTAGGTTCGTTGATGATACGCTTTACCTCCAAGCCCGCGATTGTGCCCGCGTCTTTTGTGGCCTGACGTTGGGAGTCGTTAAAATACGCGGGAACGGTGATGACCGCCTCCGTGATTTTTTCGCCCAAGTAGGCTTCAGCGTCGGCTTTGAGCTGCTGCAGAATGATTGCCGAAATCTGCTGCGGAGAGAACGTTTCCGTCTTGCCGCCCACTTCGCATTCAATCATGGCCGCGCCGTTCGCGCCTTCCACTACCTTGTAGGGCAATTCTTTGGCAATGTCCTGAACTTCGGAGAATTTTCTACCGATAAGGCGTTTCGCCGAAAATATCGTGTTGCCGGGGTTTGTAATGGCCTGACGTTTTGCCGCCTGACCGACGAGCCTTTCGCCCGTTTTTGTAAATGCAACGACCGACGGAGTTGTTCTCGCGCCTTCCCTGTTCGGGATAACCGTGCTTTCGCCGCCTTCCATAACGGCCATGCAGGAGTTTGTCGTTCCCAAGTCTATTCCTAATATCTTACTCATAATGTTTGTTCCTTTTGCTTTCTTCTTTAGCAATATCTATGCCACTTTTTCTGTTTCGACATTTACATACTACATATAAGACAATTACGGAGAAATCGGCTTTTGCGCCCGCGAATTAAGCGTATTTATCTGCCCGAAAAGTGGGACATTTTGACTCTCCGCGCCGCCCGACTGTCTCACTGGGACACGCAACGCCCGCCGAACGTCCCACACTGACATACGCCGAACTTGCAGGAATTTTCCGCACGCACGCGCCCCCCGCCTGCCTGCCTTGAACGTCTGCGCGCCCGCGTGTGTTGTATTCGGTAAGCGACGAGCCTGCCTCTGCCCCCTCGCGCATTTCCTCCTGACCTCGCGCCACCCTCCCAAACGCACATTCAGAACATCAATTCTGCTCGCCCCCGTGCGCATTTCCGCGCCCGTGCGCCCCGCCACGAACATTTGTTGTGCGTGCGCGCCCTCCCCCCCCAAGCGCCGTTTTTGTGTTTTGCCTGTCCGGGTCTTCTTCGAGCAATCTCCGTTCGATTAACGCGCTATTGTCCCGAAGCCTCCTACGCGTGTTTCCCGCGAACCCAAGAAACGCGCGCGGGGCAAAATTCCGACAAGCCCGTAGGATAACCCCAAAAATGCGTTCGACGGGCGGCGAAAAACAAATTTGTAGTTTAAGGGAAAGAATTGGCTTTTTGTTGAAAAACTCGCTTTTCGGCTCAAAATCGGCATAAAAATGTCCAATTTTGTATAAAAACGCGTTTTATTTCCGATTTTCCTTGATGAAAAATATAAAACCTACATTAAAAGGGGTTTTAAATCCACAAACGCGATGAGAAAAACACTGAAAGCATCTGTATATCTTGCGGCGATTGTCGCGGCAAACGCGGCGTTGGGCGCACAAAACCAAGACGGGGGCGAATCGCTTATAAAGGCGTTGGAGGAGGCGGCGAAAGCCAATCCGTTCAACGTGTTTGCAACGGCGGTATTCTTCCTTTCCATCATACACGCGTTCTTCTACGCCGAATTTTTATACCTTTCAAACAGAATCAAAATCGACAAAGAGCACGCAAGCAACTTCCGCGAAGTTGCAATCCGCTTTCTGCGCTTTTTAAGCGAGGTTGAAATAGTGTTCGCAATCTGGCTGATTCCGCTGTTTGCGGGGTATGTATACTACTACGGCTGGGAGAATTTCACAAACTTCCTCCACGAAATGGCGTATCAGGACGAACGCTTTGCCGAACCCGTTTTCGTGCTCGTGATTATGAGCATTTCCGCAACGCGCCCGATTGTGGACTTCGCCTCCAACTCAATCGCCCACTTGGCGAAGCTCGGCGGATATTCGGTGGCGGCGTGGTGGGCGTGCATACTGTTTGTGGGCTCGCTGCTTGGGTCGTTCATAACTGAGCCCGCGGCAATCACGATTTGCTCAGTGCTGCTTGCAAAGCACTTCTTCAGCTACAAGCCCTCAAAAAGTTTTAAATACGCAACGCTCGGATTGCTGCTTGTGGCAATTTCGATAGGCGGAACGCTTACGCCGTTTGCCGCCCCGCCCGTGCTTATGGTCAAAAAGCCGTGGGACTGGAATTTTACGTTTATGCTCACGCATTTTGCGTGGAAATCGGCTCTTATAATTGCCGCGTCAATCCTGCTTTACGGAACGATTTTCAGAAACGAATTCAAGCGAATGCAGGCACTCCGCGATGCCGAGGGGCATTCAAACGAGGAAGAAAAATCGCCCAACTGGCTGGTTGCGTGCCATTTGTGCTTCCTGCTTGGCAGCATTCTGCTTATGCACTACACGGTGCTTGTCGTGTTCCTGTTCTTTATGTTCTTGGCGTTGATGAAGATAACCCTGCCGTTTCAGAACAGATTTAGCGTGGAAGGGCCGCTTCTTGTGTGCATATTTTTGGCGTCGCTTGTTATCCACGGAACGTTTCAGGCGTGGTGGATTGCCCCGACGCTCGGAAGCCTCGGCGACACTTCCATTTTCTTGGGAAGCATAGTGTTGACTTCGTTTAACGACAACGCCGCAATAACGTATCTTGCAACGCTTGCGCCGTCGTTTTCCGACAGTGCAAAGTATATGATTGTTGCGGGCGCGGTTACGGGCGGCGGTTTGACTCTTATTGCGAACGCCCCGAACCTCGCGGGAGCTTCCATAATCAAAAAATTCTTCAACGACGCCATTTCGCCGCTATTGCTGTTCTTCGGCGCGCTCGTGCCGACGCTCATAGCCGCCGCAGTGTTCTTCTGGACGGCGTAGCGCGAAAATCTGCTACTTTACACAAACACACAAAAGCCGCCGTAAGCAAAACGGCGGCGTTTTTGTGCCCGAGCGAATCGGCGCGCAACCCGACGTGCCCTGCGCGCTATTGCTGGGCGTCGGCAAAATCGACTGCCACGGCGAACAAGTCGGCGAAATCGGAGTCGGGCTTTTTGATTTTTGCGTAGTCGGCAAGCAGCGACTGCGGGTCGCGCCCGCGCAATTCGTAAATTTCGCGGATTCCTATGTCCATAAGCGCGCGAGCCGCCCTCACATTCATGCGCGGAATGTGCATAAACGGGCTTGAAAGCGCGGCGTAGTCAACCTTTTTCTTTTTCTGCGCCATACTACAACTGCGCGCCCGCCTTATACCAGCGTTCGGCAACCGCCTTCGAGCGCGAGTCCGAACCGTATTTGTCGAGGGCTTTTCTGATTAAATCGCGCAAGCGCGTATTTTTGAAAAATATGTCCGCGCCCTCGCCCTCGAGAGCGTCGAAGAACATATCGGCGCAGCCGTCGTTTTGCGAGGCGTATTCAAGCAGCCCCGCGCGGACGTCGGGCGAAGATTTCGACACGTCGAACTTGTCGCCGAACATATCCCACACGAATTTGTATTTCGAGAGCAAAAACAGCTCCACGCCGTCTATTGCGGCGTCTTTGTCGCCGTTATCGAACGCCTTTTTGATTGATTCGGCTGCTGCGGGAACGTCGCCCAAGCGGTAGTTTACAAGCCCCATTCCGCGCAACGCGAGAGTGTCGGCGGGGTTTTGGGCAAGCACTTTTCCGTAGCATTCAAGCGCAAGCGGCCACTGCTCGAACAAAGCCGCCGCGCGGGCGGGAACGACAAGCGCGCGCGTTGTCCACAAGGCGGGCTTTTCCGTGTAAAGACGCATTGTAAGGCGCATTGTTTCGGGCGTTGCCGACCTCAAGACTTTGCGCACGTCCATTTTCTCCTGAACCGCCTTTACTTCCGCCTCCACCGAGGCATCTTTGCCGCGTATGGCGTATGAGACAAGCAGGTTCAACGCCTCCAAATTCGATTCCGCAACCTCTTTGAGCTGCGGCACATACTTCCCTATTTCCGCCGTTTTGCCCGACATCGCCAGCGCGCTGCAACAGTAGACAACCGAGGGTTTGTCGCCCAAATCTACCGCCTTTTTGTATGCCGCAACCGCCTTGTCCATATCGCGGGCGAGGAAGTAGACGCTGCCGAGCGTGCGCAACACAGCCACGTTGTTCGGCTTTGCCTTGTCGAGCTTTTCGAGAACGTCTATTGCGCTGCGGAAATCGCGCGTTGTAAGCAGGCAGATTGCAATCGGGAACAACTGCGAATCCTTGAAGGCTTTGGGGTCGGCGGCGTATTTTTTAAGCAGCTGCACGTTCGCTTTTTGGTCGGTGTAAATGCTGCGCGCCTCGAACATTTCGACGTTGTCGAACAGCTCCGTCTTTTTCAGCAAATCGGGCGTTTTTTGAACGTCCGCGCCGAAAAGCGACGCCGCAAAAACCGCCGAAACAAAAATCAATATCTTTTTCATAACGTTAAAATCTGTTTTTCATAAACGCCATTGCAAGCCCTAAATGCGCCAAATTCGCGTTCACCAACCTGTCGCCGAGCCATTTTTGCGGAAGCAACGCAACGCTTCCGCCCGTGAAAACCGTCTTCCGCGCAACGTCCCCGCCGCCGAAATACTCTTCGGCTATGTCGGCTATGATGCCGTCGACAAGTTTGCAAAAGCCCTTTGCGCACCCCACATACATGGCCTCCACGGTATCCTTGCCTATGCAAAGCGAACAGTCCGCGTCGGCGGGATTTATCGAAGGCAGTTGCGCCGCGCGTTCGCCCAAATACGACGCAAACGCGTTCATTCCGGGGGCGATTGCCCCGCCCGCATAACGCCCGCGCGCGTCCACCAAATCAATCGTGACCGCCGTGCCCATATCGACCACGATATACGGCGGCTTCAGCAAATACCCCGCGCCCACGGCGTCGGCAATTCTGTCCTGCCCGAGCTGTTCGGGCGCGCGAATGTCGATTTCAATGGGCGAAGTTTTATGCGTCAACTGGAACGCGTCAACCCCGCCCGACACAGCCTTGAACGCCGCCGAATACGCGGGCACAACCGAGCACCAGCTGACCGCCTCCGCGCCCGACGTTTCAAAAAGCCGTTGCTTTGCAAAAATATCGGCAAAGTCTCCGCTTTTGTAGTCGGCCGAATCAAGCACGCGCAGCCGCCCGCCCTCGGTTTCGACCACGGCGCAGTGGGTTCTTGTATTGCCTATATCTACGCAGTAAAGTTTCATACAAAAAAAAGCCCCCCGACGACGCTAAATCGCGGGAAGGCGGTAAAAAGTCATTTTGGGGTATGAATTAGTAGTCTTCAATGACGATTGCGCCCCAGAGGAACTGGGTTCTATCGCCCGAAGGCAGCGAGCAACCGAAAACGTCTTTGGTTCTGATAACCGCAGAGTATTCGCCGGAGGGGGCAAAACTTGCGGGTTCGTAGCTGACCAAACCGAGGAAGTTAAAGCCCTTGTCCGCAACCGCGTCATTGCTCGACGAGCACGCGCTCATGAACACGGAAGCCAACACTGCCGAAAACAAAATTGCTAATTTACGAGGTTTCATAAAAATTGAACCTATGCTACATTCGCAAAAAATCAACTAAATTTTTTGAATTTTTTAACTTTCCTAAAGTGGCGGCGGCTGAACTTTGTTCGGCGCGCCTTTGCTCTTCGGTTAAAGTTTTTTAAATTTCTTAAGGTAGCGTTTTTTATATGACGAGCACCGACGGAAATTGGGCAAGCTCAATACTCCTTTGAATTTTTTATGATTTCGGAAGTGGCGTTTTTTATATGACGGGCACCGGCGGAGATTGAGCAAGCTCAATGCTCCTTTGATTTTTTAACTTTCCTGAGGTGGCTGAGCCTTTGAACTTAATTAAAGCAAAGCAACATTGGCTTTAGCCAATTTGCGCCGGTGCCCAACACATAAAAAAAACGCCGACGCCCAATGTATAAAAAGTGAAAAATGGGGTTGCCTAAACGGCATAATTTGTCTTACACTTACCGGAAACTTTTGCGAAAGAAAATGCGTTTATTGTAGAATACAGCGGGGAGAATTTTTTTGATGAGAAAGAAAATAGCTTTTTGTTTACTGTGCGCTGCCGCCGTAATTTCGGCGTCGGCGGCAAATAATTCCGATACCAAACGCCCCGCCGAAGCCGATTTGCAAGGGCCTTTTTACCTCGTGGACGAAAGCCCGATTCAGGTGATAAAGATTCTCGAAACGCTCACGGGGAAAACGTCGCTGCAGTCGCCCGATTTGCCGAACGTGAAAATCAACTTCCAGACATCGAAGAGATTCACGCGCGAAGAGGCGATTTTGTCGATAAAGTCGCTGCTGTCTGTAAACGGCATAGCCGTGACGCCGCTTAACGACAACTTTTTCCGTGTCGGCGCGGCGAAGGCGGTCAATGCGCAAGCCCCCGCGTTCATTTCGGGACGCGCCGCCGACATCAAAGACAACCAGTTTTTCTACACAAAGCTCTACGAATTAAAATACCTCGACACTGCCGACCTGAAGGAAATCCTCAAGCCCTTCATCACGCCGAACGACATCGCCGCAATAGTCTACTTCCCGCGCAGCAACGCGTTTATGCTCACCGACACGCTCTCCAACCAGAAGCGCGTTGAAATGCTTGTGGAAAAGCTCGACGTGCCCGCGAAAATCAAGGAGGAAACGGGTTTCTTCCAGCTCAAACACGTTTCCGCCGAAGATATGAAAACGCGGCTGAACGCAATCAACGGGGAGATTCTCAAAAAGTATTTCGACAAAACGGTGATAGAAGCCGACGAGCGCACAAACCAGATAATAGTGGTAACGCAACACGGCAACCTCGAAAAAATCAAGGCCATTATCGACAAGCTCGACATCGACTCAGAGCCGCTCACTTCAAGCAAAGTCTTCTACGTCAAACACGGCGAGGCAAAAGACGTGGCATCGGTTTTAAACGAAATAATCAAGGGGCAGCAAACGGCGTCGAAAAACGCAAAGACCGCAAAAATCAACGCCGCCGCGCGCCAGAATTCGCAAAACAGAATGGTGAACGCCAGAAACAAAAACAACAAAAACGCGGCGCGCCTGCCCACGAACATCAAGGCCGACACCACGGGCGCAAGCCTGCAATTCAGCGACTTCATAACGATAGTCCCCGACGAACGCAGCAACTCGATTGTAGTCTACGGCACGCAGACGGACATCAGGCAGATTGAAAACATCATCAAGCAAATCGACGTCGTTTTGGCGCAGGTGAAAATCGACGTAATCATAACGGAAGTTTCGCTTTCCGACAAGCAGGTTTCGGGGCTTTCCACGTTCGGGCTTACCTATGCAAAAGACGCCAAAACGGGCACGGCTGCAGTGGACAAGGGGTGGTCGGGCACGACAAGCACTTGGGCGTTGTCGGATTCCGACTCAAACTCCGCCTTCGCGCTCGAATTGGGCGAAAAGGGCTTTTCGGCAGTCTTCAATGTGGCGGAACAAAACAACCGCGTAAAAATACTCTCCGCGCCGTCGGTTACAACAACCCACAACAAAAAAGCGTCGATAAACGTCTCGAAAAAATACCCCCTGCTCAAAGGCTCCACCTCATACGACGGCACGTCGTATCCGACAACCAAAAGCGAGATTGAGTGGCGCGATGTCGGCATAATTTTGGAGGTCACCCCGCGCATAGGCGACAACGGCGTGGTGCAGATGGAAATTAAGCAGACGGTGGAGTCGGTTGTTGACAACGTGGAAATTGACCGCAACAAGCAGCCGATTATCGGCACGCGCGAAGCCATCAGCTACGTAAGCGCAATGACCGACGAAATCATAGTGCTTGCGGGGCTTCAGCAGACAACCGCAAACCAGTCTACGGGCGCGGTCTGGCTGCTCTCCGACATTCCCCTTCTGGGCGAACTTTTCAAACCCGCGCGCGACAACTACGAGCGCACCGAACTTGTGATTTTCATAAGGCCGACAGTCGTCAAAAGCGAATCGCTCGAAAAGTTCCTCGGGCGCGACAAATCGCTCGACGCCGAAACGCGCAAAGAAGTTGAACGCTTCGCCAAAGACGGAATTTTGCACGACCGCAACAACGACCCCCTTCAAAAAGGCTCGAACGCGCAAAGCTCTTTCGTAAGAACAATATTCCCCGCCGACAAGCCCAAAAAGCCCACTCCGCAAAACGAAGAGTCGGAACAAAAATCGGAGCAACCCGCCCAATCGGACGACAAATAATATGCCGAAGTTCTGCGCCACAGTCTTGCTTGCCCTGCTCTCCGCAGCCGCATTTGCCGCCGCTAACGTTCCCGCGCCCGCGCGCCCCGCTTCGGCTCAAAAGGCGGGCGAAGAATCGACGCGCAACGACGCCCAAATCAAACAGCTTCTGGAGAAAAACCCGTTCGCGCCCGCGGGCGTTTCGGTAGGCGCGGCGGCGACGCCTTTGGGGCAGTCGGGCAACGCCGCCCCCAAGGGGCTGCAGCTGAACGGAATCTACTTCGTTGACGGCGTGTGGTATTTCGCGCTTTCGGATACCGTCCAAAAGAAAAGCTACACGGTGAAACTGGGCGAAAGATACTCGGAAAATTCGCCGTATTCTGTTGACTTTTTCGACGACGAAACAAACTCGGTAAGCGTTTCTTCGGTTGTCGGCACGTGGACTCTCACGCTCAAGGAGCGCGACCAGCTCACCGCGCCGTCTGTCGTTGGTGCGCAAAAAAAGGAAGCCCCAAAAAAGCAGACAATGCAAAAACCGATAATCGTAAACATTCAGGGGGGCGTGAACAGATGACTTTTACAAGCCAAGCAAAGGCGCAACTGCAAAAGCGCATCTTCGCCGACGTTCTCGCGCCCGACGACCTCGAGCTGCTCGAGACCCTGCCAGACTCACGCAAGGCGCGCTTCGTTGTAGAGCACTCCGAACTCGACGAAACGCAGGTTGCCCGCCGCATAGCCGACGCCGCAAAAACCGACTTCGCCGAAGACTTCGTTCAGGCCGAAAACCCCGAACAAATCATTCCGCTTAAGATTATCAACAGCTTCTTCTGCATGCCCGCCGCCGACGGAAAAACCGCCGTTGCGTGGCTGCCCGACCAGGACGCCGCAAAGTGGATTGTTGCGCAAACGCAGACGTTCCCGCAGTGGGTTGTAGTTCCCGCAAACAGGCTTTCGGAGAAGCTCGCGCAGCGGTTCGGCGTGGGTGCGGAAACAATGCAAGACCAACCCGACGCGGAGGATTTTGCCGACATCGGCAACGAGGAAATAGAGGAGGACGAAAACGCGGCAATCATAAAATTCGTCAACGAAATAATTGCAAAGGCAGTCGCCGACAGGGCTACCGACATTCACATAGAGCCTTCAAAAGACTCGCTTTCAGTGCGCTTCCGCATTGACGGCAACCTCGTTCCCGTAAAGCTTCCCGACTCGCTCGCGCAGTTTAAAGACGCCGTAATTTCGCGCGTGAAAATAATGGCGCGGCTTAACATTTCGGAAAAACGCCGCCCGCAGGACGGCCGCATAACATTCACCGACAAGCGCGGCGCGGAAATAGATATCCGCGTGTCTTCGCTGCCGATGCTCTACGGCGAAAGCGTGTCGTTGCGCCTGCTAAACCAAAAGGCGCAGGTGCTCACAATAGAAGACTTGGGGCTGCTGCCCGACGACTCCGAAAAAATCGCCGCGCCGCTCGCGCGCCCGCACGGAATCATTCTTGTAACAGGGCCGACGGGCTCGGGGAAATCGACCTCGCTTACGGCGTTTATCCGCAAGATTATGACGCCCGAAATCCGCATAATGACTGTGGAAGACCCCGTTGAATACGAAATAGACGGCGTAATCCAGACGCAGGTTCAGCCCGAAATAGGGCTTACGTTTTCGTCGGTGCTAAGGTCGGTTCTGCGCCAAGACCCCGACATAATCATGGTGGGCGAAATCCGCGACCGCGAAACAGCCGACATTGCAATACGCGCCTCTCTTACGGGGCACTTGGTGCTCAGCACCCTCCACACAAACGACGCCGCGGGCGCGCTCACGCGCCTGATTGATATGGATATTGAGCCGTTTTTGATTGCGTCGTCGGTCGAAATGATACTCGCCCAAAGGCTCGTGCGCAGGTTGTGCTCGTGCGCAAAACGCGCGGGAATTTCGCCCGAACAGCTGGCGTCGTGCCTCGACGCGCTCGGTGTCGACGCGCGGCAAACGCGCTTTGCCGACCTTGTGAAAAAGCCGTTCGGGTGCGACAAGTGCAGAAATTCGGGCTACTTCGGGCGCGTCGGAATTTTCGAAATTCTCACGATGAACGAGGAAATCCATTCAATGGTGGTTTCGCGCAAAACCGCCCGACAGATAAGGCGCGCGGCGTGCCTGCGCGGAATGCGCACAATGCAGGAATGCGGCTGGGAGCTTGTCAAAAACGGCACGACAACGCTCGATGAAATAATGCTTTACGCCGACTTGCAGGAAGAGAAAAAATGATTTTCCGATACAGGGCAATCGCCCCCGACAACACTGTTGTCTCGGGGGAAACAGAAGCCGACGACCGTCGGGGCGCAAAGGCGTTCCTCGCGGGAAAGGGGCTTAAAATAATATCGCTCGAACCCGCGGGCGGCGGCGCGGCGGCGGTTGAACGCGGCGCGCAAAAGGGCGCGAAATCGGGCGGGGAAACAACCGCGCTCGGACTGTTCAAAAAGCTCGCGCAGCTGTGCGGAAGCGGCGCAATGCCCGTAAGCGACGCGCTGAAATCGCTCGCCGCGCGAAGCCTCGACCCGCGCGTGCGGGGTGTGGCAAAGTCGCTCTACAAAGACATCGGAGAGGGGCGGACGCTCGCCTCCGCGCTCGAACGCTATCCCGAAATGTTCGACAGCTGCGCGCGCCATCTCGTCGAGGCGGGAGAGGCAACCGCAAACCTGCCGTTCGTCTTCAAAAATCTCATAAAATACATAGAAGACCGCCGC
This sequence comes from uncultured Opitutales bacterium, assembly GCA_934613645.1. Classification (GTDB taxonomy): domain Bacteria; phylum Verrucomicrobiota; class Verrucomicrobiia; order Opitutales; family Intestinicryptomonadaceae; genus Merdousia. The sequence goes on along the minus strand of CAKTTC010000003.1, from coordinate 89,721 downwards.
AATCTCCGCAAGACGATTGTCTCGGCACTGGCGTATCCGGTGTTTTTGTGCGTTTTTGCATGCGGGGTAGTCGCACTTTTTATGTTCTTTATGCTGCCGAAAATAAAGGAGATGATGTCAAACATGGGCGCGAAGGAAAACTTCCCGATGGCAATGATGGACTTCCTCGGAAACTTTCTGGCTACTGCCACTCCCGCGGCGGCGGTGCTGGCGGTCGCGGCGGCGGTGTGCGTAAAAACGCTGCGGCGCACGCGCGAAGGACGCGCAAAAACCGACGCGTTCGTGCTGAAAATCCCCGTTGTTTCGCGCATAGTCCTCGACGCCGAAAGCGCGCGCATGTGCTCGCTGGCGTCGGTGCTGCTGGCGTCGGGCGTGCCCACTACGGAGGCGTTCGCAATGTCGGAAAAGGCCGTAAAAAACGAAGACCTGCGGCTGCGTTTCAGAGACTTTAGAACCGCCGTAAACGACGGCGCGCAGGTTGCGGCGGCTCTGCAAAAATTCAGAATTCTCCCCGACGAAGACATCGACATAATAGCCGTGGGCGAAAAAACCGGCAGCCTTGTGGGGGCGTTCTCCGAAATAGCGCAAATCCGCGCCGAAGAACTGCAGCGGCGGATAAAGACCGCAACAGCCGTTTTGGGCGGCGCGGCGTTGGCGGCGGCTTTTGTGCTTGTATTCATATTCGCAACGGGTATTGTTCTGAGCATATTGGGTTTAAGTCAAAGCATAGCAAAATGAACAAATTTACAAAAAAGGTCGCAAACGGCGCGCCAAAACCGAAATATTTTCTCTTTAAAATGTTTGCGCGGAAATTCGACAGCCGCGAGAACCGTTGGCGGATTGTCCCCAACTACGCGCGCATAGCGGCGGTTTCGCTTACAACAGTCGCGTTTTTGTGGGTTGCGGGCGCGACCGCGCTTTTCGCGTTCCTGCGCCACGGACGCGGCTACGACACTGTGGCATTTACCGACACCCTGTTTTTTTCGCCCAAAAATATCCGCAAAAAAGTGGGCGAAGCCGACATCGCAAACTCAAAAAAGATGTTCGAACAGCAGCATTTTTCGGAGGCAATCAGGCTTCTTTCCAAGGGCGTTGCGCGAAATCCCGACGATTCCCAAGCGCGGCGTCTGCTTGCGGAAATCCACATAAAGCTTCTCGGGAACCGCCAATACGCCGCGCAGCTGCTTGAAAACGCGCTTCCGCAGGCGTTCGCCGAACGCGACAAGGCGTATATAGCAACGTCGATAGCCGCGTTTATGGGCGACGAAAAATACGCCCAAAAATCGGTGCTCGCCCTCAAAAAAGCCGTGGACGACAAAATCCTTTCCACAAAGGAAGCCATAGATATGCTCATGATGTTCCGTTCGTCGCGGACAGCCCGCCAAGCGGCGCGCGGACAGGTGGCGTTCATTTTGGAGCAGTTTGCAAACAACGCGGCAATGCGCAATTTCTGCGCGAAAATGGAGGCAATAGACCTCCTCGGCGAAGGGCAAAGCGCAAAGGCCGTGAAAATGTTGGAGACAAACGGAATAAAGACGGGCGATGTCTACGCATACGTGCGCATTTCCGACCTCTACGCGCGCGGAGAGGAAATTTCGGCAATGAAAAACGCCCTCGCGCTGCTGCGGCAGACAAAGGCAAATTCGCGCATATACTCGTTTCTGGCTGCGGCGCACAAGGATTTCGGCAACGAAACACTGCAAAAAGAGGCCGAAACTCTCGCAAGCCTGACCTCTGCCGAGATGGGCGAAATTCCGTCGCTTGTCTCCGCCGCGCGCAACGGCAACTACGCGCAGATAGAGCAAATGCTTGGACGCAACCCGTCGGAGGCGTCGCTTGCTGTTCTGCTGAAAACTTCGATGGAGCGCGACGACGACCGTCTGGCGGAACTCTGCAAGCCGTATATCGACGCCCTTCCCGCGCGCCAAAAAGAGGAGATGCTTCTTGCCTACGCCGAAACGCTCGTGCGCGCCGCAAAAACGCGCGAGGCCGAACAGCTGCTGATTGCGCTCAAATCGACAAACAAAAGCGGCGGCAGGGAGGGCGCGCTTGAAACGCTCACAATGCTGAACGCCGAAAACGAATCGGATTTCGGCGACGCCGCCATAGAAAAGCTTTTGCAAATAAACAAGCCCGAAAGGGTAATTCCGCTGGCGTCGATTCTGGCAAGGCGCGGCTGGACAAGAAGCGCGGCGCGGCTGGTTGAAAGGGCGAAAGAAAACGGGCTGACGCGCCCGCAGGCCAACGCGCGGCTTATTGCATTCTACACTGAATCGGGCGACGTTTGCGCCGCCGCGAAACTCGCCGCCAAAGACGGCGTTCGCTGCCCGCCAAAGACAATGCTTTCGCCCGAAATGAACCCCTACTCCGACAAATTCGTCCTGCTGCCCGAAGCCGAAAGACTGGCGTTTGTAAAAAAGCACGAAGAAACGGAAAGGAAATTAGAAGCCTACAAAAAACTGTTCTTCCTGAAATAACGGAATCAAAAGGCGGCATATATGCCGCTTTTTTTTTGCGGCTTTTTTTGCGGACAACCGCGCCCGCGAAAGTTCCGCCGATGCCGAAACGCGCCGCGGAATGCAAAAAAAACGCACCCTGCCGAGTGCGCTTCATCAAAAAAATCTCCGCGCAAAAACAGCTACTGGAGTTTTTGGTTCATGCAAATTGCGGGTTCAGATTCCGTCGAAACGGCTACAACCCGCGCAGGGACGCCCGCAACAGTCGTATGGGCGGGAACGTCGGAAAGAACCACACTTCCCGCGCCGATTTTGGCGCAACGACCTATTGTTATGTTCCCAATCAGTTTCGCGCCCGCCCCGATGAGCACGCCCGACTTCACTTTCGGGTGGCGGTCGCCCACTTCGTTGCCCGTGCCGCCGAGAGTTACCTCGTGCAAAATGGAAACATTGTCTTCAACAACGCTTGTTTCGCCCGCAACAAAAGACGTTGCGTGGTCGAGCAAAATTCCGCCGCCGAAACGCGCCGCAGGGTGTATGTCTACGGCGAAAACTTCGCTCATCAGGCTTTGCAGATAGTATGCGGAATGAATCTTTCCGTTGTTCCAAAGCCAGTGCGAAACGCGGTGGGTTGTAATGGCGTGGAAGCCTTTGAAATAGAGAATCGGGGCTATGTAAAAGCGCGCGGCGGGGTCGCGCTCGCGAACGGCAACGATGTCGCGCAAGACGTTGCGGCAGATTGACTCGTCGGCTTCGAACGCCTCTTTGAAAGTGCCCAAAAGCCCCAATGCGCGTTTTGTGCGCGACTCCAACTTGCCCGCTATTCTTCTGCATACGGAATCGAAAAGGCCTTCGCTCTCGGAAAAAACCTCGTCAAGCAGTCCCGCCATAACGGGGTCGGACTCGCGCGCGGCACGCACCTCTTCCGACACCGATTTCCAAACGTTTTCGACTTCCGTTGAATTAAACATATCCGCAATATACGATATTAACGGCTTTTTTTTCAATCATAAAAATTCCTGCGCCCGAGCGAACAAACTTTCCGCAGCCGAATCGGGAGAAATGCGCACCGCCCGAAAAACGCCGAACCTCGGCACAAGTCAGCCGCCACGCCTGCTCTACCGCACCACACGCTTACCCCCGTGCCACGCCACACGCCGTCCTCGCGACTGCCCCACCGCGCCGCCCGCACGCCGTCTACTGCACCGCCCTCGCGCCGCTCCACGATTCAGTCAAGCCATGCACGCCGCGCAGCCCTCGCGCCGTGCCGCCTCCACCGAAGCCGTCCCCCGTTTTTGCGCCGCCGCCCGCACGCAGTCTGTCCGCCCGCTTTGCCGAGCAAATTGGCGCGCAGAAAAAATTGTTGAAAAAAACGCACGCCGCACCATTGTTTATGGCATGAAAAAATCATTCATTCTTTTGTGTGCGGCGGTTGCGTCGCTTTTGTGCTCGTGCGTCGCCCCGCAAATCAAACGCGAAGGCGTCAGCTTTGAAGGGCTTAAAACGTTCTATGTAGAAGCCCCGCAAAACGGCGCGGAAATATTCCGCAAATACCGCAACGAAGCCTCCATAAACAAAACGGTAGTCGACGAAATTGCGGCGAACCTCAAGGCGAAGGGCTTCGTCCAAGCCGCCAAGGAAGAGGCGGAAATCGTGTTCGTCCCCGTCTGGAGCGCGGCCATACGCGACTCCGACAAGCTCAACGAATCGCTCACAATAAAGCCCCTTCAGGAAAGCGGCGCGGCGTTCGCGCGCTCGGGCGAAATCAGCTACTACGCAACGCTCGAAATTCAGGCGTTGCGCAAGGGCGATTCGCGCTGGGGCTGGAGGGGGTTCTCTCCGATGGAAATCGACCCCGAATCAGCCACCACTGCCGCAATAAAAGACCAAATTGTCTGGGCGTTGGAATTCTTCCCGCCCGAAAAATACCCCGAACCCTCCGTCCCGATTCTCGACATTTTCACGTCGTCTTCGGTGACGGAAAGCGAGCTTGCCGCCAGAGAGCAAAAGGTGAAGGAACGCCAACTGCAGGAGCAAAAAACGGCGCAAATCCAGCAGCGCAACGCGGAAATAAAGGCGAAGCAGAAGCTTGAAAAAAGCGGCGCGCCCAAAAACGCAAAGCCCACGCAGGCGCAGATTGAAGCCGAAAAGAAGCCCGCAACCATCGCGGAAATCGACGCGGCATTTTCGAAAAATCTCGAAAAAAAATCCTCCGAATAGACAAAATTTTCCGATAGCGACAAAATGAAAAACACAGCCGCCGTCTACAGACAATACGGCAAGCCGACGGAAGTCGTCGCCGCCGAAACGCTCGAAGTTCCCGCCCTCAAGGAGGGGCAGGTTCTTGTAAAGCTCCTCAGAGCATCAATCAATCCGTCGGATTTGGGAATGATTGGCGGCTCATACGGAACGCTCAAGCAGCTGCCCGCGATAGCGGGGCGCGAGGGCGTGGGCGAAGTCGTCGATGCGGCGGCGGGCGCGGTGCTGAAAGTGGGCGACAAAGTCGCGCTTTCGTCGGAACTCGGAACGTGGCAGCAGTATCAGGTTGCGGATTCAGCCGCCCTGATGCGCGTGCCCGACGGGCTTGACTTGGACGCGCTTGCAATGGCGTTCATCAACCCGCCCACCGCCCTGTGCTTCTTGGAGAAATTCGCCGAACTTAAAGCGGGAGACTGGATTATCCAAAACGGCGCGGGCAGCGCGCTGGGCTACTTCCTCATTCAGATGTGCGCCGCGCGCGGGATAAAAACCGTGAATATGCTGCGCAACGCCGCCGCAAAAAAGGCGGCTCTCGAGAAAATCGGCGCGGACGTTGTCGTTGACGAAAGGGAATTCGACGCAAAGAAAATCAAGACGCTCACCGACGGCAAAATACTTCTGGGGCTTAATCAAATCGGCGGCGAAAGCGTCTCGAACATGATTAAGGCGGCGGGGAACTCTGCGACAATCGTAACGATTGGCGCGATGACCTCGGAGCCAATCCGCTTCCCCACGCGCTTCCTAATCTTCAACGACCTGCGCCTGCGCGGCTTCTGGTGGGACAAATTCCGCCGCACCGCCCCCAAAGCGGAGGTTGACGCCGTTTTCGAAAAGGTATTCGCGCTGATTGCAAACGGAACGCTCAAAGCCCCAGTGGACTCGCGCTTCAAGGTGGAGGACATCTCGCGGGCACTGGCGCGCGCCTGCGAAAATTCGCGCAACGGCAAAGTGATGATTGAATTTTAAAATGAAAAAAACGCAGAAAAAAGATTTATCGGCTCTGACGCTTTTGGGCGCGGGGCGCAAAACCAAAGCAAAACCCTCCAAAAAACTGGAGACGTTCCCGAGCAAAACAAAAAACCACTACTTGGTGGAGCTTTTCACCGACGAATTTACGTGTCTGTGCCCCGCCACGGGGCAGCCCGATTTCGCGAAGATAAAGATTTCGTATGTGCCCGCCGAAAGAATAGTGGAAAGCAAGTCGCTGAAGCTTTATTTGTGGTCGTTCCGCAACGAGGGGTGCTTCCACGAGCACCTCACAAACGTGATTCTGCAGGATCTCACCGACGCGCTCAAGCCCGTCTGGTGCAAGGTTGAGGGCGACTTCAACATAAGGGGCGGCATAGGCATAAAAGTTATAGCCCAAAGCGGAAAACGTCCCGACGATGTTTAGGACTGCGGCTTTTTTGATGTGCGCGCTCGGCGCGGTTCTCTCGGGTTGCGCGGGCGGTTGCGGCTGCGCCGAACGGGACGAAGCCTCAACAGGCGGCGCGGGTGCAAATTCGCTCGGTTCGGGTTCGCTCGGCGCAGGCTTCGAAAACCTGCTCGACAGCGTTGTGAAAATCGACGTTTGGGAGTCGGCGGCGGCGAACGGGCAAAAAGACCTTGTGCGCAGCCTCGGTTCGGGCGTGATTATTTCGCCCGACGGGCTTGTTGCCACGAACGCCCACGTTGTAAATCCGTCCGCCGAAAAAATCGAAGTGATTCTGCCTTCGCTCGAACGCGTAAAAGCCCGCTTTGTGGGCTGGGACCACTGGACGGACTTGGCGGTTGTGAAAATCGACACCGAGGAAATCAAACGGCGCAACCTGCACTTCAAATTCTCCCGCTTCGGCGACTCCGACAAGCTCAAAAGCGCGGTGGAAGTCTACGCAGTGGGCACGCCGCACGGCTTCGCAAGAACCGTAACGCGCGGAATAATTTCTAACACAAAACGCTACTTCGCGGGGGAGCTTACCGAGCGCGGCTACGAAACGGGGCAATTCAACACTTGGCTTCAGACCGACGCCGCAATCAACCCCGGCAACAGCGGCGGCCCGCTCTCGCTGCCCGACGGAACTGTAGTGGGGATAAACACGCGCACCGTGCTTGAGTCGAACAACCTGTCTTTCGCAGTGCCTTCGAACGTCGCAAAAGAGGTTATAGGGCGCATTTTAAAAGAGGGCAAAGTGGAGCGCGCCTACACGGGAATAGGGCTTCTGCCAAACGGCGATACCGACGCCGAAAACGCGCGCGGCGCGCTTGTGGGGAATGTCGATGTGGGCTCGCCCGCCGCGGTTGCGGGAATTTTCGCGGGAGACATTATCGTTAAAATAAACGGAGAGCCGATTGACGGCCGCTATCCCGAACAGCTGCCCGCAATCATGAACAAAATAGCCCGAATGAAAGTGGGCGAAAACGTCGCGTTCGAAATTCTGCGCAACGGCGAAATGAAATCGGTTTCTGTAAAAACGGAAACGCTCGAAAGCCGCGTCGGGCGCGAATACGCGCTCGAAAAGTGGGGCGTAGGGCTGCGCGAAATCACGAAAGCACTCAGGCGCGAAAAGAAAATCACCGCACAAAGCCCCATGATGGTCTCGAGCGTCAGGCGCGCATTCCCGTTCGACATTGCGGGCGTGGAGGAGGGCGACATTCTGCTGAAAATCGGCAACACCACAATCGGCTCGTTTTCCGACGTGGAGAAGGAGTATGAAAAATACGAAAAAAGCCCCGTAAAGACCCTCGTTCAAGTTCTCAAGGGGCGCACCATTTCATACCACATTCTCGCGCCGCAATAGCTTTTACGCCCGCAAAAGTGCGCGCAAAACACCCGCGCAACTACGAGCAGCGGCACATTTTGGAGGGCGACTCGGCCGCGTAAATCATCGTAAGCAGCATCTTGAAGCTGTCCACCGCAAAGACAGAATGCGGGACGTTCGCGGGAAGTATGATGAAATCGCCGCTTTTGAGCCTGCGCGGAACGCCGCCAATGAGTATTTCGGCCTCGCCGTCAAGCACCTGAACGAGCGCGTCGAACGGCGCGCTGTGGGTGCTCAGCCCCTGCCCCTTTGCGAACGAAAACACGGTTATGTTTCCCGCCGCGTTTTTGAGAATCTGCTTGCTTACAACTCCCGCAGATTCGTATGAAACCGAACCTGCAATGTCCAGTATTTTTCCCTTTTCGAAGTTCTCCATAAAAACCTTTCTCTTACAAGTATTGCATTCGGAAAAAAACGCGGGATATTAAAAAAAATCCCTTGAAAAAACGCGCCCCAAACAATACCATGTCCGCGTATGAATGGTAATTTACTCTCAACCGTTGCAGTTGCAACGGCGTTGTCGGCGTTTTGCGCAAATGCCGCGGAAGACTGGCAGAACGAAGCCGTGTTCCGCGTGAACACAGAATTTCCGTCGGCTACAATGTCGCTGCACAAAAATGCGCGCGCCGCGCTTGAAGACGCGCAAACCGATACCGAAATTTCGCTCGACGGCAACTGGAAGTTCCACTACGTCGGCAACCCGAAATCGAGACCGCTCGATTTCTTCAAGCCCGAATTCGACGTCTCCAAGTGGGACGAAATTCCCGTGCCCGCAAACTGGCAGATGCACGGATACGGCTCTCCGCTTTACGTCAACATAATCTATCCGTTCAGGGAACAGCCGCCCACAGTTATGGGAACGCCGCCCGCGGAGTATTTGAACTATCCCGAAAACGAACGCAACGGCGTGGGCTCATACAGGCGCGACTTCGAAATTCCCGCAGACTGGGCGAACCAGCGCGTGTTCATACGTTTCGACGGCGTTGCAAGCGCATTCTACATCTGGGTAAACGGCAAAAAAGTGGGCTATGCCGAAGACAGCCGCACGCCCGCAACGTTCGACATCACCGACTTCGTGAAAGCGGGCAAAAACACCGTAGCCGCCGAAGTCTACCAATACAGCGACGGCTCGTATTTGGAAGACCAAGACTACTGGCGGTTCGCGGGGATATTCCGCCCCGTCGCGCTTTTTGCGCGCCCGCAGCTGTCGGCAACCGACGTGTTCAACCGCGCAAGCCTTTCCGACGACTACCGCGACGGCACGCTCACCACTGAAGTTTCGCTCAAAAACTATGCCGAAGACAGTCGGGCAAACGTGTCGGCAACGCTGTTCGCCCCCGACGGCAAAAAGCTCGAAACAGTTGCCGCAAACGGAAGTGTTAAAAAGGGCGAAACAAAAACGCTTGCGCTGAAATTCGCCGACGTGAAAAACGCAATGCAGTGGTCGGCGGAAACGCCCAATCTCTACAGGCTGCTTGTGGAAATCGACGCGGGCGGGCAAAAGCGTTTTGCCGCGTTCAACGTCGGCTTCAGAAAAGTCGAGAGGAAGCTCGGCAAGTTTTTCGTCAACGGCAAACCCGTTTTGATAAAGGGCGCAAACCGCCACGAACACTCCGCCAAAACGGCTCAGGCAGTAAGTTTTGCCGACACCCTCGCCGACATCAAGCTGATGAAAAAATACAACATCAACGCCGTCCGCACTTCGCACTATCCCAACATAACCGCGCTCTACGACATCTGCGACAAACTCGGCATGTATGTCATGGACGAAGCCAACATTGAAGCCCACGGGCTTGGCAACGACGAACTCGGCGTTATCTCCAAAAAGCCGAACATTCTAAACGACCCCAAAAAATTCTGGCACATTCCGATGCTCGGCAGAATCCAAAATATGGTAGAGCGCGACAAAAACCACCCGAGCATTGTAATTTGGTCGCTCGGCAACGAATCGAAAATGGGAACGTCAATGGCGAACGCCGCAAATTGGATACGCTCGCGCGACAGCTCGCGCCCGCTGCATTTCGACCGCGACGCCGAAATGAAGTCGGTAGACTTCTTCTCGGTAATGTATTCTTCGCCCAAGCAGGTTGAGGACTTTTTGCGCTCGCAGGACAATCTCCCGCCCGAAGAGCAGAAAACGGTAATCCTTTGCGAATACTCGCACGCGCAGGGCAACGGAGGCGGCGCGCTTTGCGACTATTGGGACTTGGTGCGCAAAGAGCCGCGCTATCAGGGCGGCTTCATCTGGGACTGGATTGACCAGGGCATTCTGCGCCAAGCCGAACCCGCAATCAAAGTTTCCGACGCCGCAAACCCCGCGCGCGACATCGCGGTATTCAACTATGTCTCGCCATACAAGCCGATGTTCAGGGCGTCGGTAGTGGCGACCCCCGGTTTGTTCGAAAAGCCCGTCAGCCAATTTACCGCCGCAGTAAAGCTTGCAAAAGACGGCTTCGCAACGCGCGTAGGCTACAACGACAACCGCGTTTCAAAGCGCGTTCCGATAGAGAAAGCCGAAACGGAAACAATAGCGGAACAGTCGGGCATTTTCTCGCTGAAATTTACAAACAGCCGCAAGACGCTCGAGTTCTCCGTCTTCAACAATCGGAACGAAAAAAACTACAAACTGAAAGCCCAAGCGGCGGAAAAATTCGAACTGCCCGCGGAAATTGCGGCGGTTGCGGGTAAGGGCAAAATGGTTCTTTACATTGACGGCAAAAAAGTCGCCGAACGCGAAATCCCCGAATTTGTTTTGCAATCCGACAGCCCGTTCGTGCTGGCGGCGAAAGACAAGGAAAAATACAAGGTCTTCGACGGCGCGCTCGTGCGCTGGCGCGTGGCGGACACTGCGTTGGAGTCGGGCTTCTTCGAAAAGGGCGACGCAATTTGCGACATCGACTTTTCGAAGTTCGCGGAAATCCCCTCCGACAAAACATACTTCGCCGTGGGCGGCGACTTCGGCGACAGACCGACCGACTACGCGGGCTGCTGCGACGGCCTTGTAACGCCCGACCTGCGCCCATCGCCCGAAATGACCTCCGTCAAAAAGACGCACCAAAATATCCACGCCAAACTGCTCGGGTTCTCAGAGGGCGTTGCGAGAATCGAAATCTTCAACGAAAACTTTTTCGTGGATTTGTCGAAATTCAAAGCCGACTGGACACTCACGCGCAACGGCGAGGAAATAGCCTCGGGCAGTCTGCCCATCGCGCCCACGCCGCCGCAGGGGAAATCGCAGGCAGTCGCGAATTTGTCGGGCGTCGATTTCAAAAAGTCGGGCGAATACGCGCTGCGGCTTTCGTTCAAGCTTGCCGAAGACGCCTACGGCTTCGAGCGCGGCGAGGAAACCGCTTGGGAGCAGTTCGAACTCGGCGGAAAATTCCTTCCCGAACGCGACGGCAAACCGCTTAACGTAGGCACGCACGGGGAAGCCGCAAGCAGGCATGAAGAGCCGCCGCAGTTTTCAGACGACGGAAAAACAATTACCGTTTCGAGCGAAAACTTCTCCGTAAAATTCGACAAAGCCACGGGCTGGCTTTTCGACTACACGCGCAAAAACACGGGTTGGTTGTCGGTTTTCGGGCTCGGCGAAGATGTCCGCCTCATCAAAAGCCCGATGAAAATGAACTTCTGGCGTCCGCGCACAAACAACGACAGGGGCGCAAAGCTCAAGCTCGGCGAAAAGCTCGCCCGCTGGCGCGTTGCCACAGACCGCTCAAAGCTCACGCATTTTTCGGCGAACGAGGTTTCGGACGGCATAAAGGTTATTAGCCATTACTACAATGTCGAATGTCAACTGAGCGCGCAGATTGAGTATTTTGTCCACCCCGACGGCACTATCGACGTCTACGCGCACTTCACTCTCGGGCAGACGAAAATCCCGACCGAAGTGTTCCGCGCGGGCTTGCAGTTTGCCGTCAACAACAACTTCGACACGCGCGAATGGTATGGGCTTGGCCCGAGCGAAACGTATGTAGACACAGTCCGCTCGGCGTGGCTCGGCAAATTCAAGCGCGGCGTAGACGAAATGTTCTTCAAGTTTGTAGACCCGCAGGAAACGTCGAACGTCTGCGGCGTGCGCTGGGCGAACCTTTCGGGCGGCGGACTGCCCAAGCTGAAATTCACGGCTCTGCAAAACCACAATTTCGAATTCGGCGTGTATCCGTATCTGCCCGAAGACATAGAACAGGCGCGAAGCACGGCGCAGCTGCCCGAGCGCAACTTCAAAATCGTCAACATTTCCGCGAAAAACAGGGGAATGGGCGGGATTACGTCGTGGCGCACAACGCCCGTTGACAGCGCGCGTCTGCTAAGCGGCCAAACATACGAAATGCTGTTCTCAATCTCCGCCGAATAGCCTGCAAGCCAAGCAGGCATTCGAACGCGACGGGCTTTTGTCCGCCGCGTTTTTTGTTGCGGGTTGCGCGCCGCTGCCGATATAAGAGCGCAGGCGGTTCGATTCAAACGGCGGCACGCGCACGTTGCAAGAGGGCGCAAAAGCAGTCGGCAAGTCTTCGAAAAAGTCGAGACCGCCGAACGCAAAATCGGCTTCGGCAAAGGCGCAGCAAAGGAAGCCAACCCCGCAAAAGAAAGCGGCGGAGAGCCGAAGCCCGCCGCCGCGCAGGATTACATGAATTTACTACTACTTTATCAATTCGGAAATATCGAACATATAGATTTGCCTGCCGCCGTCGTGCGCGGAATCGACAATCACTTTTGTGCCGTCGGGCGTCGAGCGCGGGTGGGTGTCGCAACGGAGTTCGCCTTTGTAGCCCTCGGGCGAATTAAGCCGCGCTATGACTTTCTTTTCGCCCGTCTTGACGTTGTAAATGTAGACTTCCTGTCTGTGCTGCGTCCACTCTCTGGGGTAGGTGTCGTTTAAAATCCATTCGGGGTGGCCGCCCAAAAAAGTGTTGTGCCCGTTGTCAATCATAACGCCCTCGCCTATGCGCGAAATTTTTTCGGCGGGAGTGTCGGCTATCACGTAGAAGCCCTTGCGCATTTCGCCGTTGGAGGGAATGCGCGTCCAGGCAACAACATTCTTGCTTTCGGTATCCCAAATGAAGTGCGAAGTGTAGTTGTAGGGGTCTATTATGCGCAGGTCGCCGCCGTCAACCGAAGCCGTAAACATTCGCGTGCCGAACCCGCCCACGTCTTTGTATTTTGCCGTGCGCGCGGCGTCGGGATACCGCCAGCGGTGGAGGAATATGAAGCGTTTGCCGTCGGGCGAAACAAGCAGGTGGTTGAACCAGTGCTTGGCGTCGGCAAATTCGGGGTCGAGCGGATTGGGAATTTTCATGGCGTCGGCGTGCGAGACAATCAGCTTCTTGTGCCCCGTCTTCAAATCGACCTTCCAAATGCCCGCATTGCTCGGGAACTTTTCGTCGGCGAACTTGTCGGGTATGCCGCTGTAGCCGTAGCCTTTGCGCATGTCGTTGACGCGCGAATAGTCAACCGTAACCGCCCATTTGCCGTCGGGCGAAAGCGCGTATACGGGGGTGTCAATGGTGCGCATTTTCCCCGTTTCAACGTCCACAATGCGCGCAATGAATTTGTCGCCCTCGCGGTCGTTCCAAATCACCTCCGACTTCGACTGCGGAATAAACTGCAGCTGGCAGCCCTGCTGCCAACCCCACGCCTTCGACGTGCCCAGCTTCACCCACTTGCAGCCGTCCGAAGTGTCAACCATTCCGATTTCGATTTCGTCGCCCGCCTTGGGGCTGCGCCCTTCGAAATCCGTTTTCATTGCCAACACATACCTGCCGGAAGGGTCGGTTTCAAGCTTGTCGTAGTAGGCGAACCAGTGGAAGCCGGGGGGCGTTGTGAGCTTTTTGTAGGGAACGAAAATTTCGGAATTCAACGCCCTGAGCCTGTCGGCGTCGTCCGCGGGATTTTCGAAGACCAACGCCCTGTCCGAGGCGCAGGAAGCCAAAAGTAGCGCAGCGGAAACCGAAAAAAATTGTTTTTTCAAATTCTTCATAACTTTATTTTTCAACTTCGTTTTTAGCCGAAACCGAACGGAAGTCAAGAAATTTTTAGCATTGTTTGGCATAGCGTCCCCGCGCAGACAAACATCAACTTGCCGAATGCCGCTTTGCCGCCGCAAAAAAACTTTACAAACACAAACGTCGGCGTAGTATCCGCGTTTTTATGGATTGGAAATTGTCGATACTGCCGATAATTGCGGCCTTGTTTTACTCGCTGAGCGTGGTGCTTGTGAAAGTGGCTTCGCGCGAGGGCGGCGTGCGCTCAACGTCGATGCTGGCGGCAACAAACATCATGCTGGCTGCGGTTTTCCTGCCGATTACACTTTGCGGAGAGCTTCCGCCCGCGGGCGAACTCTGGAAGCCGCTGATTATCGGCGTGTTTTTCGCGCTTGCAAACTACACGACTTTCCTTTGCGCGCACTACGGCGAAGTGAGCCTAATGACTCCCATTATGGGCGTGAAAGTTTTGCTTGTGTTTGCGGCGGCGTCAGTAATTGCGGGCGTTGCGTGCTCGCCAATAATGCTTGCGGCGGGCGTGATGTGCTGCGTTGCGGTGTTTATAATGGGGTTCGACAAGTCTTCGCTTGCGGGCGGAAAGCTGCTGCCCACAGTGGCCCTCGCGCTTGCAACGTGCACGTTTTACGCATTGTGCGACGTTCTCGTGTGTTTTTTGGGGAAGTCGTTCGACCCGTTTGCGTTTCTGGGAATGACAAGCGTTGTTCTGGTGGTGTCTTCGCTTCCGTTTATACCGCAAATGTGCGCCGATTTCCGCCCGTCGAACAAGGCGTTCGGCTCGGGATTGGCGGCGGCGGCGTTTATGGCGTTCGAGTCAATGCTGATGTTCAGGGCGTTGGCGGGCGGACTTGACGCGGGATTGTGCAACATCTTCTACAACACGCGCGGACTGATGTCGATTGCGCTTGTGTATTTTCTGGCGAACAAATATCCCGAACTGGAGAAGCTTTCGCGCGCGTCGGCGCAACGCCGCGTGTTCGGTTCGATAATGATTTTGGTCGCCGTGGGAATTGCCTGCGCAAGTTAGAGCATACAAACGCGGCGGCTGAGCGGTAGTCGGCAAAAAAAACGCTACTTGCCGCACCTGTTGCAGACGCCCTCCGCCACGACGCGCAGCGACTGTATTTTAACCCCCGCGGCAGCCTCGGCAGCCTCCACGAATTTTTCGGGAATGGGCATATCGACAATCCTGCCGCACTTTTTGCAGAAGAAATGCGAATGCGCAAACGTGTTGTGGTCGAACCTCTCCGATTCGTCGGGCGCGCCCACTACGAGAATTTCGCCCTGCCTGCTTAAAAACTTCAGATTCCTGTAAACCGTTCCCATACTTATGTTGGGATACGTCTGCCGCATTGCCGAATAGATTTCCATCGCCGTGGGGTGGTCGAGCCGCCCCGACCTCAGCAGGGAAAGCAACGCCGCACGCTTGGGTGAAAATCTGGATTTGCAAACCATACGCCGAAAGTAGGTTAAAAAAACGCGGAAATAGTCAAGCCAAAACGGGAAACGCCGATTATAAACTGTTGAAAAAAAATCTAAAACGTGGATTATTGCGGGAATGGATAACAATGTTCTAACGGCGTTTGCCATAACGTTCGTGGCGGGCGCATCGACGTCGATAGGCGCGCTGCTGGCGTTTTTCGTCAGAAAGCAGGACTTCAGGACGATGGCAATGGCTATGAGCTTTTCGGCGGGCGTGATGATTTTCGTGTCGTTCGCCGACATTATGCCGATGTCGGCGCGGCTGCTTGAAAGGGCTGCGGAATCGGCCGAATCGGCGCGCGCGCAAATGCTTGCAATGTTTTTTGCGGGCGCGCTGCTTGCGGGAATAATCGACGCGTTTGTGCCCGAACACGTCCACACTGAAATGCTCGACGGCGATGTGTCGCGCTCGCGCTTCGGCAGAGCCGCCACAATGACGGCAATCGCCCTTGCTGTCCACAATTTTCCCGAGGGACTTTCCGTATTTTTCTCAGCCGTTGAGGACACCCGAATGGGGCTTGCGTTGGGGCTTGCAATTTTGCTGCACAACATTCCCGAGGGGGTCTCGGTAGCCCTGTCCGTCTACCACTCCACGGGCAGCCGCCAAAAGGCTTTCTGGATTTCAACGTTTTCGGGGCTTGTAGAACCGCTTGGCGCGGTGGTTGCGTATTTCGCGCTCGAAAGGGTGCTGTCGCCGTCGCTCGTGGGCGCGTGCATGGCGGCTACGGCGGGCATTATGGTGTTCATAGCCCTCGACGAACTCCTCCCGATGGCGAAGGAATACGACCGCCAACACGGGGCGATTATCGGCGTATTCTTGGGAATGGCGGTGATTGCGCTGTCGTCTTTTGTCGCATAAAATCCGCCCGAAACGCGGCGCGGCGTAAAAATTCGCCGTTTTGCAAAAAAAATCTCGATTTTTCCGAAGCGGCGACAATACTACACTGCCTGTATGAACTTTTTTGTAAACTTTGCTTTGAAAACAAACATTGTGGGCGACTCGCTGACCGACTACTTTTTCCAGTCGAATTTCGCGGGGCAGGTAATTGTGGTAATTCTTCTTGTTCTGAGCGTTATGGCGTGGGGCGTTATGTTCTGCAAGTATTCCGATTTGGTTTCGATTGACGAACTGAACAAGTCGGCGCGCAGAAAGGTTGCCAAATACCGCTCGCTCATTGAGGCGGCGGGCGCGCTGCAGGGCGCAAGCCCCTTCGGGAAGCTTCTCAAAGACGCAATAAACACGCTGGCGTCGCTCGGGAATGCGGCGCGCGTGCCCGCGGCTACGCGCACGGCAATGGTCGAAAACGCGCTAAACAGAAGCGTTTCGGAACAGCTTGAAAAATACGAGTCAAAAATGGTTCTACTTGGAACTATCATCAGCGGCGCGCCGTTTCTGGGGTTGCTCGGAACGGCGTGGGGCGTTATGGACTGTTTCGGCTCTATGAGCGGACAGACTTCGGTCACGCTGCAGCAGCTCGCCCCCGGCGTGGCGGGCGCGCTTCTTACAACCGTTGCGGGTTTGGTTGTGGCAATTCCGTCGGTTTTCGGCTACAACTACCTAAGCTCTAAAATCAAGCAGATGACTGTGGATATTGAAAACTACGCGGGGCTGCTTTCCGACAAAATCGAGATTGAAGCCGCAACGGGCG
Source organism: uncultured Opitutales bacterium (assembly GCA_934613645.1). Taxonomy (GTDB): domain Bacteria; phylum Verrucomicrobiota; class Verrucomicrobiia; order Opitutales; family Intestinicryptomonadaceae; genus Merdousia. The sequence continues at coordinate 73,075 of CAKTTC010000003.1, read as the reverse complement.
CACCCGCGGCGGCGGCCACGAGAGAGCCGAAAGCCGCTCCCGTTTCGGGCAGAATGACGACTTCGCCCGACGCCTCAAAAATCATAGACTTCAGCCTTGACGACGACTCCGAAGAAATTTCGAACTTCGACGAAGAATGAAATTAAAACGCCGACAGTCTCTTTCCGTAATGACGGAATTGAACGTTACCCCGCTTATGGACTTGGCGTTCTCTTTGCTCATCATCTTCATGATAAGCACGCCGCTTTTGGAGCAGACAATACCGATTAACCTGCCCAAGCAGGAGAAAAATTCGGCAAGCGAACGCCCCGAAATCAAATTTCAGGTAATCTCAATCACAAAGGCGGGACAGGTCTACTGGGGCAAACAGCCCGTGGATATGACGGAACTCGACAGACTCCTCGGAATGCTCGCCAACGACAAAGACCCGCCCGCGATAAGCCTGCGCGCCGACTTCACCCTGCCCTACCAGAAAATTGTGGACGTAATAGACGCAATCAAACGCCACAATCTCACAAAACTGCACCTCGACACCGAAGTAAAATGAGCGTCGACAACACAAAGCTCGGCTACTGCTATTCGGCGGCGTTGCACGTAATTGTGGCGGTTGCGATGTTCGCATACGCGCTCATAGACACGCTTTTCCCGAAAGAAAAGCACGAGGAAAACAAGGTGGTTTTCGAAATGGTATCCCCCGAAATGCAGTCGGCGGTAAGTGCCCCGCAACAGCCCGAGCCCGCAGAGCCAGAGCTGAACGCAGAAAAAATCGAGGAGCTCGACCCGCTCGAAATTCCCGAGCCTACCCCGCCGCAACCCGAACCGCAGCCTGCGCCGCCCGACCCCGCGCCGTCGCCCAAACCCGCGCCCAAACCCGAACCTAAAAAAGTCGAGAAAAAGCCCGCGCAGAAAACGGTGTCGTTCGAAGAGTGGAAGAGGGCGAACAAAAAGACTTCGCAAAAAAAGCCGACAAAGCGCGTGCAGCAAAAGCCCGTAAAAATCGGCAAAATCACCTCGCAAACAAGCAATCTCGACAGCCTCTCGCAAAATCCGCGCCCGTCGGCGGGACCAAATGCGGGGGCGGTTGTCGATATGCTTGCCGCATACAGTCAGGAAATTTTGATGCTTGCAAAGCGCAACTGGAAAGTGCCCACAATTTCGAGCGATTCGCTCTACGCAAAAGTGGCGTTCAACGTCAGCAGGCTCGGGGCAATCAGCAACGTCCGAATAGTGGAATCGAGCGGCGACGACGACTTCGACAAATCGGTTATCCAAGTGCTCAGGGCAATCACAATTCCCGCGCCGCCCGACAACAAACCGCACGCAATTTCCATAACGTTTACGGCAAAATAATCATGGCGCGGCTAACGGCAATTTCATACGCGCTCCCGAACGCTGCGCTTACGCACGCCGAACTCTGCAAACGCTTCGGCGCGGAAGTTATGGACAAAGTTGCCGCCGCTTCGGGCATATACGAACGGCGGATTGCCGCCCCCGACCAATGCGCTTCAGACCTCGCGTTTACGGCGGCAAATCGCATTCTCGAAACACACGCGCCCGACTCTTTCGACGCGCTCTTTTTCGCCACCCAAACGCCCGACTACCTTCTGCCGTCAACCGCCTGCATTCTGCAAAACAGACTCGGGCTGAAGACCTCCGCCGCCGCGTTCGACATCAACCTCGGGTGCACGCAATTCGTCTACGGGCTGGCGACGGCCGCGGCGTTCGTCGATTCCTCGATGGCCGAAAAGGTGCTGCTTCTTTGCGGCGACACTCCGTCGAAGCTAATCAACCCGAAAGACAAAAGCGCGGTCGCCCTCTTTTCCGACGCCGCCTGCGCGTGCGTTGTGGAGCGCGGCAAAGGCGCGCGCTTGGGAAAATTTTCGCTGGGAACCGACGGCGGCGGCTACGCCGACTTAATCTGCCCCGCCTCGGGAATGCGCCGCCCGCCCCGCCCCGAAGACTACGCCGAAAGCGACGACGGCAACGGCAATGTCCGCGCGGCGGCAAACCTGTTCGTGGACGGGTTGAAGATTTTTTCGTTCGCGTTCAAAACAATCCCGCAATGTGTCGAGCAAACACTGAGGCTCAACGCGCTTTCGAAGGCGGACATAGACTTGTTCGTGTTCCACCAAGCGGGCGAAATGATTGTGCGCGCCGCCGCCCGCCGCCTGAAATTGGACGACGAAAAAATATACCTGAACGTGCGCAACATCGGCAACTGCGGCGGCAGCAGCCCCGCAATAGCCCTCGCCGACGCGTTGGCTGCGGGCAAAATAAAGCGCGGAATGAAAGTGCTAGTTTGCGCGTTCGGAGTGGGGCTTTCGTGGGGCGGAACGGTGCTCGACTTCGCCGACGGACTGCCTTCGGTCTGCGTGAACGCGTAGCCTGCGCAACATATTTTCGGTTTTTCTCCGCGCCGCGCAAACACCCGAACGGCGTCGAATGCTTTCCGAGCGTTTTTTCAACCCGCTTTCGAAAAGCAACCCGCCGCTTCGCGCCGCGACAAGTGCTACCGCCCGACAACAACTGCGTAGTTCGCGCCCGTAAACGAATTTGCCAAGGCCAAAATGTGCTTCGGATTTTTCGGGAAGACCGCGCCGTCGAAGCCCTCGACCCCCGTGAGCTGCCGCCACAAACAGCCGCCGCGCGCGTATGAATAAAGCGCGCACGCAAGCGAGAACAGCGACGACGCCGTTTCCATATAGCCCGTATTGAAGACGGTCGTGGCCATCGGGACGCCGCCGAAAAGCCTGTCGCGCACGTTTACTGCAGTTGAGTCAACCGCACTGCCGCGCGGAGACCACACAATCAAATCAATGCCGGCAAAGTCCAGCCCCGCCTGCGCAACGGCGATTTCCGCGGCGCGCTGCAGGCCGTCGGCCGACAAATCGGCGTCGAAGAAATTTCCGCCGTCCATAGTCGACGCCGCGCCCAAAATTTCTCCGAAAATCTCCGCGCCGCGCGCCTGCGCGCTTTCGAGGCTTTCGACTACCGCCGAACACGCGCCCTCGCCGAAAAACGTCTCGTATTCGGCGGCGTAGCGCAAATCGAATTTGTCGCCCGAACGCAGGTAGCCGATTTTCCCGTAGGCATTCATCTGCTCGGCGGAAAGCTCGTCGGCGGCAAAAACGGCAACCGCGCGGGCGTCGCCGCCGTCGATTAACATTGAGGCGTATTCAAGCGTCTGCAAGCCGCAGTTATGCCCCGAAGTGAAAGTCGTGTTCGCGCCCCTTATTTCAAGAGCCTTCGAAACCCAGCCCGCAGTCGAATTAGGCGTCACGTTTGAAAAGCAGGAAATGTCGCCGCGCATTTGGGGGTCTGAAAAAACGCCCGCCATGTGGGCGTGTCGGCTCGCCCCGCGCGAAACGGCGGCAACAAGCCCGACGGACTCGTCGCGGGCGGCGCGCAGCTTTGCCGACTCCAACGCGCGCGCGCATGCAAGCGTGGAACACGCGCTGATGAAATTCATTCCCGAAAAGTCTATGCGGCGGTCGAGCGTGCGCGGGTTCGGCAGGTCTATTGTTCCCGCCCTTGCGGCGCACTCGAAGCGCGAAACGCCGCCGACGGCGCAAAAGTCTTCTCCCAAACGCTCCAGATTGGCGTCCATTCCAAGCCCGAGCGGCGAAACCGCCGACACTCCCGAAATCACCTTGCGGACTTTTTTCTCGGCGCGCGGCGCGTATTTTTCGAAGCCGTCGCGGGCAACCACAACGGCGGCGTTGTTGCCCGCAAAAGCGTAGTTTGCGGAAAGAAAACAGTTGTATTCAACCTCGCGCAATTCCGAAACGGGCGCAACAACGCAGCCCGCGCGCAATTCGCCGAAACGCAGCGTGGGCGGAATGAAACCGCCGTTCATTGCAAGCAGCTGGCATGTGGCCTCTATTATGCCCGTAGCCCCCATGCAATGCCCGTGGTATGACTTCGTGCAGGTGAACGGAACGTCAGCCGCGCCTACGAACTTTGCAACCGCCTTCGATTCCGCCCTGTCGTTTGCCGACGTTCCCGAAGCGTGCGCGTTTATGCAGCCGATGTCCTCCAATGCCGCGCCCGAATTTTCCAAGGCGGCGCGCATTGTCCTGAACGCGCCGTCGCCGCGGGGGTCGGGCTGGGTGGGGTGGTGGGCGTCGCCCGTGGTGGCGCGTCCGATTATTTTGCCGTAGACCTTAGCTCCGCGCGATTTCGCCGAAGCCGATTCCTCGACAACCCAAAACGCCGCGCCCTCGCCGATGTTCATTCCAGCGGGATTGGAGAACGGCGCGGTCTTTTCGGGCGAAACAACTTTGAGCGCGCTAAACCCCGCAAAATTCGCAAGCGCGAGCGCGTCGGCACCGCCCGCCAAAACGGTTTTGTATTTGCCCTGCCGAACGAGAGTCTGCGCCAACCCGACCGCCGCGGTTGAACCCGAACACGCAGTGTTTATCACGAAGCACGCCCCGCCCAAATTCAGTGCCGAAGCGAACGCGCGGGCTATTGCGTAAAACTCTCCCTGCATTGAATCGCGGCGCGTGAAATGCTCGGGCGAGCCGTTCAAAGCCCTGTATTCAAGCTCCTGCTTGGTCATGCCCGCGTTGCAGGTTGCAAGAACCATTGCGATGTCGTCGCGGCGGCGCGCCGTATCTATTTTGGCGTCGCGCAGGGCGGCCTTGGCGGCGGTGAGGGCAAGCCGCAAAAACGGGTCGGTGAAATCCTCCAGTTCGCGCGCGGAAAGCTCCTTTGAAAAATCCGCGCCGCGCACTTCGGCCGCAATGTGCGAGGCGAATTTTGAAGTGTCTATTTTCGACACCCGCGCTATGCCGTCTTTTTGAGCACGCAGCGAAGCCTCGACTTCGCGCGGAGAATTTCCTATCGGCGAAAAAATGCCAATGCCGCTTATTGCGGCTGTCGGTTGGGTTTGGTTCATTTTCCTAAAAGTTGCACTGTTTTCAGTTTCAAAACGCATTCGCCGCTTTTTATTTCGAGCGAATCGGGCACTGCGCCCGCGCGGGCGTTTGGCTCATACGAAAAGCCGATTTCGCGCCCGCCGTCCAAATCGACTATTTTAAGCGGATTTCCCGCGGCGTCGGAAACCGTGTGGACAACTGCGGGCGGAGCGGGATAAAAGCCGAGCGCAAGCTTCATCAGTGCGGCGAACTCGCGGACATCTCCGCCGTTTCCCCACGCGCCCGCCGACGATTTCAGCAATTCGCCCGACTTCGAAAACTCGAGCTTTGCAAGCGTTGCGAAATCGTTGCGCAAAACTATTTTCACCGAGTCCGAAGCCGCAAGCATCAAGTCGACGGCGAACTCGGCAGACTGCGTTTTGCACACGCCGCGCTGCCGCAATGAGGCCGTCCGCAAACCGAATTCGGCAACCCTACAATGCGCGGAAACCGCAAAAAGCAGCAACGCCGCAAACGCAAAAAGCCGCCTCATTTCGCCCTCCAATCGGGCTTGGAAACGTCGAATATTCCGTCGGGTTGGGTGTGTGAAATTTTTTTCACGCGCAGCTCGGTGGTGTCGGAATCGGCGTCGGTTATTTTGACGGACGAGACGGCTGTGTTTTCGCCCGCGCCCGACGTGCCTATTTCGATTTTTGAAATCGCCGCACGGACAAACGCGTTTTTGGGAACGAGAGTAAGCACCGCGCCGTTTTCGGAAACGTCGTAGTCTTCGCCGCCCGAGGCTGTAAGAAGCCGTCCGATTTGCTCGAACACGCGCTTTGCAAGCGCGCCGCCGTCGGAGTCGAGCCTGCGCCAAGTGCCCGACGTTTTTTCGTATCGGGCGGTTGTTCCGCCGTCGAAGATAGTGGCCGCCTCGAACGGCGAAAGCGTCTGCATGCGCATTTTCCCGTCAGTCGAAACGGCAATTACAATTTCGCTTTGCAATCGCTCGTCGAAGAACGAAACCGTTTTTGTCTGCTCCGCCTCAATCAGCGTAAACGCGTACTTTTTCGACGCGCGCGCAAGGTCGGCGGCAACCGAACCGAATGCCGAAACCGTAAAAACACAAAGCAAAAAAATGTTAAACGCAAATTTCATAAGACCTCGAAAACCGTAACCGCGCACATTCCCGCGCTCGAAAGCGAGACCGAAGCCGCAAGCCCCGCGCCGTCGCGCAAGGCCGCCGCAAACGCCGCGCCCGAAGCCGAATAATTCGCGCCGCAATGCTCCGAAACATCGCACACGCGCCCGACGCCCGCAAGCGCGAAAACCGAGTCGGCAAAGGCGCGCAGATTCGCGTTGTCGGGAGCTGACAAATACGCGCGAGCGCAACCCGCAAGCAATTCAGCCGTCTCACGCGCCGATTTTCTGCGGAATACTTCGAGCGATTTTATTTCGGCAAGCGGTTTCGCCGCCCCGCCGCCCGACAGGCCGACGTTTTCCGCGCCTACAAAATACGCGCAAGCGTAGTCGGTAAGCGGCTTGGCGGGCTTTGCAAAAACCGCGTTTTGTCCGACGAACTTTTCGGCGAGGTCGGAATATTCGTCGCCTGCGCAAACCACGGCGGAATCGAGCGCGCCCGAGTTCACTGCGCGCCAAGCCTGTTTCAGGGCGGCTTCGAATGAAATCTCCTTCGCACTGACGGCACTGTTCAAGCCCTTCAGCCCGAACCGCAGCGACACCGCCGAAGCCGCCGCGTTGTGGACGGAATTTGTAAACGCGCTCGGAATCGGTTCGGCTTCGCGCTTGGAAATTGTTGCCTCAATGAACCTGCGCGTCTCCGATACCATTCCCGCGCCCGTGCCGAAGCACACGCCGATTTTTTCCGCGTTCGAAATGTCGAATCCGTCCAGACTTCTTTCGGCGCAATCCAAAACCATTTGCTGAAGCTTCGCCCAGCGGCGTTTTTTAAGCGCGGGAACGTTTGGCAGCAAGTCGGGAAGACCGACTGTCTGCCCGCCCGAAGCGAACGGGGCGACCTCCGCCGCCGAATACACGAACAGCCTGCCCTTCCGCGCCGAATGGCGAACGCTTTGTTTCGAAAAAACAGCCGCCGCGTTGTTGCCGCCAAAGCCGAGCGAAACGCTCAAAACGTTTTCAAGCTCCACCCGCGAAGATTCCGTAATCGGCGCGCGCGCAAATTCTCCGCCGCCGTCGGAATAGCCCAAATTGGGAACGAGCACGCCCGCGTTCATAGCCGAAACGGAAACGGCCGCATTGAGCGCGCCGCTCGCCCCGAGTGTATGCCCGAACGCGCGCTTGATTGAGGAATACGGAACGCCTCCCGCGCCGAAAACCGACTCCATCGCGGCGTATTCGGCGGTGTCGTTGCCCTTCGTGCCCGTGCCGTGCGCGTTGTAATACGAAATTTTTTCGGGCGCAATTCCCGCGAAAGAAAGCGCGTTTTTCATCGCCCGCGCCGCTCCTTCGCCCTGTGGGTGGGGGGCGGTTGCGTGGTATGCGTCGGCGGTGCAAGCCCAGCCCGAAACGCACGCAAGCGGCTTTTTGTGCGAAATTTTTTCGGCGAAACGTTCCGACGCCAAAATCAGGACGGCGGCGGCCTCGCCCAAATTGATGCCGTCGCGAAGCTTGTCGAACGGGCGCGCGCGCGACTGCGACAGCAGCAACAGCGAGCCGAACCCGTTCAGCGTTATGCGCGAAAGCGCGTCGGCTCCGCACACTGCGGCAACGTCGCAATCACCCTGAACTATTGCGTTGCAGGCGTCGGCAAGGGCTACATATGAGCTGGAGCACGCCGTTGAATACGCCGCGCACTCGCCGCCGAAACCGTATCGTTTCGCCGCCAATTCGGAAAGCGCGGAACACTCGTAAAATTTCAGCTCGCCCCACGACGCGTTTTCGGGCGAAGCCATATTGCGCGCAAGCATATTTTCCGACTCGAAAACGCCTCCGATACTCGTGCCCAGATAAAGCGACTTCCGCGCGGAATCCACTTCCGAAAAATCAAGCCCCGCAAGCGCGCCGTCGAGAGCCGAAAACAAAATCTTGGCGCAATGCGGCAGCAACTTTCCGCCAAAACCCGACGCGGGACGCGCATAGCCCACCATTTTCGCCGAGTGGCGCGGGCTTTCGAAAGTCGAAACGGGCGCGAAAAAATCGCGTGTTTTGCCGAGCGCGCACTCAAGCGCAGACTGCGGAGTATTTCCCGAGCAGGCGCAAACGCCGACAGACACAACGCATACGCCCCTTTGCATACCTATTTCTTGTGCGTAATTATGTAGTCGGCAAGTGCCGAAACAGAGCCGAAGACCGATTTTGCCTCGTCCTTGTCGTCGATTGAAACGCCGTAGTCGCGCTCCGCCATAACGACAAGCTCGAGCGCATCGACCGAATCAAGCCCCAGCCCGTCGGCTTCGAACAGCGGCAAATCGTCGCCGATGTCTTCTGGCGACACGTCTGGAAGGTTGAGCGATTTTATGATGTTTCGCTTCAGGTCGGCAATCAAAGTATTTCTATCCATTCTGCCCGCAAAGCTAAGGCAACGCCCCCGCCCTTGCAAGAAAAATCACTGTTGCCAAAAGGGATAAAAGTTGAACCAGTCAAACGGGTGTTCGCGCAAAACGGCCTCGATGTCGGCGGCGTATGCGCGCGCGGCGTCGGCGAGAGCGGCGTCAAGCTCCGCGCCGCGCAGATTCGGAATTGTCAGCCCTTCGGACGCCGTCATTTTGTATCCGCCCGAACGCGTGCGCACGCAAAAAACGTTGAAAACCGTAGCCCCCGTTTTTGCGGCGAGGGCAAACGCCGAAACGGGCAGACGCACGTCGCGCCCCAGAAACGGCACGCGCGCAAACTTTCCGCCCGCGTATCTGTCGCCGTGCATTGCAACAATTCCGTTTTTGCGCAAAAGCGACATCGCAGCCACCACCGAGAACGGGTCGTCGGCGTAGGCTATCATTTTCGGCTCTTTGCGGACAAGCCGCCTGTTCTTCATTTTTTCGATATAGTCGTGCTCAGCCGAAATGCCGACAACGCCCGTGGGGCAGTCGTATTCGGCAAGCCGCCCGCCGGAAATCGCCCAGCCGCCTATGTGCGAAACCACCAGAACAGCCCCTTTCCCGCGCGAAAGCGACCTGCGTATGCGTTCGCCGCACTCGTCGGAAATCTCCATTTTCGCGCCCGAAAAATACGCGTATTTGTCGATTATCGCCGTTCCGAACGAAAACAAATGCCTGTATGCGCACCACGAAACCGCGCCCACTTTCCGCCCGAAACACGCGCTCAAATACTCGGAACTTGCCGCGCACTGCCTGCGCCTGAAAAGCATGAAAAACAACGCCACAAACGCCATGAGCGCATACGCGGGCGTCCGCCCGAAACGCAACAGCACCGCAAAAACTCCGTTGCCGAAACGCCCGCCGTAGGAGCGTCCGTTCCATTTAAGATTTTTTTCCATATCGGGAAATCCTTTCCGCAAGGCACGCGCACGCCAAAAATATTCCGAAAATCGAAACCGCCGAAGCCGCGCCCAACCCGTTTATTACGGGGTGCTTTGAAACGCACAAAACCCCGAACGCCGAAACCGTTGTTGCCGCCGACAAAAACACGGGCGCAAACACCCGCGCAAGCCCGCCGCCGCGCCGCACGCCGTTGAAGACAAACACGGCGTAGTCCTGAGCCATGCACACGGCAAACACAACGAACACGGAATTTATTATGTTGATTTGTATTCCGAAAAACCCCATCGCCCCGAAACTCCAAAAAAGCCCGACCGCCACGGGGACAAGAACCGCCGCCACCGCCCGAACGGAACGCCCGTAAACCGCGAACAAATAAACGCCCGCAAACACAAATGCGGCAATGGCGAACTTTACAAGCCAGTCGAATGAAATGTCGGCTATGCGCGCGCCGAGATATGCGGCGTCGATAAGCGACGCTTCGGGCACTGCCTGAGCAAGGGCTGCTGCAAACGCGGGCGCGTCGAAACCGTCGGGTGCTTCGAAAGAGGCCGAAAGCGCACACACTTCCCCGTCGGCGCGGACGCAGCCGCGCATTGCTTCCGCAAGCGGCGAGGCGGCAAACGCGGCGGCATCGGCTACTATTTCGGGATTTTTTTCGTAGGCTGAATAAATGCGTTCGAAATTAAGCCCCGCTTTTTTGCACGCCCTTTCCGCGCGCGAACGCAAGCCGGAGTCGGCGAAGAACGCGCGCCAGCGTTCGGCGTTTTCGCGCTGTATTCGGGCGGGCTGCAACGCCGTCTGCAAGCCCGAAGCCGCAATGCCGCGCGATTCGAAAAACGCGTCGAGCCGCGCTTTAGCCGCAAGCAACGCCCCGAAATTTTCGGCGCGCAAAACAACGCTTTTGCCGCCGAGCACGCCGCCCCAATTTTTCCGAATGCAGTCGTAGTCGGCGCGCGCGGCGTCGGTTCTGATGTTGAAGGAAGACAGGTCGCCGTTAAAGCCCACTTTGGAGACGTTCGCCGCCGCAAAGACAGTCAGCAAAACAAACACGACAAGCGAAATTTTCGACTGCGAAAAACGCGCCAACGCCACCCCCGCCATTTCCGGTAGCGTCCGCCGCGCCCGCTTTTTAAGCCGCATTCCCGACAACAGCGCAGGCAGCAGCAAGCTTGCCGCCGCCGAAACGAATATGCCCGCAACCCCGAAAATTCCGAGCTGCAAAAAACCGCTTCCGCCGAAACACGACATCAGCGCAAAAGCCGCGGCCGTAGTTGCGGAGACAACGGTGATTGGGCGCGCCAGCCCTGCAAAGTCTGCGCGGGCGTCGGCGGCGCGGTATTCGCCCGAGCGCGCGTCGATTGCCGACAAAACGTGTATCGCGTAGTCAATGCTCACCCCTATTGCGATTCCCGCGAACGCGACGGACACCGCCGAAACAGTCGGGAAAAACGCGCACACAACCGCGAACGCAACCGCCGAGCCGAACACCGAAGGCAACGGGGCTACGAGCGCGAACACCCTGTTGCCGAACGAAAACGCGCACAGCACCGCCATAACTGCGATTGTAAGCCAAAGACATTTGAAGGAGTCGGCTTTGGCTATTGCGGCGTTGTCGGCGGCGACCCTGTATCCGCCAGCAAACGATGCGCGAACGTCGGGATAGCGCGTTTTGAGTTCGCCGAGAATTTCCAGAACGTCTGCCACAAGCCGCGCGCTGCGCACAGAATCGGAACACGCAAACGAGCCTTCCGCCACAACCAAATAAGAGCCGCCCGAAGCCGAAACAATGCGCGCACCCTCGGTGGAAACGCCCGCAGGCAGCGCGCGCGCTTTGAGATTTTGCGCGACGGCGGCAAAAACGCCGAGAGCGTCGTATTTAAGGGCGAATTTTGCGGCGTAGTCGTTGCCCAAAACCGCCTTTTTAAGCGCGAGAAAACGCTCCTCAAGCGCGGATTCCGTCAGTTTTTGCGAAAGCGATTCTGCCGTGCGGGCGTCGAAAACTGCGGGAACGTAGGCAAGTATGCGCGGGTCGAACCTTGCGGAAGCCCCCGCCCCCGAAACGCGCGAAACGCCGTCTACTTTGGCAAGGCGCGCGGCGAGTTCGTCGGCGAACGCGGGCGCGTTTGCGGATTTTTCGATGTCGAAAAACAGCGCGTCGGCGCGGTTGAAGATTTTGTTCGCCCAAATGTGCGACTGTATCACGGCGTCCGACTTCGGAACGGCGTCGTATATGTTTTCGGCGAAATCCGCGCGCGAAACAATAACCGCCGCCGCGCACACAACGGCAAACGCCGCCGCAACAACAGCCGCCCTGAAACGAATGACAAAATCTGCCGCAGAACCGATTTTCATTTTTTAAGGGCAATTTTTTTCAGCACACTCTTCGGCAGAAAAACGGATTCGAAAAACAGGCGCGTGTTCATTGCCGAAAATTTCAGCGTGTCGGCAAACGGCTTGTAATGCGACTTCGCAAGCGTCTGCGCCGTGTATATGGCGGGAATGGGGACTTCGCAAAAGCCCGTTCCCGCCCACGCCGCCTTGACGAGAAGTTCGACTTCGAAGGCGAATCCGTCCAAGCGCAAATCGAGTTTTTCAAGCACCTCAAGCGGGTAGCAGCGGAAGCCGCATTGCGTGTCGCCCAGTGTTTTGCCCGTTTCCGCGCGAAACCAAAAATTGGAGAAACGGTTCAGAAATCGACGCCCCGCGGGCACTGTTGGGTTGTCGAAATCGCGCACGGCAACAACTATGCTTTCGGGATTCGCCCTTGCGGCGTCCATAATTTTCCCGAGATACTCGGCGGGGTGCTGCCCGTCGGAGTCCATCGAAATGGCGTGCGTAGCCCCAAGCGAACGCGCACGCGCAAACCCCGCCCTGAGCGCGGCAGCCTTGCCCGAGTTTTTTTCGAGCCGCAAAACCTCCGCCCCGCCGACAGCCCCCACGGGAGTGTCGCTGCCGTCGTCCACAACAACGGCGTCGACGCCCGCGGGCAGCGACGCCACAGCAGAAGCAAGCGTTTCTTCGTGGTTGTAGCAGGGAATGACTATGCAGAATTTCATAACTTGTGTTTATGCTTGAAATATCGTGTCAATTATGTTGCCATAATCGACCTTTTTTTTGAGAAATTCGACATTATTTTTATGATAGACCAACTCCAACTGAAACGGCGCAAGGAAGTATCGGAACAACTGAAGGCGAAACTCGCCGAAAGCCTCGATTTGGACATCGACCCGCAGGACATTCACGAAGACATCGCGCTTGTCGGCTCCGGACTGGGGCTTGATTCGCTCGATATTCTCGAGATAGTTTCGTGCGCGGAGTCGGCGTTCGGGGTGAAGATTCCCGAAGGCGACCTGTCGGTTTTGCGCTCGTTCAACACGCTTGTCGATTTCATCATAACCGCACGCAAGGAGGCCGTGTAATGACGCTCGAAAAACAGTGGATTTCAAACGGGGCGAAGCTCGGCACGCTCGGCGCGGCGGAATGCGCTGAAACGGTTGCGGGCTTGGAGCGCGAGACTGAGGCTTTGCGAAACTCGCTGGTGCTTTGGGATATGTCTTTCGCAAAAAAATTTGCGTTCGACGAAGCCGACGGCGCGGAGTTCCTCGACGGGAAACTGGCGGGCAACGTGCTGAAGCTGCGCTACGGCAAGGCGATGGAAACGTTCCTGCCCGACGAAAACGGGCTTGTCCGCGCGGCGGCTACGCTTGCGGATATTGACGACAAAATTTTCGCCTTCGTTGAAACCGATTTCCCGCAGGAAGTCTGCGACGCCTTTGCGCAAAACGGCGCGAACCTCGACGCCACTCACACGCTGCTTTCGGTGGACGGCCCCGACGCGTGGAAGGCGGTAAAAAAGCTCTTCGGCGCGGACATATTCAATATGTCGTTTATGTCGGCGGAAAAATACGATTTTCGCGGAAGCGGCGCGGTGGTTGTGCGCGCGGGAAAAACGGGCGAATTCGGCTACCAGATTCTGGTTGAAAACGACGCAGCCCCGCAGCTGTTCGACGACCTCAAAAACGCCGTTTCGGAGCTTGGCGGCGCGCTTGCGGGAACGCGTTCGGTGCTCGCCGCCCGCGCAAAAAGCAATTTCTTCAACATTTTCGCGGAAGGGCGGAAGACGGCAAACCCCTTCGAACTCGGACTACAGTGGCAAATGGATATGCACAAAGACGGGTTCGCCGAAAAATTCTCCGCCGCAAGAGCCGCCAAAAAGCGCAAGCTCGTTGCGGTAAAAGCCGACGCGCCGAAAGTGTCGGACGGAATTTTCAACGGCGCGCAGCAAGTAGGCGAAATAGCGGCCGTTGACGAAACCGACCCCGCGTTCGCGCTTGCGCTCATTGACTTCGACATAGCCTACGCGGGTCTTGTCTTCGACAACTCCGACGGACAGCCCGCGTTTGCGACAGTCTCGCGCCCCGCAATACTCGCCCAAAGCCTCGTCCGCGGAATGGACGGCTTCTGAGCGCGGAAGCCGCCCGCCCCTTTTGCAACGCGGTTTTTGCCGCGTTTTTTTGCGCCCGCCGCGCGCTTCGAAAAACCGATAAAAATAGTTGAATTATTTTCGGAATGGGGTTGAATACGCGCAAAAAATAACACACACACCCATGGAATACGACAGAAAACAAATTACGGTATTCAAACTCGCCGCCTGCGCATTCTTTTTCATGCAGGGCATAATTTTTTCGACGTGGTCGAACCGCATTGCCGACATCAGAACGGCTCTCGGGTTTTCCGAAGCCGACTTGGGCGTGATTCTGCTGGGGCTGCCGATAGGCCAGCTGCTTACAATGCCGCTTTCGGGGTATCTGGTTTCGCGCTTTTCGAGCAAGCGGTGCATTTATTTGGGAACGGCGTTGTATCCCACCTGTCTGCTGCTTATAGACGCCGCGCAAAACAAATGGCAGCTGTTTGCAAGCCTTATCTGCTTCGGCGTGGCGGCAAACATAAACAACATCTCGGTGAACACGCAGGGCGTTTCGGTCGAAAAAATAAACGGGCGCACAAGCATGGGAATGTTCCACGGCACTTGGAGTCTGGCGTGCGTGTTCGGCGGATTCATCACAATGGGGCTGATAAATCTGGGAATAGGCATTACGGCGCATTTCCTGATTGTCATAGCCTACGCGTTTGTAAACTTGGCGATTTTCGGCAAACTCCTGCTTGCAAACGACACCCCGCGCGACGCGGGCAACTCAGCCGCAGACGCGGGCAAAACGCGCGGATTCTTTTCGCCCACTCCGTTCATTTTGATGTTGGGGGCAACGGCTTTCGGAAGCATGAGCTGCGAGGGCACTATGTTCGACTGGAGCGTAATCTACTTCAGAGACGTTGTCCGCGTGCCCGCCGAAATAAGCAGCATAGGCTACATTTGCTTTATGTCGATGATGGCGACCGGCAGATTTTCGTCGGACTATTTTGTGAACAAATACGGGCCAATCCGCGTGCTGCAATTCAACGGCATAACGATTATGGCGGGCATGATGACCGCCGTGTTTTTCCCCTACCCGATAACCGCGGCGTTGGGATTTTTCCTTGTGGGCATAGGCGTTTCCTCCGTAGTGCCAATTTGCTACAGCTCGGCGGGGAAGTCGAAGCGCATACCCGCGGGAGTTGCAATAGCGACTGTTTCAAGCATCGGCTTTATCGGCTTTTTGATGGGCCCGCCGCTAATCGGCTTCATAGCCCACGCACTGAGCCTGAGAGTGTCGTTTGCGACAATGGCGTTCGTGGGGTTGTTCGTTTCGATTATCGCGCCGTTTATGCGCTACCGCCTCGGCGGGGACGACGCCTCTAAACCCGCGCAAGACAAGTAAAAAAGCCGCTTCCGACCCGACCGCAAAAAGGGCGAAACGAGAACACTTTAATTTCAAAAGCGCGAGGCTCGAGGCTTCCGACCCGACCGCAAAAAGGGCGAAACGAGAACTCACGCCGCCCGCCGTTCCCGCGGCTGCAAACAGCAACAGAGGCAACAGCCGAACAAAAGCTCAACAAAACGTCGGATTTTTTCCGACGTTTTTTAGTGTCCCCAAACCTGTCTGCAATGTTCCGCCGCGCAACGCCGCACCCGATTCAACAAACGCTTTTGTGCGCAAAAAAAACGGACGCACGTTTGAATGCGTGCGTCCGCGAAAATACGGTGGCTTTGCCCGTTTGCGGGCTTAGTATGCGCTGCCCTCGCCGATGCCCTTCTTTGCGGGCTTGTCGGCGGAATTGAGAATGGAGTCGAACTTCTTGAGGTCGAACTTCTGGTTCTTGTCGAAGTGCTTGAACGAGAAATCGAACTTCTTGGGGAACAATTCCGCGCCCATTTTTTCTACGTCCGCCATATTTTCAACGGGGCGGATATTGAACTTCCATTCGAGCGAACCCTTGAAGTCGATTCTGAATTCGTCGCGCGCGGGCAATCCGCAAGAGGCGTTGCCCAAGCCGGGGACTTTCGCGGAAATGCGCAAGTCGGTAGCGGAGCTTTCGGGAAGCAGATACGGGTGTTTGGCGTTGGCGATTTCCTCCTGCGTGTTCGGCAAAACCGCCATTGCAAGCGGAGTCTGCGCCGAGAACAACACGCCCTGTTTGCCGTCGGAAAGCGCAAGCCAGCGAACCTGTTCGCGGTTGCCCGTGTCCTGAGTGTAGGTGAACGGCTCGAACCAGTCGGCTACTTTCGAGCTATACAAACCGACATTCGCCGCGGCGGCTCTGTCGATGTAGTTCGCGAACGGACCTTTGCCGAAGTATTCAACGCTGTCGAATTTCTTGTTTACGCCCATTCTGAGACCGAAGCGCGCAACCATCAAGTAGCGCGGCATTTTGTTGAGCTTTACAAGCTGCGAGGAAACCTGCATTGAGCCGTCGGGCAGAATCGTGTAGACGAACGACGTTTTAAAGCCCGCGTCCGCGCCGTTGTTGAGGACGTTTTCGCAGGTTATGCGGACGGCGTCAACCTTGCCGTTTTCGCCCAATTTTTGAATGCGCAAACTCGAATCGACATTCACAAGTTTGTCGAGCTTGTATCTGCGGATTTCGTTCGCGAAAATTCTGCGCTGGTTGTCGGTGCCCGCGCCTTTGAAGTCGAACACCACGGGCGAGACAATCACGTCTTTGCCGTCGAATTTGTAGGAAACAAGCTCCGCGTTCCGCACCGCGTTGAAGACTATTTCCGCCTTGCCCGCCTTTACTACAACCTTGGCGGCGGGCTCGCTCACGGAAATTTCGCCGCGCGCCGCGTATTCTTTGTCGGCAACTTTCTTCAGGAAGAACTGCTGCTGCGCCGCAACTTCGCCCTTCTCTGCGTAGGGGAGTTTGTGCGAATATTTGAACGCGAGCGTGTAGAAGTATTCGCCCGCCTCCGACGCGTCGAATTCGGGAAGCTCTATTTCGAACGTCTTTGTTTTGCCCGCTTCAAGCGACATCGGCTTGAGCGTCTTTTTCGCCACTACGCGCCCGTTGCGCATAACCGACACTTCGGGCGTGTATTCGTCGAGGTCGGAGGATATGAGGTCGTTGGTGATTGTTATTTTGAGCGGGCACTTGCCGAGCTGTTCGATGAAGAACGGCTGGTAGACTTTTTGAACTTCGAAATACTTTGCCGATACCGTTCTGTCGGCGAAAATTATGCCGTTGCAGCAGAAGTTTTGCTGTGTGGGAATGGTGTTCCAATCGCGCCCGTCGGAGAGGTATTTCTTTGTTTTGTCGTTTTCACAGGGCAGGTAGAAAGACTGGTCAACCCAGTCCCAAATGAAGCCGCCGTTTGTGCCCTCGTGCTTGCGCAGGAACTTCCACATTCCCTCCAAGTTGCCGATTGAATTGCCCATTGCGTGGGCGTATTCGGCATGGAAGAAGGGTTTTTGCGTTTCCATTTCCAGATAGCGTTCCATCTGGGTAATGTCGCGATACATCGGGGTTACGAAGTCGGAAGTGCCGTTGGGCGCGCCGTTGATGATGTCGTATGTTTCGCCGTGCGACATAAAGTAGTGCTGGGGCGAATTTTTGCGAACAACCTGCTCTGTTGCCTTGTGCCCGAGCGTGTAAAGCAGCGAAGATTCGTTGCCGACCGAGAAAATCATAATCGACGGAATGTTTCTGTCGCGGAATACCATGTTTTCGGCTCTGTCAACCATCTGCGGAACGTGGTTGGGCAGATTGATTGCGGGGTTGCGCAGGAAAGCGTGCTGTTCGTGGTTGTTTTCGTCCAAAACCGCCAAGCCGTAGCGATTGCAAAGCATATAGAAGCGGTCGTCGTTGGGATAGTGCGAGGCGCGGACGAAGTTTACGTTGGCGCGCTTCATCAGTTCCACGTCCTGCTTCATTTCGTCGAAGCTTACCGCCTTGCCCGTTTTGGGCGACCAGTCGTGGCGGTTTACGCCCTTTATGAGCATTTTTTTGTTGTTCAACTCGAGATGCCTGTTGACGATTTTGAACTTTCTGAAACCGAAGTCGGCGCGGACTGTTTCAAGCTCTTTGCCGTCTTTGGAAAGCTTTATGCAAAGCGTGTAGAAATTGGGTTTGTCGGGACTCCAAAGCTTGAAGCCCGAAACGTCGATTTTCTTGTTGATTTCCGCGAGCGAGCGGGGCTTTACATTGGCGGATTCCTCCAAAAGCGGCGCGCTCCAGAAACTCTTTCTGAAAATTTTGCCGTCTTCGTCCAGCAGATACGCCTCTACATCGACGCCGTTTTGCGGTTTGTCGGAGAGGTTGCGCAGGGTTATTGTAAGGTCGATTGTTGCGGAATCGAGGTCGGCGGAGAGTTCAGCGGGGGCGTGGTAGTCTTTCACATAGACATCGGGGCGCGCCAGCAGGAACACGTCGCGGATAATTCCCATAACGTGGGGCATATCCTGCATTTCGTTATACGCACCCGTGGAATATTTGTAGACTTGGACTGCAAGCGTGTTTTCCGCGCCGCGCTTGATGTAGTCGGTAATGTTGAATTCGGCGGGCGTGAAGCTGTCTTCGCTGTAGCCGATGAACTTTCCGTTTACGAAGAAGCGGAAGCCCGTGCGGACGCCGTCGAAGCGTATGAACACGTTTTCGCCCTTCCAGTCGGCGGGGACTGTGAACGTGCGGCGGTAAATGCCCGACTGCTTGTGGCCTTCGGGAATGTAGAACTTCTTTACAACGGGAGCGTAGACGTTGCGCTTGAACATACTCGGACCGTTGACGAAATCGGGCAGCATATTGCCCTTTTTGTCATACATGAATTCGAGAGTGGTGTTGTTGTAGAAAATGGTATCGTAGCCCTCGCTCTGCCAAGAGTTGGGAACTTTGATGAACTTCCATTTGGAGTCGTCGAAATTTTCGGCGAAGAACTCTTTTTTGACCTCTTTGGGAGTGTCGGCAAAGAAGAACTTCCACTGCCCGTTCAGAAGCTTGTAGCGGTCGCCCTCGTGGATTTTATCGACATCGGCAATCGAAACGGGCTTTTCCGCGTCGGACGCCTTTCCGAAAACTTTCATAGCCGCCGACGGGCTTTCCTTGTTGATTTTCACGACTTGATAGTCAAGCCACGCGTTTTCGGTCAAATCGACCGCAAACGCCGTCTGAATCAGAGCCGACAACGCGGCAAGTGTTGGTAATAGTCTTTTCATAAATTGGAGTGCTGTATATAGAAGAAAGAGAGCTTACAAAACCCCCCGCCGACTTGTCAAACAGATATTCCCCGGTTTTTCGTTTTCGGAAGAATGAGCAGGCGGGGCGGCTGTCGGCAGACGGAAGAGCTTTTCGCCCAAGACCCGACGCGCGGCGGCAGTTTCAGTCCGCACCCTCCGCGCCCCACAAATTTCCCATTCCCCGCGCCCATCGCCCCCCCAGTTCCGCGTTCCCCGAACGCCGCCGTTTCGCGCACCCAAAAAATCCCGCCGTTCCGCGCCCGCCAATGTCCTCTTCTCCGTGTCCGCCAAATTTCCCTCGCTCCGCGCGTTTTATAATACCTGCCGCCCCGCGCCCCGTTTCTTTGCGCCGCCGCTTGCCCCTCCCCCGCCCCCCGAGGCGGGCAAAATTAAAGTTGATTTTTTGATTGCATTTGAAAAACCGATTTTTTTTAATGGAGGTTCAATCAAAATAACAATTATGGTATCTTATAAAGAACTCGGTTTGGTTAACTCGCGCGAGCTTTTCAAAAAAGCGATTGCAGGCAAATATGCAATTCCGGCGTTTAACTTCAATAATATGGAACAGATGCAGGCCATCATTCAGGCTTGCGTAGAGAAAAAGTCGCCCGTTATCTTGCAGGTTTCAAGCGGCGCCCGCAAGTATGCGAACCAGACTTTGCTCAGATACATGGCGCAGGGCGCGTGCGAGTATTCCAAGGAACTCGGCTACGCTATTCCGATTGTCCTGCACCTCGACCACGGCGATTCGTTCGAATTGTGCAAATCGTGCATCGAATACGGCTTCTCCTCGGTTATGATTGACGGTTCGGCGCACCCCTACGACGAAAACGTTGAATTGACCGCAAAGGTTGTCGAATACGCCCACAAATACGACGTTACAGTCGAAGGCGAACTCGGCGTTTTGGCGGGCATTGAAGACGAAGTTTCGCACGAAACACACTCCTACACGCGCCCCGAAGAAGTAGAAGACTTCGTAAAGAAGACGGGTGTAGACTCTTTGGCTATTTCAATCGGCACATCGCACGGCGCATACAAGTTCAAGCCCGAACAGTGCACGCGCGACGCCGACGGCAGACTCGTTCCCCCGCCGTTGCGCTTCGACATCTTGCAGGAAGTCGAAAAACGTATCCCCGGATTCCCGATTGTTCTCCACGGTTCGTCCTCCGTTCCGCAGCAGTATGTTGACACAATCAACAAGTTCGGCGGCAAGCTCGAAGCGGCGGTCGGCATTCCCGAAGAACAGCTCCGCAAGGCGGCTGAATCGGCGGTCTGCAAAATCAACATCGACAGCGACGGCCGTTTGGCTATGACTGCGGCAGTCCGCGAAGTTTTCGCGACAAAGCCCGCGGAATTCGACCCCCGCAAATACCTCGGCCCCGCGCGCGACGAGCTCAAAAAGCTCTACATGCACAAGGTCGAAAACGTCCTCGGCTCTGCCGGCAAGGCGTAATTCGTCGGAACAAAAACATCTATTTAGGAGGCGAGCCCAAACGGGTTCGCCTTTTTTTGCGCCGCCTCAAACACCGCCGACCTCCCACGGCGCGCGCGGAGCAAAAATTCACCCATGCCCCGCCCCGCGCAAAAATTGCCGCAATGTCGGCTGAAAATTTTGATTGAAAAGCGCGGGCAATAATATTTAGTTGGAGGGTTAAAAAAATATGAGTGAGAATCGAAAAGCAATTTTGGCTCTTGAAGACGGCAGCGTGTTTGTGGGAAGAGCATTCGGAGCAACAAAAACGGTAGTCGGCGAGGCGGTTTTTAACACGTCGATGACGGGGTATCAGGAAGTGCTCACAGACCCTTCGTATTTCGGGCAGATAGTCACGATGACTGCGGTGGAAGTAGGCAACTACGGCGTAAATCCCGAAGACGAGGAATCGGACGGAGTGAAAGTTTCGGGATTCGTCGTGCGCGAGGCAAGCCCCATTGCAAGCAGCTGGCGCAGCAAGATGACGCTTCAGCAGTATCTCGAAAACGCGGGCGTGCCCGCAATCAGCGGCGTAGATACGCGCGCAATCACCAAGAAAATCCGCGACGCAGGCGCAATGAAAGCGTGCCTTACAACCGAAGATATTTCCGCCGAAGACGCCGTTGCGCGCGCCCAAAACTGGGCGGGGCTTGTGGGCGTAGACTACGTGAAGGAAGTATCCTGCAAAAAGGCGTATAAATTCGACGTTTCCGAAGACGACTTAAAGCCCTTCACCGTCTGCGGAACAAAGCTCTACAATTTCGAAAGAACAAAACCGCTTTTCAAGTGCGCGGCAGTGGATTTCGGCGCGAAAACGTCGATTTTCAAAAGGCTCGCGTTCAACGGCTTCGACGTAACGGTTTTCCCCGCAACTGTCTCAGCCGCGGAAATTGCCGACTTCGACCCGCAATGCGTGTTCCTTTCAAACGGCCCCGGAGACCCCTCCGCAGTTGACTACGCGCACAAAACAGTAGCCGCGCTGCTGCAGAAGTATCCGACTTTCGGCATCTGCTTCGGGCATCAGGTGATAACGCACGCGCTGGGCGCAAAAACATACAAGCTCAAATTCGGGCACAGGGGCGGAAACCAGCCCGTGAAAAACCTCGAAACGGGTCTTGTTTCGATAACGTCGCAAAACCACGGATTCGCCGCCGACGCAAAGTCGCTTGAAAACGCGGGCGCGATTGTCACGGAAATCAACCTCAACGACAACACTGTAGAGGGCTTGCGCCACAAAGATCTGCCCGTGTTCTCGGTTCAATACCACCCCGAAGCCGCCCCCGGCCCGAACGAGGCCTCCGCGCTCTTCGGCGATTTCCACAAAATGGTCGCCAAAACGCTCGGGGTGAACGCGTAGAACCGCCGTAAACGCTTCGGCAAAAAAAAATCCGAAAAAAACGCTTGCAATACGCAAAAAATAATATCTCATTTGCCACAATGACTCAATACTTTACAGGCTATTATTACTACGGTGTCCCGCTTGGCATTCGGTAAGCGCATGTAAATGTGTTGGCATTATAAAACCCGAATGCACAAAAAAGCGTTCGGGTTTTTTTATTTTTCAAACAAGGAAAACAATGGATACAAAAAAAGAGGAAACGTCCGCCGCCGAAAGATGGGTGGGCTTCAGAAAAGAACTAAAGGTCTTGGACTGCACAATCCGCGACGGCGGGTTGATGAACTCCAGCCGTTTTGACGACGCCACTGTCCGCGCCGTTTACGACGCCTGCGGAGACTCGGGCATTGACTACATGGAGATAGGCTACAAAAACAGCAAGAAAATCTACTCTCCCGAAAAGTTCGGCGCGTGGCGTTTCTGCGAAGAAGACGACATCAAGCGCATAATCGGCGACAACAAGCGCGACGTGAAAATCTCCGTTATGGCCGACGCCGAAAAGTGCGACTACAAAACGGACATCGTAGACAAATCGCAAAGCCCCATTGATATGATTCGCATTGCAACCTATATCCACCAGATTCCGCTGGCTATGGATATGATTAAGGACGCAACAGACAAGGGCTACGAAACAACTGTCAACGTAATGGCGGTCTCAACCGTCAACGAAGAACAGCTCGACGAAGGGCTCGAAATGCTCTCTAAAACCGACGTCGGCACAATATACCTCGTGGACAGTTTCGGCTCGCTCTACGGAGAGCAAATCAGGCAGATGATGCACAAGTATATGTCGATTGCGGGCAACAAGCGCATAGGCATTCACGCGCACAACAACCTGCAGCTTGCTTTCGCAAACACGATTGAGGCAATCGTCGCAGGCGCAAACCTTATCGACGGCACGTTCGCTGGCTTGGGCAGAGGCGCGGGCAACTGCCCTCTCGAGCTCCTTGTAGGTTTCCTGCACAACCCCAAATACAGGGCGCGCCCGATTCTCGAGTGCATCGAAAAATACATCGAACCAATGCGCGCAAAGCTCGGCTGGGGCTTCGACTACCCGTATATGATTACGGGCTTTATGAACCGCCACCCCAAAAGCGCAATGGAGCATAACGAAGGCCCCGACAAGGGAAAAATTGTGGCCTTCTACGACGAAATGATGCGCTAACCCCCGCTTCCGCCTATCCGCCCGACTCCGCCGCCGCGCGCGCGAACCGACAACACTTCCGCGCGCAAAATCGGGGTCGGGCAAAAATTTAGCAACAAAAAGTGGTTGACAAAAAAAAATTGTGATATTTCATAAACGGTTTAACTTTTTTAAAGAATAGGAAATATGGCACTTAAAATCAGATTACAAAGACACGGCTCAACGCACAACCCCGTCTACAGAGTTGTAGTAGCCGAAAGCTCGGCACGCCGCGACGGTAAGTTCGTTGAAACGCTCGGTATGTATAATCCCAGCCCGAGAGGCAAGGACATTGCCTGCAACATCAACGTTGAACGCGCCGACTATTGGGTAAGCGTAGGCGCACAACCCTCCGACACAGTCAAGGCTCTCATCAAGAAAGCCAAGGCGCAGGCTCAGGCGTAATCGGAGAACTGTCCCCTTTCAAACCCGCTGACGGCCGCTTCAGGCTCTCAACGGGTTTTTGTATATGGACGCAAAACTAAAAATCGACTTTCTCACCCTCTTCCCCAATATGCTCTCGGGCTTTCTGGGTGAAAGCATGCTTGCGCGCGCGCAGGAGGCGGGGATTCTCGATTTAAAAGTCCACGACATTCGCGACTGGGCAACAAGCAAGCACAAAAACGTTGACGACCGCCCCTTCGGCGGCGGCCCCGGCATGCTGCTTATGCCCGAACCGATTTTCGCGGCAATAGAAGCACTACAAACCCCCGAATGCACCCGCATTTACATGTGCCCCGACGGCGAAAAACTTTCGCCAAAAATCGCAGCGGAATTGTCGCAAAAAAAACATCTGATAATCCTGAGCGGACACTACGAAGGCATCGACCAACGCGTCCGCGACTGCATTATCGACAGGGAGATTTCCATCGGCGACTACGTCCTCACAAACGGCACGCTTCCCGCAGCCGTCTTGGCCGACACAGTAGCAAGATACGTAAAAGGAGTTTTAGGCGAAGAAAATTCCTTGACGTTTGACTCTTTTAATGACAATCTCCTTTCTTTTCCACAATGGACAAGACCCGCCGTTTTCAGAGGAATGGAAGTTCCGCCAATTCTGATGTCAGGCAATCACGCTAAAATACAGCAATGGCGGCGGCAACAACAGGTGGAAAAAACAAAGCAACGCAGACAAGACATTTTAAACAAAGGAGAAGAACAATGAACCAAGAGTTGTTGAAAGAAATCACGAAAGACCAAATCAAGTCTGACGTCGCCAATTTCAAAGTGGGCGACGGTGTTAAAGTGCATGCAAAAGTTCGCGAAGGCGACAAGGAACGTATTCAGGTTTTTGCGGGCATCGTAATCGCGAGAAAGGGCAGCGGCATTCACGAAACATTTACCGTTCGCCGTCTCTCCTACGGCGAAGGCGTAGAACGCGTTTTCCCCGTAAACTCCCCCAACATCGCCAAGATTGAAGTCGATAGAGACTCCGTCCCCATGCGCGCCCGCCTCTACTACTTGCGCGACCGCATCGGCAAGCAGGCTTCCAAGGTCAAAGAAAAACGTTTGGTCAACTACTAACCCGCAAGGGCGGGTTTCCATTATTTGGAAAGCGGCGGAGGTTGCGTTGCAACTCTCCTTTGTCAGAAACATCTTACATATTTTCAAGCGGCGCGGATTGGCTTTGCCAATCCCGCTTTTTTTGTGGGTTAAAGAGAAGCCCTTGTGCACAGGAAGGTATTTCCCATATCCTCTTTAACGAATACACAAAGGCGCATTGCTCCGCAATCGCCGCCACTTTAGGAATTATAAAAAACGCCACTTTAGAATATGTAAAAAACGCCACTTTAGAAAGTTAAAAAAAATCAATATTGGGAAATGAGTTTGTGATTTTTGAAGTCGTAACGCAGTGTTCCTTTGTGGCGTAAGTAGTGGTCGAAATTATTGCCGAAGCGTGCAATTTTTAGGACGTTTGAAACGCTTTCTATCGAAATAATCTCCCAACATGTGCCCGTGGGCGTATCGCGGACGTGGTCGGCGTCAGTCCAATAATCAAAGTCGGTTGCGCACTCCATAACTACTATTAGCTGCTTGTGCTTTGTGCCCGTAGTGTGCATAAATCTGTCGTGATGGAAATGCCCGCAAATCCACGCCACAAAACCGCCGCCTTGCGATATAAATTCGTCAACCGCGCCTACAAACCGCGTGAAATTTTTGCCTGACGTTTCCGTTGAAGCATGCTCAAACGCATAGTCAATTGAATTGAAGTTGCAATCCAAACCGGCGTCGCCTGTCGGAGGGATATGGGTTGCTATAACCACTTTCAAACCCGCTTTTCTTGCGCCCGACAACGCCTTGACAAACCAGTCGAACTGGGCGTTGTTCGGATTCATACAGTCAATGGCAATCAGGCGGACATCATCGTTGTAGTCTTTGTAAAAATAACAAATTCCGTTTGCTTGTGCGTCCTCGGGTTGAACGACATTCCACGATTTTATATATTTTTCGAAGTATATAGAATATTTTGATTTATCCGAAAGGATTTTTTTATAGCTTCCGTCGTATACATCGTGATTGCCTATAATATTAAGAGCATTAGGATAATTATCCCAGAGTGCGAAATTTCCTTTGTATACATTGCCAACTGCGTCCCCCAAGTGGACAACATCGTCTATGTATTTTTTATGTTTTTGCGCGAAATCTTTTATTTTAAGAAGATTGCCAACAACAAGATGCACGTCGGCAAAAAACAGAATCGATGTGCACTTACCCTGTGCTTTTTTGCTCGGTTGTTTATAAAATCTTTTGGACTGAATAACCTTAACTTCGTCCTCGTCAGCATTTGTCGCAAAACGCGAATTGTCTTTTTTAAAGTTTGTCTGCATTTTTTTTACACCCGAACCCGAGGGAGCAGCCGAAAGCCCTACTGTTCCCGCAACAAGTCCCAATGCCGTTTTTGCAAAAAATCTTCTATCCATAAGTTCACCTTTCTCCCGATTAACCCGCTACCTGAAAATAGAACAAATCATATACACCCAAAAGTCAAAATCTTTTTAAGAGCGGCAAGCACGCATAGCTTTCTGTTGAAGTTGCGTTCGGCGGAGGGGTCGAGCTTTAGCATTTTGGTGGAAACGCCGTCTTTCGTGGCGAATGCTAAAAATACCGTTCCCGCAAGCTCGGCGGGCTTCGTGCCCGTGTTGGCGTCTAAAAACCCCGTGGAGGCAAAAGCAATGTCGGCGTTGTAGATTTTGCGCGCGCCCCCGGCCATTTCGGCGGCACATTCCGCGCTTTCGGCAAAGTGATTGAGCAGGGTCGATACCGCCACGCCAAGAATGCGCATTTTTGCTTCGTCGCAGTAGCAGACCGCAGAGCCTTTGAAAACCGCGCTTGCGCCGCCAATCGAGACAATCGCCGAAGCAATCGCCCCGCCCGTGCACGACTCCGCGCCGCACACGGTAAATTTCCCCGACGCTGCGCGCACTATTTCCTTCGCCGCCGCCGATATTCGCCCTTCAATATTTTCCATTCCCCCTTTTTAACACATTTGTTCGCGCAATCAACAAATATAGCTTGCCCGCGCAGCGAAATTTTTTTTAATGATTTTTATGTTTTCCAAATTACATTCGGGTTCGCTTTGCGGCGTGGAGGCGTTGCCCGTTGACATAGAGGTAAATTCGGGCGAAAGCGGCGAACCCAAAATTTTCATAGTGGGTTTGCCCGATGCCGCCGTAAAGGAGTCGGTAAACCGCGTTTCTTCGGCAATGGCAAACAGCGGCTTTTCAATGCCCACAACAAAAACCACCGTAAATCTCGCCCCGGGAGACATAAAAAAAGAAGGGCCGATTTACGACCTCCCCATTTCGCTTGCGGTGCTGGCGTCGCTCGGGCGCATTCCGCAGGAGCCGCTTTTGGACTACATCATTGCGGGCGAACTCAGTCTTTCAGGGCGTTTGCGGGCAATCTGCGGCGGGGTTTCGATGGCGTTGCTCGCAAAAAAAAGCGGGAAGAAGGGCGTTATTCTGCCGCCCGAATCGGCGCACGAAGCAAGCCTTGTTGACGGCGTCGACGTGATTGCGCCGCAGACTTTGCGCGAAGCTGTCGATTTCTTCCTCGGGCGCGTGCAGCTCGAAAAACTGAAGCCGCAGCACGACGTTTTCAAGGGCGAATCCGACGCCGTTTTCGACGTCGATTTCGCCGATGTCAAGGGGCAGCACCAAGTCAGACGCGCGGTGGAAGTAGCCGTAGCGGGCGGGCACAACCTGCTTATGGTAGGCCCTCCGGGGTCGGGCAAAAGCATGATTGCAAAGCGCATTCCCACTATTATGCCCCTGCCCACTTACGACGAATTTCTCGAAATTCTCGGCGTCTACTCCGCCGCGGGGCTTACCCAAAATGCCGACAACCGCCGCTTCAAGCGTCCGTTCCGCGCGCCGCACCACACGGTAAGCAAGGTCGGTTTGACGGGCGGCGGGCCAAACCCCAAACCCGGGGAAATTTCGCTTGCGCACAACGGCGTTTTGTTTCTCGACGAGCTGCCCGAGTTCGGCTCGGTGCTCGACAACCTCAGGCAGCCGATGGAGGACGGCAGGCTGACCATTTCGCGCGCGGCGGGCAAGATAACGCTTCCGTGCAAGTTTATGCTTGTTGCGGCGATGAACCCCTGCAAATGCGGCTACTACGGCTCTACCCAACGCGCCTGCAAGTGCACTCCGCAGCAGGTGCGGGCGTATCGCGCGCGCGTGTCGGGCCCGCTTCTCGACAGAATCGACATTCACGTAGAGGCCGCCGCGCTCGGCATTGAGGAGATTCAGCGCAGCACGGTTGCGGAATCTTCCGCCGAAATCCGCGCGCGCGTTGTCGAGGCGCGAAAGATTCAGGCGCAACGCTTCAACGGCTCGAAAATCCACTGCAACGCCGATATGACGCCCGCCTTGCTGCGCAAGCACTGCGCCCTCACGAGCGAGCAAAACTCGCTCCTTGTTTCGGCGATGACAGAGCTGGGGCTTTCGGCACGCGCGTGGGACAGAATCATAAAGGTCTCCCGCACGATTGCCGACCTCGACTTCTCCGACTCAATCCAAACACCCCATCTGCTCGAAGCTATAAACTATCGTTCCCTCGACCGCCTTTTTTAAAAAGCGCGAGGGCGCGTTTGCTTATGAAAATGAAAATTTTTTATTAAGTGAAAAAAGAAATAGAAAAATTTTCATAAGCAAACGCTCTCGGGCATCATTTGGTTTTAACTTCGACTCACGGGCGTTAAGCCCGCTACGCTCGTTAAAACGCAAATCCTGCCTCGAGCCTCGCGCTTTTTAACTTAAAGTGGCGCGGATTGAATGGAATTCAATTCCGCTTTGTTTATCGGTTAAAGTTTTTCAACTTTACAGATAAGGCGAAACTCTTGTTTTGCCTTTTGCTTTATAAACTCGTCGAAGCAAACGCTCTCGGGCATTTTTTACGTTTCCTAAAGTGGCGGCAATCGGCATAGCCGATGTACCTTTGCTCTTCTGGTAAAAGCCCCAAACTCAAATTGACGCGCGGGCTACGCCCATCTCGCCCCTTCGGGGTCTTTTTTGCTACGCAAAAAATCTCAAACGCGCTTCGCTTGTTTTCTGCCTCGAGCCTCACGCTTTTTAATTTTTTATATTTCCGAAAGAGACGGCGATTGGCACAGCCAATACGCCTTTGATTATTTCTTGAAGTAAAGTTTAGAATACGCAAGCTATTGAACTTTGTTCAATGCGGGCGTTCACAGAAAAGGCGCGGTGTTCATCCGCGCCGAATAACACAAACCGCCGCAACGCGGCGGAGGTCAAGGGGCTTCGCCCCTTGAGAACGCGGCAAAACGGGGTTCAGACAAGGCTTTGAAAAATTTTTGCGCAGGTTTTTTACATTTCCTAAAGCGGCGGTGATTGGCAAAAGCCAATTCACCTTTACCTACTAATTAAAGTTTCTACATACGAAAAACGCATAATCATTCCTTGAGAACGCGTCAAACGTAGTTTTAGGCAAGGCTTCACGTTTTTGTTGCGATGGGAGCGTAGTTGGCCTACGTGACCGAGCAAAAATAAACAGTGAAACGCAGCATAAAGCTGCGTTTCACGCGTTCTTAACGCGTTTTCTACGCGTTAAGAAGCTCGAGCATCTTCTTCGCCGAATCCGCAACCTTAGTCCCGGGGCCGAAAATCGCGCTTGCGCCGTGGTCGAGCAAAAATTTGTAGTCCTGCGCGGGAATAACTCCGCCCACTACAACCATAATGTCCTCGCGTCCGAGCTTTTTAAGCTCTTCCACCAACTGCGGCAACAGCGTTTTGTGCCCCGCCGCCAGCGAGCTCATTCCGATTATGTGCACGTCGTTTTCCACCGCCATCTTTGCGGTCTCCTCGGGGGTCTGGAAAAGCGGCCCTACATCGACGTCGAAGCCCAAGTCGGCATAGCCCGTTGCGACTACTTTCGCGCCGCGGTCGTGTCCGTCCTGACCCATTTTCGCCACGAGAATGCGCGGTTTGCGACCCTCGCGCGCCTCGAATTTTTTGATTAAATCGGCGATTTCGTTTACCACTTCCATATTCGATTTGTCCTTGACGAGTTCCTTTTCATACACGCCGCTGATTGAGCGGATTACCGCCTTGTAGCGGCCGAAAACCTTTTCGCACGCGAGGGAGATTTCGCCCAAGCTTGCGCGCGCCTTTGCCGCTTCCACGCTCAATTCAAGCAGGTTGCCCTTGCCCGACGCCGCGCAGTTTGTAATTTCCTCCAGAATCTGGCGGACTTTTGTGTTGTCGCGGTTTTCGCGCAACTTGGCGAGCTTTTTGATTTGCGCTTCGCGGACTGCGGAGTTGTCGATGTCGAGAATGTCGAGGGGCTGCTCCTTGTAGAGCCTGTATTTTGTAAGGCCGACAATGGTCTCCATACCGCCGTCGATTCTCGCCTGACGCCGCGCCGAAGCCTCTTCAATACGGAGCTTGGGAACGCCCGCTTCAATCGCCTTTGTCATGCCGCCGTATTTTTCGACCTCCTGAATGTGCCCCCACGCGCGTTTTGCGAGCGCGTCGGTGAGGCTCTCGACGTAATACGAACCCGCCCACGGGTCGATTACGCGGCAGATGCCCGTTTCGTCCTGCAGGTAAAGCTGGGTGTTGCGGGCGATTCGCGCGGAGAAGTCGGTGGGAAGCGCGATAGCCTCGTCGAGCGCGTTTGTGTGGAGGCTCTGCGTGTGCCCCAAAGCCGCGCCCATAGCCTCTATGCAGGTGCGCGCCACGTTGTTGAACGGATCCTGCTCTGTAAGCGACCACCCCGAAGTCTGCGAGTGCGTGCGCAACGCCAAGCTTTTGGGGTCTTGCGGATTGAAGCCCTTGACGATTTTCGCCCACAGCATTCTTGCCGCGCGCATTTTTGCCACTTCCATAAAGTAGTTTTTGCCGATTGCCCAAAAGAACGAAAGGCGCGGCGCAAACTGGTCGACCTTAAGCCCCGCCTTTTCGCCCTCGCGGAGGTATTCCAAGCCGTCGGCGAGCGTGTATGCCATTTCCAAGTCGGCGGTTGCGCCCGCCTCCTGCATGTGGTAGCCCGAAATTGAAATGCTGTTGAATTTCGGCATATTCTTCGACGTATACGCGAAGATGTCGCCGATGATTTTCATCGAAGGAGACGGCGGGTAGATGTAGGTGTTGCGAACCATAAACTCCTTGAGAATATCGTTCTGGATTGTGCCCGCAAGCTGCTCGAGCTTTGCGCCCTGCTCCAAGCCCGCAACAATGTAGAACGCCATAATCGGCAAAACCGCGCCGTTCATTGTCATTGAAACGGAAACCTGCGAAAGCGGGATTTTGTCGAAGAGCACTTCCATATCCAAGATTGAGTCTACGGCAACGCCCGCCTTGCCGACGTCGCCCACAACGCGCGGGTGGTCGGAGTCGTAGCCGCGGTGTGTTGCGAGGTCGAACGCGATAGACAACCCCTTCTGCCCCGCCGCCAAGTTGCGCCTGTAAAACGCGTTCGACTCTTCCGCAGTGGAAAAGCCCGCATACTGGCGCACCGTCCACGGACGAACCACATACATTGTCGCGTATGGGCCGCGCAAATTGGGCGCAATGCCCGCAGTGAAATCGAGGTGCTCCATTCCCTCGTAGTCGGCCTTTGTGTAGAGCGGACGCACGGGGATTTGTTCCATCGTTTCCGACATAAGTTCGTCAAAACTTTTGCCCGTCTTTTTCTCCACCGCCTTTTGCCATTCGCCCAACGACGCTTTGGAGTCGACGTTTCCGAGCGCAATTTTCGTGAAATCGGGATTTTTCATTTGCAAATTCCTTTCTGTTTTAGAGAACGCCCAAGTCGGTCAAAACGGACTTCAGAGTTTCGTAGTTGTTGCTTTTTATGTTTACTGCGCCGTCCATGCCCGCCTCCTTGAACGTCGGCTCAAGCTCGGGCGCGGGAATGCCCGCCATGTAGACAACCGCGTCGGGCTTGCGTGCTTTTACAGCCTTGCACACTGCGGGGACAAGCTCCGGATAGGTTTCGTCGGTCGAGCAGACAACTGCGTATTTGCAGCCGCTTTGGACGAACGCTTCGGCGGCGGAATCGGCATCGGCAAAGCCGTTCGGGTATACAACCTCGAAACCGCCTACTTCGAAGAAACCCCTGATGAAGTCCGCCCTTATTTTGTGCTGGATAAGCGGGCCCATTGTGGCGAGGAAAATTTTCGGCAAAGAACCCGTCTTCTTTTTGAAATCCATACTTGCGCGTCTGAGCGACTCAAAATGCTCCACCGCGCGACGTATTTCGAGAGGTTCTGCCGTTTCGCGCGCGCCGCACTTGTAGACGGCCGCCTCCAACGCGGAAATGCCCGCGCCCTGCGCCGCCGCTTCCACGAGCTTGCGGAAGTCTCCCTTTTGGAACTGAACCGCAACATCTTTAAGCGAGGCCTTTACCTTCGCCGCGCGCGCCGCCGCAACCTTGTCGCAACGCGGCGTTTTTTCGAGCGGCACTTCCGACATATTCGCGTAGTTGTTCGTGCCCACAACGGAGCTGCGCCGCGTATCGACAAGCTTTTTCTTCGCCGCCGCCGTGGCGGCTATTTTCCCGCGGACAAAGCCCGATTTTACGGCCTCCGCCATTCCGCCGCGCGATTCTATTTCGGCGAAAAACTCCCACGCTTTCTGCGCCAATTCCTTTGTGAGAACTTCGACGTAATACGAACCTCCCGCGGGGTCGATTACGTCGGTCAAATTGCACTCCTCCTGAAGAACAATCTGCTGGTTGCGCGAAATGCGCTCCGAAAATTCGTCGGGCGTGCGCACGATTTCGTCGAACGCGCCGACTGTCATTGAATCGACGCCGCCCACAACGCCCGAGAACGCCTCGGTAGTGGTTCTGAGCATATTTACGTAGGGGTCGAAAACCGTCTTGTTGTAGAACGCCGTTCTTGCGTTCACGCGAATCTTGCGCGACTGTTCGTTGCCGCCGAACTGCTCCACTATACGCGACCAAATTGTGCGGGCGGCGCGAAACTTGGCTATTTCCATGAAGAAGTTAGAGCCTATCGCGAACCTGAAGCGCACAAGCGGAGCGACTTTGTCGATGTCCATTCCGCGCTCGAGCATTGCGCGCAAATACGCAACCGCCGTTGCAAACGCCGCGCCAAGCTCCTCAACCGCGCTTGCGCCCGCCGACGAATACGCCATTGTGTCGACGCCGATAGTACCGAACTCGGGCGTGTTTTCGGCGGCAAAGGCGGACATTTCGAACATTTCGTCAAACGCGCACTGAAGCGACCTGCAAAGCTCGCCCTTGGCACTCAAAACGCCAATGGGGTCGAAGTAGATTCCGCCCGAAATTTTCGTGCCTTTTGTTGCGGCAAGCAGACACGCGTAAATGTCGGCGGCAGCCGACTGCGTGTGGACGTTGATGTCTACGCAATCGCACGCAACACCCTTGAGTGCCTCGGCAAAGTCGGCGGCGCAGCTGATTGAAAGCCCCCCGCACCCGATTTTTTCGGGCGAAGCCTTGTCGGCGTCGAGCGCGTTGGCGGAGGGTTCGTCCAGAACTATTTCCACCGAAGTCTGCCCCCTGTTCAGTGCCGAGAGGATTTTTTTGTTGAACTCGGCGGGCGTTATTGCCGCCAATTCCTGCGAAATTTTCCACGGCGAACCCTTGTTGCCCTCTGCGTTCGTGCCCCTGACGAAATCGCCGAAGCCGGGGAGCGAAGGCTCGAAATCGACGTCGCTGCGGTTGTAAATCGGCTTAAGCACGATTCCTTCGGGCGTTTTCGTGGTCATTTTTTTGTCGAACGGAGCACCCTTGAGCAACTTTACCGCCTGTTCATACCACTGCTCATAAGTGGGAGGCGCGAATTCGGGAAACAACTTGTTTTCGTCCATATTTTTATCCTTTGGGTTTTTGTTAAAAATATTCGCAGAAAGCCAACCCGACGTTAACAAAACGTCGGATAACTAACCACAAGTGAAACGGCGCACGGCAATATTGTCAAGTTTTTTATCCCCTTTGTTCCGCGCGGGCGCGGCCAAAAAATTTAAATATTGACTGTTTCGTTTTATATGTCAACAATTCGGCGGCAATATGGCATTGAAAACGGAAACATCACACGAACGCTATCACGTTCCCAATCTGAAACGCGGGCTCGAGGTTTTCGAGCTTCTGGCAAAAAACACCGACGGGTTGACTCTGCCCGAGATTTCCAAGATGGCAGGCTACTCGAAAAGCAGCATTTTCAGGATACTCTGCACCCTCGAAGACTGCGGCTATGTGGCAAAGAACAAGGACTCGCGCACGTTCAGAATGTCGAGAAAGTTGGCGGCTCTGGGCTACGCGGCATTCGGGGAATCGAACATTGTTGAAAAAAGCATGGACATTCTCCGCCGCATGCGCGACGCCATCGGCGAAACCGCTATGCTCGGCACGATGCTCGACGACGGTTGCGTTATGATTGAGCAAGCCCCCGGCACGCAACCTTTCAAGTTTTTGGGCGAAATCGGAATGAAGATAGGCTTCCACGCCTCCGCCCCCGGAAAGGCTATGTTGGCGTTCCTCTCAAAGGACGAAACCGACGCCAAGCTCAAAAAAATCAAATTCCAACGCTACAACGACAACACCATTGTCGACAAAAAATCCTTCATCGCCGAGCTTGAATCGGTAAGGCAAAAGGGCTACGCCTTCGACAAAGGCGAGGAAATCGAGGGCGTAAACTGCGTAGGCGCGCCCGTATTCGACGCCCACGGCTATCCCGTTGCGGCGATTTGGATAACGGGGCCACGCGAGCGCATCAAGAACGAAGATCTCGACGACCTCGGCAAAAAAATCAAGGAGTATGCTGACGCGATATCTGCCCGTCTCGGCTACGGCCTCCTCTAAAAAGCGCGAGGGCGCGTTTGCTTCGACGACGAGTTTATTTTTTTATTGATAAGGCGAAACTCTTATTTCGCCTTTTGTTTTATAAACTCGTCGAAGCAAACGCTCTCGGGCATCACTTGGTTTGTTCGGGTGGGCTGTGCTCAAGCACTATCCCACCGCTCACAAACGCAAGTCCTGCCTCGAGCCTCGCGCTTTTTAACTTAAAGGGGCGCGGATTGGCACAGCCAATTCCGCTTTGCTTACGAATTAAAGTTCCTATATACGCAAAAACGCATTAAATTGAGCTTCAGACAAGGCTTTGCTACTTTTTTGTGCAGGGAGCGTAGTTAGCCTACGTGACCAAACAAAAAAGTAGCAAAACGCAGTATCAAGCCAATTTTATGCGTTTTTCACGCGCTAAAAGCCGACTTTCGGATTGGTATAGCGATTATTATCATTCGAGTGATATGAGCCGTATTCCGTAACGACCGCCCCCTCGGGCCCCGCAATCATATAGTGGCTCGATTCAATTCTACTCAGCCACACAACGTTGCCCTTCTTGGCGTCGGCGCACGATACCTTGTTGACCGTTACAAAGTTCTTCTGGCTTTCGGGAACTTTGACCGAGGGGTATTTCGAAGCGTCTTCGCCGTTTTCGCCGAAGCAGAAAGTTTTGCCCGCGCGCGCCTGCCAGCATTCGTTCTTGGCGGGAAGCCCGAGACCCGCAACGTGGCGGTGTTCAACAAGCATCTGGTTGGGCAGCAAAATGATTTCGTGCCCGAAGACGCCGTGCTTGTTTTCGTGCGCCCAGAAAATGCCGCCCATTCCGACATTCGGGAAGTCGCCCAAATTGAAGTCGGTAGCCCACATGTTGGCGCGGAGATTTTCGCTGACGGGATAGCCGAGTTTTTGCATCATGTCGAAGTATGCCTGTTTGGCGGCTTCGGCATCGAATTTACCGTTTTTGTAAAACATATCTTTTGTCAATTTTTGTTGTTGTTTGTTGCAAGTTGTCTGCGTGTTTTGTGAAGTGGAGCAGCACGCGCCGAGAGAGAGCGCGGCAACTGCACATAGAACCGATACTAATATTTTTTTCATTTTTTGCCTTTCTTTATTTTTGGAAATGGGGCGCGGAGCGGTTAGTCGTGCGGGACGGTATCGACGGGCGGATTGATGTCGCGCGCGGCGGGAGCGGGGAGAGGCTCGGCTTTCTGCATGAGCTTTGCCGCCGCTTCGGCGTCGTCGATTACGAGGCGCATGCCGACGTTGTAGACTTTCTGCCACGGGTGATAGTCGCGCCTAATTGACACGCGCGAACGCTTTGCCCTGTCGCGCCACGAGCCGCCGCGGACAGTCTTTTTGTCGGGCACAACTTTGCCGCCGAGCGTTTCGGTGAAGTCGTCGGCAGTCCATTCGGCGACGTTGCCGAGCATATCGTAAAGCCCGAACGCGTTGGGCTTGAACATGCCGACATCGCAGCCGACAAGCTGGCCGTCGTTGGCGAACGCGTCGAAGGGCGTGTAGGTATTCAGCGGGCTTTCGTCAACAAGCGGCTGCGGGTCGATTCCGTAGACCGCAAAATTCTTGATTGTGCAGTCCGCCAAATTTTCGCACGCGCCGTAGTTTGTGTTTTTGTCGCCGAACCAGAAGTCGCCGTCGGTGCCCGCGCGCGCCGCCCACTCCCACTGCTTTTCGGTGGGGAGCGAAACCTTTACGCCGAGCTTTTCCGACAACCACGCACAATAGTCGTTTGCGCGATTCCAGTTGACGCGCACAACGGGCTGGTTGGGCAGGTTTGCGGGGTAGCCGCGGTTGACGTGGTCTTTCCACTGCCTGTCGTGGTAGCCCGAATTGTGGGCGGGATCGAATTTTGCAAACTGGGCGTTCGTTATCTCGAATTGGCTCATGTAGAAGGGCTTTTCAATCTTTGCGAGCGTTGCGGGGCCTTCGTCGAAGAATCCGCCGTTCGAACCCATAACATAGCTGCCCGCGGGGACGAGGACGAACCTGATTTTTGCGCCGTCAACGTCGGCTACAATTTCCGACGGCAACGAGCCGCCGCCGAACAGGCGCGAGAAGAACGAAGCGGAGTCGGACTTGGAGTTTTCGCGCATTGCCTTTGCCTTGTCGGCGTCGAACGGGAAACCGTCCGCCTTGGGCGCGGACTGCGTGTGCTTTTGCGCGGCGGCGGGCATTTGGAACTGCTGTTTGCCGCCGTCGTAGACAATCGCGTTGAGGTCGTCGTGGCGGTTGGCGTATTTGGCAAGATACTTTGCGCGCATTTTGTCGCCCTGATGGGGAATGTCCTTTTTGATTTCATACCACGAGCCGAAGCACGGGACGTTGAAATCCATCCAAGTAATGAGCGCGCGCATTGAAGTGTCGTCGAGCTTCACGCCCTTGTGGCCTTTTTTGAGCAGCTGGATAAGCTCGCTTGTGTCGGCGTTGAATTCGAGGGGCGCAAGCATATTCTGGTTGCACTCGGGCCCCGAGCGGCGGACGTATTTTGCAAGCTCCAAATACGAATGCGGGAAGTGCGCGTAGCCCTTTACGCCGCGCTTGAAATTGGGGCGGTTTGCGTCGGAGCCGTCGTGGCAGCCAACGCAGTATTTGTCGAGAATCGGCTGGACATCGCGTTCGAACGAATACCCGCGAACGCCCGCTACAAACGGCTTAATCTCCGACGGTTTTGCGCGCGAGGCCAGCGCGGGCTTTGACGTGGGCGACATGCCCTGCCCTTCGTGGCAGCCAACGCAGCTTTGGACTTCGCCGGGCATAACCGTAAACCAAGTTCTCATCAACGCCAACGCCTTGCCGTCTTTGTCGAGCGGCTGGAGGGCGAGCGGGCGGTTTGCGGGAACTTTGAACATTGCCGAGCCGTCCTCGAGAACGGGCACTGTGCCGTAAATGCGCTTGATGTCCCAAGAGCCTTCGTTGCCGATTATGTCGTGCGCGCCCATATCGCGGTAGGCGTAGACGTATTCGAGAATGCGCAGCTCTTTGACTGTTCCGCGGGGAACGTCTTTGAGGCCTTCGCCCTGATAGATGTCGTTGAGGAAGACGTAGCCGAAATCGACGTCGGGGTTTGTTTTGTCGGCAATTTCAGCGGGCTTTTGGCGCGCCTGAAGCGGCATAGGCTCAAACGCGGCGGCGTCTTTGAAAAACTGAAGGGGCGTCATGTTGTCGAACTTGTCGATTAAAAACAGCCCGAAATTGCTTGTGCCCACAAGCGACGGATAGCGCGCTGAGGCAACAATATAGTTTTCCGAAAGCGGATAGGGGTGGATTATCTGCGGAGTCTTGCCCTTTACGAGCTGGTCTTTTGTTTCCGCAACGTATTCGCGCCCGTAGTTGGGATACTGGTGGACTCTGCCCGATTCCTCCTTTGTGCCTTTGGAGATGTCGAACATATGCAGTTCGCCCGAACGCGCAATGCCGTGGTGTCCCGAAACGATGCCGACGAACTTGTTGGGGTCGTTCGGGATTTGGCGCGCGTAGAAAAGCGAGTTCGGCCAGTAGCTTGTAGAGCCGTAGAGCGACGACTGCGCCGTTCCGTCGGGATTCATGTGCATAAGTATGCGCGAGAAATAGTGCGAGTTGTCAACATACTCCCAGCGGGTATACATTATGCGTCCGTTTTCCATGACGACGGGCATCCAGTCGGCGTCCTGCTCGAAAGTGAGCTGGCGGATTGAGTCGTCAACCGCTTTTTCGTCGCCCGCATTGGGATTCATTTTATAGAGGTTGGCGACGTAATCGACGCCTGCTACGCACGGAACGCCCACCCAGCAGGCGGTCGAGCAGAACACGATGTCGCCGTCGGGCAGATACACGCCGTCGTAGTAGTCGATATCGCGGTGCATTGTGGGCGTGAGCGTTTTGGTTTTGCCCGAAACGGTGTCGAGCTCGTCCATTCTAAAGTGCATGTGTTCGTCAAAAGTGGAGAAGAGGATTTTCTTCCCGTCGAACGACACGTCCAAGTCGGCAATTATGTTGTTCTTGGCGGGTTTGAAAAGGAGTTTTGCGGACTCGGGCTTTGCAATGTCGAGCGTGTATAGCTCGTCTTTGAAAGTGTCGCAGACTTTTCTGTCGCGCTTGCTGTTTGAGCCGCCGCGCGTAGCGAGAACCGAGTTGCCCTGCCAGTTGTTCGGCAGACCCATGCGGCGCGAATTGTTGTCGCGCTTGATGAATACCCACTTCGGATATTTTTTAAGAAGCGGATTTGCAAGCAACGCCTTTGAAGCGAAATTCTTGAACTGCTCCGCCGCCTTCATTTTCCCGACATTCGGCTTCAGCGTCGCGTCGAAAAGCTCCTTTTTAAGCTGCGGAATTTGCGCCTCCCACTTTTTCAGCTCGGCAAACAACGCGCCGTCGTTGTCGTATTCGGGGTATGTTTTTTTGATGTCCTGCATTGCCGCGCGGACGTTTTCCACACTGTAGCCGAGGGCGCGTTCAACCGACATGGCGCGTATGATGGCGTCGAACAATTCGATTTTCGCGGCTGTTGCGGCGGCGGAAGAATCGTCCTTAATCTTGGCGTATTCGCGCTGGAATTTGCCCGCCGAGAAAAGCGAGTGCTCAATGCACGCCTTGAACGTGTCGGCGAACGAACGCGTAATGTCGGACGAGGAAATCAGCTCGTCGGCAAGCAAACTTGAGGGGATTCTCGCGTAATACGGCGAGCGCGCGCCAAACTGCGAAATGGAACGCAGAATGTCGGCGTGCACGGGGAAGTCGGCGGAGAGCTTTTTTGCGGCGTCAACGACGGGGCTTGCATAGGGGACGAAGTAAAATTCCTCATTGCTGAATATGGCAATCAGACCCATTTTGAAAACGAGCATATTTTTACCCTTCTGCAGCCGACACTTGAAAATGCGCGCGCCGTCCGCCGCGCCTTTTGTTTTGGCAATTTCGACGCCGTTTATCCAGACCGACGCGGGCACTTCCGAACCGAACGTAAAGACGAAGTCGCGCGCCGAGTCCGACTGTATTTCGCGCGCAACAAAATAGTCGGCTTCCCAGCGCAGACGCTTATTGAGAACGTGCATGGCAAACAGCTCGCCGTCTTTTATGTCGAGCTTGTTCCAAAGCGGCTCGCGCCCTAACACGTCCTTTGTATTTATCGGGTTCTTCGTGGGGTCGGCATAGTTCAGGGCGTTCTTACGCTCTCTGTCTATCGTCTGCGAGCCGAACCAGTCGCCGAAGCGCAGCCCGTTGTCTTGTTTCCGCGCCTTTTCGAGCCACTCGGCGTAGTTTGCGCGAAGTTGGAGGACGGTTTCCGAAAAAGTCCCCTTCTTTGTGTATATCGAATCCGCAACCTGCTCCGCCGCGGCTATGGCGGCAAGCAGAACGGTCGAAAGCAATGCAGCAACTATTTTTTTCATAATGTGTCCTCCTGTAAAAAAAATTCCTCCCCCACCAAAAGCGGCGAACTACTTGTTCGCCACGCTTCTGTAAAGCTCGTATGCTTCGTCGGGCTTGAGTCCGTCGTGGACTACGCCCTTGACGGCGGTAATCATCGCAACGGGATTTTCCGACTGGAATATGTTTCTGCCCATATCAACGCCGCGCGCGCCGCTTGAAATCGCCTTGTAGGCAAGCTCAAGAGCGTCCTTCTCGGGAAGCTTTTTGCCGCCGGCAATGACAATCGGAACGGGGCAGCCGGCAACTACCTTTTCAAAGCCCTCTTCGCAGTAGTATGTTTTGACGAACGTCGCGCCGTTTTCTGCGCACACGCGCGTTGCCAAGCCCAGATAGCGGGCGTCGCGAACGAGATTCTTGCCGACCGCCGTTACGCCGAGAGTCGGGATTCCGTAGCGCGAAGTGTAATCGACGCAGCGGGCGAGGTTCTGGATTGTCTTCGCCTCGAAGTCTTCGTCGCCGATGGCAACCATGGGCGCGAGGGCGGCGGCGTCGAGACGGATGGCGTCGTCGATGTCGGCAAGGCACTCGTTATTGAGTTTTGTAAGGATTGTAGAACCCGCGCTGAAGCGCAGCGCAACGGGCTTGTTGCACGTCGGCGGAACTACCGAGCGCAGCGTGCCGCGCGTGCACATAATGCAGTCGGCGTATTCGATGAGAGGGACAATGGACAAGTCCATTCTTTCCAAGCCGCTTGTGGGACCCATAATGTAGCCGTGGTCGAACGCCAACATGACGGCGTTTCCGCTTTTGGGGTTGAATATGCGCGAGAGTCTCGCCTTAACGCCCCAGTCGAGGTTGTCCGAGCCTTTCATGAAAAAGCCCTCGTTCTTGGGTTCGATACCTATTCCGTAATTTTTTGCGGCAATATTGCCTTCTGCGTCTGCCATAATTTTTTCTTTTCTATGTTAAGATTGTTTGTTTATATTTCAACTGTTATTTAAAAGCCTTCGCGAATTCCGCGAAAATCATTGCGCACGAAACCGCACCCGGGTCGAGCGTGCCCACCGACTTTTCGCCGAGGTTGCGCGCGCGGCCGAATTTGGCCTGCAAATTGACTGTGTTTTTTGCGCCGGCGTCGGCGGCCGAAGCTGCGGCGTCGAGAGCCTCGGCAACGGTTGCTTTGCCCGCCATTGCCTTGATTGCGGGAATGAGGGCGTCGAAGCAAGTTTTGTCGCCTACGTCGCCTTTAACGATGTCGCGCATGGAGTTAAGCCCCGCTTCGAACGCCGAAGCCAATGAGACGGCGTCGAGGCTTTCCGCGCCGTCGGGCACTCCCTCCGACACGCCCATCAAAAGCGAGCCGTAAATGGAGCTTGTCGAGCCGTTTGAATGCGACATTGCAGCCATGCCGGCGTCGAAAAACGCGTCTTTGAGATTTGTGGCTGAGGCAATAGAGCCGTTTGCGGCGTCGATTGCGCCCTTTATGGCAACGCCGTGGTCGCCGTCGCCGCAGACGGCGTCGAGCTTGCAAAGATACATCTGCTGTTCGTCAACCACCTTTGCGGCTGCGGCGAACATTTTTTTGAGTTTTTCCAAAGTAAGTTCCATAGTTTTATTCTCCCAAAGATGTCCAATACGGAGCGTTGCTTTTTGCGTTGAGCG
This sequence comes from uncultured Opitutales bacterium, assembly GCA_934613645.1. Classification (GTDB taxonomy): domain Bacteria; phylum Verrucomicrobiota; class Verrucomicrobiia; order Opitutales; family Intestinicryptomonadaceae; genus Merdousia. The sequence goes on along the minus strand of CAKTTC010000003.1, from coordinate 31,765 downwards.
CGGCAAGCTGGGCGTCGTCTACAACGCACAGAATCATCTGGAAGCCCGCCATTTCCTGAACGGTGAGCAGTTCGTCAATAATGCCGCACTCCACTTTCGCGCCCATTTCCGCTGCGAGCTTCGCGCATGCGCGGAAGACTATCGACATTTCCATCGGTGTGCACGCGCCCGTTCCGTTTATTATCAGGAAAACCTTTTCGCCCGATTTCAAACCGACCGCGTTTACAAGGTTGCCGAACATTATTTTTGCGGTTTCGTCGGCTGTGAGAATTTTCGTTCTGCCGCCGCCGCCTTCGCCGTGCTGCCCCATGCCGATTTCCATTTCGTCTTCGGCGAGTTCCGCAATGGGCGAGCCGTTTTGCGGGTGCGTGCAGCCCGTCATTGCAACCGCCAGCGTGGCGATTCTGGAGTTGAATTTTTCTGCGACAGCCAGAACTTCGTCGAGCGATTTACCCTCTTCCGCGGCCGCGCCCGCAACTTTGAAAAGCGGAATGCAGCCCGCCAAACCGCGGCGGTCTTTTTGTGCGGCGTCTTTGCCCGCGCTGATGTCGTCGGCAACGAGAATGCTCTTGACGTTGATTTTTTCGCGAGCCGCCATTTTCATGGCCATATTCGCGCTCATAACATCGCCCGCGTGGTTGAGGACAACAAGCAGAATGCCCGCGTAGTCTTTGAATTTTTTCAATCCCTCGAAAACGGCGACTGCATTGGGAGCGGCAAAGATGTCGCCGACAATGCTGGCGTCGAGCATGCCGTAGCCCACGAAGCCGCTGAGTGCGGGCTCGTGCCCCGCCCCGCCGAGAGTGATTATTGCCACTTTGTCCTTCGACTTTGGCTGGGCGCGCACTACCACTTTGCCCTCCAATTTGATTTTCTGCGGATACGCCGCCGCCAAACCTTCGAGCAATTCGGGAGCGAGGTTTTCGGGAGCGTTTATAAACTTTTTCATTTTCATAACTGAGCCGTTTGTTCGGGTTGAGGCGGACGCAAGTCCGACACTCGCGCCCTTTTTTATACTTAATATTTAAAACATAGCTTTAAAAGTCAACCCATTTTTAGCAAAAATTCTTCATTATTATACAATATATCACGGGCAAAACGGATTGGTTTTGAATTTAAAACAAAAAAAGCGGGCGCACTGCCCGCACCGTTATTTTGCCTGCTTTTGGGCGCGTTTTTTCTGCTCGTTTTGAGCGCGTCTTTTCTGCTCGCGCTCAAGCTGTCTCATTTTCTGGGCGGCTATTTCGTTGAGAACCGCGACGGTTTTTTCCGAAAGTTGAAGCCCCGCCGCCTTTGCCGCGCGTTCGGCTTCCTTTGCCGCCGACTGCTGCAACGCGCCTTTGCGGATTCCGACAATAGCCTCCAGAATATGCAAAGCTTTGGGCGCGTCGCCGTTTTTTTCGAAATACCGCGAAAGTTCGAAGGCAAGCCCAGAATACTGAATGTCGGCAAAGATGTCGCGAGAAAAAAGCGTTTCGGCAAAACGCCCCTTTTCTGATTCCGGCGAAAGCTCGAGCATTTTCCACACAAGCGCGGTGTCGGGAATTTTGCCCGCGTATTTGCCGAGAAATTCCGCCGCCGCGCCGTTGCCGTTTTCGCGCGCGACAATGTTTGCGCGGCGGATTAGCGCGTATTGCGAAAGTTCGTCGATTTTCCCCGCGTCGATGTCGGCAATCTGCATTTCGAGCGTCTTTTTATGGGGATTGTAGAGGGGGTCGCCCACATACACGCTCTGCCAGCTGAGCGCGGGAAGCGCGGCAAACGCAGCCTCGGCGGGGAGCATTTTTGCGCCGAAATAAAGCCGCGAAAATTCGGAGATGTCGCGCGTGAGCGCAAGGAAGGGCTCGAACACGTTGCCGTCGGTAGCCCCCGCGTTTTTGGAAACGAACATGGGCGTCCAGAAGGCGCGCGAGCGCATTGAAAGCGCGCTGAAAGAGTAGATTTGCCAGCCGACCATTCCGTCCGACACGCGGAATTCGGGCAGCGAAAAATATCCCTGCAACCACGACGAATGCCAGCCGAAATAATACGCGGGGTAGTCGAACCTGCGCGTAAGCGGGAACAGCGCGCGCGTGCTTTCAACGTCTACGTCGAAGCCCTCGGCGCGCAAATGTTCGGCGGCCTTTTCAAGCCAGATGTCGCCCAGCCGCGCCCTCAAAGACTTGTCGATATACGCGCGCCCGCGCAGCCCGCGGCGTTCGGCCTCCAAAGTTTTAAGCAGCGCGTTTTTAACGTCCGCCAATGTCGCGCCGTCAAGCCGCGCAGTGCGGACAAGCCCGTAGGCACGCCAAGTTTCGGCGTCGCGCTTGTAGACGGGGTTGCGGACGGAATTTTTCATTTTGTGCGGAATAAAGCGCGCCGAAATTTCGCTGTCGACACTGGCTTCTTCGGTAGCCGCCGAATTGATTGCGCGCGAAGACGGATTGCGCGTGGAAATGCCCCACGGAATGCCCCTGCACAAAACGAGAAAATCGAGATTCACGCGCGAAAGGAGATAGTCGCACCTGCCGAAAGCGTCGGCAGAGCCTATCGGCGTGGCAGAAACAGCCCCCTTTGCCACAAGCTTTTCGAAAAGCGGATTCTCAAGCAGCCGCACATATTCCGCGCGCGAAAGAAACGGCCTGTTCTTCGGCAAATCGAGCAAAATTATGTTGTCGTGCTTTATGTTTCTGAGCGAGCAGTAAAACTCGGCAAGCTCCACCGACTGCGCGTCGGAAGCATTTGCCACAACATACACGGCGTCTTTGTCGATTTCGGCAAACGCCGTTTGAAAAAACAGCGCAAACGCAAAAAACAGAATCTTCCTCATTCGAAGTCCTCCCGCGCCTTTTGTAGCAACTCCGCGGAGGCCTCAACGCGCGGACTCGAGATAATGATTTTGTCCATTTCCACAAAATACACGCGGTTGTTGCGCACGGCGTCGATTCCGCCCCAAACAGGGTCGGCGCGAAGCCGCGCAAGCTCGTCCGCACGCTGCTCGGGCGACGCAACCGCAAGAAAGAGCGCGCGGGGATTTTCGCGCAAAATAAATTCGCGCGTGAGCACAGGCCAAGCCGATTCCGTTTTGTCGGCGCAGTTTTCGAAGCCGAAATTCGAAAGCAAATCCGACACGTAAGAGCCCTTCCCCGCCGCGACCGAGCCGAACAAAAACAGCGCGGGAATTTTCGCGCCCGAACGCCTCCGCAGCACCGCGCGCTTGAAACGCTCCGCAGCAGCCTCCGCAACGGGGCGCGTTCCGAAAATTTCGCCCGCCAAACGCACGTCTTCGGGAATGTTTGCAAGCCCCTCCTTGTGCAGATAAACGCACTTTATGCCGAAGCGCGCAAGCCTGCGCTCAACGCTTTCGTCGCGGATATTGGAGGTGATGACAACATCTGGCTTGAGAAGAATTACGCGTTCCCAATCCAGACAATACGACGTTCCCACAACGGGAAGCGAATCGCCGCCGATGTAGCTGTATGCCGAAACGGCAACCAGATTTTTCCGCGCCCCCGCCCAGACCACGACGTCTACCGCCGCGGGCGAAATGGCCACTGCGCGCGGGTTTTCGGGCAGGACAACGCGGCGTCCGTTTCCGTCGACTACCTCCGCGGAGAACGCCGAAACCGCGGCGGCAAGCCAGACAAACACTGCCGCAAAGCGCGTCATTTTTTGAGCATTATCTCCTCGAGCGAAAGCCCCGCAAGCGTCTCCAAAGCCTTGAAAAACTTCATGAGAGCGAAAACGAAAACAACCATTGTAGGCAGCACAATCACGGGGAACGAAAGCACGGTCATAGTGCCGAGCTGTTCGTTGAACTCGGGCGTGCCCGCGGGACTTTTGAATATGATTGAAGCCAGCAGAAAATTCAGCGCGCTGCTGAGCAAAAACGACGCCGCAATGATGTATGTTATGGACTTCATTTTGGCGTCGAACTCCGCCTGTGCGCCGCGTTCGCGCAGGGCGGCTTCGATTTTCGGGACGTCGAAAACGGAGTCGCTTAAGACAATCATTTTCGCGAGCGGCTTTTTCGTCCACGCCGTAAGAAGAACCGCAAAGCCCAAAACGAGCGGCACTGCGCCCTCCTTGACGATAATCCATTCGCGCGAAAGGCTCAGAAGCCCTATTCCCCCCGTGAGAAGCACGCTCAAAAAACCTACCGCCGAAAACAGATTCCAACGGCGTCGCACGGCGAAATCGGCTATTCCGTAGGCAACGGGAAAGGCAATGGCAAGCAGGAATACGAACAAATCCAAGTCGGCACACTCAAGCCCGACGCGCTTTGCAATGTCCGCGCCCTTTATCAGCAGAACGCTCGGCGCAACAATGTTGCAGCCGAGATTCAGCCAAAAATTTTCGGGTTTATTTTGTTTCATTTTTCAAAGAGAGGTCGAACAAAACGACATCGCCCACAACAAGCCGCTGCTTCACCTCCAACGGGAGCTTGAACGAACTGAGCTCATTCAGCGACTCTTTGCGCGCAACCGCCGCAATCTTTCCGTTCTCGCGCAGGAATTTTCCGAGCAGTTCGCCGTTGTGGAAAACGCGCCACGAATACTTGTCGGGACTGCGTTTCCAGCCGAAACGCTGTTCTTCGGGCGGCGTGCCTATGTAATAGGGAACTTTGTCCAAAAGGAACGGCAAATCCTGCATGTATCCGTAGTCAAAAGCTATTGCGAAAGGTTCGTCGGCGCACACGCGCTTTATTTCCGCCGCCAGACGCTCCGAATTGGGCTTCTGCACTAAAATCGCCAAAAAGTTCACCGCAACAAGCACCAGCGCAAGCCACGCAAACACGCCCTTCCAGAAGCGAGAATTGTTTCCGCGCCCCCAACCGCGCACAATCACGACAGCGGCTGCAACGCCCATAACGACAGTTGCGGCAACATAGTAGTTCAGCAGGAAGTCGGACACAACCTTGTCGGGATACTTGCGTTCGCCGATGTAGTAGAGAATGGGAATTGCAATTACAAGCGCAACGCCCAAGAAAGAGATTACGGATTTCTCTATTTTGAAATCAATCGAATTTATCCTGTCCCAAACCGACGCAAGCCACGCGCCCACAACCACCGCAAACGCGGGGTAAATCCCCACAATGTATGGGACGAGTTTGGAGCTTGACGCCGTGAAAAAGCCGACAATCAGGACAATCCAAATGAACATAAACACGAAAACGTCGCGGCGTTTTGCAAGCCCGTTTTGAGCGTCCATAAACGCGTCCTTTACCATGCGCGGCAACAGGAGCAACCACGGAAGCGCGCCCGCGGGAGCTATCACGAGGAAGAACCAAAACGGCTGCGCGCGCCTGCTTGTATCGGGGTCGATATAGCGCAAAAAGTGCTCGTGAACAAAGTAATACCAGAAAAAGCCCTGCCCCTGCGGGTCGGATGTAAAGAGGGCGACGCCGTCGGCGGAGGGGTTCGCCAAACTCGCCAAAATGTGCCACGGCGCAGTTATTGCAAAGAATACCGCCACGCCGAAAACGAAGTAGAGAACGTCGCGGAACGTCGGCATTTCAAACTTGCGCGCAAAGATTTTGTAGAGCGCGTAGAAGAACGCCGCACCGCAGGGAAGAAGTATGCCGATAATCCCCTTTGTCATTACCGCGAGCGCACAGAACGCAAAGAAACTTACAATCAGCCAGCCGCGCGCATTGCCCGTCTGCTTTGTGCCGAGCAGGAACGAGAACGCCGCGCCCACCATAAATACGGATACAGTCATATCGAGCGTTACAATCATCGCTATGATGTAGTAAAGAAGCGTTGTTGCAAGCACCGCCGCCGACAGTATGCCCGCCCTTCGCCCGAAGAAATAGCGTCCCGCGCCGTATGCCATGAGAATGCCGAACACGCCCATCAATGTCGACGCCGCGCGCGTCGAAACCCTGTTGTAGCCGAACGCCTTCAGCGATGCGCATTGCATCCAGTAAAACAGCGGGGGCTTGTAGAAATAGTCTATGCCGTTAAGCTGCGGGGTGATGTAGTCGCCCGAAGAAATCATTTCGCGCGAGATTTCCGAATACCTGCCCTCGTCGGGGTTGGCGAGCGGACGGAACGCCGCAAAACCGAGATACAAAACCAATGAGGCAACGAAAATTAAAACAGAATCTTTTATCCAAGTCATAATGCTTTTTTAGTGTTGTGAAAATAAGCTACCAAATAGACTTCCCCCACTCAATCTTTTTCTTGGAAATAAGAATGAAGAAATAAGAAATAAAAAACCTAAACGCCTGCCGATGATTTTCCAAATGCGACCAATAACGTTTGGGGATTTTGACGAATAACGAACTTCAACTGAAATCAAATGCACACAGGAGGCGAGCGGCGCAAAGCGGACTTGAGTATTACAACTTTAATTGGGAACAAAGGCGCACGGCAAAGCCCGCCGCCGCCGCTTACCAACATGTAAAAAACATTCGCGAAAAGCAAAGTAAAAAAAACGGGGTTGCGTTGGCGAACGCAACCCCGTCCGGTGTGTTTCATCTATGGGTAAAAATGCCCGAACAAACTATTCCCAACGCTTGTTGCGGCTTTCGCCGCAACATCCGCAGGAACATTTGCCCGAACAGTGGCAGTGTTCTTCGCCGTCGGAACAGGCCTTGGCTTTGAGCTTCTTGGAAACCCAAGCCGCCAGCCCAACAACGACCAATACTGCCAATATCGTTATTTCCTTTTCCATAACCTAAGAAATGAGCTTTGTGCCGATTTCGAGAATCGAACCTATCTGGTATACAACCAGAGTGCAGACGTATGCCAGAACGAACAGCCCGACAGCCTCCATCACGGCGGACTTCCAAGAGTTGAGTTCCCGCTTTATGACCGCGAGGGTCGCAAGACAGGGAATCGACATCAGACAGAAGAGCATTATGCAGAACCCCTGAAGCGGCGTGTAGTTCTTGATGAGCTGCTCGCGCAGGGGAACCGATTCCTCGTCGGCTTCGCCCTCGGCGTAGAGAATGCCGAGCTGGGATACGAATACCTCTTTTGCCGCGAGCGCGCCAATGCTTGCCGTGGTGAGCTTCCAGTCGAAACCGATGGGCTTGAATACCGGCTCAAGAGCCTTGCCCACGCGACCCGAAATTGTGTATTCCATGGCTTCGGCGGACTTTTCGTTTTCAAGCGCGGCTACGGCGTCGTTGGCTGCGGTGGCCTTTTCGAAGACGGCTTTCTGGGCGTCGTTCATCGGCTTTTCCGCGACAGCTTCGGCGAGTTCGGGAGAAATCGACTTTTCCTCCTTGATTTGCGCAAGCTCGTCGGCGTTGAACAAGTCGCCTACGCCGAGAAGCTTAATCTGGACGTCGGAAAGTTCGCCCGATTTTTGTGCGGCCTCAATTTGCGCGTCGTAGTCCTTGGAGAATTCGGTCTTTTCGGGATACGTGTTGCAGACAAAGAGGATAATGGAAGTAGCCAAGATTATAGTTCCCGCCTTTTGCAGATACATCTTGCCTCTGTCCCACATGTGCAAAAGCAGACTGCGCAAAGTGGGCATTCTATACGGGGGCAGCTCCATCAGATAGACCTCGCCGTCGCCCTTAAAGAGCGTTCCCTTGAGCACGCGTGCGGCTATGAGAGCCACCACAACGCCGATTACATACATCAGCCACATTACAAACGCCTGATACTTCAGCGCGAAGAACGCGGGAATAATCAGCGCGTAGATGGGCAGACGCGCTCCGCAGCTCATAAGCGGAAGAATCATGATTGTAGTTTTGCGGTCGCGTTCGCTTTCGATTGTGCGCGTTGCCATGATGGCGGGCACGTTGCAGCCGAAGCCGAGCACGAGAGGAATGAACGAACGTCCCTGAAGCCCGAACTTGCGCATAACGCCGTCCATTACAAACGCCGCGCGCGACATGTAGCCGCTGTCTTCGAGAATCGCTATTGCGAAGAACAGGAACAGAATGTTCGGCAGGAAGACGATAACACCGCCCACGCCGCCGATGATACCGTCGGTTACAAGCGAGCGCAAATACGGCAAAGTGCCCTCGTCCCAACACGATTTCACGGTGTCGGAGAGCCAGCCGAAGAAGTCTTCAATCCAGCCCATAAACGGGTCGGCGCAGGTGAAGGTGAACCAGAACGTCAGGTAGATTATCGCGAAGAACAGCGGAAGACCTATGAACTTGTTGGTCATAACCGCGTCGATTTTGTCGGATATTTCGCGGCGTTTTTCGTTGGTCATCGTGATTGCCTCGCGGCACGCGCCCGAAAGCATTGCATAGCGGCGATCCGCCATAAAGGTGGAATAGTCGTCGATTGCGTGAATGTCGGAGAGGTGCTTTATCTGCGCGGAAACTTCGCCCCAAACGCTCTTGAATTCGGGGATTTTCATCGTGCAGGAGTCGCTTTCAAGAAGCTTGATTGCAAAGAAGCGCGACGGCACGTGGGCGAATCTTTCAACCTTCAGCGCGTCGATTTTCCTTGCAACGGCGTTGATGGAGTCGTCTATGTCCGCGCCGTATGAGAGCATGGGGACTCCGTGGTTTTCGAGGGTGTCGAGCGATTTCTTGAGCTTTTCGACCAACTCAGCAACGCCCGCCGCCGACCGCCCGACTGTCTGCGCAATGGGCGAACCGAAGTAGGCTTCGAGCTTCCTGATGTCGAATTTAAGCCCCTTCTTGCGGGCGTCGTCCGACATATTGAAAGCCAACAGCATCGGGATATGCAGTTCCGCAAGCTGCGTGGTAAGATAAAGGCTTCTGCGCGGAATGGAGGAATCGACAACGTTCAGAATAAGGTCGATTCCGGGTTTTGTGAGTTCGTCGAAAACAACGGCCTCTTCGGGCGAGCTCGACGAAAGCGAGTATACGCCGGGGAGGTCAATCAGCTTTATTTCGATGTCGCCGATAAAGAAAGTTCCCGACTTGCTTTCAACTGTAACGCCGGGGTAGTTGCCCACATGCTGGCGCGCGCCCGTGAGCGCGTTGAAAATGGAAGTCTTACCGCAGTTGGGGTTGCCCGCCAACGCGACCGTAAATTTCTTTTTCATCTGTATGGTTTCCTTTCGGTTACGAAAGTATTATGTTCCTTGCGTCGGAGGAGTGCAGCGCTATGCTCGTGCCCATGATTTTCACGCGGAGCAGACCGCCGAACGGCGCGCGCTCTTCCAGAACGAGTTCCGTTCCGGGGACAAGCCCGATGTCGGCGAATTTCTTTTCGCCGCGCGATTTCGGAACTATCTTCAGTATTTTGGCGGATTTGCCTTTCGGCAAATCCGCGAGTGTAAACTGTTTTGTCTGATTTGTATCCATAGGGGATTTTTTGGGTTGAATTAGAATGCAACCTCCGCCCTTGCACCGATTACATAGGCGGCACCGTGGTCGTCGCGGTCGGCGGGGTTGAAGAAAATCTGGAAATCGGGCTGGAAGGAGATGGCGGGCGTAATCTGCGCTTTGTATGTTATCTCCAACGCGCCTTCGTAGTGGGCAAAACCGTCAACATAGCGGGCGTCGCGCTCGTTCTCTATGACCGAGAACCCGACCGCGAAAACGTCGTCGGGACGCTGGGGAATCGGGCCGAAAACATTGATACCGAAATCGGCATAGAAGTTGTTGGCGGAGGATTCGCTCGAGGGAACCCAGCCGATTCTGGCAAAGCCGCCCAAGAACGCGTTGCCTTCGGAGTCGTTCAGGAAAGCCTGCTGTAGACCGAAGTAGAAGGAGTAGAAGTTTCTGCCGTCCAAGCCGACTTTGGAGGGATCGCTGTGGTAGTTGCCGCCGAACATCGCGCGGCCTTCAAGTTCGCCGAGCTTGTAGTTGTAGCCGAACTGATACCAGAAGGCGACTGTTTCGAAAGTGTCGCTGTAGTCGAAGCCGTTGTTCGAAGATCTGTCAACACCTACGTTGCCGTTGTAGAAGCCGAACGTAGCGTCGAAATTCTCGTAGTTGTAGTAGACAACCACACCGAGAGTCGCGACCGAGTATTGAGAGAACAATTCCGCGGGAGCGATGTTGGGCATTGCGCCGAACGACGAATTCAGGAACGCGTCGGAGTAGTCCATACCCATGAAGTCTTCGTCGGCGGCAAGCTGTCCGATGCGGAAACCGATTGTGCCCGCCTTTGTTTCAAACTCGTTGGCGTAGTAGATTTCGAAAACTCTGACCATTTCGCTCGCGAAAATGTTGCTGCAATCGCCCTGCGACGATTCAACGCCCAAACCGCGTCCGTGAGACTGGCCGAACCAGAACGCGCTGATGCCGAACGTGCCCCAGCCGTCTTTGCCCACGAGCTTTGAAATGTCCTGCTCAATGCCGACAGTCAGGAGGGAATCAACCATGCTCTTGATGTCGCTGCCGCGCGATACGTTGCCCCAAACTTCGCCCGTCCATACTGCGGAGGGGGTAAAGCCGCTGTCGGGCGCAATTTTATCGACCACGGGCTGGAGAACGAGGCTTTCGCGCTCGAACCATTTCTGCTGGCCGCCTTTCTCGGCTTCGTTTCCGGCATCTTGAGCAAACGCGCAGGACGCAAATATTGTCATGCCGCAGAAAGCGGCTTCGAATGCTTTTGTTATGTTGTTCATTGTGTTGTTAGCTTTGTCTAACTTTTGGTTTAAAAAATTTTCGAACCGCCGCCGACGCACTGCTGCACCCGAACGGACTTATCGAATTTTGGCGCATATAAAAGTTAGTCCCTACTAACTTGTCAAGAAAAAAGTTTTATTGCACTAACTTTTTTTAATGCGCGCCGCAACCGCCCCGCCCGACGCTCAAAACCGCACTCGGGCGCAAATGCCGCATTAGCGCAGGTTGAAAAACCGCTTGAACAAAAACCTGATTGCCACAATCACCACAACCAAAACGGCTATGGCGGCGTATTTCGTGTAGTCCTCTTCTGAAATGGAAGAGCCGAGCGCGCACATCGCAACGGCAATCGCGCCCTGAATCGACACGCCCAAAAGCATATACATTTTGAACTGCGAATCGGCCGCTCCCAAAATGAAATTCTGAATGCAGTAGGGAATTCCGGGAACGGCGCGGACGTAGAAGTTGAGGTCGAACATCGCCTTTTGGGTTGCCGATATGTTGAAGCGTTGTTTTATCTTCTCCATCTGTTCGGCGGGAATGAAAAATTTCCCTATCAAATACCCGAGCGACGCGCTCACCGAAATGCCCGCAACCGACAACGCCCCGCCGAGCCACGCGCCGAACGCAGCACCCGCAAACAGCGTGCAAAACGACATCGGCAGACCCACCGCGCACCCGATAGACATTATCGCCAAAAACGCGAACGGATTTGCGTTGTTCTTTGCAAATTCCTCCGCATGCGTCAAAACGTTCCCCCAACCGTAGAGGAATTCAACCGCAACAACGAACGCGGCGGCAACTGCAAATTTCAGAAAAGTTTTAAGCATAAATTAGGCGAAAGATGAAATACGAGAGCGAATAAAAAATCAAATAATAAAAAATTTATTGACTAAATCGGATAAAGCTGAAATATGTGGGGGATAAAAATGACGCCGAAATAGCTCAGTTGGTAGAGCAACGCTTTCGTAAAGCGTGGGTCGTCGGTTCAAGTCCGACTTTCGGCTCCATTAAAAAACCCGCAGGTTTGCCCTGCGGGATTTTTTTGCACCCGAACCTCCGCGCGCCAATGTGAAGCGTTCGCCCAAACCGAACTGTCCGCCCGCTCCCGCACTGCGCTCGCTGTCTGCTCCCGCACTGCGCTGCCTGTGCTCACGCTGCCACCGCCTTGCGCCGCTTAGTTCTCGCTCGCCGCCGCCCCTGCACTGCTTACCCCCCGCCTCAGCCACAGCCACACACTATGCACGCCCGCTCTGTGCTCGCACTGGCTTCGTCCTGTTCGTTTCCCTCCGCCGCTCCTTGTTCTCGCACTGTCCGACAGCCCCAACAGCGTCCGTCTCTGGGGTTCGGCGAAAATTGCATTTTGATGAAAAGGAAAAATCTTGAATGCGCGCGGGGGTTCGGTTATCTTCAAGCTTCAACACAAAAACGGTATGCAAAACAAAACGAAAGTTATATTGAATTCGGTTCGCGCGCTTGCGTCGGCTGCATCATTGGCAGCGGTTGCGGCGTGCACTACTCCGCAAAACGACGCGCAGGCAACAGGCAATCAGTCGGGCAAGACAATTTCGGTTTCGGTTGATTGCGCAAAGCAAATCGGCGAAATAAAACCCCTCAACGGAATCAACTGGGGCCCGCAAATTTCGTCGGAAAGCGCGGGAATTGTGGCGCGCAAACAGTTCTACGACCTGAACGTCCACAGCGTGCGCACACACGACGTTCCGCTGCAAAACGCGGGGCTTGCCATATGTGATACCGACATGATTTTCCCCCTGAAGCACGCCGACGCCTCCGACCCCAAAAACTACGTTTTCAAACCGACCGACGACTATCTGAAAATCGCCTCCAAGCACGGAGCGAAAATAGTCTTCCGTCTCGGAATCAGCATAGACCACTCAATCGGCAAATACAGAACCGAAATGCCCGACGCCAAAAAATTCGCCGAAGTCTGCTGCCGCATAATCGCCCACTACAACAAAGGCTGGGCAAACGGGCACAAAATGGGAATAGAATACTGGGAAATATGGAACGAGCCCGAATGCCAAAACCCCGACGGCAGCCACACAATGTGGAACGGCAATTTGGAGCAGTTCACAAAATTTTTTATCGAGGTTGCAAAGGCGATAAAGGCGGAGCACCCCGAAGTGAAAGTTGGCGGCCCCGCCTTTACGTATCCGCACAAAGACGCGCTCAAATTCATAAACGACATCGCCAAAGAAAAAACGCCGCTTGATTTCTTCACTTGGCACTGCTACTCGAAAAGCGTGGAGGAGCTTGTGGAGCTTTCAAGAAAAACGCGCGCGTGGCTCGACGCGGCGGGGTATAAAAACGCCGAAAACCACATCAACGAATGGCACTACTTCCCGCTTTCGTGGAAGCAACTGCGCGCCGACGATTCCGACAAAGACGCGCTTTACGCCAAAATAAACGGCTTGGAGGCGGGAGTGTTCGCGGCGGCCACAATGACCGCGTGGCAGGACGAACCAATCGACGTGTCGAACTACTATTATTTCGGCGACAGCGGAGGCTCGAACTGGGGGCTGCTAAAAGACGGCACTGCTATTTTCGACAGCTACTATCCGTTCAAGGCGTTCGGGGAAATTGTAAAATACAAAACGCGCCTCGCCGTTTCAGTATCGGCGTCGGGCGGGTTGCCGAAATACGCGGCAAGCGCGCTTGCGGGCAAAAATGCAAACGGCGAAACTGCTGTTTTGGTGAGCCTGTTTAAAACGGGTGAAAACACGCTTGTTGTGGATTTCAAAAACGCGAAAATTGACGCGAAAAACGCGCGGGTGCTCATTTGCGACACAACAAAAAAGCTCGCCCCCGCCGACCGCGTGGAAATTAGCGGCAACAAAATCACAGTGCCCGTAAAGTCGGACTCAGCCGCTGTTCTAATCAAATTGTAGGCGCGCGAAGTTTCGGGAAACGGCGGTTGCGTTTTGCGCCGCCGTTTTTTGGGTCTGCGTTTTTGTTTCTGTGTTTTGCGGTTGTGTTTTGCAACGCCGCGCGCCGATGGCTCAACTGTCAAGTCGGATTCATTTTGACTTCGCCAAGCCGAGCAATACAGTTGTTCTCGAACAGAAAACACAGCATCTATGAAAAGAAAAATATTGGCATTTATCGCGGCACAGTCGGCGGCAATTTCTTCGTTCGCTGCCGCGCTTACAACCACAACAGACCTCTCGCAAACCTACCAGACGCTCGAGCACTTCGGCGCGTCCGACGCGTGGAGCGCGCCGTTTATCGGCCGCTGGAGCGACGCCGAACGCACGCGCGCGGCAAAGCTTCTCTTCGCCCGCAGTTTCGACGCAAGCGGCAACCCCGAGGGCATAGGGCTTTCAATCTGGCGCGTGAACCTCGGCGCGGGAACGCTCGAACAGGGAGAGGCGTCGAAAATCAAATGGCCGCAACGCCGCGCGGAATCGTTCATGGGCAGAAACGGCAAACTCGACTTTTCCAAGTGCGAAGGCCACCGCTTTTTCATGGAGAAGGCGCGCGAATACGGCTGCAACAATTTCATTCTGTTTTCCAATTCGCCGCTCGTGCAAATGACAAAAAACGGGCTCGGCTTTTGCGACAACGGCACAAGCTCCTCAAACCTGCGCGACGACAAATACCAAGATTTTGCCGACTATCTCGCCGACGTTGCAAAGCACTTCTCCGACCGCGGCTACAACATCTATTCCATAAGCCCCGTGAACGAGCCGCAAGTGCCGTGGGTTGAGGCGAAGAATCAGGAGGGTTCGCTCTGGAACAATTCGGAAATAAAGCGGCTTGTGGAGGACTTGGACAGGTCGCTTGCCGCGCGCGGGCTTGACACGCAAATAAGCATTGCCGAATCGGGCAGAATGAACTGGCTTGTCGATTCAAAAGAGGTGATAGAATACCGCAAGGCAAACGGCGCAACTGTAGCCGACCCCGCCGACGTGGCGGGAACGCAGCTTGAGGCGTTCTTCAATCCGGCTTCGAAATACTACTTGGGCGGCATTGCGCGCGTATCGAAAAAATTCGTCACGCACGGCTACACCTACGACCTCACTTGGAACGATATCACGCACGTGCGCAAGCCCCTGAACACAATTACCAAGCGGCTCGGGATAGGACTTCAGATGTCGGAATGGGTGGCGGTGCCGTCGCGAATGGACAAGGTTGATATGCTCGACGGTAGCAACTTCGGCGAAATAGACATAGCCCTTATGATGGCGCGCCTAATCTACGCCGACTTCACCATGACCGACATCACCTCTTGGCAGTATTGGAAAGCCCTTGAAATGTTCAACGAAGGCGGACGCGCACTTGTTGAGGGCTACAAAATCAACAACGGCACTGTGGAGGGCGGCGGCGTGGTGCGTCCCACAAAAATCCTCTGGGGACTGGGCAACTACAGCCTTTTCATTCGCCCTGACTTTGTGCGCGTGAAAATCGACGGCGCGGACGACCCGTTCGGCGTTATGGCAACCGCGTGGATTTCGCCCGACAAAAAGCGCATTGTGCAAGTCTACGTCAACCTCGCAAAAAAGGCGCGGACAATAAAGCCGACATTCAGACAACAGATAAAGCCCGCCAAAGTTGCGGCATTCAGAACCGACAGCGCGGCGGACTTGGCGAATCTGCATATTTCCGATGCCTCCTCAGTGATTCTCGCGCCGCGTTCAATCACAACCCTCGTGTTCGATTTGTAGCAGCACAGACCGACAAATACGCAAAAAGCCGAAGATGTCGCCAGCGGGCGGCGTCTTTTTGTTTGCCCCCAAATCACCTCCCCGCGCGGCGCGGCGAATTTGGCGTGCCCCGCATTCCTCCGAAAAGAAAACCCCGCCCCACAAACAGCAGATTGCCTTTCAAATTACTTTCACGCCCCCATCAGCCGCCGCCCGCAAAACCTCGCCAAAAACAAAAAATTTTGCTTGAGCCTTTTTATAATTTTTACCATTTTGGTAAAATAAAATGCGAGTAATCTCAAAAAAGACAATACAGACGTATTACACGGAGCCCCCCGACAGTCGGGGCGCGCTGCTTGCGTGGTATGAACGCTTTACCGCAACAGAATGGGCGGACTTCAACCATTTAAAGCGAGCCTTCCCGTCGGCGGATTTTGTGGGCAACAACCACTACGTTTTCAACATCAAGGGGAACACATACCGCTTGGTTGTTGTCGTGCAGTTCGTCCCGCAACGCGCACTTGTCAGATTTATAGGAACTCACGCTGAATACGATAAAATAAAAAACATAGCTTTTTTATAGAAAGGCAACAGCAATGAAAGTTGTAAAAATCATCAAAACCGAAAAGGAGAACGAAAAAGCCCTCAGGGAAATCGAAAAGCTGATGGCAAAGCCCAAACTCACCAAAGCCGAAGACGACTACCTTGAACTGCTTTTTGTCCTTGTGGAAAACTTCGAAAAGAAAGCGTATTCGTTGCCCAAAGCCACGCCACAGGAAATGGTCAAATACCTCATGGACGAATACGGCTACACAAGAAAAGACCTTGAAAAGCAGTTGGGCGCGCCGTCGCGCGTATCGGAATTTTTAAGCGGCAAGCGGAAATTGACGCTCAATATGATTCGCAATCTCAACAAGAATTGGGGTGCGCCTGTCGAAGCGTTAATCTAACTTCCTCTTTTTTCCCCAATTCAACTGAGCACAAAAAAAGCCCGACATGATTGTCGGGCTTTTTTAAATTATGCGTATTTTTGATTAGAAACCGAAAGCAACGCCCGTTCCGAACCAAACATTGCCCTGAGCGTCGCCGTCATACTGGCTGTTGTCGGAACCCCAAGAGCAGCGCAGACCCGCCGTCCATTTGCAGTAGTCGGTAACCGAAACAACAACGTCGGACTTGAATTCGATATAGCCGAAGTCTTCGCCGCGCTGTTCGACAATACCCACGCCGTAAACGAACGAGGAATCAATCGTCAACCACTTGTCGCCGTTGATCCACTTCATAACGGGAGCGGAGTATGTTACGCCGAATTCGAAGATGTTGGCGTAAACCGTGGCGTTGTAGTAGTATGCAACAACGGGGCTGATGTTGAAGTCTTCGCCGAAGATGTCCTTGGTGTCGTAGCTGGCGGCAACCTTGATTTCCCATTCGTCGCGTTCAACGCTGTCGGGATATGCGTATGTGATACCGCCAACGTCAAACGTGAAGTTCTTGATGGAGTATGTTACGCCGAAATAGAGGTCTGTTTCCGAGAACGAACCGCCGTTGGCAGCATGGCCGTGGTCGGCAACTTCGTAATTGCCCCAGTAGCCGAAGTAGGCTGCGAAGCCTGCGCCGAAGTCGTAGCCGAGGTCGATTTGCGGGTTGATGGAGTTGCCCGCCAATTTTGCACCGCGGAAAACGTAGGACGATTCGTACGCGACCGAAGCCGACATGGAGAATCTGTCGAGAACTTTCGAACCGAGCTTGAGGTCGGCCAAAGATTCTGCGGGATTTTCCGCAACCGCCGCGGGAGTTGCCTGAGCCGTAGCCGCCGCGCCCGTGTTCTGAGCGGCAACAGGAGCTGCCGCGCCGTTATCTTGCGCATAAGCAACAGCCGCCGCGCAAACCGATATAGCCAACAATAATTTTTTCATATCTGTATATGGTTTGAGTTGAATTTAAAACTGGGGGCGATAATCGACGAAATCGGGAACGATTTCAAGCAAAAAAAAACATTTCCGCCTACTTTGCCGCGCGTTCGAATTTTACGCTTTTAAGCACGAACGCGTCGCCTTTTTTCTGGCGCGTTGCAAAAACCGACACCGCCGCCCTAACCGCCCCCTTCGGCGCGGCAGCCACAATCCGCCAATGCGGCATGCCGTCGGGCAAGATAAGCGTTTTTCTGCCGACGGGCTTGTTGTAGGCGTCGAGAAAAACAAGCCCCGCGTAGCAAAGCGTTCCCGCCGATGCCGAATTGAGAACCTCTCCCGAAAACGAAACGGCCTCGCCCTCCGCCACGCAAAAATTGCGCGAAATTCCCGACAACAGCGAATTTTCAAAGAGCAATCCCCCGTTTTTGCGCGTCGAATCCGTCCGCATTTTTACCCCGTCGAAATCGAGCTTTACAACGTTCCATTCGCCCAACGCGCCGCCGCCCCAAACGCTTTGCGAGAACGAAAATCCCGCGCCCCGCGCAAGCCTGCACGCCGCCCCGAACTCTTCGCCAAACCCGAGTGCGCGCATTTCTCGGCGCAGAAAATCCGCACTGCCGCCGCGCACAGCCGCCGAAGCCAAGCGCATTACAAGTTCGTCGGTCGGCGCGTATTTGTCGGTAAAATAAAAGTCGAATCCATTTTTGCCCAAACGCGACGCCTCCGCAACAGCGTTTTTGAAATCCGACTCCAGCCGCCTGTAGCGTTTGAGCGCGCCCAGAACGTCGCTTTCGGGAGCGTCGGGCGCAATTTCGAACATCTCGCGCTTGAATTTGTGGAACGCAAACGCCGCCTTTGTAATTTTGAAAAGAGCCGCCGTTTCCGCAACGCGCGGCGCGGCGTTGGGGTTGGCGGAATTTTGCGCCGCCAAGCGCGCGTTTTTAAGCGCGGCGTCCATTTTTTCAAGCAAGTCGGCGTCCAAAAGCTCGAGCGCGTTCTCGGCTTTGTAGAAGGCAAGCCACATTGCGGGCGTTGTCCTGCGCGTCCAAACCGATTCGGCAAGCCCGAAGAAGCGGCGCATAAAAAAGGCGGCGTCGGCGTAGTATTTTTCGAAAAACTCGTCCTCGAGCGATTCATAGCTGGCGGAGGAATTTTCAGCAAGACGCGCCAAAATCCACATTTTTTTTGCGTCGAAGCCCCACTGCGCGAACGTTTCCGCCACATACAAACGCGCCCCGCAAGTGCGCGCGCGCCGCATTGCCTCGGCCTCGAAACGCATAATTTCGCGCGGGAACGGATACGGATTGCCGTAGAGATAGCCGTAAATCCCGAACGTCTCCGCCCCCGAACGCCCCCATTTTTCGAGCGTGCGGAAGTCGCCGAGCCTATACGCGGGGTCGAAATAATTCGCCCTGTCGGTGGTAAAAAACGGGATTACGTTTTGCGCCAGCTTGAAGTCGGGAGGGTTCTCGCAAATCAAATACGCAAGCGCGCCCACATATTTGCGTTTGCCCGATGGGAACGCCGCCGAAACCTTCTCGGCAACGGCGTTCGTGAAGCCGAAAACGGCGTTCGACCAGTCGGGATAGCCCCTGAAATAGCCGCGCTTGTAGCGCAAATACGACTCGCGCGCGTCGAAAACCGACGTGTCGGAAATGCCGAGCGGGAACATTTGCGAGTGCCCGAGCGCGTCGATTGCCGCGGCGGCGGCGCGGTCGCGCGTGCGGTAGTTTGGGAGGTCGCGCTGGGGGGCAACCGACCTGAACAAACGCCCTTTGCCGTCGCGCGCAAAACCGAAATACTGCGGCGTTTCGGTTATAGTTCTGCGCGGGAAAATGTTGTCGAGATTGTGGTAGAAGCGCATAAAGCGCGGATCGGTGTCAAGCCCGTTTAGCCGCCGCCAGCGCAACGATTGCGGGTAGTCGAAAACCGACGCCGAAAAGAAATCGGGCTTGAAAAACAGGCGCGAACACCCAAAACGCGTGCGCACTTGCGAGTATTCCGTTCCCCACTCGGCGGGCGAAAAATACCCGACTGCGCAATACCGCCTGAGGAAATTTCCCACAGCCCAAAACGCGTTTTTCGGCGCGGGATACGTCAGCCTGACCGAGCGTGGACGCACTTGCACGGCGTATTCGCAGGCGTCGGCAAATTCGGTGATAGTGGCGGCGTTGTCGGAGGCTGAAGTGTTTTGCATTACAACCCGCACCCTGCCCGCCGACGCGCCTTTGCGGCGATTTTCGCGCGGAAATTCGCCGCGCCGCAGCACAAGACCGTCGCGCTTCATTCCCGTAATTTTGGAGAGTTCGGCGGCGAGCATTTCGGCGGCGGCGGATTCTTCGGGCGAAGGAGTTCCCTCAATTTCGACCTCCAAAACCTCCGCCTGAGCAAAATCAAGATGCGCCGAAAACGCCCTGTGCGCGCGCCCGCCCGCGGCGGAAGCTAAAACCGCCGAAAACAAAAACAGGACAAAAACCGCAAAAGCCGAACGCATAAAAATAGACCACCCACACTACACTGTGCGGCGTTTTTTTCAAAAAAAAAATAAGAAATTATTGTATTTGCGCGCAAAATGGCTAATTATGTCCGCATAAACATTTTTTAATTATGGAAGACGACATTCAAACCCCGACGAAAAAATCGCCCGTTATCCCCACAATAGCCGTGCTCGGTTTCGGGCTGGCGGCAGTAGCCACGGCAATGGGCGCGGTTGCGCTCAAAAAAATCAGCCGCTCGGCGGAGGAAATCAACGAAAGAATAGAAAAGAACGCGGCAATCGAACTGGAGGTTAAAAAAATCAGCGACAGGCTCGATTCCCTCGCGCTGCAAATCGAAGACGTAAAGTCGGCTTCCACCGACAAGGTAAAGAACCTCGCAACGCGTACCCAGCAGGTTGTGGACGTGCTCAACGGCAACATCAACGAGCTTCGCAACGAAATAGTAAAAGACAGGGAGGCTATTGAAAAGCTCGCAAAGCCCGCCCCCAAGCCCGTCGCCAAGCAGCAGCCAGAAGCGGAGAAAAAGGCCGAACAGCGCGCGCAGGCGGAAAAACCCGCATCCGCCGAAGGGGCTAAAATCCACAAAATCAAAAGCGGCGACACTTTCGGAAAGCTTGCAAAAACCTACAAGGTCTCAACAAGCGCGATAATCAAAGCAAACCCGAACGTCAACCCCAACGCGTTGCGTATCGGGCAGGAAATTGTAATCCCCTAATCGAAAACGCATGCCCGCCGACGCGCCCAAAAACTGGAAATTTATAAAACGCAGAACGGTCGCCGACTGCAAAGTATTCAAAATTGTCGGCGATACTTTTGCGCACCCCGACGGCAGAAAATCGGAATTCTACGTCAATCTCTCCAACGACTGGGTTCAGTGCGCGGCTCTTGTCAACGACGGGGGGAAGACGAAGACTATTCTCGTCAACCAATTCCGCTTCGGCGTCCGCAAAACGTCGTGGGAGTTTTCGGGCGGAATAATAGACAAGGGCGAAACGCCCGTCGAGGCCGCCAAGCGAGAGCTTTTGGAGGAAACGGGCTACGCGGGCAAACGCGCGCGACTGATTGCCTCATACTGCCCAAACCCCGCAATTCAAAACAACACAGCGCACGTTGTGCTGATTGAAGACTGCAAAAAAGTCGCCGACACCCACTGGGACCCGAACGAGGAAATCCAGACAAAGCTCGTAGATGTCGACAAGCTCGACGGGCTTGTGAAGTCGAAAAAAATCTTCCACTGCGTGGCGATAAACGTCGTCTACTTCCTGCAAAAATATCTGCGGAAAAAAGCCGAAAAAAATGCCGCTTGCAAACGATAGCCAAACACTGAGCGAATTCCGCGGAACGCCATACGCGCCGCCGATTTCCAAGGCACGGAAAACGCGCGGAGTGCCCGTTCTTGCGGGCAGCTTCACAAACGCGGTGCTCGCCTCAATAAACGAAAAGCTCAAATACCAATCGACGGGCGAAACCGTTGCGCGCCACTGGAACGAGTGTATTGACGCCCGCCTTGTGGGCAAGTGCTCGGTAAACAGCGTGAGGGCGAACATCGTCTTCGTGGCGGCGGCAAACGCGCAGGTCAGGCAAATGCTGGCGTTTGCGGAGAAGCGCATACTCGCAAAAATCGTCAAACTCGACGGGTGCAAAAACGTCGCAAAAATACGCTTCGTATGAAAATTGCAATGGCTCAAATGGCGGTGGCGCAGGCGGACTTCACCGCGAATCTGGCAAAGGCGAAACTTTTTGCCGAGCGCGCTAAAAACGGCGGCGCGGATATGCTTGTGCTGCCGGAAATGTTCGCGTGCGGTTTCAACTACAAAAAGAACGCCGAGTATTTGGCGCACCACCAAGACGAAATGGTTGCGGAAATAAAAGACGCCGCCAAAGACAACGGAATTTTCCTGTGCGGCTCGCTCCCGTTTGCCGAGCAAAGCCAAGCTGCGCCCGCAAACAGAATGTTTCTTGTAGCCCCCTCGGGCGAAATAGCCGCGCATTACGACAAAGCCCATTTGTTCTCGCTTTTCAGGGAAAACATACACTCGCGCGCGGGCAACGAAATAGTTGTTGCCGACACCCCCTTCGGGAAAATCGGGCTTGCCGTCTGCTACGACCTCCGCTTCCCCGAAATGTTCGTGCAAATGGCAAAGCGCGGCGCAAAGCTCGTGATAGTTTCGGCGGCGTGGCCGTATCCGCGGCTCGAGCACTGGCGGGTGCTTGTCAAGGCGCGCGCTATTGAAAACCAACTTTTCGTTGCGGCGGTAAATCAGGGCGGAACGGAAAACTTCGCGGGGAAAACGCTGAACTACTTCGGGGACTCGCAAACGGTAGACCCGTGGGGCGAAACGGTGGCGTCGTGCGGAACCGATGCGCCCGACGCACTCGCGTTCGCGGAAATCGATTTCGCGCAGGTTGACGAAGTCCGCGCCCGCATACCCGCGTTCAAAGACAGGCGCGACGACCTTTATTGACTTGACTTTCGCGCCCGACCGCGTAGGCTTCTTTCCCAGAAGGAAACCTATTATGAAATTCAAACCGATTCTCGTTCTGGTGTCGTTTTTTGCGTGTGCCGCGGCGGCTTTTGCCGATGTGGATTTCGCGGAAATCAACAAAAAATTCGGCATAAATATGCTCAAAGACGCAAACCTTTTCGACGATTCCCCCGCGGAATTCGCCAAACGGCTCGGCCCGAAATTCGAAAAGACGAAAGTCGCAAGCGGCGAAATCTGGACGAGCTACGCCAAGGGCAAAGTGCTGGGCGTCTCGCTTGAGCAAATGCGCTTCAAGGCGGTAGACGGGAAGGTCTCGCAGGTGGATATGGTGTTCTTCAACAAGGGCGACTCCGCAAAGGGCGACAAGTGGACGCCCCAAATGCAACGCCAAATGAAAAAGACCCACGACGAACTCGGCGAGCAGCTCGACTCCTTCGCGGGGAAATCCGTTCAGGGCACGTGGGGCTACGGGCGCGTAAAAAACAAGGCGCAAATTTGGACGCTTGAAAACTACGTCTTTACGCTGGAATTCAAACCCAAGGAATTCATAGTTCTGCACATTCTGCCGAAGTCCGCAAGCGGCGGCACGAACGCGGCATCGCAAAAGAAAACCGTAAGCGACGACTTCGACGGCAAAGCAAACGTCAAAACCGACGAAAACGGCGACGTGCACATCGCCAACATTCCCATGGTAGACCAAGGGCCGAAAGGCTACTGCGTGCCCGCCACAATGGAGCGCATTTTAAAGTATTACAACATACCCGACGTAGACATGCACAAAATTGCCGCGGCGTGCAAAACAAACGTCGGCGGGGGAACTACCCTCAACAACGTCATGAACGACTTCAAAAAAGTCTGCAGCACTTTCAAGCTGAAAATGGCGAAGGTAAACGGCTTCACGCTCAACTCGATTTCGTCGATGATTGACAGGGGAATCCCCGTCTGCTGGACGCTCTTTTCGACCGACGCGTATATGAAGCGAATGGTGGAAAATTCCGACAAACGCGCAACCGCAAACTTTGCCGAATACGCAAAAACGCTCAAAGACCAGCCGAAAATCAAGCGCGAAATGAAAAACGCCCACCTGTGCCTGATTATAGGCTACAACAAGAAGTCGAAGGAGATTGCCGTCTCAAATTCGTGGGGCGAACAGTATTCAATCCACTGGGTGCGCTTCGACGACGCAAAAATAATCGGGCGCGACGTGTTCTTCATAAGCCCGCGCTAAACGCGTAACACGCAAACGCCGCCGCGCGCCGACTCCGTTTTTCGGAAGCCGCGGCGGTTTTTTGTTGACACACGGCGGGCGGGAATGTTTGATTTTCCCCGCAATATGTTAACGTTAACAACACTGTATGCAAAAAATATGAGACCGAAAGCAAAAACGAAACTGTCCACAATATGCGCGGCGGGCATTGCCGCGGTTGTCGCGCTGTGCGCGTGTTCGGAGGGGAAAACTTCCTACAATATAGAAACTATAAACGGCGCGCCCGTTATGACCATAAACGGCAAACCGTCGCGCCCGCGCGTTGTGTGGGTCACCAACGACCGCCCCTCTCAGACGCTTTCGCTCCAGCACAAACACCTGCGAAGAACGCTGGGGAAATACGTCCCGATACGTTTCCAATTTTCGCCCGAAAAGGATTTTACCGACGCCTTGGTTGACGTAAAAATCGGCAACCGCAAGGGAGACTTCTACGTTGCCGACGTTGCAATTATCGACGAAAACGGCAAGGAGCCGAAGAGAATCAAAGGCTACGACTTCGACAAAATCGGCGTTGAATCCGCCAAAATAGTCTGTTCCGAGCCCGAACGCGTCGAAACGAAAATCGTTGCGGACAAGAAGCTCGGCAGGAAAGTCCTGCACGTTTGCCTCGCCGAAAAAGTTGGCAATCTCGCAATCCGTCTGGACGGGCTAAAGCTCGAAAAGGGCAAAAAATATTCGGCATACATAAACGCCAAAGCCGAAGTTGCGCGGCCGCTGCAAATTCAGGCGTCGGACAAGTCGGGAGACAAAATCTACATAGCCCCCGACGTAAAGACAGCGACCGACCAAATTACGCTTGCCGCCGCCGCGGGAGTGAACTTTGTAAGCTTCGGCGTGGACAACTTCTGGGCGGCCAAGGGCGAAGAACCCAACTACGAAGACATCGCCGAAACGTTCGCGTTCCTCGTGAAGCTCAACCCCAATATCCGCATAATCCCGCGCCTGCTGATGTATCCCGACCGCGCGTTCTATATCGACTGGAAGAACAAGCACCCAGACGATTTCATGCAAAATTCCGACGGCAAAAAAACGGGATTCGTTTCGGTGGCCTCGCCGGTCTACCGCGAAGAGGGCAAGGAAACGCTCCGCAAATACATCGGATTTTGCGAAAAGAATTTCAAAAACAATATGGCCGGCTACCACCCCGGCGGCGGAAATTCGCACGAGTGGTTCTACGGCGACTCTTGGGCGCGCCCGCTCTCGGGCTACGACACCTCCACGCTCAACGAGTGGCGCAAGTGGCTCAAGAAAAAATACGGCGACGTGGGAAACCTCAACAATGCGTGGAAAAACAAAACGCTTGCCTCCTTCACCGAAGCGCAAGTGCCCGCACCCGAAGAGCGCGAAATAGACAACGCGCTGCTGAACCCGCAAACATCGCAAAACGTAATCGACTTCAACTGCTTCCTGCAGGACTGCATGGCCGACACAGTATTGGGCTTCGCCAAGGCCGCCAAGGAAACGGCGGGCAAAGACAGGCTAATTCTGATTTTCTACGGCTACGGCTTCGAATTCTGTTCGCTGCGCAACGGCGCGGCGTTCTCGGGGCACTACGCACTCAACCGCATTGTGAAGTCGCCCTACATCGACATTCTGGCGGGCCCGATTTCCTATCAGGACAGATATTTCGGGCAGGTCAAAAGCACTATGGGCGCAACCGAAACAATCTCGAACGCGGGCAAAATGTGGTTCGACGAAGACGACACCCGCACCTACCTCACCCCCGTCAACGACCCTTTCTACATCGGAAAGAAGAAAGACAAAACGCGCCGACAAATAACACAGGCAAACTCAATTCAAGTGTGCCGCCGCAACCTCGCGCAGGAGGTTCTGCGCAACAACGGCTGCTGGTGGATGGATTTGAAAAACCAGAATTGGTATAACGATCCCGTTCTGTGGCAGCAGATGTCGCTTTTCGACAAAATCGAAAACCGCTGGCTCAAAAACCCCGCGCCCTACCGCCCCGAAGTGCGCCTGATAATAAGCGAAAAGTCGATGATGTATGCGGGCGGGGCGGGCAACTCCTACCTGACAACCTCGCCCTCAATCTACTGGATTCGCGAAAAGATGAACCGCACGGGCACGCCCTTCGGGCAATACCTCTTCCGCGACGTTCTCAAGCGCGGAGAACCCGCCAAGCTCAACGTGTTCCTTGCAACATACGCAATGACCGCCAAACAGCGCAAAAAGCTGGTAGAAATAACGTCGGGTTCGTCGAATATGTGGGTGTGGGCGCCCGCATATGTAGACCTCACAAAGGGCGAATTCAGCACCGACGCCGTTCGGGAGGCTACGGGTTTTGAAGTGCGCGAAATTGCGGGCACAAAAGCCTTGGTTCGCCCGACCGAAGCGGGGCGCAAAATTGGACTGCCCGAATTGTTCGGCACTGAAAAGCCGCTCAACGCGCTGCTCTCGCCAGTCCCGCACGAAAGCGACACAATTCTTGCAACTTTCCCCGACGGCAGCCCCGCAATCACGACGCGCATAGTTGACGGCAAAGCGCAAATGTTCTGCGCCACGCCCGACATTCAGATTCCGCTGCTCAAGCACATGGAAAAGCTCGCCAACGTCCACGTCTACACCGACCAACCCGCGGGCGTATACGCCAACGGAAACCTCGTTTCCCTCACGGCTACGGAAGACGGCGAATACACCGTAGATTTCGGCACCGACAAGCCGATTTTCGACGCCTACACCGACGCCCGCCTCGGCACAGGCCCGACTCTCAAATTCAATCTCAAAGAGGGCGACAACCGCCTTTTGAGAATCGGCGAATAGAAGCAGCGCCAAATTCAAATGCGGCAAATGCGCCTTGCGTATGCCGCATTTTTTGCGCCCAAACATCGCGCGGTATCGCAATACCAAAACATCAAAAGCCCGCGAGCTGTAAAACCGCACTTGCCCGCAACGCAAACAAGCACTAAGAAAACGCGCCAAAAACAAGAGGGAAGACCACCCCTCCCGCGCGCCGCGCCAACCGCGCAATGCACAAAAAAAGCGGCAACCGAAAACCGATTGCCGCCCAACGTATCCGCACCGATTAGAATTCGGGCTTGAGAATTACCGAATCCCCTGCGGCTACAACAAAGTCGTCGCCCGTCGACCACTGTTCGTCGTTTACGAGGAACTTGAAGGTTACGTCGCCCTTCGGGACATACTGTTCCCAAAGCCATTCGTCGTCGCCTACGCACTGCATGGCAATGCCCTTGTCCCAGCTGAGCTCCGCGCCCGCGCCTCTGATAAACAGCGAATTTCCCCAACCGACATTGATTTTCGCAATCACGCGCGTAACCTTTTTGTCGGCTTTGACTGTCTTCTTGGCGCACTTGCGGGTTGCGCACTTTTTTTCGACCTTCACCGGTTTCTGTTCTGTTTTCTTTGCTTTACCAGCCATATTTAGTCCTTTCATATTTACGAGGTTATCGTAAAGTTTTGAAAAATCTTATCTCTATTTTTTAACGTCCGCCTTTTGAATTGCGTTTCCCAAAATCGACTGCTCGGAAACTCCCGCCATATTACTTTCAAAATACTTCTGCATTTCGGCGAGCTTCTTTTCGTCAATCTGGGGCTTTTTAAATGCCGTCAAATTCACAATATAGCCGTTCTGTCCGAAATACACGATTTTCGAAACGCCGCCGACCGACAGCTTCTGAAGTTCCGCGTGCAATACGGGCTTGGCTGCGTCAACGTCTTTCGAAGCCGAAGAGGTCGCGAACGAAAAGCCCTTCACGCTTTCGCTCTTTACTTTGTTTGCGTCGGCGATGTCCGCGAACGACTTACCCTCTTTCAGCCCCTTTTCGAAAGCGGCGTCAAGCTTCTTGCCGTATTCCGCAAACAGACGGCGTTTTTCGGCGGCAACAAACGCCTTTTCAACAGCGTCCTTTACGTCGGCAAGCTTGGGCTGATATGCGGGAAGGCTTTCGGCAAGCATTACAAACCACACGCCGTTTTCGTCTACAATCGGGTCGGCGTAAAACGACTGTTCGTCGAGACGGAAACCCGCGTCCACAACCTTGCGGGGCAAGGAGTTGTCGCGCGAAGTGTCGGTAGTTCTCATGGGCTTCGATTTCTTCGAAACAACCTTGGCGTCGGCAAGCACTTTCTTAAGTTCGGGCGAAGATTTCTTCGACTGCGAATTGTAGACTTTCAAAGCCAAGTCTTCCGCGCTTGTAGCCGCCTTGCGGATTGCGCTGTCTTTTGCAAAATCCTTGGCCACGTCTTTTTTGACATCGGCAAAGGGCTTTACAACCGTGTTGCCGTCCTTAACTTCCGAATACTTCGAAGCGTTCGAATTGTAATACGCCTTCAGCTCCGTCTCGGCGGGGGCGTTTTTGTCGGCGAAATCGGCGGCGTCAAAGAAGACGGTTTCAAGCACTACGCCCGCGCCGACTTTGAACGAAGCCGCGTTTTCCTTGTAGAAAGTTTCAAGCTGCGCCTGAGTGGGCTTGATTGTGGGGTTGAATTTCGCGAAATCTACAACCGCCAAATTGAAGTCCCAAGTGCCGTTTTCGATTTCGTATCGCTTCAGCACGTCGCCCTTGAGCGCGAAGCCCGCGCCGAGCAGCTGTTCAAGTTTCCAGAGCATTGCGTTTTCCGCAAAAATGCGCGTGAGTTCCGCCTCGCCGAGACCTACCTTCGTGTAGTAGTCCACAAATTCCTTCCAGCGGATTTCGTCGAAGTTGCCCTTTTCGTTTCGGAACGCGGGCAGAGAGTGTATGTAGGCAACAAGCTCGCTTTCGTTCGCCTGCTTAAGCCCCAATTCCTTCGCCAAGCTGCGCAAAAACGCCTGTTTGTAGACGAACACGTCCGACGGGCGCATTCCCGCCAAAGCGGCGTCGAAATACGCGTAGCGGTTGAGGTAGTTGACTACGTTGTCGTCCGACAGGTCGAAGCCGTAGAAGTTCTTTTTAGTGGCTTCGTAGCGGTTTCTGTCGCCGAAGAAGGGAATTTGCCCGATTGTGAACACGAACGCAACCGTTATCACGACCAGCAGAACCGAGAATACAACTTTGTGGTGTTTTTGTAAAACTGTCTGAATCCAAGTAATCATACAAAATAAATAAATTAAGTAGCCCCAATATAGACGGAACGTTGACATTGTCAACATTTTCGTATTCTTTTTACGCCGAAAATCGAACCCACAATGAACTGCAAAATCACAACGGCTTTCGCGCTGGCGGCGGGCTACGGCAAACGCCTCAAGCCCCTTACCGACATTCTCCCCAAACCCCTCCTGCCCGTCCGCGGCTCTTCGCCGCTGTTTATGCTTTTCGACAAACTCGCCGACGCGGGAATCGGCAGGATAATCGTCAACACGCACCACCTCGCCAAAAAGTTCGACGAAGCCTTCGCCCCCTACACTGCGAACGGAAAGACCGTCTACAAAAACGCCGAAATCGCGAAGATTTTCGAGCCGCAAATTCTCGATACGGGCGGCGGAATAAAAAACGCCTACGCCCTGCTTGAGCGCGGCACGCCGTTTCTTGTGCACAATTCCGACATAATTTTCACCGCCGACATCAGGCGTTTTGTGCGCGCCGCCGAAGCGAAATTCGCCGCCTACCCGAACCTCGCGGCAGTAGTCTGCCTGCGCGACAAAGGCGCAAACAAAAACGTCGGCGTGGCGGGCGGATTCGTGCGCGATATGCGCTTCCAAACGGGCGCGGAAGTCGAAAAAAACATGCAATTTACGGGACTGTTTGCCGCGAATAAAAAATTTCTCGACACCGCAAAGGCGTTCCCCGCCGACGCGTTTTCAACTGTCGATGTTTTCCTGCGCCTGATAGACGCCGACCCCGATTCCGTCGCGTATTTCGAGGAAAATTCGGGCACTTGGAGCGACAT
Source organism: uncultured Opitutales bacterium (assembly GCA_934613645.1). GTDB lineage: Bacteria > Verrucomicrobiota > Verrucomicrobiia > Opitutales > Intestinicryptomonadaceae > Merdousia. Next base: position 2,592 of record CAKTTC010000003.1, on the reverse strand, counting down.
CGGCACGCCCGCCGAATACCTCAAAGCCTGCCAAAACGACCCCGAAACGGAGTTTTCAATGCTCGCAAAACTCGCGGAATTCGGGTTCGCCGCGCAAACGTTCGCGCCAATCAACAAGGGCGCGTCAACCAGAAAATTTCTGCGCTTCACCGACGCGGAGGGCAACCGCCTTGTGGCGTGTTTTTACGGCTCGCAAAAGCGCGAAGACGCCCTCTACGCCAACTTGGCGCGCTTCCTGCGCGCAAACGGCATCGACGTGTGCGATATCGTAAAATCGTGCGGACGCCGACGCATTATAGTTATGACCGACGGCGGCGAAAACGACCTGCTTTCGCTCGCAAAACAGTCGCCCTACAACGCGGCTCCGTTCTACGGGCGCGCCATTGAAAACCTGCGCCGCCTGCACACTGCCGCCACCGAAAGCTATTTCAAAAAGCCCTTCGAGCTATCGCAACCCTTCGACGAAGCCCTCTACGACTGGGAGCAAAACTACTTCAAGCAGGAGTGCCTGATTTCGAAATTCGGCATTGCCCCCACCCCCGAGCTTGACGCCGAGCTTGCCGAAATAAAGCGCGTGCTCCTGCGTGAAAAACCCGTGCTTTTGCACCGCGATTTCCAGTCGCAAAACATAATGGCGGAGCTTGGCAAAATAAAGATAATCGACTTTCAGGGAATGCGGCTTGGCTGCGCCCTCTACGACGTTGCCTCGCTGCTGTTCGACCCATATGTCGATTTGCCCGACGAAATTATTCAGGACTGCCTGCGACTGTATTTCCGCGCCACCCCCACGCCCGAACAGTTGCGCCTGTTCTATACCGCCGCGTGCGAACGGCTAATGCAGGCACTCGGCGCATACGGCTTTCTCTCGATAAAAAAGGGCAAGACCGAATACGCCCAATACTTCGACAGCGCAATAAAAAAACTCTCCCACTGCGCCGCCCGCGCCGACTTCCCCACCCTCTCCAATCTTTTTTGTAATTTCTAAAAAAACGCCGATTTAGAAATTATAAAAAACAAAAAGCCCTTCGGAAACCCGAAAGGCTTGTGAAAAAATATCGAACTCGCTTATTGGCGTCTACGACGCATAAACGCAAAAGCAATCGCCAAACTGCCGAAGATTGCCGCATATTCGGCGGGCTCGGGAATGCTGCTGATGGAGAGGGAGAGGGATTTTCCGTCGATTGTGTAATCCCACGCACCGCCGAATTTCTCGCCAAGAACTGTCAACAGCAACGTTTTACCTTTTACGAGGTCTGACAGTCCCGCAAGGACTGAATCGCCGTCAAACGAAATTACAGTAAACGTGTAGGCTTCGCCCGCCACAATGGAATCTACTATGTTTACGGTAAGGATTGCGCCGTCTTCAAAAGTAAGCCCTGCGTTGCCGTCGATATTGAAAACGGTAGAGCCCAAAAGGTCGGTGTCTGTTTGAATGGAACCGTCGGCGGCGACTGTCAAAGTTTTGCCGTTCGTGATTTCAAACGTCGCGCCCTGCTCAAGCGTCAACTTTGCACCGCCCGAAATTGTGGCATCGCTTTCGGAAATTTTCGCCGAAATCACCGCACCGCCGCTTGTGGCAGGAGTGTATTTGCGAATCGAAAAACTGTCGTCGGCAGATGCCATCGAAAAGCTCTTTATCGCGCCGTCCGACATTATCGTGTTTTTGTACGTCGCCGTGCCCTTTGTTACCGAAGTATCCGCACCGCGTAAGTCGGCATTTGAAAAGTTTGTGCCTGCAATTTTTGAGGCAAAGAAACTTGTATTTTGCAAGTTCAATCCAGATAAAATCCAACCACCAATGTCGTTATAATCAAATATAACACCACTAAGATTTTTGTCTGCATAACTTTTTGTTGACGCCAAATGCTTAAATGTAAAGCCGTTTTGAACTGTAGAAGTGAGATCTGCTCCCATTATTATGGATCCAGTCAAGTCAGATTCAGATGTAAACGTCACACCAGAAAGAGTTGCATTTGTGAAATTTGCATTTAAAACAACTGCTTTTTCAAATGATACCGATGTCAAATCAGCATTTGTAAAATCAGCACCATTTATAGTAGCACGAAAAAACTCAGCAGACGTTAGATTACAATTTCTAAAATCTGTCTTTACAAACGATGAAAAATTCATGTTTGACGACGATAAATCTGCATTAAAAAAATTAGCATTATCCAATACAGAACTAGCGAAATGCGATGAAATCAAACTTAGTCCGTTAAAATTCCAATCACTTAAATCGTTATTTCCTAGTAATATTCCATCCAAATTCTTATCTTTGTAACTTTTTGTCGACATTAGTTGTTCTTCCGTAAAACCTTTAGATACAGTGTAAGAAAAGCCCGCGCCTTTGACAATTGCATTTGCAAAACTTGTCCCCGTAAGCGTGGCACTGCTGAAGTCAACACCTGTAAGCGTAGCGTTTTCAAGCTTCGTGTTTGTTAGGTCAGCATAAACAAACATCCAGCCCACCGACGCAAAATCGTTGTTCGAAAGATTGATGTTCGTCAGCCCATTCGACGCCGCTTCCAACTGCGCACGCGTCAACCCCTTTGAAATGGTGTTGGAGAAATTGGCGTTTGTTGTTTTGGCATT
>CAKTTC010000002.1 GCA_934613645.1 uncultured Opitutales bacterium | reverse complement strand
GGAAGCCGGAGCTGTCGCGGATCTCGCGCCAACGCCGTTCCCAGTTGCGCGGGCAAATCTTCCCGCCGTCGGACTGCTCGCGGGGGGCTTCCAAAATCCTGCCGAGCGCGGGCGGAATCTCGACCTGCCGCACGCCGCCTGTTTTGGAACACTGCGAGCGCACAGTGATTGTCTTCTCGTCGGCGTCGATGTCGCGCCACGTCAGCCGCCGAACCTCTCTCGGCCGAATCCCGCTGTAGACCAAAAGCGCGGCACAGACGGCACAACTTTGCCCCTCGCGCTGCGCAGTTTTTATCAAACGCTGCGTCTCAAAGAGCTTCAGCGGCTTGATTTCCCGCTCAACGACTTTCCGCCGTTCTACACACTTTATGGGATTGCGCCCGCACCAGTCGCGACGCAGGGCGAATTCGAATAACGCGTGCAACATCGCCCGCGCCTTGTTGTGCTGCGGCGCAGTCTGGAACGACCGCCCGAGCCACTCGGCACAGTCGTTCGGGGTAAATTCCGAAAAGTTTTTCGCGGCGAAATCGGGCTTGAAGCGCATCAGCCGCCCGAAAATCCAGCGAATGTCGCGCAGTGAGTCGGGGCGCAAATGACGCTTGCTTTCGAGGAAAATTTCGTAGCCGCGCAGGAGGGGCATTTCGCAGTCGCGCACGTTGCGCCGCCCCGCGTCGATTACCTTCGCGCAGTATTCGAGGTCGGACACGGCCGACTTCTTGCAGTCTAAAATGCTTCTAATCAGCCGCGCGGCGTCAATTATAGAGACGTCAACACCCTGTAAAATGTGCTTGGCAGCTTTGTATTCTTCGTTCGTCGTATTCATAATACTGTTGTCAAATATTTTTTTTGTAAAAAACGGAACAAGTTGAACAATATCGACTTTTTGCGAGTCTATCCTTGCCCTTTCGATGTTGATTTGTAAAACCGAATATTTTAGCATAACCGCGATGTTCTTTTCCATCAAAATGTTAAAAATATTATAAAGCATATAGTATTATGAATACTATGGTCGTAGCCAATGTTTATAAAATAAATCAATAAATACGAAAGGCTATATGACTGAAATGATGGAAATGACGCCTTAAATAGGCTGTTGAAAACGTGTTCCGCAACGTTTGCGCGAAAAAGCAGGTTTTTGAAGTGTGCATGTAGTATCTAAAATACGATTGGCTTTGCCCTGAATATAACTTTATGGAATCTAACGGAATGCGAAATACGCCCGCAAAATTAACGCGCGCCGAGTCAGTAGAATTGGTGATGCAAAATTTTTCTACATATTCATAAATAGCGGGTTAAGATTTTTAGTTTGACAATCGTATTTTAGATACGATAGAACGCGAGTTGCGTGTAAAATGAAAGAAGAAAAACAACAGTCGGGCGAAAAAATCGGAGAGTATATAAAGAACGCAATGCGCGAACTTTTCTATCAAGACATGCTACCTGCGGAGGTTGTCAAGCAGCTTGAAAGCAAGGACTTCTGCCGAGAAACGTTCGGGATTGATTCCCCTGTGCTTGTTGATGAGAAGACGTTGACGGCGGACAAGGGCGGCAATTCGCAATACAGCGAAGAACCGTTGTTTGGCAACTTCTTTATTTACAATGAATGGAGCGAAACAGCGCGCGCCCTCTTCGACGGCTGGCTATATTCGGTTATCTTAAAGAATAAGTTCCCGAAGCAGGAAATAAAAGTTTTTGTGGGGTATTCTTGGTATAAGGGCGCTCCCGTTTCGAAAGACATCTTTTGGTCTTCAATGCAGAAGATGCTTTCCCAGATAAGAGAATCAATTCAAGACAGATACTCAAGATATAATATTCGCATAGGTATATACAGGTTGCGGGCGTCGCACGGCGAGTTTGTTTTTGACGGCGTGTTGAACAGAATTAAAGAGGCGGATTTTTTGATATTTGACGTTGCGGACGTCTCTTCGCTTTTTGCAGAAAAGAAGGACGGATTTAAGTTTGTTGGAAAATTTACAAGCCACAATTCATTGATATACAATGGATTTAACACCAACGTGCTGTTTGAATTGGGGATGGCGTTTGCCCTTAGGAAAAAGATTTTTGTATTCTGCCCGAAGTGTTTGAGCGGAAAACTCCCGTCGGATTTAAATAATTTTATGTGGAGCTTTTATAATACCAAACGCGAGGAACTCTCTTCCGCAAAAAATGGAAGTAAGAAGTATACCTATACACGTGAACTTCTTGATAACACCGGGTTTGTAAATAAATTTCGCGGAGTTCTTTTGCTCAGAGCGAATGAATTGTTGGAAAATTTAAAAAAATAAAAAAGGAAACAAAGTGAAAAAATAATAACGCTCCTCGGCGGTTTGGCTCTTCTTTTAGCTTTCGTGAAGCGTCGCCGATAGGCGGCAGCCTATGCGGCTCTGACAAGAGTTAAAGAGTTGCTTAAAACAACAAAGTCCGCGCGGATACTTCAGTATACCGCGCGCGTTTCTGGGCTGGAGCATTCAAGCAGTCGTCTAATTCACAACACTGAAATTTAATAAAAACAAACAACCAACAACAGGAAACATCAATGGCAAAGAAAGCGTTAATTACGGGTATTACGGGAATGGTAGGTTCGCATTTGGCGGACTTTCTGATGAAGGAAACGGATTGGGAAATTTACGGCATGTGCAGGTGGCGTTCGCCGCTCGACAACATCAACCACTTGGTTGACGACATCAATCTCAAGAAGCGCGTCCACCTCGTCTACGGCGATTTGCGCGACACCATCGCCATTGAAAACGTCGTCAAGCAGGTCGTGCCCGACTACGTTTTCCACCTCGCAGCCCAAAGCTATCCCAAAACAAGTTTCGACGCCCCGCTCGACACGCTCGACACCAACATTCAGGGCACAACGCGCGTTTTAGAGGCGTTGCGCAAATACGCGCCCAAGGCGGTTATCCACGTTTGCGCGTCGTCGGAGGTTTTCGGCAGGGTCAAGAAGGAAAAGTTGGCGGAGATGGGCGGAATCATCAATGAGGAGTGCACGTTCCACCCCGCGTCGCCCTACGCAATATCGAAAGTGGGCACCGACTTGGTCGGGCGTTATTACGCCGAGGCGTTCGGCATGACCGTTATGACAACGCGCATGTTCACGCACACGGGCCCGCGCCGCGGCGACGTTTTTGCCGAAAGCACATTCGCAAAGCAGATTGCAATGATTGAGGCGGGCGAAATTCCCCCGATAATCAAGGTCGGCAACCTCGATTCCCTGCGCACGTTCGCCGATGTCCGCGATGCCGTCCGCGCCTACTACATGCTTGTTACGGTCAACCCGATTGCGGGGCAATACTACAACATCGGCGGGGCGTATACCTGCAAAGTGGGCGAAATGCTGAACTTTTTGATATCGCTTTCACCGATGAAGGACAAAATCAAAATCGAAGTAGACCCCGAGCGTTTGCGCCCAATCGACGCCGACTTGCAAATTCCCGACACTCGCAAGTTCGAGGCGCACACGGGCTGGAAACCGCAAATTTCCTTCGAGCAAACAATGACCGACCTGCTCAACTACTGGCGCGAGCGCGTCGGAAAGGGCGAAAGATTCCTCCAGCGTTAAATGTTGCGCCCAAATTTTTTATGACCGATTATATCAAGGAATCGCTCTCGGTTGTGTCTGACAACTTCCGCAGGCTCGAGGGCAGCGCGCAGGTTATATCAGCCATTGCCGAAAAATTGATTGCCGTGCTGTCGGGCGGCAACAAGGTGATTTTCTGCGGCAACGGCGGTTCTGCCGCCGACGCCCAGCATTTGTCGGCGGAGCTTATGGGGCGGTATAAATTCGACCGTCCGCCCATGCCCGCAATGAGCCTTACAACCGACACCTCCGCGCTTACCGCCATAGGCAACGACTACGGCTTTGAATCGGTCTTCGCGCGCCAGCTGCGCGGCATTGGCCGCCGCGGCGACGTTCTGGTGGGCATTTCAACTTCGGGAAATTCCGCGAACGTTGTAGCGGCTTTCAAGCAGGCGGGGCAGATGGGCGTTTCCACAGTCGCCTTTACTGGAGCGGGCGGCGGGGCAATGCGCGAAATTGCCGACATCGCCCTTGCCGTTCCATCTTCGGCAACAAACAACATTCAGGAAATGCACATTGCGTGCGGACATATAATATGCGGCATTGTTGAAAAACATTTTTTCGGCGGAGGTAATAAATGATAATAACAAGAGCCCCGTATAGAATATCGTTTTTCGGCGGCGGAACCGACTACCACACTTGGTATGCGGAGCACGGCGGCGACGTTCTTTCCACCACAATCAACCACTACAACTACATAAGCTGCAGGTATCTGCCGCCGTTCCACGCCGAATACAAAAACAGAATTGCGTGGCGCATTTTGGAGTATCCCAAAAGCGTCGACGAAATCCAGCACAACGCAATCCGCGCGGCGTTGAAGTATTACGGCATAACAAAGGGTGTGGAAATCAGCAACCAGTGCGATCTCCCCGCGCGCTCTGGGCTGGGGTCGAGCTCGTCGTTCTGCGCGGGGCTTATACAGTCGCTCTACGCGCTCAAAGGGCAGATGATTACAAAATACGGGCTCGCCAAGGAAACAATAAAGCTCGAGCGCGAAACGCTCTCGGAAAAGGGCGGCATTCAAGACCAAATTGCCACTGTTTACGGCGGGTTGAACCATATCCACATCAACACAAACGGCTCGTTTTGCGTCAATCCCGTGATTATGCGAGAACAGCGCAAGGCGTTGCTTAACGAACGCCTGATTCTGTTCTTCACGGGAATTTCGCGGACATCTTCCGATATCGCCCAAAAGCAGGTAGACGCCGCCAAAAACAAAACAGCGCAGCTTGGCAACATGCAGAAAATGGTGGCGCAGGCGTGCGGTATTTTGGCGTCGGAGAACGCCGATTTGGACGATTTCGGGCGAATGCTGCACGAAACTTGGGTTGTCAAGCGCAGCCTCACCGACAAAATCAGCAACCGCTTCATTGACGACATCTACCAAACGGCAATCGACAACGGTGCGTTGGGCGGAAAAATCCTCGGCGCGGGCGGCGGCGGCTTCATGCTTTTCTACGCTCCGCCCGAAAGACACGAGGCAATAAAACTGGCGTTGCGCAATCTCATTCACGTTCCGTTCAAGTTCGACGACCAAGGCTGCCGCATTGTGTATTACGCGCCCAAAGAGTATCCCGAATCCACCTATGAGAGGCTCGACTATATCCACATTCAAAACGGTGCGGAAGGGGGCGCACAATGAACTTCGTGATTTTGGCGGGCGGACTCGGCACGCGGCTGCAGTCGGTTGTAAAAGACGTTCCAAAGCCGATGGCACCAATCGGCGGCGTCCCGTTTCTGGAGCTACTCATTCGCGAAATACTTTTTTGCGACCCCGAACGGATTGTCCTTTGCGTGTCGTATCTAAAAGACACAATCAAGGCGCATTTCGGCGACAACTTTTTGGGCGTTCCCGTTTTGTATTCGGAGGAAGAGCAGCCGCTCGGAACGGGCGGGGCAATAAAACGCGCCTTTGATGCTTTCGGGCTTGAAGAGGCGGTTGTGCTAAACGGCGACACCTACGTCAGGGTTGACTATCAAAATTTCATAAACAGCACCGCGGGCGAAAAGCTTGCCGTGGTGCTCAAGCGCGTCGACAACGCCAACAGATACGGGCGCGTTGAGGTTGAAGGCGGGCGCATAACGGCGTTTAGGGAGAAGTCTTCAGAGGCTGCCGCGGGGCTTATAAACGCGGGAATTTACAGGGTAGGCAGGGAGTTGTTCAGCCCCGCCTTGCCCGAAAAATTCTCATTCGAAAAAGACCTGCTCGAACCGCGCATTGCAGCTCTCAAGCCTAAGTTCGTTCTTGCCGAAGACTATTTTATAGACATCGGCGTTCCCGAAAGCTACGCGCAGGCGTGCGCCGAACTTAAGCCGATGATTTTGGGGAAGGCTACAAACAAAGCGTTGTTCCTCGACCGTGACGGCGTCATAAACGTAGACAAACACCACCTGCACAGGGTCGGGGATTGCGAATTTATGGGCGGCATTTTTGAGCTGTGCCGCGGCTACAAGGCGCGCGGGTTCAAGATTGTGGTCGTTACAAATCAGGCGGGAATCGGTAAAGGGCTGTATTCGGAGGAGGACTACTTCAAGCTGCGCGGGTATATCCATTCGGAATTCGAAAAACAAAATTGCCCGATAGACGCCGAATACTACTGCCCGTTCCACCCCGAGGGCGTCGGGCGGTTCGCGCGCGCGTCGTTTTACAGAAAACCGAACGCAGGCATGATTCTGAAAGCCGCCAAAGATTTGGACATTGACTTGGACGGCTCAGTCCTAATAGGCGATTCCGAAACCGATATAACCGCCGCAAAGCGCGCGGGCGTCGGCAAAACAATCCGCCTTATAAACGAAAACAATATGCGCGGCTCAAAAGAAACTTCCGCCGACGAAATATGCGTTTTTCGCGGTAAAATAGAATCATAAAAATGAGATTGGTTTCCGTTGTAAAATACTACTGTTATAGCCTGTGCGCAAAATTGCTCGGCGGCAGATATATCGAAAAAGCCGAAAAATACAGGTTCAAAATTAGCGGTATTCCGCATTGTAATGACGTTCAGCGTTATTACACTTTTTATGAGAAGAACGGAGAATACATAAAAAGAAACGGAATGGGGAAACACTCCTACGCGGGCGACTATTTTTGCGTCTCGAACAGGGGGACTACAGTCGGCAACTTCACCTCAATTGCCGACAACGTGACGTTGGGCACAACGTTCCACCCGGTGGATTGGATATCCACAAGTCCGTTTACGTATTTTGAAGCAATGAAATTGAATGCCGACTACAAGCAGGAAACGTTCGTATATTCGAAAAAAGTTGTTGTCGGCAATGATGTATGGATTGGCAAGCACGTTACCGTTATGGACGGAATAACTATCAACGACGGCGCGATAATAGGCACTAACGCCGTTGTTACAAAAGACGTTCCGCCATACGCGATTGTTGTTGGCGTTCCCGCAAAAATCCTGCGCTACAGGTTTGACAAGCCCACTATTGAAGCCTTATTGCGCCTTAAATGGTGGAATTTGGACGATGCCGAAATCGCCAAACTTCCGTTTACCGATGTATCTGCCTGCATTGAAAAACTGAAAAAACTGCGCGGAGAAACTGTATGAAAATAGGCTATCTTTGCCCGTTCGACAAACTTGGGTGCGGCGAAAGCGAAGCACGTATCAGGTGGACATACTTGTTCCAAAAAAAGGGACACGAAGTTATAGAATTGAATCGGGAATGCAGGAGTTTCGATTCCGACATACACGGCGAAAATCTGAATCTCGATTTAATTGTAAGCCCCGCGGCAGTTGAACACAAGGACGCCGTTTCCCCCGACGCGTTTTCGTGTATCTTCTTTTGGTGCCCAACGTCGTTTTTCCCGAACCTCCTCAGAAGAAACAACTACCTACTGTATATGGGGAAGTATGATTGCGTAGTAGGCGGCTACGAAAGCAGAAATCCGGTGGCGGAATTGGCGGCAAGCTGCTATTTTAATTGCGGAAAAATGTTGCCGAGCATGGCGTCAGTCCCTACGGATTTTGCCGTTTTTGGCGAGCTTCCTGCGCAGTTGAAGCTTTTTTATGTGGGCGTGTTGCCGCGGTATGAAAAACTATTGTCGAAATTGGACAATTCAGGGCGGCTTGACATATACGGCCACGAAACGGCGTTCGGAATCAGCCCGTGGAAAAAATTCAAATCATACAGGGGCAATATTCCGTTCGACGGCGTTTCAATCATAAAAAAAATGCACGAGTCGGGCATTGTGCTTGCCCTGCACAGTAAATCGCACAATACGGAAGAGTTCGTTTCAAACAGAATTTTCGAAGCCGCCGCCGCGGGCGCAATAATAATAGCCGACGACAACAAATTCATCAGGCGGTATTTTGGCGACAACGTTTACTATGTGGACATTTACCAATCGGAAGAAGCGTTGGAGAAAAGCCTCAACAAAGTAATTGAAAAAATTTATTCCGACCCCGCCGCCGCGCGCCTCAAGGCGAAAAACGCCCAGCAGATATTTCTGGACAAGCTCGCTTTGGACAGGCAAGTTGACGACTTTTTGACTTTCATAGAAAACAAGAAAAGTGAACAATGCGTTTCTGATTTCGGACTGATTGACTGTATTGTAAAAGCCGAAACTGCCGAAGAGTTTTTTCGCGTTCAAACGCAGCTTGAGAAGCAGTATTACCGACATCTGCACACAATACTTGTTGCAAGCCGTTCGGTTTTTGAGGAGGCAAAATCCAAATCAAAATGCGACTTCGATTTTGCTGAAGACGACGGCGGCTATTTCGGCGAAAATATTGTCGGCAAATTGAAGGGCAAATATTTTGTTGTTCTCAATTCGGAGAGCGTTCTAAACGGAAACCATCTTTTGAAAGCGGCGCAACTTTTGCACAAAACAAACGACCTCTTTGTATATTCGGGAAGTTTTGAAAAAACACAAAAAAACGGCGTTGTCGACTTTTCGCTTTTAAATTCAAATCCGTTGAATCTCCGCGAATTCCTGTTGGACGCCGTCTATTGCGAACTCCCGATTTTCGGCGGCATTGATGTTGTTGCCGACTATCCACAGGCGTGTTTTATTTTTAACAGGGAGCTTATCGAAAACGGGGCGGAGACGGCGAACGTCCGCTTTTCGGAAATTCACACGTATTTGTGCGCAAAATCGCTGCTCATTGATTTCGACAGAAAGGCGTTTATGCATGTTTTTTCTGCGGGAAGAACCGCGCCGCACAAAAAGCGCGTAAAAAACGTTGTGTTTGACTGTTCGGGGACTTCTTCGGACTCGGCGACAAGTAGAATAAGGTCTAATTTGGTTCACTTGATTGCCAAAAAGGACATTCGTTTGAGTGTTGCGGATATTTTAAAAAAGACGGGTCTTTTCAAAATAGTATCCCGTTATTTTGTGTTGAAGAAATTTTCCCTTTCAAAAAGACGGCGCAAGTTGTTTAGGTATTTAAAGGGAGAATTGGGGAAAATTATTTAAATAAATAGCGGAGAGAAAAAGATGAAATCGGTTGGCGGTTTGTTGAAGGTGAAAAAGTATCGTATGAAAATCCGTTTTTATACAATACTCGGGGCTATTTTAGGCGCGGATTTTTCCGAGAAAATACAGCGGTGCAACGTCAAGATTGCGGCCGTAAAAAGGGATTCCCTCAAGGTGCGTCCGCGTTCCGCCGCGGCCTGCAATTCGGCTTCCGAAGCGGGCAGCGCGTGTGTCTGTTTAAACTCGATTCCGCTTTACCGCAGCAGGTTCAAAAAAACCAAGGTCTTGCTTTACGGCAAGCCGACATCGCGTTTTGCAAAGGCGTTTCTTGAATCGGTAGATTGCCGCGCGGCGGAGATTCATTTCTTCGATATTTCGGAAAATTCGCTGCTGCGTTTGCTGTCTTCCGCAGAAAGTCAACTTCTTTGCAAGTGCAAAATTTCCGAATTGGACGGGCGTTCATACGATATGTCAGTTTCGCTCGACGGCGCGGCGGCGGGCTTTGCGGGGGCGTTCATAAACTTCATTTGCGCGGGCGACTGCCGTTCGGTTGACGCCGACTTCATCAATGCGGCGAATCTTTGTTTCGATGCGGCGTTTGCATCGGCGGCGGAGGTTGCCGACGCTCTGCGCAAGGGCGGCTTTCAAAAGCCCGTTTTCACTGCGCCCGCGCCCGACGCGGTAAGCGGGGACTTCTTCGGGCAGGTCGTCTATCCGCGCGAAGTTTTGCTCGGGGCTGAAAACGAAATCACGCCCGACGCCGTTTGCACAAACAGTGCAAGTTTACGCGCAAAGTATCAACTGTATTTGTGCAACGAGAACAAAAGGGTTGTTGTGTGCCCCGCGCAGGACGGCGGCTTTTGCTCAATATTCAACAAGTATTTGTCGCACTTGGTCTACAGTTCCGCCAACACGGTTCTCGTTCCCGACTGGCGCGTGGGGAATCTGAAAATCGACATACTCCAGCGCAACAACCGCACTGTGTTCGAATCGTTCTGCTACGGCACCGAGGCCGACGGCAACATTTTCTTCCGCCTCTTCGAAAACCCGTTCCCGAACGATTTGACCGAAGACGTTTTCGAGACCGACATAATGTATTCCATCGCCGACGAGGTTCTCGACCAGTTCGATTTCAACGAAAAAAACGAGCCAAACCTCACCTACACAAATTCATACAAGCTCTATTCCGACGAAAAATATTTCGGCGAGTTCAGGCGCAAATACAACCGCACGCTCAAAAAATACATAAGGCTTAAAGGGGACATAGCCGACAAAATCGAAGCTTTCTACAACGAAACAATGCGCGGAAAATTTGTGGTGTCGGCACTGGTTCGGTGCAAGGCCCACGCGCTCGAGCTGCTTGCCGACGACGTTCCCACGTTCGAAAAATACGAAAAAAATCTCCTGCGCATTTTGGGCGAAAACAACATCGCCGCCGATTCCGACAACTGGCGTTTCTTTATTGCAACCGACAACGAAGACGCGCTTGCGTATTTCAGTTCGCGATACCCAGACAAAGTGGTTTCGCAAAAAATGAACAGGCTTTCGCACGAGCAGGAGGAGGAATACCAAAAGGTTCGCGACGCCCTGCAAAAGGACTGCTCCGGCTACGAGCTTCAGCACCGCGCCGCAGCCGACGCAAGCCTGCGTTCGCTCGAGCGCGCCCGCGAAATTCTGTTCGACGTCTACATGCTCGCCAAGGGGGACAGTTGCATTTTTGTAAACTCCAACATCTCCACAATGGCAAGCTACATCAACCCCGAAATGGAAATGGTATACTGCAAATAATTATGTATCTTATAATCGGAGCAAGCGGTTTTTTGGGACGCTACTGCATAAAAAACGTGCTGGAAAACACGTCGGAAAATGTGGTTGCAACATACTCTAACGCAAAGCCCGCGTTCGCCCACAGCAGGGTGGAATGGGTTCGGCTTGACGTGTGCGACACTCCCGCGCTGAAGGCGTTGGCGGAGCGCGTAGACGGCTCTACAAAAATAATCTACTTGGCGGCGTTCCACCACCCCGACAAAGTGGAGGAGTTCCCCGAGCTTGCGTGGAACACGAACATTGTGGCATTGGCAAACGCCGTGAACGTTTTCGGGAAGGCGAAATGCTTCTACTACTCTTCCACCGATTCCGTCTACGGAGAGGGGCGCAAAGACCTGAAGTTCGCCGAAACCGACGCGCCCAACCCCGTCAATTTATACGGCAAGCAGAAAGCCCTCGCCGAAGAAATCTGCGTTGCAAAAAATTTCAACGTGGTCAGATTTCCGTTCATTTTCGGGACTTCGCTTGTGGAAGGCCGCCCGCATTTCTTCGATACAATAAGGCAAAAGTTGCAGGCGGGGCAGCCCGTGGAAATGTTTTCCGACTCCTACCGCTCAACGCTCGGGTTCGACCAGTGCGCGCGTTTTTTGGTGTCGTTAATCGAGAAGTTCGGCGCGTGCCCCGAAAAAATCGTGAACATTGGCGGCGACGACGCTTTGAGCAAATTCGACGCCGCAATCGCTCTTGCCGAAAAATACGGCTTGGATAAATCGCTCGTTCGGGCGGTGTCGGTCGGCGACTCTACGGGGATTTTCAAGGCAAAACGCGCCGCAAGCGCAATACTCGACAACTCGAAATTGAAGTCGCTGCTCGGCTTGAACGAAATTCATTTGGAGGTTTAAATGTTGGCGGAATTCATAAAAGCCGATTTCGAATTCGGCGACGAACGCGGCTCGTTGGTTCAGCTTGTGCACGGCGGCTGGAAGCAGGTAAACTACATAACATCGGTTGCGGGGGCTTTCCGCGGCGGGCATTACCACCGCAAAAACAGGGAGGCGTTTTACATAGTTTCGGGCGGGTTCGAATTGCACCTGAAAGACTTGGAGTCGGGCGAAGAGCAGACCTGCAACATCAAAAAGGGCGATTTCTTCATCATTGCGCCGAATGTCGTGCACAGCTTCAAGTATACGGAGGATACCGCGCTGATTTCTTTGTATGACAACGGCGTTGAGTTGCCCGACGGCACGAAAGATATTTTAAGACCCGATTAGTTTATATTTCCTAAAGCGGCGTTTTTTACATGTTGGTAAGCGGCGCGGATTGAACATTGTTCAATACCGCTTTGCTTACTGGCTAAAAAAACTTTACTTTAATTAAGTGAGCAAAGGCGCGCTGAACAAAGTTCAGCCGCCGCCCCTTTAAAACATATAAAAGACTTTAATAAAAAAACAAAGCGGGATTGGCTAAAAGCCAATCCGCGCCGCTTTCGGAATCATAAAATATTTAGAAACCTGTGGAGAAGAATTGGAGCTGATAGGGGAGGGCGTTGCTCCAGTAGGGGGAGTTGTGCTTGCCGGGGCGTGAGGTGTAGTCGTGGGGAATGTTGCGGTAGAGAAGCTCCTTGTGGAGACGCTCGTTGACCTCGAAGAAGAAGTCGTCAACGCCGCATTCGAAGGCAATCCTAATTGAGTTGGGCTTGAGCAGATGAAGCTGGTTCATTACCGTGTGCGTTTCCCAGTTCTGCCAGTTTGGGACAGAGTCGCCGAGCGATTTCGCCATGTCCCAGCGTTGGGGGAAGGGGCGAATGTCAACGCCGCCGCTCATCGAGCCGCACGCGCCGAATTTGTCCTGATGGCGGAAGCCGAGCCAAAGCCCGCCGTGCCCGCCCATGCTAAGCCCTGTGATTGCGCGCCCTTTGCGGTTGGCGACAGTGCGGTAGTTGGCGTCGATGTAGTCAATAAGCTCCTTGGAGACGAACGTTTCGTATTTCGATTTCGGGTCTACGGGGCTGTCCCAATACCAGCTGCGCTGGCCGTCGGGGCATACAATAATCATTCCGAACCGCGACGCCAGCTTTTGGAGGTCGGGTCTTATGTGCGTCCAAGTGAGGTGGTTTCCGCCGAAGCCGTGGAGCAGATACAGCACGGGGAATTTTTTGTCGGGATTCGCCGCGTAGGAGTCGGGGAGAACTACCACGTTGAGAACGTCCTTGCCCATCGACTGGCTGCGGACGGGAACGACCGAGACGTTTTGCGCGAGCTGCTTTACAGCCTGTTTTTGTGCCGCTTGGGGCTGTTGTGCCGATACGAACGCGGGGGCGAAAGCAAGCAACGCCGCCGCAAACAACGCTTTCAGAATGATTGATGTTTTCATAAAGTCGGTGCTTTTGTATGCGTTTTGCGCGAAATAGTCAACAAATATGAACAAAAACGCCGACAGCAAGCGCGGCGCGGCGGTTTGATTTTTCGGCTAAGTTCGGCGCGCGGGCAGGCGCGTGCCTGCGGAGGTGGAAACTTGCGGAAAATGCGGCTGCGCGCGCGGAGGCGGAAAACGGAGTCGGCGTGGGAAACGGCGACTGCGGGAAACTGAGTCTGCTACAGAGTTGCCGCTTCGGCGATTTTTTTGGCAGTCAATTCAGCGAGGGATTTTGTGGAATAGCCCGTGGAATTGACGTTCAGCCGCTGTGTTGCGCCGTCGGAACTGCGCTTTATCTGCACCGTAACGGAGGTTTTTATCACAGAGTTCGCCACGGAATACGATTCCACAACGGCGGAAATTTCGTATGTCTGCGTCGGCTTTTTCTCGTGCAAAAGCTCGGCAATCTTTGCCTCGAGCGCGTCGCGGAAATCGCGGGCGGGGTCGGTCGAAACAATTTCCGCCGATTCCACAACAACAGTCGGGGCTGCCTCCACCACAACCACGCACGGCTGCGTGATTACTATCGGCATGGGAAGCGGCACGGGGCGGTGTCGGGGCGGACACGGCGGCGGAGGCGTCGGGCGCGGAGGAACTATGTGCGAAGGCCGCGGCGGCATAGGGCGCGGGGCAAACCTTTGCGGCGGCGGGCAGGGGCGCGGGTTTACCACTATGCGCGTAGACCCGAACGAAACCGAACCCGACACGCGGGCGGCGAAAACATCGGCAGAAAACAGACCCCACATCAAAGCGCATGCAAGCGCAAAATTTATCCTTTTCATACTCTGCTAAACGCGGGTGCGCCGAAAAAGTTTCGCCCAATTTTTGCGGTTTAGCCAGACTTTGCGGCGGGTTGAGCAGGTGAGTGCGTCCCATGCGCTTCGGGAATTGGGCGGTATGCGCGAGCATGGCGGCACGCGAACGCGGGGGGCGGTGGTATCGGCACTTTCGGGCGGCGGATAAAACGCTGGGCACTGGCGGGGATTGCCCGAATGCGTGCGCGCGTTGGGCTTTTCTCTGCCGAGCAAGGAACTTTGCCCGAACGCGGGTGGGCGTTGCGTTTGCCGCCGCCGAACAGAGGGCAAGGGGGAGCCGCAGGGCAGTAGGGTATTCGCCAAAAGAAAGGAGACAAAAAAAGGACGCGCCTCGAAAGGCGCGCCCGAGTTCCATTGAATAAAAGTTAGAATTTGAAGCCGAACTGTGCGCCCACAACGTGAATGTGTGCGGCGTAGTTTGCTGTGAGCGTGTTTTGAAGCGGCGTGCCCGCGTATTCGGTTCTGTTCATCGCGCCGTCGCCGAGCACGAAAATGTAGCTGTAGCAAAGGTCTATTGAGTAGTTGCCGAAAGAGTAGCCCAAGCCCGTTGTAAGCCACAGTCTGTCGGAGCAGGGAATGCGCGGCGTGCGCAATTCGGCGGAGCTTACGGGGCTTTCGTCGTAGCAGACGCCCAGACGGACAGTGAGGTTTTCGACGTATTCGGGGTAGTAGTGCATGCCCACCGAAACGCGCGAAGTGTCTTTCCAGTTTTCGTCAATGCGGACGCCCGCCTCGGGGATTACGAGGTCTTCGAACTGCGACCACGTCATGTAGGAATACCCCGCCATAATCGCGAACTCGCGCAACATTCCCCAGCCGCGCTGATACCAGCCTATATCGAACGTGTTGGGCATGTGCATATCGGCGGAAATCGGGAAATTGTAGAGCGTGCCTTTTGCCGTTCCCGTAAGCTCGTGCTCAACCGCGCTGCGCCAGTGGAAGCCGAAGCGTCCGTTTTCGGCGTATTTGATTGTAAAGCCGATGTTTCCACCCACTGCTACGTCGTCGCCCGAAAACCTTTGCCAACCGCCGCCGAGCACCGCGGGAACTGCGTTTGTGAGTCTGCAATAGGCGTATTGCGCGCTCACGCCGCCGCTTACGGAAAGCCAGTCGGTTATTTTAAAGGAGACGCTCGGGTTGATGTCGACAGTCATCAAATAGCTGTGCAGACCCTGAAAGCCGCCAACCCAGTCGCTGTTGTAGTCCGATTCCAACCCCCACGGAGCGGTTATCGAAAGCGTGCCGTCAATTCTGTCGGTGAATTTGTGCGCCACGAAAAGCTGCGGAACAACGGAAGCCGCCGAGCAGTCGCCCTCCTGATTCGTTCCCGTCTGCGTATACGGGTTGCTTGTGCGCGTTCCCGTGCACCAAAGCGTGGGAAGAACGCCGAAAACGCCCGCGTCGACGCGCGTCTGCCCGACCTCAAGCGGCATAAACGCCGCCGACGACGGATTCCAGAACGCGCATGTTGCGTCCTGATTCGCATTGACAGTAGCTCCCGCCACCGCGTTGCCCATATTCGACGCGCCCTGTTCCAAAATCTGGTAGCCCGCGCCCATTGCCGTGTTTACTGATACGGCAACAGCTGCCGCCAAAATCGTGTTTTTAATGTTCATTGTGGCGGATTAAAAATGAACGGACGTTCACCGTCAAGCAAAAAAGTGAATGGGCGTTCATTTTTTCGAAACTGTTCACTTTTTTGAAGCCGCTATTCCTCTCCCAAAACCTTGCTTTCATCTAAATCATACTTTCGCCGAACGCGCCCATTCACTGGCAACCGAGCATTTCAAAGCCTCAAAGCCCGCGCTTCTGGCGAACCCCGCTTTTCCCGAAACCGCACTTCTGGCGACCCCCGCTTTTTGCCAACCCGTGCGTGCGTCGGCGCGGCGGTTTGCCGACTGGTTCGGCGTTTGCAAAACAAAACGCTTGATAAAATTTCGCCCTAATCTATAACGGAAACACAATGACTTCCACGCGCGAAAAAATCTTGAAGGCGACTTTTCTGCTTATGCTCGAAAAGGGCTACGACAACATTCTCGTCTCCGATATTCAGCACCAGCTCGGCATTTCGCGCGGGCTGCTATACAGGTATTTCAAAGGGAAGTCGGAGCTGATTTTCTGCGCGTGCAGCGAGTTTTTCTACAACCGCTTCTTCGACGAAAACATAGACTACTCCCAAATTACCCTGCGCCAGTTTTTGGACTACGCCTTTGTTGCAATGCGGCGGTTTACGAATATCGACGGGCACGAAGTCCCGATGCTTAAATACAACACGCTTTACTCGGCGATGTTGCAGACAAACAGGAAGTTCGCCGCAGAGGCGTTGGTTGAGTTCGGCAAGGCGCGCGCGGTAATCGACAACGCTATGCGGCGCGGCGAAATAAAGACGCTTCCCGACAACTTCGTAGGCGGCACAATTCTTGCAATCTTCGGCAGAACAAGCTACATTACAGAGCCGCCCTCCAACGAATACGTCTGCAAGCGCATTGTTGAAGATATCAACAGATTTTACGATTTAATCAAAAAGTAGGACTTATTATATGGCGAAAAAAGTTGCATTGGTTTTGGCGGGAAGCGGCGTTTACGACGGCTCCGAAATTCACGAGGCTGTTGTGTGCATTCTCAATTTACAGCGTTTGGGGGCGGAAATTTCGTTCTTTGCGCCCGACATCGAACAGGCCGATTGTGTAAACCACCTCACGGGCGAACCAGAACCCGCCGCGCGCCGCGTGCTTGCGGAGTCGGCGAGGATTGCGCGCGGGAAAATAGCCCCGCTTTCGGAGTTCGACGCCGAAAAATTCGACGCAATCGTTTTCCCCGGGGGCTTCGGCGCGGCTAAAAACCTGTGCACGTTCGCCTTCGACTGCGCGGACTGCACCGTCCAAGCCGACGTAGACGCGGCAATCAAGGCAATGCTCAAGCTCGGCAAACCGCAGGCGTTTTTGTGCATTGCACCCGTTGTTGCGGCAAAGGCAATCGGCGGCGGTGTAGAGCTTACAATCGGCAACGACGTTTCAACCGCGGCGGCAATCGAAAAAATGGGGGCAGTCCATATCCGCTGCCAGCCCGACGCGTTTGTTGAGGACGAAAAGCTGCGCGTGTTCTCCACGCCCGCGTATATGCTTGCCGAATCAGTTGCGGAAATCGACCGCGGCGTAGCGGCAATGTTCAAAAAAATGCTATCGTAAAATTCGGGCGGCGGCGTTCGGCGCGTGCGGCTCGGGATATGCGGTTTAAAAAAAGCCCGTTCTTTACGAAATAACGGGTATGAAGACAGTGTTCGCCGCTTTGTTTGCAGTGTCGGCAGTTGCAGCAACTTCGTGTTCGGGCGTCCGTTCCGAAGAGGTAAAGACCGCCGCGGGGGTGGATATTATCCGCTATATGGGGGTTTGGCACGAAATTGCGCGCCTGCCCAATTCCTTCGAAAACGCCGACTTGCGCAACGCAAAAGCCGCGTATGTGCTTGAGACCGACGGCACTGTGCGCGTTGTAAACTCGGGCGTGGACGCCGACGGAAAACGCCGCTACGCAGAGGGACGCGCCTACGCGCCCGACAAGTCGGATTTTTCCAAACTGCGCGTCAGTTTCTTTTGGCCATTTTACGGCGATTACTACATTTTGGAGCTTGCCCCCGACTACAGCTGGGCACTCGTGGGCGGGCGCGACAAACGCTATTTGTGGATTTTGGCGCGCTCGGCTTCTCTCCCCGAAACGACCCTTTCTGAAATCCTCCAATTGGCAAAAAAGCGCGGCTACGATACCTCAAAGCTCGTTTATCCGCGCAGAAATGTCGGTGTAGAGCAAAATTAGACGATTCCTTACATTCCAATATTCCGCAAGTTGCGTTTGAAGCCGCGCCGCCCGCCGAAATACGGGCGGAATATTTTTCCTCTTTCCGCGAAATAAACATATACGGGTGTTGCTGCGCCGTTTTATGGTTGACTCAAACATCGGTTATATCATATTGAATTGTGGATTTAGGAATTAATGATAAACAGGGCTTTCATATTTTTTGCGGGGGCGTTTTTGGCGGTGCTTGCATTGTCGGTGCTTCTGTTTGCAAAAGGTTGCGGGAAGGAAAAGATTTTTGTGGAAGACTCTGTGCGCGCGGTCGTGATAAAAAATACCGACAAAAACGGCGGCAGAATGATTGTCGATAGAACGCAGTCACCGAACGGGGGCGAACGCGGCAACGGCGGCGGGGGCGGCGCGCCGTCTTCAGACGCGGAAAAGTCAAAACCCTCCACCCGTCAGGGCGACACGCCCGAAGAAAAGCCCGCCCCGCGCGACGTGTCGGAGTCGGTCGGGCACGTTGTGCGAACGCGCACTTTTAAAATGCCAAGCGGCGGAAAAATCGATTTTATAGAGCTGTCGGGCGGCTCGTTCGAATCGGGCGGCGCGCCCGTTTGGCGTGTCGAAAAGCGGCGCATTGACACGCCGTTTGCAATGTCGGAAGCCGAAATCACGCAGGCGCAGTTTTCGGCATTCGTCAAAAACGCCGCCTACGTCTTCGGCGGACATCCGCGCTACCCCGCCGAAAGCGTCTCTTGGACGCGCGCACGGGAGTTTTGCGCCGCCCTCACCCAATATTTGAGGCGCACAAAGCAGATTGCCGCCGACGAAGCCGTAGACCTGCCCACCGAGTTCCAGTGGGAGTATGCGGCGAAATCCTCCCGAGTAGAAGTTCCCGCCGAAAACAAGCGCGACAAAAACGCGAGGTCTCCGCGCGCGGTGAAATCGGGGAAGCGGAACGCGTGGGGATTCTTCGATATGTCGGGCAACGTTTCCGAGTGGTGCAGAGACTCCTATTCGCCCGACGGCGCGTCGGAAATTTCAGCCCAGCGCGTTTCCGACATCAAAATAGTAAAGGGCGGAGATTTTACCACAAAATACACGCTGCCGTCGCAAAGGTGCGGATTGCACAAAGACGCAAAAGTTCCCAACGTCGGCTTCAGAGTGGTTTTGGAAAAAAGAAAGTAGAATATGTTCTGGAATAAAAAGGAAAACAAACTGTATGTTATGGACGCCGAAAGCGGCGAGCTGAACTGGACCGACAAATGGCCGTATTACATTGGGGCGTCGGACAGCTTCGATATGCAAATCCGCGCCGAAAACGTGCGCTCCGACGCATCGCTGCGCTTTCTTTCCGACGGAAACATTTTGCAGATGAAAAATTCGGGGCTTACAGGCTCTTTCGACTTCAACCCGCTCCCGAACAACGCCGAAGTTTCCAAAGACAAAATCCACAACGTGGTTCTGTGCGGAAAGCCGTTTTTCGTGTTCTGGACAAGCCGCGGAATGGGCGGGTTGTCGGGCGTAAACGTCGGGAAGTGGACTGCGTTCAAGCCCGAGACAAACGAGATTTTGGCAACAGCCCCCTCGCTACGCGAATTGAGCGGAGAGCTTTCGCGCGCGACTTCTACGCTCGATTCCGTCGCCGTCATTCCCGAGGGCGCGTCGGTCGGCTTCTGGGCGAAAGACATCTTCGCCGATTTCGTTCCGCAAACGCCGCAGCATGCTTCCAAAAGCGGAAACGGCTTCGGGCAAGTCCAGAAAATCGACGAGGATTTCGGCGAGCTTGTGTGCCCGTCGTGCTGGCTGCGCTTCAACCGCGACGAAATAAACTACATCGCAGTCCACGCAAGCCTCACCGGCGACCCCCTCATGGGCGAGGACGAAAAACTGCGCTTCCTCCCCACCGAATACAACGCCAAAGGCCTGCCGCTCGACCCAATGGGCGTGCCCGCGCACGAAATGGCGTGTCCGCACTGCCACAGAAAACTGCCGTCTACGTTTATGCAGATGCGCAACCACATAGTTTCGCTTGTGGGCGCGCCGAGCAGCGGGAAATCGTATTTCCTCTCAATTCTTCTGCACGAGCTGCCCAACGCGCTGTTCAAAAACTTCGGCGTGGCTCTCGTCGATGCCGACCCGCCGCTCAACGCCGTTATGACGGCAATGAAAAACGAGCTTTTCGCCGTCGACGGAAACGACAAGCACTTCTTGGCAAAAACCCAGCTTGAGGGCGGAATGTATGACAAGCTTGTCCGCCACGGCAAAACGGTGTCGCTGCCAAAGCCGTTCATCTACGTTCTGCGCAACATGAAAGACTACGCCGACCAGACTTCCGTAACTTTCTACGACAACGCGGGCGAACACTTCGAACCGAGCGTCAGCATAGACGACTCCCCCGGCGCGCTCCACGTTGCCGCCGCCGACGTTCTGATGTTCCTCTACGACCCGCTGACTTCCAACGAATTCAAAATGCGCCTCTCGAAGGATATCGACCCGCAGCTCGGCAAAAATATGTTCGACCAGCAGGATATAATTCTTGCGGAAATGGCAAACCGCATAAAGCAAATCCGCAACACTTCAAGCGCGTTTGACTTGGGCATTCCGTTCGCCTTTATGGTCAACAAATGCGACGCTCTCGGCGGATTGTTCGATATGTCGCAGCTTGAAGACCCGCTCGCTTCGGGCAAGTGGGACAACTCTGTTGTTGACAGAAATTCAGAAAAAATAAGAAATTTCCTTGCCGAATACGTTCCGAGCATTGTTGTAAATGCCGAAATGGTTTCAAAAAACATAAAATACTTTATGGTAAGCTCGTTCGGACGCGCCCCCGGAAAAATAGTCAACCCCGACGGCAGCGAATTCCTCGCGCCCGAAATCTCGAAAATCCGCCCATTCCACGTCTGCGACGCCTTCATTTGGGCGTTCTCCGACATCGCCGACGCCCCGATTGCCAAAACGGTTTCGGGCGGCGGTTCGGAAAAATCGGCGTTCGTTTTCTAACATCAAAGTATCCGCAAAATGCCGCAACAACTCGTCTATACAAGCATAGCCCGCGGGCTCGATTTGGGAAGGTCGGGCTACTGCACCGCGGCGCGCACCGCCGATATGCGCAAGCCGCTTGTCGCCGCGCTCGAGGGCTTTTCGCGCTTCGACTTCGCCAAGGGGCTGTCGAAGACAATCCTCAGTTTCAGGGTTGTGGAGCTTGGCACGGACAGGTTTTTTGTGTGCTCGCGCACGGCGGATTGCGGGTTCGACTACACGGGCAGGACGAATTTTATTTCGCACCACGTCGTGTTTTCGGAGGCGGAGGTTTCGCGGTTCGGCTCGTCGGCTGATTTTGCGGCTAATTGGACGGGCTGGAAAACGTCGTGGAACGAGCCTGCGCGCGTGCTCACCGACGCCGATTTCGCGCCGTTTACGCCCAAAACCTATGCCAACGTCAAGTGGCGCGCGGTTTGCGGACAGCGCGCAATGCCGCTTGAATACGCCAAACATCTGCTTTTCAGAGACACCGACGAACGCGCTTTTCTGGAGCTTCTTGCGGAGTCTATGGCGCACGAAAAGTCGGCTTCGTGGAGCTATACTTGGACGACGCGCCTGCAAAACGGGGAGTCGGCGCGCGAATTCAACTTTGTGCTTGCCGACGCCCAGACGCCCGAAAACGTTGCGGAATTCAGGAATTTCGACCCCGCAACGTTCGTCTACGCAACGCCCGAAAATGAAATGCCGCACTCAAAACGGCGGCGCGTTGCGGACGCGGATTTGGACGCTGCGCCGTCGGCTTCGGCCGCAGATTTCGACTTCGACAAACTCCCCAAGGCGTCGCGCGTGGGCGGGCTTGTGCTGCCTATTTCGGCATTTGCGGCGGTTCTGGTTGTCTGCGGATATTTGCTCTTTAGCCAGTTTTCCGACGCCCCTACGGTTGAGGTTGACGACTCTTCTACACCGCAGTCCGTCGCCGTTTTGACTCCCCCTGCGAATGATTCCGAAAACGAAGAAGCGCAGGCGGACGCTCCCGCAAAATCTGCGATGCCCGAGCCAAAGCCCGCGGAGGAAAAGCCGTCTGCGGCGGAATCGCCCAAGCCCGCCGCGCCTGTAGCCGAAAAGGAAATGCCGAAACAGATTGCAGTTTCGGCGGAGGCACAAAAACTCAAGCGCATACTCGGGTTCGGCGGGGCGGAATACGCCGACATTCAGCGCGTTGTTTTGTTTGTTGCGGGCACTAACGACGTTGCAAATTTGGACGGCGAAACGTTTGAAAAACTCTACGGGAAAATAATCGGCGGCGACTCCCCCGTGAAATCGGGGGTTCTGTATAAATATCCCGCAGAAATATCGGGCGTAAACTACGGCATACTTTTCATTGAAGACGAAACAAAATGGGCGTCCGCCGAAGTGAAAATTTCTGAAATCTGCAACGTAAAAGACGGCAAATTCGGTGTTGACTATTCGTTGTTTGACAGCCCGCATTTTTATTCATCAAACAAAATCGAATTGGTTTTTGACTGGAACATAAATTCGCCCACTTGGCTTTCGGGTGATGATTTGAAAACGCGCAATGTAGAAAAGAAGCGCAAAGATATTTTAGATACAATCACGAAAATAGCGGAGCTGAACGGAAAAATTGCCGCCGCGGAGAAAGAAATTGCAAAACTTCAGCCTGCGGAAAAATCAACCGCCAAACTTCCCGAAAACGCCGAAGCGTTTGTTGGATATTTGCGGCGCGGCAATCCCGAACTGGCAAAGTTCGCCGAACACGAAAACGCAAAACAATTTATAACAGAATGCTACGGCGAAGATTCCCTTGCTGCGGAAAAATTAAAAGGCGTCCCCGCAGGCTTGAACAAAAAACGCATAGAGGCAACACTGCGATACAAACTCGGTTTTGCAAACAAGAAGTTTGAAGAGTTGAAAAGCCTTACCGAAACGGATATTTCCAAAAAATTCAGAGCCAAGAGTAATAAATTGGGAGAACTGAAGACCAATATAAAAAGCCTTTACGCTGCCATGAGTGATATAAAATCCTCCGATTGTTCACGATATGTGGACTTTAAAGAACAGCTCGGTAAAATTAAAAATATACAAAATTTCCAGTTTAGTGAAGCTACCGCACTTGGTAATTTCCGTGAAACCAAAAAAATCATTTCAGAACTAAACTACGCTTTTGCGGAAGACGGAAAAATAAATCCGAATAGTCTCTTGAACTCAATTAATAATAAAGAAAAGCGTGAAGCGTTTAAGTCGGTTAAAGGCAAGGTAAATAAGTCTATAGGAGAAATAAACGATTCTATCAAAGATGATGAAACTTTGTTTATGCTCATAAACCACGAAAAAGTTGTTAAAATAGTAGATGAGCTTTTGGCTGTTGCGGAGGGGCAAAGTGGGGTGCAGGTGCGGCTAAAAGAAGCCCAAGCGGAAATAAAAAAGCTCAAAGGGGAAAAGGTCGCCAAGCTCGATGCGCTGGCAAAATTGCTTAATCGCGACACGGCGGCGGAAGGGCTTTCCGCGGACGAATTGCAAAAGATAAAAAAGGAAGTTCAAAATTTCAAAAATTCCGACGTGCGCGGCACGGTAAAGATAAAATTTAAAAGAATTAAAGAGTAAGGTTTAATATGCTGAAGAAAAGTTTGTTGATTGTTGTAAGTATTGCGATGTTCGTGGGCGGACTGCGCGCCGAAGATATGTCGGGATACTACGAAAAATTCAGGTCGTCAATCGTCCGTGTCTACAACGGTAGTTCACACGGGACTGGCTTTATAATCAACAACGACGGCTACATTCTTACAAACGCCCACGTAACTGCCCTCACTCATAAATATATCGACAAAGAAGGTGAGATACGCACTGTAAAGCTAACGGATTCAGAGGCGGATAATCTTGTAGAAGGCAAACACCGCTATTATATTGTAATGCAAAACGTAGGCGGCGAAATTTACGCATACCGCGCGGAACTTGTAGCCGAACGCCGCGCGCTCGATTTGGCTTTGATTAAAGTCTCAAATTTAAAAGAGTGCCGCCCAATGCGTTTGTCGGAAAGCAAACCGAAAGTCGGTGAACAGGTCGCCACAATAGGTTTTTCGGGTATTAATGATGATGTAGAAAAATGGTATAAGTGCGCAGTTTTTCTCGGTCTTAAATTTGTTTCGGACGAGGGAATACGGCAATATTGGCTTGATTCAATAGAAAAGGAGGTTGAAAGCATTGAAAATCCTGATTGGCGCGCTAAAGCTTTGGAGGTTCTCAAAAAAATAAAAAATGGAGAAGGGATTTCTGACGAAGAAGAAAAGTGGATTGAAGAAAACGGACTTCGTAAATTGATAGAACAAGTTAGGAAAAAGGTAAATGTCGATGTCTCGAATTTCCAAAATGTGAGGGGATTCAAAACTACAGCATCGTGTCCGGAAATTACAAAACTTCCCGAAGAATTCAACGATGTTGCAAATCCCGCATGTGGAGATTTCGGTTCAATCGCAAAACTTGCAACGAGGGAAAATTGGGGGTTGGATCGGCGTAATCGCGCAAAGGTAATTCAGCATAATGCAACTCAACATTTCGGAAATTCAGGAGGCCCGCTTTTCAATAAGGACGGTGTTGTTGTGGGGGTCGTGACTGCTGGTATAAACGAAGAAGGGGATAAACTCGAATTGGCTTCGGAAATTTCTGAGGCTATCAGGTTTTTGAAGGACAAGGGGGTTGAATACAACACGTCCGCGCCCGACGTTCCCGCTGCGGTTGTCGAGAATTTGCCCAAAGAGGCGGCTCTCGTTAAAGTGGCGTTTGACAACGGCAGCACTTCCGTAGTAAAGGACGGCGTTTTCACTTCGGCCGACGGCAAACTTTTGGTGCGTTTCGACGGCAATCTCGCCTACCAGAACGCCTACGCAATATATAAAATAGGCGACACCGCATTTTCGCGCGCGGTAAAGTTGGTTCAAAAATTCGCCGACGGCAAGCTTGCGTTGTTCGAAGTAATCGACGCCAAAAACGCAAAGTTCCCGTTCTTGGGCAAGTCGGACACGGCGTTGAAAAAATCGCGCGACTTCGCCATTTTGAAGTCAACCGCCGACATTCAAAAGCTTGCGCGCGGGTTCGACTACAGAAAAAATTCCTCCAAGAAGCTCGAAGAGCCCGAGGCTAAATGCTTTTCGTCGAAAGACGTGCCCAGCCGAATTGAGGATTCGGGCAAATTCGGAAAAACGACAGTGTTCATTGCCGACGGCGAAAAGTCGGACGGCGGCGCGGTTGTGGACTCGAACGGAAAGCTTGCGGGCGTGGTAATCGGTGCTGACAAGAACGGCAAAAACATAATCGTTCCCGCGTCGGCGTTTGAAGCCGCGTTCGCTCCGCGCGAAAAGCAGGCGCAGCCCGAGGCCGTTGACACTTCTTGGCGCAGCAAGTTCTTTGTGGGCGATGTCGTTGTTTTCGTGCTGATTGTAGCGGGAGGTGCGCTGTTGTGCGTTGCAATATTTTTGGTGTCGCGCCGCCGCCGCAACGTTTCGGGCGCGGGGCTGCAGAATTTCGAACCCGTCGGGGAGACGGAAACTGAAAACGGCGCATACGTTCCCAAGCAGCTGCTTTCATACGGTGCGGAGGATTTGAAGTCGAAGCCCATTTCCGTCCGCAGTGTGGTGATGAAAATAGAGGATATTCTCGCCGACAAAATTTCGACCGACAACGTGGGGCTTTACAAAATTGCGCGCGAATACAAAATGCTCCAGTCAAAAGCCGTTGCGCGTCTGGACAAGTGTCTTGCCCTTGCCGATATGGGCAAAAGGCGCGAGGCGTTGATGATGATGTCGGCGTATCCGTCGCTTATCAACATAATAAACGAGCTTCAGTTCCCGCAGCTTGAAAAGTGGACTATCTACTGCGCACGCGCGGGCGCGCCCGTTCCCGACAGAATCCCCAACGAGCGCATCGACAAGGTAAACGACCTCATCTCCGAAATGCGCAACGCGCCCGAAGACCACTCGCAGCAGCTCAGAAAATACATGGCCGCCAACGAATTCGAAAAGGCGATTGAGCTGCTCGAAATGGACTTGGCCGTCGCGCCCGACGACCCCGTTATTATGCGCCGTCTGCTTGCGGTAAAAAACAATTTCCTCGACGCTCAGATAACGAAAATCAGCGCGCTCGCCCAGCGCGGAATGCACGCCGAAGCCGTAGAGCTGTTCGACTCATTCCATGCGGGCATTCCGCAGGAGCTTAAAGACGCTTCGGCGCGCTGGGGGAAGATGTTCGCCTACATTCGTTCGCAAAAATTCGCCGCAGCCGCCGCGGAAATGGAGGAGCTTAAAGCCGCGCTTGAGGCGTCAACGGCGGAGGATTGGCGGAATATATTCACAATTCTTTCGGCAATCGACGGGTATGTGGAGGCGTTCCCCGAACTTGGCGAAACGCTCGATTCCGCCGCAGTTGCCCAAAAGCGCGCCCTCGCCGAAGAGTGCAAGCGCGAGTATGAAACGCGGGCGGCTTTCGAGGAGTCTTGCGGAGAGCTCGACAAGTGCGTGGGCGCGTTGCGCTCGCTGTTCGAGCACGGCAAAGTTTCGCGCGAGATGCTTGTTGACAATCTCGCCGTCTTGGAGCGCGCGTGGAACGCGGTTGCGGATTTCGGCAGGGACATTCCCGACGACGTTTCCGCCCGCTACAAAAAGGGCGCGAATTTTGTCCGCAACGAAATACGGCGCATTGACAGAATCAGAAAGGCGACAGCTTTCGGCATTTCCGCAGTGGTGGTGCTTACGGCGGGGGCAATCGGCGTAAAGTGCTATCTCGACAAGCTAAGAAACGCGGCATACGCCGAATACAACGCGCTCTACAACAAGCACGCCGCCGCGAAAGTTCTTGAGGAAACGTCGGCCTCGCTCGACGCCCGACACATAAAATACGCAAAGATTCCGCAATTCGCGGAAATCAAGGCGAAGATAGCCGAGAAAATCGACGCCGAAAAAAGGCGCGAGGCCGACCTGAAAGTTTTCGTCAAAAACTGCAGCGAGCCCATTGAACTCAAGCCGCAAAGCGACGCCGTCTACGCCCGCGAAACGGCGTTGAAGACGGAATTTGCAAGGCTGGCGGGAACGCTGCCCGAATCGTTCGCCGAGGAGCTAAACGGCGCGAAATCAACGTTCGATATTTCGCTTAAAAAATACAGGGCGTATATCGAGGGCGTCATAACCTCGAAGCGCGCCAAGATTCTGGGCGAAGTGCGCGCGCTCTACGCGGGGCTTAAAGACGGTTTCGAGCGCGGCGAGCTTGACGCGGAGGCCGTAAAGAAAGTCTGCGACGGAATTGCCGACTTCGAAAAATCGACCGACAAATACGTAAAAAAGCCGTCCAAAAGCGATACCGAGGAAATCGGAAAATACAGGGACGGCGTTGAAAATATGCAGCGCGTAAGAAAGGACACCGACGCCGCCCTTGCGGAGCTTTCGGAAAGCAGAAACTTTTCCTCGTATTCCGCGGCGGTCAAAAAAATAAACCGCCTCTGCGAAAACAATATGCCCGACTACAACGTCTACCAAGCCCTCAACGGCGGCGAAGAACGCGCCAAAACACTCAAAGAGTTTTGCGAGCAGTTGTATGCAAGCCGAAGCGGAATGTTCTCTCTTCTGCGCAGCGGCTTGGAAAAGTATTTCCGCAAAAACAAATCTCGGCATGTCGCGGGCGTAAAGGGCGAAGCCGACGGCGGTTTGGATTTCCAAAGCTTTGTCTTCGGCGAAAATTCGGAGGCGGGGCTTATCGGGAAAATCAAGGAACTGTGCCCCGAAAACGACCTGAAAATGTATTCCTACAAGCGCGAATGGTATACCGAAAACAGCGGCTACAAGCCGTGGAAAACCGACGTTGTCTATACCGTCGGCGAAGTCAAGGAACACATTCTGCCGCTTAAGGACATCGGCGGAAAGTTCCGCGGCTGCGACGTTCTTGAGGCCTCCAAGACTGTCTATTCATACGTCGTAGTTTCGGAAACGTCGGCGTTCAGAAAGAACCCCGTGCCCGTAGCCAAAACATTCGAACACATAATTTACGCCGACTCCACGGGGCAGGTCGATTTCGGCAGGGGCGCGAAATTGTCCGACGGCGTGTTGTCGCCGGAAAGCAAGATTCTCGAAAAAATACGCTCGGGCAGCCTGTCGATAACGGTTGACAGAATGAACAACACGCGCGCGGAGATTTCGCCCGACGTTTCGTTCCTCGGGCTTCTCGGCGACATCGTCTACGACGGCGAAATCCGCGAAAACTTCAAGTTCTACGCCCTCGGCAAAATGCTCGACGCGCTCAACCAGTTCGCTCCGTATGGGTCGGGATATTGGTTCTCGCCGACGGCGGTTCGGCTGAACAGGCTTTTCCAGAAAGACAACAAGTCGTTCCTCTCGCGCGGGTCGTGGGCGTTCGGCGAGACGGAAAACCGCATGAAGTCGCTCGAGCTGTTCCCGACACGCTCGCTTGAAGAGCGTATCGAGTTCCTCACGGCGAACAAAATTTCGTTCGTAGACGAGGCGAAACTTACGGCGAGGTGTGTCGAAAAAATGCGCAACCCGACAGTCGAGATTGTCGGCGTGTTCGACGTGGACGGGCGACTGCCCGCTTCGCTTAAACTCGAGCGCGACAGGCTGTATATTTCGCTCGATTCGCGCGGGAAAACTGTGTGCGCCTCAGCCTCCGAATTCAAGTCGGTGCGCGGGATGGCTCTTGCGCCGATAGTCCAGATGTATACGCCGCGCGGAATGGTTGCCGACGTTGCACAGGCTCAGGAGCTTGATTCCGCCGCCCTTGTGGACTCGGTCTGTAACTACCTGTTCGAGTTTAATCCACAAAACAAACTGGAGCGCAAAACGCTCGACAAGAACGTGGCGGTCTCCAAAAAGCTCGGCACAATCACAATTCCGCAGCTGAACATTCCCGAACCCGGAATTCCGCTTTCAAAGGCGTTGCGCTCAATCGCCGCGCTCTCGCGCCAGCACGATTCCGCGGGGGGCGCAAACGTCAAGGGCGTGGAAATAGAGTTCAAATCGGACTGGGATATTCCAATAACCTTCCGCGCCGAAAACTGGAACGTGGGGCGCATACTGGCTTTCATCTGCAACAAATACGACTTCTCAATGAAGATAACAAAGGGCAAAATCGTCATAGAGAAAAAGTCTTTGCGCTACGAAAACTAAAGGATTGTCATGGCAAACAAAACAAAAGGCAAAAACGATTTCTACGAACTGTCGTGGTGCGACACCGACATTGAAAACCGCATCGGGCTTGGTATTTTCTCGGCGGGAAAATACACCGACGTTAACATATTTATTTCGCTGATAGTGGGAACGCTGTTTTTCGGCGTAATCTATTGCGCGGTTGAATTTCTCTCGCGGCTCGACGTGCACGCAATACAGCTTGTCAACGAAAGAATTGTTTCGGGCGGGGTCATTTCATACATAACGCTGTTTTTCTTTGCGTGGAGCTTGGCGGTTCTTTTCCTGAAAAGCCAGAAGCTCAAAACGCAGCGCGCGGCGTTGGGCGTTTCAATTGTTTCGCAGAACGACAGCTACTGGATAAATCAGGAGACCGCCGTTGCAATTCTAAAGCGGATACGCGACAGCGTCGACAACCCCAAGCGTTTCATTCTGTTCGGTCGCATAGAGGCCGCCATTTCGAACCTCAACAACATCGGCAACGTGGGCGACGTTTCAAGCGTGTTGTCGGCGCAGGAAAGAACCGATCAGGAGAGGATTGACTCAAGCTTCGTTCTGCTGAACACAATCAACTGGATAATCCCCATTCTGGGGTTCATCGGAACTGTGTTGGGCTTGGGCGTTGCAATAGGCGGCTTCGGCGAAACGGTCAAGGCATCGCAGGACATTTCGGCGATAAAGGAGTCAATCACTGGCATTTCAGCTGGCTTGGGCACCGCGTTTGACACCACTCTTGTTGCCCTTGTGGCGGTAGTGATTTTGCAGTTTTTGGTTTCTATTCAGATGTCGAAGGAGCTGGCGTTTTTGGAGGAGTGCTCGCTGTATTGTCAGGAGAACATTTTGGCGAAGCTGAAAATCAGAAAGTAGAATGAAACAGGCAGTCGGCAAACCTTCGCTTTTCGCGTTTCAGGACATTATCACGAGCGTCATAGGCGTGTTCGTGTTCATATCCGTCCTGCTTGCGCTGTCGATTTCCGTCGAAACGCAGGACATTGCCGACGCGCAGAAAAGCCGGCGCGACTTCGCCCAAATAAATCTGTCGGCGAAAATCGAAAAGGCCGCCGACGAGCTTGAAACCGTGAAGTCGGCGCGCAACACGGCTGCGGAATTGGCGGAAATGCAAAAGCTTGTCCTTTCCAAAATAGCGAGGATAGGCGAGCGCATAAAAATAATTCTTGCGGAAATCGCGCGCGCGGAACAAATGCTGGCGGCTTCGCCCGACGAATCGGCGGCGAGGGAAATGGTGGCGCAGCGCAACGATGCAATCAAAAAGACGCTTGCCGAACAGCGAACCGAACTTGCCCAGTCAAAACGCAAAGCCGAAGAGCTTAAAAGGCAGATTGGCAGACTCAAAGAGGAAATAGCCCGCCGCAAAGACGCGCTTGTAATTCCCTCTTCGGGGAGCGGAAAACTCGGGGAGCTCGCGCCCGTGTGCATTGTGTGCTCGGCAAACAGGTTCGAAATTCTCGGCGCGTCGCGCGTGTTTGATTATTCCGCGCTTATGGCGTATTTGGCGGCGTTCCCGAAGGACTCGTCATACATACAGTTCTTCTTCCGCCCAAGCGCGTGCCCCGACTATTTCGAAATAACCAACGAGTGCAAAACGCGCGGAATAACTTTCGGGGCGTCGGCAATAACCGAAGACGAAAGGCTGATTTACGGTGAATAGAAAATTCGGAGACAGTCTCGATATGCTTCTCGACGCAATGTCGAACGCGTTCGGCAGCATTATGCTGATTGCGGTTTTGCTTGTGGTTTCCACTTCCGACTGCACAAAAAAGATTGTGGAAAAACTCGCCGACGCACAAATTGCCGCCATTGAGTCGGCGCAGCTGGAGTCGCTTACAAAGGAGATTGACGCGCTCAGGGCGGAACTTGCAGCTCTTGAAAAAACGCCCGCAACCGATTCCGCCGCAAAGCTCGCGGAGCTTCAGAAGCGGGAGGCGGAGCTTTCGGCGAAACTCGACGAAATTCTGAAAAAAGTGTCGCAACGCTTCGTCTCCGCCGAAGCCCCCGACGTTCCCGCCGCGCGCGAGCTTCAAAAAACTGCCGAGCAAAACGGAAAGCTTGAGGCGGAGGTTGCGGCGTTGACGCGGGAGAAAATGGAGCTTGAAAAAAAGCTCGCCAAAGTGAAGGCGGAGGCCGCCGTTGCCGACGTGTCGCCGCCGATGATAAGCAAAAGCAACTTGGGCTTTAGGTGGGTAATCATAAGAAACGGCGTGCTTTTCCCGTATATTCCCTCCTCGAAAACGGTCGTGAAAGTTGGCGACAAAACCTACCTTGTGCCCGACTACGATTTCGGGCTTGAGGTAGGCAACGGCGAATTCGAAAAGTATTTGGACGGCATTCCCGAAAAGTGCTTTGTCTCCTTTATGGTCGCGCCCGACGAGTTTTCAAACAGGGCGTTGCGCGCGGCGATAGAAATTTTGAAAAAGCGCGGCATAGGTTATTTCTGGGCGCCCACAATCAACTTTTACATGGAAACATTCGGCACAAAGGGGTGGTCGCCCGACGGCACATATTAGTATGAAAGTGAATTTTTTTGCAGCTTTGCTATTTGCGGTTTTCGCCTTTTCGGCTTTTGCCGACGACGAAATTTTCGTTCCCGACAACGTTTCGCCCGACGGCACAGTGCCCCTTGCGGGCGCGGTCAACTCTAACGCTCCCGACGGGAACTCCGAAAGCGGCTCTGGCGGCGGTTCGGGCGGTTTCGACGGCAACGGCGGCGGCGGCGGGGACGGCAGAGTGAAAATTGAGCACGAAGTAAGGAAGATGAAAGGGCGCAAGGGCTACGCGCACATCTGCCTTGTGCTCGACGCGTCGGGTTCGATGTCGCCCTTTCGCGACGAAACTGTCGCCGCGTGCGAAAGGTTCTTCAAGTCGCAGCTGAAAATAGCGGGGGAAATTACGCTCGACATCTGGACGTTCGGCGGCAACAGAATCGAGAAAATGGTAGATTTCCAAAGGCTGCGCAACAAAGACTACTTCAAGGAATACTACTGCAGCGGCGGGACTCCGTGTTTCGACGCCGTTTTGAAGGCGGCTGACAGTCTGGGCGCAAAAATCGCCAAATTGGCGGGAAACGAAGCCGAGCACCTGCGCTTGGGCACGCCGCGCGACAATCCCGAAACCGTCATTTTTGTGGTCTTTACCGACGGAATGGACAACGAAAGCCGCGCGCGCATCGGCGAAGTAAAAAATGCAATCTCCGCGCGCTCCGAGCAGTGGAATCTGCTTTTTATCGGCACGGAAAGATACTCGAGGGGCGTAGGGCTGCTCATGGGCTTCCCCGACAAAAACAGCTTCCACATCATAATGGACAACCCCGCCGACATCAAAAGAATTTTGGACGCCATTGACGACTTTTCCCGCCGTTCGCGCGGCGTAAAATAACTGCGGACGGAATTAGCCGCCGCACAGCCGCACGCTGATTCCCAGTTGCGCGGCGCGGCGAGGGGAGATGATTCTTGAAAAGCGCGCGCGGCTGAATTTTCGCGTGGGACAAAATTTGCGTGGGACAAAATTTGCGCAGCGGTCTTGCGGGCTTGTGCGCTTGCGCGGAATGCGGCTCGGGCAGGGCAGTGCGGGGGCGCGGGCTTTGCGGAACAATCCGCCAGTTCACATTCGCTTCCGACGGCGATGTTGCGTTGGGCGGGGCGGAAAAATTGCGCAAACAAGCGGCGAGTCTGCGTCGCCTACTTCGTCTTCTTCGGGCGTTTTATGGACGACTCGCAAATTGAAACCTTCATCGGCAGCCTTATTTTCTGTATCTTGTGCGGCAGGTGCTTGTCGGCTTCGGCTATTTTTTTCAGAATCAAATCCGCCGCAACTTCGCCCATTTTCTCGGCGTCCTGCTCGACAGTCGTAACTTTCAATATTGAGTTATGCGAATTTATTATGCCGCCGAAGCCCGTGAGCGCAACTTCGTCGGGGATTGAAATGTTGAGCCGCTTGAGGGCGAAAAGCGTGTGGTCTACAAGAATGTCGGTTGCACAGCATACGGCGTCGGGGCGGTTTTTCTTTGAGAAGAGTTTTTGCATTTTCTCAAAGGCGTCCTCCTCGGTGTTCTGGCAGTTTATGTAGGCGAACGGCTTTACGCCGCGCTTTTTCAGGGCTTCGAAAAAACCGATTGTTCTGCCGCGGTTTTTCCATTCCTCGTTTTCGCCGCAGACGTATGCAAGCTTTTTGTATCCCTGCGAAAGCAGATGGTTGACGATTTCGTCCATTGCCTCTTCGCTCTGCCAGCCAACGCAGTCTGTTTTTATTCCCTCTATTATGCGGTCAACAAGCACGAGCGGGCATTTCTGGTTGAGAATCATCTTTGCCGACGCCGCCGACAGTTTGGAACGCAGCGACGGCATCATTATTATTCCCGCAACCCTGTGCCCGAGAAGCATTCTGACTTTCGCCGCCTCAACTTCGGCGTCGTCGCGCGAAAAGCACAGGAAGACGTTGAAACCGCGTTTTGCAAGCGTTTCCTCGACCGCGTTTATAACGCGCGGAAAGAACGCGTGTATGATGTTCGGCACAACCACGCCCACGGTGTCGAGCCTGTTCATTACAAGGCTGCGCCCGAGCATATTCGGGTAGAAACCAAGCTTTGCGGCTATTGCCTCCACTTTTTTCTTGGTTTGCTCGCTGCAGCTTTTGTTCGAAAACACGCGCGAGACCGTCATTGTGGAAAGTCCGGCAAGGCGTGCAATTTCTTTCATGTTGACTTTGTCGTTCATCGCGTGTGGTATGTGCGGTTGCGTGGGGTGGGAGTTTATCAGTTTCTTCCCGTATTTATCGGGGTTCGGCGGGTAGATGTCAACCCGATTTTGCTTCCATAACTTCCGATTTATAAAATTTTTTGAAAAGAATTACTTGACTTGCCGCCTTTTTTGTTAACGATAACGCAAAGAATCGGTGTTAACGTTAACAAAGCGCGTTGGCGCCATCGTTTAAATTCCCAACAAACAACCCATAACGGAGATATGAATATGAACAAATACATTGCGTCAATCGGGGCGGCGGCGTTGTGCTCGCTTTCGGCATTCGCCGCCGACTTGGAAATTACCGCGGATATGGACTGGGGTAATATCGCAACGGGCGATACCATCTACTTCCTCGGCAACGATCTTACACTCAAAAGGTCCGGCTGGCAAAGGGATCTCAACAACATTACGTTCAATGCGGGCCCCTACACGGGCAACAAGGTTTTGATGGCGTCGAACTCAACGCACCTGCAGTTTAATTCGGGCAACGTAATATCGGGCGAAGGCGGCAGCATAACTTTTGAAGCCGAAGACGACGGCGAAAACTACGCCGCATTGCGCTTTAGCGGCAACGTTTCAATAGACAATGCAAACGTAACGTTTAAGGCGAGCGACAGGGGCGTTTCCGTAAATTCGGCAACGCGCGCAATCTCCCTGACCAACGGCGCGGTTGTCAACGTCGATTTTTCGGGCAAAAGCATACAGGACGGCTGCGGTATGCTTCTTCAAGTGCAGAGCAAAAATTCGGCAATCAACTTCGTAGGCGACCGCTCCGAATTCAACAACATCGCGTTTTCGGGCGTCAACAGTTCGGTAAACGGCTATGCGGTCAATTTCCAGAATACGGGCGGCAGCATCAGTTTCAGAAGCACTGTTTTTTCCGACTTCGGGCGCGCCACGGTAAACGCAAACGGCAAAGACATAGTTTTCGACGCGGTCAAAGAAAATACATATACCGCTACAAACTTCACAAACTACAAGACAATTATCCTCACCGGAACGGGAGCGCAAAATCTTAACAGCTCGAGTTTCAGAGGCGGTTCGGTTTTGATAAATTCCGCTACGTCGAAGTGGCAGGGAAATATTACGGTTCAGTCAACTCTTACTGTTGACGGAGAAACCGATTTCACCTTGGGCAACGCTACGGACAATCCCATAATAGTATCGGGCGGCGGCGTAATAACGGTCAACAAGGGCACGCAAACTTCTGCGAGTATTACATCGAATGGCTACTTCCAGCTCAACACGAATACTACGCTGGTTCTCAACAGGTCGCTTGTAAACGCCTCCAACGTTGCAATGAGATTGGGGAACAACTCCAAGCTGATTCTCAACGAAAAATCCACATTGGACACAGTTTTCACTTTGGTAAGCGGAGCCAAGGCGACGCTGGGCGTAGGCGCGGATTTGACGTTGAAGGGCTTCGATTTCGCCGCGGAGGGCTCTGTTCTTACGCTCGACTTTGCAAACGGTGCGGTTCTCGAAGTTTCCGAATTGCAAAACTTCACCGAAAACGGCGGGACAATCAAGATTGCCGGCGACATTGTGAACCAATTCAAACTCGCCGCAACCGACGAACAGAAGTCGGACTGGGAAAACCGCATTTTCGACGCAGACGGCAACAAAGTTTCTTGGACGAAAATTTCCGAAGGGCTTTGGTTTGTCAACTCAAGCGCAGTTCCCGAACCCGCAACGGTTGCCGCAATTTTCGGCGCGGTCGCCCTCGGTTTCGCGGCTTGGCGCAGGCGCAGATAAATTCAAAACACATAGTAGTTAGTGTTTTTTCATAGACATCATATCATTCATTAATCCTTGCAAGGCTTCCGTTCAAACGGAGGCCTTTTTTTTGACGGCATTTCGGCGCAAAAAACGCCGCGCAAAGGCGGCGCGGCATTCGGTTCGTCAGCGCGGCGCGGTCTGTAGCGGCGTTTAATCGAGCCTGTTGAGGCGTTCTCCGCCGAGCCACGCCTTGAAATTTTGCAGGCAAATGGAAACCAGCCGCCGCCGCGCCGCAGAGGTCGTCCACGCGATGTGCGGGGTGATGAAACAGTTTTCAAGCTTCAGAAGCGGGTTGTCGGGCGGGGGAGGTTCGGTCGAAAGCACGTCAAGCCCCGCGTAGGCTATTTGCCCGCTTTGCAACGCTTCGGCGAGGTCGCGTTCGTCAACCAAGCCGCCGCGCCCCGTGTTTACAAGCCATGCGCCGCGCCTGAACTTTGCGATGTTTTCGGCGCGAATAAGTCTGTCGGTTTCGGGCTTTAGCGGGCAGTTGAGCGAAACAATGTCGCTTTCGGAAAAAACTTCGTCGAGCGTTGCAATGCGCACGCCGTCGAAAACATCACCCGCTTTTTTACTGGGCGAAAACGCCACTACGTTCATCGAAAACGCGTGCGCAATCTGAGCCACTTTTCTGCCGATTGCCCCGAACCCCACTATGCCGAGCGTTTTGCCCGCAAGCTCGGTTTGGGGCGCAAGGCAGTAGCAGATGTCGGGCGACTTGCACCAGTCGCCGCGCCTCACCGACTGCGCGTGGAGGGCAACGCGGTTTGAAATGTTGAGAATGTGCGCGAAAACTTCCTGAGCTACGGAGTCGGTGCTGTAGGCGGGAATGTTTGTTGCGGCAATGCCGCGCTTTGCACAGAGTGGAACGTCGATGTTGTTGAAGCCCGTGGCAAGCACGCCTATGTATTTAAGCTTCGGCAGGGCGTCGAGCTGCTCGGCAAACATCGGGACTTTGTTCGTGAAAACGGCGTCGGCTTCAAGCGCGCGCTCAACTATTTTGTCTTTCGGGGTGCGGTCGAACGCGACAACTTCGGCGTAGGGGGCAAAACAGCTCCAGTCGAGGTCGTCGCGCGTTGTCGTGTAGCCGTCGAGAACGGCGATTTTCATCTTTTTGTCCATGGCACAAGTGTGCGCGCCCCTGCGGCGTTCGTCCAGCTTTTTGTTGACAAAACTTCGGGCGAAACATCGCGTGCGTGTTTTTATTGAACTGTTCTTCTTGCGTTGTTTTGTTGCGGCAAAATACATCGCGAATTTTGTTCGATTTTTCGGCTTGAAAACGCGCCGCCGCGCTTTTATCCGTTTGAATATGAAAAAAATCGTAATGCTTGTTTTCTGCGCGTTGGCGGCGGTCTCGTTTGCCGCCGAAAAAACTGCCGCCCCAATCAGCTCCGACTGGAAAGGTAAAAATGTCGCATTCCTCGGAGATTCCATCACCGACAAAATCCACGTCGGCACGAAAAAGAACTACTGGCAGTTTTTGGAGGAGTCGCTCGAAATTGCTCCGCATGTCTACGCAATCAACGGCAACACTTTCGGCGGCGTCTTCAAACAGGCGCAAAAACTTAAAGCCGAACGCCCGAATATCGACGCAATCATAATCTTTGCGGGCACAAACGACTTCAACGGCGGCGTGCCCATCGGCGACTGGTATACCGTCTCCGACGTGCAGACAAATGCCAACGGCAAATCGGTTGTCCGCAAACGCCGCGCGTTCTCGACCGATGCCCAAACGTTCCGCGGCAGAATAAACTGCGCTCTCGGCTTTTTGAAGGAAAACTTCCCCGACGCGCAAATTGTGCTTCTTACGCCGATACACAGAAGCTACGCAAGATTCGGCGCAAAAAACGTCCAGCCCGACGAATCGTTCCCCAACCGAATCGGTCTTTATATAGATTCATACGTCGAGGCCGTCAAGGAGGCGGGCAACGTTTGGGCGGTGCCCGTAATAGACCTCAACGCCCTTTGCGGTCTGCACCCCAATACGCCCGCGCACGCAAAATACTTTGCCAACAAAGATACCGACAGGCTTCACCCCAACGCCGACGGGCATTACCGCATTGCAAAAACCCTCGCGCGGCAGCTCGCAAGCCTCCCCGCAAATTTCGAGTAGTTTGACGGGGAAAATGAGTTAGGCGAACGCGGCAACTTCGGCGCGGAGGGCAAAGCAGCTTCGGTCGAGGTTGTCGCGCGTTGTCGTGTAGCCACAGATAACGGCGATTTTCATCTTTTTGTCCATGGCGCAAGTGTGCGCACCCGCGGTGTTCGTTCGGCTTTTTTGTTGACAAATTTTCGGCTCGAAATATCGCTTTCTTTATGAAGAAGTTTAATTTGATGGGGGTTGCCGCGGCTTTTCTGTGCGCGGCTTTTCTGTGCGCGGCTTTTCTGTGCGCGGCGTCGATTTTGTCGGCGGAGGAATTGCGCGTTTTCAACGTGTTTGTGCCGACTGAGAATGCGGAGGAAAAAATAGCGGAGGATTTGCTGCGTATCAAGCGCGAAAAAATCGCCGACGTGTCTTTGGCTTTGTTCAATCTCGTGCCCGAGGGCGTTCCCGCTGCCGACAAGTTTGCCGCGCTGAAGCCGAGGTTCGAAAAAATCAAGGAGTGCGCCAAAGGGGCGGAAGTGGGCATACTCATACAGTCGTCGCTTGGGCATTCATACCCGCTTAAAAACCCCAACGATATGGAGCACATTGTCCGCTTCGATACCCTGAAGGAAGAGCCGAATAAATGCTGCCCGCTCGGCGAAAAAGTCGGCAAATATATGGCCGACATCTGCCGCCGCGCCGCCGCCCTCAAGCCCGCCCACATAATGATTGACGACGATTTCCGCATGTATACGGGCGCGGCTCAGGCGGGGTGCTTGTGCCCGCTTCACC
Organism: uncultured Opitutales bacterium; assembly: GCA_934613645.1. Taxonomy (GTDB): domain Bacteria; phylum Verrucomicrobiota; class Verrucomicrobiia; order Opitutales; family Intestinicryptomonadaceae; genus Merdousia. The sequence continues at coordinate 218,243 of CAKTTC010000002.1, read as the reverse complement.
TCAGGCAAATTTCCGCGCGGCTCGGGCGCGATATCTCAGCCAAAGAGGCGAAGGCCGCCGTTATGGGGGCGTCCGCCGAAGACAGGCGCACGGCGAAAATAATCGACGAAGTTATAGTGGATTCAATCTGCAAGCTCGCCGAAAAAATGCGCGCGGCAATCGACGAAGTAGACCCGAAAATTCCCGCGTCGGTCTGCGTGTGCTCAAACGATATTGCATACGCCGAACGCCTCGGGAAAGCCTTTGCCGCAAAGGGACAGACGCCGATTATCCGCATAAACAACGCCCGCTACGGCGCGTTTGCGGCGTCGCCCAACAACTTCGCAATAACAATGTATGCAACCGCCTGCCAGCTCGACGCACTGAAAGGCAAGGCACATGTTATTGCCGAAACCGACTGCCTGCCGCACAACCGCTTCGGCACTTCCGCAAACGAGCTTCACACAAACTATACCGCCTTTCTTTTCGCGGGCTGCAGGGGCGCGAAACAGTGGATTTCACTTACATCGGAATTCGAGGCGGGCGGCAATGGGGCGTATCGGAAAATCCTTGCCGAACACGCGGGTTTTTACGCAACGCTCGCGCGCGAAACCGACAATGCCAAGCCCAAAAACGAACTTTCCACGCCCGTTCCCGCACCGCGCTCGGTTATGAATCCGTTTGCGCCGTTCCCGTATTTCGGGGCGCAGTCGTGGGCGAACACGTTTTTGTGGAACACGGGTTTCCCCGTCAATTTTGTGCGCGCGGGAACTTCGCCCGCGTTCCTTTCCGCGCAGGACGCGCGCCTGCTTTCCGACGCCGAATTAACGGCCGTTCTCAAGCGCGGCGCGGTGCTCGATTCGGGCGCGGCGGTTGCGCTTACAAAGCGCGGGTTTGCAAAATACATCGGTGTTGAGGCGTCGTTTTATCCGCCCGTGAATGCGGTTTGCGCCGAGTTCGTTTCGGACGACGCTTTCAACGGAGACCTTGCGGGCAAGCGGCTTTCGGGTGGCTCGCAGTTCGCGCTGCTCAAGCCCGTTTCGAAATCGGTGCGCGTGCTTGCGAATTTTGCGTTTATGAAGTTCGCGCAGGACGACGCAAAAAACGCCGAAATTCTTTCGCCCTCATGCACGCTGTTTGAAAACGAATTCGGCGCGCGCGTCGCGGTTGTGGCAAGCCAACCCGATACGGGCTTCCAGATTTTCAAACGCTACCCGCGCAAGGAGCTTTTGGCTCGGGTTTTCGACGCCGTAGCCCCGTTTGGAATGCGCTACGCGGGCGACGCCAAAGTGTATGTGCAGTCGGCTGCGCTTTCCGACGGAACGGAGCTTGCGGCAATCCACAATTTCGGCTTCGACGCCCTGCCGACGCTCTCGCTTAAAATGCGTTCGCGCCCGAACAAGATTTTGTCTCTTGCCCGCGACGGCGGTTGGCGCAGGGTGGACTTCAAGGCGGAAGCGTCCGACGGCGGCACTTTCGCTGTGGAAATTCAGCGCAAACTCGAGCCTATGCGCCCCCTCGTTCTCAAATTTTTCAAGTAGCGGGGTATAAAAACAAGCGGGCGGCAATTTTTTAACTGCCGCCCGTTTGTTTTTATGCGTGAACCGCATCAAGCACCGCTTCGGGGTGTTTTCGCGCAACTTTTATAAGCGTAACGGCAGCCCCCGTGGGACTTCTGTGCCCCTGTTCCCAATTCCTGAGCGTGGAAACGCTGATTCCGAATGCCGTTGCAAATTGCGTTTGCGTCATTTTTAATTGGCGTCTTGCCTCCATGATTTCGTTTTTTTGAAGCGTCGTTGTTCTTGCGGGTTTTAGTTTTCCCGCTCGGATTGCCTTCATTTGTTTTACGCTTTCAAGCAGGTCGTTAAAAAGTTTTTCTTCCATTTGTGTCTCCCAATCTATCAAATCGGTTAAAATTTTCAGTTGTTGAGCGGTTAAATTTTCCTGTCGGTTTTTTTTATACGCCAAGAGTAGAAAAATTACATCGTCTGAAGCAATCCAGTAATATATGACTCTCGCACCTCCACGTTTGCCTCGCCCGCTGGCTGCCCATCTCGTTTTTCTCAATCCTTTCCCTTTGGGAATTAAATCGCCCATGTCTGGGTGTTCCAAGAGTTCTAGTTGAAATTTTTGAAGTTCGTCTTCGTCAAATATTCCGTCTTTTGTTTTTTTCGAACAACGGTGTTTCTATAAATTCCATTGTCAAATAGTCAGTCATTGACGTAGTTTTGTCAATGCTTTTTTTATAGCGGGGGGGCGGTTAGCAGTGCGGCGGTTGTGCGGGGAAGTCGCCGAGAGTTGCGGCAAAATTGAAAAATTCGGCGTGGGTTGAAAACACTTTTGCGCGTCGGGCGTTTGAAAGCTGTTTTGCCGAATTGTATCCGCGGGCAATGATGGCACAGTCAACGTTCATTGCGTCGGCGGCGTCTTCGTCGTGGAGGGTGTCGCCCGCCATAATCGTTTGTTCGGGGCTGATTCCCATTTCGCCGAGGGCTGCAATGTGCGCTTGGGCAAGCTCCGTTTTCGAATTCGCGTAGATGTCGGAAAGCCCGTCGACGCGCACGAAAAATTCGTCCAACCCGAACTGCGCCACTGCGCGCTTAAGCAGGGTGTCGTTGTTTGCCGAAAGCACGCTTTGGGTGAAGCCGAGCCGCCTGAAGTCCGCCAAAATGGAGGGGATTTCGGCGTGCGGGGCGCATTGGGGCAGCAATGCCAAGTATTTGTCGATGAATTTGTTGCCTATTACGCGGAAGTCGATTTTTTCGAAGTCGAAGCCGTGTTTTTTGTAGAAATTTATTACGGGGAAGGAGAATTCGTCGGTGTATGTTTCGAAATCGACGGGGGGCAGGGCGTATTCGGCTGCTATTGAATTGAACACGTCGAGGCTCAGACGCGCGTCGTCAAGCAGCGTGCCGTTCCAGTCCCAAACAACGTGTTTGTAAAATTTCATATCACCCCGATTGTGCATTAGGCGGCGGCTATGTCAAGCGTGGGAGGGGCGGACTGCCGATTTTTTCGGCGGCGGGCGGCGTCGCGAAATCCGTATTTTTTTGGAAAAAATGCTTGCGCCGCGCGCGCGTGTGTGTAGAAATGAACGCTTCATTTTTTCAATGTCTGCCCGCGTTTTCAGACGCGGAAACTCACGGACGTTGGAAATCACACTAACAATCAACCCGTTTCCGCAAGGGAACGACACAAGGAAAATAATGAGTAACATAATGGAAGAACTGCTTGCAAACAGCAGTTTTGCGGAGCTCAAACAGGGCTCTATCGTCAAGGGTAAAGTAATCGAAATCCGCCAGAACGAAGTAGTTGTAGACATCGGCGGAAAGAGCGAAGGCATCGTTCCCGTGAGCGAATTCGTGGATATCAACGATATCCAAGTCGGTCAGGAAATCGAAGTATTGCTCGAAAAGCTCGAAGACAGCGAAGGCAACCCCGTAATCTCCTACGACAAGGCACAGCAGAAAAAGAATTGGGAGGAAATCCTCGCAAACTGCAAGGAAGGCGCAATCCTCCCCGGCCGCGTAAAGAGCAAGGTTAAAGGCGGTCTGATTGTAAGCATTGGTGTGGATTCGTTCCTGCCCGCTTCGCAAATCGACGTTCAGCCCCCGAAGAATTTGGACCAGTATGTCGGTCAGACTTACGACTTCAAAGTCGTGAAAATCAACGTAGAACGCAAGAACATCGTTGTTTCGCGCCGCGAACTCATCGAAGAACAGCGCGCGGAAAAACGCCGCAAGCTCCTCTCGGAAGTCAAGGCGGGGGATATCCGCAAGGGTATTGTCAAGAACATCACAGACTACGGCGCGTTCATCGACCTCGACGGTCTCGACGGCTTGCTGCACATCACCGACATGAGCTGGGGCAGAATCTCGCACCCGAGCGAAATGCTCAAGGTTGGCGAAGAAATCTCCGTCATGATTTTGGACGTGGATACGGAAAAAGAACGCGTATCGCTCGGTCTGAAGCAGACAACTTCCAATCCGTGGGAAAATATCGAACGCCGCTATCCCGTTGGCGCACACGTTCACGGCAAGGTTGTCAACCTCGTCAACTACGGCGCGTTTATCGAGCTTGAAGACGGCGTTGAAGGCCTCGTGCACATCACCGAATTCTCCTGGACAAAGCGCATCACCAAGCCCGGCGAAGTTCTCAAAGTCGGCGACGAAGTGGAAGCTGTTGTTCTCAGCGTAAACAAGGAAGAGCAGAAAATTTCGCTCGGCTTGCGTCAGCTTGAAGAAAATCCGTGGAAGAAGGCCGTTCACGAATATCCCGTCGGCGCACGCGTTCACGGCAAGGTTCGCAACCTCACAACCTACGGCGCGTTTGTGGAACTCGGCGACGGTATCGACGGTATGATTCACGTTTCGGACATGAGCTGGACGCGCAAAATCAACCACCCCAGCGAAATGCTCAAGAAGGGCGACGAAGTAGACGCAATCGTCAAGGAAATCGACCCCGACAACCAGAGAATCTCGCTCAGCCTCAAGCAGCTGACTGCCGACCCGTGGGAGGAAATCGACTCTCTCTTCAAGATTGGCGACCTCGTAAAGGGCAAGGTAAGCAAAATTACCAACTACGGCGCGTTTGTTGAATTGCAGAACGACATCGACGGTTTGGTTCACATCAGCCAAATCAGCGAAGAACACGTTGACAAAATCAAGAACCACCTCAAGGTTGGCGACGAAGTTACCGCGCGCGTTGTGAAAATCGACCGCGACGAACGCAGAATCGGCTTGTCGGTCAAGGCCGCGCAGTATGATTCCGCGAAACTCGCCAAGGAAGTCGACGCTTTCGACAAGATTCGCAAAGACCAAGAGCTCACGTCGTTGGGCGATCTTATCGACGAAGCAACGAAGGAATAGTTCTCCTTCCCCAAAATGCGGCACTCGCAAGAGTGCCGTTTTTTTTGTGCCCAAGCGGCGGGGGCGGGCGGGGCGTATCTTTCTCGGGGCTGCCGCAGCTTGCGGCGGTTGTTTTTGTTTTTTGTTGTAAAAAACGTTGCCAATGAGCGTGTTTTTGTTTTGTGTGTTGGTATGAGAGCGGGGATATTGTTGTGTGGCGCGGCGTTGTTTTCGGCGTCGCCGCTGTTTGCGTTGTTGCCGTCGGGATTGCCCGACGAAGTGGCGCGTATTTCGGAGGGTGCGCCCGCGTGGGCGAAAGAACCGAACGTGTTCCCCAATATGTCTGAAACGCCGTTTTCGCGCGCCTTTTTTGAAAGCAACGCATTGGGCGGATTTGCGAAAAACAAATTCTTCCCGTTTATCGACAGATTCGGGCAGTTTATCCATTCCGACTGGGGCGGCAAAATCGTTTCCGAAGCCGACTTTGCGGCGCGCGCGAAGTCGGAAGAAGATTTCCTCGAACGCAACCCGAGGTTCGGCAATTTGGACGAATACGGCGGCGTAATTTGCGGGGTTAATTTCGGAAAATCTGAGCGTTTTAGCGTTCGGAAAATCGGGGGAAAGTGGTTTTTTATAACGCCCGCGGGCAATCCGTTTTTTCTCTTCGGCATAAACTCGGTTGCGCAATCCACGGGAACGCGCATTGACGGGCGCGAACACTTTTTCGCCCCCGATGCCGCAAAGAACCCGAACTTTGTTGAACGATACAAATTCGACAGGCGAAAGTCCGACTTCTACAACTTCGAACGCCAGAACATTTCGCTTAAATATCCCGACAAATTCGCGTATTTCGACACCTGCAAAAAGCGCATTTACGCGTGGGGAATGAACACTGTGGGCAGCTGGAGCAATCCCGAATTTACGGCGCGCGCGCGGCTGCCGTTTGTCGCCCTTGTGGAAAGCGCGTTTCCGCCGCCGATGGAGTCGCTTTCGGGCGGAAAAGTCCCCGACTATTTCGACCCCAATTTCGAGTCTGCGCAGGAAAAGCTTGCCGCCGCTCAGAAACGCCTTCTTGATTCCGAATTTTGCGTTGGGGCGTTTGTGGGGTATAAACTTTTCTGGCAATACAAAGACGGCATAGACATTCCGCGCGCGGTGCTTACTTCGCCCGCAAAACAGCCCGCAAAAAAAGCGTTTATGCGCCTGCTCGGGCGCAAGTATGGCGACATACAAAACCTCAATGCCGACTGGAACGCGCAGTATAAAAGTTGGGACGAATTTCTTCAAACGCGCTCTTTCGTGCCCTCTACACCCGCCGCCGAGGGCGATATGCGCGAATTCAAGCTTGCGTATTACGCGGCGTATTTTGAATCCACTCAGCGCGCGTTCAAAAAAGCCGCCCCCAAAACGCTCTACATGGGCTGCCGTTTCCAGCTTCCGCCCGAACCCGACATGCTTTCTGTTGCGGCGCAGTATTGCGATGTTGTAAGCTTTGTGTGGTATGCCGACTCCGCCGAAAAACTTTCGCTGCCAAGTTCCGCTCCCGACAAGCCCGTTCTGATTGCCGAGTTCAATTTCTGCGCTCCCGACAGGGGCGTTTTCGGCGGCGGATTTTGCCCGCGCAAATCCACCCGCGCGCAGGTTGCCGCGTTCGAAAACTACATCGAAAGCGCGTTTGCAAACCCCGCGGTTGCGGGCGCGCTCTGGATGCGCTGGAGCGACTCTCCCACCGCGGGCAAGCACAACGGCGAAAACACCGCAAGCGGCTTTGTAGACGTTTGCGACACTCCCGTCTATCCGCTTTGCGCTGCCGCCCGCAAAATGGGCGCGCAAATTTCAAAAATACCGAATCTTTATTTCAAATAGATTATGTTAAAATACATTGTTGCATTTTCGCTTTGCGCCGCCGCCGTTTGCGCCCGTGCCGAAACGGTTTTCCGCATAGGCGTTCCCGACGCCCGCGCCGCCGAGTTCCTGAACTTCGGCGTCAATTTCAACTATACGCGCTACAACTATCCGCACGGCACAAATCCGTTCGAAAAAACGCACAAGTTTTTCTCGAAGCCTTTCGTTTTCAACGCGGGGCGCGATGCCGATTCTTCGTTTCCGTTCGTTATGCCGATTCGCGCCTGCGAGTGGGCCGACGCCGACTGGCTGCGCCCCCACGCCGACGCCTTCCAGTATTCCGCCACGGCGATGGAGTATGTTGACAGGCACAAGAAAGACTATCCGCCCTTCGAGATAAAATTCGACCTCGAAAAAATCCCCGCAGGCGACCTGTTTTTGAAAATCGGCTTTGCCGACAAAGCTCCCGTGCGCGTCAACGACGTTTCAATGCGCGTCGGGCTTAACGGCGCGCCGCTTGAAACCTTTTACCTGCCATACCGGTATGTGAAGGGCAAAACCGAATACCCGTGTTTCGCGTCGGTTCTGCTGCACCCGCAGACGTGGGGCATTCCGAAAACATCGGTTGTGCGCGTGCCGCGCGACCGCCTGAAAAGGGGCGCAAACTCCATTACGCTCAAGGGGCTGCCGTCAAAAGCAACAAAATCGCTGAAAATTCCGCAGTGGATAATTTTCGACTACATCGAGCTTTCCGACACTCCCGAGCCGCCCGCCGTGGAGAATCCGTATCAACGCGCCCGCGCCGCAATGCTGGCTTCGCTCGACTTCGACGAAATCGTTTTCACAATGCGCGGAACTTCGCCCGACGCCCACTGGTATGGCAATTTCGGCCGCTATCCCGACGCCGTTTCGGGCTACGACGAAAATTTTGTCTCGCCGCTTAAAAAGCTGAAGTATTCCGCCGAACACGGAATGCTTGCCGTCAATCCGCCCGACGCCCGCGAAGACGGCTGCGTGTATTCAACCGCGGGCGGCAAGCTCGTAAAGTTCAACATCAAAACAAACAGTGTTGAGGAGCTGCTCTCCGACCCGCGCGGCGGCGTCCGCAACGTGTGCGTAGACTACGACGCCGACAAAATGCTGTTCTCATACCGCAAGGGCGGCACCGACCAATACCACTTGTTCGAATCGAAAATCGACGGCAGCCAAATGAAGCTGTTCCCGTTTTCGGGCGGAAAGTTCGACGACATAGAGGGAACGTATCTGCCCGACGGCGACGTCGTTTTCGTCTCGAGCCGCTGTCAGCGCACAGTGCCGTGCTGGATGGTTGACGTGGCGGTTCTGCACCGCTGGTATGCGCGCGACCGCGTCCTCCGCCAGATTTCCGCGAACATCGACCAGGACAACACTCCCGCCGTAACCCCCGACGGCCGCCTTGTGTATATGAAGTGGGAATACGTCCAAAAAAGCCAGCTCAACTTCCACGGGCTGTGGAAGAAAGACCCCAACGGCGCAAACGATATGGTTTTCTTCGGCAACGACATTCCGCGCGGGCTGCTAATCGACGCCAAGCCCTTCCCGCGCGAAAACAAATACGCCTTCTGCTACTCGACTTTCCACGGGCGGCGCGACCACAAAGGGCAGCTTGCCGTAATCGACAACCCCCGCAATCCCGGCGACTACAAGTCAATGAGCTTCGTTTCGGGCGACCACCCCGACATGCAGCTTTCAACGCCGTTCCCGCTTTCGGCAAACTACATTCTTGCGTCGGAAAACGACAGGCTCTACGTCTTCGACCTGCAGGGGCACGCCTTCGCGCTCGAACTGCCCGAGTCGTTCAAGCCCTTTGCGGGAACGCATATTTTCGACGCCCAGCCCGTCCGCAAACGCCCGCGCGAGCAAATGCCCGCCGATATGGCCGACTACGACACCGACGAGGCAACTGTAGTTGTTGTCGATTCCTCAATCGGGCGCAATATGCGCGGCGTAAAGCGCGGCGACATCAAAAAGCTTCTCGTTTTGGAGGTTTTGCCGAACATGATTCACCTTTTCGGCGGCGAAGAGCCAATTTCGCTGCGCGGCACGTTCAGTTTCGAACGCTGTCTTGGCACAGTGAATGTCGAGGACGACGGCTCGGCGCACTTCAAAGCCCCCGCAAACCGCGCCCTCAGCTTTGTGGCTTTGGACGAAAACGGCAGGGCAATCAAGCGCATGCAGAGTTTTACCAATTTTGTAAACGGCACTACAACCTCCTGCATAGGCTGCCACGAACACCGCGATATGGCTCCGCCGCCGCTTAAAAAAACGCCCAAGGCGTTGGCGCGCGCCGCCGACAAAATCGCGCCCGTTGACGGCATTTCGCCGCGCGAGGTAATCGACTTCGTGCGCGACATTCAGCCCGTTCTCGACAAGCACTGCGTGCGCTGCCACAACCCGCGCGACTTCAGGGGGAAAGTCGATTTGTCGGCGGGTATGGGGCCGATGTTCCCGCGCTCGTATTGGGCGTTGCGCACACTCCGCCAGATAAAGGAGGGCGACGACCGCGACGGTAATATGCCCCCGCGCACTTTCGGCAGCGGCGGCAGCGATATGGTCGGGAAAATCGACGGCAGCCACAAAGGGGTTCGCCTTGCGCCCGCCGAATTGCGCAGGCTCTACGCGTGGCTCGATATGGGCGGCACGGCGGCGGAGTCTTCGGCGGCGGTTCAGTCGGGAATGCTGGGCTACTACTACTCAAACATTCTCATGCGCGCCGACGAAAACTGGGCGGAAAATAAATCAATGGCGGAGGTTTTCGACCGCCGTTGCTCGAAATGCCACAACGGGAAACTCTTCCTCCCGCGAATGATGTCGGGCGACACCCGCGACCCCGATACTTGGATCTGGCTGTGGAATCTGCCCAAGAACTCTCCGCGCAACAGGCTTTCGGCGCATGCGGCGTTCAACTTCACGCGCCCCGCCGATTCCCCTGTGCTTGTTGCGCCGCTCTCCAAAAAGGCGGGGGGCAGGGGCGGAGTATCGCACCCTTCGATATTCAAAAGCACCGACGATGCCGACTACAAAACGGTTCTCGCAGCCATAACAAAAGCGCGCGACTACCTTGCCGCCCACAACCCGCGCTACACAGACAAAAACTACAAGCCGCGCGGCGCGTATTACGGCGCGCTGTTGCGCCGCGGAATTGTCGGCAAAGACGACGATTTGACAAACTTCGACGCCTTCGAGGCCGACAAAAAATATTGGGACAAAGTTATCGACCCGCCCGCGCAGGAGTATCCGCAGCCCCAAAATAATCCGTAAAAATGTCTTGACGAAATTTTGCGGCAGGCTAACATCTACCGCAATTTTTCATTTATAAATGGAAAATATTTGAATAGAAGGAGGTGAATTGAAATGCCGGTAGAAGTAAAATTACGCAAAGGTGAAGCTATGGAAAAGGCTCTTCGTCGCTTGAAGAAGAAGCTTGACAGGGAAGGCGTCATCAGAGACGTCCGCCAGAAGCGCTACTTTGAAAAGCCCTGCGAAATCAAACGTCGCAAGCGCAAGGTTGCAGCATTCAATAATATGCTCCGTCAGCGTTACGAAAATCGCTAATTCAAAAAAATCGGGCGGCTTAGCCGCCCTTTTTTTGTGCCCGCACAAAAAGATTTTTCCCGTTCGGAATCGGGATTCCAAAGCACAAGGAATCGGGATTTCCAAAACAAAAAAGGCGACTTTTAACAGCCGCCTTTTGTGCGCATAAATTCGTCGGCGCGGGCTATTTTATTTTCAGAAGCCCGCCCAGAATTTTTCTTTTTGCCTCGCCCGAAAGAGCCGAATTTTGCACGTCGAGCGCGAAAGCTGCTTTGTTTGCCGCGCTTTCGAGAGCCGTTTTCCGCGAAATTTCCGCGAGAAGCTCCTCCGCCTTTTGCGGGTCAGACTGCGCGGCGCAAATTGCCGTTTTTACCGAAACGTCGGCAGCCGAACTTCCGAGCTTCCCCGACACCGATTTCACAAACCCGAGCGCATCGGCACTGCGCCCCGACTTTACGAGAATGTCGGCTATGAAAACCGCCGTTTTTGGGGAATTGTCGAAATGTTTCACTGCAATGTCAAGCAACGCCTTCGAGATTGCCGCGTTTTGCTTGAGCAGGATTTTCGCCGCCGCAGTCGCCGCGCTTGAGGCCGATTTTTCGGCGGAGGCGGGCGCGTATTTCAGAAACTGTCGCAGGCAGTCGAGATTGGAAACGTCTATGTTGGAAACAGCCGCAACGCAAGCCGCTCCGTTTCCCGAGTCGTGGGCAAGCACGGCAATTTTAGCCATAACATCGTTGCGGACGGCGAGTGCCGATATTTGCCGCGCAACTTCCGTGGCAGTGTCGAACCTGCCGACTTGGGCGGCGTTTTCGGAGAGCGTTTTCACGAATTCGTCGCGCGTTTGCGGATTTTTTATTTTTGCAACCGTTCCCAGAGCCGCCGCGTAGTTTCTTGTTTTTGCAAGGTTCGCCGCCAGCGTTACGAAAACTTTTTCGAGCGATTCGGGGGTCTTGATTTTCGCCAAAAGCTCGAGCGTAAGCGATTCGTCGCCCACTTGCGCCGCCGCCGCCGCCAGAATTGCAAACGCCTTTTCCTTCAGCGACACCACGCTTATTTTGTCGGCCTGTTCGGTTGCCGTGCGCAGTATTTTTGAAAATTCCGCGCGCCTTTGCTGCGGAACTGTTTTCGCCTTTTCAAGCAGCGATTCCGCCGCGGAGAGGTTGAAAGAGCAGTAAAGGGCGTTGTTTTTTGCCTCCGCCAGCAGTTTGTCGGCCTCGGCTTTTTGAAGCGTTTGCGGCGTCTGTTTCGGGGCGGGGGCTGTTGCGGGTTGTTGCGTCGCGGTTTGCAAAACGGGGCGCGCAATGCGGACGGGAACGGCGTCAAATATTTCGGCTTTTTCGGCGGCAGAAAACTTGTCCGATTCCGCAACTTCGCGGGCAATGCGCTCGAACGCCGCCGCCTTTTCGGCTTCAGTTTTTGCGAACGAGGCAATCGCCCACGCCGCAGAAACTTTCGCCAACTTGGGGTTTGTTATTGCCCCGAGCGACGGAATTATTTTTGCCCGCAACGCATCGTATCCGAAGTCGCCAACTTTCACGCCGTTTTCGGAAACGAGCTTTAGGGCAATGGAGCTCGACGGGTATTTTTCGAGGATTGTCTCTATTTTCGCGTCGGCCTGAGTGAAGTTTTTCAGGGCTTCGGCAAAGTGAGCTTGTTCGAAAAGCGCGTTTGCAGTCCGCGTTTGTTTTACCGCTTCGACATACTCTTGGGCTGCCGATTTGTCGGGGTCGGGCGCGCACGCCGAAAGCAGGGCGAGCGCAAGCAGAACGGGTATTTTTTTCATCGTTTTTTAACGTCGGTTGTTTGCCATTGAAAGCATATACAAAAGCCAGCCCAGCGAAGACACAAACGCCGCAACGTAGGTGAACGCCGCCGCATTCAGCACGCACGCAACGCCGTCGCGTTCGTCGGGTTCGATAATTCCGAGCGAATACAGGTAGCGTTTTGCGCGGTTGGAGGCGTCGAACTCCACGGGCAGCGTAACAAGCTGGAACACCGCAAGCACGAGGTATATGCCCACAGCCACATAGATTGTCGTTATGCTGTGAAAGAGGAAAAAGCCGCCAAGCATTACAATCGGCAGAAGCTGGCTTGCAAAGTTCGTTATGGGCACGAGTGCCATTCTGAGGTTGAGCGGGGCGTATTGCGTTTTGTGCTGCACGGCGTGTCCGGCTTCGTGGGCGGCTACGCCAACGGAGGCTATGCTTGTGCCGCGGTAGATTTCGCGGCTGAGTGCCAGCACCTTGCGCGTGGGGTCGTAGTGGTCGGTGAGCTTGCCGTCGATTTCAGTTATTTCGACATCGTAAATTCCCGCCGCGCGCAGAACCGCCTCTGCGGCGTCTCTGCCGGACAGCCCGTTGCGCGTGTGCACGCGCACGTATTTTTCGTAAGCCGACGAAACTTTCGCCTGCGCGTAAAGACCTATTATTATCGGGATAATTATAAAAAACAAAAAGTTCATATCTTCTTAGACCGTTTTTTGCGCCGAGATGTTCGCGCTTTTGCGGACGTAGCGGACTACGTTGAATTTGCCCGACTTTGAAAGCGTTGTCGTTTTTTTGAAAAGCGCGCGGGTGTCGGGGAAGAAGATGTCGCCTTGCGGGCGCATTTTCACGCGGCTTAAAACTATCTCTTCGCAGAGGGGAAGGGCGGTTTTGTAGAGGCTTGCGCCGCCGCAAATCCAGACTGTGCGCGGGTCGTCGGCGTAGGCGTTGAGGCACTCTTTCAGGCTCGCGAAGGCGCGCGCGTTTTCGACCGCCGCGGGGTTAGAGGTTATCACGACGTTCTCGCGGTTGGGCAACGGACGCCGCCCGAGGCTGTCCCACGTTTTGCGCCCCATTACCACTATTGCGCCCGATGTCGTTTTCTTGAAGTGTTTGAAGTCCTCCGAAATATGCCACGGAATTTTCAGCCCGTTGCCGATAACCCCGTTGAGCGCGACTGCCGCTATTGCCTTTATTCTGCTCATACGGCGATGGGGGCTTTTATCGTCGGGTGCGGGTCGTAGCCCTCAAGGGAAAAGTCTTCGAAAACGAAATCCTCCAGACGCGTGCGTTCGGGGTTGAGCTTCATTACGGGCAGCGGGCGCGGCTCGCGCGAGAGCTGCAGCTTTACCTGCTCGAGGTGGTTTTTGTATATGTGCAGGTCGCCGAAAGTGTGGACAAATTCGCCCGCCTTGTAGCCGCAAACCTGAGCCATCATCATAGTAAGCATTGCGTATGAGGCTATGTTGAACGGCACGCCGAGGAAAAGATCGGCACTGCGCTGGTAGAGCTGGCAGCTCAGTTCGCCGTCGGGCGAAACATAGAACTGGAACATTGCGTGGCACGGCGGCAACGCCATTTTGTCAAGCTCTCCGGGGTTCCACGCGCACACAATGTGCCTGCGTCCGAACGGGTCGTTTTTAAGCGATTGCTCCACCTGTTTGAGTTGGTTGATGTGCCTGCCGTCGGGCGAAATCCAGTCGGTCCACTGCGCCCCGTAGATTCTGCCGAGGTCGCCGTTTTTGTCGGCCCATTCGTCCCAAATGGATACTTTGTTGTCGTGGAGGTATTTTACGTTTGTGTCGCCCTTTATGAACCAGAGAAGTTCGTGGATAATTGAGCGCGTGTGGAGCTTTTTTGTGGTCAAAAGCGGGAACGATTTGCGCAGGTCGAAGCGCGCCTGCGCGCCGAAAACGCCAATCGTGCCTACGCCCGTTCTGTCGGAGCGTTCTTTGCCGTTTTCCAAAACGTGTCTGAGAAGATTGAGATATTCTTTCATTTGTCGGTTTTATTAAAACTAAAAATCCCGCTTTTGGAAGAATAAAAAAGCAAAAAAATCGAAATTTCAGAATTGGATTGAAAAAGATTTCGGGGCGTTGTCTAATTGAAGAATGGAGATATTGGAAGTCGGCAAAAACAAACTATACAGGGTTGACGCTGGGGCGTCTACGTATCTGCTTTGCGCAAAGGGCGCGCGCATAATGAACTGGAATTTGTCAATGGCGGACGGCTCAGTCCGCGACGTAATCTACGCGCCCGACAACGTCGATTTGGCTTCGGTGGATTTTTCCGCGCTTCACGGCGGAATGCCGATTTTGTTTCCGTTCGCGGGGGCGTCTTTTGTGGACGGGAAGGAGGGCTTCTGGAAAACGCCCTCGGGCGAAATCCTGCCGATGCGCAAGCACGGCTACGCAATCGACGGCGACTTCGACATAATCGAAATGGGCGACACCTCCCTGAAGGCAATCTACAAGCCCTCCGCCGAAGCGAAAGCCGCCTATCCCTTCGACTACGAATTTTCAATTACATACCGCTTCGGCGAACTGGCGTTCAACTGCGAGCTTATGCTTGTAAACAGGGGCACGCAGCCGCTGCCGTGGGGGGCGGGGCTTCACCCGTATTTTCAGCTGCCGTGGCACGCGGGGGCTGGGCGCAAAGACTACCGCCTTGTCTGCGACGCCAAAAAGGCGTTCCATATCCGCCCCGACGGCTCTTTCGAGCCTGCGGACTTGACGCAAATGTGTTTTGCCGACGCCGACATGTGGAACAGAATCCACACGAAGCTGAAATCGAATGCGGTTCGTTTCGGTTCCAAAAACGGCGAAGAAGACATCACAATTCGCGTGGGCTTCGGCGATTCCTCCAACATTGCAACAACAATCGTAACGTGGACGGAAAGCGACGACGCCAAATACTACTGCGTAGAGCCGTGGATGAATATGCCCAATTCCGCCTCAAAGCCCGTCCATTTTGTGGACGCGGGCAAGTCGAAGTCTTTCGTGGTGGAAATTTCGCTGATGTAAGATGGAAGAGTTCAAATACAAACGCTATCACATTCCCAACGTAGTAAAGAGCCTGTGCGTTTTGCGCGAGCTTTCCAAGTCGCGCGCGGGACTTACCCGCGCTGAGATTGCGCGGAAAACGGGCTACACGGAATCCATCGTATTCCGCATAATCTATACTATGCTCGACTACGGAATGATTGTAAAAGACTCCAAAACTTCGCGCTACAGCATTTCAAAAAAATTCATCTCCCTCGCCTACGACGCCATCGGCGAGGAAAACATCATTTCCGCCGCGCACGACGTTATGGCGGACATTCGCGACACCCTCGTAGAGACTGTTATGCTCGGGATTTTGTCGGAAAACGAGGTTATTATGATTGATCAGGTTTTCGGCAAAAACTTCTTCAGTTTTACGGGCAGGGTGGGGCTGAAATGCCCGCTCAACAGTTCCGCGCCCGCAAAGGCCATTCTGGCGTTTCTGCCCGAAAGCGAAGTGTCCGACATCTTGGCGCGGACGGAGTTTTCGCGCTTTACCGACAACACCATAACCGACCGCCGCCGCTTTCTGGACGAACTTGCCCGCGTGCGCCGCTGCGGCTATGCCGTCGACAATCAGGAATACCTCAACGGCGCAAACTGTGTGGGCGTTCCCGTTTTCGACTACCAGTCTCGCCCGGTGGCCGCCATATGGATTACAGGGCCTTCCGACAGAATGCCCGCCGCCGACTTCCCGAAAATCGGCGAAATTATGAGGCAGAAAGCCGCCACCGTTTCCGCAAAACTCGGCTACTCGCCCGCCGCCGCTGCGGAATAACCCGCCGCGTGCCGCGCGCTTAAAAAAAGCAAAAAAGCCGAAAAATAGTCTTGCAAGGCTGGGGTTTTTCTGGAGGATATTTCTCTCAATAAGCGTCAGAAAAACTGTCGCGTTTGAAAGTAGCCTCGGGCGGCTTTCGGCGAGGATTGTTTTTCCGCAACACTTGCCACGCAAGTTAAGACGGCGAATTGGGCGCGGTGCCGAGTTCGCGCGAAGAGGGTTCTTCGCCAAAAAGTTGTGCCTATAGAAAGATACAAAAAATGTCAGACCACAATACAATAGACAAACAGGCAATCATCAAGGAATACCGTCTCGACGACAAAGACACGGGTTCTTGCGAAGTTCAGGTAGCGTTGTTGACGGCGAGAATCGCCCACTTGACAGCCCACCTGTCCACAAATAAGAAGGACTTCCACTCGCGCAGAGGCCTCTTGGCTATGACAAGCCGCAGAAGAAGACTGTTGGACTACCTCAAGGGCAAGTCTCTTGAAAGATACAACGACCTCATTCAGCGTTTGAAATTGCGCCGCTAATTTGTGTCGAAAGGGGGACGCCGAAAAACGTCCCCCGCGCTTTTTTTGGATTGCCCCGCAAAGGGCTTCCGCAAAGAAACTGCCGTAGGCGAACGTCCGATCCGTTCGGCGGCTATACAGAATAGAAAGAAACAGATAAATGGATCAAAAATACAGCGTAGAGGTTGCAGACCTCGGAATCAAAATATCTACCGGTTCAATCGCCAAGCAGGCGAACGGCTCGGTTGTAATCAGCTTGGGCGAAACAAACCTGCTTGTCAACGTGACGGCGGCGGGCGCGCTCAAAGACGGGCAGGACTTCTTCCCGCTTACGGTTGACTACAGGGAAACTTATTCGGCGGCAGGCCGCTTCCCCGGCGGCTACATCAAGCGCGAAGGCCGTCCGAACGAAAAGGAAATTTTGACGTCGCGCCTTTGCGACCGTCCGTTGCGCCCCCTCTTCCCCAAGGGCTTTATGAATGAAGTTCAGGTTATCGGCCTGCTGCTCTCCGCAGATATGGTCAACGACCCCGACATTCTCATGGTAAACGGCGCGTCGGCCGCCCTGCTTATTTCGGACATTCCGTGGAACGGCCCCATCGGCGGTATCCGCTTGGGCGAAATCGACGGACAGTTCGTGGTAAATCCCACTCACGAGCAAATGCTCGACTCCACGCTCGACCTCATCTACGTCGGCAACGAAAAGGAAATGATGATGATTGAAGGCTCGGCGGAGCAGTGCCCCGAAGAACGCTTCATTGAGGCTTTGGAGTTCGCTCAGGTTCAGATTCAGAAAATCATCGCCGCCCAGCGCGAGTTGGCAAAGCTTTGCGGCAAGCAGAAGAAGGAATTCCCGCTCATTGTTTGCCCTGACGAAATTTTGGCTATGTGCTCCGAATACGTCGGCGGACGCCTTCTGACGGCAGTATTTCAGGACAACAAGCTCAAGCGTCAGGCCGACGTTGACGCGCTTATGAACGAGACTGCCGAATTTGTAAAGGGCAAAATCGGCGAAGAAAAGTTCGATATGGCGCACATCAAAATGGCGTTCGAAGTCCTTCAGGAAAAAGTCTACCGCGACAACATTCTCGACAACGGCGCGCGCTGCGACGGCCGCGGCGTTGAAGACCTCCGCCCCATTTCGTGCTCTACAAACCTTCTGCCCCGCGTCCACGGCTCGGCGTTGTTTACGCGCGGCGAAACGCAGGCAATGGTTATGACGACTCTCGGCACAAGCCGCGACTGTCAGGAACTCGACGGCCTCACGGGCGGCACAAAGCAGAAATCGTTCTTCCTGCACTACAATTTCCCGCCGTATTCGGTAGGCGAAACGGGTCGCTTCGGCTCTCCGGGACGCCGCGAAATCGGACACGGCAACTTGGCCGAACGCTCGCTTCTGCCCGTTCTTCCCTCCGAAGACGAATTCCCCTACGCAATCCGCCTTGTTTCCGAAATTATGGAATCGAACGGCTCGACTTCTATGGCGTCGGTTTGCGGCGGCTGCCTGAGCTTGATGGACGCAGGCGTTCCGATTGAAACCCCCGTTGCGGGCATCAGCTGCGGCTTGGTAACGCGTTTCGACGAAAACGGCAACCTGCTCAAGCACGTTGTTCTTACCGACATCATCGGCGCGGAAGACCACTACGGCGATATGGACTTCAAAATTTGCGGAACCAAAAACGGCATAACGGGCTTCCAGCTCGACCTCAAAATTCAGGGGTTGTCTATGGAAATTGCCAAGGAGGCAATCTACCGCAACAAGGCAACGCGCGCCAAGATTTTGGACATCATGCACAACTGCCTTGCCGAGCCCAACAAGGACTTGAAAGAATGCGCCCCGCGCATCAAGGTTATGCAGATTGACCCCGAAAAAATCGGCGCACTCATCGGCCCCGGAGGCAAGAATATCCGCCGCATAGTCGAGGTTTCGGGCGCGCAAATCGATGTTGACGACGACAACCCCGGCAGAGTTCTCATCTACGCCACAAACTCCGACAGCATGAAGCGCGCTGTTTCGGAAGTAGAACTGGTAACGGGCGAAATCGAAGTCGGCAAGACCTACCGCGGTATTGTCCGTTCGATAAAGGAATTCGGCGCGTTTGTCGAATGTCTCCCCGGAAAGGAAGGCTTGGTTCACATCTCCGAACTCGCCGACTTCCGCGTTGACAAGACCGAAGACGTTTGCAAGCTCGGCGACGAGATGTTTGTAAAGTGCATCGGCATTGACGACAAGGGCAGGGTAAAGCTTTCACGCAGGGCGGCTCTTTGCGAGCAGCGCGGCGAACCCTACGAGCCCAAGCCCAGAGGCGGCGAACGTTCGGAAAGACGCCCCCGCGACGACAACAAATAATCTTGTGAAATCGGGGTTGATAGGGCGTTTCGTTTTTTTCTTCGACAGTGGTCACATACTCAAGTATGCTCCCACCGTCTTGAAAAACAAAGCCGCCCTCTGAACCCCAATTTGCCAAGATTATTTTATTTGTCGGTAAGCGGCGTGGGTTGGCTGTTCGCCAATCCCGCTTCGGCTGGGGTTAAAGTTTTTTCCTCATCGTTAAGAGGCGCGGATTGGTTTCCCCAATCCCGCTTTATCCGAGGTTAAAGTTTTACCTTTTGGGAAGCGCGGTTGGCTACACGCCGACATTTGCTTTGAAGATAAAGGAATTTTACAAAGACATCGAGCAATCGGTGTCTTTTATTTTTTTCATCAAGTGGTTAATTGGGTTGCTTTAATTCTATTTTTTGAATTTTGGGTTCAGAACAATTTCTTACGAAGGTCGGTGGCGCAAAAAAAACGCCGCGCATGGCGGCGTGAGTTGTTATGAACGGTAAGTAAAGTGTGTGTTAATTGACTTTCGTGAAGTAGGGCAGACGTTCAATGGGGGCGTCTATTTTAACTGTTTTGCCGCCCTCGAAAATATTGCCCAATTCGTCGCGCCACTGTCCTTTCGGCAGGCGGACAAAACGGAAGTCGTCTTTCGTTACAACGGGGGCTACAAGGTATTTGTCGCCCAGCATAAATTGGTCGAGCACGTCGGCAAGCCCTTCGTTCGGAAATTCGTATTCCATTGTGCGGACAATGGGTTCGCCCGTTTTGGAGCTGTGGCGGGCAAGTTCCAGAATGTAGTCGGCAAACTTTGTGTGCAAAATTGCGGCGTCGCGGCAGAGGTCGAGGTGCTTTTTGTCAAGCACTCTCCACGGCGCGAGCGAAAACTGCATCATCGGCATAAGTGCCGAAACCTGCGCGTAGCGGACAATCAGCCGCTGGTCGAGCTTTGAGTAATCTACATTGAAGAAAGAGGTGAAGTCGCCGCCGCCAATCATATCGGGGCAGGTGTAGGCGTAGCCGATAAGTCCCGCCGCGAGCATATGCGGAACAAGCTTTTGCATGTCTTTCCAGTTGTAGTTTTTGTCAAGCAGCCGCTGAACAAGTGCTTTACCGCCCATTTTCCACGTTGCGCGCATTTCGTTGTATTGGAAGCGGTAGCCAAGTTCCGCCCAGCCTTTGGTGTAGTCGGCGGGGGTTTTGTCGGGGCGGCAGAAGCCGACGTTTTCGTTTCTGACGTGTCGCGTGTCGCCGCCGTCGAACTTGAAGCCGTCGATGTCGAAGTCGGCCTGCAGTTTTCTAAGGCGCGCTTCCAAGTGGTCGAGAGCTTTTGGGTTTGTGGTGTCGTATGACGCGCTGAAGCCGCTCCACCACGGCACGATGACCGCGCGGCGCATTTTCTTTTGTTTGTCCATCAGCAGCACGCCCGCTTTTTCCCACGCGAGGAATTCGCCTCCCGCGGGAGCTACGAACGGGCCCACCCAGTAGATGACTTTGTAGCCCATATTGTGCAGCTCGGCATTGAGTGCTTTGGGGTCGGGAATTTTGCGCCCGTCGAATTCGAGCATTCCGTAGTATCTGTCCCAGTTGCCGTCAATCATGAGCACGCCGCAGGGGAAGCCGTTTTTGGAAATGTCGCGCGCGTATTTTAAGATGTTCGGCGTTGTCTGTTCGCGCAGAAGTTCAATCCAAGTGTTGAATTGCGGCTTTGCGAAAAACTCGGCGGGCGGAATTTTTCCGTCGGGCGGAAAGTGCTTTTTTGCGGCGGCAAGATAGGCGTCTTTGAGCGTGTTTCCCGCCGACACAGGTTCGGGCTTTTCGAATTTCGACGTAATTGTAAGCACCCCGTCTTTGACATCGAGCGCGAACGGCTTTTCGCTCCAAATGTAGCGTCCCTTGCTTGAAAGCAGCAGCGGAGCAGCCTGATTGTCGAGCTGGTGGCTGTCCAAATCAATCGGCTTTTTGAGCGTTGTAAACGGCATTTGCTCTCCAAGTCCCGTAGCCGCCCCGAACCATTTTTCGCCCTCCAGCGGTTTTATTTCCGACACATACGCCGCGCATAGCGTTTGTGCGGCAAGCATAATTGGTATTAGTTTTTTAATCATAATATAGTAATATAGACTTTGTTTTTCTCGAAACACTTTGCACGACGCGGCGGCAAATGTCAAACCCCAAGTTTATTTGACAGTTGAGTAGTTCCATTTTGTTCTTGCCATATTTTTGTATTTCCGGACAATCGCGTCCGTATAACCTACATACGCTATGAAAAAAATATCTATATTGGCAGTTTCGTTTTTTGCGGCGGTTTCGGCGGTTTTTGCCGACTTCGAAAACGTGCGCGTTGTAACGAAAACTCTCGACGGGAAAACATCTATCACCACAAAAGCTCTCGAACGCCAGCCCGACGGCGCGTTCAGATTTTTCATTCCAATCCGCGAACTGACCGACAACATCGACTCAATCGACGTAATCGGCGGCTTCTCCAAAGCAAGAAAGGGCGAAGAGGGCTACTTTGTTCTGCCGCCCAACGATATCGGCTCTTTCACGCAGGACAATGGTAGGGTGCAGGTTCGCAGAATGGGCTTGCCGATTTTCGGCATGAAGAATCCGCGCTCAACCTACGTCGGCATCGTGAAGGGGTTGCGCTTCGAATTTTCCGCCATAGTTGAGGCAAAAGACGGCGAATACACGCTGTTTCCGCGCTTCCACATCAGGGGAATAGAGTTTGCCCCCTACGAGGACTTGATTGTCGATTTCTACGAGCTTAAAGGCGACGACGCCAACTACTCGGGCATGGGCAGAACATACCGCAAATACCAGCTCGACCGCGGCGAGGTGCGCCCAATCAAGGAGCGCATCAAAACAAGCCCCAGCCTCAAATACACAGCGGAGTCAATCTTCGTGCGCATAAAGCACGGCACAAAGGCGCGCGATATGCGCTACCCGTTCCAGACCGACGAAAACGAACCCTACCTGCCCGTTGCAATGGACTTCGACGGCTTCAAAAAGAAGACGCAGGAAATCTACGACGCCGGCATGCGCAATGTGGAAATGTGCTTTGTCGGCTGGCACGTGGGCGGTTTCGACGGGCGTTTTCCCGACCTGTTCCCCGTGGAGGAGAAATTCGGCGGCGAGGCGAAAATGAAGGAGGCCATAGAGCACGGCAAAAAGCTCGGCTTCCAGATGACAAACCACGTCTGCAACACCGACTTCTACCGCGTTGCAAAACGCTTTTCCGAATACGCCGTTGCGAAGACGGAAGACGGCATTATGCGTCCATACGCGTTTATGTCGGGCGGGCGCGCGTATAACCCGTGCTTCCAAGTTGTCTGCGACAGATACATTGACGAGGACTACGAAGGCCTCAATAAACTGGGCTTTACAAAGGGCACGCAGCATATCGACGTTACAAGCGCGATTATGCCCTACACCTGCCACGACCCGCGCCACCCCTGCAACCGCAAACAGACGGCGGAATACCAGAACAAAATCGGCGAAAAGTGCCAAAAATATTTCGGTGGATTCTCGTCGGAAGCGGGCTACGACCACGTTGCGCGCACGCTCGACTACGTTCTGTATACAAACACCTTCTTCCACTACAAAGTAATGTGGAAAAAGTGGAAGAAAAAGCCGAACTTTATGCTCGACAACCGCACAATCCCGCTCTGGCAGATTATCTACCACGGCATAATTCTGAGCAATTCCGACTGGGACACAGTAGACTTCTACAAGCCCCTCAAGGATACTTCCGACCCCGTTCTCAAAACCGCGAAAACGCCCGAGTTCAACCTTTGGCGCAGGCTGCAGTTCTGGGAATACGGCGGCAGACCCACTTTCTACTGGTATAACGCGCGCTACGTTGACGAAATCAAAAAGATTTACGACCAATACCAGCCGATGGTTTACCTGCAATACGAGTTTATGGATTTCCACGGCGAAATTGCCGACAACGTTTTTGTAACGCGCTACTCCGACGGCAGCGAGGTAATTACAAACTACACCAAAAAGCCTTTCGCCTACAAGGGGCAGACCGTTCCCGCCGAGGACTTCAAACTCTTTAGGAAATAGCTTTTCGTTCGGCGGGTTATCTGCCGCCGCCCCGCGCGGCCTGCTGAATGCGCCGACGCAAAGCAACAAAAAACGGACGCTCCATTGGAGCGTCCGCTTTTTTGCACCGAACCGATTCTCCCGAATTCCGGCAGTCGGAAATGGGGAAGCGGTTAGTATTTTTCGTCGTCGTCGAGCTCGTCGAATGAAACGTCGTCGTCGTCATCGTCGTAGAACGGTTCGTTTTCTTCGTCGTTTTCGTCCTCGTCTTCGTCCCACTTCATAGTGTCGTCTTCGGCTATTTCCTCTTCGGCGATATCTTCGATTTCGTCGTAGTTTTCCTCCTGCGGCGTCTTTTTGATTTCGTCGTCGTCGTCGAGCGAATAGCCCGCGGGGACGTATTCGAGAATGTCGAGTATTTCGAGGAACACGTGAATTGCGCGCCCCTCCATGTAGTCGTTCGAATATTTTTCGCGTATCTGCTCTTCGAGATCTTCAATTTCCACGTCCTGCTCGAAATGGAAAGTGTCGTTGAGCATTTTTACCTGAAGCTTTGTGATGTGGTCGAGAAATTCCGCATAGGGCGAGCGTTCGTCGTCGATTGTGTCGGGCAGGAGGAAAAGCTGCTGTTCTTCGGCGTCGAAAATCGATTCGTCGCTGCGGACAAGCTTTATGCCGTCCTTGCCTATGCGCGAGTCAATCGCGAACGGCAGGAACGCCTTTTCCACTACCGATTCGTCCAACCCGTATGGGCGCAGCGATTCGAGCGTTTCGAATATGTGTGCGGCTTGGCGCGGGTCGATAATGCTGAGACCGTCTATGTCCCAGTTGACGTTGTCGCTGGTTTCGAAAACCCACCAATTCAGGTCTTTGCCGAGGCGGACTTTGCACCAGCTTAATTTGGGAGATGATTTTTCCATAAATTTTGCGTGTGGTATATAACGGCGCGCCGCCCTACTTCAAGCTTTTTTTCCGCGATTTAAACGCTCCGAGCGCGAACAAAACCGCCGACGCCCACACAACCCAGTCGCCGTATTTTTGGTAGAACGTGGGCGCGCCGAAATTTTTGTAGCTTATTACGTCCGCATAGCCGCAGCCGCGGAAGTATATGGAGCCGTTTTCGTCGGTCATGGGCGAGGGGCGTTTGGGCTTGAGCGTCCGCGCGTCGAGCGGACGGCCGGCTTCGTCGCTTATTTCGGGCTGTCGCGGTGGGATTGGCAGCGTTCCGCGCCACGCTTTGGCGTCGGGCGTTTTTACGGTGGTGCAGGGCAGCATTCTGCCGTATTGGTCGAAAACCGCGCTCAGGCCGTTGTTCGACGAGCGCAGCAGAATTTTTCTGTTTGCAACCGCCTGAATTGCCGAGTGCGAGGCGTGCTGCCACGCGCCCGCTTCCGTGCCATACCAAGAGTCGTTCGTGCAGACAAAAAGCATATCGGCGTTTTCCGAGGCCGCGCGTCCGAGGGGCGCGAACACGTCTTCATAGCAAATCATAACGCCGACTTTGTAGCCTTTGCCGCGTATTTTTGCGGGGACAGGCGCGCTGCCTTCGCCGCGTTTGAGGTTGCCTACGGGGACTACTTTGCCCAGAAACGCGAACGGCGCGGGGACGTATTCGCCGAAGGGCACGAGGTGCTGCTTGGCGTAGTATTTCGGCTCTACGCCCGTTTTCTCCGACACGAAAAACGCCCCGTTTTCGGCATCGCGCGTTTCGATATCGTAGGTCATATTGCCCGTGAGAATCGGGGTATTCAGGCGTTTTGCAAGGCTTTCAATCCAGCTTTTGCCTATGGGAAGGTTTATCGGGTAGCGCGGCGGCGTTGCGGCCTCGGGCAGGAGGATTACGTCAACTTCACGCTGCGCAAGCGCGGAGGAGAGATTGTTGACAACGCCGAAATTTTCCGAGGCGAGGGAGTCGTCCCACTTCAAAATTCCCGCGAAGTCGGGCTGCACAAGACCCGCTCTGAAAAGTTTTGTTTCATTTTCGGCGCGCGGCAGGTTTGCCACATACGTCCACATGCTTGCGAAAACAAGCAGCAACGCCGCGTAGAATTCGGGCGCGAACTTCGAAATTCCGCTTTCGCCGCGCAGAAATTTTTTGCGCTGAATCAGGTAGACGCGGTAGCCGTATTCCGCCACTGCCAGATTGAAGAACACGAGCGTAAACGATATTATCCACACGCCGCCCCAGCTCGCGCTTTGAATAGACGCTATGCGCGTCCATTGGCTGTTGCCGAGCGGCAGCCACGGAAAGCCCGTGAAAATCCAACTGCGCACCCATTCAAGCAGAACCCACAAACCCGCAAGCCCCGCAAGTTTGAGCAGGCGCGAAAACGCGTCTTCGGAGGATTTGGGCAACATCAGCGGCAACGCCGCAAACCACGGGAACACGAACAGGCTCGAAATTACAAGCGGCAGCAGCACTACCGCAAGCCAACCCGACGGCGGATAGACGTGCCGCAGCCAAACCAAAAGCCACACCCATGCCAAATACGAACCCGCGAAAGCCGCCGCCAGATATGCGCGTAAAAACGGCTTGGGCTTTGAAGGGTCGCGCGGTCTTTTTTTGTTTTCGACGAACAAAACTTTGCACGCCAAGATTGCGGGGATTGCGAACACATACGCGAACTCCGCCACGCCGAACGGCTCGAACGCGAACGCGTATAGGCAAAAAGAAAGCGCGACGGCAACAACCGCCATCGCGCCCGCTATTTTGTTAGAAACTACCATTTCTCAAGCTTCCAGCCTTCGTTTCTGATGAGGTTTTCGGCCTTTTTGAATTTCAGTTCCTGTGTTTGTCCGTTTTTGGAAATCAGGACAGTGTCGTTGCGTCCGATTTTCGGCAGGACAATTTCGGGGATTTTCAATTCTTTGGGCTTTTGCTGCTCCTGCTTGGGCTCGTTGGCTACTTGGTCGGCGTCGGGGACGTGCTGCGCGCGCATTGCCGCCTCTTCCTTCGACTGCAGTTTTGCAAGCATTGCCTGAAGCACTTCGATGCTCGACGCGCTGCGGAACAAGCCCGTGAGAACGTCGTTTCTTATCTTGCCCATCAACGCTTCGAAATATTTGTAGGCTTCGCTTTTGTATTCGTTGAGCGGGTCTTTTTGCCCGTAGCCGCGCAGGCCGATACTGCGGCGCAAGTCCTCCATTTCGGTGAGGTGGTCCTGCCAGTTTTTGTCGAGCGAATGAAGCGCGACAAACCGCTCTATTGCCTTGAGCGCGTCGGGGTTTTCAACCTCCTCGCGGATTTTGTAGACTTCGCCGAGTTCGTGCATTATCACTTCGCGCATTTCCTCCGCCGACTTGCCCTGCAGCTGTTCGGGGATTACCGCCATGGGAATGCGGCTTGTAATCCAGCTGCAAAGTTCCTGCAGGTCTTGGGGGTCGGGGTCGCCCGCGGAGGGCATAATGTTGGCGATGCGCTCGTCGAGTTCGTCGGCGATGAAGTCGAAAACAAGCTTGCGCGGGGTGTCGGAATACAGGCATTCGTTGCGCAGTCCGTAGATGATTTCGCGCTGTTTGTTGAGAACGTCGTCGAACTGGAGCAGGCGTTTGCGCATTGAGTAGTTTTGGCTTTCCACCGTTTTCTGTGCGCGCTCTATTGAGCGGTTGAGCAAGGGGTGGTCGAGCGGCGCGCCCTCTTGGAAGGTATTGTTGAGAATGCGCGCAAGCGGGCCGCTGCCGAAGATGCGCAGCAGGTCGTCTTCAAGCGAGACGAGGAATTTGGAAAGCCCGTTGTCGCCCTGACGCGCGCAGCGTCCGCGCAGCTGGCGGTCTATTCTGCGCGATTCGTGGCGTTCCGTGCCCAGAACGTAGAGCCCGCCGAGTTCGTTCACGCCGTCGCCGAGCTTGATGTCGGTTCCGCGCCCCGCCATGTTGGTGGCTATTGTAACCGCGCCGCGCTGTCCCGCTTGGGCGACGATTTCCGCCTCCTTTTCGTGGTATTTGGCGTTGAGGACTGTGTGCTCTATATTTTTGCGCTTGAGCATTCTGCTGAGCACCTCCGACGCTTCGACCGACGCCGTGCCCACAAGCACGGGCTGTCCGCGTTTGTGCGCCGCTTCGATTTCGTCGATTGCCGCGTTGTATTTTTCGCGGCGCGTTTTGAAGATTACGTCGTTTTTGTCGATTCTGCGGCAGGGCTTGTTTGTGGGGATTGCCATAACGTTAAGCCCGTAGATGTCGTGGAATTCCTGCGCTTCGGTTTCGGCAGTGCCCGTCATGCCCGCCAGTTTTTCGTAGAGGCGGAAGTAGTTTTGAATTGTGATTGTGGCGTATGTTTTGGTTTCGCTTTCTATTTTCACGCCCTCTTTGGCCTCTATTGCCTGATGCAGACCCTCGCTCCAGCGGCGGCCATACATAATGCGCCCCGTGTTGGAATCGACAATGTGCACTTTGCCGTCCTGAACCACGTATTCAATGTCTTTTTCGTATATCGAATACGCGCGCAGAAGCTGGCTTATGCAGTGAATGTCTTCGGAACGCTTGATGAATTCGTCTTCGGTCGCCATTTTTTTCTGCTGCTTTTGCTGCGGCGAAAGCGAACTATCGGCGTCGATTTCCATGAAAATCGTGGGGAGGTCGGGCAGGACGAACGCGTCGGGGTTTTCGGGGTGGACGGCGTTGCGCCCGAGTTCGGTGAGGTCGCTTGTGTGCTGCTTTTCGTCGATGACGTAGTAAAGCTCCTCCTTGTATTTGAAACGCTCCACCTTGCGGAAGTCGGCCGCCATTTCCATGTCGATTTTGTCGAGCTTCTTGCGCAGGTCGGCGTTTTCCATGAGCTGGCGCAAAATTCTGTTTTTGGGCGCGCCGAGTTTTACCTGCCACATTTTGATGATTGTGGCTTCGTCAACTGCGCCCTTTTCGGCAGCCTCTTTGACTTCGTTAATGAGCCTGTTGCAGAGATGGTTTTGCAGACGCACGACCTTCTCTATGGAGGGCTTGAGCTGGTTGAAGGGCAGTTCGTGGTCTTCCTGAACGGGGCCCGAGATGATTAGCGGCGTGCGCGCCTCGTCGATGAGAACTGAGTCAACTTCGTCGACTATGCAGAAGTAGTGGGGGCGTTGCACTTGGTTTTCGGCGGAGGTTGCCATGCCGTTGTCGCGGAGGTAGTCGAAGCCGAATTCGCTTGCCGTGCCGTAGGTGATGTCGGCCTTGTAGGCTTGGGCTTTTTCCGCCATATCCTGCATATTGTAAATCCACGAAACGCTAAGCCCGAGGAAATTGTAGAGGTAGCCCATCCATTCAGAGTCTCTTCGGGCGAGGTATTCGTTGACGGTAACCAAGTGGCAGCCCTTGCCCGTAAGCGCGTTGAGGTAGAGCGGGAGCGTTGCAACAAGCGTTTTGCCTTCGCCGGTAGCCATTTCGGCAATCATATTTTGGTGCAGTGCCATGCCGCCGATTAGCTGGACATCGTAGTGAACCATTTGCCACTCTATCTCGTGCCCGCAGACGGTGATTTTTTTGCCGCAAAGCCTGCGCGCGGCGTTCTTGACGACTGCGAAAGCTTCGGGCAGGAGCTGGTCGAGCGTTTCGCCGTTTTTAAGGCGCGCCTTGAATTCGTCGGTCTTCGCCTTGAGTTGGTCGTCGGTCAGCGACTGGTATTGCTGTTCGAGGGCGTTGATTTTTGCCACAATCGGGCGTGCCTTTTTATAAAATTTTTTATAATGGCTGCCCGCAAAGAATTTCAGTATTTGTGCTATCATTTTGTGTCTTTTCTAAATTTTCGGGGCTACTTTGTTGCGCCCCATCTGTTTGTGAACGGATAAAAAATTATGAGTGCCTTGCCCACTACCGCCTCTTGGGGAACTTCGCCCCAGTAGCGGCTGTCGAGGCTGTTTTCGGAGTTGTCGCCCATTGCCCAGTAGGACTTTTGCGGAACTTTCACCTTTGCGCCGTCGGCGAGCGCGCCGTCGGCTACATATCCGCAGTAGTTGCCGAGCTTTTCGGCGTTCGCCTTAAACGCAACCGAACCTTCCGCAGGCTTGCCGTTGCGCAAAAGCGTGCTTCCCGAAACTTGGAGTTCGTCGCCGCCTTCGCCGACAAGACGCTTTATGTAGTAGCGGTCGTCGGGTTTGCCGCCGTTAAGGCGCGTAAGGCCGTCGCAATATTTTGTCATGAAAACGAACGGCTCGCCCACTTTGGGCTTTCTGAAATTGTAGGTGAAGCGGTCTACGAAAAGCATATCGCCGCCGAGCAGGTCGAAGTTAAGTATTGTCTCGCCCTTTTTGAAAGAACCGAGTTTTACAAGCAGTTTGTCGCCGTTGCGGAAGATTTCGCCCTTTTTGTATTTGGCGTCGAGGTATTGCCCCAGCGTTTTTGCGCCAGCCTCGGGGAACGCCTCCACAATCACGCTGTCGAGCGGAAATTCCGCGGGCACTACAACCGTTTGTTTGCCGTCGGCGGTGTGGAAAGTGTATTCGCGGCTTTTGGAGGGAATCACGAAAAACTCGCGCGAGGGCACCCATTCGAACGCGAACACGCCGCCGTTTTTGTTTGCCGTTTCGGGGCTGTAGATTTCCGCAAACACGTCGCCGTCGGACTTCGCCTTGAGCGAGTAGTTTGAAGCCGCTTTGAACACGCGCCTGAAAACGCGCTCTCCCAAATTGGGGGCGTCGCCGTCTTTATGGACTTCCGACGTCATTCCGTAGAAGCTCGGATACATCGAGTTTGTCGGGATTTTGAACGGCTGCAAAAAGAAGCTGCGTATTGAAAGCGCAACTATTCCCGCCACGACAATCATATCAACGTAGTCCGCCCACGCCGTAAGCGGGTAGATTTTGCCGCCGCACTTGCGCATGAGCGGTTCTATTTTCTTTTCGGTCTCGACGTATTCGGGCGAATCTATTTTGGCGTCGGCGATGAGCTGCTCGAGTTTGTCGATATACTCAAGCAGCAGCGCGGCGTCGCGCGGGTCAATTGCGTCGCGGCGGTAGTTGTAGACTTTTTCCGCCGCCGCCAGAAGGTCTTTTGCCTCTTTTCTCTTCGATTTGAAAAACATAAACTACGAATTCGATTTGAGCACGTCAACGAACGCTTCCTGCGGAATCGACACTTTGCCGATTTGTTTCATTCGTTTTTTGCCCTCTTTTTGCTTTTCCAAAAGTTTTTTCTTTCGGGTGATGTCGCCGCCGTAGCACTTGGCGGTAACGTCCTTTCTGAAAGAGCCTATGGTTTCGCGCGCTATGATTTTGCCGCCGATTGCCGCCTGAATTGCCACTTTGAACATCTGGCGGGGCAGAATGTCCTTGAGCTTGGCGCAGAGCGCGCGCCCCTTGCTTTCGGCCTTCTCTTCGTGGACAATCGACGAAAACGCGTCAATCTGCTCTCCGTTTACGAGAATGTCGAGCCGCACGAGTTTCGACTGCTGGTAGCCCGCCATTTCGTAGTCGAGGCTTCCGTAGCCGCGCGTAATGCTTTTGAGGCGGTCGTTGAAGTCGATGAGTATTTCGTTCAGCGGCAGGCGGCAGGCAAGCATAACGCGGGTGTCGTCGATTGAGTCGGTGCGTTCGCAAAGCCCGCGCTTTTCGGCAACGAGCGCGAGCATATCGCCGATTGACTCCGTGGGAATGAGGATATTGGCGGTAATCATCGGCTCGTAAATGGCGTCGATAAGCGACGGGTCGGGCAGCTTGCAGGGATTGTCTATTTCAATCTGCGTGCCGTCCGTCATATCGATTTTGTAGACCACGCTCGGGTAGGTCGAAATTATATCAAGCCCGTATTCGCGCCGCAGTCTCTCCTGCACGATTTCCATATGCAGCAGCCCCAGAAAACCGCATCTGAACCCGAACCCCAACGCTACGGACGATTCCGCCTGATACGTCAACGCCGCGTCGTTGAGGCGCAGCTTGGCTATTGAGACTTTCAGCTTTTCGTATTCCGAAGTGTCTACGGGGTAGATTCCCGAAAATACCATTGGCTTTACTTCTTTGTAGCCGTGCAGCATTTCCTTTGCGGGGTTGGAGGCGAGCGTTACGGTGTCGCCGATTGCGATGTCGGCAACCTCCTTCACGTTCGATACCACGTAGCCCGTGCAGCCCGCTTCGAGAGTGTCTTCGACAGTCATTGTCGGGGTGAAACGCCCCACTTCTTTGATTGTCGTTTTGCGCCCCGTGCCCATAAATTCTATTTCGTCGCCCGCCTTGAGCGAACCCGAGAACACGCGGACGTAGCAGATAACGCCCTTGTAGCTGTCGAAAACGCAGTCGAAAATCAGCGCGCGGGCGGCGGGGTAGTCGGCGTGTTTCGGCGACGGAATGCGCTCCACAACGGCCTTCAAGATGTCGTCGGTGCCTATGCCCGTTTTGCCGCTTGCAAGGATTGCGTCTTCTGCGGGGATTGCCAACAGGTCTTCAATCTGGCGTTTGCAGGCGTCGGGCTGCGCGCTGGGCAGGTCGATTTTGTTTATCACGGGGATTATCTCCAGCCCCTGCGCCACCGCCAAGTGTGCATTTGCCACGGTCTGCGCCTCCACTCCCTGCGCGGCGTCGATAAGCAGCAATGCGCCCTCGCACGCGGCGAGCGACCTCGACACTTCGTATGAGAAATCGACGTGTCCGGGGGTGTCGATGAGGTTGAGCAAATACTCCTTTCCCCCGAAGTCGTATTTCATCGAAACGGGGTGCGATTTGATTGTAATGCCGCGTTCGCGCTCCAAGTCCATTGAGTCAAGAAGCTGGTCTTGCATGTCGCGCTTTTGGATAGTGTGCGTTTTTTCCAGAAGCCTGTCGGAAAGCGTCGTTTTGCCGTGGTCTACGTGCGCGATGATGCAGAAATTTCTTATGTTGGCAAGTTCTTCCATTTGAATGAAGTTTATTATAAAAGCGTTAATCGCCCATTATTTAGTAGAACAAAGCTTTAGGCAAGCTCTTTTTACGCTTAATATTTCGCGTTTCGGTTCGATTTATTCCCCGAAAACTGGGGCGTTTTCGGGCTTGTCCCATTCGCCCCGAAAAGAAAGGCAAAAATGAAATACGAACTTACTCCGCTGCCGTTCGCCCAGACGGCTCTCGAACCGTGGATTGACGCCACCACCGTCTCAATCCACCACGACAAGCATCAGGCTACATACGTCAACAACCTAAATGCCGCCCTTGCAAAATTTCCCGACTTCGAATTTTCGGGACGCCTGCACAATCTGCTCGGCAATCTCGACCTCGTTCCGCAGGAAATCCGCACGGCGGTTCGCAACAACGGCGGCGGCGTTTTCAACCACGAATTCTACTGGGGCGGGCTTTCGGGCGAACACACTGTGGCGTCGAAAAAGTTTTCCGACGCGCTCGAAAAATCGTTCGGCAGCACCGAGAATTTCCGCAGGGAAATGACGGCGAAAACTGCGGCGGTGTTCGGGAGCGGATACGGCTGGTTGTGCGTTGACAATTTGGGCGGACTCAAGATTATGACGACCCCTAATCAGGACAACCAGTTTTCTGCGCCGTGTGCGTGCGGGGTCGATTTCAAGCCGATATTTTGCGTGGACGTGTGGGAGCACGCGTATTACTTGAAGTATCAGAATATGAGGGTTGAGTATTTGAACGGGATATGGGAAGTGGTGAATTGGGAGAAGTTGAGCCAGAGGTATGAGTGTTTGTTATCTGACTCCAAATTATTGATATAGCGCGTGAAATTGGCTTGATGCTACGTTTCAAAAAAAATTTGCAGTGGGGCAGTAGGTTTACTACAGCCGCCACCGCAAATTTTTTTTGAAGCCTCGCCTGAAGCTCAATTTGACGCGCTATTGAAGGAACACAGGCGTTAATGAATAATCAAAGCGGAATTGGCTACGCCAATCCGCGCCGCTTTAGAAAATGTAAAAAACGTTTCACCGTTTGTTGTTGCTCGGTCACGTAGGCTAACTACGCTCCCTTCGCAACAAAAACGTGAAGCCTTGCCTAAAACTACGTTTGACGCGTTCCAAGGGGCATAGGTTTTTTACAAAAAACTTTAATCCCAAAGTAAAGGCGTATTGTCTGCGGCAACTTTTGTGATGACGCGTTCTCAAGAACACAAGCTTTAACTAATTTTCAAAGTGGTATTGAATAAAATTCAATCCGCGTTTTTTATATGTTGTGAAGTGGCGCAAATTGGCTGAAGCCAATGTTGCTTTACTTTAATCAATAATCAAAGGCGAACGGGCTTTGCCCGCCGCCGCCACTTTAGGAAGGTTAAAAAATTTTTAAGCTTGAAAATGGGGGAGTAGGGTGAAAAGTATTGCTGCTGATGCAAAATGCCGAATCAGAATTTTTGAGGACGGAAAAGTTCCTTTACGAGTTGCGAAACGCGGGGTCGAAATTCTCGCTCGAGAGAATAAAAAAGCTCTGCCGCTGTCTGGGAAATCCGCAGGAAAAGTTTCCGAAAATCCATGTGGCGGGGACGAACGGCAAGGGGTCTACCTGTGCGATGATTGAGGCAATTTTGCGGGCGTCGGGGCTGAAGGTTGGCATGTTTACGTCGCCGCATTTGCTGTATTTGGGCGAGCGCGTGCAGATTGACCGCGAGCCGATTTCAAAGCCCGACTTGCTTGCGTATGTCGCCAAAATACGCGCCGTTTGCGATTCCGTTTTCGACCCGAACAACCTTGCCGAATACCCGTCGTTTTTCGAGATTATGACCGCGCTTGCGTTCGCGTATTTCGCCGACAGGAAAGTCGACGCAGCGGTTGTGGAAGTCGGTTTGGGCGGGCGTCTTGACTCCACAAACATCATTGTGCCCGAGTGCTCGGTTATTTCGTCGATAGGGCTTGACCACACCGATTATCTCGGGAACACGCTTGAAAAAATCGCCGAGGAAAAGGCGGGCATAATAAAAACGGGCGTTCCCGTCGTGGCGGGTTTTATAGCCGACCGCCCGATGCGCGTGATTGAGGCAGCCGCCGAGCGCGTCGGTTCGCGCCTGTATAAGGCGTCGGAATTTTTCGCCGAAAACCTGCCCGAAACTTCGCTCGAGGGCGGATTTCAGCGCAAGAACGCGGCGGTTGCAAAACTTTGTGCAAAGCTTTTGAAGGGCACGCACAACCCGATTTTCGATTCCATTACCGAAGAGACTGTCGCCTACGGATTGGCGCATACGTCTTGGGCGGCGCGCTGGCAGCGCATACCGCTCAAAAACGGCGCAACGCTCATTTTGGACGCCTCGCATAACGAGGAGGGTTCGCGCGCGCTCGAAGAGAATTTGAAAGTCCTCGCCGCGCGGGGCATACGCCCGATAATCGCAGTCGGCGTGCTTGGGCGCGAGCGGGCGAAGTTTTTGATGAAAGTTGTCTCGAAATACGCGGCAAAAGTCGTGCTGCTTGTGCCGAATCAGCCGCGTGCGTTGGGCTTCGACGAGCTTGCTGAGTTTCTGGACACGTCCGCGCCCGTGGTTCGCGCAACGGTTGGGGAGTCGTTTGCCGACGGCGCGTGTGCGTTTGCGGCGGCGGGCGACACCGTTGTTTCGACGGGTTCAATCTATCTTGCGGGCGAAGTTTTGGGCGCGCTTACGTCGAAAAAATCCGACTGCTTGGGGGATTTGATTTGACGCCGCTTAACCGAATTTTCGAAATTCTCGAGGGGCTGTTTTCGCGCCGCAAACTTCCGCAGACCGCGCTTGTGGGGCGTGCCGGCGAAGACGCCGCCGCGCGTTTTCTGAAGAAATCGGGCTACAAAATCCTTGCGCGCAACTTCAGAAGCGGGCGCAACGAAATCGACATTGTTTGCGCCAAAGACGGCGTGCTTGTTTTCGCGGAAGTCAAAACCCGCTCGGCTTCGGCGCGTGTGGGCGGGTATTTTGCGGGCGTGCAAAGCGGCAAAAAGGCGAGAGTCCGCGCGTGTGCCGCCGCGTATATGCGCAGGTTCGGACGCCCCAAAACGTGGCGGTTCGACGTTGTTGAAGTGGCGCATACCGACGGCGGAAATTTCGAGCCGCACCACTATCAAAACGTCTATTGAGCGCGCCGCGTCCCCGAAGCCGCGATGCTCCCGCGCCGCGCTGCCGTTTTTGTGCGCGCCGCGAAAAATCGTTTTTGCGTTGACAGTGCGGGCGGGTTGTAAAAAATCGCCGCCATTGTGAATAAATTTCCGCATAGGTCTTGGATTGAGGTCGATTTTCGGCGGTTGGAATCGAACGTGCGCAACATAAAGGCGTCGCTTCCGTCGGGGGTGAAGTATGTGGCGGTTGTAAAAGCCGACGCCTACGGGCACTGTATGCCGCAGGCAATTATGCGCTTCATAAGGGGCGGGGCGGATATGTTCGCCGTGGCGAATTTATACGAAGCCTCCCGCGTGCGCGAAATCGTTTCCGACAAGCCCGTTATGGTGCTAAGCCCCGTTCTCAAGCAGGAACGCCCGCTCGTGTTCGACTACGGCGCGACAGTTGCGGTTTCCTCCTACACCGAGGCGAAGGCGTTCGCCGAACTCGCGCGCGAGCGCGGCAAGGTGCTTGGAGTGCAGATAAAGCTCGACACCGGAATGGGCAGAGTGGGCGTTTGGCACGAGACCGCCGACGACGTTATCCCCAAAATAAAGAGCCTTGAAAACATAAAAGTTGTGGGTATTTTCTCCCACCTTTCAAGTGCCGACACCGACCGCGAATACACAATGAAGCAGGTTGCAATTTTCAAAAACGTCGTGGCAAAACACGGCGAAGACGGAATGCTCATTCACCTGCACAACAGCGCGGGGCTTAGGTATATCCCCGTAGAGCCGCCGTTTAACGCGGTTCGAATGGGGCTTTTGCAATACGGAATAAACCCGTATGACGACGGCGCGGGCTTTGAAAACCTCGGGCTGAAGCACGTTTTGTCTTTCAAGTCGCGCATAGCGGCTATTGCGGAGTCGGACGGGCGGCTGATTGCCAACGTCTGCGCGGGCTACGCCGACGGCGTTCCCTCGGGCTTCACTTCCGACGCCTGCGTTCTGGTGGGCGGAAAACGCTGCCCGATTGTCGGCAACGTCACCCTCGACGAATGCACCATTTGCATCGACAACGTTCCCGACGCAAAAGTCGGCGACGAGGTCGTTTTCATAGGCGAGCAGCTTGGCGGGGAAATTTCGCTCCCCGACTACAGCCGCTGGACGCGCCGCATTCCGTGGGAGACAATGGTCGCCATTCCGCGCCGCGTAGACAGAATTCTGATTTAATATGATGACGGACAAAAGAAACATTGCAAAAAAATTCGCCTCGGGCGAAACGGTCTTTTCGGTCGAGTTTTTCCCGCCGAAAACGGAGGAGGGCGCGCGCCAGATTCTGCGCACCGCCGTCCGCCTGCGCGACATTCGTCCCGACTACGTTTCCATAACATACGGCGCGGGCGGCTCTACGCGCGAGCGCACCGTTGAATACGGAAGCCTTATCCGCGACATCTTCGGGTTCGAGGTAATGCCGCACCTGACGTGTTTCGGGCATTCGAAAGACGAAATTGCCGCCATGCTTGAAAACTACGCCTCAAGCGGCTTCCGCAACATTATGGCTCTGCGCGGCGACCCTCCCAAAGGCGAAACGCAGTTCGTCCCGCACCCCGACGGCTTCAAGCACGCGTCGGAATTGGTGGAATTTGTCCGCGCAAAGTATCCCGATTTCGGCATAGGCTGCGCGGGGTATCCCGAAAAGCACCCCGAAGCGGCGACTCTCGAAGCCGACATCGCAAACCTCAAGCACAAGGTAGATTGCGGCGCGGATTTTGTCGTAACCCAGCTCTTCTTCGACAACTCCCACTTCTTCAGGTTTGTTGAAAAGTGCAGGGCGGCGGGAATCGACAAGCCCATAATTGCGGGGCTTCTGCCCGCGCTTTCGTTCAAGCAGGTTCTGAATTTCAAGAATATGTGCTCAACCGACATTCCCCAAAAGCTCTTGGAACGCCTCGAGCGCGCCGCCTCCGACGACGACGCCAAGCAGATTGGTCTTGACTGGGCGCAAACACAGATTGACGAACTCAAGCGCGGCGGCGTTGCGGGCATTCATTTGTATATCCTCAACAGGGCGGAATCGGCGTTAAAACTTTGCAGAAAAATCCGATCGTAGACAATATATTGTTGACTATAACGCAGACGGCGTTATTGAGATTCGGATATTTATTTTTAATTCAGAAGCCACGGAGTGTTCGGAAATGTCATTGATTGTCCAGAAATACGGCGGAACGTCTGTCGGGGATACCGACAGAATACTCAACGTTGCAAAGCGCATTAAATCTTTTGTAGACCAAGGCAACAAGGTTGTTGTGGTTGTCTCCGCAAGAAGCGGCGTTACAAACGACCTCATCGCCCGCGCCAAAACTTTTAACGAATCGCCCGACGAGCGCGAAATGGACATGCTCCTTGCCGTCGGCGAGCAGGAAACAATAGCCCTCACGGCTATGGCGTTGCACTCGCTGGGCGTCAAGGCCGTCTCCCGCACGGGCGCGCAGGCGGGCATTTACACTGACTTCGCCCACACAAAAGCGCGCATCACGGAAATCACCGGCGGCGACATTCCCAAGTGTCTCGACGAAGGCAAAGTCGTGATTGTGGCGGGCTTTCAGGGAGTCGGGCGCGACGGCGACATCACCACTCTCGGGCGCGGCGGCAGCGACCTTTCGGCAATCGCCCTCGCGGCGGCTCTGAAGGCCGACGTCTGCCAAATCTACACCGACGTAAGCGGCGTCTACACTGCCGACCCGCGCATAGTAAAAACCGCCAGAAAAATCCCCGAAATGTCGTATGAGGAGCTTCTGGAAATGGCGTCGCTCGGCTCTAAGGTAATGCAGGCGCGCAGCGTCGAGTTTGCGCAAAAGCACAACGTGGTATTTGAAGTAAGATCCAGTTTTAACAACGAACCCGGAACAATAGTGAAAGCGGAAAAACAATCTTTGGAGGACGTCGTAATAAGCGGCGTTGCAGTAGACAAGAACCAGACGAAAATTACCGTCAGCGAAATTCCCGACAAGCCCGGAATTGCCGCCAGCATTTTCGAATGTCTCGGCGAAGCGGGCATAATAGTTGACATGATTGTCCAGAACATCAGTCGCGGAGGAAAGGCGAATCTCACTTTCACCGTCTCGAAGGACGACGCCGCCAAGGCCGAGCGCGTTGTGCGCGGCTTTTGCGAAAACCACGGCGGCGCAAGCGTTTCAATCACGGGCGACATCGCCAAGGTTTCTGTCATCGGCACGGGCATGCGTTCGCACGCGGGCGTTGCCGCAAAGTTTTTCAAGACTTTAGCCGACAACAACATCAACGTCCAGATTATCACCACCAGCGAAATCAAAATTTCCGTCGGCATTTCTCTCCCCGAAGCCGATTTGGCGGCGAACATTTTGCACGAGGCTTTCAACCTCTCCAAATAGAAAGCGCGAGGGCGTTTTTTAACTTTCCGAAAGTGGCGGCGATTGCCTAAGGCAAACCGCCTTTGTTTTGGGATTAAAGTTTTATTATTTTATAGTTAAGGCGAAACTTTGTTTCGCCTTTTGTTTTTATAAACTCGTCGAAGCAAACGCTCTCGGGCATCATTTGGTTTTGGCTTCGATTGAACTCGCTCGCACAGTGGTGCTCGTCTCGCCCACTCGCTAACGCTCGGGGTCTTTGGCTTACGCCAAAGCTTCCCCCAAAAGCTTGCTTCGTAACTTTTGTGGTTACGGGCTACAGCCCGCTTACGTTGAATTGGCGAAGCCAAGAGCATAGCGACGATAGGAGCGCGCTAAAGTCTAATAAAGTCCTGCCTCGAGCCTCGCGCTTTCTAATTTAAAGCGGCGCGGATTGGCGTAGCCAATTCCGCTTTGTTTTCTGGTTAAAGTATTTTAACTTTCCGAAAGCGGCGGCGATTGAACGTTGTTCAATCCGCCTTTGTTTTGGGGTTAAAGTTTTTTTGTAGTTAAAGCGGAACGAATGTTCCGCTTTTTGATTTTAAAAAAACTGCCGCAAGAAACGCTCTCGGGCATTTTTTTACGTTTCCTAAAGTGGCGGCGGCGGGCAAAGCCCGTTCGCCTTTGATTATTGATTAAAGTTTTTTTTATTTATCGCTAAGGCGGAAGTTTTGTTCCGCCTTTTATTTGGCTTGACCGCGCGGCTTTTTTTACGTTATCGTAGGGGCGATTTTTTATGCAATATGTAAGCACAAGAGGCGGCGGAAAACCGCTGTCGTTTTCTGAAGCCGTTATGGAGGGTTTGGCTCCCGACGGCGGTCTTTATGTTCCGGAATCTTTCCCGAATATTGCCGACAAGCTCGACGCTTGGCGCGCGCTATCGTATCCGGAGCTTTGTTTCGAATTTATGCGGCTTTTTGCCGACGACATTCCCGAATCGGATTTGCGCAGAATTGCCCACGATTCCTATTTGCGTTTCGACGACGGCGCGATTGCCCCGCTCAAGAAGCTTGACGACGGTCTTTACATTCTCGAGCTTTTCCACGGGCCCACGCTCGCGTTCAAGGATTTCGCCCTCCAATTTTTGGGGAATCTCGACCAGTATTTGCTCGAGAAATCGGGCAAAGTCCTGAACGTTTTGGGGGCTACAAGCGGCGACACCGGCAGCGCGGCAATCAACGGATTTCTCGGCAAGAAGGGCGTCAAAATTTTCATTCTCTATCCCGACGGAAGAATTTCGCCGCTTCAGGAACGCCAGATGGCGTGCACGGGCGCGGACAACGTTTTCCCGATTGCCATAGACGGCTCGTTCGACGACGCTCAGGCGATAGTCAAGGAAATCTTCGGCGACGTTGCGTTCAAGGCACAATGGAGTTTGGGGGCAGTCAATTCAATCAATTTGTCGCGCATTTTGGCGCAGTGCGTCTACTACATCTACGCGTGGCTGCAGCTTGACGCGCCCGAAAATTCCGACGTGCAGTTCATTGTGCCCACGGGCAATTTCGGCAACATTTTGGCGGGTTGGTTCGCGTCGAAAATGGGGCTGAAGGTATCGAATTTCAAGGTTGCAACAAACCAGAACGACATTCTCTACAGGCTTTTTACAACGGGCGTTTACGAGGTTGCGGGCGTCTGCCCGAGCGTTGCGCCGTCGATGGACATTCAGGTTTCGTCGAATTTCGAGCGTTTCCTGTATTTTTACGTCGGCAAAGACACCGCCCGCGTGCGCGAGGTTATGGCTGAGTTCAAGCGTTCGGGCAAATGGGTTTTCGAAAACTTTTCGCCCGCCGATTTCTCGGCGTCGCGCATGGACGACGCCCAGATTGGCGCAAAAATAGCCGAAATCTACAAAAAATACGGCGAAATTGTCGACCCCCACACCGCGTGCGGTTTTGCCGATACGTCGCACAAGGGCGCAAAGATAATCCTTTCCACGGCAAGTCCCGCCAAGTTCCCCGAGCTTATCGAGCGCATTGCGGGGGTTCACCCCACGGCGGATTCGCTCGAGGCGTTGCTCGACAAGCCCGTTGTCCGCCAAACAATGCCCGCCGACACCGAAAAAATCAGGGAATACCTAACCCACCACGGAATAAAACAATGAAAAAAATCTTCATCTACGATACCACTTTGCGCGACGGCACCCAATGCGAGGGTGTTTCGCTTTCGGTAACGGCGAAGATTCGCCTTGCCGAGAAAATGGACAATTTCGGAATCGACTTCATTGAGGGCGGCTGGCCGGGGTCGAACCCGCGCGACATGGGTTTTTTTGAGCAGGCGCAGAAGCTCAACCTCAAGCACGCCAAAATCACGGCGTTCGGGTCTACGCGCCGCGCGGGCGTTAAGGTTGAAGACGACCACCAAGTTCAGCTGCTCATTCAGGCGAACACCGAATACGTCACAATTTTCGGCAAAACTTGGCTTTTGCACGTTGTAGATGTCATCAAGACCACGCCCGAAGAAAATTTGGCGATGATTGAAGACACCGTTGCGTATCTCGTCAAAAATTCGCGCAATGTAATTTACGATGCCGAGCATTTCTTCGACGGCTACAAGGACAATCCCGAATACGCGTTTGCAACGCTGCGCGCGGCGGTAAAAGGCGGCGCAAAATTCCTCTGCCTGTGCGACACAAACGGCGGAACTATGACCGACGAACTCGCGGAAATCGTCAAAAAAGTGGTTGCCGAATTCGACGGCGTTTCGGTCGGCGTGCATTGCCACAACGACAGCGAGCTTGCCGTTGCGCTTTCGCTCGAGGGCGTGCGCTGCGGCGCGACAATGGTGCAGGGCACTCTCAACGGCTTGGGAGAGCGCAACGGAAACGCGAACTTGTGCTCCATAATTCCGAATCTCATTTTGAAAATGGGCTACGACCTCTACTGCGCGGCGTCGCTTAAATCTTTGCGCGATTTGTCGCTTTTTGCCGACGAAATGGCGAACCTGCGCAGCAATACGCGCCTGCCGTATGTGGGGTCGTCGTCTTTCGCGCACAAGGGGGGCGTTCACGCCGACGCCGCCAACAAGGTAAAGCGCAGCTACGAGCACATCGACCCGTCTCTTGTGGGCAACAAAACGCGCGTGCTTGTTTCCGATATGTCGGGCAGGGCGTCGGTTATGATGAAAGCCCGCGATATGGGCGTTGACGTCGATTCGAAAAGTCCCGAAATCAAGCAGTTTCTCGACGAGCTTAAGGAGCTTGAGTTCAAGGGCTACGAATACGAGGCCGCCGACGCGTCGTTTGCGCTGCTTCTTTCGAAATATCTGCGCAAGGACAAAAAAGACCACTTCAACGTGCGCGGCTACCGCGTCATTGTCGAGCGCGACGAGCTTGCAAAAATCACGCGTTCGGAGGCTACCGTAAAGCTTGAAATCGACGGCAACATTGAGCACACCGTGGCCGAAGCCCACGGACCCGTTGCCGCGCTCGACTTCGCCCTGCGCAAGGCTTTGGTTGAAAAATATCCGCAGATAAAGGATATGGAACTTACCGACTTCAAAGTGCGCATAATCGACAGCCAGTCGGGCACAAGTGCCACAACGCGCGTGCAGATTGAGTCGAAAGATTCGTCGCGCATGTGGGGCACTGTCGGCGCAAGCGACAACATCATAGTGGCCTCTTGGGAGGCTCTCAAAGATTCCGTGGAATACAAGCTCTCGGAGCGGGACTGATTTCAAATGTCCGAAAAAAAACTCATAGACATAAGCGGTTCAATCAAAAACGGATTTTTACGCGGGCTGTATTCGCTCGTGAAAATTCCGCTGGAATCGTTTTTGGGCTTCACCAAGCTCAATATGATGTATGAGGTTTTGCACCGCCTCACCGAGCCCAAAAACTTCTTCGAGCGCGCGGTAAAGGTTGTGGGCATAAACTACGAAATCGACGAATCCGAACTTGCAAAAATCCCCCAGACGGGGCCGCTTGTGATTGTTTCAAACCACCCGCTCGGCGGCGCGGACGGGATAATTTTGGGCGCGGTTCTCGGAAAAGTCCGCCCCGACGCGAAAGTAATGGTGAACTCGCTGCTTGCAATGATGACGGAGATAAAGCCGTTCGTTATTGAGGTCAACCCGTTCGGCGGGAAGGCGGCAACTTCGCAAAACGTCTCCGCAATGAAAGACGTTATTTCGACGCTTCGCAAGGGCGGGTGCGTTGCAACGTTCCCGTCGGGGACGGTCTCGTATCTGCACCTGCGCGATATGTGCATAAGCGACCCCGAATGGAACAAAAACATCGCCTCCATTGCCCGCAAAACGGGCGCGAGCATTTTGCCCGTGTATTTCGAGGGGCGCAACTCTTGGCTGTTCTACTTGGCGGGAATTGTCCACCCGCTTTTGCGCACGCTGCTTCTTCCGCGCGAAATGATTTTGGCGGCAAAGCGCAAAACAATAGTTATGCGCGTGGGGGCGGTGATGCCGCCGCGCACCATTTCGGAGTTCGAAACCGACGAAGAGCTTACTTCGTGGTTGCGTATAAGCTCATACGTTTTGGGCGGGCGCAACAACAGGGGCGAGGCGCAGTCGAAAACGCAGCTGAAGGTAATCAGGCGCGGGCTGGGCTTCCTGCCGCTTCCGCAGAAAAAAATGAAGGACTTGATTCTGCCGATTTCCCCCGCGGTAATGCAGGAGGAAATCGACGCCCTGCCGGAGTCGGCGTGCATGATTGACGGGGAGTCGATAGCCGTTTATTGCGCAGAGGCGTGGCAGATAAAGTGGACTTTGCTTGAAATAGGCCGCCTGCGCGAGCTAACTTTCCGCGAGGTCGGCGAGGGCACGGGCAAGAGTGTCGACACCGACGAATTCGACCAATACTATCTGCACATGTTTATGTGGGACAAGCAAAACCGCCGCATTGTGGGTGCGTATAGAATGGGCAGAACCGACAAAATTATGGAGGCTTTGGGCGTTCAGGGGCTTTACACTTCAACCCTATTCCAGATTCAGGACGAATTCATTTACCGAATCTCCCCCGCGCTCGAGATGGGCAGGTCGTTCATCGTTCCCGAATACCAGAAAAAACGCTCCACTCTCGCCGTTTTGTGGCGCGGAATCGGCGTATTTTTGCACCGCAATCCGCAGTATAAAACGCTCTACGGGCCTGTCAGCATAAGCACCAACTACAACGCGGTTTCCAAAGACCTCATTGTCCAGTTCCTTTCCGAATGCAAAACCTCGGAGGAGCTTGCAAAATTCGTGAAGCCCAAAACTCCGCCGAAAATCAAAATGACGAACGTTGACAGAAAGGCCTTGGCGAAGTCGGCGTGCGATGTCGAGCACATTTCCGCGCTCGTTTCGGAAATTGAATTCGACAACAAGGGGCTGCCGACGCTGCTGAAGCACTATTTGAAGCTCGACGGAAAGCTTCTTGCGTTCAACGTCGACCCCGACTTCAACAGCTGCATTGACGGCCTCGTTCTTGTCGATATGCCCCATTCCGACCAA
Organism: uncultured Opitutales bacterium; assembly: GCA_934613645.1. Classification (GTDB taxonomy): domain Bacteria; phylum Verrucomicrobiota; class Verrucomicrobiia; order Opitutales; family Intestinicryptomonadaceae; genus Merdousia. Next base: position 174,783 of record CAKTTC010000002.1, on the reverse strand, counting down.
AAGCTGCTGAAGTCGTATATGGGCGAAACGCAAATGCGCGAGTATCTCGAATTCCACGGAATTTCTTCGCCCGAGAAAGACTGACAAATGCAACCCGACATCGCGCTCATTGTAAAAATTGTGGAATGTATCGGGCTTGCGGCGTTTGCCGCCTCGGGCGCGCTCGCGGGCGCGAAGAAGGATTTGGACGTAATCGGCTGCACTGTTCTTGGCATTGCCACGGGAATCGGCGGCGGAACTTTGCGCGACGCCATTTTAGGCCGCCCCATTTTCTGGCTCGGCGACTATCTCTGCTATTCGCTCAACATCTGCATTCTCGCCTCCATTATCATTTATCTTGCCGCGCGGTTTTTTTCCGAAAAGGAGCACCTCATAAACCGCTTCGACGCCATTGGGCTTGCCATTTTCGGCGTTCAGGGCTACATGCGCGCTTTCGACGCCACTTCAAATGCCGAGGTTTCCATTATTATGGGCGTTGTAACGGGCTGTGCGGGCGGCCTCATTCGCGACGTTTGTTTAAATCGGCAGCCTTTCATTTTCCGCGGCGAAATTTACGCTTCGGCGTGCATAATTGGGCTTGCCACGCTCGCGTTTTTCAACGCTCCGCTACTTGCGTTTTTTGTGATATTATTTTTACGGCTGGCGGCCATACGATACAACCTCCGCCTCAAATAAAAACTTGCGAGGACGTTTTTTACGTTTCCGAAAGTGGCGGCGATTGGCAAAGCCAATACGCCTTTACTCACTGATTAAAGTAAAGTTTTTTCTTTAATCAGCGGACAAAGCTTCAATACGCGCCACTTCTAAACTCGTCGAAGCAAACGCTCTCGGGCATCATTGACTCGCGTTTGCATTCGCAAACCGCTTGACACACCGCTGCGTGCCCTTCGGGTGCGTTTTTCAAACGCATCTATACGCGCCTTCGGCTTGTATTCGCCCACTCGCTTCGCTCGGGGTCGTTGCTTCGCAACGCTCATTCGCGCTTCGCTTGAATTTGGTTTTAACTTCGATTGAACTCGCTCGCACAGTGGTGCTCGTCTCGCCCACTCGCTAACGCACGGGGTCTTTGGCTTGCGCCAAAGCTTCCCCCAAAAGCTTGCTTCGCAACTTTTGTGGTTACGGGCGTTAAGCCCGCTACGTTGAATTGGTGAAGTCAAGAGCATAGCGACGATAGGAGCGCGCTAAAGTCTGAAATCCTGCCTCACGCCTCGCAAGTTTTTAAAAAAACTGCGAGGACGACGCCTCTTTTTCGAATATTTTATAAATTAAAAAGTAATGGCGGTTGCCGTAGGCAACCGCCTTTGTTTTTAGAATCGAAAAAGAGGCGTCTCGCGGCTTATGGAGCGTTTGTTCGGGCGGAATAACCTCAAGGTTAATTCCGCCAACTCACAAACATCTCCCTAAGCACACGCCTCGCAAGTTTTTTTGCGGGGCACAGAGTGGATTCGAACTTACATTTTTTGAAAACTTGCAAGGCTCAGTGCGAGTGTGAAATTTTTCGGGGTAGGCATATTTTGCTTTGCAAAATGCCGAAGGGGCTTGCCCCTTCAACGGAAGCCTGCCTCTGCGGGGTCAGAGCAGTTTTTGGAGTTCCTTTTTGGCGGTTGCAAGTGTTGCGATTTGCGTGTCGATGTATTTTATATAGTCGGGGATAGAATATGCGTTGGGGACGTTTGCATTCACAAGGCGCGTCATAATATCTTCAAGTTTACAGCAGCACGACTCTATCACGAATTTCCCCGCATCGTCTTCCATAATATGTATCCACACGTCTTTGCCGCAATCACTGCATTTGCGTCCGATTGTAATTCCTGAATACTTTTTTATTATTCGCGCCATTAGTTATATTCTTTCGTTCGGGTTCAATAAATAATACTATTGACGTATGGATTATTTTTGCAAGGTTAATCGGAGATAAAACAGGATAAGTTTATACGCTTTTTATTTGGAAACTCTTTTTATTATTTGGCGCACAAATAAATTTATCCGTTCGGCATTCGGTTTTGTTTTTCCCTCTCTGTTTCTCGTGCATTCGGCGTGTGGCGGGCGGGGCGGAGCGGCGGTTCTTGACGCTTGGCGCGGCGGGAATTTCTTTATTTAAAAAACCACAAAAACGGCGTTATTTCCACAAATTTACAAAAAAAACTTGATTTTTCTTGGGGGGGGGGTATCGTCGCAAAATTGATATTACAACCTAACTTAGTAAAGGAAATTCAAAATGAAAAAAAGCATATTCGCGTTGTGTGCATTGGCGTGCGTAAGCCCGCTTTTTGCCGACACGGTTGAGTTGGTTGCAGACGGTTCGGTCTTAACGGGGCTTGAAAATTCTGCAAACGATTTCATCATCAAGCTCCCCGACGGAGCTACTTCTGGTTCTGCTACCACTGCGGGCAGAGTCGTTGCAAACACTCTCGTAATTAGGTCGGGCGTTACGTTTACTTCGGCGACTGATTTAAAATGGCCTGGCCAGAACGGAAATTCCCTCATCAACAATGGTCTTACTATCGAATCGGGCGCAACGTTCAATTCGGGCAAGGATTTCGGCGAATTCACAGGTTCTTCGACATACGCTTCGGGCGGTATGCGTGTAGGTGCGGGTAATTCGAATATTTCGGGCAATCTCGTTGTAAACGGCTATAGATACAATCCCGCAAACAATATGTGGAACGGCGACAACTACGCGTTTGTAGCGGGCGGCACCCAGTTCAACGTTTATGCGGGCGCTACAATCACGCAGAAGGGTGTTTCCCTTAAAGACGCCACTTCCACTATGAGGGCAATCAACAAGATTTCCGCAAGGGAATTCAACATTCGCAACGGCGTCGCCAAGAACGCCCTTATGTTTGACGAATTCGTATTCTTGAAGGACACCGCGTTGAATATGAGCTCTTCCAACACGATTGTTTCGGGCGCGGCATACGGCGCAACTTCGCAGGCCGACTCCACTTTCTACGCCACGGGAGCTGTTGTTGTTGCTTCCTACAACGGCGCGCAGAACGAATTCGGCGCAATCAAGACTGTCGAAAAATCAGAGCTCAAGTTTATCACCGACGCAAGTTCGAAGCTTGACGTTTCGCTCATCGACATCATCACTGCCGACTTGGCCGAATCCGCTTCGGGCAAAATCAACCTCAAGCTCAACTTCGCCGACGAAACTTTGAGAATTGCAAACCTCAGAGACCTCCTCGACAGCGGCCGCATTGATTCTATCCAAATCTATCTCGACGTTGACGGCACAAAGCAGTATGTCGACGCAATCGAAGGCACGAACTTCAAGATTCTCGACAACGGCTGGCTTACAACTGCCGTCCCCGAACCCGCAACGTATGCGGCAATCTTCGGCGCGGTAGCTTTGGCTTTCGCCATCCGCCGCAGAAAGTAATTTCTTCCTAATACGCGTAAATTTCTAAAGACGCCTTCGGGCGTCTTTTTTATTTTTTTTATAATTTCTGAAGCGGCGGCGATTGCCGCAGGCAATACGCCTTTGCTTGATAGTTAAAGTTTGTGCTTATAGTAATCAAGCCATTGCGAAGCAATGCGGATACAAACAGAAAAGGCGTTTTTTACATTTTCGAAAGTGGCGGCGATTGAGTAAAACTCAATACGCTTTTGCTCTTTAATTAAAGTAGCGCGACTTTAATTTGAAATTAAAGCGGCATTGGCTTTAGCCAATCCGCGCCACTTTAGGAATTATAAAAAACCGAATAACACAGTGAACGTTCTGCGAACGCTCAGGTCAAGGGGCTTCGCAAAAAAACTTTTCGGCTTAGGATAATCAAGCTATTGGCGAAGCCAATGCGTATATCTACAGAAGAGGCGTAGCGGTTAGCTACGCCGAATAACACAATGAACGTTCAACGAACGTTCAGGTCAAGGGGCTTGCGCCCCTTGTTAGCAGAGGAGGTCTTGGAAGTCGTAGAAGTCGGCGGAGAAGCCGTTGGGGACGTCCTTGCAGATTACGCTTACGGCGTCGTGCGAGTGGAGACTTTCCAAGTGAATGCAGGCAATTTCGAAGTCGGCAATGCGCTTGTCGGCGTTGAATTCGTCGTAGAGAAGACGCGCGGCGTCCTCAATGAACTTTGCATACGCGCCGTTTAGCTCGGCAAAAGCCTGCTCGTCCTCGCGGCGGACTATCGTCTGCGTTTCGGTCTTGAGGGCGGAGAGACAGTGCGCGTGCATGTCCTCAATGGTGAGGACTTCGCCCTCCATAACCTGCGCGCGGACGCGTGCCTTGCTGCGTTGCGAGTGCGGCACACAGTAGACGTTGCGGGTGCGGCGGGCGTGCTCGCTAAGCTCGGCGGAGCAGGGACACGCGGAAGAGTAGATGAAATCGAAGTGAATGATTTTCTTGAAGACGTTTTGGGCGTCAATGGTGCCCTCGTAGACACAGCGGTAGTATTGCCACGCCTTGTGCCCGCTGCGCAGACTTGTCTGCTCGAGGGGATACTCAAAACGAATGTGCAGGTGCGCGCGCGAAGTTTTGAGCTTTTCCTTCATCTTTTCGAGAACCGCCCTGAGAGTGTCGGGCGTGAAAACCTCGTCGGCGAAAAGATAAAACACGCGCATTATCCGCGACATATTTATGCCCTTGCAGTCGGCGGCAAGCGATACCGTTGCGGTAATCGACGCCTGCAGCGTGCATACGGAGCCGTCGCCGCGCAAAAACTTCAGCGGCAGCTTGAAGTTGTGCATTCCCACTTGGGAGATTGCGACGTTTGCGCCCTTAATCGAGTTTTTGTCGGCATTTTGGGCGTCGGGCAGCGACAGTTTGTAGTCGCCGCTTACTTTGAAGTTTTCGTCGTAAAATGGGGTGGGCGAAGTGCCGTTGTCGGCGGGAGAGCTTTGCTGTGTTTTTGTCTGGTTCATCGCGAAAAACTAAACCGAAGATAATCGGCGTTTTGCATTTTCATTGCAAGCATATTTTGTCCGCGTCGGCTTTCTTCGAGACGCGGTAGACAATTACCGCCGCCAGAATCAGCACGACAGGCTCAATCAGAAGCCGCCCGAACGCCAGCGAAAAGCAGAGCGCGAAAACCGACGGCGGAACCGTTGCAAGCATTGCAAGCTTCAGCGATTTCCCGAGGCGCAGGCGGCGGCGCGGAATGTCGAGCAGGAAGGCGAATGCGCCCAGAAGCGCAATCCGCCAAACAACTACAAAACCCGCCGTTATTGCCGACAGCGAGGGAATGTAGACGCGCTCCACTTCGGCTTTCGTGGGCACGAAATCGGCGAGCGAAAACGTTTTTGCGCCGTTTTCCGCCTGTTGTTGCGTGTTCGCCGACTTTTCCTGCGGGAACATTTTCGAAAGCTCGAACGCGTTTTCCTCTCCGTTTTGGAAGAAAATTAGGCGTTCGCCTTCAACGGCAAAGACAATGTTTTTTACCCTGTTTGCGTCAATCGGCTTTTTGGAAATTATGCCGTAGACAGTGCCGTTTGAGTCCTTTATGTCCACCTCGTTTTCGGGCAGCGCGAACGCGCCGTTTTGGAATTTCACCTGCGCCAGAGCCGCCTTTAGCGTTTCGGCGTTGGCGTCGTAAAACTCGGCAATGGGCGCGCGCAAAACCAGAGCCGTATTGAACGCGAAAAGCGCGCACAAAAACGCGAACGTCGCGGTTGTTTTGAGTGCGCCCCATCGGAGGGCTTTAAAGTAGGCGTCGAGCCTGAAAAACAGTTCTGCAAATGTCATCTTAAATTCAGCGTTCTTTTTTTGATGTCGGGATTGTATCGGATAATTTTTTCGAAACTTTCGGGCAGCGGCGCGCTTGCGGAAAACGCTATTTTCTCGCCGCGCAGCTCTATTTCAAGCGATGTTTCAAGGCAGTGCAAAAACAGGCGCGAAATCCCCGTGAGAGACTTTACGCGCTTGTTGCGAGCGAAGTCTCCGTAGGTGGCGTCGCCGAGAATCGGGCAGCGGTGCTTGGCGCATTGCACGCGCAACTGGTGCGTAAGCCCCGTGTGCGGCTCGAGCGTAAGCAACGAAAGCCCGAGCGAGTTTTGGTCGAACGCCTCCACGTTGTAGCGGGCGGAAGCCTTCTGCTGCGCCTGCGCCCCGAACACGCGTCCCGACACGCTGCGGACAAAGCCCGCGAACTTCTGCGTTGAAAGCCTGTCGTTCCATTCGCCGAATTTTGGAATGACGTTCCCGAGAACTATTGCCGCGTATTTTTTGCGGACGTTGCGCGCGCGGAACTGCTCTTTTGCAGCCTGCACTGCGTCGGGGTCGAAGCCCGCAAGGATTATTCCCGAAGTTGGGGAGTCGAGGCGGTTTACAAGATAGAGGCGGTGCTTTTGTCCGTCTTCGTCGAGCCAAGAGTAGTATTCGTCGTCGAAGTTGTAGCGCGCCTTCACCATGGGGGGCTTGTCGTTTCTGCCAGCGTCGGGGTTCGGGTGCGAGGCGCGTCCTGCCTTCTTGTTTATTGCAATCAGCCCGCACGGCGACACCGCCGCAATTTCGCACCCCGTTGAAAGCGGGATTTCGGGTAGTGATGAAATTTGTTCGTCCATAATTATCTATACCAAAATTTGATTTTCACCTGCTGCGGCTGTGCGCCGAGCGTGTTTACCATTTCCTGCGTCCACACGCCGTATGGGGCGGTGGAAAGAATTGCCTGCTCGCACAGCCCCGTTCCCGTGTTTGTGGAGGTTGAGAACACTATTTTGCAGTCGACAAGCTCGCCCTCCGTGTTGAGCGAAAACTCTATCGCCACCTGCGAGCCTATTGCGCTTGAAAGGTCGTAGCGCGAACCCAGCAGATTCCACTGCCGCGAGATTGCCTCAATCATTCTCTGCTGATACGCGCCGAACTCGCTGAAGCGCGATTCCGCCGCGACAACGCCCGTCTTTGACGCCGCGTTCGGGTTGTCGGCAAGCGGCCCTGCGGGGATTTTCATACTCAGGCGGGGGCGCGGCTTCGGCACGGGCAACTCCTGCGCGGGTTGGACGGTTGCCGCCGCATTGGCGGGTTGTGGGACGGGAACGGGTTTGGGTGCGACTGCCGCCGCCGCTGCCGAGGGGAGGGCGGGCTTGTCGGCTTGGCGGCGCGCTGAGTCTGTGTCGGTTTTTGCGAATTTGGGAAGGACTATTGTGTTTTCGTCGGAGGTGTCGTCGGCGCGCGCGGCGTCGATTTTGTCGGGCTTTGCAATGTTTGCCGATTCGCTTTGTGCGTTTGAAGCCGCTTCGCCCTTGCTTTGCGCGGCGGAAGTGCTTTGCGCGGACTGTCGGGCTGCTTGCGCTGCGGGCTTGCTTTGCGCAGGCGATTGGCTTGCGGCTGCCGTGGCTTGCGTTGCCGCCGTTTGTGCCGCCTTGGCGGCTTCGGTTTGCTGAGCTTGCGCCTGCCGAGCGGGTTGGGCGGGGCGGTTTCCCTGTGCTTGCGCGGCGGTCGGTGCGGGTTGCGTTTCGCGCGTGTGCTCGGTCAGCGGGCGTTGCAAAACCTCGAGAACGCGCGCGGGCGAAAGGTTGTCGGTCTCGCCGTTCGTGCCCGCCACGATTTTCTTGTATTGCCTGCCTTCGCCCTTTACCGACGGCAGTTTCGACTTTGAATTCGGGTCGGGAAGCTCGTCGGCGGCAGTCTGGTTTTTGAACGATTCGGGCGCGTCTTTTAGCGGAACAAGCTCGTTGCCGTAGGGGTTCGCCTCGATGAAATCGGGGACTCTGTTTTTGAGTTCGGGCGGCAGAATTTCAAGCTTCATTTCGTCCGATTTTTCGCTGTCGGCGGCGGGGAATTTTTCGGGAAGCACCGCAAAAAGGGCTGCGTGAAACAGCAACGCAAGCGCAAACGACAGCGCGAATACGCCGATGTCTTCGCCGTTGCGCCGTTCAAAAAATATGTAGCCGCCCTCCTGCATTATATTATGCAAAACCTCTCCGATACTACCTTATCGGGCGAAGTTGTCGAGCAAGTTTTTCACCACGCGTATGGGCAGCCCCATAACGTTGTCGAAATCGCCGTCGATTCTTTCGATAATCATTCCGCCGTGCTCCTGCGCGGCATACGCGCCCGCCTTGTCGAGAACGGGCACTGCGGCGAGGTATTGGCGTATTTGGGCGTCGTCGAGCTTTTTGAAAACAACGTCGGATTTCCCCGCGTCGGAATACGCGCGGGAGTCGGATTTTCTGAGAACGCAGACGCCCGTGTAGACGCAGTGCGTTTTGCCGTTGAGCGTTTTGAGCATTCGGAACGCCTCGTCAATATCTTTTGGCTTGCCGAATGTTTCGTTGCCCAAAGCCACGATTGTGTCGGCTCCCAGAACAATCCTGTCGGGGAAGCGCGCGGCTACGGCTTCGGCTTTGGCGCGGGCGTTGCGCAGAACGAGCGTTTTGGGGTCGATATGCTCTACTTCGGCGGCGTCGGAAACTACGACTTCGAAGTCGAACCCCGCGCGCGCGAGCAGTTCGCTGCGTCTGGGCGACGCCGACGCAAGAATGATTTTGCCGCAGTTTTGTTTTTCCATAATCCGCCCAAGAAATCACATTCGCCCGATTATTTCAATTTTTTTGTGTGGGCGCATTTCCGCTTTTTCGGGGCGGGCGCGGCGAAAAAAGTGTTGCAAAAGCGCGGTTTATTTCGGATTATCGGCGCGTATGAAAAAGACGATTTTTACAGCTTTATCAATTTCCGCGGCGGCAATGCTTTTGTGCTCCTGCGTAACGCGCGTTCTTGTTGATTCCGACATTCCCGAACAGCAGGTTGCCGTTTACGACGACCTCACCCACGACTTCAAAGGCAACGTAAAAGCCCCCCTCGCCGACGTCTACAAGGCGGCAAACATCGCCCTCGAGCAGGAGGGATATTTCCGCTGCGGGCAAGTCCCCAAGGACAACGCGTGGATTCTCTACGCCAGAGCCAAGAAGGACGTTCGCGTTGTGGTTTCGCTCACACAGCTTAAAAAGCTTGTGGAAATCGACATCAGCTACGGCGAAGACAACCTTGTTGCCTGCCAGCGAATCTACAAGGCAATCCTCAAAAACTTGGGCACATACAACAGATAGTGCGCTGAAAATTGGACGGACGCGGCGTTGCCCGCGCCCGAACTGCTTATGGACTTTCTTCCGTATTACAACGAACTGAAGTTGGGCGGGCATTTGGCGTGCGCGTTTTTGGCTTCGATGATATCGGGCACGGCGGTTTTTTGCGCGCTTTTGGCGGCTGGAGACAACAAGATGTTCGAGCGTTCCTACGCGTTCGCGCTGTGGTCTTCGGCGTTGATTTGGGTTTTCCCGATGGTAATTGACGCCTCGGCGCAGGTGCGAACATGCTTGGTTTACGCGGCGGTTGCGCTTTGCGTGATTGCGCTTAAGTATGTTTTCAACAAAAACGCGCGGACTGCGGCGGTGCTGTGGACTGTGTTTTTGGCGGCGCAGGCGGTCGTGTTTTTCATGCTCTACAAAAAGGTTTTCTGATGAAGTTCGACGCCCTCGATTTTATTGAATCGGCAGTCGGCATTCCGAGCGTTTCGGCGAAGTCCGAACACGCCGCCGACGTGCGCAAATGTGCCGAATTCTACAACGCGCAGTTTTGCAAGCTTGGGTTTGAAAGCGAAATTGTGCCCACGAAAATGCACCCCATTGTTTTCGCCCGCCGAAAGGCTCGCACGTCTGCTAAGTTCGCAATTCTCTGCTACGGGCACTACGATGTCCAGCCCGCCGAGCCGCTTGAAAAGTGGCATTCTGAGCCGTTTGTAGCGCGCGTTGAAGGAGGGTCGGTCTTCGGGCGCGGCGTTGCCGACAACAAAGGGCCTTTCGCCTGCATGCTTGCGGGAGTTGCGGACTTTCTGGAAAAAAATCCCGACGCGCCAATCGACTTCGGGATTGTCGTAGAGGGCGAAGAGGAGGTCGGCAGCCCTAGTATGTCGGAGTTTATCGCAAGCCGCGCAGCGGAGCTTTCGAAATACGACTTCGTTATGCTCAGCGACACTTCGAGCTTTGCCGAAAGGGTAGTTGTCACAACGGGGCTGCGCGGAACGGGTTCTGTTGACGCAATTTTCAGGGGCGCGAACACCGACGTCCACTCGGGAATGTTCGGCGGGGTAATCTACAACCCGCTTCAGGCTATGGCGGAGGTTTGCGCGTCGCTGCACTCGCCCGACGGGCTTGTAAACATTCCGCATTTCTACGACGGCATAGGCGAAATACGCGAATGGGAAAAACGCGAAATACAGCAGTCTCCCTTCGGCGAAGAACAGATAAAAAAACTGCTCGGCATTGACTCGCTCTACAGGCAGGGCGACGTTCCCCCCGCGCTTGCGGGGCGCGTTCTGCCCGCGCTGGAGTTCGTCGGAATGGGCGGAGGCTATCAGGGCGAAGGCTCGAAGTCGGTCATTCCCGCCGAGTGTTTTTGCAAAATTTCAATTCGCACAGTTCCTCCGCAGAAGACTGCCGACATGCTCGAGCTTGTGAAAAACGCAATCCGCGAGCGCACCCCGAAGCAGATACGCGTAGAGTTTGTCGAATACGGCGCGGGCGGCGACGGCTATTTCATCGACAGGCACGGCGACTTCAAAGGGCAAAAGGGCGAAAAGCTTGCAAAGGTTTTCGACGCCGTTGAAGCGTGTGCGCAAAGGGCGTTCGGCAGTTCACCGCTGTTTTTGCGCGAGGGCGCAAGCATTCCGCTCATGGCTGACATAAAGTCGCTCACGGGGCTTGACTGCATTATGCTCGGGCTTTTCACTCCCGAAAACAACATTCACGCGCCCGACGAAAATTTCAGTCTACAGACAATAAAAAAAGCCGCCGCCTACTACGCGGACTTCTTGGAAACGCTATGCTAATCTGCACAAAAACGTATTTCGACATTCCCTTCGCCCACCGCCAGCACTTGCACGACGGGCACTGTTCATTCGTGCACGGGCACAACTGGGACATCTCCGTAAGTTTCGGCTGCGAACGCACCGACGAAAACGGCTTTGTTATCGACTTCGGCAAAGTCAAGTTCATCAAAAAGTGGATTGACGAGCACCTCGACCACGCCTGCGTGTTTTCGGTTGACGACCCCGTTGCCGCCAAGCTTGTTGCCGCCGCGCCCGAGGCGTGGAACGTCTACTACGCAAAGGAATGTTCATGCGAGGGCTTGGCGCGCCATTTGTTCGAAATTTTCGACGCTCTCGTGCGCCAAAACACCAACTCACGCGCGTGGGTTGTAGCCGTGGATGTCAGCGAAGACAAGAAAAACACCGCCCGATATTCTCTCTAAGATATGGAAAGTGCGGAAAGCCAATTCTCCAAAATTTCCGCCCAATACGACGCCCAGCGGAAGTTTATGATTCCCCGTTTCGACGACTTTTACGCCGCCGCCTCCGATTTCACGCTCCCGCCGAGCCGACGCACGCGGTAAACAGTTTACCAAAATTAAATCCGTACGTTATTGACTTGAGCAAACGCGCGTACAGAATGCCCACCAAGTTCGGCGCCTGTGCCGAAATTCCGAATTGAATAAGAATAAAGGTTAAAACGATGGATATTGAAAAATACAAAAAGATGGCGGTAATTTCGTCGCTTTCGGTTCTCTCGATTGCCGCGCAATCATGCGTTGGGCAAACCGTGGCGGCAACCCCATCGGGAAAAATCGACACATCGAAACAGGCGTCGCACCTCGACGCCCGCCCCGTGTGCGACTCGAACAGGAAAAACATAATCTATCAAATTTTACTACCCGTCTACACGCACGAAGGCACGCTCAACAAAGCCCGCCAAATGCTCCCGCACATAAAGGACTCGGGGTTCAACGTTGTGTATCTTTGCCCCGTGGTTGAACACGACGACGGCGCGGACAGAACGTTTTGGAGCAAGCGCCAAAAGGCGTCGAATACAAACAACCCCAAAAACCCGTATCGTCTCAAGGACTATTTCAAAATAGAGCCCGACTACGGCACGGACGCCGACCTCAAAAATTTCGTGGACGACGCCCACAAACTCGGAATGAAAGTCATTCTCGACCTCGTCTACTACCACTGCGGCCCGAATGCAACAATCATCAAGAAAGACAAAAACCTCGTGGTTCTCGACAAAGACGGCAACGTCAAAAAGGGCGCGTGGTCGTTCCCCGAACTCAATTTTTCAAACCACGACCTCCGCGAAATGCTCTTTGAAAATATGGAGTATTTCGTAAAGAAATTCGGCGTGGACGGCTACCGCACAGACGCCGAACAATACGTTCCCGCCGACTTCTGGATTGAAGCCTACAGGCGCGTTTCAAAAATCAAGCCCGACATCTTCATGCTCGCCGAAAGCGACCGCGCCGACGCCGCCGTATACGCCTACGACGCCCACTACGGCTTCGGCTGGCACCAAACATTGGCAAAGGTTCTCGAAGGCAAACTGCCCGCATCGGCAATCCGAAAGCAATGGGAAAAAGACCTTGCAAAAGACGCGAATGGCACGCTGCTAATCCGCGACATGGACAACCACGACACCTCCAGCGACTACTGCGCAAGGGTCGGCAAGCGCTACGAGCAGATTTTCACAAGCGCTGGAATGGACTTGGTGCAGGTTCTCAACTACACAATCGACGGCATTCCGATGGTCTTCTGCGGCAACGAATTTGCCGACGACGCCTACCTTTCAATGTTCTCCTCGCCGAAATTTGGCAAAATGGAGCTTGCGTGGGAAAACCTCAACACCGCGCGGGGCAAGGCGAGACTGGCGTTGATGAAAAAACTTTCCGAACTTAGAATGTCGAACAAGGCTCTCTGGAAAGGCAAAACCGCATGGCTGGACAACTCCGCGCCCGACGCGGTAGTGTCGTTTGTGCGCACATGCGACGGCGAAAAAATCGCAGTTTTGGCAAACGCCACGAACAAACCTGCGGAAGCGGTCGTTGAAATCGGAACGGGTTCGATTATGTTTTTGCGCGGCGCAGAACTTTCCGCAAACGGCGACAAAACGCGCGCAAAACTCGCCCCGTACGCATATGCGGTAGTCAAGCTCAAATAGCCAAACCGCACCGGATAAAAGCCCCAAATCGACGCTTTTGCCATCGCAAACGGCGCGCCGATTTCGGGCTTTCGCTTTTTAAGCGCGGGCAATTCCGCCGCCCGCGAGGAAATCATTCTGCGCCACATGTCGCCCGAGCAGGCGGCTGTTGCGCGCGAGCGTCTCAAGCTCGACAGGTGTGCGACTGTCAAAAGTCAGCTCGAATGGCTTTCTTCTATCGGGTTTTCCGACTGCAAGTGTTTGTATTCTCACTTGGATTTCGCCGTTTTAAAAGCGCGAGGCCGCGTTTCTTTCGGCGGCGGCATTTCTATTTTAAGGTAGCGGCGATTGAACAAAGTTCAATCGCCGTTGATTATTAAAAGCCGCCGCAAGAAACGCTCTCGGGCATTACTTGGTTTCACTACGGACTCACGGGCGTTTAGCCCGCTTCGCCTTGTGAAACGCAAGTCCTGCCTCGAGCCTCGCGCTTTTAAACTTAAAGCGGCGCGGGATTGAATGAAATTCAATTCCGCTTTGTCTATTCATTAAAGTTTTTTAACTTTCCTGAAGGGGCGGCGATTGCCGTAGGCAATACGCCTTTGTTTGGCGGTTAAAGTTTTTATTTAAAAAAGTAATGGAGAATGAACTTTGTTCAATCTCCTTTGATTATTAAAAGCCGCCGCAAGAAACGCTCTCGGGCATTTTTTACGTTTCCTAAAGTGGCGGCAATCGGCATAGCCGATTTGCCTCTACTCTTTGGTTAAAGCAAAGTAGCATTGGCGCAGCCAATCTACGCCACTTCCCAACATATAAAAAACGCCGTTGCCCAATACCAAAAAGCAAAGTAGCATTGGCGTAGCCAATCCGCTTTAACTTTAAATTAAAGCTACACTACTTTAACGAATAATCAAAGGCGGATTGCCTGCGGCAATCGCCGCCGCTTTAGGAATTATAAAATAAACTATTCGGCTTTGGGGGAGGGGTCTTGGGCTTTGTCTTTTTTGCCGCGGAAACCTGTTTTTTTGGCGAATTCGAATGAAATTCCGCGCTTGGCGTCGAGCACGAGGGCGGCGGAAAACTTCTTCTTTGTCCTGCTTGAAACGAAGTCTTCAATTACGGGCGTTTTGCCCGCGGTTGCAAGCGCGTTGATTTCTTCGAGCGTGATTTTGTGCGAGAGCATTGTTTTGCTCAGGCGGAAATTGCATTTTTTGTCTTTGGCGTCGTCGCAGCGGCAGACGTATGCGTTGCCCGTGTCAACCAGTTTTGCACCCGTGCATTTGCACAGTTTCATTGCGCACAGCGGGCAGTCGGCAACAACGGGGGCGTCGGCGAGGTTCACCTGTGCGGCGTCGGCGGGTCTGCCGAAATCGAATTTTACGGCGTTGTTTTCGTCGAGATAAAGGCGCGCGGAGTAGGGCTTGTTTATCTTGCTGCGAAAGCCGTCGATAGGCCCGAGCGAACGTTTTTCGAGCAGTTCGCGGATTTCGTCGGACGACATTTGGCGGTTGCCGATTGTTTTGTAGATTATAAACTTGCCGTCTTTCGATTTGTATGAGCGGAAAGTTTCAAGCAGGTTGCTGCCGTCAATCGGGCTTTTGAGGTCGGATTCGGTCGTTTCGAGGTTGTCCTCCTTGAAGTTCTTGGCCTTGTCTACAATTTCGCCCGTGAGGGTTTCTATGCCCTTCATAAATTCGCCGCGCGTAAGCTCGTTTTTCTCGATGAGTCTGAGCTTGTATTCCCATTCGCCCGTCATTGAGGGGCTTGTGAGCGCGTCTATTGAAAGGACGTTCAGGAAAGTGATGAGGCGTTCGGCCTTGGGCGTCGGAATGAGGTCGCGACGCTGGCGTTCCACGAATTTGTGGGCGATGAGGTTTTCGATAATCGTCGCTCTTGTTGCGGGAGTCCCCAGTCCCTTTTCTTTCATTGCCGCCGACAGTTCTTCGTCGTCGAGGAGCTTACCCGCGCCTTCCATTGCCGAAAGCAACGTTGCTTCGTTGTAGCGCGCGGGCGGTTTTGTCTGTTCCTGACTCATTCCCGACTGCAAAATTTGCGCCTGTTCGGGGTCGGTGGCAAGGGCGGGCAGGGAGTTTTTGTCGTCGGTTTCCTTGTTGTAGACGTCGAGCCAGCCCGCAACCGTAAGCACTTTGCCCTCGCTTTTAAACGCGAACCCGTCGGCGGTGGTTGTGCGAACCGTAACCGCGAACTGGGCTTCGGGGTAGAACGCTGCCATAAAGCGGCGCGCAACCATATCGAAAATTTTGCGTTCGTCGTCGGAGAGCTTGTTGGGGCGCACGCCCGTGGGGATAATTGCAAAGTGGTCGCTTACTTGCTTGGAGTCGAAAATTCTTTTGCCCGCCTTGGGGACGTATTGTATTGCGCGCTGGGCGAAGGCTTCGTATTCGCCGTCCATATTCGAGAGCGTTTTGACCGCCACTTGGCGGTAGTCGTCGGGGAGGGCGCGGGAGTCGGTTCTCGGGTAGGTTATCAGCTTGTGCTTTTCGTAGAGCGACTGCGCTATTGAAAGCGTTTTATTGGCGGGGAAAGAGAACTTGTTGTTGGCTTCGCGCTGTAGCGAGGTGAGGTCGTAAAGGCGCGGGGCGATTTGCTTTGAAAGCGTTTTCTTGTCGGTTGCCGACGCCGTTTGGCAGGCGCGCACGCGCTCCAGAACTTCGCTTGCGAAAGCGTGTTCCCAGATTCTGTCGGGCTTGTCGTTGGCGGCTTTTGTGAGCTTGTCTTTGGGCTTCTGGAAAACGCCCTCGTATTCGCCGTTTTCGACCTTGAATTTAGCCGTTATTTTCCAGAATGTCTGCGGCTTGAATTTTTGTATTTCGCGCTCGCGTTCAACAATCATTGCAAGCGTCGGCGTTTGGACGCGCCCAACGCTTGTTGTGTCTTTGCCGCGTGCGCCCATTTTGATTGTCAGCGCGCGCGTGCCGTTCATTCCCACCAGCCAGTCAGACTCGCTCCTGCAGCGCGCCGCGTCCTGAAGCGACGCCATTTGCTCGCTCGTTCTGAGGTGTTCGAACGCCTCCAGAATCGACGCGGGCGTCATTGACGAAACCCACAGTCTTTTTGTGGGCAGTTTGCACTTTGTGATTTCGTAGATGTAGGTGAAAATAAGCTCGCCCTCGCGCCCCGCGTCGCAGGCGTTGACAACTTCGTCGATATCCTTGCGCGACATCAGTTTTTTGAGCGAAGAAAGTTTTTGCTTTGTCTTTTCAATCGGCTTAAGCTCGAACTTTTTGGGGATAATCGGGAGGGCGGCGAGCGTCCAGCGCGCGTATTTTTTGTCGATGTCGTCGGGTTTGAAAAGCTCAACGAGGTGTCCGACCGCGGAGGAAATCACATACTGGTCGTTTTCGTAAAAATCGTCGTTTTTTTTCAGCTTGCCGAGGACTCTTGCCAAGTCGGCTGCTACTGACGGTTTTTCGGCTATGATGAGCTTTTTCATATTTCTTGCTGTTAAAAAATTGCGCGTGCTTTTTTGTTTTTACAAAACGTTGCGCGCTCATTTGCCGAACGCGCAACGGGTTTATCGAAAAATTCGGGTTCGACTATTTCTTGAATTCGGGAAGGATAGAGTCGATGTTGTCGAGCAGTTCCTTCATCGTTTCGGGAGTTTCGTCGCCCATGTTGGAAATTCTGAAAGTCTTTCCCTTGAGCTTGCCGTAGCCGCCGTCGAACGCCATATTGTAGCGTTTTTTCAGTTCGGCAATCACGCCCGCAATGTCGATGTCAATCGTGTTGGCGAAGCAGTTGAGCGAAACCGAGCCGTATTTTTCTTCGGGGAAGAGCTTGAAGCCGTGGCCGTAGCCCCATTCGCGGACGAGCTTGTTGTTCGCCAAGTGGCGCGCGTAGCGTTTTTCGACTCCTTCGGCGAAGATGTCGTCAAGCTTGCTTTCGAGCGCGAAGATAAGGCTGATAACGGGTGTGGAGGGCGTCTGGTTCTTGTCGAAGAACTTTTTGAATTCGAGGAAGTCGAAGTAGTAGCCGCGGCCTTCGGTTTTGGCTGCGCGTTCCATTGCGCGGTCTGAAACCGACAACAGCGAAAGTCCGGGGGGGCAAGCCAACGCCTTCTGCGAACCCGTAATCATAACGTCGATTCCGAGTTCGTCCTTCTTGATGGGCAGAGCCGAGAACGAGCTTACGGTGTCGATAATCGAGATAACGTCGGGATACTTCTTGATTACGGGCATAAGTTCGGCGAGGTTGCTCATCGTGCCCGTGGAGGTTTCGTTGTGGATTATTGTGATGGAGTCGTATTTGCCCGTTGCAAGAGCCTTGTCTACGGCTTCGGGGTCTACGGGTTTGCCCCAGTCGAACTGGAGGAAGTCGGCATTTTTGCCGCAGCGTTTTGCCACGTCATACCACTTGTCGGAGAAAGAGCCGTTGCCGCAGTTGAGCACCGCCTTTTGCGTTACGTTGCGCAACGCGCCTTCCATAATTCCCCACGAAGAGCTCGTGCTGAGGAAAACGGGGTCTTTCGTGTAGAACAGCTGCTGAAGGCGGGGTTCGACCGACATAACGAGGTCGGAAAACTCCTTCATTCTGTGTCCCATAATGGGGGTGGCCATAGCCTTGTATGTTTTTTCCGATACGGCTATCGGACCGGGTATGAATAATTTGTATGCCATAATTTTGTCTTCTTTTTGTTAGTTGAGCGATGTCAAATTAAAACGCAATCGCCGCATTGAACGTGCGGCGACTCCCTACGAAATCATATTTTGCGACTTCACTATTTTAGTGTTGTTCTCCGCAAGCGTTATTGTCCGCGGCAGCACTTCTTTCGCCTTTTCAAGCTCCACCGTTGCAAACGACATTATCACGAGCAGGTCTCCGACCTGTCCCAAATGCGCCGCAGCTCCCCTTATGGAAAAGGTTTTGCTTCCGCGCGGGGCGGGGATTGCGTATGTCTCGAAACGTTTGCCGTTGTTGATGTTGCCTACCAAGATTTTTTCGTAGGGCAACATTCCGACTTTGTCCATAAGTTCTTCGTCGATTGCAAGCGAGCCTTCGTAGTCAACCCTTACGTCGGTTGCTGTGGCTCTGAGCATCTTAGACTTTAATACCTGAATAAACATTTCCGTCGCTATAATTTATAAAACGCCCACTCATACACCAGTTTTCGGTTTCGTCAACACATTTTTGGCTTTTTTTGTTTTTTCGGGGGGCGGGCGGGCTTGGGCGGTTGTTTTGCTTTTTTGTGCAAATCAACGTGTTGCGCGCGGCGGATTCGGCGCGGCGCATTCGGGCGGATCGGCGCGTTTTAAGTTGACCGACTCCCCCGAATATGCAAAAAATTCGGGCGATTTTATGAAGGATAGTTTCGCAAAACCCGTTTTTTGGGCGCGCGTTTCCGCCGTTTGTGCGGCGGTTTGCGTGTTGCCGATGTTGTTTTTTCTTTTTCGCGGCCTTGCGGAAAGTCCGCAGCTGCGCGACGCCGTGGTGATACTTGTTTCGGCGTTGGCTGTTCTGGCGGTCGAACACCGCATACGCCCGCACAAGCCGAAGTTCGGGAGGGCTGTGGTAAATTTTCTGGCGGCGGGCTACTGCTTTTTGCTTTTGGCGCATTTGGCTATTCGTCCGAACATTCCGTTTTTGGCTGAGTGGACATCGGTATTTTTTGCGTATTTTGCGTTCGTGCTCTGTATGTTTGCGGGGTTTGCGTTTTTCATTGCCGCCGTGGGCAGCGCGTTTTTCGACTCAAAGCGATACGTCTACGCGGCTTCGGGCGGGTTTTTCGCGTTTTCGCTTCTCTCCGTCCTTTTCCAGTTCGCCGACTTGCCGCTGCGGATTCTTGCGGGCAGGGTGGCGGGGCACATTCTTGCGGCGTTTTGCGATTCCGTCTCGCTCATTTTCTACGGCGGAGAAATTCCGCAGATTGCCCTGAAAATTTCGGGCAAGAGCTATCTGGTTGCAACCGAGTGCAACGGCTTCGGGATAATATCGGCGTGCGCGGTGCTTGCGGTTGTGATGGCGGTTTTCGGAAAGATGTCGATTCGCCGCAGGGTGGGTTCGCTCTTTGCGGGGATTTTTGTGGGGCTTGCGGCAAACACGCTGCGCATTGTGTGCATAATTGCAGTGTCGCTTTCGGCGGGCGACAAATACTATTATTTCTTCCACGAGGCAATAGGCTACGTCTTTTTTGCGGCGGCACTGGTTGCAGTCTATAAAATCTGCACAGCGAAAATCTGCCCAGCGCGGCGGAAAACTCGGGAATCGGCGGAGAATAGTTCAAAAATGTAGTTTTTTTGCTAAATTTTTCGAAAAATAAAAAAAATGGTTGAATTGCCGATTAGCCTGTGTAAAACCGAAAAGCGATTTTATAAATCGAAATTCCTTTCTTAAACAACAAGGAGATA
Organism: uncultured Opitutales bacterium; assembly: GCA_934613645.1. Lineage (GTDB taxonomy): Bacteria > Verrucomicrobiota > Verrucomicrobiia > Opitutales > Intestinicryptomonadaceae > Merdousia. The sequence continues at coordinate 155,515 of CAKTTC010000002.1, read as the reverse complement.
AAAATAACATGATAGATCCTAAAACAGTAAAAAATAAAGCTCTCGTCGCTTGGGTGGAAAAATGGGCCGCCCATACGACTCCGGAAAAAGTCTACTGGTGCGACGGTTCTCAGGAGGAGGCGAACGAACTTTTCAATCAGATGATTGCAAAGGGCGCGTGCGTCAAGCTCAACGAACAGAAACGTCCCGGCTGCTACTACTTCCGCTCCGATCCGCGCGACGTAGCACGCGTTGAAGCGCGCACGTTCATCTGCTCGAAGACGAAGCAGGAAGCGGGCCCGACAAACAACTGGATGGACCCGACGGAAATGAAGGAAATCCTCAACAAGCAGTTCAAGGGCTGCATGAAGGGCAGAACAATGTATGTTATCCCCTTCAGCATGGGACCTATCGGCGGACCCATCTCCCAGATTGGCGTCGAAATTACGGACTCTCCCTACGTTGTGGTCAGCATGCGCATTATGGCGCGCGTTTCGCCCAAGGTTCTCGACGTTCTCGGCGCGGAAGGCAGATTCATTCCCTGCGTCCACTCCGTCGGCAAGCCGATTAACTCGCCCGAAGACGACGTTATTTGGCCGTGCAATCCCGAAAACACATACATCACCCACTTCCCCGAAACACGCGAAATCATCAGCATCGGTTCGGGATACGGCGGCAATGCTCTGTTGGGCAAAAAGTGCTTCTCGCTGCGTATCGCTTCCGTTATGGGTCGCGACGAAGGCTGGATGGCCGAACACATGCTCATCTTGGGCGTGACCGACCCCAAGGGCAGAAAAAGCTATGTTACGGGCGCGTTCCCGTCGGCTTGCGGCAAAACGAACTTTGCAATGCTCATCGCTCCCAAAGAAATGCAGGAGAAGGGCTGGCACATCACGTGCGTCGGCGACGATATCGCGTGGATTAAACCCGGCCCCGACGGCAAGCTTTACGCCATCAACCCCGAAAACGGCTTCTTCGGCGTTGCTCCGGGAACAAGCATGAAGACAAACCCCAACGCAATGCTCTCCTGCGCGAAGAACACAATCTTTACGAACGTTGCCCTTACGGACGACGGAGACGTATGGTGGGAAGGTATGACAAAAGAGCCGCCGGCACACCTCATCGACTGGCACGGCAACGACTGGACGCCCGCTTCCGGCACGCCCGCAGCGCACCCGAACAGCCGCTTTGCAGCTCCCATTGAAAACTGCCCCTGCTTGGACGAAAACGCCGACAAGCTCGAAGGCGTTCCGATTTCGGCAATCGTTATCGGCGGACGCCGCCCGAAGGGCATTCCGCTTGTATACGAATCGTTCAACTGGACGCACGGCGTATACCTCGGCGCAATGATGGGTTCCGAAAGAACCGCAGCCGCCGAAGGCAAACAGGGCGAACTCCGCTCAGACCCGATGGCAATGTTGCCCTTCGCGGGCTACAATATGGCCGACTACCTCGGACACCTCGTCAAGATGGGCAAGGGCTTGAGCCAGACTCCGCGCTTCTACCACGTCAACTGGTTCCGCAAGGACGCCGAAGGCAACTTTATGTGGCCCGGATTCGGTGCAAATGCGCGCGTATTGGCTTGGATTGTCAACCGCCAGCACGGCGAAGCATGCGCCAAGGAAACGGCTATCGGCTTTGTTCCGAACTACGAAGACCTCGATTGGGACGGAATGGACTTCTCGGAGGACACCTTCAAGGAACTTATGTCCTACGACGCCGAAACTGTTTCGGCTCAGCCGCTTAAGGAAGAGCTTTTCGAACAGCTCCCGCATTCGCTCAAAATCGAACGCGAAGCTCTGTTGGAAAGACTCTCCAAGTAAGGAGTTGAACAAAATAAAAGGGACGCGCAAAGCGTCCCTTTTTTTGTGCCCGCGTCATGGGCGCGGCTGGTGTTGCGGACTGCGGACTGCGGGCTTTGGCGGCGCGTTGTGGGTTTTCGGCTTCGGCGGTGTGCGGAGATCTACTTTTTGGGCGCGGCGGGCATAGCCGTTCTTTTTTAGAGTTGTGCGCGGCTGTAAAAACGGACGGCGCGTTTTTCAAATCCTTGCTTTCTGTTTGCCCGAGTGGCGGGGTATGGGCGCAAAAAAAACGGACGGCAGAAAAACCGTCCGTTTGAGTTGTAAAAGTTTAGTTGTTTCTGAGGAACTCTACGCACTTGGCGATTAACGGAACGTTGTTGTTCCAGTCTGATTCGTATTCTACAATGTAGAAGCCGTTGAAGCCCTGTTTGTCAAGCTCGGCAAGCATTCCCTTTGTGTCGAGCGAGCCTTCGCCGTAGGGAACGGGGTCGCGGACGTCGATTTTGCCGATTGTCTTGCAGTCCTTAAAGTGGATTCCGCCGACGTAGCCCGCAACTTCCTTCAGACTCTTGACGGGGTCGATGCCCGAGCGCGCCCAGTGTCCGGGGTCGGGGTTGTATTTTATGTGCTTAAGCCCCTTGACGTGCTTCTTGAAGAAATCCGTGTCCCAGAAGGGCGAGCCGTTCGTGGCGTGGTGGTGGATAAGAACTGTCAAGCCGTATTTTTCGCAGGCTTTGTCCCACATTGCCCAATAGTAAACGGGGTCTTCAATCAGGATTCTTTCGCCGCCCATTTCCTTGACGAACTGGCATGTTTTGTCGATTTCCTCCTGAGTTTTTCCGTGCGTTACGCCGAAGCTAACCATTTTAAGCCCCGCGTCTTTGAGCACTTTTTTCATATACGCGCGCTGTTCGGCGTTCATTTTGTAGCCGACTTTCACGTTCGGGTATTTCGCGCTGAGCTTTTGCCCCGGGAAGCATTCAACGCCGTCGAGCTTGATTGACTTGAGCTTTTCGACCGATTCGTCGAAGGCGAATTTGTGCAGCGAAAACATTTGAACGCCCACTTTTCGCGGCTGTTTCGGCGCGTTCGCCTGCGTTTGCGATGTAGTTGCGCAGCCCGCGAACAGGGCGGCAAACAGAGTAAGAAGTGAAATAAGTTTCTTCATAGAATTCGGACTCTAATTTTTTGCGCCGCCCGTTTGCAAGATTTTTCTAAAAAAACTTTACTTGGCCGATGATATGCGGTAGCGTGCATACGTGCTTTTCAAACGCACGGTAATTCAAAAAGAAAGAACATATATGATGAACAGAAGAAATTTTGTGAAAACGGCGGTGGCGTCGATGATGGGCGCAACTGTCGCAAGAGGGGCGTTCGGGGCGGTTAAAGTTTCGGACGTGGCGGAAAGCTCCGCGCCGTATAAGTCGAAATTCGCGCCGCACTTCGGCATGATGAAAGAGAGCGTCAAGGGGCTGTCGTTCGAAGACCAGCTCCAGTTCTTCTTCGACTGCGGTTTCCGCGCCCTCGAAGACAACAATATGATGCGCCGCCCTGCCGAAGTTCAGACGCAAATCGCCAAAAAAATGGAATCGCTCGGAATGGAAATGGGCGTTTTCTGCGCGCATACCGAGTGGAAGCTTTCCTCGTTCACGGGCTTTAGAACCGACACCGAGAGGCGCATTACGCGCAACCCAAAGGCGGTCAAGGAAAACCTTGTGGGCGTTATGAAAGAGGCTGTGGAGGTCGGCAAACGCGTGAACGCAAAATGGGCTACTGTTGTTGTCGGCTTGGAAGACCCCGCGCTGCCGTCGGAAATGCAGTTTGCAAACGTGGTAGACAACCTCAGGTATATGAGCGATGTCTGCGCAAAATCGGGCTTGATTATGGTGCTTGAGCCGCTGAACATTGAAAACCACCCGAGCCTGTATTTGAAGCGTATTCCGCAGGCATACGCAATCTGCAAGGCGGTAAACAGCCCCTATTGCAAAATTCTCGACGACTTCTACCACCAGCAAATTACCGAGGGCAACCTTATCAGAAATTTCGACGCCGCGCGCTCGGAAATAGCATACGTGCAGGTCGGCGATGTCCCCGGGCGCAAAGAACCCACCACGGGCGAAATCAACTACAAAAACGTTTTCCAACACCTTTGGGATACGGGCTACCGCGGCATAATAGGAATGGAACACCGCCAGAGCGACAATTCTTTGGAGGGCGATAAAAAGCTCCTGAAAGCATACCGCTCGGTCGATGTTGCATAGCCGCGGGCGCCGCAAGCAGAGCCGAAGCAGTTTTTTGCAAACTTATTTATAAATAAAAATTGATTAAAAGACCGTTCAATTTTTCTTGAACGGTCTTTTTTTGTTGTTATCCTCGTTTCGAAAAATGAAACATTACAAGTATGATAAAATACGCCGATTCGAGCGCGCGGGAAGAGGACACAAACCGCTTCTTGATTCCGAACAGGAAAAATTGTTTAAATACGCAGTCGGCAAAGGATATTTGGTCGAAAAAAACGACGCAATTCGCAACAGAAAAGAAGGACTGTATTACGAGGTTTTGCGTTATTTCGACGAAGAGCGTTTGCGCACAAAAATGTATGCCGAAGACCGCCGCACAATGCGCGAGGCAAAACGCAGAGTCGATGCTCTAAAAAAGGCTTGTGCCGAAGTTTTACCTGCGGATTATGTCGATTATTTTGAGACAATTTCTGACGTAGGCTCAATCAAAATTGACGGCAATATATACTCAAATTTTTACGGAAAAACCGACAACTGCGCCGAAGTTTGTGTCGTTGATTTTGACGCTTTTAAGGCGACCAAAATAATTTCTCGTCGCCAAATTTACAACGCAACCGCACCCATTACGATTGTAAAATTCGACGCGCCTAAAACAATCAACGTTTCGCTAAGCGACGTTGACGAATCGGCGGGCGTAAAGACAATCGACAATGCTTGCGGCTTTGCAATTTGGACGCGCAAGCTCAAAATTTTTACAGTAAAAGAAGACAAACAATAACTATAACCAAAAGGGAACACATGACAACAGAGAATAATTTATCAGCCGAACCAGCCGATAAACCCAAAACGGGCAAGGGAAGCGGTCGCGGTGGCGCGCGCCCTAATTCTGGGCGTAAAAAACGCGACAGAAAAGGCATTACGATTAGGCTAAGCGACGCTGAACGTGCAAAGCTCGACGAATTGCGCGGAAACATGGGGATAAGCGATTTTATCCGTGTAAAATTGGGGCTTGCTTCCGACAATACTGAAAATTGAATAAACCTCAAAAAGAGGTAATACTTATTATTATATTCATAGTTCCGGTGGTGTGCAAAGGTGTGCAAAATGCAACCTTTTTTTGTGTTTTGCTTGTGTTTGCGGCACACAAACAAAAATACAATGCACACAATCCACGCCGCCCGCAAAGGCAATAAAATAGGGGCTTCCGTGGTGGAAACCCCTTTAAATAAAGCAGAGCCAGCTGTCAGGCTTGAACTGACGACCTGATGATTACAAAGCAGTATTCACTTGTTTGTAGATAAGTATGTTGTGAAATTTGGTTGCAATTTTCGGTCATTTTTTGCAACCAAATCACCCTTTTTTGGGGGGTAAGTATACTAAATCTATTCGTCGGCGTTGGCACGTTCGCAGCATTGCTCGGCGGTGTTTTTTTGACATTTTTTCCGCTCCAAAAATGGCGATTGTAGTTTTCGGGGCGAAGATTTATTCCAAATTATCTTCAATGGGGTAAGCTTCTATACCGTCTTTTTTGACCGAAAAACCACCTTCATCTTCCATTGCATAGATTATCTGAGGAACAAGTTTATCTGCTATCTTTTCAGCTTGGGGTTTATCAATATTCAATTCAACACTTAACTCGTCTACAATAGCTGTTTTTATTACACTTTTCAATTCATCTATTACTTTATTTTTCTTATTCATTCTGTATCTTTTCAGGTTGGGGTTGTGTATTTAAGGGTTGTTGAGCATTTGTTTGTTTTTCTGTTGTTCCTGCTTGAGTTTCCTTTTTCTTTAATGATTTTTTCTCGAGATTACGCTGTAATTTTTTTACAGTTTTCTCGGCTTCTTTTGCCGTTTCACTTTCTATCAAATCACGTTTTAATACACTATCTGTCAATATTGTTATAATTTCTTTATCTTCAAGTTTTATTTCGGACAATCGTCTGATTTCGCGTTTTAAAGCGCCTACGATAGGTTCCGAAATAACAACTTGCGCTACTGTATATGGATTTATTAACTGAGATTTTTCGAAATGTTCTTGGCGTAAATTTTTACTTATTGCTGACTTATGTAATATATATAGGAGCTCTTTCGACTCGTCAAGTCTTGGATTTAATGTCATAACGTCGAATTGTAGAACTAAGTCAAAATTAATTGGTTTTTCAAAGCGAATCTTGTATAGTTTCCATACAATCCCATTTGTGAGTATTACCCAATTTACGCCTTGGTTTGCGCCGTAATCAATAGCCTGTTTTAGGTGCGCGTCCTTTAAATCAGTTCCAATCGATTTACATTCAATAAGATATTCTATTGTTCCATTTATTTTTACAGCAAGGTCGCAATATGTTCCCCTAATTGCGTATTCACTTGTAATTTCAATGTATTTATCGTATCCGAATATGTCAGCAAGCATATCGGCAATTATAGTTACCGTATCTGATTCATTTAAGTCGCGGGATTTTGCTATTTGTAATATTTTTTGATATTTCGATAATCCAGCTTGAATAGATTCTACTTCTTTTTTAGGTATTAATGTGCTCATCTTTTACATGTATGGTTAATTGTCTTATTTTTACGTGTAGAAAATAACAAAGTCGAGCAAATTTTTAAAAAATTTTTAAAAATTTACTTGACTGGGTGGGGGCTCACCGTTCATATTCGCGCCAATGAAAGGAAAGATATGCCAAATAAACGAGCGGATAATAAAACAAAAATCGCCGCTTGGGTCGATAGGGACACAAAGCGCGCTGTTCAGAAAATTTTAGATAAACGAGGTTTAACGATAACAGACGAAATTTTGAAGCTTTTAAATCAAATTTTACAGGACGAAATTGACTATGAAAAATCTAAAAGAAACAACAAAAAAGTTTAAGGAACTTTCAAAATTAACAAAAGAAGACGATAAACTTCTTTTGAAAAGGGTGGGTTCTCACCTTTTGAGGAAATTGGACACTCTTCAAAAAAAAGAAAATAAATATAATCAAAAAAAGAAACATTCGTTTTCTGGGGTGGACTACCACCTACCCCGCATTCGCAAAATCACAATCATTGAAGTGGAGGTTGCGTGATGGAAACTACATCGTTGAACATATCGGGCGTGCCTGTCGACATCAGAGCCGAAATTAGGCTGCTTGCAGCGCAGGAAACGCGCGGCATTGACGCGAAAATGTGCGTAAAGCTACTTACCGAGGCACTCGAGGCGCGCAGGGCAAAGCAGCAGGGCAAGAAAGAGTGGTAGCATGGGCGGGCGGACATTTTTAGTTGCCCGAAACGGCATGGTCGAGTTTTCGCGCGTGCGAAGCATAATGCGCGGCGACGGTGGCTCTGTAGATATCGAGCTTGAGTTTTGTTCGGGTTCGTGGAATCCGTTTCGGCTCGAGGTCTACGACCTCGCCGAGCTACGGCAGCATATACGGCACGGAAAATTTAACGCGCGTAATTTGGGCGGATTCTTCGGCGGTGGAAACGCCGCCGCCGATTCCCACGGAGCCGAGGACAACTCCGAGCTTCCCGCCCTGATTTTTCTTGTCGCCGACGGAAAGGGCAACGTCGAACTCCGCAATGCAGAGTCGTTTATAGCCTCCGGGGCGGGCGAAGAGCGCGCCTCTATCGTCGGTGCCTGCGTTGGGGTTTACCGCGCCCCCTTGTTTTTTGGCGTGCGAAGCCGCGCGGGCGGCTCCGTCGAAAATCGAAGTTAAGGTCATTTCAACAAATTTATCAAGTTCCATACGCCCGAACGTAGCCGAGTGGCGCAAGTAGGGCAACAAAATTTTCAAACAGCAAAAAAGGCAAAATCATGATAGCATTAGTTAGACGGGACGAAGCAAAGCAAATTCTCATGGTGGGCGAAACGTCGTTCGGCGACCTGCTGAAGGCGTTTCCCACGCTCCGAGTCCGCAAGGGGCTTTACAACCGCGAAAAGCTCAAGGACTTGTTTGTTTGCATAAACCAACACGGCGGCATTAAACCGCTTTTAAAGCGCGTTGCGGCGAAAAAGTAGGAGTCGGGGGTAATGTCAACAAATGAAATAAAATTCCTCATCGGGCGCGGCGCGGCGGTATCGGCGGCGCGCGTGAAAATGTGGCGCGTTTGCTACGACAAAATTTCGATAACGCTTGCCGACGGCGATTCGTTTTTTCTGAAGCCGTTCGAAAAGGCATCGGAGTTGCCGCTGTGTTCCGACGGGGCGATGTTGGCGTTCATTCGCTTAGGCGGAAAAATTTCGGCTGTTCAGCTGACTGCCGAAACGAATGAAGAATTAAGAATTAAGAATGAAGAATTGGCGGCGGCTGAATCGGGCGAACTATCGGCGGAGTTTTTCTGCGCCGCGCCCGACGCGCAGGCAACAACGTTTTCGCCCAAGGGCGAAGCGAATGAAGAAAATGCGAAGCGGGTGGCGGAAAGCAACGAATCCGTTGAGGAGCGCGCCGCCGAAAAGTGTTTTGCCGAAAGGCTCGGCGGGCTTGTGGGCAAGGTTTTTCGCGCGCCGATTTTCATTCCCATCGCGGTGGCGGCGGTTGTTTTCGCGCTCGTGAGGGCGGCTCTTCATTTTTTAAGCGAATAGGAAAGGGGCAAAAATGAAATACGAATTTTCCGACGAACTAAACTGCGAGCTGCGCGGGTTGCGCGCCAAAGCATTTCACCGCACGTTTTGGGCGGTTTGGCCGCTCGCGGAGGCGGTCGCGCTTGGCGCGTTCACGCTTTCCCTTTGGGCGGCTATTGTATGGCTCGCCGTCGAATCTTTTTAACTCAAACAACTGAACAAAGGAAAAACATGGACAAAAACAAATCAACCGACTGCCACGACTGCACGATGCACGAGCAGTGCGACCGTGCGTTTTTACGCACGCCCGACACCTGCCAAGACTACAAGCTCGCGCACGTGGAGGACGCAGAAATAAGAAATAAGAACGAAGAATTAGGCGAGTCAACGCCCGAAATGGCGGAAGCGGAAGAATCCGCGCCCGAAGCCGAAGAATCCGCGCCCGCAGGGAATGAAGAATTAAGAATGAAGAATGAAGAATTGGACAATGGAAGCAAGGAATCCGTTTCGGTTTGCGACTCGAACGGCAATGAAATAGCCCGCTACGGCAGTGTCAAAGAACACATCGAGGCTATGGAGCAGGCTGTCGAGGAATGCGCGCAAGTGCGCCAAGATTATGACGAAATGCTCGCGCGGCTCAACCGCGATTCTGTCGTTATCGACCAAAAAAAGGTTTCCGCCGAAGAATTTGCGGCGTTTAAGTTTTTACTCGGCGCGCTCGACGAAAATTCCCCGACGAAAGAATACCGCGTTGCCGCGTGCGTGCCGACGGGTTGCGGCAACTATCTACTTGCGCGCAATTACAACAGCGTCCACGTTATCAACGTAGAGCTTTTTGATTTTCAGCGGAATCAGACGTATCGCGCGTTTAAAAACAAGGGCGGTTTGGCTTTTGTGCCCACTTTTATTGACGGTTTTGATTTTGAGAATTTGCGCAAGCGTTTAGTTAAGTTCGATGGACTCGGGACGGCGCGCAAGCTTGCGTATTTGCCAAAGTGCGATTTTACGGAGTGGCTTTACCACGCGGGCGCGGACGGCTTGCCCGCCCACTCAGCCGAACAACTCAAGCCACTTACGGCGTTCGACTCGCCGTGGACAATGCACATTCCGACTGACGCCGAAAAGCGGACAATCTTTGTCAACGGCACTTGCTATGCGTTTTTAAAGCCGCTTGAGTTTTCGGTTTACCACCGCAAGGGCTTGGCTCTCAAGGCGCAAAAGGAGGCGGTCAATGAGTAAGGGCAAAAACAGGCTTGCCAAGTGGCTGCCCAAGCGCGAGGAGGAGTGCGCGTTCGAAGCGCGCCGTCGCCGCCTTTTTAAAACGCTCGACGCCGCGCGCGTTATGCGTTGGCACACGCAACCCGACGGCAGGCGGCAGACGGTCGGCGAGCACACTTTCGGCGTGATGTGCATTTTGCTTTTTGCGCTCTCTCAATCGGAGTGGAGCGGCGGCGACATACCCGACAACGTGCGCAAGGTTCGCGCCGACACTGTCGCGTTGCTTGTGGGCGCGCTTTTGCACGACGCGCACGAGGTTATTTTGGGCGACATTCCCGCGCCCGTCGCGGCGCGTCTAAAAAACGAAGACGATTTTATTGACGCTGAAAGTTTTGCGCGCTCAAACGTTATGTCGGTTGACCTTACGCCCGCCGAAACGCGCATTGTTTTTTACGCCGACAAGATTGAGGCGATGTTGTTTGCGCTCCACAGCGGGCGCACGGAAGCGTTTGAGTATAACCGCGACTTGGTAATTCGCGCGTTTGATACTGACGCAACCACGCCGCCCGGAGTGCTCGACTCGTTCAAGCGGCTTGTCGCGCCCTACGACGCCTATTTCGACTAAATCAACCCTCATACAAAAAAAGGATTTTTTATGATAGATTTTAATTACGACAACCGCGTGCGGCGCGTCGAGCTTTTCGACGGCGACGCAGGTGCGGAGGCTTTCGCCGACGCCCGCAAACGCGGAAAGCGGTTCGCGCTTTCGCTTTCCCCCGTAGAGGCGTGGCTTGTGGTCCACGGCTTGCGCGACTGCTTAAGCAGGGACGTTTACACGCATTTTCGCGGCGAGCTGTTTATCCACGCAAACCGCACGCAATACCCTCTAAATTTTCAAGCAATCTACAAATTCGCGGCGAGTATCGACGCCGAGCTTGCCGCCAAGATTCCGCCCGTTGTCGAGCTTAGTCGCAACTGGTCGGGCGGCATTGTCGGGCGCGTGGAGCTTGTGGACGAATTTTCGCCCGACGGAAAAAAGTTTACAAGCTTTTGGCACGAGGCGGGGCGCGTGGGTTGGCGGATTGCAAATGCGCAGGCGTTTGAGATGCGCGTGCCGTGCCGAGGCAACGTCGGCTTTTGGGAGGTCGGGCTTGACATCGCGGGACGCCTAAACGACGCAATCCGCGCACTTCCCGCGTCGAAAAAATCAGTTGTTCGGCTTTCCCGAACAACTCGAAAGGCGTCGGAGAATCCAACTATTAAGCAAGGCTTAAGGGTTGCCGCCGCGCCGAAAACAAAGCTCATAGGCAAGCAGGCAATGCGCTCGACGTATGCGAAAATCGCAAAAAAATTAAAGGGCCCGACGGCCAAAAAGGATATAAAATGAACATAGAGACTCGTTTTATGTTTGTCGTTAATAATACCCCGATGGGGACAGTTATTAAATTGTGCCGAAAGGGGAAAGCCGGCGAAGTTTTTGACTCGTCAACTATTTATTATGGCGACTTGTTGTCGCCTTTAGAGACGGCAAAAAAAATAGAGGAATTTTTAGGTTTTTTGTCGAGTGATAAAATTGAAGTGGAAGTAGTATCAACAAATGTTTCTTCCGAAAAAATATCATTAGGAGGCTTAATGTCAAAAGCAATTGGAGGACGCGGAAAATGAACGTTAATTTTTCGGTTTTCATCGACAAAATCCTTTCGGGCGAAAAGCGGCAGACAATCCGCCGCGCGTCGCCAAAATGGGAAAATGTCGAGGTGGGCGAAAAGCTCACTTTGTATACAGGCTTGCGGACAAAAGAGTGCCGCAAGCTTGGCGTGGCGTTTGTTTCGGAAATTATATTCATTGAAATAGACTCACGCCTTGAACGCGTAGCCGTAGAATCCCCGCTTGGCAAAGCTTATTTAGACGAGCCTTTTTTAAGAGATTTAATTGAAAGAGATGGTTTTGATAATAAGTCCGCTTTTTTTAACTTTTTTGCAAAGACATACAAAAATTGGACTAATACAATGTTTGTTATCCGTTGGCATTGCTTTATGGAGGCGAAAGATGAGCGATAAACTAAAGCCGTGCCCGTTCTGCGGCGGAAAGGCGATGATTAGCGGTTGCGACGGCGGGGAATGGATTGTCATTTGCAATGTATGCGACGCCTCGATTGGCTACAAAGGAACCGAGCGTGAGGCAATCGAAGAGTGGAACTGTCGCATAGAGCCGACGTTTACAACGGACGAAATCGACGCAATACGTCGAAATGTATGCGACTGGCGGGCTGAACGCGAGTTGTCAAAAATCGAACAAAGCATTATCGACAAGTGCAACCACGCACTGACAAGGAGTGCGATATGACGCAGGCAACATTTGACTTCGGACGGCTCGACTGGCGGTTTATTAAGTCGGGCAAAAATTGGGGTTGTTGGGAGGCGTCGCAGGGCGCGTGGAAATGCTCAATCAACGCCCGCCGCGCCGATGGCGTTTGCGTTGCTATCAGCAATCTTAAACGGCTTATCACGCCCGTTTTTGAGCTGCGCCCAAATGTAGACGAGGCAAAGCAATTTTGCCAAGATTGGCTTTTAAACGGAGGTGCGCGATGACTAACGCAAACTTTTACATTGCAATTTCGGGGCGCGTGTTATCTACGCCGCGCAGATATTTCACGGGCTTTTTGGTAGACTTGGAGACCGACAAGCACCGTTATGATATGGTCGTAAAAGAGCGGCGCGAGATTGAGACGACATCGACGCTCACCCGCGAGACCATCGCCCGAAACAAAATCATCGGCTTTGCAAAAAAGGAGCACGCCAAAGAGTTCGGCAGGCAGTCGGTGGAGAGCTTCAACGCGACACTTCCGCCGACTGAACGCTACTACAATTTCAAAAAGATGTTGCTTGGGCTCTTCGCAGCCGAGGTTGAAAAGCGCGGCGTGGACATTGGCAAAATCGACGTGCGAAACATCAACTATATAATCGGGGAAGCGAAATGAGAGGTGCGTATGATGTCGTATTCTGATTTTCTGAATTCTAAAGTCGCGCTGGCTCAGTCGTTCGGCTTTTCCGATGCGAAAACGTCCGACTTCAGCGATATGCTCAAGCCGCATCAGCGCGACTTGTGCGTGTGGTGTGCGCGTGGAGGTCGGCGCGCGGTTTTTGCCGCGTTCGGACTTGGAAAAACGTTTATCCAAATCGAGCTTGTGCGCTACCTTTCGGCGCGCACGGGTAAAAAAGCCCTGATTATTTTGCCGCTAGGCGTTCGGCAGGAGTTTTTCCGCGACGGCGCAACGTTGGGAGTGGAAATGGAGTATGTCCGCAACGATTCCGAAGCCGCAGCCTGCCAAAAGGCTGTCCACATAACGAACTATGAGCGCGTGCGCGACGGCGCGTTAAATCCTAACAATTACGGCGTTGTTTCGCTTGACGAAGCCGCCGTGTTGCGCGGCTACGGGACGAAAACGTTTCAGACCTTTTTGCGCCTGTTCGACAAAATTCCATTTAGGTTCGTCTTCACTGCGACGCCCGCGCCGAATCGATACAAAGAACTTATTCACTACGGCGGCTTTTTGGGCATAATGGACACGGGGCAAGCCCTTACGCGCTTTTTCAAAAGAGACTCAACAAAAGCAAACAACCTGACGCTGCACCCTCACAAGGAGCGCGAATTCTGGCTGTGGCTTGCGTCGTGGGCGTGTTTTTTGACAAAGCCCAGCGACCTCGGCTATTCCGACGCAGGCTACGACCTGCCGCCGCTAAAGGTTGTCTGGCACAGAATCGAAGAGCCTTTCAAGCCGATTGTGGACCGCGACGGGCAGGAAATTATGTTCGCCGACACCGTAAACGACCTCAAGGCCGCCGCCGCCGTAAAACGCGATTCAATCGGGTTGCGCATCGACAGAATGCGCGCGATTATCGACGCCGAACCCGACGAGCATTTCATTATATGGCACGACCAAGAGGCGGAACGCCACGCCATAAAAAAAGCGTTGCCCGAATGCGTGGAAGTGTTCGGTTCGCTCGACCTCGAAACGCGCGAAAAGCGAATTATCGACTTTTCGGAAGGTCGCGAAAAGTATCTTGCGACAAAGCCGATTTTGAGCGGCAGCGGTTGCAATTTTCAGCGACGCTGCCGCCGCGCGATATTCTTGGGCGTCGGTTATAAATTCAACGATTTTATCCAAGCCGTCCACAGAATTTACCGCTTTTTGCAGACGTCGGAGGTTGTAATCGACATTGTTTTCGTCGAGAGCGAGCAGCCTGTCGTGGACGTTTTGAAATCGAAATGGGCGCGCCACAATGCGCTTGTTTCGGAAATGTCATCAATTATTAAAAAATACGGATTATCAAAAGAGAGTATGAGTTGCGAGTTAGTTAGAACAATAGGCGTTGAACGTCAAGAAGTGCGCGGCAAGCATTTTGTTGCAATAAACAACGACTGCGTCGAGGAAACACAGCGCATGCCCGAAAACTCGGTCGATTTAATTTGCACGTCGATTCCATTCGGCAACCACTACGAATACAGCGCAAGCTACAACGATTTCGGCCACAATGAAGACAATGACCGCTTTTTCAAGCAGATGGACTACCTCACTCCGCAACTGCTGCGCGTGCTCAAACCCGGAAGAATCTACGCCTGCCACGTGAAAGACCGCATTCTTTTCGGCAACACGACAAAGCTGGGTTGTCCGACGGTTGACCCTTTCCACATGCTCACAACGCTGCACACCTGCAAGCACGGTTTTGTCTTCATTGGAATGATAACGATTGAAACCGACGTCGTTCGCGAAAACAACCAGACTTACAGGCTGGGTTGGACGGAACAGTGCAAGGACGGCTCGAAGATGGGCGTAGGTTGCCCCGAATATCTGCTTTTATTCAGAAAGCTGCCGACCGACACGTCGAAAGCATATGCAGATGTTCCGGTGTCGAAAACAAAAGCCGAATACACGCGCGCGCAGTGGCAGATTGACGCCCGCGCAAAATGGAACAGTTCGGGAAACCGCTTTTTGACGCCCGCCGAAATTCGCGACCTTCCCATAGACGAACTTTCGCGCCTTTTCAAGAATTACTACGGCGAGCATGTTTACGATTTCGGCGCGCATGTCGAATTGGCGAAAGAGCTTGAAGCCGAGGGCAAGCTGCCCGCAACGTTCGAGACCTTGCGCGTGCCCGCCCGTTCCCGTTGGGTATGGGACGACGTAAACAGAATGATTACCCTCAACGGCGAACAGTCGCGCGCCGATAAGATTATGCACATCTGCCCGTTGCAGTTCGACATCGTAGACCGCGTTATCAATCGGTATTCAAACAAGGGCGAAGTTGTATTCGACCCGTTTGGCGGCATAATGACCGTCCCTTATAGGGCTGTTCTGCTTGGGCGCGATGGTATCGGCTGCGAGCTCAACCCTGACTATTGGCGCGACGGTTTAGGTTATCTTAAGCGCGCGGAAATGGAAGCGACATCGCCGACGCTTTTCGACCTCGAGCAATTCGATAAAGCGTCGGCGCGGTGAAAATGATTTTAACATTTTACATTAAAAAAATATGAAATACCTTACTTTTTGCGACGCCTATTTTTATTGGCGCAAGCTGCGCAACGACGGCTTGTTAACGTGCACGTTCGGCGACTGGCTGACAGCGCAGGACCACAAAGGCAAACCCGGCCTTTACGGCGTTTGGGAGAGGGCTTGACGATGGCGGGCGTTGACGATTGCAAGGCGTCGTATCGGTTGCGCGCGTGTTGGTTCGACGACATCGCCGATTTCGACGACGCAGAACGCGCCGACTTAATGGGCGCGCTCATCGACTACCACTTCGGCTCGGCTCACGAGTTTTCAACACGCGCGGCGGCCGTGGCTTGGCGCAATATTTCGCGGACGTGGCAAAAGGACGAGTCGCACGATTCGGGCTTGCGCGACGTTCGCGCGGAGGCGGGGCGCAGGGGCGCGCGCGCTCGTTGGCAAAGTCAGCAGGCCGCGCAAAACGCGTTTGACGGCGGTTTTTCGGACGTCGAAGACGACGGGGGCGACGATGACATTCGCGGCGCGGAATATCCGCCGAAAGGCTCGGACAATGGCTTTACAGGCGGCGCGGAAGACGATTCGCGCGAATCTTCGCCCGAAATCGAAAATGGCAAAAATGGCAAAGCTATGGCAAAAAATGGCAACCGCATATTTTGCCATACGCGCGGAATGGCAAAAAATGGCTATAAAAGAATAAAGCAGAAAGAAGAAAATACCCCCCTAAGCCCCCCCGACGCCGAAAATGGCAAAAAGGGCTACGCCAAAGGTTGCGACGGCATAACGCCGCCGCAGGGCGCGCCCATAGCGGACGCGCGGGGAGGCTCGGGCATATCGCCCTCGCAAGGCGTCGCGGACATATCGCCCGCGACGGACGGCGAAGCTCATAGCGGCTTCGCCCAAGACGCGAACGGTTCGGGCGTTGTTCCCGACGCGGGCACGGCTTGCGCCGATTCGCCCGCCGTGGAAGACGCACACAACATGGGCGACGGCATACCGCCCTCGCCCTTGCGCCCGTCTAAAAATCGACGGTCGCGGGGGGTTAACGTCGCGGACTTTAGACCGCCGACGTTGGCGGCGTGGCAAGCCCACGCGGAGAAAATCGGTTGGAAAGCAGGCAATCGGGCAAAGACGCTCGCTGAAATCGCGGCGGCGTTTTACTACTGGCAAAAGCTCGGCTGGCGCACGGGAAATAGGCCGATTGTCGATTGGCGCGCGGCCTGCGCCGACGCTAAGCTCCGCGCCGACAGCAAAGCAAACAGAGTCCCCGCCGAGGCTCTCGACGCAATGCTTGCAACAGGCAAGCCCCCAAAACATTGGCGGTTCGCCCTCACCCAAATACGCAACACAGACTTTGACGCATTCGACGCGCTCAAGTGGGCAGACTACCAAGCGGCAGCCACACCCGATGAGCTGCGCGAAATCCTGCGCCGCAGCCTAATCATTGACGACTCCCAACCCCTAATGCAATGAACCGCCCACACACACTTGAGCCGTTTGAAGACTTCAAGTTCTCCCGAGACGAAGACATGCTCGAGGTCGCCGTAGACGACGAACTGCGGCGGCTCGGCTTGCGAACGAATTCGAAACAGTTCGACGCCCTGCTTGACTTGATTCGAAACCAGTCTGCGCGGGTTTCCGTCGTGCTCTTTTTGGCAGTCTGCGAGCAGCTCCCGCAAAGCTCTTTTGTCGCAAGCCTGCGCAAACTCGCCAATCTCGACAGCCGAGCCTACGAAGACATAGGAGCTGAGTTCGGCTACAGTCGGCAGGCAATCGCAAACAAAAAGGCGCAGGTCGTTGAAGTTTTGGGCGTTGTCCGCATGACAATCGAACGCTATCTCAACGGCCTGCCACCATTACCGCATCAGTCTTCAAACACTCCACAAACAAACGTCGCCGAACAACTCGGTTTTAACTTTTCTTCCTCCGAGCCGCCCGCGCGTTTGCCGAGCTCAGATTGAAAGTTACTTCTAAAAATCACTTATCTCGGAGGTGAGACTCGGGGGGCGGCGTTTGTTTGCGAGGAGTAAAAATTTTTGGTTGACTGACTTTAACTATTTATTAAACAAAATATTATGAAAAAAACTTTAGAGAAAAGAAAGGTCGAAAATACCGCCAAAAGTCTAAAAAAAGCCCACAAAACGGCTCGAAAAAAAAACGCCGATAAGTTGACCGTGCCTGAAGCTCTGTTGTCGCCAAAAACGCCGGCGGAAAATTTATCTGTTGAGGACGGTTCGGAGGGAAAAATCGAACCTACATCAGTTGCCGACGAAATTAAAGAATGCGACCGACGCTATTTTTTCAAACAAATCGAGATTGCCGAGTTATGCGGCGTTACGAAGCAGTATGTTTCGCGCAAAATTTCGGAAAATTCCGTAGTTCCTGTAGCGGGGCTTTTCGACGCGCGCGTTGTTTTGCCGATACTCTTTAAAAATAAGGGCGATGACCGCCTGCTGGCCGCGAAAATCCGCCAAGCCGAAGCCGATGCGACGATGTCGGAGATACAGCTCGCGAAAATGCGGCGCGATGTCATCACGATGTCAGAAGTGTCGGAGGTTGTCAAAAAGTGTTTTGAAGCCTTTTCGGCGGCAATCCAGATATTCCCGCGAAAAGTTGCGCGTCGCGTTGCTGGGCTTGCGACGCCCGAAGAGGCGTTGTCCGTCATTACGCCCGAAACCGACCGCTGGCAGGCGCAAATGCTCGATGCCGTGCGCAAACAGTTCGCCGCCGAGTCGCCCGAACCCGATTTCACAGAGTCTTCTGCCGCGCGGTTGCCGTCCGAGCCGTCCGCGCGTTGACGTCCGCGCCCATATAATATAATGCACAACATAGTAGTAGACTTGCGCAATAAACTTCGGCGGACGTCCGACCTAATTCTTGCGATGTTTTCGCCGCTCGAAAAGCCGTCGGTTGTCAAATGGGCTGAAACGTCGCTCTACCTGCCGCCGCAAATCACGGAGCGCAGCGGCATTTTTTCGACGGAATCATGCGCCTACATGCGCGAACCGCTTGAATGCTTTCGCGACGCCGCCGTGCAGGAGATGGACTTGGTTTGGGGCACGCAGACGGGGAAAACAACCTGCCAAATGGTCGGGCTTGCCTACACGGTCGACTGCAACCCGCGCCGCTCCATGCTTGCATTCCCGACCGACGCCATCGCGCGCCGTTTTTCCAAGGCTCGCTGGCTTCCGCTTGTAAAAAACGCCGACGTCCTTTCTCGCCACAAGCCCGAATCCGCCGACGACATCACCACGCTTGACCAGTCTTTCGACAGCTGTTCCGTATTCTTCACGGGCGTAGGTTCGGCTTCTAAAGTGTCTTCCGAGCCAATCGCGCTTTTGCTTGAAGACGAAATCGACAAATTCCCGCCCGCCACCGAAAAGGAGGCCGACGCCCGTTCGCTGCTTGAAGAGCGCACAAAATCCTTTATCTACAAGCTCATTGTCCGCAGTTCCACGCCAACGGTCGAAAGCGGCAACATTAGCGTTTCCTACGCGCAGAGCGACCGTCGCAAATACTTTGTTCCTTGTCCGCATTGCGGCGCGCTCATCGACTTCGAATTTAAATACCTGCACTGGTATCGTCGCGAAGACGACGGCGAAGACTGGGACATTGCCCGCGTGCGCGAAACCGCGCTCTACTACTGTCAAGAATGCGGCCGTCCGATAACAGACGCCCAACGCCTGCGTTGCATCGAGCAGGGGCAGTGGCAGCCGACGAACTCCGCCGCCGTCGTCGGTCATCGGGGCTACCATCTCTCTTCGCTCTACGCTCCGACGCTCTGCTGGGGCGACATCGCCGCGAAATTCTGCGCCGCCAACAATTCGCGCAAGACCGACGAACTCCAAAATTTCGTGAACTCTTGGCTTGCCGAACCGTGGGAAGAGGAAACCCACAATTCGGACCCCGAACTGCTGAGCGCGTGCGCGCGCGACTACAACCGCGGCGAACTCAAGGGCAAAGTGCGCGTTATCACCGTAGACGTTCAGCGGCGCGACCTGCGCTTCAACGTGCGCGGCTACGACGAAAGCGGCTCATACCTGCTCGACTGGGGCACGCTCACCTCGTTCGAGGACGTCGCGGCAATGCAGGAAAAATACTCGGCGTCCTACGTGGGCATTGACATCAACTACCGCGACCGCGAGCAGGAAGTCTACGACGCCATCTACCCGCGCCGCTTCGACGGTTGGCTGGCAATCGTCGGCGCGCCCGACAAACAGCAAACGCGTCCGTTCGTCGAAAGTGCGTTCAACGCCTTTACGGGCAAAAAGAAATACATCAAATTTACAACGGGGGCAATCAAGCAGTTAACAGTTAAGTCGGGGCTTTACAAGGGCGAAATAGCCCGCCGACGCAGCGGCACGGCGTCGAACTGGTATGTATACCGCTTCATCGAGCGCGGCTACGTTCGCGAACTTTTCGCTGAAGTCCAAGCCGAAAAATACGAGCGCGGCCGCCGCGTGAACTACTGGAAACAGCTCCGCGCCGACAACCACCAATTCGACCTCGAGTGCTATCAGCTGGCAATCGCCGACTGGGCGAAGCTGCACCGCCACGGCGCAATTCAATTCTCGCCGCGCATTGCCGACATCGTCCAACCCGCCGCACCGAAACCGCCGTCGGAAAATCCCGCGCCCGCGCAGCCGACCGATGCCGCAACTCAGCCCGCCCGACGCCGCCCGACGCGCCGACATCGTCCAACCCGCAACCGCAAAATAACCCGCCAATGAGCCTCAAAACAATCAATGCAAGCCTTGCAAATACCGCCTACGTCAAAAAGGTTTGCGAGCATTTAAAAAAACATTTCGACGTTTCGCTTCCCGATGTTATGCGCGGCGAAGCCGTAGCAATCGCCAAAACTTGCGCCAACTGGGCCCCGATTCTTCAGACGGCGAAAATCTTCCCGAAAGCCGTCCGCAAGGCTCTTCGGGGGAACGATTTCAGCCTCGGCACGGGTGCGCGCGGCGGCAAGGCGGGCTATCTGTGGTTTCGTGATTTTCAGACGGGGAAATTCCATCTTGTCGACACAGATTCCTCTTTTGACAATGTAAAAATGAAAACTGGACACCACCTTCCTCTTGCCCTGTGGAATACCGTTTCCGCGTCTTTTAACGACTACCTAAAAGACGTTGATATGTGGACAAATGACATTGCCCAAAAACAGGGCTTGACTGCGGGCAGCTGGTATTCCGTCGCTTTGGCGACTGGTTTTTCGGCGTCGCAAATCGACGCAATGCCGCCCAAGCTGCGGGGCAAAGAACGCCGCGCCCGCGCGCCGCTTGTGGGCGCGCAATGCGGTTTCGGCAGCGTTCGCCTCGAGGGAAGTGTCAACATCAAACTAATTGCAACAAACGTTTCGCGGCTTGCAAGCAAGACCGACAGGGGCAAACTTGCGCGCGCCGTGCGCAGCAGGGGAACGGCCTTTAAAAAGTCGCTTGAAAAGGGCGTGTTCAACGCGGCGGCAACAACAGTAAAGCAATACCGCTACGTTTCGCTCATTTCCAAGTAGAGCTACAACCCGAGCTTTCGGCGGATAAATTCGCTTGCGCCCATATTCCCGCGCAGTTTGTCGAGCTTGGCGCGCTCGGCGTCGTTTAGCATAATCAAAAAATTCTTGCGCTTGTCGGCAACGGGCTTTCGCCCCGCGCCCTTGCGCGCTCCGCCGCGTTTTTCTTCCGTTTTTTCCGATTTCATAAAATATCCTTTCGCTTTTGTTAAAAAAGAGAGGAGGGCGCGAGCCTTTCGGCTCGCGGTCAAGTTTTAGCTTGACAACGCAATGATAATGTCGATTATCGCCTTTATCACTTTTAGGACGATTATTAACATTTTCATCTTAATCACCTCCTCTCTGTTGAGGTCGTCGCAAGGGCTGCAACCCTTGCGATTTTTTTTGACCTGTTAAAGAACTAAATTATGCCCGCTATTATTCGCGCTTGTTTTGAATTTGTCAACAGTTTTTTTCAAAAAAAAGTAAAAATTTTTTACCTTGAAAATTCCGCCCGTTGACAAAAACGCCCCTTGAAAATATATGGGCAAAAACAGACAGCGCGCGCGGATTGAGCGCAGACTTGCGGAGGTAAACGGCGAAATAGCATTGCTTGAAAAACGCATCGCCGTAGTCCACCAACTCGGCGACGCCTCGAGTGCGCAGGGAATTTCGCAGACTTACAACGACACTTTGAACTGGCAGAAGCGGCTCGACAAACTGCGCCGCGAGCGCGATGCGCTTGAAGACATGCTCGACGGCAACGGCGCACGGAAAATCAACGATGGGAGGGTAGACGTAGTTTATGCAACAAACTAAGCAGACCGCACGCAGGCTTTACGCGCAAAACTTTTCGCCCAAGCGGCGCATGCTCTCCACAAACAACGCGGGCGGATATTACGACGCCGCGCGCAACTCGCGCACAAGGCAGCTTTACGGCAACACATACCCGCTGCCCGAAAGCGCAATGTTGCCTACGTTCGACCGCCTCGCAATAATTGCCTACCTGCGCTCGGCAGTGCGCAACGACGTCCGCATAGCGGGGTTGCTCTTTAAAATCGCGCTCGGACTCGGCACGCCTACGCCGCACATAAACTACGCGCAAAACCCCGCCGTAAATTCCGCGCTTGAAAACTACCTAATCGACAGGCTCGACCACATTCTGGCACATCGCGGCTCGTTGCAAAATGGGCTTTCTGCGTTTACGAATATGGCGTATCGCGAATGGCTTATCTGTGGCGAAGTGTTTGTCGTGTTTCAGTCTAACGGCAAAATAGCGGTTGTGCCAAGCGAGCTTGTGGGCTCTGAGTCGGAGGGCGATATAAAGCGCGCCGACGGCATGGTTGAGCGCAACGGCGTTATTTACGATGCTCAAAACGAAATTGTTGCCTACCGAATCGGGCGGCGCGTCGACAACTCTATTCTTTTCGACGCCGAGCATTCGACAGTCGTTCCCGAAAAATTTTGCGTGTGTATCGGACTTGCGGACCGCGTGGAGGAAGAGCGCGTTTCCACCAAATTCGCCCCGACGGTCAACACTCTCCACGACATAAAAAACCTTGCCGAAGCCAAGCTCGGGCAGTTTGTCATACAGTCTTCAATTTCCTACTTCATCACCAAAAATATCGCGCCCGAAGTCTACGTTCCCGCGCTTGAAAGCTACAAAGACTACATGGGAAAGTCGGCGTCAGAGGACGACTCCGAAGACGCACAGGACGTCGAAAGCCTTGCCTACGACGAAGTCAACATGCGTTCCGACTACGCCGAATTCAAGCCCTATCAGGTCATGTATGGCGAGCCCGGCGAAGACGTCAAAACAATCGAGAGCAAAACAAACGCCACCGACTACGTTCAGACGCTCACAAGCTACCTCGACTTCGTGTGCGCATGTTTCGGCATTACCACCGAAGAGGCATTCATCGGTTACCGCTACAGCAATTACAGCTCTTCGCGTGCCTCTAAGCTTTCTTGGTCCGATGCCGTCGAAAAATACCGCGAGCTGTGGACGCGCCTGTTCGACAAAATCCAAATCTGGATTTTCAAGCGCGGCGAAATTCTCGGCGACCTACCGCCCGAAGCCGCAGGCGTGCAGTTCGAGCGTCAGATAGACTGGGTATACCCGCGCATAAAAGAAATCGACCAAACGAAGGCGGTTCAAGCCGACGCCGCCGAATACGCTGCGGGGCTCGACAGCCGCACGGGCATACTTGCGCGCAACGGCAAATACGCCGACGAGGTAGACCGCCAAAACGTCAACGATGCCGTCCGCCTGCTGCTCTACGTCCGCAAACAGGCGGAGGCAACGGGGCTTAAGGAGGGCGACATTCTCGCCGCGCTCAAGTCGGATTTCGCGAAGCTTGCGGGCACGAGCGAACAGCCCGCGCCTGACGCCGACAACGCCGAAGCAGACACCCCGCAAAAAACCGAATAAATTCCGCCGTTGACAAACCGCAACAAATTTATATGGACATAAAACTTTTTCAACGCGGTTTCGCCGCAAGGCTTGCTGCCGAAGACACCCCGCCCGACGCCCCCGCACAGATATTCGACGTGTCCGTGTTGACCGTCGGCGAAGCCAAAACCCACGGCTTTTTAATCGACCAAAAGACGCTTGAAACCGCGCTCGAATGTTTGCGCGGGCGCAAGGTCAAGGCGTTCGACAACCACTATTATTTCGGGGCGTCGCCCGCCGACGCGCTCGGGGTTTTCGAAGACTTCTACATCGATGGCGAAAAGCTCCGCGCCCGCACGTTCACGTTCTTCCAATCCACCGCGCCCGAAACGCGCGCGAAGCTTTTGGAGATGGCGCGCGTGTGTCCGGAGGAGTTCGGCACGTCGATTGTCGCCGACGGCGGTTTTGTCTGGATTATGTCCGACGGCTCCGAAATGGCTACGACGCTTTACGCGCAGAAGCCCGCCGAAGCGGTGTCGGAAATGCCCGCAGGGCGTTTTACCGAAATATCTTCCATCGATTTTGTAAGTGAGCCCGCCGCCAATTCCGACGGACTGCTTGCCAAGCAGCAAATTTTACCACAACATAACATCAACCCGCCAACAAAGGAAATACCAATGCAAAAGGCATTACAGACACTCTCGGCGCGATTCGCCGGCGACGCCGTCAAGCTCTCCAAAGCAATGACGCGCCTTGCCGCGCTTTCCGAAGAGCCCACCGACGAGCAAACAAAGCAAATCGGCGACGACGTCGAAAAGGAAACCGAAGACGAAAAGCTTCGCGCCCGCCTCGATGCACTCGAAGCCGAAAACAAGGAACTCAAAGACTCGAACGAAAAGCTCAAAAAACAGCTTGAGGAAAAGTCGGCGTCGGACGAAGAAGACAAGGACAAGGCGGAAAAGCTCGCCCGCAGCGGCGCGCCCGAAATCAACCTCGGCACGCCCCCGAAAGCCGAAATGACCGCCGCCGAGTTCGACGCAAAATACACCGAGCTTTGTTCGCGCGGCGACACCGTCGCACTGCAGAAGCTCTTTTACTCTCAAAGCAAGTAAGCAAGAAAGGATTTAAAAAATGGCTTTATCTGGAATAAAAATCGTATCCGACAATGTATTCATAGGTTGGGTTAGAGCCACCGGCTTTTTGAATGCAATTTCCACAAAATACGCCCCCGGGGTTGCGCTCGGCGTCGGCGCGGTTCAGGTGCCCGTCATCACGCCCGGAGCCGCCAAGACGTGGGACGCCTCAAAGGGCTACGAATTCGACGACGCCAACACGTCGCTTAAAACCGTGACGTTCTCCTCGCCCGAATACGTTCCCACATCGTGGCCGAGCTTGCAGCACTCGCAGGAACTTTTCCTTACGCCGAAGTTGCAGGCAAAATTCGAGCAGGACGGCTACACGCTCGGCAACAAGGTATTCAAGAGCGTGGAAGCCAAATGGAAGGCAGTTTCGGGCTTGCAGACAGCCGCAAGTGTAACCAAAAGCGCGTTCGACTCCGACGACGTGGCCGACATGCTCCAAAAGATAATCGAGACAGAGGGCAACCCCTCTGCATGGTCGATTGTCTTGGACGACTCCCTCTACATAAAACTCGTAAAGGAAGTTGGCGTCTTCAACAAGGCGGGTGAATCGGGCGAAAAGATTCTCTTCGGCGGTGAGCTCAAACGCCTGTTCGGCATAAACATTTTCCCCGCGGCAATCGCCAACACGGCCGACAACAAAATAGGATACCTCGTGCACGTGGGTTCTACGGCGTTCGGTTCGCAGGTGGTCACGCCGTCGCTTGCGTCGGAGGCGAACAAAGTCCGCACGTCTTCCATACTGCCAAGCCGCGACGGTATCAACCTCGAGCATTTGCAGTGGTATGACCAAGACAAAGAAGTAGGCCGCGAAGTGCTGCGCGTGTGGTGCGGTGCCGAGGTAGTCAACCCCTCGGGCATTTTCGCAATCACTGACAGCGCATGGACGGCTCCGACGACGCAGGGTTAGAAATCGAAAATGAAACAGTTCGCGCTTCTTAAAATTACGCGTTCGGGCGCGTCGATAAAACTAATCGACGCCGCCGCGCAAAAGAGCGTCTTTCTGTCCGAAATCGACGCAGCCGCAAAGCGGGGCGAAGTTTTGGAAATCCAAATCGCGGAGGTCGTGAAGACCTCCAAGGTTTGGAAAAACAAAACAGCCCTTGCGGCTGTCGAACGCCGCGCCAAGACGCCGAAAGCAACCCGCCCGCCCGCCGCCTCCAACCCGCAACAGTAGCCGACATGCCAGCAATACCGCCGTATCCCAAAGCCCTCGCCCGCGAGCGCGTGCAGAATTTCATTGCCCGCAGCCCGTCGGAGATTGTGCTTTTCGGCGACGTCTACAAATGCCGCGCGGCGTTGCCGAGCATGGCGCGCAAATCCGAAATTGCAGGCTACTACAACACGGAGGCGGCGATGGAGGTTATTGTCGCGCTTTCGCGCCCGTTCGACTTCCGCGCGCTCAACAACGAGCTTGCGCAACTCGACGGCGAAGAATACGTCATTGTCGAAGCCCAAAAGCTCGACGGCGAAAACTGCTACAACCTCACCCTTGCCAAGGTCTGATTATGGACGAAGCCGCATTCAACCGCATTGCCGACATTCTCTCGCAGACGGAGCTTTTCGAAAGCGCGTTCGCCGCGCATTTCGCCGAAGTCTTTCCGGCGGCGCAAGTCATTACGTCGTTTTCCACGGAAGAGCAGGAACAGCCGTTCGCAATCGGCATTACCTGGACGGAGGGGGCGTCTACGGGCATTCTCGCCCCGACGGCGTTCGGCGAAAACGAGGACGCAGGTTTCAAGGGCGAACTTGCAATCCGCACGCGCTGCCTGCGCCAACGCATGACGCGCTCGCAAATCAACCGCCGCGTAGCCGAAATGCGCGCCGCAATGGCGCGGAGCATTCTGTTCAAATCGGCGGCGTTTTTGAAAGAATGGCCCGAAACGTATTCGATTGTTTCGTTTGCGTTTTCGGGCCGCAACAACATAACCGACGACACAAGCGACGTTGTGGAACTGCGCTACTCGTTTGTAGTCGCAACCCAAATCAATCCCGAAACAAAACAAAGCATTTGGAGGTAAAACATGTCCGAAACATCAACACCCACCGCGCCTACCGCAAACGCAACAATCTACAACCCGCACAACTACGATGTCCTGACCGCCAACGTCACGATAGACAGCGTTGAATACATTGTCAAAAGCTGGTCCACATCGGCCGCCGACAGCGCGGTTGACAGCCAAAATACCGACGGCAGCTACCGCGGCTCTTTCTACGTAAAGGGCAAGCTTACGGCGTCGGTAAGCATTCAGCTTATCGCTGCAACCGACAAAGTTCCTGACCGTTGGAAGTCGTTCACCTACGAGGGCAAAACTTGGATTATCCAAGGCAAGCCGCAGGTTTCGAAGTCGTCGGGCGCAGAAACGCAGTATTCTTTCACCGCCGACGAATACGTGAGCGCGTCATAGTATGCTTACGCCCGAACAGGCTCAAGACGTATTCGACGCCGTCAATGTTCAGGCGACGGCGCGCGTGCGCGCGTTTGTAGACTACCCGTTCCCATACGAAGCTCTCGACTTCCGCCTGCGCGCCCTCACCCTGCGCGACATCGCAACCCTGCAGTTCGCGGGTTGCGGCTTTTTTTGCGCCAACAACGCCGCCGTCGAGACGTCCGACGCCCTTGCGGTGCTCTGGTATCTGTCCGACGCCTACGCGCCGACGGTTCGGGCGCAGAAGCGTTTTGCAAAGCGGCTTGTGCGCAAGTTCGGTGAGGCGGAAATTATTTCCGCCGCGCGCGCGTTTATCGACGAAATGCTGCTCGACAGCGGCTCTTGGACACTGCGCGGAGCCGACACCGAAAAGCCCGACGCCAAAAAGCCGCGCCCGCCGCACTACTCGGAAACGGCCGTCTTGGTTGCGCGTTTGGCTGCCGCCTACCACTGGAGCGAATCGGAAATTTTAAGCCTGCCGCTCCCGCGTGTCTGGCAGTATTACCACCTTGCAGCCTCCGCCAAAGACGCCGAATACAACTGGGAACAGTATTCCGAATTCCTCTACCGAAAATACCTCTTTTTAAACCGCAAAAACAATGGCTGACGGACTCACTTTCATTCTCGGGCTCGACAAATCCGCTTTCGACGGCGGCATTGCCGCCGCGCAACGCTCAATCAAAAATTTTGCAGGGGCAATCGGCGGATATTTCGCCATTTCCTCCATAAAAAAACTCATCGACGACTTCGACGCGCTCGGCAAACGCGCCGACGACCTCGGCATGCGCGCCTCGGGGCTTGTGGCCATGCGCGAGGCCGCCGACCACGCGGGCGTTTCAGCCGAAAAGCTCGACGCGGGGCTTGTCAAGCTCCGCAACGGCGTTGTCAACAATTCCGAAGCTTTCGCAAAGCTCGGCGTGAGCCTGAAAAATGCCGACGGCTCGGCGAAACCCTTTTCGGAAGTGCTCTACGAAACGTCGGACAAGTTCGCCGAAATGCAGGGCTCGACGGAATCTTCGCAGGCCGCGCTGAAGCTTTTCGGCGAAGAAAACGCCGTGTCAATGCAGCGCGTGCTTGAGCTCGGTTCGGCTTCCATACAGGCAAGCTCCGACGCCGCAAAGGCAATCGACGAGGCCGCCGAAGCCGCCGCGCGTGTAAACGACACGCTTTCCGACGCAAGCAATTTAGTGATGGGAACTGTCGCAAAGGCAATTTCGGCGGTGCAGTATCTTTTCGACATCACGCGCAGTCTGCTTTCGGGCAAAAGCTTCGACCATTATTCGATGCTCCGCGAGCAGGACCGAATGAACAAAAAGATTGCCAAGGAAAACATGCTCCGCGAGCAGGACGAGCTCAAGCGCACGCTTGACGCCGAAAAGCAGAAGCAGAAAGCCGCCGAGGACACCGAGAAAAAACGCCAAGACGCCCTGAAAAACTCGCGGGAAATCGCCGAAAAACACCAGTTCGACGAGCTTTCAACCGCCGAAAAACTCGCCAAGCGCAAAAGCGAACTTGCCGAATTACAAAAACAGCGCAACGGCTACGACGTGCAATCGCTCGAGTATGCGCAGGCACAGGAAAAGTGCGCTAAGGCTTTTGTAGAACTCAAGGCTCTTGAAAAGAAAGCCGCCGCCGAAGCCGCCGCAGAGGACAAAAAACGGCAGGACATCATCGCCGACACCGCCGCCACAACCGCCCGCTACGAATACGAGCAACTTTCCACCGCCGAAAAACTCGCCGCAAAAAAGGGGCAGCTCAATGAAATTCTGAACAAGTCGGCGGCGTTGGACGCAAATTCGCTTGAATACGCGCAGGCGCAAAATGAATACGCCAAGGTTTTCGTGGAAATGCAGGAGCTTGAAAAGCGCAACAAAGAGGAGATTTTGAACAAGGAGCAAAAGCAAAAAAAACTTCTTGAAGACAAAAAGAAAGCCGAGAAGAGTTTGCAAGACCTCTACAAACAGCGCGCCGACATCGTAAAGCAGACGCTCGACCGCCAACAGCAGGCGCAGCGCGCTATGGTCGGGCGTGTAGGTTCTTCCGGAGGCAAGGAGCGTTCGGCAACGCAGACTTCGGCGCGGAAATCCAAACAGGCGGGAGAGCAGGCTGAAGAGGCTTTCGCTCAAGGCCGCATGGGCGACTACGCCCGCCTTAAACGCAGGCAGGAAAAATACGAGCAGGACGCCATCAAAAAACAGAAAGGCAAGCTCGACCGCGCCGCCGAAAAGGCACTCAAAGACGGCGACACCGACACCTACAAACGCCTCAAAAAGGAGTCGGAAAACGCGGGCTTGGACAAGGACAAAAACAAAAACGAAATGGCGGAGAATGTCAAAAGCATCGACGAAAAGCTCAAGGAGGCCGCCGACAATTTACAAACGCTTGTGGAGGGACTGAAATAACATGCCGATTACATCGAACATTTTTTACAACGGTTTTACTGACGCCGACCTGCTTGCGGGTATTCCGGAGGGGCAGCCGACGCTCGAATATCCGTTCATCGAATTCAATGACGTTTCAACGCGCCTTATCAAGCAACGTTACCACGTCAAGGAAACCGCCGCCTTTTTGCCGCTCGACTCGCAGTTGCCGGCGGAACTTGCAACGCGTTTCGGGGTTACGGCAACGGACTTTTTTCTTGTCGAAAACGGGACTCCCCAAGCCGTATGCGGCGACATCGTGGAAATTGAACGGACGTATTCGAACATGCCCGTTATGCACACCGAATACAACAACCAAATCCTTTCGTTTCCGGGGCTCGACGCCAACATTCAACAGGCGGGAACTTCCACCGAAATCACGGATTTTTCGATTTCCAAATTTCAGAATGGTTATGCGTTCGTCTACGTCGGCCCGGAAAACGCGGGCAATACCTACAAGGCCATTATTCGATATGTCGAAAACGGTGAGGCGACGGACGGTTCACCTATATCATACGACAAGACTCACACATACTCCGACCTTGTTTGCGACAATTTGGGCTACATTGCCATTCCCGCAATGCTCGCCTCCGCCACAAACGTTACCATTTCGGGAAAAACGGTAAGCGGGCATCTTTACTACCTTTACAAATACGGGGGTTCTGGGTTTGTGTATGCAAATACCAACGCCACCGTTACGATTACGACCCTGACCAAAGAGCCGTATAAACTCTACAAGCGCGAACCGTTCAACGGCAACACCCGAATGTATACCGAATACAGCTATGTCAGGTGCACGTCGTTCGACGAGCTTCTGAACGTAAACATGGCGCGTCCGTATTTGGACGATTGGGGCGTGACGCTTACGATTGCCGCCGACAAGCAGAGCTACCTCAACCTCTGCGCCGCCCGCACGCCCTGCGCCTACGACGCCCCCACAATGTCGCGCTGGAAGGGCAATATCTACGAAATAGCCTCAACATTCGCCGTTTTGCGATGAGCACGCCCAAAAGCCGAAGCTGTTTTGCGTCGTTTCTTATTTCGCGGAATTTTGACGTGGACAAATCGCTCCATTTTTGCGGACTGCCCGAAATCAAAAGCATTTCGATGTCGGCGAATACCTCTTTTTCGGTCAAGCTGTTTTCCGCCGACGGCGAGCAGCTCGACACCGCGTCCGGCGACGGTTCACGCCCGCAGATATTGCTGAAAGAACTGTCGCGCCGATATGTCCGCGCCGTTGTTGAAATAAACAAGTCGGTAAAAACGGCATCGGAGGAGGTCGTAAAAAATACTGGGTTGCAAATCCGCCTTGCGGGCGACGACGGCATTTTGTCGTTCGACAAACTCAAATTTTCTTGGCAAGGCACGCGCGCAACTACTTTTGCCGGCGACGAAAAAAAAGTTTATTTTAGAGTTTACGTTTACGACTTCACCGCCAACGCGGGCGAACTTGCGCCGAAAGCCCTGCGCGAACGTTCGCTGCCCGAAATCGCGGGCGTAGAATGGAGTCGTTGACATTTTGCGCGTTGTAAGTAAAGGCGCAAAATGAAATTGTTTATAGACACCGAAAAAAAACGGCTCGTCGCGGGCTTGCAGTCCGACAAGACGGCGAATATTTCAATGCTGTTTCGCGGCGACGCCGAAGCATTCGAAATCCACCTTTTAACGCCCACGGGCAACCCCCGCGCGCCGTTTACCGACCGCGTTCTGGGCTCGACCGAAAGCGTGCGCGTGCAGCTCTCGGACGAGTCTGGCAATATGCTTGTTTTTGCCGACGAGTTCGCGCCGCTTAAATCGGGCGGAGTTTCAGGCGTTGTAAATTTCAACACAACCGAGCTTGCGGCGGCACTCGCCGACTCGCCCACAATCTCCGCAGTCTTCGAAGTCGAGCACATCGCCGCCGACGGTTCGGCGAACACCGTTTTGCAGCTGCGCACGAAAATTAACCGCGACTACATCATTGTTCGGCCCGAAATTTCGGCGGTCGAAAACTTCAACCAAATGATTCTGCGCAAGCAGGCGGAGTTTGATTCAAATGCCGCCGACAAAACAGCGGCATTCGACACCCACGCGCAGGACAAGCAGGGCGAATTCGACGCGCACGCGCAAGGCAAGCAGGCGGAGTTTGATTCAAATGCCGCCGACAAAACAGCGGCATTCGACACCCACGCGCAGGACAAGCAGGGCGAATTCGACGCGCACGCGCAAGGCAAGCAGGCGGAGTTCGATTCAAACGCCGCCGAAAAAACAGCGGCATTCGATGTTCACGTCGCCGAAAAGACGGGCGAGTTTGACGCGCACGCGCAAGACAAGCAGGCGGCATTCGACGCCAACGCGGCCGAAAAAACGGAGCAGGTAAATTCAACCGCCGCGCAAGTTGCCGCCGACAAGGTTTCGGCGGAGGGGGCAAAGGTTGCCGCGCAGAATGCGCAGTCGGCAGCCGTTGCCGCGCAGGCGGCGGCGGAGCTTGCCAAAAATCAGGCGCAGGAGATTGTGGACCCCGACAACCGCATTGGGCAGTTGTTCCAAACCAAACTCGACAAGGGGCTTATTTACTGCGACGGAGGTTTCGCAAAAGTTCCGCAGTCGGCGTTTACATCGCTTTCGAAAGCCACAATGTTAATCCATTTTGCGCGCGACGGCGTGCCGACATCGCTTGAGACTTTATGCGCCTTAGGCGACGGCGGCACTACGCAGACGGGCTTTCTTGTCCGTCTTACAACCGACGCCCGCTTTTCGGTTTTGTGCTATTTTAAAAAAGCCGACGGCACGGGTTCGGACGGTCCGCACGTTGCTGCCTACAACATCGCGGACTATCTCGACGGCAAAATACACACGTTCGCGCTTTGCTGGTCGGGCACGAAAACAAGGCTTTTTATCGACGGCGAACTCAAGGGGCAGTCGGCGGTTTCGGCTGCGGGAATGACCGTTCAAAGCGGCACGCCAGGAATCTCTTTCGGCGCGAGGGCGACGACAAACGCCGAATATTTTCGCGGAAAAGTTTCAGACTTCGCCGTTCTCAACTACGACGCCTCCGAAGTCGATTCAAACGGCAACTACACCGCTGCCTATTCAATCGCCGACTACCAAAACGGCAGGGCAATCCCGCCGTGGTCAGTGCCCGTTGTTTTCGGCAACGGGAAGTCGGCAACAGCCAACGCCACGAACGCCGCTTGTGTGTGGGACGGTGCGAATTGGTCGATGACGCAGACGAACAACACCGCGACAATCAAGTCAATGCTTTACTACATTCCGATGAACGTCGGGCAGAAGCTGCGCATAAAGTTTTCGAACCTAACAGGCGGGGTTTTGGCGGACGGCAAATACGGATTCTTTCAGCCCGTTCGGCAGGAAGCAGACCAGATAAACGTTTCGACAACTTCGCTTGACGCCGAATTTACAGCCCAAACCCCGATAACGCTTTGGAGATTCCAATTCAACTGTGAGGCGGTGGAAGATTCAGCCTCACGCGTGCCGACGGTTTTCGAAAACTTCACTGTCGAACGCGACGGCGCAATCGTGGCACTGGAAAACTACACAATTGCCCGCAACACGACAACAAAACTCATCAAGGACGCGTCGGGGAACGGGCAGGACGCCACTGTTTCGGGCGTTTTGGCGGGAGACCGCGACAACGCCGTAGCCGCCTTTGTAGACGAGCTTAAAACGCAAATTTCGCAAACCTCAACCAATAATTAAAAACGATGAAAGAAATCACAATCAAATCACAAGAGGGCTTGACGCACGTTTTCGCGCTCAAGGAAATCATTTTAAAAGGCGAGTTAGTCGCCGTTTATCCGTCGGGCGACAAGTCGAGTCTGGGCCCGACTCAATACGCCTACGGCGAAAGCTACGTCAACGCCTTGCCCGACGAAATCATTGCCGCCGTTGCGGCGCAACTCATTCCCACGGCGGCGGCGTCCGCAACTGAAACGGAGGGCGAATAATGTATTGCATTGACGATGTAGAGCGGCTCAAAGCGGACGTTGAAAAATTTAAGTTGTCCGCGCCCGTCGGAATGTTTGAAACGCCGAACGAAGCCCTGTGCAAAATCTGCAACGGCGTAGGGTGCGAACACCCCGAGCACGTGCCGAGCGCGCTCAAAAAGGTTTTGAATCGCGTGATGTGTTTTGCGCAATGTTCGGCGGCAATACACGACTACTGCTACTACCAATCGGACGGCACGGAAGCCGCCCGAGAAGCCGTAGACAAGCAGTTCCGCGCAAATATGCTCGACGAAATTTCCGCGCGTGTCGGACGCTTTAAATGGCTCAAACAGTGGCTTGCTTTGCGGGCGTTTGAAGCGGTGCGCAAATGCGGACGGTCGGACTGGTGCATTGCTTTTGCCGAAAAATCAATCCGCGAAAAAACGGAGGGCAAATAAGATGGCAGCGGCAATTCAGGCACTTTGGGACAGCGGCGCGCTTGGCGGCATTTTTACCGCCATTGTAAGCGTTTTTGGGCAACTGTCGGCACTCAATACGCAAAAGTTTTCGGCGACTCTCGACGCGCTCGCAAAGGTGCAAGCTTCCGACAGCTCAACGCACGACGCCGCCATTGAGCGCACAAAAGACGACGGCGGCACTTGGACGCGCCGCGCTATGCTTTTTATGGCGTTCTTCGTTCTGGCGGTTTGTCCGTTTGTTTTTGCCTTTTTTAAAGACATTCCCGTTGCGGTTGAAACAGTTGAAAGCACTGGCGGCTGGCTATGGGGATTGATTCCCGAAAAAGAGTCGTTCGCCGTGGCTTATGTAAACGGATTCTACCTTGCCGATGTGTGGAAAGAGCTGCTTGCGAATTTGGTTTCGGCGTATGTCGGTGCGGGTTTGACGCGCAAAGCCTTTAAACTTGGGAAGTGAGGTTGTGGTGGAGAAAGAAATTGCATCTTTAAAATCCGATGTCGAACACATCAAGGAGGACACGACCGAAATCAAGCAGTCGATAGCCGCATTCGTCGCGCAATCGACAAAGATTTCGGTCGAATTGGAAGGAGTTCGCGGGCGGTTGCGCGAGTGCGAGCATGAAATTATCGCCCTTAAATCAGAGGGCAAAGAACTCAAAGACTCGACCGAATCACTCAAAACGGGCTTCACAAAACTTGCCGTCTACGTCGCCCTTGCAGCGGGCGGCGCAACTTTAACTATCGATAAAATTCTGGGGCTTTTCAGATGACGTTAAAAAATTTCCAAATTTTTCTGTTTCGCTCAAAGGCTCTTTTTTAGAGCTTTTTTTTGCGCAAAAAAATTTAAAAAATTTTTAAAAAAAGTGTTGACAATTCAAAAAAATATGCGATGCTTTAAGCCATAATCAAACAGCTCTTTGACAGATTTCGGTTGACTAATGGGCGCACAACGCGCCCGCCGATTGAAAAGAAAGGCGGCAATGATAATCATAATCGTTGTAAAATGCGCCAAGCTTAAACGCTTGGCGAAGAAGCTGAAAAAGGTCGTAAAAAGATTCTTCTAAGCTTCCGCCGCCCCGAAAGGGGCGGTGTCCGCCTGTTTGATTTTTAGAAAAATCAAAAAAATGAAACACTACAAATACGATAAAATCCGCCAATACGAACGCATCTCAAGGGGCAATAAATCCCTTTTGACGGACGAACAAAAGAAGTTGTTTAAATACGCTCTCCGCAAGGGGTATTTGGTCGAGAAGAATGATGCCGTCCGCAATGGCAAGGCGGGTTTGCATTACGAGGTTTTGCACTTCTTCGACGAAGAGCATTTGCGCGTAAAAATGTATGCGGAGCAACGCCGCGCGCAACGCGACGCCAAACGCCGCGCCGAGGCTTTGAAAAAGGCTTGCAGCGAAATTTTGCCCGCCGATTACGTCGATTATTTTGAGACAATTTCCGATATCGGCTCAATCAAAATTGACGGCAATATATATTCGAATTTTTACGGAGATACCGACAATCGCGTAGAGGTTTGCGTTGTAGATTTTACCGCTTTTAAGACGGCAAAAATAATCACACGCCGACAGATTTACAATGCAACCGCGCCCATTACCATAGTAAAATTTGATGCGCCTAAAACAATCAGTGTTTCGCTCAGCGACGTTGATGATTCGGCAGGCGTGAAGACAATCGACAATGCTTGCGGGTTCGCGATATGGTCGCGCAAGCTTAAAATTTTTACCGTAAAGGGCGACGATGGACAAGCGGGAGTATCATTTGCTTAAGTCAAATTTTTATGCGCGCCTAAAGGTTTTGCGTGCGGAATTTGGCGCGCCGCAAGCCGTTTTTTTGGCGGTTTACGAGGACGACGATAGCTTGCGCTTTTTCCGCCCGTCGGAGTCTTGGACGGGCGGCAACGCCGCCCATACCGAGCTTATGCGGCAACTTGCCGCCGACGCGTCGGCGGATTTTGCGCCGACAATTTTTTGCACAAAAAAAATTGAAACCTCCGCTTATTGGCGGTGGCTTGCAACCACAAACCAAAAGGACACAGATGACAGCAGAGCGCAATTTATCAGCCGCCAAACCTCAAACGGGTAAGGGCAGCGGACGCGGTGGACCGCGCGCGGGCGCGGGGCGAAAGCCGTATCCGCCCGAATTAAAAAAAATTACCCTCACAATTCGCGTTCGCCCGACGGATATTGAGCGGGTAAAGGCGTTTGTGCATAGCTTGGACGCGGCAAACAAAAAATTAAAATTTTTTAAAAAAAGTGTTGACAATTCAAAAAAATTTTAGAGACTTAAAACCATAATCAAGCAAGGCTTGATTAAAACTCGTTTAAACTCACAACTCAAAAAAAGGATATAAAATGGACAGAATAAACTACGTTAAAAATGGTAATCAGATAAGCATTGAGTGCTTTGATAACGGCAATGACCTTGAGGGTTGGGGTGCGCGCCTTTGTGAGGGCGTCCTTGATTGTGTAAAATGGGCAAGATGTGTCGACTGCGGTGTTTATGTGATAGATGACGCCGCCGAGATGCAGACTTTGCTTGACTTTATCAAGGCTTTTAACACGGCCGAAATGGACAATGAAGATTTATACAACGCAATCCGCGACTGGTCAATTTTGATTTAACAAAAAAAGACGCGCTCGATTGCTCGAGCGCGTTGCCTTTTAAAAAGGGCTTATCGTTTAAACTCACAACCTCCAAAAAGGGGGTTGACGATTTTTAAACATCGACAAATTTTGCCGAAAATCAAGCAAAAAATATTTTTTTTAAACGGCGGGGCAATCCGCCTTTTTTTGTGGCAGGATTGCAAAGTATTTTTCGGCGTTCGCGGCGTCGGCAAGCCCTTTGTAATGCTTGGCAAACACGCCAAATCCGCCGACGTGCCCGAGTATTTCAACGGTCCGCTCCGCGCCGAGGTAGTGGTAGCCGTATGAGGCAAAAGAGTGGCGCAACACGTCTTTGGTAAGCTCCACGCCGCATTTGGCTTTCGCCCGTCGCCATACATCATAAGACGCGGGCGCGACTGTCTGTGTCGTCGGGCGGTTTTTAAGCGGCGCAATCCACGCCCACAGATTGGCGGGCAAATCAGCCAAAATTCGGGCGCGTCGGACTTTTGAGACTTCGGCGCGGATTGTGATTTTTCGCGCGGAAAAATCGACATCAGCAATTTTTAATATCGGCGAGCCGTCCATTGATATTATTTCGGCGGGGCGGACGCCCGCAAACGCCATTATTGCCGCTACTGGCTGCCATTGCGCGGGCAACGCCTCCAAAAACTGCCGTGCCTGCTCTACTGTCAATATTTCGGCGTTTTTGTGCTCTTTAAGTTTTCGCGGCGTTTTTGCACAGGCAAACGGATTGACCGCAACCCACTTACTCTCTATACAATACGAGTAAAAGGCCCGCAACGCCCTTTTTGCGTGTTCGGGCGAAGATATACCCGCTAAATAGCGTTCAGCGTGCTCTGTGGTAATTTCTGCGATGTCGCGCGGGTTTTCGCGCCGCTCGAAAAGTCCAACCTGCGATTTATAAAATCTTACCGACGACGCCCGCGCCCCGCGCCGTTGTAAGTCCACAAAATATGCGTCAGTTGCCGCTTGCCACGGACGACCTACAACGTCCGTGTGTTTAAATTTCGGCAAGTATTCTTTTAGGCAGGCAAGCGCATCGGCAAGCGTGGCGTTCTGGCGTTGGCATTCGGTTTTTATTTGCGCGAAGATTATCCGTTCGGAAATGGGGAAATCGAGGTTGTCGGGCAAATTCAATTCATTTTCGTTCTCGTTGATTTTCGCCTGAAACGCGAGCGCATCGAACTGGGATTCGAAAAATTTTGCCGTTCTTTTCCCCTCGGCGGAGTAGAAACTAATTTTGTGGGGTTTTGCGCGTGTGGAGATAAATTGGTATTGTGCCTTTTTCATCTGGTTGCAAAAGTTGCAAAAACGGGGAAAAAGTAAAGAAAAAAAGATATTGTCGGAGATTGGTGGAGATTGGCAAGGAAACGCGAAGAATGCCGCAAAGGCACTAAAAAAGCGGCTTCCGAGCTGGAAGCCGCTTAAATAAAACCGAGCCAGCTGTCAGGCTTGAACTGACGACCTGATGATTACAAATCAACTGCTCTACCAACTGAGCTAAGCTGGCTTGATTTTTATCCGACACATTCAATCGCCTTTGCGCCGTTTGGCAAGCTTTTTTTTGCTTTTTGAAAAATTTCCGCCCCCGATACATCGGAATTAGTTATTGGACGGCGAATTTACTTTTTGTAAACGGCTGACTTACGCCCGCAATCAGCTCGTTGTATTCGATTCTCAAAGGCTGTATTTTGCAATGGGAGGCTACAGGTCAATTCTCCGATTTACTGCCGTTTCGCCAAGTAAAAAGTTCGGCATAGTCCGTTGTTCTATTGCGTGCCTGCAAACAAAAGGCTTGATTATTTATGTTGCAGTAATATTAAAAACAAACGGAAAACTTTAATTTGTATCTTGGAAATGTATACCGGATAAAAAGTTTGGGGGTTCGACATCGGCAAAGGTTCGCTCGGCGAAGCCGTGAGAGTCGGCAACGAGTTTAAACACGTTTTGTCGATGGAAATCGACGAAGATTTTGCGGAAATCAAAACGGCGGCTGAAGTGCGGCGGGCTTGGCGCACACGTGCAGCGCACAAGGCGCGCGAAGTGTGGCTTGAAAAATGCCTTGCCGACGCGGGAATAGAGGTTCTCGGGCGGCGCAAAGTCGATGTGGTTGACGGGGCTTGGCGGCTTGTCTCGCGTGGCGACGAGCGGCTTGAGCGCGAGTTTCCCGCCTACGGAGAAAATGTCTGCTACAATTCAATCGCGCTTAGGTGCAAGCTTCTGCTCGGCGAGAAACTCGAAAGCTGGCAGGTTTTCAAGGCGTTGAATTCGGCAATTCAAAACCGCGGTTACGATGCGCAAATTCCGTGGGGCAATGAAGACGGAAAGTCGGCGGAAACAAACCGCGCGGGCAGGGCGGACGCAGCCAAAAAGAACGGCGAAGACGAATCATACGCCGAAAGGCTCGCGCTTTTCGAGCGTGAGTTAGACGGGCTTTTGGCGGAAATAGACGACCGCGAAAAATACAATTTCCCGTGTTTTTTCAAAGCCGCAAAAATGGGTTTGTGGTCGCCCGAAAATCCTGACGAAGTGCGAATCAGAATCGACAACACAGCCGAAAAGGCGAAGGGGTATGTTGTGCCGCGCGCGGCAGTGGTGGCGGAGTTTCGCGCTCTTGTCGCTGCCGCCGCAAAGCAGTATCAGAAACTCGAAGGCAAAGCTGATTTCATTATGTTCGGCAGGGCGGAGGAGGCGTATGCGTCGTATAAGCCGGAGCTTCGGCTCAGGTTCGGGCTTAAGCGCGGGGCTGATTCCGACTGGACTGCGCTCGGACAGAAAACGCCGCGCATTGCCACAAACATCTACAACTACTGGCTTGCCGAATATCCCAACATCATCGTCCATCGCGGCGAATTTCTCGACAGGGAAAACGGCGTTGAAAAACAGGGCAAAATGATAAAATCAATCACGACGCTCGGCGGCAAAAAGTATTCGGCGAAAATGTTTATCGACGCCACGTTTGAGGGCGATTTGATGGCGTCGGCGGGGTGCTCCTACACTGTCGGGCGCGAGAGCAACGAAAAATACGGCGAAGACTACAACGGTTTCCGCAACACGCTTCGCCAAAACGGGCACTACTTTACTGTGAAAGTCGATCCCTACAAAATAAAGGGCGACAAATCGAGCGGGCTTCTCAAATACATTTCGCCCGAAAAGCCGCTTAAAAACGGCGAGGCGGACAAAAAAATTCAGGCGTATAACTACCGCCTGTGTTTCACCGACTTCGCTCCCAACAAGGTGGAGCTGCCCAAGCCCGAAAACTACAACGCCGCCGACTACGAGCTTTGCGGCCGCTGGTTTGAAGCGAATCCCGACGCGTTCCCGCTGATTATATCGAAAATGCCCAACCACAAAACCGACATCAACAACAAGCTGGCGTTTTCTACTGACTTCATCGGCTGCAACTACAACTATCCCGAGGCGTCGTATGAGGAGCGCGCGAAAATCGCAAAAGCCCACAAAGACTACACTCTCGGGCTGTTCTATTTCTGGAAGACCGACCCTCGCACGCCCGCGGCGTTCCGCGAGAGAATCAAGAGCCTCGGCCTTCCCAAAGACGAGTTCCAGTTCTCGGGCAACTGGCCGTTCTATATGTATATACGCGAAGCCCGCAGGCTTGTCGGCGACTACGTTATGACGCAGCACGACTGCCAGAACACGAAAGCTACGCCCGAATCAATCGGCATGGGCTCATACACGCTCGACTCCCACAACACGTCGCGCTATGTTGACGAATACGGATTCGTGCAAAACGAGGGCGACGTTCAGGCGTCTTTGCGCGAGAGCGGCCCGTATAAAATCGCCTACGGGGCAATCATTCCCAAGCGCGAAGAATGTCAAAATATCTTCGTTGTGTGCGCCGTTTCCGCTTCCCACATTGCATACGGTTCAATCAGAATGGAACCCGTGTTCATGCTTTTGGGGCATTCAGCCGCAGCTGCCGCCGTTCAGTGCATTGATTCCGATTGCGCCGTTCAGGACATCAACTACAAAACTCTTGCAAAAACGCTTCGCGCGGAAGGGCAGGTTCTTTCCATGAGCGCGGCGGCGCTTCGCAAGTCAGCAAAGTAGTCAGTCGGTTTTTCGCGCGGGGCAGCTCATTGGGTTGCCCCGTTTTTTGCGAAAAATGAAAGGTTGTAAGTTCCGAATGTTTGCGCGAAATTGGGCAGCGGCGTCGTTAATTTCGTGTTTGACTATCGTTTTCGAGCAGCTACTGTCATTTTCTAAAAGGCAAAAGGGTTTTATATGAAAAAATTGGCATTTACAGTATTGGCATTTGCGCTTGCAAGTTTTGCGGGGTTAGATGCACAGACGATAACAAAGACTGTCTCTTTGCGCAACGCAGCCGCCAGCTACGCGCCCGACGGCAAAGGCGGCTGGTGGGCGTCGAACTCTCATATAAGGCTGGGAAACCGCTACGAGGGCGACGCGTATTACACGCAGTTCAATATTTACGAAATAGATTTTTCGTCCGAATCTTTCGCCTCCATAGATTCCATAAGCTGCAAAAACCTCCGAGACTTCAACACGCCCTCCTACGGCGTGACCGAAATCCCCGAAGATTTGGCGGCGTTTTCCATCGAAATACTCGCGGGCGGAACGGGCGACGCAAAAGCCGATTACGAGGCTTCCTCATTGAAGTCGGTTGCAAAACTCACTGGCTTGACGATAAAAGACTTTGTAGACGGTTCGGTAAAATTAGATGGGCTTGGGCTTGATATGACGGGCGAAAGCTATTTCACGTTCATGATTTCCGTTGACGAAACGCTCGAGCCCCAACTTGACTCGGACGGAATGGCGACGGAAACGATGACTTCTTTCTTCAGAATTACGCTCACAGGCACGCAGGCAATTCCAGAACCCTCGACGTATGCGGCGATTTTCGGCGCGTTGGCTCTCGGTTTTGCAATTTCCCGCCGCATTTTTTAAATTTTTACATGTTGGGAAGAGGCGTAGATTGGCTGACGCCAATACTACTTTACGCACAAATTAAAGTATTTTACATCTTCTAAAGTGGCGGCGATTGAACTTTGTTCAATACGCCTTTATCTATTGATTGAAGCGCAGCTTTAACTTGAGGCAAAGCGGACATTGAACAACGTTCAATCCGCGCCGCTTCAGGAATAATAAAAAATTCGTTCGTTCGAAGTTAACATACACAAAAAAACGCAACTCTTGCGAATTGCGTTTTTGGAGACGATGAGATTCGAACTCACGACCCCCACAATGCCATTGTGGTGCTCTTCCAACTGAGCTACGTCCCCGTAATTATCCCAACATAACAACCGTTCTACGCCCGTTCGTCAAGTCTTTTCTACGCTATTTTATGTATATTTGTATTTTTTTCTCAATCAACGCGGGCTTATTCTCCCACGGACGCGCGTATTTAAACACGATTTCCGCCAAGCCGTCATTCACGCATCTGAGCACAAACTCCTCTTCTACTGGCGCGCCCAGCAACTGTTCCCGCGATTTATCCGTCTTGGATTTTATTGTTCGGCTTTCAAGCACCACAAGTTTATTATAGTTTATCGAAACGTTCCAGCCGTAGCCCGTAGACGGGTTCGTTTCAAGCGTAACAACAACGGCGTCGCCGACTCTGCACCCTACTTCCGCCGTTTCGCACTTGGTCATCGGCACCGAAATTTCGTCGGGCTTATCCATACTTGCGCAGGCGCAAAGCACAACCGCCGCCGCCGTCAGGAAAACTCGCGCGGCATTTTTCCAAAAGCACTTCTTCATAACCTACAATTATTCGAATTCGCGCCGATTTTGCAAGCGTCGTTTTTTCTTGAACCGATTTCGGCGTTCGGGCATATTCGGCGCAATATGGAAAAGAGTCCCGACGTATACAATCCGACGCTTCGGCATTACATTTTGGTAGCCCCGATTTTCGCGGCGGTTCGTTTGCTGTTGGCGACAATCCGCTTCAAACCCACTCCCGCAGCCGCCGAAATGCTTTCGCGCAGGGAGCGCATAATCGGGATTGCGTGGCACAGCGCGCTGATTTTACTGGCGAAGTGCAAACTGTTTTTCCGCCCGAAGCTCGACATGGCGGGGCTTGTCAGCGCAAGCCGCGACGCCGCCTATCTGGTGGCGTTTTTCGACATGATGGGAATCCGCAGCGTGCGCGGCTCGCACAAGCGCAGAGGCAGGGCGGCGATTGTCGATTTGGTCGAAACGCTGAAGTCGGGCTGCGACGTTTTCATAACGCCCGACGGCCCCGTCGGCCCTGCGAACGTTGCAAAGCGAGGTTTTTATGTGGTGTCGGAGGCGTCGGGGGTTAGGGTGGCGTTTTTGCGTTTCAAGATTCGACACGGAATCAGGATTCCGAGTTGGGACAGGCTTGTTGTGCCGCTCCCGTTTTCGGCGGTCGATGTGGAGTCGGTCGAATTCCACAACGTGGGCGAGCTTGACGCTGCGGCGGCGAAGCTTTCCGAAACGGCGGAGCAATACGCTTCCGACTATCTGAACTTCAAAATTTAGGCGCGAAATCGTCCTTTCGTTTCGCACGCGCGTCGGAAAACCAAAAGCGGATAAAGAACCGAATGCGGGGGGATTTTGCGCCGCCGAAAATTCGGGGCGGTTGTAATTTTTTGATAAATAAAAACTCTGAAATTTTTTGTTGCAATCGAAAAAAAAATCCGTTTCATATCCCTTTTATATTATTCAAAAACCTTTTTAAAAACGTATATCATGGCTAATAATAAATCATCCAAGAAAGACATTCGTAGAACAGCTACGCGCACGGCGCAGAACCGCACGGTTCGCAGCCGCATTAAGACGTTGTCGAAGGCGGTCGCCGCCAGTGCCGACGCAGAATCTTTGAAGAAGTCGGGCGCGGAGCTCGCTTCGGCTCTCGATAAGGCGAGCAAAAAAGGTATTGTCCACCCGAACAAGGCCGCGCGCGTAAAGAGCCGTTTGGCAAAGGCCGCAGCAAAGCTTTCCAAGTAGGTGAAGCGTCTCCCCTTGCGTGAGTGGGGTATTAACTTTCGGCCGATTGGGTCGAAAGTTTTTATGTTTATAGACGCAGATGAATAGTGAAGAATACATAGCCGCCGCGCCTATCGACGTTTTGCCGTCGCCATACGGCTGTTCGTTGTTTTTCGAAACGTCGGAGAAGATTTTTGCCGTTAATATGGACGCGTCAAAATACGACAATCTCAGGTCGGCAATCGACGGCATTTCGGGCGAACGCCCCACAACGTTCGAGTTTTTCCGCGAAGTCCTTGCCTCGATGTCGTGCAAGGTTGTCCGCGTGGATTTATACAACGAGGAATGCGGCATATATTTTGCGCGCGTTACTCTTGCGGTCAAGCGCGGGGAGTCAACTGTGATTTCGGAAATCGACTCCCGCCCGAGCGACGCCGTTGCCTTGGCGTTGCGCTGTTGCGCCCCCGTGTATGTCGCCGCCAATGTTCTCGGCAGAATAGAGGACACTTCGCAGGCATACTACAAACTAAAGGGCGATTTCTAATATGTCCGCCCCCTTCGCAAAGGGCGATTTCGTCACGTTTCTTGCGCCGATGCAGGACATTTCCGACGTCGGTTTTATGAATATAGTAGCTTCGTGCGGCGCGCCCGATTTTTTCGCGGCGGAGTATTTCAGAATCCACGAGTATTTCAATTTCGACGAATTCGTTCTTGAGGCTGTCCGTTCGCGCCCCGCCGGCAGCAGGGTTGTAGCCCAGTTTATCGGTTGCGACGAATTCTACATAGCCCGCGCGGCGGAGCGGCTGCGCGACTACCCCGAAGTGGAAATGCTCGACCTTAATTTGGGCTGTCCCGCGCCGAAAATCTACAAGAAAAACGCGGGCGGAGGGCTTCTCAGAGACCCGAAAAAAGTGGAGTCTATTCTCAAAACAATGCGTTCGGCGTGGGACAGGTGTTTGAGCGTGAAAATGCGCTTGGGGTTTGAGTCCGACGCGGAGTTTCCCGATTTGTTCAAGCTTGTCTGCGACTGCGGCGCGGACTTTGTGACAGTCCACGGACGCACCGTAAAACAGCTGTATCGCGGCAGGGCGGACTACGCGAAAATAGCCGCGGCGGCGGCTTCGGCGCGCATTCCCGTTATCGTAAACGGCGATGTTGACTGTGCTGAAACGGCGGCGGGAATCCGCGCCACAACGGCGTGTTCGGGCGTGATGTCGGGGCGCGGGGCGGTGAGGAATCCGTGGATTTTCAGGCAAATACGCGAAAAACTGGCGGGGTTGCCCGT
Organism: uncultured Opitutales bacterium; assembly: GCA_934613645.1. Lineage (GTDB taxonomy): Bacteria > Verrucomicrobiota > Verrucomicrobiia > Opitutales > Intestinicryptomonadaceae > Merdousia. Next base: position 111,106 of record CAKTTC010000002.1, on the reverse strand, counting down.
TTTCGCGCCGACGTTGCTCGATGTCAGGTGGTATGTTGAAATGTTGTGCGGAAACATAAAAAGATATTCGCCGATGATAAAGCACGCCGATTCGCGGCTGAAAAAATTTCTGAATTTCATAGCCGTAGGCGTTGACGAAAACGGCGAATTTCTCGCTAAAATGCGCCGCGCCGAGGGTATCGACGCCTTGTTGCGCGTTTGCGACGCCCATCTTGCGGGGGAAAATTCCGACAAAAAATTCAACTGCGCGGGCTACCAAAATCTGTGCGCGCGCCCCAACTGCGAACAATGACGACTTCCGAAAAAATAGAAATTCTGTCGGCGCGCATTTCGCCGACGCGCTTTGCAAAAATGGTGCACGCCGCCGCAAACAGAACGCGCAGACTCACCGTAGTTTTGGAGGACGTGTTCCAGCCGCACAACGCCGCAGCTGTTCTGCGCAACTGTGATGCCTTCGGGCTTCAGGAAGTCAGTTTCATTGAAAACAAATTCCGCCTGCGCATAAGTTCGAACGTCGATACGGGAGTGTCGAAGTGGCAGACGGTGCGCCGCTATACTTCGCCGCTTGCGCGCATACAGAAAAACGGAATGCCCAAGGACCACACGGTCTACCCCGAAGAGGTCGAAAACACGCGGCGCGCGCTTTCCGACCTGCGTTCGCGCGGGTATGTTTTGGCGGCTTCGGTGCTTGGCGCGCCCGCAAAGCTTTCCGACGTTCCGCTCGACAAGCCGCTTGCGTTGATGATTGGCACTGAGCTTACGGGGCTTTCTCGGGCGGCTCAGGAGATGGCAGACTTCACGTTTTCGGTAGATATGCTCGGGTTTGCGCAGAGCTTCAACCTGTCGGTTTTTTCGGCGTTGTGCCTGTCGAATTTTTCGGCGCGCGGGCGTTTGCGTCCCGACTGGCTTATGGACGCCGAGCAGCGCAACGAGCTTCTGCTTGAGTGGCTTAAAATCTCCGTCTCCAACTGGCGCGATTTAATTTAGTTTGCCTCCTTCTCCGCGCGGTTCGGGCGGGGGAGACTTTTCGAAGCGCGGCTCTCCGCGCCGCTTGTCGAGCGGGGCGGGCGTTCGCGGGCGTTCGGCTTCGGCTGCGCTTCCTTGCGGAATCAGAGCGAAGTGGAGACCGTAAATTTGTAAAGCGAGCCGTTGTATAGCGACTTTTCTATCGCCACTACCTTATTTGATTTTGAAATGCACGCGCCCTCCAGAAACAGGACGGCGGCGGTTGTCGATTTGTCGAAGCGGTTGTCGGTTGCGGGAAGCGGCTGCGCGCTGATGTTTCTTTCTACTTTTTCCACGTCGAACCCGCAGGACGAAAGCAGGGCGGGGAGGCTTCCCGACGCGCCGAATTCCGACGCTTCTTCGGGGGCTGCCGCCAGAAAAACCGTTTCGTCTTTCAGAAGCATTCCGTTGCCGTAGCGCAGCGTTCTTATCGACGTTATCGTTCCCACAATTTCGTGGAAGTTGCCGCCTATTTGCACGCTGACTCTCCCCTTGAAGGTTCGGGTTTCCACCGTTTTGTTTTCGGGTTTTATGCCGTCGCGCTTCAGGTTTTCGGCGAAATTTCCGCGTATTGCAGTAGGCGAGCCGAGCACGCGGGTAAGCATGAAATTTTTTCCGTCAAGCACAACCGTGCCCTTGCCTTTGACGCGTTTTACAAGCCCGCGCATTTCCAGTTCCAAGTGGGCTTTGCGGGAGGTCGCGCCACTTACGTTCCACAGCTTTGCAATGCCGTTTTCCGACGGAATGGTTTCGCCCGCGGCGAATTTTCCGCTTCTGATTTTCCGCGCAATGGCGTCGGCTACTACGAGATATTTGGGTTTGTTTGCCATATCAATTTCCTCTCAACGACCAGTTTCCGCCGGCGTCCTTGCTTACAAGGCGTTTTATTTCGAGCATAAGCAGAACGGGAAGGCAGCGTTTCATGCCCATTCCCGAAAGCTCGGCGATTGCGTCTACGTGTATTGTTTTTTCGCGCTCAATCAGCTTGAAAAGCGCGAGTTCGTCGCCTGCAAGCGCGGGAGCGGGCTTGAACTGCGCTGCGTTTTGCGCGCCGTCTACAGAATGCGGCGTGTTTGCCGAAGTCTGTCCGCGTTTTTGCGCCGCCTGCCGCTTTGCCGCAGGGGCTTGGCTTTCGGGGCGGGCGTCGAATAAATCTGGTTGGACTGGGCGCGCAAAATTGAGCGCGTCAATTACGTCGGCGGCGCACGCCGCCAAAAACGCGCCGTCTTTAATAAGCGCGTTACAGCCGCGGCTCAGCGCGGAGTCGATTCTCCCGGGGACTGCGAAAACGTCGCGCCCGTATTCGCCCGCAATGCGCGCGGTAATCATGCTTCCGCCTTTGATGTCCGATTCCACAACTACCGTTGCCGCCGCAAGCCCCGCCACAATCCTGTTTCTTATCGGGAAATTCTGCCTGTCGGCGCGCGCGCCCATCGGAAACTCCGACACCACCGCTCCCGAGGCGGCAATCTTTTTGTAGAGGTCGAAATTTTCGGGCGGATAAACTACATCTACGCCCGAACCGAGCACCGCGATTGTCTTGCCGCCCGCCTCCAGTGCGCCCAAATGCGCCATTGCGTCAATTCCGCGCGCCATTCCGCTTACCACTGTGTAGCCCGCGCGGGCGAATTCTGCGGCGAACTTCCGCGCGATTAGCTGCCCGTAGACTGTGCAGTTGCGCGAGCCCACAATGGAAATGCAGGGCGCGGAAAGGTCGGCTTCGCCTATGGAATAAAGGCCTATCGGCTTGTCGGGCAGCTGGGCAAGCTGCTTCGGGTAGTTCGGGTTTTTATACGAAACGTAGCGCGCGCCTATGCGCGCCATTGCGTCGGCAATCTTCGAAACGTCCACGCGGTCGCGTCCCTCGAGTATTGAATCCGCCGTCTTTGCGCCGATTTTTTCGACGCTCAAAAGTTCGTCTTTGCTTGCGGCAAACACCGCTTCAGGCGAGCCGAAATGTTCGAGCAGCCGCCTTGCCGTCACCGCGCCGATGTCTTTTATTGCGCAGAGTTTTATGTAGGAAATTTCCGATTCTGTCATCTGATGGCGTATTTCAGGTTTTCTATTATGTCCGACGCCGCAAGCGCGGTTTCAGAAGCCTTTGCCGTCGCGCGTTCGGCCGCTATTCCGAGCCACTGCGCCGCCAGAGCCGCGCACGCCGCCGCGTTTTCAAGTTCCGAGCCCGCAAGCGTTCGGCGCAGGTTTTTGTTTGCAAGCAGCGCGCCCGCCAGCGCGCAGAGAATGTCGCCGCTTCCCGCGCGCGCAAGCGCGGGAGAGCCGCGCGTTGAGTAGGCTATGTTTTCGCCGTCGCAAATGCGCGTGATGTTCGATTTCAGCATAATAACGCACCCGTATTTTTTTGCGCATTCAAGCAGCGAATTGTCGGAAACATCGGGGGCTATGCGCAGAAATTCGCCCTCGTGCGGGGTTATCACCGAAACTGCGTTGCGGCTTTTGGCGGTCTCGAGCGTTTCGGCAGTTATGGCGTCGGCGTCGATTACCGCGGGGAGGTCGGGGTTGTTTTTGAGAATTTCGCGCACAAGCACCGCGCTTTCGCGCGAGCGCGTCAAGCCCGAGCCGCACACAATGGCGTCGGCGTTGCGCGCTATTGCGTTTATTGCCGAAAAATTTTCGAGGGCGTGCGCGCCGTTTTCGTCGGACGAACATTCAAGCCAAATTACGGACGGCTCAGCGGCGCAGAATGCGGGTTTGAAATTCTCGGGGGCACAGGCGTAGACGAACCCGCACCCGCCGCGTATTGCCGCCTTTGCGTTGAGCAGCGATGCCCCCGCGTATGTCTCCGAACCCGACACCGCAAGCAGCCGCCCGAATGCGCGTTTGTCGGAAACCGACGGGCGCGGCTTTGCGAGAACGTCGAGCGCGTTTTGCGCAACTGCGAACCTGTGCGTTTGCGGGCGCGAGTTTTGGAAAAATCCGACGTCGATAAAGCGCACGCGCCCGACTTCCTCTTTGTTTTCGAACAGGCACTGTTTGGCGATTGCCGTTGCGTAGGTTGCGTCGGCGCGGAAGCGCGGGGCGTCGGCTTCGGGAGTGTCGCAAACGCCCGCGGGAACGTCGATTGAAATTTTGAGGTCTGCCTCAGCGGCGTTTAGAAATTCGATTTTTTCGCGCATATCGGGGCGCATCGGCGGGCGGTAGCTCATGCCCGAAAGCCCCTCTACAACAAGCGCAAAGCGCGTTTGTTCTACATCGCCTGCCGACGCCGCAAAAACTGTATCCGCCGACTTCTCGAGTTCTTCGAGATAAAAAAGCGTGTCGGGCTTGAGCTTTTCCCTCGGCGGGGCAAGCAGCACTATTTTGTTTTTCGGCTCAAGCGCAAGCAGAAACGCCAGCGCGTCGGCGGCGTTGTGCCCCGAACCGAGAGCCGCCAGAATGGGTTTACCGTCCGCCGAAAACGCGCCGAATTCCTCCGAAAAACAGCGCGCTATTTTCGCGCCCACGTTTGCTATAACTTCGCGCGGCGAAGTTTTTGTTTCGGCGAAATACGCGCGCTCGAAGTCGGCGGATTGCGCGTTGGTAAGAACGGGGGCGAAAATTTCCGTATTCATCTCGATAAAATTGCCGTTGCCTGTGCGTAGTCTTTCAGGTGGGTAATGCTCACGAGCATTTTTTTCGCTCCAAGTGCCCGCATTCTCCGCGCGGCTGCTTCGTCCAAGACGGCGATTGGCGCGGAAGTGGCGGGGTCGTTTTCAACCGAAACGCTCTTCATTGTGATTTCTCCCGAAAAGCCCGTGCCGAGAGCCTTCGCCATTGCCTCCTTTGCGGCGAACCTGCCCGCGTAGTGGATTTCGGGCTTTGCCGCGCGGGAGCAGTATGCTATTTCGGCGGGCGTGAAAACGCGCCCCAGAAACGTTTCGCCGTAGTCGGAGAGCATTTTCGCTATCCGCGCGACGTCGGCCATGTCGGTTCCGAGTCCCGCGATTGCTGCGTTGTCGGTGTTATCGGGCATTTGAAATCAGAGTCTTCATTTGCGCCACTGCGCTTTCCATACCCACGCTAAGCGCGCGGCATACGATGGAGTGGCCTATGTTCAGCTCGTTAAACGACGCCTTTGCGAGCAGTCTTGAAACGTTGGCGTAGTTTATTCCGTGCCCCGAATTTACCGTTATGCCCAGTTGTTGCGCCAGTTTTGCGGCGTTTGCAAGGCGGTCGAGCTGTTTTTCCACTTCGGTTTCGTTTCCCCACGCGTTGGCGTATGCTCCCGTGTGAAGCTCCACAACGGGCGCGCCCATTTTCTTTGCCGCCTCTATTTGGCGTTCTTCGGGGTCGATGAAAAGCGAGACTACAACGCCTTTTTGCCCGAGCGCGTCAACAACGCGTTTTGTTTTTTCGAAATTCGCAACAAGGTCAAGCCCGCCCTCGGTAGTTACCTCCGCGCGGTTTTCGGGCACGAGGCACGCGTAGGCGGGAACAACCTGCAGGGCTACTTTCAAAACGTCGTCGTTGCACGCCATTTCGAGGTTCAGCTTTGTGGCGATGTTGTCTTTGAGACGGCGGACATCGCGGTCGTTTATGTGGCGGCGGTCTTCGCGCAGGTGGGCGGTGATTGAATCCGCGCCCGCCTTTTCGGCAAGCAGCGCAATTTCGAGCACGTCCGGCTCTATTATAACCGTTGTGTCGGCGGGATAGCCTCTGTATCGCGCCTGCCTGAGAGTGGCGCTGTGGTCGATGTTTACTCCTAATTTCGTCATAATTTTCCTATTGAAATTTTTTCCAGAGCGACGGCATGAAAAGCACCAAAACGGCGTAGATTTCAAGACGCCCCATAATCATTAAAACCGAAAGAACAATTTGCGAGAACGGACTCATAAAGCCGTAGGTTGCGTCGCAGCCGACCTCCGCAAAACCGGGGCCAACATTGCCTATCATTGCAAGCGTTGCGCTTATGCAGCCCGTCATGCTCATGCGCGGTTCGAGCAGCGTCAGCACAAGCATTCCGCCCGCCGCAGCAAGCATATACAAAACGGAATACGAAAGCACTTCCGCCGCGTCGGAGTCCTTCAAAACGCGCCCGTTTATGAAGACGTTTCTGACGACTTTCGGGCGGAACGATTTTTCCGTTTCTCGGCGGCAAATTCTGAACGCCGCCACCGCGCGCGAGATTTTAAGCCCGCCCGAGGTCGAACCCGAGCAGCCGCCCACTACAATCAGCAGCAACAGCGTCATTTTTGCGGCGGGAATCCACGTCTGGTAGTTTTCGCTGCAAAGTCCCGTTGTGGTTATCAGGGATACCACTTGAAACACGCCGTGTGTGAACGTTTCAAACGGCGCGCGCTGCGGGAACACGCAAAGCAGGGTAGTCCAGACAACGGCGGTGGCTGTCAGGCACATCAAAACGTATGTCCAAAATTCGGTGTTTTCGCGCAACTTTGCAAAGCGCAGTTTTGCGACCGTCAACAGCAGCGGAAAATTAGTTCCGCCCAGAAACATAAACACTATCGCCGTCCACAAAATTCCGTAGCTTTGGTAGCCCGCAAAACTGTCGGGACGCGTTGAGAATCCGCCCGTAGACACTACGGAAAACGCGTGGCATACGGCGTCGAACTTCGACATTCCGAAGTAGAGGAACAGCCCCAGACAGCACGCGGTAAGAAAGACGTAAAGGCGGATTATTCCCAAAATTCCGCTTTTTATGCGCGCCGCCTCCAAGTCGTCGGAGTCGGAACCCTTTTCGTTGGTGTAAAGAATTTTTCCCGACGCCCCCAAGAACGAGAGTATGGCCACGAAGAACACGACAACTCCCAAGCCGCCAATCCAGTGCGACAGACACCGCCAGAACATCAGGCTGCGCGGGAACTGCGAGAAGTCGGAAAACACCGAAGCCCCCGTCGTGGTTATTCCGCTTGTTGACTCGAAAACCGCCTCCGCCGCGGAGCAGTTCAAAATCATTGCATACGGCAGCGCGCCCACGAGCGAAGTGAGAATCCACGCAATGCCCACAATGCACATTGCCTCTTTTCTGAACATCTCCCTTTTGGCGTTGCGGCTTGGCACATAGAGCGCGAACGCCGTCATAACCGACAGCGCAACCGCGCACACCCACGACGGCAGCGCGCCCGCCTCGAGCGGCGACTCCCCGTAGAACACCGACACGCCCGCGCACGCCGAGAACGCCGCGGCCATAATCAGCATTACCATTGAGAGCATCTTGAGGATTATCGGGTAGTTCATTATTCCTCCGAGAACATTTCCACAACCTGCTTTACGTTTTTCCTTTCCAGAATCACAATGAGGCGGTCGTTTGCGTTTACAATATCCTTTGCCCCGGGGACTTTCGCCCTGTTTTGAGAGTCCACTATTGCGGCTATGATTGTGGCGGGGGGCATATTCAGTTCGTCGAGATGTTTGCCTTCGCCCCACGAATTTGCGGCAACCATAATTTCGATAAATTCTATGTCGCCGTTTTTGAGCGAGCCGGCAACTATGTAGCGTTTGTCGGTTATGTATTTTCTTATTTCCTGAACCGAGCTTTTGCGCGGCGACGCCGCCGCGGCGATGTCGAGAAACCCGCTTATGTTCTGGATTAACTGTTCGTAGTCGGGCTTGTTGACCACAAGTTCTACGTTTTTCGCGCCAAGTTTTTTCGCCTGAAGGCAGGTCATAACGTTTTCCTCGTCGTCTTTTGTGCAGGCTACGAAGTAGTCGGCACTGCCAATCTGTTCCTCCTCCAGAAGGCGCAGGCTCGACGCGCTTCCGTTTATAACCGTGACGTAGGGGAAGTTTTCCGCCAACGCCTTGCATTTTTTCAGGTCGCTTTCAAGCACCCTTATTCTGAAGCGGCTGTTGCCGAGGCGTCTGATGAGCGAAACCGCCGTTTCCGTCGCGCCGTCGAGCACCACTCTGAGCGGTTCGCGCGTGATTTCCTCCGAAAACAGATGCGCGTTTTTCATCAGAATTTCGGGGCTTCCGATGAGGGTTACTTTGTCCCCCGTGCGCAGGACGGTATCGGCGGTGGGAACTGCCAAAACGCCGCCGCTTTCCACATACCCTATTTTTATGCCCGCTGGCAGCGACATTTCCCTGAGCGACTTCCCCGCAACCTGCGCGTTTTGCGAAATCGGCATTTCGCGCAGTTCCACCTGTCCGCGCGCGAAGTCCTCCACCGCGAAGCGGGCGGGGTTTCTGATGTGCTTGGCAAGCTCGACGGCGGTGAGGGCTTCGGGATTGATGAGAAAATCGACGTTGAAAATTTTCTGGTAGTTGAACGATTCGGAGTCGGTATAAACGAGGTCGTGGACGCGCGCGACGGTTTTTCTCGCCCCGAGTTTTGCGGCTATCGCGCAGGCGGCGAGGTTCAGCTGGTCGTGGTCGGTCATTGCGAGGAAGTATTCGCAAGTCTGCGCGCCCGCCGTTGTAAGGCACTTGGCGGAAGCCCCGTTGCCGCGCACCACGCGCACGTCAAGGTTTTCCTCCACGTCCGACGCCGCTTCGTCGTCGGACTCCACCAGCGTTACGGCGTGTCCGTCTTCGCTCAAAACTTTGCACAGGAATCTGCCTACGTCTCCCGCGCCTACTATTACAATTTTCATAATCTTTCCCTTAGATTAACAATTTTTCCGCCCATAAAAAGCTTTTTTTTGGCAAACATCTCTTTTGTTGTTTCGAAAAAAAGCCGCCGCGCAAAAGGGAATAAAAAATTGACAAACCCGCCCGACGTATTAACGTTGCCGTCAACGATTATGATAGTAGAAGATTTTTTGATGAACGCTTCGTGGAAGAGCAAGGATTTGGTTTCCACAGAGCCGTTGTCGGTGCGGGACATAAACGAGGTTTTCGCGCTTGCCGACATTTTCAAAGCGTCGCTTAAATCGGACAAGGCGAAGCTTCCGTATCTCAAGGGCAGGGTGGTTGTAAACCTGTTCTTCGAACCCAGCACGCGCACGCGCACGGCGTTCGAAATGGCGGCGCACAAACTCGACGCCGACGTAATCAGCGTTGTGGCCTCCGCGTCGAGTTCCGTCAAGGGCGAGACGCTCAAAGACACCGCAAAGAACATTCAGGCCTTGATGGCCGACATGATAATTGTCCGCCACAGCGCGTCGGGGGCGGCGCAGTATCTGGCCGACAGGCTCGAGATTCCCGTAATCAACGCCGGCGACGGCGCGCACGCGCACCCCACGCAGGCGTTGCTTGACGCCTTTACCATGCGCGAAAAATTCGGCGGCAATTTCAAGGGCAAAAAAGTCACCATTTTGGGCGACATTCTCTTCAGCCGCGTGGCGCGCTCCAACATTCACGTTTTGAACAAGCTCGGCGCGCAGGTAACGCTTGCGGGGCCTTCCACCCTCGTTCCCGAAGAGTTCGAAAAAATGGGCGTGCGCGTCTGCTACGACCTGCGCGAGGCCATTTCCGACGCCGACGTGGTAATGCTTTTGAGAATCCAGCACGAACGCCAGCGCGCAACGTATTTCCCGTCGATTTCCGAATACGCAAAAGTCTTCGGGCTTGGCGCGCGGCGCGAAAACCTGCTAAAAAAGGGCGCGTTCATTATGCACCCCGGGCCGATAAACAGGGGCGTTGAGCTTGACTCGTTCCTCGCCGATTCGGGCAGGTCGGTGATTCTGAATCAGGTTACCAACGGAGTCGCCGTCAGAATGGCGGTCATGAAACTTTGCATGCAGGCAAAATTCGGAAAGTAGAAAACGATGAAGGAATTTGTTGTAAAAAACGCGCGCGTTGTAGACCCTTCGCGCAACATAGACGAAGTCCGCGACGTGTTTGTAAGCGGCGGAAAGTTTGCCGACAAAGTTTCGAAGTCGGCGAAAGTAATCGACGCCAAAGGGCTTGTTCTCGCCCCCGGATTTGTCGATATGCACGTTCATTTGCGCGACCCCGGGCAGACTTCGAAGGAGTCGGTCGAAACGGGAACGGCGGCTGCGGCGGCGGGCGGGTTTACAACCGTTGTTGCAATGCCAAACACTTCCCCCGCGGCGGACAATCCCTCCACAGTCCGCCTGATAAACGACATCATAGCAGAGACCGCAAAAGTCAAAGTCTACCAAAGCGGCTGCATTACGGAGGCGCGCGCGGGCGAAAAGCTTGCCCCCCTCGGTTCGCTTGCTTCGATGGGCGTGATTGCAATCACCGACGACGGCTCCTGCGTGGAGAGCGCGGAAATTATGCGCAACGCAATGCAATACGCCAAAATGTTCGGGCTGCTTGTAATGGACCACTGTCAGGAGAACACGCTTACGTCTTCGGGGCAGATGCACGAGGGCGAGTGGTCGGTGCGGTTGGGGCTTGGCGGCTGGCCGTCGGCGGCGGAGGACATCATCGTTTCGCGCGACATCATTTTGGCGAACTACACGAAGTCTCACATTCATTTGCAGCACATTTCTTCGGCGTATTCCGTCGATTTAATCAGGCAGGCAAAGAAGCGCGGCATAAGCGTTTCGGCGGAGGCTACTCCGCACCATCTCGCCCTCACCGACGCGTGCCTTAAAAACTACGACACAAACTTCAAAATGTGTCCGCCCCTGCGCGCGGAATCGGACAGGAAAGCCCTGATAAAGGGCGTTGTGGACGGCACAATAGAGGTGATTGCCACCGACCACGCCCCGCATACCGACACCGACAAGGACAGGGAATTCAACGTTGCCCCCTTCGGCATTACTGGCTTGGAGACGGCGTTTTCGGTCTGCCACGAGGTTCTGGTGGCGTCGAAGAAAATTGACATGCCGCGCTTGGTTCGCCTTATGTCTACGCGCCCCGCGGAGCTTCTGAAAATCGACGCGGGAACTTTGCGCGAAGGTTCACCCGCAGACTTCGTTTTGATTGACGAGAACGCGCAATACGTCTACGACAAACCGTTCTCGCGTTCGTCAAACTCTCCGTGGCTCGGCAAGACGCTCAAGGCGCGCGTGGTGCAGACGTTTGTAAACGGCAGACTTGTTTTCAAGGCGTAATGCTGTTGCTTTCGGCAGTGGGAATTTTTGCCGCGTGCGCGCTCTGCTTTTGGGCGTTTGCACGCGCGTCCGATTTGGGAGAAACCGAGTCGGTCGCGGCGGTGCGCATAACCCCGAAAGAGGGGGCGTTGTTGCTTGCGCTCGTGTGTTTTTACCTGCTTTTTTGCTCAAAGCTTGCGCCGAAAATTTTGGCGGCGTTGCCGCAGGACAAGTCGCTTGCGATATTTTCGTATTCGGTCGCGACGCAGTTTTTGATGTTCGCGCTCGTGTGGGTGTTCCGCTTGGCTGCAGGCTATAAATTCGATTTCAAAGCCAATTTCAAGGCCGCCCGCGCGGGGATTGTGTGCTTTTTGAAAGCTACGGCGACGGCGTTCGCAATTTCGTTCGTGCTTGGCGCGCTGTATTTGGCTGTGTTTAACGAGCCTCCGCCGCAGCAGGACGTTGTTGTGTATTTTTCCGAGGCGAAGACCGACTTTGCCCGCGCGGCGGGGTTGGCTTCGATAGTGGTTTTCGCCCCGATTGTCGAGGAGCTTTTTTTCAGGTGCACGCTTTACAAAGTGCTCAAAGGCGTTATGGGGGAATCGCGCCGACTCCGCGTTTTGGCGGCTGCGGCGGTTGTGGCGGCGTTGTTTGCGGCGGCGCATTCAAGCGCGTTTGCGTTCGTGCCGCTGTTCGTGCTTTCGCTCTTTTTTACGGCGTTATACGAGCGCACGGGGTCGATTTTCGCGCCAATTCTCTGCCACGGACTGTTTAACTTGTTCAATATTTCGATGGTTTTGATTGCGGGGGTGCAATGCTGATGTTCGGAGAAAATCCCGTTTCGCGGCTCGGCGAAAAACATTTGATATCGCGCATTTGCGGCGCGTTCGGGGCGGTTTGTCCGCCCGCTCCGTTCGGTAGCGGCGACGATTGCGCCCTGATTGAGTCGAAAACGCTTTCAAAAAACGTCTACATTACGGTCGATTCGGTCATTGCAAACAGGCATTTTACCGAGACCGACGCCCCCGAACTTGTCGGGCAAAAGCTTCTAAAGCGCAACATAAGCGACATTGCCTCCATGGGCGCGCGCCCGAAAAAGGCGGTTTGCGCGGCGGTGATTTCCCCCGACCTGTCGATTGACTGGCTCGACGGCTTTGCGCGCGGGCTTGCAGATTGCGCTGCGGAATACGGCGTTGAGATTGTAGGCGGAGACATTGCAAGCCCCGATGTTGCGCATTTCTTTTCGATGTCGCTGACGCTTTTGGGCGACGCCAATCTGCCACCGCTGCGGCGCGGCGGCGCGGGCGAAGGCGACGCGCTCTACACTACCGGACGGCTCGGCTTTTCTTTCGAAAGCGGCAGGCACCTCACGTTTGAGCCGCGCGTGGAGCAGGGCGTTTGGCTCGCCGAATGGAACGCGGCGGGGAAGACCTCGAAAATAACTGCGTGCACAGACATAAGCGACGGAATTGCCGCCGACATTTCCAACGTTTTGCCCCCCGGCCTGCGCGCCGTTTTGGACGCTTCCGCCGTCCCGTGCGCGGAGTTTAACGGGCGGATTTCGCTTGAAAAGGCACTCTGCGACGGCGAAGATTACGAGCTTTTGTTCTCGCTTTCAGCCGCGTCGGAGCGCGACGTTTCGGAGTTCGAGGCGGAATACGCCGCGCGGTTCGGTATGCCGCCGTTTAGAATCGGCAAAGTGTGCCAAAAGCTTGGCAGCACTGGGGCGCGGCTTTGGATTTTCGACGGGGAAAAAGAAAAGCCGTTTTCAAAAAACGGCTTCGAGCACGCGCATTCAAGCGCGGATTAAACTGTTTTTGCCCTCGGGTTAGAGCTTAACTTTGAACTCTTTGGGGGCGAGGGTTGTGGTGTTTTTCTTCTGCTCGTTTTTGAGTGCTTCGTAATACTTTGAAGTGAGCGAGAAGTTGAACGCCAAGTCTGACTTCGTGTTGGCGTAGAATTCGGCGGGACGCGTCTTTGCAACTATCTGGCGGAGCATTACAATAACGTCGTTTATAAACGCCCTGTATACCACGCGCAATTTCGACTTGTCCATTGAAATATCCAACTCTTTGAGGTATTTTTCGGCTATCTTCTGTGTTATGGGGCTTGTTTTCGCGTCGGCAAGCGAACCTCCGTGCAGCAACAAACCGAGTGCCAAATTGATTTCCCTGAGCCTGTCATTAAGCTCGAATTGGTCGTTCATCTTGTCGTTTTTAACGGGCGTCCAAGCGAAGGGCAGGTCGGTTCTGTAGACAGTCAGGTAGCGCGTCGTTCTTTCAAGCTCGCGTTCGTATTGCCTTTTCGTTTCCGCGGCAATGTCCGCAGTCCAGAGTCCGCGCGGCGAGGCCATGCAAATGCCCACAACGCGGTTCGTTTTCGGGTTCAGAATTGCCGAGCCTTCGTAGTATGAGCCCGAAACCTGAATGGAAATTTTGAGCGTGCCGCCCACCAGCTTGTTGAGAGTTGTTTCCCTTGTGCGCAGTTCGCTGTCGATATTTCCCGAAAGCATCAGTTTTTGCGCCACGCAGGCTTTGACTTCCTCGTTCTTCGCAAGCTCCACCGCGGCCACGTCTATCGAGAAGTCGGCGGGGATTTGCACCATCATAAGCGGGAACGATTTTGATGAGAAAACCTTTTTCGTGGGGATAGTGGCTTCTTCGCCCTTCGCGTTGGAGACCGAAAGCGCGTCTTTCGTGAAAACGCTCGCGGGGAAAATGAGAACCCTTCTGCCCTCTATTTCCGACACTATTCCCGACGCCGTTTTGCCGTTGCCCGTTACGTTGAGCGTTGAATTTCTGAAAATTCCCTCAACCTGTTTTACAATCTCGCTGCGCTTGGGGGCGGCTGCTTTGGCTGTCTGTTCCTGCTCTTGCGCCTCTTTTATTTCCTTGGCGTCCGCCACAAGCGACATCATTGCAGCCTGCTTTTTAAGTGCTTTCAGCTGCTCGGCGAAATTGTCGGGGAACTTCTGCGCAAGAACCTGCTTTGTGATTTCGAGCATCGAGGGATCCATTCCTTCGATTGTGAAATTCTTGATTTCGTCCTTTTGTTCGGCCGCTTTTTGGAACGCCTCGGCGACAGCCCTGTAATTGTCGGGGTTCTTTTTTTCGAATGCCGCAAGAAGCCTGTCGAATTCGTCCTTGGCAAACAACGCCTTCATTTCCAAAACCTCGGCGAGGGCTTCGGTTTGGTCGTTTATGAACTCCTCCTGCTTGGCGAACGTCCACGGGAATTTCTTTTGCGCCGCCGCCTTTATTTTTTCGACATACTCTTTCGGCACGTTGAACGACATTGCGTTTATAGACTCCCACGCCTCGATTTGGCGCAAAACCCAATCGTTGCGGTGTCCTTTTTTAACTATCGTATTGGCGGTTTCTACAATTTTCGCCTTTACGTCTTCGGGGATTTCCTGAGCAAAAACGGCGACGGGGGTGAACGTCAATGCCGCCAATATAAGTGAGGTAAATGTTCTGTTCATATTTAGCCAAGAGCGTATTTCAGGCGAACATACTGTCAATTCTTTTTTTGAAGCGAATTGTCTTGCATAGAATTTGCCCCGCTGTAAAGTCTACGCAAAATGAACATATTAAAAAAGATATTGTCGGCGGTAGGAATAGTAAAAAAGCCCGCCAAACAGAACGGACGCAGACGCCAAGACACACAGCGCAAGAACGACGCCCAATCGGCAGGCCGCCGCGGCGGTCGGCAAAACGGAGACCAATGCAACGGCGGCAGCGGAACACGCACGCGCCAACAGTCGCGCCGTCCGCGCCGCGAATACGCCGACGCCCCGCAACCCCAGCCCCGCCAGCAGGTAAAACGCGCGCCCAAAACCCTCCCCGAACCCTACAAAATGGAGGAATTGCAGACAGAAGTTCCCGAGTTCGCCGCTTTGGGGCTTTCGGCACAGACACTTTCGGCAATCAAAGATATGGGCTACAAAACGCCCACGGAAATCCAGAAAAAATCGGTCGCTCCCGTTTTGGCGGAGCGCGACGTCATAGCCACGGCGCAGACGGGAACGGGCAAAACGGCGGCGTTCGCCCTCCCGATAATCGACAAAATCAAGGACGAATCCGGCAACGTGCGCGTGCTTGTTTTAAGCCCCACGCGCGAGCTTGCCTCGCAGACGAAGGACGCGTTCGTCAACTTTTCCAAATACGCCGACATTGAAACGCTCCTCGTTCAGGGCGGCGTCTCGATGAACGCCCAAATTGAGGCTCTGCGCGCGGGCGTCGACGTTGTTGTTGCAACCCCCGGACGCCTGCTCGACCTAATGCGCCAGCGCAGCATATCGCTTTCAAACGTGCGCCATCTCATCTTGGACGAAGTCGACAGAATGTTCGATATGGGCTTCATAGAAGACGTTTCAAACATCATTCGCGCGTGCCCCAAAAACCGCCAGACGCTTTTCTTCTCGGCAACTATGCCCGACGCCGTTTTGCGGTTGTCGTCTTGGGCGTTGAACGAGCCCGAAAAAATCGACGTCGGCATTGCCCACAGCCCCGCCGACACAATAGAGCACTACGTCTATCCCGTAGACTCTATCCAGAAATACGACATGCTCATAAAGCTTCTGGAAACGCTTTCGTTCGAAAGCCTGATTGTCTTTACGCGCACGAGAATCGACGCCGACAGAATCACCCAGTGGCTCGAGGGGCACGACTACAAAGTCTCAACCCTCCATTCCGACCGCACCCAAAAAGAGCGCGACAAGGCTCTGCGCGACTTCAAGGAACACAAAACCTCGATTCTTGTGGCGACCGACATCGCCTCGCGCGGGCTGGACATTTCCGACGTCGGCTGCGTCATAAACTACAACGTTCCCGAGCACGCCGAAGACTATGTCCACCGCATAGGCAGAACGGGGCGCGCAAACAGGGACGGCTTTGCCATAACGCTGTTCTCCTCCGAGGAAAACGAATTCCTAAAGCGCATCGAAGCGTTTATCGGCGCGCGCATTGAACGCCGCAAACTCGAAGGGTTCGAATACCGCAACGAGCCGCAGCTTGAAGAGCCGAAAAAACGTCCGCGCAAGCGCAACAGATAAGCATTGCGCGGCTCAAAATGGCGATTTCCACCGCGCGCTTTTGCTCGGCGAAGTTGCGAAAACGAAAACGCGTGTAGTGGTTTGCTTCCGTCGGCTTTGGTGTCGGCGGAATTTTTTTGCGGTATTTTGCGGTAAATTCCGCAAGATTCAGAGCGCGGGGCTAAACTTTGCAAGCTTTCGGCGGCGTTGTGGACTTTATAACAACGTGGAGTTAAAACAGTTGTTTCGGCGGAATGTTTTTCGCCCAAAAATTGCTTGTCAGCCCGCGCAGTTCGGGTAAATGTATTGCGTATGAAACATTTTATCAGTTCAGTTTACGCGGGTGTAATGATTGCATTCGGCGGTGTTGTGTTCCTGTGCTGCGCAGGGCTTGAAAACGGCAAAGTAATAGGTTCGTTCCTGTTTTCGCTCGGATTATTGACTGTGGTGGCGCGCGGGTTCGCCCTCTACACGGGGAAAATTGGGTATTTAGACTTCAGTAGCCCCACGCCCAAAACGCCGCCTACAAACTTCAGACAGTCGCCGATGTATTTCCCGATTATTGTTGCGGGCAACTTTGTGGGCACGGCACTTGTTGCGTTGGCGTTGCGTGCAACGCGCTCTTTTAACGGACTTCAGCCCGTTTTGGATTCAATGTGCGCGGCTAAACTTTCCGATTCCCCGCTTAGCGTGTTTCTGCTTGCGTGCGGTTGCGGAATTATGATGTTTTTGGCGGTGGATAATTACAGAAAAACTAAAAGTTGGCTGTTCGTGGTGCTTCCCGTTATGGTGTTTATACTTTGCGGATTCGAACACTGCGTGGCAAATATGTTCTACTTTTGGGCGGCAGATTGCTGGAGCGTAAAAACGTTCGGATACCTCGGAGTGATGATATTGGGGAACGGCGTGGGCGCATACATGTTCCGCCGCCTCTCACAAAAACTTTGATAAAAAACGGGGCAGTTCGCGCGCCCCTTTTTTATATACAATACTTAAAACAGAGACAAAGCGGGATTGCCACAGGCAATCCGCGCCACTTTAGGAAATACAAATACTTTAACCAGAGACAAAGGCGTATTGGCTATGCCAATCCGCGCCGCTTCCCAACATGTAAAAAAATTGCCTACGGCAATCCTCACAAATACATAAAACTTTAATTAGAGTCAAAGGCACATTGGCTGTGCCAATTGCCGCCCCTTACGAACATGTAAAAAAAGCGGGATTGGTGAAACCAATCCGCGCCGCTTTAGGAAAGTAAAAACTTTAACCAATAATCAAAGCGGGATTGCCTGCGGCAAACCGCGTCACTTTAGAAATCATAAAAAACCGTTGATTGAGTGGAAAAGCTCAATGGTGGCGCGGAATTGGTCGCCGCGGTTTTTTATCTCGGCAAGCCTTGCAGAGAGGGCGGCGCGGTGGGCTTGAGAGGCTTGGAAATAGTCAATCGCGCCTTCGTCGTATTGGGCTTGGGCGATAGATTCTACCCTGAGCGCAGCTTGGGCGGCGGCTTTAAGCTCGATAGCCTTGGCGTTGGAGGTTGCTATCTTCGCGAGGGCGTCCTCAGTTTCCCTTACGGCCTTGAGCACGGTAGATTTGTAGTGCTCAAGAGTCTCCTTGTGCTTTGCAAGGGCGGCGCGCTTTTGCGCACTGAGCTTTCCGGCTTGGAAAATGGGAATGTATACCTGCGGACTTACGCCCCATGCAAACGAACTCGAGTTTAGTAGCTTTGAAAAGGCAGTCGTTTCAGTGCCGAGCGAACTTGTGATTGAAACCGTGGGGAAGAACGCCGCCTGAGCCGCGCCTATGCGGTGGTTGGCGGCAAAAACGGCGCGTTCGGCGGCGGCAATGTCGGGACGCCTTTCGAGCAGCTCAGAGGGAATGCTTGCGGGGACTTGCGGAATCTTGGCGTCGAACTTCGCGCATGAAAAATCTAACTTCGCGGGCGTTGTTCCGACGAGATTGGCGAGAAGATTTTTCGCGAGGGCAATGCCGCCTTCAAGCTCGGCAAGCTTTGCCTTGTCGGCGTGTTCCAGAGCCTTCGCGCGCTCCAAGTCTGCCTCCTGAGCCGTCTGCATCTGAACCCTGTCGAGAACGAACTTTGTTTCGGCTTCGCGGATTTTTACCGTTTCGGCAAGCAGATTCCGCTCCGCTTCAAGCTCGCCGAGCGAGAAATAGACAGCCGCCACTTTCGCGCGCAGGGCAAGCAGCGCACTTTCGTATTGGCGTTCAAGTCCCTCTGCCTCGGCTCGGGAGGCGGCAAGAACGCTTCTTATTCTGCCGAATAAGTCGGCGTCCCAAGTGAGAGTTGCGCCCAACGCCCAGTCTTCGAATTGCGAGCCGAGCGGGCGCACGAGCGAGCTGTGCCCGACCTCAGTCTTGAACCAGTCGCCGCTTCCCGAGACGTGCGGAGAAAGCATTGCGCGCGTTGCGCACGCACTCGCGAGAGCCTGCTCAACCCTGTAGTAGAGCGATTTCACGTCGGGGTTGTCGGCGGCGCATTTTTGCATGAGCCTGTCCAGAAACGGGTCGTCGAAAGCGAGCCACCAGTCGCCGCGCTTTTGTTCGTCGGCGGGGGTTGCTGTCTTCCAGTCGCGGTTCTCGTTGGCGAACTTTTGGAAGTCGAGAATCTCGCGTTCGCCGATTGTTTCGTTCGGGTTGTCGTAGTCGGGCGTCATCATGCAGCCGCACAGAACGGCCGCCGCCAACGCCGCAGAGAAATGAAATTTTTTCATAGAAAATCCTATTTTTTGTCGGTTTTTCCGAAGTTGCGTCTTGTCAAATGGAAGAATACGGGCGTGAAAACAAGCCCCGCCACCGTGACGCCGAGCATTCCGAAAAATACGGGCGTTCCCAGCGCGTTGCGCAATTCGGAGCCTGTTCCGTTTGCGTAGACAAGCGGCGTGACGCCCAAAATGAACGCGAACGAAGTCATCAGAATCGGGCGCAGCCTGTTTCTTGCCGCCGCCGCAACCGCGCTTGCGGAGCTTTCGCCGTTCTCCTGTCGCTGCTTTGCAAACTCGACAATCAGAATGGCGTTTTTGCACGCCAAACCAATGAGGACGATGAACCCCACCTGCGTGAGCACGTTTACGTCAAGCCCCATCGCCTCGACTCCGAGAATTGAAAACAACAGCACAAGCGGCACAATCAGAATTACCGAAAGCGGCAGCGACCAGCTCTCGTAGAGCGCGGCGAGAATCAGAAACACGAACGCCACGCACAGCGCAAACGTAAGCAGCACGCCGCCCGAGCCCGCGCGCTTCTGCTGGAACGCCAAGTCTGTCCATTCAAGCCCCATTCCCGCGGGGAGCGAATCGGCCGCGATTTTTTCTATCGCCGAAATGGCCTCGCCAGTGGAGTGCCCCGAAGAGACGTTGCCCATAATTTCCGCCGCGGGGTAGAGGTTGTAGCGCGTTATTGTCTCGGGGCCGACAGATGGGCGCAGTTTTGCAAAGCTGCCAATCTGCGCCGAACTGCCGTCGGGCAGGGCAACGCGCAACTTTGTAACGCCGTCCTTCGAGCTTCTGTCGGCACTTTCCGCCTGCGCCACAACGCGGTAGGCGCGGTTTAAAATGTTGAAATCGTTTATGTATACCGAGCCCAAATTGAACGTCATTGTGTTGAATATCGACGAAACGTCTACGCCCATTCTCTGCGCCTGTTCGCGGTCAATATCCACTTTCAGGCGCGGGCTGGAAATGGAGAACATTGTAAGCGCGGTCGAAATCGAAGGCTCTTTGCGCGCGCCCTCCACCGCGGCGCGCACGCCCGCTTCAACCTGCGCAAGCCCCTTCGCCGACTTGTCTTGGACGAAGCCCTTGAAGTCGCCGCCCATGCCTATGCCCGAGACCACGGGGGGCTTTACCGCGAAGAACGATGCCTCGGGAATCTCCCTGTAAAGAGCGTCCATAAGGCGCGAAATTGAGCTTTCAAGCGGAATGTTTTTCGCAACGCGCGTCTCCTTGCTTTCGAGCTGAATGAACATTGTTCCGCCGTTCGACATTCTGCCGAGGTTTGCAATGTTCAGCCCCGCCAAAGACATGTATTTTTGCGCTTCGGGAAGCGTTTTGCCAACCACTTTCTCCGCCTTTTTCAACGCCTGCGCAGTGCGGTTTAGCGACGCCCCGTCGGGTAGCTGGACTGCAAGATAGAAGTAGCAGGTGTCCTGTGCGGGAATGAAGCCCTTTTCGGCTCTGTGGAACGCCCAAAACGCCGCCGCCACAAGCAGCAGATAAACCGCCGCGAGCGCGGCCGAAAAACGCAGAGTTTTGCCGACGAATTTTCCGTAGGCGTCGGCTGTCTTTTCGAACCCCGCGTTGAATGCGCCGAAGAATTTTCCGAAAACGAAATTGTAGGCGCGCGTGAAAAGCCCCGACGCGCCTTCGCGCCGCATAAATATTGCCGCAAGCGCGGGCGTGAGCGTGAGCGACACCGCGCCCGAAATGGCGGTAGACGCCGCTATCGTCAGCGCGAACTGCCTGTAGAATTCGCCCGTAATGCCGGCTACAAACGCAGTCGGCACAAACACGGCGGCAAGCACAAGCACGATTGCCACAAGCGCGCCCGCCACTTGCCCCATAGCTTTTTTGGCGGCCTCTTTGGCGTCCAACCCGCCGCGCATGTTGCGCTCCACGTTTTCGACCACCACGATTGCGTCGTCGACAACTATTCCGATTGCAAGCACAAGCCCGAAGAGGGTGAGGTTGTTTATTGTGAACCCGAAAATGTGCATGAAAAAGAACGTTCCAATCAGGGAAATCGGGATTGCAAAAAGCGGAATTACCGCCGCTTTCCAGTTCTGCAAAAACAACATCATCACGAAAACAACAAGTATTGTAGCCTCCAAAATCGTGCGGAAAACGGCTTTGATTGAGTCGGCAATGTAGACTGTGTTGTCCATTCCGACATCGTAGTCCAAGCCGCTGGGGAAGTCGCGCTTCATCTGCTCGAACAGCTTCAGCACCTCTCCCGCCGTGTTCGACGCGTTCGACCCCGGTGTTTGGTAGACAAGCAGCGCGATTGCGTCGCCGCCCCTGTAGAACGCGCCGTCGGTATACGAATACGCGCCAAGCTCAGTTCTTGCAACGTCTTTGAGGCGGATTATTTTCCCGTCGGGATATTTGCGCACCACAATTTCGGCAAATTGCGCGGCGTCGGAAAGGCGACCCTGCGTTTCAATCAGAATTTCGTGCGCCGCCGTTTTGGCGTCGGCAACGGGCGACTGGTTGAGCTTGCCCGCCGCAACCTGCTTGTTCTGCGCGCGTATTGCCGCGTAGACTTCAGCGGGCGAAATGCCGAGGTTCGCAAGCCTGTCGGGATTCAGCCACACGCGCATGCTGTATTCGCGCGCGCCGTAAGCCAGAATGTCGCCCACGCCGTCGACGCGCAGGAGTTTGTCGCGCATTTGGGTGAGGTAGTAGTTCGTGACGTAGGCGGTGTCGCGAGAGCCGTCGGGCGAGTAGATTGCAATCCCCAGAAGCAGGCTCGGCGAGCGTTTCGAAACCCTCACGCCTATGTTCTTGACCTCTTCGGGCAAAACGGGCTTTGCAACCTCAACCCTGTTTTGAACAAGCACCTGCGCCTGATTGATGTCGGTTCCCAATTCGAACGCTATTTCAATGCTCACCGTTCCGTCGGAATTGCAGCGGCTTGTCATATACATCATGCGCTCGACGCCGTTTACTTCCTGCTCTATGGGCGTTGCCACGTTTTGCATCAAAACTTCGGGCGAAGCCCCGGGATAGGCGGCGTCTATTGCGATTGTCGGCGGAACGATGTCGGGGTATTGCGAGATTGGCAACGCCGAAAAGCCTATCACACCCAACAGCGTGATTACTACCGACACGACCGTCGCGAAAATCGGGCGGTCAATGAAAAATTCGCAAAACTTTTTCATACAAAAGCCCTATTTCATCTCGAGTTTTGCGGTTTGCGCCGAAACTTTCTTGCCCGCCGAAACGCGCTGAATGCCTTTCACCACAACGCGCGCGTTTTCGGCAAGCCCTTCGACAACCCTGAACGCCCCGACGGAAAACCCCACCGAAACTGGGACTGAACGGACAGTCTGCGTTTCGTCCACGACGTATACGAAACGCCCCGCCAAATCGGTTCCGATAGCCTCTTCGGGCACGAGCAGCGCGTTTTTCGCCACGCCTTCGTCAACTAAAATGTCTCCGTAGGCGTTCGCGAAAATGGCGTTGTCGGCGTTCTTTACGTCGGCGCGAACCACGAGCGAAGACGTTCTCGCGCCGAGTGCGTTGTCGTAGTAGTTGAGCCTGCCCGAAAACGTTTTTCCCGAGCCGTTCATTTTGAACGCTACATTCGCGCCCGCGCCTGCGTCGATTGCCTTCAGCAGCCCCGATTCCCTGTAGCGGAGGGCGTCGGCTGCGTTGAGCTCGAAGTAGATTTTTACCGTTTCGTCGGAGACAATGCGCGCAAGTCTGCTTGCGTGGGCGGATACGAGGTTGCCTTCGTCTACGAACGTTTCGCCGACTTTCCCCGAGACGGGCGCGGTAATGCGCGTGTAGTCGAAATTAAGCTGCGCGTTCTCTTCGGCGGCTTTGGCTTCGAGAAGTTTGGCTCGCGAAATCAGCAGCTCGGCTTCGCGCGTTTGATACAGCTCGGTAGAAATTGCGTTGCGCTTGAGCAGCCCGCGCGCGCGCTCCGCGTTTTGTTCGGCAAGCGCGATTTTCGCCTGAGCCGCCTTTACGTTGGCTTTGGCGGCGGAGAGAGCCGCGGCGTAGGGGCGGTCGTCTATCTTGAAAAGCAGGTCTCCCTTTTTGACGCGCGCGCCGTTTTTAAAGAAAACCTTTTCCAGATACCCGCCGACTCTCGCGCGTATTTCGACGTCCTCCGCGGCGACTGCCTTTGCCGAATACTTGCGCTCCAGCTTTACGTCGGCGCGCAGCGGGGCGGCAACAACTACAGTCTCCAAACGTTCCGCCGCGTCGGTTTGCCCGCCGTTTTTTTTGCAGCCCGAAACAAGCATGCAGGCCGCCGTGAAAATAATTGCGTATCTTTTCATAATCTTCCTATTTCAAAGTTTTTTCCAGAACCTTTTGCAGGGAGTCCTCCAGAATTTTGAGTTCCCTTTCGCCGAGTTTTTTCCACGAATGAAGCCGCATTATCGCCTCCGATTTCGACGAATAGTCGCGGACGTTCGCCCAGAGGGAGTGCGCGAACACTATCCCCATGTCGGGCTGGATTTTCTCCTTCGACGCCGTTTCAAGCAGCTTTGCAATGAACGCCACGGGGCGTTCGTAGAGCGATTCGTATGCGGGCTTGAAGAATTCCGACGGCGATGCGGACTCGCGCGAGAGGATTTCGCAGAAGGGCGAGACTATCCCGATTTCCGAAAATTTGCGTATGCAGTCAATCAGGAATTTTTGTATGAATTTTTTTGCCGCCTGCGCCTTTTTTTCGGCAATTACGCGCGCGCCCTCTTTGTAATACGGGGCAATGTAGGCGTCGAAATAGCGCGAAGTGTGGAGAATGACGGCTTCGTAGAGCTTGCTTTTGCTACCGAAGTGGTAGTTGATTGCCGCTATGTTTGAGCCTGATTTCTCCGCTATGGCGCGCGTGCGCGCGCCGTCGAGCGAGCGCAACGCAAACTCCTCTATGGCGGTTTTCATGATTGCGGCTTTGGGGTCGGAAAGGTCGCCCGATACGATTTTTGAAATAATGTCGTCTTGTATCATTCGTTTGAAATATATGTTTGAAACAAATGTTTGAATTTTTGCGTCTGTCAACAAATTTTTTTCGCGGCGGGCGGGCGCAAAAAAAAACCGCCCGAAGCGGGCGGAGGCGTGCACGGTGTGCGGGCGGGGTTGCGCGGGGTTGCGCGCGGTCAGTTGTTTTGCAGGAAGCGCATATCGCGGCTTATTACCTGAAATTTGTCGTCGTAATTGCCGTGTTCTATTATTATGTAGCCGTCGAAGTTTTGCGCGTCGAGTTCGGCAAGCATTCCCTTTAAATCAATGCAGCCCGTGCCGTAGATTTTTGCGTTGCTGTCCGCCTTGCCGAGTTTTTCCTGATCTTTGAGGTGCACGGTAAAGATTTTTCCGCGCAGGATTTTCAGCCCCTGTATGCTGTCGAAGCCCGCGCGCGTCCAGCCGCCGTTGTCGGCGCACGCGCCCACGTCGGCGTAGGGGGCTACGAGCTTCGCCACATAGTTGGGGTCGGCAAACGGGAGCGAGTGGTGGTTGTGGATTGCAAGCTTTAGCCCGCCCAGATGTTTCACCCAAAGTTTTACGATTTCATCGGGGCTTTCCGCCGACACGAATTCCGCGCCCAACGCCTTTGTGAATTCGCAAATGTCCCGAACGTCCTGTTCTGTTTTTGGGTAGTGCACGCCCGTTGAAATAACGCGCAGTCCGTGCTTGGCGAACATTTCGCGCGCGTATTCAAACGCCTCGGGCGAGTCTTTGCGCGTTTTGTATGAAAGGCGCGTTTCGGGATATTTTCCGCCGATAATCAGCCCCGAGCAAAGCTCTATGTTTTGGACGCCCAAAGCCCGAAACATAACGCACATTTCCTCGAGTGTGTATGTGTGGCAGGTGTATGTTTGAACGGCTATTTTGCGCTCTTTCGCGAAAGCCGAACAGAGCGCGCAAACCGCCGCCGCGAGTATACATAACAGTTTTTTCATTTTCCGAAATCCGTTGTTTGGTTGTGTTGTCAAACATATACGGACGCGCGCCGCGGCTGTCAAGCGCGCAAAAACGGCGTCAGAATTTCAGCCCGCATTTTCCGCATTTAGAGCAACCGTTGCATATCGGGCGGCTTCCGCATTCCGCGCACTGCGCGCCGAAAAACGGGACGTATTTTGGCGTTTCGGCGAAAGGCAGTTCGGCTTGTTGCGGCGGAAATTGCAGCCTGTATGGGAACGTCCGCCCCTCGTGGTAGAATCCCGATTTGAACGCCATTTTGCTTTGAAGTTTTTTGTCGGGCAGGTTGTAGATTTTCCCGTTGCGTTCGAATCGGCTTCCCGTTTCAATCAGGCAGAAAGTGGTGTCGGCGGCGACGCATTCGCGGTAGAGGCTTTCAACCCACTCGCACTTGAGCACGCGCGAGCCGTCGTAATTTTCGCCGCCCGCCACAACGCGTTCAATCGCGCCGCTTTCGAGATATTTTGCAAGAGACACCCTCCCGACGAACGGCGCAACCATCACGCCCTTGTGCTTGAACGGCAGCGAAAGCAGAATAGGCAGGCGTTCGTCGGCGCGCGTCTGGTTTTCGGCGGTGACGTTGAAAAAGACGTTTTCCCAGCCGTCGCCCCAGTTTGCGGGCAGGCAGGCGGCGACGCGTTCTGGGCGTTTTGTGAGCAGGTAGAAAATTACGTCGGGGCGGCGGCGTATTATTTCCCATGCCTCGGCGCGCCACGCGTCTGCCTCCTCCACAAAGAAATCCGAAGTCATGCACACGCGGATTGTTTCGCCGCTTTTGATTTTGTATTCGCCGTTTGCGTTGCGCTGAAGGGGGTAGTCGAAATTGTTTTTGACGCGGAATACGCGGGCGGAGTCTATGTTGCGCATTCTGTCGAGAAAATACATATAACAGTTTGCGCACCCCTCGCTCTTTTTAGTGCAGCCGTGCCACGGATTCCAGATGTCGTGCATATTGTTTTTTCGCGCGAAGCTATTGTCGGGGCGGGCGTTTGTCAACGCAATACGCCGCCTGAAAAAGCGCATGAACAAAAAAAGTGTTGAATTTGTCGGAGATTGTGGATTTGATGATATGCGGATTTTTTTACTATGAAAAAGGGAATGTTCGCATTTGTGTTTGCCGCGCTTTGTGGCGCGGCTACGGGGGCGTCGGGCGCGGTTTTCGACTTCATTCTAAGCGGGGTAGACTACCAAAACCAGACCGGTTTTTACGACTCCAACAAGCTCTTCGACGGCACCGACGACGAACTTTGCTGGGCGTTCTCTGCAAGCAATCAGCTTCAGCGTTGGCAGGACAAAATTTCGCCCTCGCTGATTGTCCGCGTGGGCGCGCCCAACGGGGCGTCGTCGAAATACGCCTCCATAATTACCGATATGTTTGTTGCGGGCTGGGTCAACGACGGCGGCAACGAAATAAACGGCTTCTGCTGGTGGACGGCGGGTTTCGAGGGCGAAGACGTAAAAGCTCCCGCGGGGTATTGGTCGGAGTTTTTCGACGGAATCGAGAGCATCGGCGCGGAATACGGGCTTGACGGCATGGGGCGCGACTACCTCGGCAACCTCATAAAAGACGCCGTTTCCAACGATTACGGAATGACGCTCGGCATTTATTCCGACGACGGCGCGCACGCAATGACGCTTTGGGGCTTCGGCTACGACGACGACTCCTACTGGCTGTATTTCTCCGACTCCGACGACGGCAAAACGCAAATCACGAAAAACGGAATTTCATTCAACGACGAAGACGGAATGTGGTATTTAAGCGGCGACTACCGCGACTGGTATGTGGGCGACATCACCGTTTTTTCGGCGGGCGTTCCCGTTCCAGAACCCGCAACTTGCGCGTTGTTTTTTGGCGCGGTTGTCTTGTTTGCCGCGGTTGCGCGCAGGCGCGCGTAGCGTTTCCCTCCCCGAAAAAAAAGGCGTTTGCACACAGTGCACGCGCCTTTTTTGTTGCGGGTTTTGTTGTAAAAATTTTCCGTCTGCGCCTACCAGACAAAGCCCGCGTTCAGCATAACTACAGGGGCGGTTGAAATGTCGGTGTCGGCAATCGGAGAGTGTCTGAACTCCATTTCGCGCGCGAAGTTGAACCCCACGTTTGCCGCGGCGTAGAAATTCGGCAAAGGCGACCACATCGCCCCAATGGTGAACTGCCAGTAGCTGTCGCGCAGGGCGGCCTTGTTTTTCAGCCGCGCGTATGAGTTGCGGTATTCTATTTCG
This sequence comes from uncultured Opitutales bacterium, assembly GCA_934613645.1. Classification (GTDB taxonomy): domain Bacteria; phylum Verrucomicrobiota; class Verrucomicrobiia; order Opitutales; family Intestinicryptomonadaceae; genus Merdousia. The sequence goes on along the minus strand of CAKTTC010000002.1, from coordinate 84,281 downwards.
GCGTTGAGAACAAGCGAGTTGTCCCTGAAAACGTCGAACATAAGCGTTGCGCCCGAAAGCGTTTTCAGCGTAAGTTGCTCCGTAATTTTCCATTCGACGAACGCGACGGGGAAGCCGAGCCAGTCGTTTTGCAGGCGCGAATACGCCGCCGCGCCGAAGCCTACGCGCAGCTTTTCCGAGAACGCGTATGTCGCGCCCGCGCCGACGTATCCCGCCGCGCCGTCGCACCAGTTTTGCGCGTTTTCCGCCGAAAAGCCCACCAAGCCGTTTGCGAAAACGCCCCAGCGTTCGTCAATGCCGTAGTGGTAAAACGCCGCCGCCTTGAGCGTGTCGAGGCTGCCGAACGGCGCGGTCGGGCTGTCGAAATCCGCCTCCAAGCGCGAGTATGTTGCGTAGACCGACGCCGCGTGCCTTTTGTTTTTGCTCACTCCCGCGAATTTCACAGTTGCGCCCGCTTCGTGCGAAGAGAAGTTCCCGCGCGCTCCGCCCGAAACATCGCCGCCGCCAGTGTATGCGTAGTGGGCTTCGAACGTGGGCGATGAGCTCCAGAAGCCCGCAAATTCGTCGAACATGGTTGCGCTTTTGTGGGTTTGCGCCAATACCGAAGCCGACGCGCAACAAACGGCGAAAATTATTTTTGCATATTTCATAATGGAAAATATTTTTTTGTGTGCAAAGCCGAAGTCTGCGTTTTGCCGAGGCGTTGCGCGCGTTTGTGCTACTGAAGCCCCGCCTGACGGCGTTTTTTGCGCTTCAGGTATTTGCGCAGTTTGGGTCTGTCCTCCACGGCAACAATGTAGCCGACGCATTCTGGAAAGCCGCATTTGCACGGGTGGTCGAGAAAATGTTCGAAGGCGTAGCCGTAGTTGTAGAGTATTTCCTCTCCTTCGGCGATGTCGCGCGTGGCGTAGAATTTTATTGTGCCGCCGTCGTTTACGGCTTCGCAGTTTGTGCGGCAGGCGTGGTTGATGTATTTGGCGTCGTTGTAGTCGAAGTTGCCGTCTATGTCGAATTGGTCGTCAAGCTCGAACATGTAGACGCTGCCGCAGCCCGTTTGTTTCGCCTTTTCCTCGTATTCAAGTCCGCGCCTGTTCGACTCCTCCTTGTCGACTTTCTCGCCGAGGTATTCCAAAATGAATTCGCCGTTTTTTATGGGAGCGGCGGCGAACACACCGCTGCCGTGTATGGGCGATTTTCTGACTTCGTATTTTTTCATGCGCTACTTCTTTTCGGGAAATTCGCCCGACTTCACGTCGGCTATGAAGCGCGCGTAGGCGTCGGTAATTTGGGAGTCCAAGTTTGCGTATTGCTTGGCGAACTTTGGCGGATTTTTCGAAAGCCCCAAGATGTCGGCGCAGACAAGCACCTGACCGTCGCACCCGCTGCCTGAGCCGATTCCGATTGTGGGAATGGAGACCGTCCGCGTAATTTCGGCGGCGGTTTCGGCGTCGGTCATTTCCATGAGCAGGGCGAACGCGCCCGCCTGCTCGAGTGCTTTGGCGTCGTCGATAAGCTTTTGTTTTTCGGCGTCGGTCTTGCCGAATTTTCTGTATCCGCCGAGCTTCAGAACCTGCTGCGGTTCAAGCCCGATGTGAGCCATTACCGCGATTCCCGCGTCGGTAAGCTTGGAGATTTTTTCCGCCATTGCGCGCCCGCCCTCGATTTTTACGGCGTCCGCGCCCGCAGTCTGCACCAGCGCGCAGCAGTCGTCGAGGAGTGAATCGAAATGCCTGTGCGCCGAGGCGAACGGAATGTCGGCAAGAACAAGCGCGTTTTGCGTTCCGCGCACAACCGCCGCAGTGTGGTGGCACATCATGTCGATTGTTACGGCGACCGTGTTTTCAAACCCGAGCACCACATTCCCGAGCGAGTCTCCCACAAGAATTATGTCCGTTCCCGCCCTGTCAGCGAGCGAAGCCAGCAGGGCGTCGTATGCGGTAATCATTGAAATTTTTTCGTTTCCCTTCGCGGAAACTATGCTTTTTACGGTCTTTTTCATTTGAATATGTCCATTGTTTTTTTGATTGTTTTGCGTTGCTTCCGCGCCCCTCCGAGCACGCTTTCGGCGTCGGATTGCGGTGCGGCGGGCGTTCCGTAAATTTGGAAACTGTTGGATTCGAAAACCCCTCCGCCGTTTTTCGTGCGGGCAAGCGCGCCCGTAGTCCGCAGCAGCTCTCCGAGGCGTTCGTCGTCGGTTTGCGCGCGAAGCGAAATGTCCATATCCCAGTCGCGGACGGGGAGGTCGGGGCTGAAAAACAGCGTTCCGAAATCGGATTCAAGCGATATTTTTTGCGCGCGCAAACCGAACGAAACAATGTCGATGTTGAACGTTTGCGGGGTTCTTTCAAGCAGAATTTTTGCGGTGTCGAACCCGATTTTTTCGAAGTCGGCAACGAGCGCGGCTTTGGCTGCTTTGCGTTCGGGCGCGGCGGCCGCGTCGGCAACCGACGAAATTGCGGCATTTAGCGAATGCCCGCAGAGAGGTTCGAATACGCCGTTGCGGCAGTCGATGTCGATTTTTCCGCTCCAGTATTTCACGAGGTTTTTCAGATTGGCGGCTTCCGATTTTCCCGAAAATGCGGCGGCGAATTTTCCGCCCGAAAACAGCTTCCCGAAAGCCGCGGTGGCGTCGGCGTTTTCGAGCTTTGCGTCTAACTTTGCCGAGTAGGGCAGTGCGCGCGATTCGTCGAAATCGACATTCGCTTCAAGCGCGGCGCGTCCGCCGAACGCGTCGGCTTTTAAATCGGCATGCAGACTGCGCCCGCCTTTGATGTCGGCCGCGACGTTTTCCAACAGGGTGGAATCGTGCAGGACAAGCTTTTTGATTTTCGCCTTCGCCTTCCATTCGCGCCCGAAGTCCCAGAATGCGGCGTTGTCGGGGGCGAATTGCATGATGTTTTTGTGCCCGCTTTTTGGGGTTGTTATTGCCGATTTCAAAATTTCGAGATCCGCAAGGACAACTTTTGAGGCGGTTATTTCCAGCGCGGGAATTTTTTGGGAAAAGTCGGCCTTACATCCCACGTGCGTTTTGCCGCGCGCCGATTCGGTATGGACTCTCCACTTTGTTTTTTCGGGCGACAACCCGTCGCGGATATACGTAAGCCACACATAGTCCAGAGTTTCTCCGCCCGACTTCGTAGCGAAATTCCAAATGTAGGCGTGTGCCGCAAGGTTTTCCTCAAGCAACCTTATGTAGAGCTTTACTCTTCCGCGTTCGGCCTCCGACACTCCCGAAAAGCACTCAAGCTCCGTTAGCGGCACAATGCCCGTGTTGACGGAAAATATGAGTTCGTAAAACTCCGATTTTTTGGCGTCGAACAAAAATTTGACGTGGCAGTCCGCCATTGCTCCGCGGTCGTTGGACACTTTTATTTTTTCGACCTCCCCGTCGAAAGTTTGCTCGGTGAAGTCGAACGTGCCGTGCGTTTTAAATTCCACGTCAAGCCCCGAAAACAGGCGCGTTGCGCCGCGGTATGCGCAAACGTCGCGCGCGGAAAAAACGCCGTTTATGTCTGCCGTTCCCGTGTCGGCGGAAAATTCGAATTTCCCCGAAATGCTGCGGGCGTCGAAATTCCCGAAAAGCGGCTTGAACACGGCAAACGGGAGGTTTTCAAACTCCGCTTTTAATTTGCCTGAAACGGGAATTTTGGAGTCGGAAGCGAACTCGAGAGATTCCGTTTCGGCGCGCAGCAAAGTTTTTTCATTGTCGAAAATTCTCGCCGAAAAATCGGAAATTTTCACGCCGTCTCCCGTCTCCACAAATGCGCCGATTTCAACGTCGGCATCGGAATTTGCGCCGAGCGAATTGACCGAAGCCAACAGCGGCAGAAGGCTTCCGTGCGCGCCGATTTTGGCGTTCGCGTTCAGCCCGAAATCGGAATCCAAATCGGCGGAAAATTCGAATTTTTTCCCGTTTATTTGTTGCGGGTAAATTTTTGTGCTGACGCCGAACCTCTTTGCGGGAAAATCAACTTGCACGTCGAAATCGCACATCAAAGTGAGGCGTTCGAAGACCGCGCGCGATTCGTCGAAAAGCGAAATGTTTTGCGCGTTTGCGGGCTTTGCGGACTTTACAAAAAGCTTGAACTTTTCGTCCAAAAAAACGTCGGCAAGCATTCCCGCGCTTTCCGCGCCAAGCCCCGAAACATTTTTGCGCCCGCCGCCCGAGTATACTGCCGAGAGCCTTCCGAGCTTTATTTTCCCGCCGCGCGGGGGGATTGAAAACTTTGCGCGCTCGCCCTCGAAGCGCGCCGAAAGCCCGCCGCCGCAGACAAGCGACGCGTCTGCCGCGCCTATTTTAAGCACCCCTGCGTCAAATTCCGCCGCAATTTTGCATTCGAAATTCAGTGTCCCGATTCTGGGCTTACGCGAATCGGCGTCGATTTTCGCAGTTATGTCGGCGCGCAGAAAATTGCGCCGCATATCGAAATCGGTTTCGGCGTAGGCTTCCGCAAAAGACAGGGACACGCCGAAAAATTTTTCCGCCGCCGCGCTGTTGCTTTGCAGAATCTTCAGTTTCAGGCTCCCGCGCGAAGGCGAATCAAGCCGTCCGCCCAGCAGGAAAACGTCGCTACCGTTTTCGGATATTTTCGCGCTCAAAGAGCCGCCGCCGCCCTTTGCAATGAGGAGAAATTCGCGCCCGCATGCCAGAATTCGCGCGGTTGCGTCGGCGCGAACGGTATTCCCGAACGACAGTTTTTTTATGTCGGCGCGGCAGGAGATTTTCTCCCCGCAGACTTCCGTAGAAATTTCGGCGGAAAAGTTCGAGACATCGGGCAAACGCTCCGCTTTGGCGCGTTCGGAGAGGTCGAACCCGAGCGTTGCGCGCATTCTGCCGCCGTCTATTTTCCCTAAAAGAAGCTTTAGCGGAGACTCGAAAAACGCCTCTTCTGCGTTCAATTTGCCCAACGGCGTCGGGACTTGCAGCCCGCGCGCCTCAAGCCCCGAAAGCGTCAGCCGCGCTGATTCTGCATGCGCCCCCGCCCGCGCAAGAAGCAGATTCGCAATCTGCGTTTGCATTCCGCCCCCAAAGCCGACAGCCGCAACCAGAACGGCGGCGGCAAAAACCGCGAGAACTGCCGCTATCTTTTTCATTTGCCGTCAACAATTCGTTCGAAAATTTCGCGTTTTATAAACAGTGTAATTATCGTGTTTTTTCTAAGGCCGAACAAATCGGAAACGTAGCCTTTGCCCAGCTTTTGGGCAACGTCGCGCACGGTGAAGACGTCGGCCATAACAACCTCGAATTGGCGCAGGTTTTCGGGCGCGGAGTTCCAGTAGCCCGCGTTCGGGAAGCGGCGCAGCTGCCACGGAAGCGGCCACGGAGAGACTTTTCCGACGAAAGCCACGGGAATGTCGCTGCCGTATTCAGAATATTTTGCGCACTCAAGAATGCGGTTTAGCAGGTTGTTTTCGTCGGAAACTGTATGCGAGAAAATGAACGGATTGCGGGGGTCGCTGTTAAAGCGCACCACTGCGTTGTTCGAAAGCGGAGGGCTCAGAAAATACGCCGCCGCCGCGCCCGCGCACAACACGCATGCCCCCGCACGGGAGAAGTCGAACGCCTTTGCCAAAAACCAGCCCGCAGGCACGCACGCCATCATAAGCGGCGAGAGTATCAGCCACGGCGTTTTGTATGAAAGCGAACTGAGCACCGCTATCGCCGCCGCCGCCGATACGCCGAAAAACAGGGCGCACCGCGCGCCCCTCGACTTCCCGAAAGCCGCGCAGAGCGTGCCCGCAACCGCAAATGAAGTGGTGAAAATTTCGCCGAACCACGCGCCGCCGCTTTTTTGGACGAACAACAGCTTCAGGTAGAAGTCCCACCCCGAGTCAAATTCCGCCATCTCCGACTTTTCCAGAAAATGGTTGGCATAACTTTTGAACGCGTCGAGCAACCCAGCGGGATTTTCGCCGAACGACGAATAAAGCGGAACAAAAACAAGCGCGAAGCCCGCCGCCGCAACCGCCAAAAATTTTGGGGCGTTTTTTATCGACGCGCAATTTGGCTTTGGGAAGCCGTCGCGCGCCCACACCGCCGCCGCTCCCGCCGCGAAAGAGGCGAAAGCAATCACGGAAGTCTCCTTGCACGTCTGTGCAAATCCCGCAAAAAGCCCGACGGCAAACGCCGCGGCAAGCGTCGGCTTTTCGGCAAACTTAAATACCGCGAGCGCGCACAGAAAAACAGCCAGCGCAAAGAGGATTTCGTGGACGAAATACGCGCCGTATATTTGCGCGGTGGAGGTTATGGCGAAAAACGCCGCCGCCATTCTCGCGCCCGCAAAGCCGATTGGCGCGTCGAGCAGAAAGAACGCGGCAAGGCACGCGCCAAGCACGGGAAGCATTGCAATGCGCAGGCTTCTGATGTCGATTTCCGCGCCCGCATACTTCATTGCCGCTTCCGCCCAATAGTAGAGGGCGGGGCCGTGCGGGCCTTCGGGGTTGTATTTGTATTCGCCCGTTTGGTCGAGTTTAAGCAGGGTCGCAGCCTGTTCCGATTCGTCCGCGTGCGTGGCGCGCGCGTTGAGGTTTGCAAAACTTCCGCAAAAACAGGCGAAAATTGCAATCGCCGAAAACAGAACCGCGACCGCGTTTTTCATCTGTCGAACGCCTCCGCCAACGCCTTCATAAAATCGGCGGGCGGCTTGACGGGAACGCCCTGCGAGTTCACGAAAACGTGGATTGTGTGCGCCGTGGCAAGCAGTCGGGAATTGGCGGATATTTCGTAGTCAATCCTGATTCTCACTGCGGGTTTTTCGGTTATTTTCGCCCGAATTTGCACTTCGTCGCCGAAGCGCGCGGGGAATTTGTAGTTTACGTGCGCCTCAACCACGGGCAGATGGAAGCCGCGTTCGGTGAGGTCGGTGTAGGAAACGCCGAAGCTTTCAATCAGCGCAAGGCGCGCGCATTCGCACCACGGCAGGTAGTTGGCGTGGTAGACAACGCCCATTGCGTCGGTTTCAGCAAAACGGACTTTTACCGCGGTAGACGAGGTTATCATAGCGCGTCCACTTCGTTTTCAGCCACCTGCGCGGGAGTCTGGCGTTTGCGCATAAGTGCCAACGAGCCGTCGGAGCGCAGCAGAACTTCGGGCGAGGCGGGGTAGGAGTTGTAGTTTGAAGTGCTCATAGAGCTGCAATACGCGCCCGCGCCGTCGATAACGCAGAAGTCGCCGATTTTTGCGCGCGCCAATTCGCGCGGGGCAAGCCCTTCGGGGTCGGCGGGGGCGGGGGTGAGAATGTCGCCGCTTTCGCAGCAGTGCCCGCAGACAATGTATTTGCACGTTTCCGCGCTCGGCGATTCCGAGAGAATTGAAAGCGGGTGTTGCGCGCCGTAAATCGAGGGGCGCAGAACGTCGGTCATACCCGTGTCGAGCTTGAGGAAGTTGTAGCCGTCTTTGCCTGTGTCGCAGATGTCCTGAACGCGCGCGAGCACCGCGGCGCAGTTGGCAAGCAGGAACGTCCCCGGTTCGATTTCAAAGGCGAGTTTGCGTCCCGTTTTCTGCGCGAATTCCTCCACGAGCATTGCAACGGGCGCGCCGATTTTCTGCAGGTCGGTAGATTTTTCGTCCGCCATGCGCGCCACTTTGTAGCCGCCGCCCATATTCAGGGTTTTAACGTCTTCGAAAAGCGCGACGGTATCGAGGCTCATGCGGGCTACTTTCTGCCACACTTCGGGGTCGGAGCCCGAGCCTATGTGCGTGTGGATTCTGACGATTTTCAGCCCGTATTTTTGCGCAATCTGCTTTATCTGCGGAATGTATTCAAACCATATCCCGAACGACGACGCGGGGCCGCCCACGTTCGTGCGCTTAGTTCCGCCCGAGCCCAGCCCGGGGTTGATGCGCACGCCGACTTCCGTGTTCGGGAAAAGTTTTCCGTAGCTTTCAAGCTGGTGCAGTGAGCACGCGTTGTATTTTACGCCCGCGTTTATTATTTCCGCGAGGTTGTCGGGCAGCTGTTGCGACGAAAGGGAAATGTCCCGAGCGGGAACGCCCGCCGCGACCGCGCGCGCAACTTCGAACGCGCTTGATGCGTCGATTTTCAGCCCGAGTCTGTTGAACAGTCGCAGAATGTTTTTGTTCGACGCCGCCTTCATTGCGTAGCGCACGGTTATTCCGAATGCGTTGGGGAATGCAAGCGCGCTTTTTGCCTGCCGCACAAGCGAGTTTTCGTCGTATACATAGCAGGGTGTTCCGAATTTTTCGGCTATTTCGGCTGCCTTGCTCCAGTTTAGAAATCGGGTTTGCTCCATATTCGTGATTTTAATACCGAATATGTTGCATTATTATGGGAGTTTGTCAACCGCTTCCGCAACCGACGACGGGGTGAGGATTGCGGGCAGAATTTCCGCCTTTGCGTCGGGGGCGGGCGGATACAGCAGGTAAAGCGGCACGCCCGCGCGCGAGTATTTTTTCAGCTCCCGCGCTATGGCGTCGTTTTTGTTCGTCCAGTCGGCGACCAAAACGGCGACGTTTTTGCGGGCGAATGCCTCCCGAACCGCGTCGGTTTCAAGTATCTGCTTGTTGTATCGGCACGTTATGCACCACGACGCCGTGAAAACGACGAACACGGGGCGTCCGCTTTTGCGCAACTCTTCGACTTTCTCGGGCGACCACGCGTTTTCGGCTAAGACTGATGTTTCGGGCGATTGCCCCGCGTCGGTTCTCGTCTGTTGCACGACAACTATAGCCGCGCCAAAAAGAAGCGCGCACACTGCTACCGCCGCCGCCCTTTTAAGCGGGGTTTGCATCGGGTTTGCGAACTTCCCCCAAATTGCCGCCGCCGCCGCGAGGAACGCCGCCGCAAAGCAGACGGCTACCGCGTTTGCGCCCTGTCCGACAAGCACCGCCGCCAGCCACGCGGCACTTGCAAAAAGCGGAATTGAAAGCGTCCTTTTCAAAACAATCAGCCACTTCCCCGACTTCGGCAGTTTTTTCACGAGCGACGGAAACGCCGAAAGGCACACATACGGCAACGCCATTCCGACACCGACCGCCGTCACGATTGCCACAGTTTCCGTCGGAGAGGCCTCCGCAGCAAGCGCGAACCCCATTGCCGAAGCCATAAACGGCGCAACGCACGGGCTTGCAACAAGCACCGCCAGAACGCCCGCAAGAAAGTTCGAAACAAACGCGCCTCTTTTGCGCGCGTCAACCCCCGCCGCCGCCGAACCTATTGTTCCGCCGAACTCCCACACGCCCGCAAAGTTCAGCGCAACAAGCCAGAATACAGCCGCCATAACCGCCGAAAAGTCGGGGTTTTGCAGCTGGAATCCCCAGCCCGCGCTTGCGCCCGCCGCCTTTGCCGCCGCCAAAAACGCGCCGAGGAGCGCGAAAGTGGAAAGTATCCCGAGCGAAAAGAACGCTCCGTTTTTTACTATCGCAAGCTTCGAGCTTCCCGCCGAAGCCGCAAACGACATAATTTTAAGCCCGATTACGGGAAACACGCAGGGCATTGCATTGAGGATTATTCCGCCCAAAACCGCCCCCAGAACCGCCGCCCAAAAGCCGCCGCCGCGTTCGTCCCCGCCGGAAACGGAAACGTATACGTCGGCAGAACCGCCGTCGGGAACGCATGTTTGCGCGCATTCAAGCCACGATGCCGAAAGCGTTATTTTCTGTGTGCCGTCGGGGGCTTGCGCGGGGGCTTTTGCGAAAACCGAAACGTCGATATTGCCCGAATATCCGCTTGCCCGAACCGACATAAATTCGAACTTTTCGGGGCGGGGAAATTCGATTTTTTCGAGCGTCCAGCCCGCGGGCATTTCCGCCTTTATTTCGGTGGGAAGCCCCACGTCGGTCTTTTGCGCGTAGATGTGCGAACCTTTCGGCACGGAGAATTTGGCGGTAATTTCAAGCGTAGTTCCCGCCTCCACGACAGTCTCCGCCGCCGTCGCGGTAAAGTCCACTTTCGCCTGCGCGAGTGTCGCGGCAAATTGCAAAAGACACAAAAAAATCAGTTTTTTCATTTCCCGTTTCCATTTAAAATGTTGACAATTTTGTAAATAAATCGGATTCTCGCTTCAAGAACAATTTTTTCAGACGCGCGCGCGTTCGGAAAATTCCGCATACGCGTGTATAATCGAACTTTTTCCGAAAAACAAAATCTTTATAAACATGGCAGGATTCAATATTTTATCGAACGACATCGGCATAGACCTCGGCACGGCGAACACGCTTGTCTATACAAGGGACGAAATCGTCATCAGCGAACCCAGCGTTGTGGCGGTATACAACAATTCCAAGAAAGTCGTTGCCGTAGGCGAAAAGGCCAAGAAAATGCTCGGAAAAACCCCGAGCAACATCACGGCAATCAGACCGATGAAAAAGGGCGTCATTGCCGACTTCGACATTACCGAAGTCATGCTGCGCTACTTCATTGAAAAGGCAACAAGCAAATTCAATCTGGTTGCTCCCCGCGTGGTAGTTGCAGTTCCCTCGGGCATTACGGAGGTTGAACGCCGCGCCGTGCACGAGTCGGCAATCCACGCGGGCGCGCGCTCGGTGTGCCTGAAGGAAGAGCCGCTTATGGCGGCAATCGGCGTGGGGCTTCCCATCGAAGACCCGACCGCGAATATGATTGTAGACATCGGCGGCGGAACTACCGAAATAGCCGTTATTTCGCTTTCGAACATCTGCTACGCAAAGAGCGTGCGCATAGGCGGAGACGCTTTCGACGCCGCCATTGCAAGCTACATGAAGCGCGTCTACAACCTCATCATCGGCGAGCGCACCGCGGAGGAGATAAAAATCAACATAGGTTCGGCTTTCCCGCTCGACAAGGAGCTTACTTGGGAAGTCAGGGGGCGCGACGCCGTTGCGGGGCTGCCCAAAACTTTGTATGTGTCTTCGCAGGAAATCCGCGAGGCACTTTCCGATTCCTTCAAGGAAATCACCGACGCCATCAAGGAGGTTCTGGAAAAGTGCCCCCCCGAACTCAGTGCCGATTTGGTAAACGGCGCGATAGTGCTGGCGGGCGGCGGCGCGCTTATCCGCAACCTCAACCTCCGCATTACCGACGTTACGGGGCTTCCGTGCTTCGTGGCGGACGACCCCCTCAAGGCAGTCGTCAACGGCACGGGGCAGGTTCTCAAAAACTACGATTTTTGGGCGAAAGACAACTCTTAACAGAGGGGTCGGAAATTGGCTTTCAAAAACTTCAGGGGTGCGCGGAACATAGCCGTATTGGCTCTGGTGTTGCTGTGCGCCTTTGTCCTCCCGCAGGGGGTGCGCAATTTTGCCGAAAAAACTTTCAGGGAATTCCGCGCGCCCGTAGACGTTCTGCCGTCGCGCATTTCCGACCTGCAGAAGTATTGGAGTATGCGCTCCACTTCCAAGCAGGCACTGATGGAGGCGGCGCGTGATTTGGCGCGCGTAAACGCCGCCTACGAGCTGAAGGTTGTTGAAAACGATTCGCTGCGCTCGCAGATTGTGCGGCTTGAAAACATTTTGCAGCTGCCGTCGGAGGAGAAATTCAAAATGGAAGTTGCAAGGGTCGTTGCGCGCGATGTCAATGCGTGGTGGCAGCGCATTACTTTGCGCAAAGGCTCTATCCACGGCATACGCGAGGGCTACGCGGTAATCTACGGCGGCGGAGTTGTGGGGCGCGTAGATTCGGTAGGGCTTTACACCTGCGAAGTCGAACTTGTAAGCAGCAGGAATTTCAGAATAGCATGCCACTTCCGCGGCGACGACCGCCCCGTGATATATCAGGGGCAGGGCGGAGTTGCACTGAAGGCTTCCGACGGCGAAGTGCGCGACGTTCCCAAGGACATTTCGCTTCCGAAAAACGGAACGCTCGACATTGTGACATCGTCGCTTGCAGGCTCGTTTCCCGACGGAATCGAGATTGGCAAGGTGGCGTCCCTTTCGCCCGACGCCGACGAAATTTTCAAATCGGGCACTGTTGTTCTGAACCCCGAACTTTCCTCAATCCGCGAGGTCTCGATTCTCGTTCCCGTGCTCGACATAAAGTGATATGTTCAGAAGTTTCGATATCCGCATTGTTTTGTTCTTGGCGTTGGGCGGGCTGTATTGGGCGGCGATAACCTCGGTGAATTCGGCGGTTGCCGACTGCGTGTATTTGAGCCTTCCCGCAGTGTTCATTGTGCCCGTCGCGCTTTTTTCGGGCTGGAAAACGGCGACGTTTGTAGTGGCGTTTTGCGCGTTTGCTGCGTCGGCGGGGCGCGGACAGAATATGTTCGCCGTCTGCGCCGTCTGGCTTGCGGCGGCGTTTTTGCTCAATTCGTGGCGGTTCAAATTGCGCTTTGCCGACGCGTTTTCTTCGGCGGTGGTTTTTGCGGCGGTAAATCTGGCGGTTGTGTGTCTTTGCGCCGTGTTTTCGCCCGCCGACAGTTCCGGTTTTTGGCAGTATCTGCGCAGGCTCGGCTACGACGCCGCGGCCTCGAGTCTGGTTGCGGCGGCGGTATCGCGGCTTTGTATGACAGTTCCCGCGGCCGTTATGGAGTTTTTCGGTGTCGATATCTACGCCGACAGTTGATTTTTTCCCATGCGCGAACGAAACGAAGTCTACACCAAAACGAATCCGAGAATAGCCTTTTTCTACGGGCTGTTCGGGTTTGCGTTCGCGTTTTTGCTGTGCGCGCTCGCCGTAAGGCAGATTTTCATGTTCGACTATTACACGAACCGCTCGAACCGCCAAAGCCTGCGCCGCGTTATCCACCCCGCCGCCCGCGGCGACATTTTCGACCGCAACGGAAACCTGCTTGTCACCAACAAGCCGCGCTATTCCGCCGTTTTGTTTTTCAACGACATCAGCGAGGAGCTCGGTTCCATAGCCGCCGAAGTCCGCCGCCAACGCCGCGCGGTTTTGGCGGCTGGCGGAACTTTGCCCGACCCGCTCCCGCCGTCGAGCCGCGTCGCGCGCGAAATTGTCCTGAAAAAATACACCGACAAAGTAAACGCCATTTTGGGCACAGACTACAAATATTCGCTCAGGGAATTCGAAAAGCACGCGTGGCAGAGCAGGCTTTTGCCGTTTCCCATCGTCAAAGACCTCACCGCGCGCGAGCACGCCATTTTGGCGGAAAAACTGCCGATTGATTCTGTCGTGCAAATTTACAGGTCGTCGGCGCGCTACTATCCCTACGGGGAGACGGCGGCGCACACGCTCGGCTACGTCACAAGCAATTTCGACAACATCGACGTTTCGGGTATCCCCGGCGAAAACCTGCGCACGTCTTCGTTCGCGGGCGAAAACGGGCGCAGCGGCGTGGAAAAGGCTTTCAACGACCGCCTTTCGGGCACGAACGGCGCAAAAATCTGGATTGTAGACCACCGCGGCTACCAGTATGAAAGCATTCTGGACATACGCGCAAAAAAGGGCAACGACATAACCCTGTCTTTGGACATCAACGTTCAGGACGCGGTTGAGTCGTCGTTCGGCAAGCGCAAGGGCGCGGCCGTTATGCTCGACGTCAAAACGGGCGAGGTTCTTGCAATGGCAAGCCGCCCCTGCTACGACCTCAATTCGCTCACGCCCTTTATGAGCAAGGCGGTTATGGACGAAATTACCGACAAGGGCGCGTGGCTTAACCGCGCCACGCAGGGACTTTATCCCCCCGGATCTACGTTCAAAATAATCACCTCAATCGCCGCCCTGCGCGAGGGCGTTATCGTTCCCGAGACAGTGAAAACGTGCGCGGGCGGAACGAAAATCGGGCGTCGGCTTTTCCCGTGCAACAACAGAATAGGGCACGGAAACCTCGATTTAATCGGCGCGATTGCCAAAAGCTGCAACGTCTACTTCTACACCGCGGGAATCGACGCAACCATAAAGGCGATAGACGACGTTGCCGAAATGATGGGGCTTTCGTCCGACCCCGGAATCGAGATTGGGGAAAATTCGTGGAAGCGCACAATCGTTCCAAGCCCCGAATACAAGCGCAAAAACCGCCCCTATGAAGGCGGCTGGAGCTTGGGCGACACCGCCAATACGTCAATCGGGCAGGGATATTTGAAACAGACGCCCTTGCAGATGGCGTGCTTTGCGGCGTCGTTTGCGGCGGGCAGAACGCGCACGAAAGCGTCGATTTTGCACGACGCCTCCCGCAAAACCGACATGCAATACCACGACGCCAAACCGCTTCCGCTTGGGGGCAAAAACTATCGGGCGATTGTGGACGGAATGATTGCCGCAGTCGAGCGCGGAACGTGCCGCCGCGCGGCTGTCGAATACGCGCAGGTTGCGGCAAAGTCGGGGACGGCGCAGGTTAACGTTTCGGGGCGCAAACTCGCTTTGGCGTGGATGGTTGCGTTCGCCCCCGCCGAAAGGCCCGAAGTGGCTATGGCGGTAGTTGTCGAGGGCGAAGAACCCGGCGACGTGGGCGGCGGCAGAACGGCAGGCCCGATTGTTCAGGCGGCAATGCGGGCGTATTTCGAGTCAAAAACGGCGGCGCAGTAGGTGGCGGGGTAGTCGGCTGTGCGGGGCGGCGCGGCAGATAGGCGGCTCTGGCGGGCGCGATAGGTTGCGCAGGGCGCAGAAGGCTGCCGCGCGGAGCTTTGTTCTCTGGCTCGGGGGTTCGCTTTTCGGTTCGGTGGGCAATTTTCGGCTCGGGGCGCGGTAAAGTGCGGGTTCGGGCGCGGCTTGCTCGGTTTGGGCGGCGGAATTGCCTGCTCACAGCCGCACTTTTGCGGAACGTCTCAAACGCGGCGCGGGCGGGCGGTTGCCTACTTCGCCGAAAAGCTTTAAAAAAGCTTGCAAAGGTTCGGCAAACCGAAGATATTTTACCCAACATTTTTACAATATGAGCGACCCTATCAAGCACGAATGCGGCATTGCACTTATCAGGCTTCTCAAGCCCCTAAAATACTATCAGGAAAAGTATGAAACGCCCCTCTACGGGTTCAACAAGCTTTTCCTGCTTATGGAAAAACAACACAACCGCGGTCAGGACGGCGCGGGAATCGGGGCGGTAAAAATAGGAGTTCCCGCGGGCGAAAACTACATGTTCCGCGAGCGTAGCGCAAACTCGAACGGCCTTTCCGAAATCTTCAACGACCAGCTCGAAATCTACAACGAAAAGGTCAAAAAGGGAATAATCCACCCCGAATTCCCCGACACCGTGAAATCGAATTTCGACTACGAAGCCGAAGTGCTCATGGGGCATTTGCGCTACGGCACAAGCGGCGCGTATAACAAAAAATCGTGCCACCCGTTTATTCGCAAAAGCACTTGGCCGGCGCGCAACCTTATGCTTGTGGGCAACTTCAACATCACCAACGCCCGCCAGCTCAGTCAGGAGCTTGTAGACTACGGTATCCACCCCGTTTTCAGCACGGATACTCAGGCAATTTTGGAGGAAATCTCCTACCATCTTGACATCGAGCACGCCGAAATCTACCGCGAACTCCGCAACGAGGGCGTTTTGGGTCCTGACATTCTGCGAATGATGAACGAGCGTCTCAGCCCGCTCAGAATCGTAAGCAACGCCGCCAAAAACTGGGACGGCGGCTACACGATAGCGGGGGCAATCGGCAACGGCGACTGCTTCGTTATGCGCGACGCCAACGGAATCCGCCCGTGCTTCTATTATAAAAACGACGAGCTTATTGCTTTCGCTTCTGAGCGCGTTCCGCTTATGACAGTGTTCGAGGCGGCGGAGTCGGACGTAAAGGAAGTAGCCCCGGGGAACGTCTTCGTAATAAAGTGCGACGGCAGCTGCGAGGAATACCAATACAGAACCCCCGGAGAGCGCAAGTCGTGCACGTTCGAACGCATCTATTTTTCGCGCGGCAACGATCCCGAAATCTATCGCGAGCGCAAGGCGTTGGGCGCGGCTTTGTGCCCCAAAATTATGCAGAGCATTGGCGGCGATTTCAAAAACAGCGTCTTCAGCTACATTCCCAATACGGCGGAAGTAGCCTACTACGGAATGATGAGCGAGCTGCGCTGCATACGCCGCCGTCAGGTAAAAGACGCAATAAAAAGCAGTATCGAAGCGGGCAAACAACTCGACGACGACATGATTGACTCCCTCATTATGGACAACTGGCCGCGCGGCGAGAAAATAGCCCACAAAGATATCAAGCTCAGGACGTTCATTTCGCAGGAAAAGGACAGAATGCAGCTGGCCTCGCACGTCTACGACATCACCTACGGCGTTGTGGAGCACAAAGACAACCTCGTTTGCCTCGACGACTCAATCGTGCGCGGAACAACCCTCAAACGCCAGATTTTGCGCATCTTGGGCAGAATGAACCCCAAGAAAATAGTAATTGCCTCAACCGCGCCGCAAATCCGCTATCCCGACTGCTACGGCATCGACATGAGCGAAATCGGCAAATTCATCGCCTTCCAAGCAGCCATAAAACTGCTCAAGGAAACGGGCGCGCGCGAGGTCATAACGGAGGTCTACCAGAAGTGTGTTGCCCAGCGCGACAAGCCCGCGGCGGAAATGAAAAACTACGTTCGCGAAATTTACGACCGCTTCACGCCCGACCAGCTTTCGAAGAAAATAGCGGAGCTTGTCTACCCCGTAAAGGGCGAATGGCACGGCGAACTTGAAGTCGTTTTCCAGACTATCGACGACCTCCACAAGTCGATTCCCTCCTGCACGGGCGACTGGTATTTTACGGGCGACTACCCCACCCCCGGCGGCTATATGGTTCTCAACAACGCCTTCATAAACTACTACGAAAACAAAGAGGGCAGAAGCTACTAAAAATGGATTTTTCGTGGATTAAACGGCGCGGCGCGGGCGTGTTTTTGCACATACCGTCGCTGCCGTCGGAGTTCGGCGTGGGCAATATCGGTTCAGCCGCCGACGCGTTTTTGGACTTCGCCCAATCGGCGGGGTTCTCGTATTGGCAGATGTGCCCGCTGGGGCCTACGGGCTACGGGGATTCGCCGTATCAGTCGTTTTCGTCGTTCGCGGGAAACATCTATTTTGTAGACTACGCCCGTTTGGTTGCCGATTCGCTTCTTGACGAATCAGACCTCGACGCGCTGCGCAGCCTTTCCGATTCCGATTGCGACTACGGCGCGCTCTATCGAATCGTGCCCGCGCTGCTTCACAAGGCGGCAATGAAATTCAGGCTTTGTGCGCCGCAGGCGGAGACGGCGAAGTTCAAACGCTTCTGCGCAAAAAACGCCGACTGGCTCGACGCCTACGCGCTCTACTGCGCGCTCAAAAACAAGTTCGGGGCGAAGCCGTGGCTCGAGTGGCCCGAGAGCTTCAGAAACTACGAATACGCCGCCAAAAACGTCCCCGCCGACTGCGCCGACGATATTTACTCGGTGCGCTTCGGGCAGTGGATTTTCTTTTCGCAATACGCCGACTTCCGCGAAAGAGTCGCCGCGCGGGGAATCGAAATCTTCGGCGACATTCCCATTTTTGTCTCGCTCGACAGCGCGGACGTGTGGTCGAACCCGACGCTTTTCGAGCTTGATTCGCACTTCCGCCCCAAGAACGTAGCGGGCGTTGCGCCCGACTATTTCAGCGCGAACGGGCAGCTTTGGGGCAATCCGCTCTACGACTGGAAAAACGCCAAACCCGCTCTCTTCGAATTCTGGCGCAGGCGCATTGCAGCCGCCGCAAAAATGGCGGACGTAATCCGCTTCGACCACTTCAGAGGCTTTGCCGACTACTGGTCGATTCCCGCAAAGTCGGGCGACGCGCGCAAGGGTTCGCTCAAAAAAGGCCCGGACGCGGAGTTCTTCGACTTCGTGAAAAAACATTTCCCCAAACAGAAATTCGTGGCAGAAGATTTGGGGCTGCTCTCGAAGGCCGCCGCCGCCCTGCGCGACGGGCTTGACATTCCGTCGATGGCGGTTCTGCAGTTCGCCTTCGGCGACAACGCAAAAAATCCGTATCTGCCGCACAATATCCGCAGAAACTGCGTTTTCTACACGGGCACGCACGACAACGACACTTCCATAGGCTGGTATGAGTCGGCTTCGGAATCGGTTCGCGACGAAGCGCGCCGCTACTTCAGAGCCTCGGGCGACGCCGTTAATTGGGATATGATTCACGCGGTTATGTTGAGCGTTGCAAAAATAGCGATTTTTCCGATGCAGGACATCATAGGGCTTGGCTCGTGGGCGCGCACAAACACTCCCGGCAAACCCGACGGCAACTGGCGTTGGCGCATGACTTCCGCCCAGCTTCAAAAGGCGTGCGCCGACAACGCGCCGTATCTGCGCAGCCTGTGCGAATTGTCGGACAGGCTCAAAATTTGTGTTGAAAAATAGTCGGGTTGTATCACACTGGCGTAATCGGTCAAAAAATGGAGCAGGAAGAAAGACAAATGCAGGGACTTGCGGTTTCGAAGGGAATCGCAATGGGGGAGGCGTTTGTGCTTTTGGACAGGGAGCTTAAAGCCCCCATCTACGAAATAAAAGACTCCGACCGCCCCAACGAACGCAAGCGTTTTCAGGACGCCATTTTAAAGACCAAGGCCGAAATCAACAAAATCCGCGACGAACTTGTTTCGTCGATTGGCGAGAGCGAGGCGGCCATTATAGACGCGCACTTGATGGTTCTCGAAGACGTGGCGATTATCGACGAGACAATGCAGTTCTTCGAGAGCGGCAACCTCAACATAGAGTATTGCTACATGGCGGTTGTCGACAAGTTCATCTCCGCGTTCGAGAAAATCGAAGACCCCATAATCAAAGAGCGCATAACCGATTTGCGCGACGTTTCAACGCGCGTGCTGCGCAACTTTCTGGGTGTGGAGTCGGTCAAAATCGGGCAGTTTTCCGACGCCGTTATCCTTGTCAGCTCCGACTTTACCCCGTCGGATTTCTCGCTTGTAGACAAAAGCAAGCTGCTCGGCATAGTTTCGGGCAAGGGCTCTCCCACCTGCCATACGGCTATTTTGGCGCGTTCGCTCGGCATTCCGTGCGTTGTGGGCGTTGAGGGCGTTGTGGATAAAATCGCCTCGGGCGACCCTCTTTTGGCGGACGGCTACAACGGCAAGGTTTTTGTAAATCCCCTCCCGCAGACGCTCAGCGCGTATAACGAGCTTGAGTCTGTCCACCGCGAGAACCAGATTGTGTTCAATTCGTCGCTGCCGTCGGAATCGAAAACCGCCGACGGCCACCCGTTCAACGTGGAGCTTAACATTTCGGATTCGTCCGATATTTCGGGCAACGTGATGTCTTATTGCGACGGCGTTGGGCTTTTCAGAACGGAGGCGTTCTTCCTAAGCAGCGCGGCATTCCCCGACGAAAACGCACAATTCCAAGCCTACAAGGCGGCGGTGGAAGCCGCGGCGGGCAAGCCAATTATCATCAGAACCCTCGACTTGGGCGGCGACAAAACGCTGTCGCTTATGAAGGAGGTCTACAAAGAGGAAAACCCGTTTATGGGTTGCAGGGCAATCCGCTTCTGCCTCGACCACCCCGATATTTTCTTGGTTCAGCTGCGCGCTATTTTGCGGGCAAGCGCGTTCGGCAAGGTGAAAATTATGTTGCCGATGATTTGCTCCGTGCGCGAGGTTGAGCGCGCGCGCATTTTCATCGACAAAGCCAAAGACCAGCTGCGCGAGGCGGGCGAGAACTTCGACGAAAACATCGAAGTGGGCGTGATGATTGAAATTCCGAGCGCGGCGTTGACTGTCGATATAATCGCCGACGCCTGCGACTTCATCAGCATTGGCACGAACGACCTCGTTCAATACCTGCTTGCCGTTGACCGCGTGAACGAAACCGTAGCGCACCTTTACGAACCCTACCACCCCGCAGTGATTCGCACGCTTGATATGGTTGTTTCCAAGGCGCGCGCAAAGGGCATTCCCGTGGGCATTTGCGGCGAAATTGCCGCCGACCCCATTTTCACTCCGCTTCTTTTGGGAATGGGCGTAACGCACTTTAGTATGTCGCAAAAGTCGGTGGGCGAAATCAAGTTTTTCCTGCGCAAACTCACTATGCCTCAGGCTGTTGCGCTCAAGGACGAAATCCTTTTGATGAAGCGTTCGCGCCACATTGTAAACAGGCTGCGCTCTTTCCACTACGAAAGCTTAAGACAGTATCTTAAATAAAAAATGCTCGACAACTTGAAAACGGCGGTTTTGCGGCTGCGCGAAAAATCGGTTGAAGTTTCGGAGGCGGACGACGCGCGTTTTTCGCGTTCGCTCGACCACACCCGCTACAGTGTTTTGCCCGCGGCGGTTGTTTTCGCGAAATCGGCGGACGATGTAGCGGAGGTTTTGCGCGTGGCAAACGAGCTTCGCGTGGGCGTTACCGTGCGCGGCTCGGGCACGGGGTGCGCGGGCGGGGCTGTGCCCGTTGACGGCGGACTGGTGCTTGATATGTCGGGGCTTGATTCGATTGAAATCGACCCCGTTGCGCGCGTTGCCACTGTAGGCGCGGGCGCAATTACAGCCGCGGTAGACGCCGCCGCAAACAAATACGGACTTTTCTACGCGCCCGACCCGTCTTCGCACAAGTATTGCTCCGTGGGCGGAAACATCGCCTGCAATGCGGGTGGTTTGCGCGCCTTCAAATACGGGCTTACGCGCGACAACGTGCTGAGCCTTACGGCGTTTTCGGCGTCGGGCAAACTGCTTCAATGCGGGCTGCCGCTCAGGAAATTTTCGGCGGGGCTTAATCTGCGCGACTTGTTCATCGGCAGCGAGGGTATTCTGGGGGTAGTTGTTCAGGCGAAGCTCAAACTTCTGCCGCTGCCCGACGCATTCAAAACAATGGCAGTGTTTTTCGACGACGACTTTGCGGCGTTCGAGGGCGTGGGCGCGATAATGCGCGCGGGGCTTTCCCCGTGCATTCTGGAGTTTATGGACGCCGACACCATTGCGTGCGTGTCGAAAAAATTTCCCGAATTGCGCGTGCCCTGCGGGAAGTCGGCGTTGCTTGTGGAGTTCGACGGAACGGCGGGCGAGGTTGACGCCTCGGCGCGCAAGTGTGCGGCGTTGTTTGCCGATGTCCGCTTGGCTGAGGACGAGCAACGGCGGCAGGAGGTCTGGAAAATCCGCAGGGCGGCTTCGTCTTCAATGTATTTGTTGGCGGACACAAAAATAAATCAGGACATTGTTCTTCCAAATTCGGCGTTGCGCGAATTTTTCCGATACTACAAAAAACTGGGGGCTGAAAGCGGCTTGCCGTGTCCGGTGTTCGGGCACTCGGGCGACGGCAACTACCATATCCACTTTATGTTTAACGCCGCCGACACCGAAGCGAAAAAACGCGCGCAAAACGCAATGGATTTGTCGATAAAAAAGGCAATAGCACTCGGCGGCGCGGTTTCGGGAGAGCACGGAATAGGCTTTTTGAAGTCGAAATATATGCCGCTTCAGCACTCGGCGGCGGAGATTGAATATATGCGCGCAATCAAAAAACTTTTCGACCCAAACAACATTTTAAACCGCGACAAAGTCGTGGTTTGCTCCGACTTGCGCGAGCGTCTTTCGCCGCTTAAAAACATAAAGCTGCCGTGGGACTGATTTTTTAACAGGAAAGGAAAAAATTATGGTTACAGTTACGTCATACTCTGTCGCGGTTGTAATGTGTGTCATTACAATGATTTGCTGGGGCTCTTGGGGCAACACGCAAAAGCTCGCAAGCAAGGAATGGAAATTCCAGCTTTTTTATTGGGACTACGTTATCGGCATTTTGTTGTTCTCGCTTTTGGCGGCGTTCACTGCGGGTTCTGCGGGCGAAGGCGGGCGCGGCTTCCTTGCCGACATCGCGCAGGCAGACGCCAAGTGGCTGTGGTATCCCGTGCTAAGCGGCGTGATTTTCAACCTTTCCAACATTCTGCTTGTGATTGCAATAGACATAGCGGGAATGGCGGTTGCCTTCCCCGTGGGCGTGGGGCTTGCGCTTGTTTTGGGCGTTATAACAACCTACTTGGAACGCCCCGAAGGCGACCCCGTAATTATGGGGCTGGGTGTTGCGCTCGTTGCAATCGCCATAATAATCGACGCCCTCGCGTTCAAGCGCATAGGTGCGCGCGGGGCTACGGCAAAGGGCATTTGCGTTTCCGTTGCGGCGGGCGTTTTGATGGGCTTTTTCTTCAAGTTCTTGGCGGCTGCAATGGGCGAAATCAGAGCGGAAAACTCGGTCGCCGTTCTGGAGGCTTCGAAAATTTCCCCGTATACGGCGATGGTGTTTTTCGCAGTCGGAATTTTGCTTTCGAACTTCGTCTTCAACACGCTTGCAATGAAATTCCCGCTTGACGGCTCGAAGCCCGTAGCCCTGCGCGACTACTTTTCGAAGGGCACGCCGAAGCTCCATTTCGTGGGAATGCTCGGCGGCTTTATCTGGTGCTTGGGAACGTTGCTTAGTTTGATTTCCTCCTCGGCGGCGGGGCCCGCGCTGTCCTACGGACTGGGGCAGGGCGCGACAATGGTTTCGGCGTTCTGGGGCGTGTTCATTTGGCGCGAATTTAAGAACGCCCCGAAAGGAACGGGCGGACTGCTTGCGCTGATGTTTGTTTTCTTCATTGCGGGGCTTGCAATTTTGGTTTGCTCCAAGCTTTAACAAAGCCGCCGCAAAAAAAAGGTCGAAGCGCGTTTTGCACTTCGGCCTTTTTTGTTTGTGCCGTTTGGCTGCTAAGCAAGCTTTGCAATCGGCAGGGGCTTTGCGGCAAGCTTTAGCACTTCCTTTTCAGTGCCGAAGTTTTGCGCCCCGCTTTTTGTTATTGCAAGCGATGCCGCCGCAGTTGCGAACGTAATCGCCTTTGCAACGTCGCCGCCGAAGCGTTCAAGCCCCGCCATGAGCGAGCCCGTGAAGCAGTCGCCCGCGCCGACGGTATCGACGCGCTTTGTCTTGTATGTGCCGAAGCCGAATACGCCATCGGCGTTGACAAGCATACAACCCTTCGCTCCGAGCGTGATTATCACGTTTTTGACGCCGCGCTCAAGCAGCTTTTGCGCCGCCTTAATCGGGTCTTTGAAGCCCTCCTGCACGAGGAGAATTTCGTGCTGGTTGGGCACGAGAAAATCGACGTTTTTAAGCACGGCGTCGGGAAGTTTCCGCGCGGGGGCGGGGGTGAGGATTGTTGCGCACTTTGCGCGTTTTGCGCGCTTAAGCCCCTCGGCGACTGTTTTCATATCAATCTCCAGCTGGAAGGCGGCGTAGGAGAATTCGGAAAAATCTATTTTGTCCAAGTCGGCGGGCTTTAGCGACATATTCGCGCCCGAAGCCACGGTGATTACGTTTTCGCCCGTTTTGTCGAGCGTGATAAGGGCGACGCCCGTGTGGTTTTTGGCGTCGCGCTTGACAAGCGACACGTCGATTTTCCGCCCCTTGAGGTATTTTACATACGCGTCTCCGATTGTGTCTTTGCCGCAGCACGAGCAGAACGACGTTTTTGCGAACAGCGTTTTTGCCGCCGCCGCCTGATTCGCGCCCTTGCCGCCGTAGAACTGGCTGAACACGCCGCCGAGAATTGTTTCGCCCGCGTGCGGGATACGCTCCGATTTGACGACCATATCCACGTTCATACTTCCTATTACCAATATTTTCTTTTTCATAAATGTTTCGTTGTAAAGCAGGCTAATTTTGTTTTTCGGGCTTGTCAATTATTTGCGGACAAAAAACGCGCGCTCGCCGAAATCCGCGCCAGTTGCGCAAAAAATACACGTTCCGCCGAAATCTGCGGCGCGCCGTTGCGCAAAAAAATGCGCGTCGGTTAAACGCGCATTTTTTGAGTTCGAAAAATTTGTCGATTCGGGCGCGCGCCCAAACCGCTAAATTCCGTCGATTTGCTCGGAGAGGTGGCTTATCAGCTCGGGCACGCTCATTCTGACCTGCTCGGTTGTGTCGCGGTCGCGCAGCGTGACCGTGCCGTCTTCGAGCGTCTGGAAGTCTATCGTGATTCCGTAGGGCGTCCCGATTTCGTCCTGACGGCGGTAGCGGCGTCCGATTGCGCCAGCGGCGTCGAAGAACACGTTCCAACGGCGGCGCAGCTTTGCGTGAAGCTCCTGCGCTTTCTGCATGAGTTCGGGCTTGTTTTTGACGAGCGGGAAAACTGCCGCCTTGTAGGGAGCAACGCGCGGGCTGAACTTGAGCACTACGCGCTTTTCCGCCTGACCCTTGTCGTTGGGAACTTCGTCTTCGGTGTAGGCGGCGGTGAGAACAGCCAAGAGCGTTCTGTCAACGCCCAGCGACGGCTCGATGACGTGCGGCAGGTATTTTTCCTTGAGCGTTTCGTCGAAGTATTCGAGGTTTTTGCCCGACGCGTTTTGGTGTTGCGTGAGGTCGAAATTTCCGCGGACGGCAATGCCCTGAAGTTCCTGCAAGCCGTGCGGGAAGTGGAAGGTGATGTCGGTGCACGCCTTCGCGTAGTGGGCGAGCTTTTCGTCGGGGTGGACGTCTTCCGCCAATTCGTTTTCGGGAAGTCCGATGGAAACGAACCATTTTTTGCACGCGTCAATCCATTCGCGGTGGAGTTTGCGCCAGTCTTCGTTCGGCGAGATGAAGTATTCAATCTCCATTTGTTCGAATTCGCGGCTGCGGAAAATGAAGTTGCGCGGCGTGATTTCGTTGCGGAACGCCTTGCCGATTTGCGCTATGCCGAAGGGCACTTTCACGCGCGTGGTGTCGCAGACGTTTTTGAAGTCGGCGAAAATTCCCTGAGCCGTTTCGGGGCGCAGGTATGCCACGGCGGTTTCGTCGCGGAGTGCGCCCACGTATGTCTGGAACATCAGGTTGAAGTCGCGCGGCGGAGTGAGCGTGCCGATGTTGCCCGTTGCGGGAGAGGGAATCAAATCGTATTCAAAGGGCTTTGCGTCCATGTAGTTTTTGAGGACTACTTCGCCCAATTCGCCCTGCTTGGCGAGTTTTCTTTTAAGCTCTACAGCCTTCTTTTCCGCCTCTTTCTGCATATTTTCGTCTTCGAGAACGCTGACGTAGCCGATTGTTTCGCCGCCTACTTTCACTTCTGCGAAGTAGATTTGGTCGGCGCGGAAACGGAGTTTTGATTCTTTGCAGTCAACCATCGGGTCGGAGAAGCCCTCGACGTGCCCCGAGGCGCGCCAGACGTTGGGGTGCATGATAATTGAGGCGTCAAGCCCCACAATGTCGTCTCTGCCGTGGACAAAATCGTTCCACCAAGCGCGCTTGATGTTGTTTTTCAATTCGACGCCCAGCGGGCCGAAGTCGAAAAATCCGTTAAAGCCGCCGTAAATTTCCGACGAGCGGTAGATGAAGCCCCTGCGCTTGCAAAGACCCTCGATTATTGACATATCTGAAACCATAATAAAAAAATGTTTGCGCGCGATTTTATCGGCTTGACTGTCTTTGTCAACGTCTTTCGCGGCGCGTTCGGGCAAAAAAACGGGCGAAGCCGCGCGGGGCGGAGCGTTTTTGTTACGCGTTTTTGCGAAGCGTTTTGCGCCCCCTTTTTCCGAAGCTTGCGGGCGAGGGAACGGCTGCGGAGGGGCGTCTGCCGTTTATGCGCCGATTTTTACGCAGTCTTTCCCGAAAACGCCGCCAAGAGCGCATGCACTGCCGCTTTGGTGTCGGCGGGCAAAAGCACGTCGGAGACGGCAACTATTCTTTCGCCTCCCGCCGCGCGGACGGCTGCTGCCGTTTTGGCGTTTATTCCGCCGATGCAAAACCACGGCATATTTTTGCGCAGTTTTTGCGCCGCGAATTTCACAAGCTCAAGCCCGACTGCCGCGCGCCCCGGTTTTGTCATTGTGGCGTAGACGGGGCCGACGGCGAAGTAGTCGAGAACGCCGACAAGTTCGTTTGCCGCGGCAGCCTGTTCGGGCGAATGGGTGGAAAGCCCGAGAACCGCGCGTGCGCCTATTTCCCGACGCGCAAGGGCGGGGGAAAGGTCGTCCTGACCGACGTGAAGCCCCGCGTTGTCGATTTCCTTGCAGATTTCCGCCGCCAGTTCAACGTCGTCGTTTATTATAAAGACGGGGGCGTTCGGTTTTCGGAAAATGGGCAGCAGTTCCAACGCCATTTTGCGGCGTTGTTCGTGCGTTTCGTTTTTCGCCCTAAGCTGTATTATGCGCGTTCCGCTTTCGGCGAGGGCGGCGCATTTAGAAAACATATTTTCGGGCGCAACGTAGCCCGTATCCACAATCCCGTAGAATGGACAATCGCCCAGAAAAGACGCAAAATCAGTCATAAAAGGGGGGCTATTTTGTGTCGGGCGCGGAGGCGTCGACAATATCTATTACGGGATTGTTGTCGAGAACGTCGTCGGGCGTGTCCTTTACGGGCGGGAGGAATTTGTTTGCGGGTTTGTATACAAGACCCTTGAACCCGAGCACGCGCACGTCGATTTTCCCCAGCTTTTCAACGCCCATATGTTCGCGGAAAGCCGTTGTGAGAGCCTGCTGTATTTCGCCCGTGGCGTCGGTGAGTTTCTGCCCCGACTCGAGCTTGAGCGAAACAACCATGCAGAGCCTGCCGCGCTTTGTGTATATTTTAACGTCGGGGCGGTTGAGCGCGCCCAAACTGTAGCACACGCTTTGGACAAGCTCGTTGAGAGCCTTTCTTGAAACCTCCACTTCGCCGACGCGGTTGTTGAACAGTTTTATCGGGCGGAAATGTCCGCGTATTTTGCGCAGGGCAACCCACACGGCTATGAGAACGGCAACCGCCGCGAATATTTCGGGCCCGTGCGGCGCGCGCCACGCCTCTTTGAGAATATCGACGCACGTTTGCGCCGCCGATGCGATTTTTTCGATGTATTCCGACATATCCGATGTGTTCATAGGTCTTGGTTGTTTCTGCTGTTTTTTATGGCAAATTTTTGCGCGGCGTTCAAGTTATTTGTCGAACGAAAGGTCGTCGGGCCATTCGCGCTCGTGCCCGTCGGCCTTGTTCTTCTTGCACGCGTCGATGAGCACAAGTGAGTTGCGCACAACTTTTATATCGCGCGAAGGGTCGGTATTGTTAAATATTTTCCAGAGAATTTTCGGGGTTTCGGCTATATCGACTTCGGTGTCGAAAATTGCGGCGGCGCGGAAAAAGCGTTCGATATGCGGGCACTGGGCGAGCTTGTCGAGAATGTCGCGCCCGCGGCGTCCGTTTTTGTCGAGCGACACCGCCAAGAACGCGCGCTTGAATTCGACCGACTCCACGCCGTCGATGTTTTCGCAAATCCATTTTTCGGCGGAGTTGCATTCGTTTTCGGAGGGAATTTCAAGCGGGGCGGTGCTGCGCGGCTTTTCGCCCGCGAACGGGGCGGTGAGGTCGATTCCGATTTTCGCGCCCGAAAACGGCGTGGGCGAAGAGTGGTCGAGCGCGTCGAGGACGCCGAACGAAAGCGTGATGTCGCGCGCGGGGTCGAACGACGTTGCAAAGAGATTCCAGACTTTGTGGAGGTCGGAGGGCTTGACGGATTTGTCTACTACCACAATCGCCTTGCAGAAGCTCATCTGCCCCTGTCCCCAAAGTCCGTTTATGAGCTTTTGGGCGTGCGCGGGGTATTCCTTGTCTATTGAGACAATTACGATGTTGTGGAAAACGCCCTCCCACGGCAGAAAATAGTCGCAAATCTCGGGCATTACCGACTGGATAAGCGGCAGGAAAATGCGCTCGGTGGCCTTTGCCATGTAGCAGTCTTCCATTGGCGGCGGGCCAACGAGCGTTGCGCAGTATATCGGCTTTTTCTTGCGCGTTAGTGCCGTAATGTGGAACACCGGATACATATCGGCGGGCGAATAGTAGCCCGTGTGGTCGCCGAAAGGCCCTTCAATTCTGCGTTCGTCGGGGTCTACGTAGCCCTCAAGGACGAATTCGGCTTCGGCGGGCACTTGCAGGTCAACCGTTTTGCATTTGACTGTCTCCACGCCCGACTTCCTGAAAAAGCCCGCCAGCAGGAGTTCGTCAACGCCGCGCGGCATGGGTGCGGTTGCCGCGTATATGACCGAGGGGTCTGCGCCAATCGCGACCGCAACGGGCATTCTTTTGCCCATTCGCGCGTATTCGTTGAAGTAGTGAGAGCCGTCTTTGTGGACGTGCCAGTGCATTCCCGTCGTGTTTTTGTCGAAAATCTGCAGCCTATACATTCCCAGATTTTTCTTGCCGTCTTCGGGAGATTTTGTGAACACGAGCGGCAGCGTCACGAACCGCCCGCCGTCGTGCGGCCAGCATTTGAGCACCGGAATTTCCGACAAATCGACGTCGGCTCCCGTTTTCACCACTTCCTGACAGGGCGCGCTTTTTACTTCGCGCGGCATAATTTTGGCAAGTGGCATGAGCTTGAAAAACGCGCGCAGCTTGTCTTTGAGCGTTGCGGGCGGCTTCATTTGTATAAGCTCGCGGATTCCGTTGCCCGCGTCGGCGAGGCGTTCCAGTCCGAGTGCGAGAGCCATTCGCCTTTCGCTGCCGAAAATGTTTGTGGCAACGGGGAATGTCTTTTTGCCGTTGTCCACTACGTTTTCGAAAATCAACGCCTTGCCGCCGTCGGGTTTTTTCGACTCCACGTCGGTGAATTTTGAGATTTCTATCACGGGAGAGACGGGCTCTTTTATGCGCCGCACCTCTCCGATTGATTCGAGCAGTTTGAGAAACTCGCCGATGTTTTTGTAGTCGGATTTCATACACCCCATTCCTTCAAAAAGTTTTGCCTTACCCCGAGCGACGCCGTTATGCGCGCCGCCACAAACCCCACCATATCGTCTACGCTTTGCGGTTTGTTGTAGAACGCGGGAGAGGCGGGCAGCACAACCGCGCCCGCAAGCGAAAGTTCGAGCATGTTTTTTATCTGCGCCGCACTCATCGGCGTTTCGCGCGGGACGACAACCAGCCTGCGCCGCTCTTTCAGCGCGACTTCCGCCGCGCGGACTGCGAGGTTGTCGGCTATCGAATTGGCAATTTTGCCGAGGGTTTTCATAGAGCACGGCACAACCGCCATTGCGTCGAAGTAAAACGACCCGCTCGCCATCGGCGCGGAGAAGTCGTTTTCGGAATACACGCGTGTTGCGCCCGCGTTTAGGAGGGCTTGGGCAAGGTCGGTTTCAAGCTCCGTTTGAGCCACTTTTTTTGCGCATTCCGTGGCGCAGCAGAAAATCTCGCAGCCCGCCTCCGAAAGCATCTCGGCGGTTCTGATTGCGTATTGCAATCCCGACGCGCCCGTTACCGCCAAAACTATGCGTTTTTTGTCTTCCATTTCAAAATCCCGCGTTTGCAAGCGAACCCGCCAGAATCAAAAACGACACCGACACGTTCACGTAAAAAAACACCAAATTAACCTTCGCCATTCCCGCCACGGAAATGGTTGCAAGCCCCGCCATATACAGAACCGAAACCGCCGCAGCAGCCGCAAAAAACCAGACGTTCAGCCCGAACGCAACCCCCGCGCCGAACAGCGCGCCCGCCGACGCCGCAAACGAGCACCCCGCAAGCGCAAGCGTAGCTTTCCTCCCGAAGCGCGACGGAATTGAATGCAGCTTGTGCGCCCTGTCGAAGTCCATATCCTGAAGCGCGTAGATGAGGTCGAAGCCCGCTATCCCGAAAAACAGGCACGCGCCCAAAAGCAGTATTTTGGGGTCGAAGCCGCCCGTTGCGGCAATCCACGCGCCAATCGGGGCGAGGGAAAGCGCGCAGCCCAAGATGTAGTGCGTAAGGCACGTGAACCTTTTCGCCAGCGAATATCCGAAAAGCACCCCCAGCGCGGGCAATGAAAGCACTCCGCAGAGGTTGTTTATCATAAACGCCGCCCCCACAAAAACTGCGGCCGAAACGGCGGTGAAAATTTTGGCGTCTTTAAGCGGAAGTTTGCCCGTTGCCGTGGGGCGCGCCGCCGTGCGCGGGTTGAGCGCGTCGATGTCGGCGTCGGCAATTCTGTTGAAGCCCATTGCCGCGGAGCGCGCCGCCGTGAACGCCACCACTATCCAAAACAGGACGCCCGCCGAAATCTCCGCACCGCGTCCCGCCGCGAGAGCCGCCGCCGACAGCGCAAACGGAAGCGCGAACAGCGTGTGTTCCAGCTTGATTGCGTCGGCATATGTTTTGGCTTTCTTCAGGAAAATCATATCGGTATATTGTCGATATTTTCGGTTCAAGCGCAACCATTTATTTGTTTTTTTGCCGCCGCGTCGAACGCGGGAATAAAGAAAGTTGACAATTTTTCCGACTTCGGCAACATTCGTCGAATGGAAAAATTTTGTGGACAGAAGCCTTTTGAAAGATTGTCGGCGCAGTCCGCGCGCGATTTGCTTGAAAACGCGCCCGTGCCCGACCTCGGCGAACGCGCGTTCGCCGTCCGAACGGCTCTCCACTCCGACAGGGCGTTCTACGCGGTAAACGCGGCAATAACGTATTCGAATATCTGTCAGGCGTGCTGTCCTATTTGCTCGTTCTTCCGCCGCGAGGGCGAGGAGGGCGCGTATCTGCTCAAGCCCGAAGACGTTTTCGAGCGCGCCAAAAAATACGCCGAGGCGGGCGCAGAGGAAATACACATAATCGGCGGAATCTACAGAAAGCTGCCGTTCGAATACTATCTCGACGTTGTCCGCGCGGTTAAGGCCGCCGACAAAAAGCTGAACGTGGTTTCGTATACCGTTTCGGAATGCGCGCTGATGTCGGAAGTGTCGGGGCTGCCGCTGCGCGATGTTATGCTGAAGCTTGTTGAGGCGGGAACCGACGCCCTCCCCGGGGGCGGCGCGGAGATTTTCGACCAAACAATACGCGCGAAAATTTCGCCAAACAAGCTCTCGGCGCAACAGTGGCTCGATGCAATGAAAACGGCTCACCAAATAGGGCTTAAGACGAACGCCACAATGCTCTACGGGCATCTCGAATCGCCCGCGGAAGTAGTGGAGCACTTGGATATGCTCCGCCGCCTGCAGGACGAAACGGGCGGGTTCAAGGCGTTTGTGCCGCTGCCGTTCAGGCAGGGCGCGAGCGTCATAAAGGGCAGGTCGTCGGGCGTATACGACCTGAAAATATGCGCAATAGCCCGCCTTATGCTCGACAATTTCCCGCACATAAGAGTCCCCGTGCCGCACTTCGGCGACAGGCTCTCGCAGATTCTGCTGAACTTCGGCGCGGACGACATCGGCGGAACGCACTGGCACGAAGAGGTCGCAGTGGCGGCGGGGGCTGCCCCGCAGCGGCGCACTCCCGAATTTATGTGCGACATTATCCGCGGCGCGGGTTTCAAGGCCGTCCGCACAAATTCCAACTATGTATAGTTTTTCGGGAGTCTCATTCGTCAACAGCCTGCCGTTTTTTCGCGCAGACTCCGACTTGTTCGACATGCGCTTCGAAATTCCGTCGCGCCTGAACGGGCTTGCGGCGGCGGGGGCTTCGGACGTTTCGATGATTTCGCGCTGGCGGTATCCCGACTGCTCGCGCGAATACGCCGTTTTGCCGCGTTTTTGCGTGGGCGGAGACGGCGAGATAATGTCGATAAAACTGTTCTCCAACCTCGATATTTCGCGGCTTGACGGCGGAAGCATTTTCATCACGCCCCAAACGGGAACGTCGTCGCGCGCGTTCAGAAAAATATGTCTGGACAGGTTCGGGTTCGATCTGTTCGAAATTCCCCGCGCGCCGCTTGAGTCGGCTGACAGCGCGCTTTTAATCGGCGACGACGCAATGCTTTTCGACTCATCGCGCTTTTCAAATTCATACGACTTGGGCGAGCTTTGGCGCGACTGGGCGAAGTGCAAAATGATTTACGCCGTGTTCGTAGTCCGCCGCAGCCTCTACGCGGAACTTGCGCCGAAGGTGGTGGAGTATTTGGACAGGTCGCTCGCGCTTTTTGCGGAAGACCCCGACCCCACATACCGCCGCGCGGCTGAAATTTCGCGCGGACGCCTTTCGGTTGAAACGCTGCAACGCTACTACGGGCGTCTGATTTTCAAAATGTCGGAGGCTGACTTCGAAGAAAGCTTTAATTTTGTAGAGAAAAATGGAGTTGTTTGAAAAAATTTTAAGCGGCGCGCGCATAGACGCGGCTGAGGCAGCCGCACTTGAAAACGCAAGCCTGTTCGATATGTCGCGCCTTGCTTCGGCGCGGCTGCGGCTTGCCGACCCCTCGGGCGAAGTAGGCTACGTTGTAAACCGAATGATAAACTATTCCAACGTATGCGCGGCGCGCTGCAAGTTTTGCGCGTATCACGCTTCGGCGGGGAGGGTTGAGCCGTTTACGATGACCGACGACGAAATTTTCAACATCTGCGCAGAATCGGTCGAGCGCGGCGGCGTGCAGATTATGCTGCAGGGCGGGCTTTCGCCCAAATTCACTCTGGAGTGGGCGTGCGGGCTTTTGCGCCGCATAAAAACGGCGTTCCCGAAGTTGTGGCTTCACGTTTTTTCGCCGTCTGAAATTGTCTGGTTTGCGCGCGGGGCGGGCATTTCAATAGGCGAATGTGTGCGCAGGCTCAAAGACGCTGGCGCGGACTCAGTCCCGGGGGCTGCCGATATGCTCGTGCCGCAAATACGCCGCGAGCTTTGCGGCAACAAGTGCACCGTTGAGGAATGGGTTGCGGTAATGCGCGCGCTTGCCGATTGCGGAATGTATTCGTCGGCGACTATGACTTTCGGCTTGGGCGAAACGTTCGCCCAGCGCATTGAGCACCTCGACGTAGTCCGCCGCGTGCAGGACGAAACGGGCGTTTTCAAGGCGTTTATAGCGTGGCCGGTTTCGCCCGAAAATACCGAGATTGAGGGGCGTTTTGCACGCGTGGGCGCGCCCGAATTTCTGAAAACCCTCGCCCTTGCAAGGATATATTTGGACAACGTAAAGTATGTGCAGTCGGGCTGGCTTACGGAGGGCTTGCGCGTTGCGGAAGTCGCGCTTTTGTTCGGCGCAAACGATGTAGGCGGCGTGCTTATGGACGAAATGGTTGTGCGCGCCACGGGCGTCGACAACCGCGCCACGGCGGAGAATATGCGCAACGTTGTCTTGAACGCGTCGCTTAAGCCGCGCAGCCGCGACGGACTTTACAACACGATTGGATAGCCCCATGGAATTTGCAATCACTCCCTGTCCGAACGACACGTTTTCATACTTCGCGGCAATCGACAAAAAAACGGAGTCCGACTTCGATTTCGTTTTCGACGATATTGAAGCACTCAATCTCGCCGCGCGCGAGGGCAAATACGCAATCACGAAGATGTCGTTTGCGGCGTTTCTGGAAAATTCCGACAAATACGAACTGCTCGACGCGGGCGCGGCTTTGGGAATCGGCACGGGACCCGTCTTAATCGGAAGGGCGGGGGCGGAGTTCGACGCGTCGAAACCCGTGGCAGTCCCGGGGGTGAACACGACCGCCGCTCTTTTGCTGCGTTTTTACTGCGGCTTGAAGCCCGATATGCGCCCGATGTATTTCAGGGATATTGCCGATTTCGTGGCGCGGGGCGGGGCGGATTTCGGTGTGCTAATCCACGAGGGACGCTTTGTCTACGAGAGGCTCGGGCTTTCGCTCGTGTGCGATTTGGGCGGCTTTTGGACGCGCGCAACGTCGCTGCCCGTGCCGCTGGGCTGCATCTGCATAAGGCGCGACTTGTCTGCGCAAAAACGGCGCGTGGAAACCCAAATGCGCGAGAGTATCAAGTGGGCTTTCGACAACACCGAAGCCACAATCCCATACGTCAAAAGCATGGCGCAGTATCTCGACGACGACGTTTTGCGCAAGCACATTTTCGCGTTCGTCAACGAATATTCGTTCGACATCTCGCCGATAAAATCGAAACTTTTGCAACACTTGGAAAAATGCGCGATTTAAAAACAATTTTCTGTGCCGTAGATTTCGAGGTTTCCGAGGTGCTCAAACGCCACGCTTTCGTTCGCGTGGGCGCGTCGCCGTTCGAAGTCTGGGAGAACGACACCCGCAGGATTGTCCTGTCGGGGATAGGGCTTGCCCCCGCCGCAACGGCGTTCTGCTGGGCGTGTTCGAAATTCGATTTCGACGAGGCTCTGAACATAGGCACTGCGGGCGCGACATCGGCAGTAAAGTGCGTAGTGCCCGAATACGACGACGACGAGGACTTCGACATAATCCGCGAATCTCCCGCCGAAAATTCGGGGGAAATACTCTTCGCCCGCGCCTACGAGGTCTCAAGCGTTTCAAGCATAGAGCCGTATTCCGACAGGGTTTTCGAGCTGTCGAAAACGGGCAGGAGGCTGGCAAGCTCAAGCCGCCCCGTCCAGAGCGCGAAACGCCGTCAAATAGCCGCCGCCAAAGGCGACTTGGTCGATATGGAGGCATACGCGCACGCGCTTGCGGCGGAGGCGTTCGGCAAAAAACTTTCCATTGTAAAGCTTGTAAGCGACTTCTCCGAAGAGTGCAACATCAACGCCAACATCAAGCTTCTTGCAAAGCGGCTTGCGCACGTTAGGGGAGTTTTCTGCTGATGGATTTTCTTGCCTCGAGCGACGAAATTTTGAGTGTCGGCGAATTTTCCCGACGCTTCAAAATGCTTGTGAAAACCGAAGTTCCCGAACTTTGGCTGCGCGGCGAAATATCGGGGCTTAAAACGTATTCAAGCGGGCACACCTACTTCACGCTCAAAGATGCCGACGCGTCGATTTCCGCCGTGCTGTTCAAGGGATATTCGCGCGGGGTATCGTTCGGGCTTGCCGACGGAATGAAGATTCTCGCCTACGGGGAGGTTTCTGTTTACGAGCCGCGCGGAACGTATCAGCTGCTCGTGAAAGCCGCAATGCCCGACGGCGCGGGCGACTTGGCAAAACGCTTCGAAGCCCTCAAGCAAAAGCTTTCGAACGAGGGGCTTTTCGACAAGTCGAAAAAACGCCCCATTCCCCGAATGCCGCAAAATATCGGCGTAATCACGTCCCTCTCGGGGGCGGCGGTGCGCGACTTCTGCAGAATACTCAAGCGCAGGGGCTGGCGCGGCAACGTGTTTGTGATTCCGTCGAAAGTGCAGGGCATTGGCGCGGCGGAGGAAATTGTGGAGCGCATAAAATACGCGCAGACTTCGCCGATAGGGTTCGACCTGCTCGTGCTCACGCGCGGCGGCGGAAGTCTGGAAGACTTGTGGTGCTTTAACGAGGAAATTGTGGCGCGCGCGGTTGCGGCGTCGGAAATTCCCACAATTTCGGCGGTGGGGCACGAAATCGACTTCACCCTTTGCGACTTCGCCGCAGACTTGCGCATGGAAACCCCGAGCGGCGCGGCGGAGTTTATTTCAAGCAATTTTCTCGACTGCAAAGCGCAGATTGAAAACGCAGCGCAAACTGTGCGCCGCGCGCTTTCAATGCGCATCGACGCACTCAGGGCGTCGATTCTGCGCTATGCCGACGTTATCCGCCTGAACTCTCCGCGGGCGAAAATGGCTGCCGCCGAAATCAGAATCGACGAGCTTCAAATGCGCGCGCAGGCGGCTGTTGCAGCGTTGTTCGCACGGAAACGTCTGCGCCTTTCGGCTGCGGAATCGGCGTTGAACGCAAGCGGAACGCCACACAAACTGGCGGTTCTCAAAGAGCGCGTTTCGGCATTCGAAAAACGCCTTGAATCGGCAAATATCGACTCCGTTTTAAGGCGCGGGTTTGCGATAGTCAGAGGGGCTGACGGCAAAACGGCTTCGGCGCAGTTGCTGCGTTCGGGCGACAGGGTCGAAATTACCCTGCGCGACGGAACAAAATCGGCAGTGGTTCAGTAGCCGATGCGGTAGGGGTTCGCCCCGTTTTTTCTGCGCGCTTTCGGTTTTTTTGTGTCGGTTTATGATTGTTTCGATGAATGGTTCAGACGTTTTCTGTTTGTTTTGTTGATAAAAAAATATATTTGTAAATAATTATTGACATAATAAAAACGCGTGCTGTAATCCTTTTTTATGGATACGGCGGAAGTATGGAAATGGGTTGAACGTCTGCAAGCCGACCCCGCGTGGGTTTCGACCGCCGAGAAAGAAGGAGTCTTTGACGAATTTATCCCGACGCACTGGTCCAACCTGATAAAAAAACGTCCTCCCTTTGCGGAGGTTTGCTTGCGGCACGGCGGCTGGCTGAAATATTCGGGGTGCGATTGGGCTTCGCTTTTGTGCGACTGCCCGCAATATGTGTCGCAGTGTTCGGAATACGGCGGCTGGGCGCGCTTGAACGGCTTCTATTGGTGCAGACTGCTTTCGTTTCAGCCCGCCTTGGCGTGCTACTGTTCGCGCTACAACGGTTGGGCTAAAATGTGCCACGGCGACATTTTAGAGCTTATTTCCGAGCGTTCCGATTTGTCGAAATACTTCAACTGAGCGTTGGCGGGCGGTCGGCGTTGTTTTGCGGAGCACACCGCGTTTTGCGGCGTAAAAAAAGGTTGATTTTTTGCGCGCAAAAGAGTTTCATTGTAAGAAATTACCTGCCGCATTCGGCGGGGGAGAAAAAGGAGTATTATTTATGGAGAGTTTGAAAAAAGTTTCGTGGTTGTGTCAGGCGGGATTCGTCTTTGAAATAGACGGCGCAAGGGTTGTCGTAGACCCGTATATGTCCGATTCCTGCGCGCCCAGATTCCCGCGCATGGTGCCCGTTCCCGTTTCGTTCGCCGACCTCAAGCCCGACTTCGTCGTGTTCTCGCACGACCACCGCGACCATTTCGACGAAGACAGCGTTGCCCCCATCTACAAAGCCTATCCCGACTGCGCTTTCGCAGGGCCGCTTAGCACCTACGAACACTTCCGCGCAATGGGGTTCGACTGCCTCAAATTCCAGACGCTCTCAAAGGGTAACACTTTCGACTTCAAGAAATTCAAGCTAACTCCCACTACCGCCTACCATTCCGACCCGCTCGCGCTCGGCTTTGTTTTCGAATTCGGCTCGAAAACGGTTTATGTCAGCGGCGACACCGAGTTCCGCCCGTCTCTTGCCGCCGACGTTATGGCTGCCGCGGGGCGGAAAATCGACGCCGTTTTCATCTGCATCAACGGGAAACTCGGCAATATGAACTGGAGCGACGCCGTAAAAGTTGTTGCCGAAATCAAACCCGCAACGGCAGTCCCCATGCACTACGGGCTTTTTGCGGGCAATACCGAAGACCCCGCGCCGTTCAGGCGCGAGGTTGAAAAACTCGGCGTAAAATGCGTCATTCCGCGCACCGACGGATTTTCCATATAGCCGCTTTTTGCGGACTTCGGCAGAACCCCGCGGGACTCCCCCGTTCGGGGTTTTTCTTTTTTTGCGGGAGGGGCGGACATTCGGCGGAAGGCGCGTGCGTTTCGGGAAAATTCGGGAGGGGCGGAAATTTTCGCGCAGTTCGGAAAAATTCGAAAAAAAATCGCATAAAAAACTTGTCAAATTCGGGGGCGTCGCTTGAATCGAAAGAATGGAACGTTTAGCTTTAATTTCAGTCAGCGACAAAACTGGCGTAGTTGAATTTGCGAAGGATTTGGTGCACCACCACAAATACACCATTCTTTCCACGGGCGGCACTGCAAAACTGCTCTCCCAAAACGGCATTCCCTGCACGGAAGTAAGCGATTACACGGGCTTCCCCGAAATGATGGACGGCCGCGTAAAAACGCTCCACCCCAAGATTCACGGCGGGCTTCTGTGCCTGCGCTCCAACCCCTCGCATATGGCTCAGGCACAGGCGAACAACATCAAGATGATTGACCTTGTTGTCGTCAACCTCTACCCGTTCGAGACAACAGTCGCAAAGCCGAATTGCACGCTTGAAGACGCCATAGAAAACATCGACATCGGCGGGCCCTCAATGCTGCGCTCCGCCGCCAAAAACCACCGCGACGTTACCGTAGTTTGCGACAACCGCGACTACCCCGCAGTGCTCGAGGCAATCCGCAAGGGCGGCGACGAACTTCTGCAGCTGCGCAAAAAACTCGCGCTTAAAGTCTACCAGCGCACAAGCGCGTATGACGCGGCAATAGCCACCTATCTGAATTCGAAATACAACGACGGCGCGCTTCCCGAAACAATAAACATCGGTCTGCCGCTCGTCCAGAAAATGCGCTACGGCGAAAACCCGCACCAGCAGGCGGCTCTTTACGGCGAATTCAACAAGTATTTCCGCCAGCTCCACGGCAAGGAACTTTCCTACAACAACATCATCGACATTACCGCGGCGGCCGACCTTATTTCGGAATTCGAAAAGCCCACGCTCGCCATTTTGAAGCACACCAACCCCTGCGGAGTGGCTTCGTGCGACAACCTTGTGGAGGCGTGGAATCAGGCGTTCGCAACCGATACCCAAGCCCCGTTCGGCGGAATAATTGTTGTAAACAGAAAGCTTGAGGCCGACTTGGCGGCAATCATCGCCCAAATCTTCTCCGAAGTCATTATCGCACCCGACTTCTCCGACGAGGCGTTGGAAATCCTCACAAAGAAAAAGAATCTGCGCCTGATGATTTCCACATACAAGGCCGAGCCGAAAATCACGGTAAAGAGCGTTATCGGCGGACTGCTCGCGCAGACTTCCGACTCTATCGAAGAGCTTAAGGCGAACATGAAAGTCGTCACAAAACGCCAGCCCACTGAAGAGGAATGGCGCGCAATGCTCTTCGGCTGGAAAGTTGTAAAACACGTCAAGAGCAACGCCATTGTCTACGCGGGTTGCGAGCGCACTTTGGGCGTCGGCGCGGGGCAGATGTCGCGCGTTGACAGCTCGCAGATTGCGGTTTGGAAGGCGCAGCAGGCGGGGCTTCCGCTTGCGGGCAGCGTTGTTGCAAGCGACGCTTTCTTCCCCTTCGCCGACGGTCTTGTGGCCGCCGCGCATGCGGGCGCAACTGCGGCAATTCAGCCCGGCGGTTCGGTTCGCGATGAAGAGGTGATAAAAGCCGCCGACGAAAACAACATGGCAATGGTCTTTACGTCCGTCCGCCATTTCAGACACTAAATCGCAATTTTACGATGTTCCCGACCGAAAACAATATCGGACAGAAGCGCAAGTCGGTTGCCGTTTTTGCGGTTGCCGTGCTTGTTGCCGTGTATATTCTTTCGGTCGGGGGTTGCGATTTCGCGAATGAGGAAAGCATTGTAAAGGAAACGAACGAGCCCCACTACCGGCGCGGGCGCGAGGAGCTTAGCAGGGGCAATTATCAGGAGGCCATGAGCGCGTTCCTGAAGGTGGTGGAAAAACGCAAGGTTGCGCCTGAGTCGCATTTGGAGCTGGGGCGCATTTATCTGGGCGAAATGAACGACCCCATCTTTGCAATTTACCATTTCCGCAAATTTTTGGAGTTTATGCCCAATTCGCCCGCTTCGCCGCAGGTGCGCCAGATGATTGCAACGGCGAACAAACGCTACGCGGCGTCGCTGCCCGAAAGCCCGTTTGAAAACAACATTCGCCGTCTCGAATTCGAGGAGATGTGGCAGAAGGCGCAAAAGGAAAATTTGGAGCTTAAACACAAGCTTGCCGCGGCGGTTGCCGAACTCGACAAGCTCAGAGCCGCGCCGCGCCGCAGCGCAACGCCCGCCGAATACAGGCGTTCGGTTGTAAGCGAAGTTTCGCAGCCCACACAGCCGCCGCAACAGCAACAGACAAGCGCAAAAAAAAGCGACGCCAACAAAGTGGTCGTCGCGCGCGATGTTCCGCCGAGTTATGTCGTCCAGCCGGGGGACACACTCAGCAGCATAAGCAAACGCTTCTACGGAACGTCGAGGAAGTGGCAGCAGATATTCAGGGCAAACAGAGACCGCTTGGCTTCGCCCGAATCGGTTCGCCCGGGGCAGTCATTGCGTTTGCCGCGGTAGCATTTCGCGGTTGCGCAGCTTGAACGTAACGTAGCTGTCGAGATTGAGAGTGCACGTTTCGGGGAGCAAGCTGTAGTCGGTAGCCTTTGAGTGGATTTTTGCAAAACTGCCGTGTTCAACTTCCTTGTGCCACGGCGCGGTTTCCTGCCATTCGGGGTCGCTTGAGGCGACCATTCCGTTTTTCCAAACGAAGCTGTAGTCGAGTAGATAGCCCATCTGCATTTCGTCAATGGGCGTGTCGGCGTCGTATTTTTCCTTCCAGAAAGGGCCTGTAATTTTGAGGTGTCCGCCGTCGAAAACGCTTTCCAAAAAGACGTCGTATTTTTTGATTGCGCGCGCTTGGTGCGTTTGCGCGCAGACGCAGTTCGGGCTGAGCGAGTCGAAGTGGTAGTTGTCGGCTATTTTGATGTATTCGTATTTCAGGTATTCGTCGCCCTCTTCCAAGTAGGAATTGAAGCCGTCTATGAGGCATTCAATGTTTATGTCAACCCCGTAGATGTTCCAATACCAAAACATTGCCTCCTTGTAGGGAATCCACGCTATGTTCCCCGCGTCTGAAGTTTTTATCGGGAAAATTTCGTCGTGGGGGAACGTGGTTAGAAACTCGGGTTCGTTCATTGCTGTATTACTGGGGTTGTCATTAGCACTTTTGTTTTTGCAAGCATTCCGTTGTAGCAGACGTATGTTTCGTAAAATTCCGCCGTCTCGCCCGCACCGAGCGCGTCGGCGTTTATATCCACCTTCTTGCTGCCGTTTGAAGTCTTCAGAATCAGGCGCGACTTCACGCTGTCTTCAAGCTCGAGATACGTTGAGGGCGACTCCCCTCCCGTGAACACGTTGGA
The DNA here is from genome assembly GCA_934613645.1 of uncultured Opitutales bacterium. Lineage (GTDB taxonomy): Bacteria > Verrucomicrobiota > Verrucomicrobiia > Opitutales > Intestinicryptomonadaceae > Merdousia. The sequence goes on along the minus strand of CAKTTC010000002.1, from coordinate 43,884 downwards.
GCTTCCCGAGACTTTCCCGCCCGCCGATACCCTCAGCGTTACGGGCTTGCGCGAGCGGTTTATGCGGAAAAGCTCCACGATGTCGTCGGGGTAGAGGTGCTTGACCGGGCCGAATTTCAGCCTGAGAGTGCGCTTTGCCAAATTCTCCTCGGCGAAATACGGCGGAATGGAGTCGAGAACCGTTTGTTGCGCATTCTTTACCGACACCGTTTTGCCGAAATAGTCCTCCGCTTTGGCGTCGAAAAGCTCAAGCTCGCCCTCGTATTGAACAACGCTTGCGGCTTCGTATATCGACTTCGCAAGCCCCTCGGGTTTTGTTTCCGCAACCTCTGTTTGCTTCCAAATGCGGTAGTCTCCCGTGAGCGCGGTTGTGGTTTTCAGGCGGACGGAAATGGTTTTCTGCTCGCGGCCTCCCGTGGCGGGGTTTGTGTATTCGAACGTGCCCGTTGCCGTGCTTTGTTCGGCCGAATACCCGAGGCCTTTGGGAATTGAGCCGTCGGTAAGCTCGTTGTTGAAGCCGCCCGAGCGCGACGCCGAAACTATCGTGAAAGAGCCTATCCTGTTGAGGAAGTTTACGTGCTTTTTCCACCACGCCGCCGAAGAAACGTTGACTGACTGCGTTTTAATGGAGTGTGTTTGGCTCACCGACTTCGACCCTCCAAGCTCCACGCACATGACTATCGAATTTTTGCCGCCCGCTTCCGCGTCGGCGGGGTATTTGTCCTCAAGCACTTCAAGATACACGTTGCCGTCAACGGCGTTTTCGCGCTCGTAGTTTATCAGGACGGAATCCACGCGCAGGTCGTCGCGCCTGTTCGCCGAAAACGATTTCACGTTGCCGTCCTCAGCGCAAACCGACGTGTTTTCAAGCGCGCTGCGCGGGCGCACGTTCAGTAGCGGCGCGCCTTCGGAAGAATAGTCGAAATACGCGCACGAACACGGACACCAGCGCATTGTTTTTACTATGGCCTCCGCGCAGGTGATGTCGGTCGCTTCGTCTACGAGCATGTCGCCCGAAATGTCGATTGTTCCCTCCGCCACATTCACGCCGTGTTTGGAGGCGTATTTTATGATGTCCTTAATCTGCTTTTGAATCGACCCCGCGTTCCCGTCGCCGCCGAGCGTTACCCTGCTTCTGTTGCGCATTGATATAATGCCGCCGTTGTAATACGCGGTCGACTGCTGGTAGATTACGCGTTCAAGCTCGTAGAACGGGTTTTTTATCAATACGGAGTGGACGTCTTTTTTGCCCGCACGCCTTTTTGTGTTTTTTACAATCCTGCCCGCAAAACGCCTGACTCCGTTTTGCCACAGCTCCACGGAGTCGTCGTAGCTCCATTGCGCGGCGGGGCTTGCAACGTCGGTTTCCATTGTTATTTCGTCGGCTGCCGAGTTTTTGCGCGTCAGCTTGCATGAAAACGCCGACAATTCCTCCATGTTAAAATCCGTTCCGTTTACCTTGAAAATAGTGCTCATAAGTCTGTTCTGATGTTTTTTATTTGCGATTCCAGTTCGTCGATGCGCTTCGACAATTCGTCGATTTCGTTTTCAAGCCTGTCCAAATAACTTGAAAACGACGAAATCGTCGCCGAAATGGAATCCTCGAGTTTGCGCAAACGCTCTTCCGAATTCATCTTTGCGCCTCCTGAAATTCGTATGAAACAACCGACGCACAGCCGTCGACAGACGCCCCCACCGACGCTATTGCGGCGTTTTGTATTGCCAGTATTGTTTTGCCCGCGTCGGTTGCAATGAGCAGCTCGCCCGACTGCTGTTTGTTGACTTCCAGAACGTGCCGCAGGGCGAATTCCGCCGCGGCTTCGGGAGTGTCGTGCGCGCGTTCAATCTTGAAGGCCACGCTTGCCGCGTAGTTGCCGAAACACCTGACTAGCGCGCGTTCGGCCTCTATTGCCGCGTTTTTTTCGACGGAATTTTTCCCCCGATACACAAACGATGTCGGCGGCTGGGCGTGTTCGTTCAAAAGTTTTTTTGCGTAGTATATTTTCATATTTTTACTCCCTGAATTAGGAATTTTACAGATGCTTTCTCGAGGCTTTCATTTCCCGCCGCAAATTCGAACGGGACTGAGCGCGACAGCAAAATCTTCCCGCAGTTTTGGCGCAGGTCTATTTTTTTGTTGTGCAGCCGCCTGCATACGCGCTCGAAAATTTCGAGTGCCGAAAGCTTTTGCGGGCGGCTTTTGGGGACGGAAATTTCAATTTCCAGCAACACTTCCGCAAATACCACCTCTCCGGAATTTTTCGCCGCCGAGACGGGAACGGGGCGTTTTACGGTTATCGAATAGGCGGATTTTTTCGGAACGGGCAGGGCGTCTATGCCTTCGGCCGCCACGGCAACCTGCGCAAATTCCGCCGCGCCGCGCAGCTCGTCGCGCACAGTCTTCTGGATTTTTTCAAGTTCCGACATCACATTCCCTCCGTCGATTTCCGCGTGAATTTTCTTTCGCCCGCTCCGTGCGCCACGGCAAACTTGCGCGCCGTTTTTATGCCGTTTGCAGGGCGCGAAACTGGCAGTTTGCCATCGGCGACCCTCGCGAGAATTTCGCGCGCGTAGTCGGCGGCGCGTATTTGCGCGGGCGAAAGCTCCAGTTCGGGAAGGCGCGTTTGCAGTGCCTCCAACGCAAGGCGCAAAGCGGTTTCGCGCAGTTCGGGGGGAATCTTTGCATAGTTGCAGTCAAGCATGTTCACTCCGCTTGCCGCAATTTCCGCCCTTATTCTCGACACCACCATATCTATGATTCTGTTGCAAATGCCACTATCGTTCGCCTTTACCGCTTCGGCCTTGAGCAGGTCAAGCTGGCTTTTGTTGAGCAGGTCGAACAGGTCGCGTTCCGTTAGAATTATCCAGTCCATAATCGTGGCGCGGCGGAGGTTTTTTACGCCCCCGCCGCAGTCAATTATTCTCCTTCCTTGATTGAGAGTTTTCTTACCCCGAGGTCGCTTGTTGCGACAATGCTGGAGTAGTGTTCCACCGTGATGTCCGTGTATTTTGCCGATTCGTCGCAGTATACGCGGAAGGGCGTGCCCTCTTCCATGGGCGTGTAGAAACGCTTGAGATTGGAGGGTTCGTCTTTGGAAATCGAGTTCTGCCCGAAGAACGCATAGACGTTTGCACCCGCAATCTGCGCCTTTGCCGACGGCGACGTTTGGTAGCGCGCCGACATAACCCTGCAGCCGTCCAGAAGGAATTTTGAAGCCAATTCCTCCTGCGCGAGCGCGCTCGCCTTGAACGCCACTGCCGAATTCTGTTTTTCAAGGCACGACATTCTCATATCCCAAGCGGTTTCGCCGAAGAGTATTCTGTTGGGGCGCACGCCGCTTTCGTTGCCCGCGGCAATAAGCATGCTTCTGATGTCGGCGTCGGGGTTTTCGTTGTTCGTCCAAGTGGGCGTTCCCGCCGACTTCGCGATTGTTTCGAGGGCGGCTATGGCGCGGCGCAGTTCGTTGCGCAACAGGCGTTGCAAAAGCATTTGAACGTAGCGTTCCTGCCAGTCGTCGTCGGCAATTTCGTCGTGGTCGATTCTGATTGTAAGCCCCTTGTTGAGCGTCTTTTCGTTCACCGACGCGCCGTCGTAGCGCACGCGCTTAAACTCCGCGCCGATGCTTCTAACGTCGTCGTTGTCGGAATAAAACGACTGCGCGTTGTCGCTGCGCTTGAACTCGAAACGCCTGCCCACGGGAATGGGCGGGGCGATGAAGTCGAGCATTTCCCCGAGGTTGTCGGGCGACTTCCAGCCCACAGTAAATGCCGTCAACGCTTCGCTGTAGTTTCCGGCGGTGAATCTGTTTTCGTTTGCGGTTACAATTTTGTTTTCGTTCATAGAATTAGCTGTTGATTGTTATCCACGCGATTTTTGTGGAGGTTGTGCCCGCCGCGTCGAGGGCGAACGTGATTGCGCCGTTTTCGGCCACCGCGCGGACGGCTGTTTCCGAACCTCCTTTTGCGGCGATTGTGGCGAACACGAGGGAGTCGGCAGTTACGCCTTCAAGCTGCATTTTTTCAGAGGCTGTCGCGCCCTTCCACGCGTATGTTCCGCCGTTTGAAACCGACAGCGCGCGGCTGCCGAAGCACTGCGTATCGACTTCGATTATGTCGCCGATTTGTCCCGACGTCAGCGCAACGCCTACCTTGAACGAACCGCTTGCGGCACTCGGCGAAACCTTTCCGCCGTCGGCGGTGAATACGGGGTCTCCCGCGTCTACCGCCTTTGCGCACCTGCAAAGGAACGTGCTTTCGGCAGAACCCGCAAGGGCTACGGCGCATTTGTCGTTGATGTCGCATTCGTCAACACACACGCCGATGGGGGCGTCGGTTGCCGAGCAGATTTTTACCGCTTCGCCCGAATCGTCAAGCGCAACGAGCAGCTGCGAGTTGTCTATGTCTTCCGCCGCGGTGAACGTCGCGCTGCCCGCGTGCGTTCCCTCTGCGATGTTTGAGAATGCGCCGCCTGCGGTCAACCCGAACGCGCGCGCAATTATTTTTATCATTTTTTGATAGTATTTCATTTGCATTATTTGTTTGTTTTTACCGTTTTTCTCAGGCGGGCGAACGCCTTTGTGTATGGTTCGCCCGTCCGAAGTGAAATATTTCTTGCAAGCTCCGAGAAGTCCTTGAGCGATTTCCCGCCGACTTCGTGCGGCGCGCAGGCTGCGGACATTTCCCCGAGGCGCAGCTCAACCGCCGCGTTCTTTACGCTCTCTGCGGCCTTGCCTACGCGCGCTTCAAGCCCGCGCGTCTTTTGCAGAACGGCTTCCTGCCTTCTGCTTAGCTCGGCGTTCGCCGACTTGCATTCTTCTTCCGCCTTGTCGAACTCGGCGTCCGATGAGCCCTCTCTGCGCCAATCGCCCACGTCTATTATCGTTCCGCTGCCGTCGATGTTCGGATTGTTTGTAAGCCCGACCGACACGAGGCGCACGGGGCGGTAGTCGTTGCCGCCAAGGTGCTCCATTTCCCAGCGCGGCGAGAGCGATTTCACCTTGCCGCTTTTGATTTTCTCGAATGCGCGGTCGTTGTAGACTGCGCTTACAATTATTCCGTTTTCCGTCGGGAAGATTTTTTCGATTCTGCCGACGCGCATTTTGGAGCAGTCCTTTTTCGTTTCGTCGGGGTGTCCGAAATACACGGGGATTTCTGCGGCGAAAAGCTTTTCGGCATTGCGCTTTATTTTGTAGGCGGCGTCGGAGTCCACTATTTGGTTGCCTTTGACGTGCGGCCACTGCCCGAACGGCGCGAGAACCTGTAGCAGTCTGTTATTCGATTTCATCTGAGGCTTCGTTGCTTTTTATCGGGAACGCGAATTTTTTCGCCAACTCAATCGGGTCGGGGGCAAGCCCGAGCTTTGCAAGCCGCTCTATCACTTCCAACTCGTAGAGCTTTTCTTCGTAGTCGGGGAGCTTCAGCCTGAATTTTGCAAGTGGTTTGTCGTCGCCGAAAAGTATTTTTATTACTTTGGCGTCCACGTTTCTGTTGAGCGTTTCGCTTATTGTCTGCGCGTCGTCTTCTTCAATGAGGCTTCCCTCATACCACTGAACCGACGCTCCAACTTTGTTTTCGCCGCTGATAGTGCCCAAATCCGAACCGCGCCAAAGCGCGCACAGCATTCTGTCCATGCGTTCGACAATGTCCTTGTATGGCAGCTGGCTCTTGCTTGAAACGTCTATGGCCTCAATGTCTGTTCCCTCCGAGACTACCGCGTAAAATTCCGCGCCGAACTGGCTTACAGCCTCCTTCGCGCTTTCCCACTGGGGCGAATCGGGGAAGGCGTTTGTTTTTGCCTTTATCCCGGGCATACCGTTTCTTTCGCAGTAAATAAGCCAGTCGCGGAGGGGCAGGTGTTTGAACATATACGCTATCGCCGACGCCGCCATAAGGCCGTCTCCGCATGTAATCATCCATTTTTCGGGCGAAAGCTCGCAGCCCGCCGTGAGCTGGTTTTCCCTCTCGAGCTTTCTGAGCCTGCCCGAAGTGTTTTCGAAAAGCCACAGCGGGTATTTTTCGAAAACTCCGCCGAGACTGTCGCCGTTTCTGACGAACGAGACTTTGTGCACGGCGTATTTCATTCCCACGCTGTCCATCATTTGCGAAACCAACATGCGCAGCGCGCCCCTTTTGTTTGAGTCGCAGTAATCGCGGGCTTCGATGTTTTCGTAGAATTGCGAAAGTGCCTTTTGGTGCGCGCGTGCCTTTCTGGAATTTTCAAGCGGTATAATTTCGCAATCGAGGCGCGAAACCGACTTCTTTCTTTTCAGGTTCAGACAGCAGATAGTGTCGTCCCTTTCGGCTATCGCCTCGAATATCCTGCACGCCGACGAAAGGCGGCCGTCGTTAAATGCGTCGAGTGCCCTTATGACCGACTCCGGACGCAGGTTTTTTATCGGATTGAAACCGCCCGAGCCTGTAGGCCGCAGCGGACTTGTGTATGCGGGTTTTGAATTCATACCCGCATTCTATAGAAAACTTTTTAATATATCAAATTAACTTTTGATATTTTGGAATAACAATTATCTTTTGAAATCGGCGCGTTTTTTGGGGTAAAAACCTCTTTTTGGGAAAACGCGCGGGCGCAAAAAAAAGACGCCCCTTTCGGAGCGTCCTTTCGTTTTTTGCCGAACTCTATTACAAATACAATCCGTCGGCAATCGCGGGCTTCTGTTTAAGCGCGTTCCACGCCGCAACGAAATCGTCCGCGTTCGATGCGAACAGCGGCGAGACCTCTATGTCTATGCTCGGCACGCCGTCTTTGTCGCACGGAATTTCCACGCCGACTTTTTCGAACCATCTGCGCCACTGCGCCTTTTGGTGGTTCTTGCAGGTTGTCGGAGAATCCAGCCCCTCGGCGTTCTTTACGGGCGAGAACTCGTCGCCTCTGAATCCCTCTATAATCACGGGATTTTTCGCCATCGGGAGCGCGTCGAACACGAACATTTCGAATTTCACGCCGTTCGGTTTTTCGGGCTTTACCGTTTCGCCGTTTTCGCCCACGAACGGAATTTTCTTGTTCGCGCGGTGGAACGGAAGCCTGTCTTCGGGGCGTTTCGAGCTGCCCAAAGCCTCTATGAACGCCACGTCGAGAACGTGGATTGCCACGCTGCCGGCAATGAACTTGAGCTTGCCGTTGGCGTCGGTCTGCTCCTGATATTCGGCGGGCAAATCGGAGTATTCAACCACCGTGAGCTTGCCGTCGAGCATGCAGAAGTGCCCGACCTTTTCGAGCGCATACGCCTTCGCAATCATCTTCGACGACATCTGCGACTTCCCCAAAATATGGAAGCCCACAAAATACGGGTCGATTATATCGACAAGCGGATTGTCAACTTGGAAGTAGCTTACGCATTCAATTCCGCGCTTTTTCAGCTCGTCTATTGCGCCGCTTCTTACCATACCGCGCAGACAGCCGCCGTGGCCGTCGGGCGTCATTGCAATCTTGCCCTTCGATTCCAGAATGATTTTCCCGTTCAAATCGACGGCGGGCATAAGACCCTGCTTGAAGAAGATAACGTCGTTTTTGTTAAGCCCGAAGAAGTTGTTTTCCTCGAAAAACTCGACAGTCGCCTTGTTGTTGATGTGGCTTGTCATTACAATCCACGGAATCGACACGCCGTATTTTTTCGACGCCGCCAGAATTTTTTCCGCGAATACTTGGAACAGGCTTTTCTGCTTGACAGGCGTTACCTTGTAAAGCCCCTTGGGCGCGTTGAAGCCCAAGCGCGTGCCTTGGCCGCCCGCCACAACGAACGCCGCAAGCTTTCCCGCCCTGATAGCCTCTTCGCCGATAACCTTTGCCTCAGCCCACTTGGGGTCGGCGGCCTTGTCGGCGGGGAGGGGTTCGTAGGGAGCGGGCTGGAGCTTTGAAAAGTCAATGCCCGCATCGGTGTTTTCCGCAAAAACAAGCGTTTTGTTGAGGTGGTCAAGCTCGTCCAAATCGACCATTTCAAGCTGCGCCAAAAGCGCGCTTTGCTCCTCTTTTGAGAGGGAGTCGAAATACTTGAAAACGTGTCCCTGACCCGCCTGTTCGAATTTCGTTCTGATGTCCTGCATGGCAATCCTTTATTTTTTGTCGCCGAAGCCGTCGGGGTGGGTTGAGTGCCACTTCCAAGCGGTGGCAATAATGTCCTCTACGTTTGTGTATTTGATTTTCCAGTCAAGCTCCGTCTTCGCCTTTTGCGAGTTCGCGTAGAGCGCGTCGGGGTCGCCGGGGCGGCGCGGGGCGAATTCGTGCGGAACTTTCAGTCCGCTTACCTTTTCAACGCCCTTGATGATTTCGAGAACCGAATTGGGCGTGCCCGTGCCGAGGTTGTAGTGGAGGAATTTTCCGTCGCCTTCAAGCTTGTCGAACGCGGCAATGTGCGCGCGGCTGAGGTCGTCAACGTGGACGTAGTCGCGCAGGCATGTGCCGTCGGGCGTGTTGTAGTCGTTACCGAAAATTTTGAGCGCAGGACGCTTGCCCATTGCGGCGAAAATCGCCAGAGGAATCAGGTGCGATTCGGGCGTGTGGTCTTCGCCGATAGTGCCGTCTTCCGCCGCGCCCGACGCGTTGAAATAGCGGAACGCAACCGAATTCAGCCCGTATGCGCGCGCGCAGTTTTTGAGGAGGTTTTCCACGTCGAGCTTCGTTTGTCCGTAGGGATTTATCGGGTGCTGGGGCATATCCTCCACAAGCGGGAGCTTTTCGGGAATGCCGAACGTCGCGCAGGTCGAGGAGAATACGAACTTCTTGACGTTGTGCTCAATCATCGTTTCGAGCAAATTGACCACGCCCGCAACGTTGTTTTGGTAGTATTTAAGCGGATTCTGAACCGATTCGCCCACGTTGATAAACGCCGCGAAGTGCATTACGATGTCGATTTTTTCGGCGTCGAGAATTTCGCCGACCGTCTTTTTGTCCTCAAGGTTGCCCTTGTAGAATTTTACTTCCTTCAGGAGCGCGCCCGTGTGCCCGTAGACGAGGTTGTCGAGAACAATCGGTTTGTGCCCCGCCTGAATTAACTGTCTGACGCAATGGCTGCCTATGTAGCCCGCGCCGCCTATTACTAATACGTTCATAATTTTGGAATGATTTGGGTTAAATGTTTTTCGCGCCGTCGCCCGCCGAGCAGATGAAAACGGCGGGTTTTTTGCCGAATTTCGCCTCGTATGCGGTTTCGATTTTTTCCGCGTCGGCGTCGGAGAATTTGTCGTTTGTCAACGCCATTACAGCCCCGCCGAAGCCGCCGCCGCTCAGGCGCGCCCCGTAGACGTTCGGGTTCTTGACGGCTTCCGCCACCAGAAAATCAAGCTCCTCGCACGAATTTTCGAACAAGTCGCGCGACGAATTGTGCGACTGCACAAGCAACCTTCCCACCTCGGCTATGTCGCCCTTTGCCAGCGCGTCCCGCGCTTTCAGCACGCGAGCGTTTTCCTCTATAACGTGCTTGGCGCGCTTGTATGCGTTTTCTGAAAGTTCCGATTTTTTTGCCTCCAAGTCGGCAAGCGTAAATTCGCGCAAAAGCCTTTCCTCGCCGCCTTCCGAAAGCTTTTTTGCGGCTTCCATACATTCGTTGTGGCGCGCCGCATACATTCCGTCGACAAGGGCGTGTTTTTTCGTGGAGTTGAACAGCCAGAATTTGCACGAGTGGGGCAGGGGAGCGTTCGAAAACTCCTCCGTTTTGCAGTCAATGAACACGAGCGAATCGGCCTTGCCGAAGCCCGAAACCCCTTGGTCGAGAATCCCGCAGGGCATGCCCACGAAATTGTTTTCGCACTTTCTGCCAATGCGGACTTTCGTTTTGAGGTCGCAGTCAAAGCCGTAGAGTTTACAGAGCGCGAACGCCGTCGACAGCTCTATTGCCGCCGAGGAGCTTAGCCCCGCGCCCGCGGGCAGGTTGCTTGTGTCGAGCATATTGAAGCCGCAGTCGGCTTTCAACCCCGCCTCCACAAGAAACTTGAATACGCCCAGCGGATAGTTGACCCAGTTGTATTCGCGCGGTTGCTTTTCGAGTTTGTCGAGGTCAAGCTCCACCTTTTCGCCCGACTTTATGCTCGCAAAACAGAGCTTTCTGTCGTTGCGTTTGGAGAGGGCTACCATTACAACCTTGTCGATTGCCGCGCCCATAGTGAAGCCGTTGTTGTAGTCGGTGTGGTTGCCGATGAACTCTATTCTTCCGGGGGCTTGGGCGAAAACCTCCGCCCTTTGCCCGTAGATTTTTTCAAAACTCGAAGCTAAGCTGTCTTTCATTTTAGTTGAGGGTGTATTTTATTGTTTTTTGTTTTCCGTTTTTGTCGGTGTATGAAATTTCGTATTCGCCCCTGAATCCGCGGAAAGAGAGCGCGCCGTCGGCGTCGGTTTTCGCGTCGAGGTTAGTCTTCCACTCGCCGTTTATGAGATTGTTCATTGCGAAGAATGCGGGCTTGGGCTTCATATCGCGCGTGAAAAGCCCCGACATCGAGGGTTCTCCCGGCGCGCCGCAGTCGTCAACAACGTTCCACCAAGTAATGCCGTTCATTTTTTCGACGCTAAACCACATTCTGTAGAGGTTGCGCAACGTTATTGCCTGCATCATTCTCTCCTTGTCGGAAGTGCCCGCGGCGGTGATTGTGATTTCGCTCAAGTGAATCGGACACCCCACCTTTGAGAGCATTTGCATAACTTCGCCGACCTGTTCGGGCGTCTGGATTTTCGCGCCCTTTGAAATATCGAGCGTCTGTTTCGGGTTGAACAAATGCATTTGCGAACCCACCACGTCGATTTTGCAGCCGCGCTGTTTGAGCGAGAGTATTTGCTTCAAATACGTCTCTTCCATAAGGTAGTCGTTTATGTTAAGGCGCGCCTTTTCGGGGAGGTATTTTTGCGCCAACCTGAAGGCGTTGAAGTCGTAGTCGGCCTCCATGATGCCGTATCTGGAACGCGTTATGAGCTTCGACTTCGACGGCAGGTTGCCGAGGGAGAAATCTCTTGCCGATTCGTTTACAACGTCCCAGCTGTCGATTTTGTCGCCGTAGCGTTTTGCGATTTCGCGCACGCGGATTTCCGAACGTTCCGCCGAACCCTTTGCGGCCGCGCCGAATTCCTTTTCCAAATCCTCTATTTTTGAGTCCTTGTATTTTTTCGTGAACACATATCCCGATACGTTTATGCCTACGTGCGGGGCTGTCTTCTTGAATTTCACGTTTTCGGGCGTGCCGTATTTCTGCCAGATTTCCAGTTCGGGATAATGCCATCCCCTGTCCGCCCAAATAAGCGGGTGCCCGTGGATTCTCAGGTTTTTCGACTTGCAGAAATCCACAACTTCGTCGGTCGGGGGGCGTCTCCAGTGGGGCATACGCTTTGGATATTTTACATTTTCCCAAAATTCCTCCGTGTCCCAGTATTCGGTTTCGAAACGCGGCTTGTCGAACTCCATTTCAAAACATTTCCAGTAGAACGCCACCGTAGCCGAGTTGAACAGGCCGTCGTATTTGTTGTAAAGGCTTTTGTAGATGTTGTTGTATTCTTTTTTGCCGAGCTGGTTGAAGTTGAAAATGTGCGCCCCGAAAAAGAATTTGTGCGAAACCTGCCTTACTTTTACGGGCGAATTCGGCGCGGCGTCGAGCGCGATTTTTGCGTCTGCCTTGCGGAATTTTTCGATGCGTTCGTCGATGGCCTTTTGAACGTCTTTGTTCCAGATGTCCCAGTAGGCTTTCGTCATAACCGCGTCTTTGTCGGTTTCGTAGCTCGTCGGAATCGCGGGCGACTTCCCGAAATTCCGACTTCCGCATTGCGCCGTGTTTGTCTTGTCTGCCGCGCAGCCCAAAATCGAAAGCGACAACGCCGCAATCGAAACAGCCGACAGTGTTTTTATATTTTTTCTCATATCCATATATTGTTTTTTTGTTTGTGTTTGCGCCGACCCGCACACTTGCGCGCGGGTCGGACTTCAAATTAGAACCACAGTCCCGAGAACGTGAAGTAGAGGGCGAAGCAAATCGCCAACACCGCAATTCCGCCGAACATTGCGCTTCTTGAGAAACGCAAGTCCATATTCTTGTTTTCGGGCAGAACAATGTCCTGTTTGAGGGGCTTCACGAGTGTGAGAGCCAACATCACAAGCATTGCGCATCCGAAGGTAATTGCCATTCTGTTCAGGAACGCGATGTCGCCGAACTGCCACTGCAAAATTCCGTATACAATCGGGCTCGTCAAAATGCCCAGCGCGCCCGCAAAACGGGGTGCTTTTTTCGAGAACATACCGAAAATGAACACCGCCAAAATCCCGGGCGAGAGGTATCCTTGAAATTCCTGAATGAACGTGAATACGCCGCCGAGTTTCGGGTTCGCCAAGAAGGGGGCTACAACGCAGCCTATCGCTGCGAACAGCAGCACGACCACTCTGCCGACCAAAACCTGATTTTTGTCGGAGGCGTGTTTGTTGAGGAATTTCTTGTAGATGTCTATCGTAAATATCGTCGAAGCCGCGTTGAGCATTGCCGCCAAAGAGCTCACCACCGCGCCGAGCAACGCCGCAAAAATGAACCCGCGCAACCCGAATCCGTCGGGCAACGCCTTGCTTATCAAAAGCCCGAAAGCGGAGTCGTATTTGTAGCCGTATAGCTTGCGCACGCTGACCGCGCCCGACATCGGGTCTACAACCCTGTTTTTGTTCCAGTCGTCGATAATCTGCTTGAGCCCGTCGCCGAAGCCGCCGCCGTTTTGCGCCCAGCCGCTGTCGTATTCAAAAATAGTTTTGTCAAGCTCGCCGCTTTTTTTGAGAACTTCGTATTCCGCCTTGAGCGTGTTCATATCGGCTTCGGTAAACAACGCCGTTGCAACGGGCTTTCCGTTTGAATCCTTCTGCCCCAAGTTTACGGTGAAGAATTCCACGCCCGCTTTCGGGTCGAACTTCACGTTCTTTACTTCGAGGCTTTTGAAGTAGAGAGGCGCGAGCGTTTTGGCGTTCGTTGTCATAATTTTCTGGTCTTGCAACGCCGCCTTGTTCTGGTCTTGCGAGTATATGTTGAACGCTATAATCCCCGGGAACACGATGATAAACGGAATTACGAGCTTCAAGCTTGCCGCAAAGATAACGCCTTTTTGCCCTTCCGCCAAGCTGGAAGCTCCCAGCGTTCTCTGAATGATATACTGGTTGAAACCCCAGTAGTAGAAGTTGGGAATCCACAGCCCGATAATCAACGCCGTCCACGGAATTTCGGGGTGGTCGGCAGGCATAAACATAGTCAGCTTGTCGGAGTTAAGCGCGAAGAATTTTTCCAGAACGCCCGCGTCCTTGAGGTTCGAAAGCGTTTCGGGCGAAACGGGCGAAGTCGTCGCAATCTGGTCTACGGGCGTTCCCGCGAACGCGCTGAATGCAAAATACGCAATCAAGACGCCGCCGATAATCAACGCCGAGCCCTGAAGCAAATCGGCCCACGCACACGCTTTTAAGCCGCCCGCGCAGACGTAGATTGCCGCCATAATGCCGATTCCCCAGCAGCACGCCGTAATGTTGAGCTCGAACGGCAGGTCGGCAGACGCCCCGAAAACCGTGTTTGCAACAGTCGCGCCCGAGTATATTACCGCCGTCGTGTTCACCGTAACCAGCACCACCACCATCATAATCGACATCACCGTTCTTGAGGCGGCGTCGAATCTGTATTCCAGAAACTGCGGCACAGTATACATGCCGCTTCTGAGGAAAATCGGCAGGAAGAAGAAAGCCACGAAAACGAGGACAATCGCCGCCATCCACTCATAGCTTGCAATAGCCAAGCCCGACAGCCCCGCCGCGCTTCCGCTCATGCCCACGAATTGTTCGGTCGAAATGTTTGCGGCTATGAGCGAAATGCCTATCAGCCACCACGACAACCCGCGACCCGCAAGGAAATAATCCTCCGAGCCGCCCTCGTTTTTACTTTTGTAAAGTCCCGTAAAAATAACCGCCGCAACGAACGCGACGAACACGACAATATCCAGAATTACGTTTAGTTCCATAATGCGTAGACATCTTGCACAAAACCCATTCTCAGGCAACCTTTTTTTCGTCGGCGGGCGGCGTTTTTTATATATCGGGACGGCGTTTTTTATTTGTTGGTAAACGTCGGTATTGGCGTTTTTTCGACAAACCCTCCGCACAACTTGGGCGACATCGTAAACGTTTTTCTTAGGCTTCCCCGAAGTTCGTCTCCGTTTCGCCTTCAGGCATTTTCTCCGTTCCGCAAAAAAATGCGGCGGTTGAAAATTTCAGCCGCCGCGTCTTCCGAAAAAGCAAAAAACACTATTTTGTCTGTTTTTTCTCAATCAGCTTATTGAGCGAGTTCGAAATGCTTTTTATCAGCGATTTCCCCTCCGTCTCCGAAACGTTCAACAGCCCCTTCAGCGCGCCGCCCGTAGCCTGAACCGCTATTCTCGGAATCACTGCGCACGCCACCTCAAACGCGGTATCGCCGCCGTTCGAGACGCCTATATTCAAAATCTCGAAATCGGGCAGGGGCGATTCCGTCAATTTCCCGCCTATTGACGACGACGCGTAGCCGTTTACAAACTTCAACTTCTTGATTATAAATCTGTAAGGCTCGTCTTTTTCTTCGCCGCCTTTCGCCGCCGCGCTACCCTGTTTTGAGTCTGACGGCGTTCCCTCGATTTTCTTTTGCAGGATTGCCACTATATCATTGAGGTTTGTCGACGTAATCGACTTATCTGCCGAATACTCCACGTTTGCCTTAAGTCCTTTTATTGTAATCTCATCTATCACGATAAGTTTTTTCGTAAGCAGGTCTACAGGCGTTATATCCAGATCCACGAACGCCTCTTCGAACGACAGCGCCGTTTCACTATTATATTTTTTCGACGGGTTTGTAATATAGAAATTTTTCACATCGACGCTTTGTTCGAACGGGTTGACTTTAATATCTCCCACTCCGCCCGTAATTTCCGTGCCCGACGTTGCCGTTTTAATTGCATAATCTCCTATATATCCCATACAGAAATACAGCACCACTGCCACTATTGCCACGACAATCACGGCAAGTTTAATCAGGGAGAATATACAACCCCCTTTTCTCGAATTCACTACACTTTTCATAATTTCAGCAATATGTTAATCTCCTCTCAAAAATCAAGTTTTTTTAACTTTCCGAAAGTGGCGGCGATTGGCGCAGCCAATTTTTTTACATTTTCTAAAGCGGCACGGCTTGAACTGTGTTCAATACCGTTTTGTTTCTGGTTAAAGTTTTTGTATTTTCTAAAGTGGCGCGGCTTGAACTGCGTTCAATTTTTTTACATTTCCTAAAGCGGCGTCGATTGAACTACGTTCAATGTCGCCTTTGTCCTCAATTAAAGTTTTGTTTCTTTTTCAATGACTATTTGTATTTTTTTTGCGCGATTTATTTCTTCCGTTTCTACATATATGATGCGGCGAAATTCGGAATATTTTAAAATCAAAAGTTGCAAAAGCTGAAAAAGTCTGAAAATATGCGCGGGTATGAAAATCAAAGCTTTCAAAGGATTGCGTCCGGTCGAGGGCAAAGCCGCCGATATTGCGAGTCTTCCCTACGACGTTGTAAACTTTCAACAGGCGTGCAAAGAAGCCGAGGGCAAGCCTCTCAGTTTTATGCGCGTAGTCCGCAGCGAGTTGGAACTCGACCCGACTATCGACCCCTATTCCGATGTCGTCTACCAACACGCCAAAGAGAATTTCCAAAAGCTCGTTGACGGCGGCTTCCTCATTCGCGAAGACGCTCCCTGCATGTATCTTTACAGGCAGCAGATGGGCACGCACTCTCAGACGGGGCTTGTTGCCACTTTCAGCGCGGAAGACTACGACGCCGACGTCATCAAAAAGCACGAAAAAACGCGCGAAGCCAAGGAAAACGACCGCTATCGCCTCACCCGCACTCTGCGCGTGAACACCGGCCCAGTTTTTCTCACGGTAAAAGACGGCACGTATCTTGACAAGCTCGTCGAAGACAAGGACGACAAAGACGCCCTCTTCGACTTCGTTGCCGACGACGGCATTCGCCACACAGTCTGGAAGATTTCCGACCCCGCAACGCTCCAAAAGATTGTAGAAACCTTCAAGAACATTCCCTGCGCCTACGTCGCCGACGGCCACCACCGCAGCGCGTCGAACGCCCGTTGCGCGCGCCTGATGAAGGCCGACAACCCCAATCACACAGGCGACGAAGACTACAACTGGTTCTTGTCGGTATGCTTCCCCGCCGCGCAGCTTAAAATTCTTCCCTACAACCGCGTTGTAAAGGACTTGGCGGGTCTCGACAAAGCCTCGTTCCTCGCCGCTCTCGAAAAGGTTTGCAAGGTTTCCAAAAGCGGGCAGAAAGCTCCCGAAAAGTCGAAGAAAGTCTCAATGTTCCTCGACGGCGACTGGTATAGCTTGGAGTTCGAAAACACCGACGGGCTTGACGCAGTAAGCTCGCTTGACGTTGCGCTCCTTCAGGACAGGGTTCTCGCCCCGATTCTCAAAATCGGCGACCCCCGCACCGACGAGCGCATCGACTTTGTCGGCGGCATAAAAGGCACCGACGAGCTTGAACGCCTCGTCCGCGAGGGCGGTTTTGCGGTTGCGTTCTCAATGTATCCCACAACGGTTGCCCAGCTTATGGCAATCGCCGACGCAGGTCAGATTATGCCCCCCAAGAGCACTTGGTTCGAGCCTAAGCTGCGCTCCGGATTGTTCGTGCACACGTTCTAAAAAAGGGGAATGCAGACGTTTTCCCCAAAGCCCAAAATCCTCCCCGTTCCCAAATCGGTAAAATGGGGGGAGGGTTTTTTGCCGTGGCAAAAGGCGGCGTTCGAAATCTCTCCCGAGGGGCTTCCCTCGGGGCAGTTCGTTTTTGTCGAATTCGGCGAAAACGGCGTCGGGCAGGGCTACAGCATTTCGGTGAATCCCGACGGAATTTTCGTCCGCGCCGAATCTGAAAGCGGGGCAAAATTCGCGCTTCAAACATTGCGCCAAATGGCGTTGCAGTCGCCCGAAGAGGGAATGCGCTTCTGCGAAATAACCGATTCCCCCGACCTGCAAATACGCGGTTTTATGCTCGACATAAGCCGCTGCAAAGTCCCCACAATGCGCGAACTCGCGTTGCTTGTAGACCGCCTTGCCCTCTACAAATACAACCGCCTCGAGCTGTATACCGAGCACACCTACGCCTTTGCGGGGCACGAGCTTGTCTGGGCGAATGCAAGCCCCATGACAGCCGCGCAGTATAAAAATCTCGACGATATCTGTCGCTTTGCGGGCATAGAGCTTGTCGCCAACCTCAACGGCTTGGGGCATATGGAACGCTGGCTTCGCTATCCGCAATACGCGCACCTTGCCGAAAGCAAAGCTCCCTTCGTTGACCCGCTCGGCAACGTCCGCAAATTCCCCACAACACTCCACCCCGACGCCGCGTCGGCCGAATTTATGGCGTCGCTTTACGACCAATTTCTGCCGAATTTTTCGTCCGATAAAATCAACATAGGCGGCGACGAACCGTGGGAGCTTGGACTGGGGCGCAGCAAGCCGCTTTGCCCCACACCCGACGACAAATACAAGCTCTACATCTCGCACATTGCGCGCCTGAACAACCTTTGCAACGAGCGCGGCAAACGCACATATTTCTGGGCTGACGTGCTTATGAAAAAGCCCGAATACGCCGCACTTTTGCCGCAGAATATGACGCCCGTTCTTTGGGGATACTACCTCGACCACCCATACGAACAACAGTGCGCCTATCTCGAAAAACTCGGGCGCGAATTTGTCGTAGCCCCCGGAACGAACACTTGGAACAGCTTCGGTTCGCGCATAGACTGCGCCTTTAAAAACGCCGAAACAGCCTGCGCGTGCGCCAAAAAATACGGCGCGCGCGGAATGATTCTCACCCAGTGGGGCGACGGCGGCAACCACCAGCCGTGGGTTGCAATGTTCCCGTCGATGGCGTTTGCGGCGGCGTGCGCGTGGTCGTCAACCCCCACTGAAGAGCAGGTTTGCGACTCCCTTTCCAAGTGCGTTTTTTCCGATTCCTCGGGCGAGTTTTCGCGCGCGCTTTGCGCATTGGGGCGTTGCGATGTTGTCGAAAAACTCTTCTGCCTGCACCACAAAATGTTTTTTGCCTCCGCCGAAAACGCGCGCAAACTTGCCGCCGAATTTCCCGACGCCGACTACAACGCGCTCGAGGGCGCGGCCGATTTTGCCGCCTCCCTTGCGGGGGCTTCCAAAATCTCGTCTCCCGATGCCGACGCCTGCGTCGATGAAGTCGCCCTCGCGTGCCGCATGATGAAATGGGCGTTCAACCGCGCACGCGGCGATTTCGCCGTTGAAACAACCGCGCAGCAGACGGAGCTTAAATTCATTTCGGCTGAGTTCGAGCGCGTGTGGCTTGAGCGCGCGCGCCTCGGCGGACTGGCTGAATCGGCGGGCAAAATACGCGCCGTCAAGCCCGAATTGTTCGAAACCGCGTTTTTCCAGTAGACGCGCCCCGCGCCGTTTTTGCGGGGCGGTAGCCCGCAGTTTGCCCGCATAAAATTTTCGAAAAACGCCTAAAAAAACTGGACATTTTCGGCGGGCAATACACTATTGACAATCTACGAAAGGGCGTCTTGCGTCCGCAGAAAAAGCGCGTTTTGTTTTCGCGCAATTTTCGGCGGCGTTCGGCGCAACAATATTATGAACGAAGAATTATTGAAAATAAGACACAGCGCGTCTCACGTTTTGGCGGAAGCTGTATTACGCCTGTTTCCCGAAGCCAAACTCGACATCGGTCCCGCGACCGACTCGGGTTTCTATTACGACTTTGACTTGGAGCACAAGTTCACCGCCGAAGACTTGAAAAACATTGAGGCGGAAATGAAAAAAATTATCGCCGAAAACCAGAAGTTCGAACGCTTCACTCTCTCCAGAGACGAAGCCGCCGCAAAGATAAAGGAGCTCGGTCAGGAGGAATTCAAACTCGGACGCCTTGCCGACATTCCCGAAGGCGAGGAAATTTCGTTCTACAAAAACGGCGAATTTTGCGACCTTTGCGCAGGGCCCCACGTCGATTTTACAAAGCGCATAAAGGCCTTTAAACTTTTGAATATCGCGGGCGCATACCACCGCGGCGACGAAAACAACAAACAGCTTCAGCGCATCTACGGCACGGCGTTCGCCACCAAAGACGAGCTCGCCAAATACCTCGAGCAAATGGAGCAGGCAAAGCTCCGCGACCACCGCAAACTCGGCAAGGAAATGGGCTTGTTTACAATCGTAGACCGCGTCGGGCAGGGGCTTATCCTTTGGAAACCCAAGGGCGCGCTCGTCCGCCAAAGCCTGCAGGACTTCATCTTGGAGCTTCTGCGCAAGCAGGGCTACCAGCAGGTTTTCACGCCGCATATCGGCAAGCTCGGGCTTTTCAGAACAAGCGGACACTTCCCCTACTACAAAGAGTCGCAGTTCGTTCCGATTGTCGAGCGCGAAGATATGGCGCGTATGGCGGCTGAAAAACTCGACGTTAAAACCTTTGAGGAAAAAGTCGAAAACGGCGACGTTCAGGGCTTCCTTCTCAAGCCTATGAACTGCCCGTTCCATGTTGAAATCTACAAGAGCGACCCGCACTCATACCGCGAATTGCCCGTCCGCTTGGCGGAGTTCGGCAACGTCTACCGCTGGGAGCAGTCGGGCGAACTCAACGGAATGACCCGCGTGCGCGGCTTCACCCAAGACGACGCCCACATTTTCTGCACCCCCGAACAGCTTGACGACGAAATTCAGGGCTGCCTCGATTTGGTCAAAGCCGTTTTCGAGACAATCGGCATGCGCGAATACCGCGTGCGTATCTCCCTGCGCGACCCCGCCAGCGACAAATACGTCGGCGACGAGGAAAACTGGGTCAAGAGCGAAGCCGCAATCCGCAAGGCGGCTAAATCTCTCGGCGTTCCCTTCACCGAAGAGCTCGGCGAGGCGGCTTTCTACGGGCCCAAAATCGACTTCGTTGTAAAGGACGTTATCGGCAGGGAATGGCAGCTCGGCACAGTTCAGGTTGACTACAACCTCCCCGAACGCTTCGACCTCTCCTACATCGGTCAGGACAACAAGCCCCACCGCCCGATTATGATTCACCGCGCGCCGTTCGGCTCTCTCGAGCGTTTCACGGGCGTTCTCATTGAGCACTTCGCGGGCAACTTCCCCACGTGGCTCGCCCCCGAGCAGGTCAGAATCATTACCCTCAACGATTCCGTCGTTCCCTTTGCCGACGAAGTTTTCAAGAAGCTTCGCGACGCGGTCGTTCGCGTTTCCATGGACGCTTCTGCCGAGAAATTGGGCGCGAAAATCCGCAAGGCCGAGACCGACAAAGTTCCGCACATGTTCGTTATCGGCAACAAGGAGGCCGAGAGCGGCGCGGTATCGGTGCGCTCAAGGATAAGGAAGGCGTTCGAGGGAACGAAGTCGGTAGAGGAGGCTACTGGTTTGATATTGGAGGATATATCTTCCAGAGCGCTCCCCGACCACTTTTAGAACGCGTGAAACGCAGCTTTATGCTGCGTTTCACTGTTTGTTGTTGCTCGGTCACGTAGGTTAACTACGCTCCCATCGCAACAAAAACGTGAAGCCTTGCCTAAAACTGCGTTTGACGCGTTCTCAAGGGCACAAGCTTTAACAAATAATCAAAGCGGAATTGAATGAATTTCAATCCGCGCCGCTTTAGGAAATGTAAAAAAGTTTCAAAAAAGAATTTGCAGTGGGGCAGTAGGTCTACTACAGCCGCCACCGCAAATTTTTTTTGAAGCCTCGCCTGAAGCTCAATTTGTATTCGCTCGCACAAGAGTGTTTCTCTTGCGCCGATGAAATAAAGGCGCAATTCAACGTCTCACCCCTACGGGGTAATTGCTACGCAATTATACTTCCCAAAAGCTTGCCTGCGGCAACTTTTGTGATGACACGCTATCAAGGGCACAAACTTTAGCGAATAATCAAAGCGGCATTGAACAAAGTTCAATCCGCGCCTCTTTAGGAAACATAAAAAGCCTGCGCAAAAATTTTTCAAAGCCTTGTCTGAACCCCGTTTTGCCGCGCTAAAAGAAGTGGTAATGACGCGTTCTTAGGAACACAAGCTTTACCGAATAATCAAAGCGGGATTGAACAAAGTTCAATCCGCGCCTCTTTAGGAAAGTTAAAAAAAACTGCGTTTTGTATTCGCTCGCACAAGAGTGTTTCTCTTGCGCCAATGAAATAAAGGCGCAATTCAACGGCTCACCCCTGCGGGGTAATTGCTGCGCAATTATACTTCCCAAAAGCTTGCCTGCGGCAACTTTTGTGATGGCGCGTTCTCAAGGAGGGCAGTCTTTACCCAATAGTCAAAGGCGCATTGAGCAAAGCTCAATCGACGCCGCTTTCGGAAATGTAAAAACGCCGCCACTTTCGGAATTATAAAAAATAAAAAACCTAAAAAATGAAAAAACTAACTAAACTGATTATTACAATGTGTGTGTGCGTGCCTGCGTGGTTGTTTGCGTGGGGGCCCGGGCACAACACTCATATTGAGTGGGTTTTAAATTATCTGCCTGCGGAAGTTCGCAACTTTTGGTCGCCCGAGCAGCAGCAGTTGATGATTAAGCGGTGGTCTCATTATCCCGACGGGCCCGCGGAAAAAAAGTATGAGTTTTCCAAGGAGGAAGAGGAAATTATGGGCGACGACCTCCCCTACATCGCCCGCGCTACCGACAAAAAGCGTGACAGGCTTCACCGCCCGTATTCCAAGGGGATAGAGTTTTTCGCCCTCGCCAAGGCTTTTCGCGAAAACCGCCCCGACAAGGCGGCTCTCTACGCGGGAACGCTCCTTCACGCCTACGCCGACGGCGGCGCGTTCAACCACGGTTCGATGATGCAGTATTTGCGCTACACAAAGTATAAGCACGTCAAATACCCCAAACTTCGCCACGACGACCTGTGGAAAATCAGAAACGACAAGGCTATCACCGCGCGCGCCCGCGAAATCATCGGCGACTTCAAGCCCGATTCGCGCGTCAAAAAACTCGACGAAGCCCTTTGCGACATTATGATGACGGGCGTCATTGCCGACAAAAATATGGCCGCGCAGGAAGTCTACATCGGCAAAGTGAACAAAGACGGCTCGCCATCCAAAGAGTCGGCTGAGGCAATCGCCAAGACTCTTGCAACCCAGACGATGGACGGCGTAAACATAGTCTACTCGGCTTGGCTTATCGCAAAATCCGACCAGCCCCTCGACCCCGAAAAGCTCGACTTGGCGTGGCTCGACAAGCCCCTTTCCGAACGTCCCGTTTTTGCCGAATACCAGAAGCGTTTCAACGCCTATATCCGCGCCCGCGATGCCCGCGACGACAGCGTTTACAACGGACTTTGGAACAACAAAAAATATCCCGCCGTCGGGTTTATCGCCGAATCTTCGTATGAAATGGGAATGGGCGAACACGGCTTCGGTTCGCGTTTTGCAACGTCGTCAATCGCGCGCGCATTCAAGAAATCCGGCGGAAACGTAGAACTGTTTTCGTTCCCCGACATTGAAAAATCCGCGCCCGACGCAGAAAAAATTCCGATACTTGTAATCCATTCCAAAAACGGCGTTGCAAAACGCCTGCGCGCAAATGTAGATAAATACATAAAAAACGGCGGAAAAATAATTTTCATAGGCGGGCTTAACGAAGGCCCCACCACCATGAAAATAGCCAAACGCCCCAATAACGAAACTCCCGTTTCGCGCGAGTGGGGCAGGCAGAACGACGACGTTATTTTCAAAATGAAAATAGAACTTTGCCCGCGCCTGCAAAAAATTTCCCCCGAAAAAGTTTTGGGCTTTAACGACAATCCCAACCAGACTGGCTGGAATAAACCCGTTGCCGTGTGCGAAATCCTGCCCGACAAAGACGTAATGCCCCTCATGAACCTCGTTTTGCCCGACGGCTCCAAATACTGCGTTGCATCGGCAAAGAAGGTTGACGGAAAGTTCAAATACGTCTACGTTCCCGCGTATATGTTCCTGCCTTTTATGTTCTCCAAAGAAACGGAAATGCCCGATTGGTTGCAGCCTATAACCGATTCTTTCGGTTCGGCTCTCTTCGCCGAGTGCGTCCGCATTTTGTCGGAGAACAAATAGCAGCAAACGGGGGATTTTTTTTACGCAAACCGCCTTTTCGGCGGTTTTTTTTGATAAAAATGTTGACACGCGCATTTGGGTTTTGTTAACGTTAACACCAATTCGACACCGCGCACTGCCAATTTGCTAAACGGCGGAAAATGCGCGGCGTTCGGGGAGAGGCGCGCGTTGCCGTTTCGGTTCGGCGCGGAATTTTAATTACGAAAGGAAATATGAAACACTACTTGTTAAAGGAAATCATCGGCGTTTCGGCGTTGTCGCTTTTGTGCGGCTGCGCCCAGAACGCGCCGAAACAGGCGTCGGCTGTCGACGCCCCCGGCGAAATCACAACGCGTTCTTCCACTGCGCTTGTAAACCACCCACTCGCCCCCAAGGAATTCCGCCGCCCCGACGGCTGGAAACGCCAACGCTATCCGCTCACTGTAGAGCAAATCAGCGAAAAGTATTCGGAAAAAACAATGAAAAAGGCGGCGGAAACGTTCGCCAAAATGGAGGCGGTAAATGACAAGGGCAAATGGAAACCCACCCCGCAGAGTATCGACTCCCACAAGTGCCCCGAGTGGTTCTTGGACGCAAAATTCGGCATATTCTTCGACTGGGGCTTGTGGTCGATTCCCTCGTGGGCGCCCAAAAAGGAGCAGGGTGCAATGTATCCCGACTGGTATGAGCAGCGAATGTATAGCAACTTTACGCCCAAATCCGCGTTCTACGGCTACAAAGACTACCACGTCAAAAATTGGGGCGAAGACTTCCAGCGCGACGACTTCATTCCGCTTTTCAAGGGCGAAAAATTCGACGCCGAAAAACTTGTAAAGCTGTTCAAACAGTCGGGCGCAAAATACGTTGTCCCCTTCAACAAGCACCACTCCGGCTTCTGCCTGTGGGACAGCTCCTTCACCCTGCGCAGCTCCGCTGCAATGGGGCCCAAGCGCGATTTCGTCAAGGAGATAGTAAAAGCGTGCGCAGAAAACGACATGAAATTCGGCTTCTATTTCTCAATCGACGAGTGGGAAGCCCCCATTCTCAAGCCCGACGGAACGCTCGGCACATACCGCTGGGGCAAGATGGGCGCGGTCGAAGACTTCGACCCGAAGCTTAACGATATGGCGTCGGGCAAAATCGCCGTCAAAGACTTCATCAAAGACTACATCGTTCCGCAGGCAATCGAGTTCATCGACAAGTATTCGCCCGACATCGTCTGGTATGACGCCGACTGGGCCGGTCCCGCGACATACTTCCGCACCTACGACATTTCCGCCTACTTCTACAACGTAAACGAGGGCAAAAAGGAAGTGGCGGTAAACGACCGCTACGGGCGTGCCGCTCCCGAGGAGCTTGCCAAGAAGAACTTCAAGGGCAGAAAGCGCACTTGGCTTAGAACAATCCGCGGCGACTTCTTCACCGACGAGTTCGGCGACACGTCCGCTGAAATCTCCGTCGATTCCTACCACCCGTGGGAGGCGTGCCGCGGCATTAGCCAGTCTTACGGAAACAACTGGCAGGACAATGAAACAAACGTCATCACCTCCAAAGAATTCATCAATATGTTCGCCGATATGGTCGCGCGCGGCGGCAACCTGCTGCTGATTGTCAACCCCGACGGGCAGGGCGGTCTTCCCGAAATCCAGAAACGCCGACTCTTGGACATCGGCGGTTGGCTTGCAAACAACGGCGAGGCAATCTATGCCACGCGTATGCTTGCCCCCTTCCATTGCGACGGCGCGGCATACACGCGCACGAAGGACGGAAAGTTCGGTTTTGCAATCCTCAAAAATCCCGCAAAGCAGGTTGAATTGAAGTTCTCGCCCGTACAGAACGCGCAGTTCAGCGATGTCGCAACGGGCGCAAAGATTGGGTGGAAATACAAAAACCCCGCCAAGAAAGAGGGTGCGGTGCTTACGCTTCCGGATTCGCTCGCTAAGTCGGAATTGCCCGTTGCGGTGAAATTCAACCTGAAATAGCGGGAACTGTAAACCTAAACAAAGCTTAAAACATCATATATTATGGTAAAAAAATATATCCCATTGCGCGCTCTGTTGGGCGCGATAGCGTTGTTTGCCTCGTCGTCGGCCGCTTTTGCGGCTGTCGATGACGCCGTAATCACGATAACAAAACGCGGAACGCCGCAAACAGAAAGCGTAAAACTCGAAAAAATAAAAAAGAACGTTTGGCGTTTTCAGTTGCCCAAAGAAAAACTTGCCAACGCCGATGTGCTCGAAGTTTTCTTCGACGCTTTTTCGGCAAAAAAAGGCGATACCGGCTACTTCGTCACGGGCGACAGCCAAATGGGAACGTTCGTTCTCGACGAAGGCAAGGTTGATGTTTGGGGGGCAATGCCGATTTTCGGTATACAGAATCCGCAGGGGACGTTTGTTGCAATCGTCAAGGGAATGCGCTACGAGTTTTCAGAGTTCGTTACGGTAAACAAGGGCGAATACAAAGTCTTTCCCAAGTTCTACATCGGATCAATTCCGCAGGGACCGTATGAGGACGTTGTAATAGATGTCTACAAGCTCGATGGCGACGACGCCAACTACGCGGGAATGGCGCGGACCTACCGCAAATACCAGCTTGAAAACGGCGTTGTCCGTCCCCTTAAAGAGCGCGTAAAAAACAATCCCGTGTTGGCTTATACCGTTGACAGTATTTTTGTGCGAATCAAAAACGGCATAAAAGACAACAAAGACAAAATCGCCCGCCAGACGCCCGAAAACGAGCCCAAACTGCGCGTAATGCACTCGTTCGACGAATGTTCCGCAATCATGAAAGGCATAAAATCCCTCGGTGTGGAAAAGGCGGAAATGTGCCTTGTCGGCTGGAATGCGGGCGGTTTCGACGGACGCTATCCCCAGCTGCTTCCCATTCCCGAAGAGTTCGGCGGGGAGAAGAAACTGCGCGAAACAATCAGAACAGCCAAGTCTCTCGGCTACCAGATTACAAACCACATCTGTAATACCGACATCTACGAGATTTCCGACGATTGGGACGAAAAATACGTTGCGCGCCGCGCCGACGGCAAAATGCGCCACCAGCTTATTTTGGCGGGAGGAACGGCGTATTATCCGTGCCAGAAAATGCACTACGAAACGTTCGTGGAACGCGACAACAAAATAATCCTCGACCTCGGTTTCAAGGGCACGCAACACAACGACGTTTATTCCTGTATACATCCCTATCCGTGTTTCGACAAACGCCACCCATGTTCGCGCAAGGAGACGGCGGAATACATGGGGCTTGTCGCGGCGGCTTCTCAAAAGGCGCACGGAGGTTTCGGCAGCGAGGGTCCGAACGACTCCTTCGCGGGCAATCTCGACTTCTCGCTATACGTATGGGCGTATCCCAACCACTGCGGAAGGAAGGACCCCGTTCTCAATAAAGGCCCCGTTCCGTTCTGGCACATAGTCTACCACGGCATTATTTTGAGCAATCCCTATTGGGATACAATAGACCCCACCTACGAAGGCTCGAGCTGCGGTACGCAGTTTTCGGCGTTCGGCGTAAAGTGGAAGAAGGTGCTTAAAATGGCGGAGCTTAACGGGCGTCCCACGTTCTATTTTCTAAGCTACAAGAGCGCGGAAAACCAGAAACTCATAGCCGAGGCATACAAGGCCTACCAGCCGATGAAGTATTTGCAATACGAATTTATGGACGACCACCGCGAACTTGCGCCCGACGTTTTCCTGAGCGTCTTCTCCGACGGCTCGGAAATCGTGACCAACTACTCCGACTCCGCGTTCACCTACAAAGACCGAACGGTTGAGTCGCGCAACTACAAACTGTTCAAACCGACTTTTTGGAGGAAGTGTAAAAATTTCTTTGGAATAAAATAGAACTAAACTCTTTTCCCCAAGCGCGACGCCGAGAAATCGACGCCGCGTTTTTTTGCGCCTTGCGCCCACACTCCCATCTCTTCGCGCCCCGACCAGCAAAAAAAGACGCGGAAAAATCCGCGCCGTGTTTTGCGTAGGTTGCGTGTAGCTGCGTTAAATTTCGAAAGCCTCGAAACAGAGACTGTATTTCGCCGATTCTTCCGGCGCGAGCATTTTGAGCTTCCCATCCGCTTCGGCGTTTGCCTGACCTATCGGCGGGTTCGTGGCGGGCTCGAGCGCGCTGCTTCACCGTTCGAGACCAGTTCAACGCGCAGGCGAGCATCACGAATTTCATCACCTACCATACGGCATTTTCGGGCGTCGGCGACCGTTTGAAAATTTTTGCGGGCGACAACGAGGTTCAGGAAATCAATTCCGCCACGACGCCGACGACGGGGCAGAAGGATTCGGACGGCACAGGAAACTAACCCGCACCCACCCTACAAAACGGCGAGGTTTTTGACGACGAGATACTCGGACGAACTTAGAAAAACAAGAGGGCATTTCCCAAGAAACGCCCTCCAACTTAGAAAATCCCGCCGCGAATTTTGAGAAGAAACAAGAATATGCGCAAGTTTATAAAACCGTTGCAATTATTCTGTTTTTTGGTAGTATTTATTTATTATTTTATGGATTCTTTAACAAAAATGAAAATGAAAAAAATTCTATATACGGTTATTCTGTTGCACTCTCTGTCAACTTTTGCAAGCAATCCAACGCCTACGAATTATTCTCGAGACTTAAGCCATATTCCGGTAAAAAGCGAAGTAAACAAAAATATAGATTTTTCCCATATAAACGGAAGCGTTATAGCGTATTCTTCGCCATCGAGCAAAGTCTTTCTTGGATCGCCTAGCATTATCATACTTCCAGACGGCACATACATAGCAAGCCATGACATCTTTGGAAAAAACTGGAAGGAAAAAAACGGAACATCTGTAATGATATATCAATCCAAGGACAAAGGGAAAACCTGGCAATGGTTATCCCGAGTCAATGGACAGAATTGGAATTTTCTTTGGTATCATAACAACGCGATATATCTTATCGGATGTCTGTTTCCGGAAAACGGGTTCGCCGTGAGAAAATCCGTTGACGGCGGAAAAACCTGGCCAATCCCCGACAACGATAAAAGCGGGCTAATACTTAAAACAGAGCAACGAATAATATCCACTCCCACTCCTGTGGCAATCGTAAACGACAGAATTTACGTACATATGGAGCAACCTAATAAAAAAGCGAAAATGTGGGCGCATCAGTATTCATTTGTAATGTCCGCTCCAATAAACTCCGATTTACTAAATTCCGAAAACTGGACTAAATCCACAAGCGTAATCATCCCCGATCAAATGGTGACGCTTGCCCACGGAGGATGGTTGGAAGGCAATGTCGTACACAGGCGAAGCGATAACAAAATTTTCAATATTCTTCGCGTGCATGGGATAACCGACGAATGCGCGGCTTTTTACGAAATATCTCACGACGGAAAAAAGGCAAAACTAAATACGCGCAATATGTTTATCCGCTTTCCAGGATCCTGCAAAAAATTCTATATAGTGTATGATGAAAAAACGGAGAAGTATTTCGCCCTCTCAAACTACGTTCTGGAACGAGACCGAGGAGAAGTTAAAAACTGCCCTCATCCGATAAAAGCCGAACGTACGCGCAATACTCTTGCCCTGCTCGAATCATCAAACCTTATGGACTGGAAAGTTAAATCCATTATAATTACGCATCCGGACATTGAGCATTGCGGTTTTCAATACCCTTCCGCGATAATAGACGGAAACGATCTCATTGCAGTGGTAAGAACCGCCTATTACGCAAATGGAGAAAAAGCCGACTCCCAACACAACTCAAATATGATAACATTTCACAGAATAGAAAAATTCAGGGATAGAAACCTAACCACAAAGCCTCTCATGGGAGAAATACCATTTGATACCGAAAGAAAATAATAATTTTTAATGAATATCCCGTCCCGCAATTTATTTAGAATATTTGAATTAAAATCAATAACAATAAATATATAAAATACGAATAGAAGTATGTTTATAAAACTCGCAACCGCGCTTGCCGCGTCGATGTTTTCATCTGGGAAAACTTCGGCTCAAGAAAAACCTCAATCGGAAAACAACGTATCTTCGTCTTCGCAAAAGTATTTCTCGAAAACGTGCGCATGCCGCTCGACGTGTTTGCGATAGTTCTGGGAATATATTTCGCCCTCGTGTTCACCGTCAGCGGTGAAGCCGCCGTGGCGATGCTTTCGCGGGCAATAGGCATTGTTTTCTGGTGCGCGGTTTTCTGGCTCGTGATAATCATAAGCGACTCCGTTTTCGGGGCGGTCGCCAACAAACTCGGACAGCGTTCGGCAAAATCGACCGCCAATCTGGTTTCGTTTGCAAGGCGCGTGGTAAAGGTGATTCTGCTTCTGATAGCGGTGCTGTCGGTGCTCACTAATTGCGGGGTAAACGTCAACAGCATAATGGCTTCATTGGGCATAGGCGGCGTCGCGCTTGCGTTTGTCCGTGCGCAAACAAAAAAGACGCGGAAAAATCCGCGCCGTCTGTTTTGCCAGCTTGTATAAATTAAATTTCAAAAGCCTCGAAACAGAGCCTGTATTTTGCCGACTCGTCGGGCGCAAGCATTCTGAGCGTTCCCTGCGCTTCGGCGTTTGCCTGCCCTATCGGCGGGTTCGTGGCGGGCTCGAGCGCGCAAACGTATTCGCCCGCGCCCCAGTGCTGCCAGTTGATTAGGTGAGGCAATGCTTTCTTGGGAAACGAAATTTTCAATCCTTTCCCGATTTTTGCGTTCGTTGCCCGACAGCTGCAAATTCCGTCCGCGTCGGGGATGGGGTCGATGAACGCGACCGACTCCTTCGCGCCAGCGTGCTCGGCAAGCGGCGCACGGCAGACGGAGAAATCGCGCCCTCCGCCCATAATCGGGTCGTTCGGATTTGCGGGCGTGGCCGTTCCGCGCCACTGCAGTTCAGCGCCTTCGTCTATTAGCGGATAACCGAGATTGCAGTGGTATAAAACCATATTGGGCGCGGGCGTGTTGCCGATGTTCGTTATTTCGTCCTCAACTTCAATCTTGCGCGAAAGCAGGTGCGTGGAAATTCTGCGGCGCAAAAGCAAGTGTGCCCCGAAGACTGTCGATTGCAGCACTTCGCCCTCAAGCGCAATCTCGAAGCCGTTTTCGCGGCTCGGCTTTACAACGCGCACCACCTGCGCGGGAATGTTTGAAATGTCGCCGTGCAGACAAAATTCGCCGTGCGCGTTTGTTTCGGGCGGGCCAACGTGCGCAAGCCCGCAGGTGGTCATAAGTCCTCCGCCGAAGCGCGCAAGCCAGTTCATTCCGCGGCACGTTTCGGGCGCAACAACCCCGCGTTTTGAAATCCACGCAAAATTCGTTTCAAGCAGCGACGCCTCGGCAATGTCCATAGCCCTGTCTATTACAACCTTAAAGCGCAGCCCGCCGCCCGTGTTGAAATACGCAACGCGCACTCCCCGCGCCGCGCCGCCGTCCAAAACGGCAGTCTCCACGCCGCCTATTTGCGCGGTATTCGTAATTTTCGGCAGGTCGGAGATAAGTTGTTGAATGCAGTTTTTTCCGCTCATTTTTTCAGAATTATTTTTTCGATTTCCTCGAGCGACTTACCCTTTGTCTCGGGAAGCTTCGCCGCCAAGAAGACGAATCCGCCCGCGCAAATCGCCGCGTAGAGCCAGAAATTCAGCGTCCAACCGAGCGACTCCTTGATTGCAGGGAACGTGTATGTGAGCAGGAAGTTCGCAATCCACAAAGCGACAACCGCCAAACTCATTGCCGCGCCGCGTATTCTGTTCGGGAAAATCTCCGAGAGAATCACCCACACGACGGGCGCGAGCGTGAGCGAATACATCGCAACGCTCAGTAGCGTCAGAAGCACAATGGCAATTCCCTTCACACCGCAGGCGAACAAAATCCCCTCGACAATGTAGATTGTCGCAAGCGACCCAAGCCCCAGCAGCATCAGAAACTTTCTGCCGATTTTGTCCACAAGCGCGATTGTTATGAGCACCGACACCACCATAATCGAACCAATCACCACAATCTGCAACATCAATGCCTTCAGATCGTATCCTGCCGCTTCGAAGATGTCGGCTGCGTAGTAGAAAACTACGTTCATTCCGCACCACTGCTGAAGCACCGCCACGAAAATTCCCAGTCCTAAAATCTTCAACATTCCGCCCGTCAACAGCTCCGAAAACGACCCAGACGACATTTTCATCTCCTCGGCGACGCTTTCGCGTATGCAGGCGCACTCGCGCGCGGCGTATTCTTTGCCGCCCATTCTTTCCAGAACGGGCAGGGCGTCGGCTTCGCGTCCGTTCTTTACCAGCCATCGGACGCTTTCTGGCATAAAAATCATCAGGGCGAAAAATATTGCCGACGGCACAATTTGTGCGCCGAACATATACCTCCAGCCGTATTGCCCGTTCCAGCTTTCGCGAATCATCTCGGCGGTCGCGTTCGCGTCGAGCGAAGTGTCGAGCAGCGAAATCCTCCAGTTGACGATTTGCGCCGCCAGAATCCCGAACATCGCCATAAGCTGATTGACGGAAACGAGCTTCCCGCGCATGTCGGGCGGAGCCATTTCCGCGATATACATCGGCGAGAGGTTCAGCGCAATTCCTATCGCGAATCCGCCCGCAATCCTGAACAGGTTATACTGCCAGAACTCCGCGCTAAAGGCAGTGCCCAGTGCCGACACGGCAAACAGAAAGCCCGAGAAAATCAGCAGGCGGCGTCTGCCGTATTTGTCGGCGGTAAGGAAGCAGAAAACCGCCCCGAAAATGCACCCAACAAGCGCGGAGCTTGTGCCCCAGCCTTTCAAGTGCGGAGAGGTCAGACCGAAATACGGCTCGTAGAAGGGCTTTGCCCCTCCCACTACAACCCAGTCGTAGCCGAAGAGGAATCCGCCCATTGCCGCAACCAGACAAACCAGCAAAAGAAACGGTTTTTTGCGTTCCATATCCGCGTTCCGTTAGGCGTTTTTTGCGTTCCATGCAACCCACTCTGGGTTTTCGGGGCCGAAGTGCTTCAGCATTACAATCGGGTCGCTGTCCGATTCGTTCGTAATGAGCACGCCCTTTTTGGCGGCGTCTTCGGTCACGAAATATTCGTCGAACGTTAGCTCGTTGTATCTGATAAGCGCGGGCGTTTCAATGTTCCACGCGCCCATTTTGCCGTGCCCTTGCATCATAATCGTTCCGTAGGCGGCCTCGTCCCTAATCAGAACGCTCTGCTTGGGGAACACAGTCAACTCCTTCGCGCTGAACGCGGGTGATTTGTAGACAATCCAGTTTTCTACATACCCTTTCATTTCCGCGGCGTCGCGCACGGGGCGGGGGCGCATAAAGCGGTTCTTGACGAATTCGGGGTCTACGTTCAAGTCCCAGTCGATAACGTCCAAGAGGTGGTCGAAATCGCCGATTTTGTCGGCGGGCGTGTTCTTCCAGAGGAGGTCTTCGGAAATGATTGCGTCTCCCGTGAGCGACTGATACATTGCATACACGTCCGACGCCGTTTGAGGCTCGTATGTGCACAAGCTCCCCGGCGCGTGCAAAACTCCCGGAGGAACGTCCCAACCCGTCCCTGGTTCAAGCCTGTGCGCGTGCGAGAGATTCGTTATTTTGTTGTCTCCCTTTGTGAAGTTTTTAAGACACTCCAAAACCTCCTCTTTCGTAGTGCCCGGATTCAGCCCGAAAAACGTGTAGGGAAAGTCGCCGCCGTGGTTGTTTACCTGCGGAGGGAAGTAGTAGGCTTCGGGCTTTCCGGCCTGTCCCGTAAGGCGCGCGTGCTGTTCGCGGTGGTGTATGTGGTGCGGAAGCGGGCCTTTGTTGTCGAAGAATTTCGAAAACATCGTCCAAGCGTGGAACTTGTCCCAGAGACGCCGCCCGATGATTCGCTCCCCGAGCAGCTCCACGGCGTCCTTCAGCAGCACGAACTGCGCTTCGCCGCCGTCTTCTTGGTAGACAATCTTGCTCAATCCCTCGTCTTTGCCGGTTTTCGGGCCGTTGTCGGCGGGCGTTGTTGAAGAGAACCAGCGTTCGTCTATGCCGCCGCGCTCTCCGCCCAGATAGTAATAGTCGTCGGGGTGCAGTTTTATTCTGCGTCCGGGCACGCAGAACGCGCGCGGAACCCAGTTGGGCTTGAGTCTGAGAATGCCGCCGCCTTGCGCGAGGGCTTTTTCAAGTATTTCTATTTTTGTCGTGTTTTCCATAAAGCGTATTTCAGTCGAATTATGTCCGCCCGAAAAGGTTCGGGCGTCAAGTGATGTTATCGTTAACATATAATTTCCCGAACGTTCGTAAAGTCAAGGTTTTTTCGCCCAAAAAAATCTGGGCACAAAAAAAGCCCCGAAAATTCGGGGCATTGCGCACTGCTTTTTGCGTGATGTTATTTCACGAACGCCGATACAAATTCCGCGTCGGCGGAGACCCCCGCCTTGCTTTCCGCCAGCGTTTTTAGCGTCCACGCATTTTCGGGCGAATTGCGGATTGTAGCGTGCCTGAGCCCGCTTACAATAAACGTTCCCTTTCCCACGTCCGTTGCAAATACGCAAGCGTAATCTTTGAGCGACAACATACTCGGGACAGCGCGTATAAACATTGCGGGTTTTGTTTTCAACGCCTCAACATAGTAGCGTCTGCTTTCCTTGAACAGCCCAGCCATTGCCTCCACACAGTAGTTTTCGGGGGCGACCGCCGCAAGCGGAGAGTCCTTTTCGACAAAGTTGCCGCTGTAGTTCGTGTCCTCAATGCCGCCCGCGCGCCACCACGCCGACTTGTATTGCATTCTTTGCGAGGGAATCGGCGTGCGGTCGGGGCGAATCAGCACAACAGTTGCGCCGCGCTTGAGTGCTTCAATTTGGTTCTTTTCCAGCTTGCGCACGAAAAGCACATCGCCGCTGCCGAGCGCGTCGGCCGATTCCACAATCTTTGCGTTCCAGAATTCGGGCAGCTCAATCGCGCCCTGTTTTGTTGCAAAAACATTCTTTGCGGGCTTCGGTTTTGCGGGGAATACCGTCCAACGCCATTCGTTGCGGAACGTTTTTCCGCCCGACTTTGCCGACACTTCAAGCGTGTAGTGCTGCGGTGTTTTTGCGTCGGCGTCAACCGCTTTTTCTATTCCCGTTATTTCGGCGATTTTGCCCACAGTGCCGATTCCCACGGGTGCGCACTTTGCGGGGGCGAATTTTGCAAGCGTTTTGCCGTCGCGCTTAAGCTCCGCCGTTACGGGCGCGTCGAACGCGTTTTGCGAAAAATTGGAGACGAGTATTTCCGCCGAAATTTTGTCGCCGCCCGCATACGCAAATTCAAGGCCGTTTTGCAACAGCACCGTCTGCGCGTTGAAGTTGGCTATTGTTTGGGCGTCGAAACCGCGTTTAAGCTCGAATGCGTAGTCGAAAATGCCGTCCGAGCTTGTCCAGTAGTCTTGTATGAGCCACCAGTGGTAGCCCGAAATATGCGGATTTTTTCTGAGCCACTCAATATTGTGCTTGTGGCAGCGCAGGGCGATTTTTTCTGTTGCCGTAGCCCATTCGTGCGCCTTTTGCGTGCGGCCTTGCTCCTCAAGCTTTTTAACGGCGTCGGTGAGCCAGAAGGGCTTGAAGACCGACCCTTCGAAGAATTTTACAATGTCGGGGCGCGTGAACGTGCAGAAATTCGCCGTTTCGTGCGAAATTATCGGCATTTTTGGCGTTCCGAGCGATTTCGGATTTACGTATTTTTCTCCGAAGTCGGCAAAGTCCGCCCATTCGTTGTAGAGGGCGGAGACAAAGTCCATTGTGGGGCGGATATTCTGCGGCATTTCCTTTGCCCAGTCGCCGTCGGTATCGAGGAACAGTCTGTCGGGGTCGGCATTGCGGACAATGTCTTCAAACTGTTTTATTAGCGGGTTTTTCACGTCGAACGGCTGCTCTCCCATGAAAAGTTCGTTGCCGCCTACCCACGCAAAAAGGCAGGTGTAGTTGCGGTAGTCTTTAACGACACTGCGGAGACGTTCTCGGTAGAAATCGAACGACTTTTCCGCCGACGCGCCGTGCGGGGCATTCTTGAGCCAGTATTCCGAATTCGGCATTTGCCACGGATAGCCTATTGTAAATTCGGCGTTGGGCATAATGCCTACTTCGTCGCAGGCTTCGAAGTATTCGGGCGGCATAATCGTGCTGTGCAGTCGGACGTGGTTGAAGCCGAGTGCCTTGATTTTCCTGAGTCGCTCAATATACATTTGCTTGTCGGCGGGCATGGAAAATTCTTTGACGTAGATGTGATCGTCGCCGTAGCCCGTCAAAAACAGGGGCTTGCCGTTGAGGTAGAATTGATACGGCTTGTAGCGCTTGCCGAGCTTGGCGAGCTTCGCGCCCGTCGTGATTTCGCGTATGCCCGCGCGCCACTTTACGGAGTGGATTTCGTTGCCGTCTTCGTCCAGAACCGACATCTTCAGATTGTAAAGATACGGGCTGTCGGGCGACCACAATTTCGCGTCGGCAACCTTCGCCTCAACGCGCTGAACTTCGTATGTATTGTGTATTACAAGTTCGCTTTTCGACCCCACCAATTTTCCGTCGGCGTCGAAAACTTCAAGCTTTAGCGTCTGCGGCTTGTCGGATTTATCGCTCGAAAACCACGACGAATTTTTTTTGTTCTTGTCGTATGGCGGATTCACGCGCGCCTCGGCAATGAAGCTTGCCGGCGAAATGCGCGAGCGCACGTAGAAATCCGACAGGTGCGTTTCCGGCGGAACTTCAATATAGACGTGGCCGTAAAGTCCGCCCCAGACTATGTTCATATAGTCGTTGAGCTGCGCCGTCCCCAACATTGCGTCGAAGAACATTCTTTGGCGCGAGTCCACCTCTATTTTTATCTTGTTGCGCGAGCCGAATTTTAAATATTTTTTCACAAAAAGCCTGTGCGAGCCCGTAAGCCCTTTCGCCTCGCCGACGTATTCGCCGTTAATCCAGATTTTCGCATAGCGCGAAACGCCCTCCAACACAAGCGTTGCATAGCGAGTGTCGAAATCGTAGTCGGGCAGGTCGAATTCGCGCTCGTATCGCCCAACGCCCACAAAGTTGAAATTCGTTTTGTCGGTAGGCTTCCCGTAGCCCTGCGCCTCCCACGCCGACGGGACTTTTATCTTGCCCGACTGCGAAACCGCACCGTCGCCTTCGATTGTCGCAAAATCCCATTGCCCGTCGAGCAACACTTTTTGTGTTTCAATTCCCGCCGCCAAATTACACGCGCACGCCGCAACGCACGCCAAAAACAGTTTTTTTAAATATAGATACTTCATAGTGATATTTTCTTGGCTTTTTGTGGTTTCTTCAAGATTTTTTTGCAGCTTTTTTGTTTTCAAAAAAGGGTTGCCTTTCGCGGAAAAGTTGCGACAATGCGCCGAATAATCGAATGGAAAGGAACTTCAAGTGTATTTATCCGCGCAGGGTTGACGCCGATTTAGTGGCGCAGCTGCCCATCGTGAAGTGTCCGTTGCCAATCGAACTTGTCGAAACGCCCGAGCAGCTTGGGCGCGCTCTTCCCGAAATCCTCGCCGAAAAGATTTTGGGCTTCGACACCGAAACGCGTCCGAGCTTTTCAAAGTCGCAGCATTTCGAGGTGGGCATTTTGCAGCTCGGCGGAGAGCGCAAAGTGTGGGTGATACGGCTCAATTCCCTCGGCGACTACGTTGCCGACATCTACAAAGTCCTCGAACGCCCCGATATTATAAAGGCTGGGCTTGCCGTGCAGGGCGACATTCGCTCGCTTTCCAAGCGCATGCAATTCAAGCCCGCGGGCTTTGTGGACGTGTCCGACACAACCTACAAGATGGGCGTAATCAACACGGGCATGAAGAACCTTGCCGCGCTGTTTTTCGGCGAACGCGTTTCAAAAAGCGCGCAGATGTCGAACTGGGACGCCGAGGAACTTACGCAGAAGCAGGTTGACTACGCCGCCACCGACGCATGGATTTCGCGCCGCCTGTATTTGGAGGTAAAGCGCGTTGTCGACGAAAACAATTTCGAGCTTGAGCCGGAACCAGAACCCGTGCCCGAGCCTTTCAGTCTTACAAAATTTTTGGAAAGCATTTGCGGCGGTGTAAAAAAAAATCTGAACACGGCGCGCCGCTTTATTAAGAAGCTTTTCAGCAAGAAGCGTAAGCATTCTTCGCGAAGGGGGCGGCGCGGCGGCAAACGCAGACGCCGTTAAAGGTTGTGAAATCGGGCTTGATGGAACGTTTCGCTTTTCTTCGGCAATAGTCACATACTCAAGTATGCTCCTATCGTCTCGAAAATCAAAGCCGTCCCCTGAAGTCCAATTTGACAACCTTTCCCTCTATAAAGCGCGTTTTTTACGTTTCCGAAAGTGGCGGCGATTGAGTAAAACTCAATACGCCTTTGACTATTTGTTAAAGTTTCGGATTAGATTGATTAGCCATTGCTGCAAGCAATGCGTATACAAACAGAAAAGGCGCGGTGTTCAACCGCGCCGAATAACACAGTGAGCGTTCTGCGAACGCTCAGGTCAAGGGGCTTCGCCCCTTGGCCCCTTGCTAGTAGAGGGTTTTGTAGAAGCGGGCAACGCGTTTTGTGATAGAGGTAAGGGCTTGGGCGGGTGTGATGCCCAAGCGTTCGCAGTATTGTTCTATGGTTATTTCGAGGCCGTCGCTTTCGCCTACAATTATGGCTTCGTCGCCGACTTCAATTTCGTCGAAATCCGTTACGTCAATGGCGGCTTGGTCCATTGAAACCCTGCCGATTACGTCGGCTTTTTTCCCTCGAATGATGACCGACATCTTCTTGCTTGCCTCGCGGGGGACGCCGTCGCCGTAGCCTACCGATAGCAGAGCCACGCGCGAGTCGCGTTCAAGCGTGTATGTTTTTGAATAGCCTACAGTCGCGCCCTTTGGCAGATACTTAATCTGGCTGACGGAAGTTCTGAACGTGAGAACGTGCTCGGGCTCAAACCCCTTGAGAATCGACTTTTCCGACGGTTTCATTCCGAAAAGGACAAGCCCCGCGCGCAGTGTTTTTGCGAAACATTCGGGGAGGGCTGAGATGTCGCAAATGTCGCTGTGGTGGATGTATACGCCGCTGTTGTTGCCGAGCTTTTTGGCGGCGAAATCGAGAAAATCGGCGTCGGGCGTTGCGCCCTCGGTCGGCGCGCCCGTGCCCGTTCCCCCCAGACAAAACGCCTCAAGCTTCAGAAAATTCGAGTCTAAAATCCGCTCGAGCATTTGCTTTGCCTGCGCGTTCGAGGGAATCGAGTTCGACATCACGGGCAGACGCAAGTGCACGTTGATTTTCCTGCCCGCGCTTTGCGCCGCCTTTTCGAAACGCTCCACTTCCTCAAGCCCCGAAAGAACGGGCGTGATGTCGTTTTCAATGTAAATCTGCTCTTCGTCGGGCAGGGAGGAGCTCATAACAATCACCTTCCAGCCCGAGCCTACCTCGCGAACCTTTACCGCTTCCGAAATGTTCGTTACCGCGAACGCGTCCGCGCCGCTGAGCATTAGGCGCACCACAGCCGCCTCAACTCCGTAGCCGAACGCGTCGGCGGAGACAAGCGCAATGTAGCCGCGCGATTTCGGCATAAAAAACCTGAGTTTGCCCAAATTGCGCTCCAATGCGCAAAGGTCTATCCTGACAGAACATCTTAAATGTGTGCTTGAGCCTTCCATTTTACATACTCTCTTTCCGTGAGCGATTTTGCGTCGGGCGTCGAAGTGCAGTGGCGGGCGAGCGGCGCGTGTTTTGCAAGCGTTGCGGCGGCGGTTGCGTCGTCGAGTTCGAAAATTTCGAAATCCGAAAACGCGGGGTCGTTTTTTTCGCGCTGCTTAAGCAGAATTCTGTCCCCGCGCGCAACGGCTTCAATTTCCGCAAGCTCTATTTCCCGCAGAAGCGAAACGCCCGATTCGAAAACCAGAATGTTCGCGTAGCCTTTGCGCGACGGCGTAAACAGCGAAACCCCGTCTCTGCCCGCGTCGGCGAGGGCGCGCGCGGCAACCTCCATGCAGTTCCATTCGAAAATCTCCGCGCCCGTGAACTTCGCTATCGTGCAAAGCCCGACCGACGCCGTGCGCGTGCCCAAAATCGACCCCGTGCCCGTGCAGAGCGCAACCGCATTTACGTTTGCAAGTGCGTCGGCGTCGGGGCAGATTTCCGCGAGCGAGCCGAAAAACGCCTCCATTGCGCGTTCCTGCGAATCCGCGCTGCGCAGAACCGCCCCGCGGGCGTCGCATAGGGCGAGCTTCAGCTTTTCGCCCGAGGCGTCGCATAATAGAAATTCCGAAAAATCGCTAAGTTTCATCTTAAAATCTTTTTCTCAATGTTTTGGCGGGAATGCCGAGCTCCTCGCGGTATTTAGCCACTGTTCGGCGCGCAATTTGCATTCCGTCGGCGGCGAGCATTTCGCCGATTTTCTGGTCGCTGAGAGGCGCGGAAACGTCTTCCGCACTTATGATGTCGCGGATTTTCTCCTTGACCGTGTTCGACGAAACAGCCTCCGTGCCCCCGCTTTCCACGCTGTTTGTGAAGAAGTTTGCAAGCGGAATTACGCCGATTGGCGTGTCGGCGTTTTTGCCCTGAATTGCACGGCTTACCGTTGCCGCGTGCATGCCGATATCGTCGGCGATATTCTGGCGCGTCATCGGCGCGAGCCTGCCCGACTCGAAGAAATCGTGCTGGCGCGCTATGATTGCGCGGGCAATTTTAAGCGTTGTTGCCTGCCGCTGCCGCACCGCGTCGATTAGCGACTTCCCGTCGCGGATTTTCTCGCGCACATACGATTGCTCCTCTTTGCCGAGCTCGCCGTCGGCTACCATTTGGCGGTAATACGGGTTTATTCTGAGCTTCGGAATGTAGTTGTTTGTAAGGCGCGCGTCCCAGACGCCGTTTTCGCGGAAGAATTCTACATCGGGAACAAGGACGTTTTCTTCGTCAACGGTGTAGTCGTAGGCGGGCGATGGGTTGAGCTTTGCTATCTCCGAAATTGCGTTTTCAACGTCTTCAATCGGGCGGCCTTCAAGCTTTGCTATTTCGTCAACGCGCCGCTTCAGGAAGAGGTCGAAGTGTTCCTCCAAAATCCGCGCTGCAAGCGAGTTCGACATCTTTTTTGCCGCCAACTGAATCAAAAACGTTTCGCGGATATCGCGCGCGCCAATACCCGCGGGCTCGCTGCTTTGCAAAAGCTCCAACGCCGCCTGCGCCGTGCCTTTGTCGAACCCCTGCGCGACCGTTTTTTCGACGGCGTCCGCGGGCAGAAACCCGCGGTTGTCGAGCAGTTCCACGAGGTATTCGAACGCGTCGGCGACCTTTCCCGAAGGCGCGTCCATTCGCGCTTCGTTTACGAGTTTCTCTCCAAGTCTGACACTGTCGGGGCGCGAATTTATCAGGAAATCGTGAGCCGCCTGTTGCGCTTGCGCGTCTTTTTGCGGCGACTGTTCGCCGAAGTCTTCCGCGTCGAAATCGTCGCTGCCCTCATCTGCGCCCACTGTTTCGGGGGCGGGATCGTCGTTTTCGTCGATGTCCAGCAGCGGGTTTGTTTCAAGTTCTCTCGCTATATAGGCCTGAAGTTCCGTAGACGCTTTTTGCAATATTTCCAAGCTTCGCTGTTGGGCGGGCGTTATTGCCAGCCTTTGTTCGGTCTTCTGCGATTGGCTCAGATTATATTCCATAAAAACACTCACAAACCTATTTTTTTCACTCCCTCATTTCAAGTTTTTTTATTCTTTCGAAAGGGGCGGCGATTGCCGCAGGCAATGCGCCTTTGCTTGTGAGTTAAAGTCTTACACAACAAACCCTCACGCGGCGGCAATGGGTGCGGGTTATATTTCCAGCGCACGCAAAACTCCGCTTTCCGCGCGCATAAAAAATTTGGTTGCGATGAACTGCGGTTGTGGCAGAGTAGGGCGCGAGAAAATTGAGATGAAAAAGATTCCCGAACTGATGTCGCCTGCGGGCGATTTTATATGTCTGTCGGCAGCGTTGAACGCGGGTGCCGACGCCGTTTATTTCGGTCTGCGCGGAAGCAATATGCGCGCGGGTGCGAAAAATTTCGAACTGTCCGACCTCCCGAAAGTGGCAAAGGCGTGCCGCGCGGCGGGCGCAAAAGCGTATCTTACGCTCAACACAATTTATTTCGATTCCGAGCTAAAACGCCTTGAAAAAATCCTCAAGGCGGTCAAAAAGGCGGGAATCGACGCCGTTATAGCGTGGGATTTTTCCGTGCTTGAGCTTGCGCGCGAACTCGGTGTGGAAGTGTTTTTATCCACTCAGGCGAGCGTTTCAAACGCAGCGTCGATTGCGTCGATTCACAAAAACTACGGCGTCAACCGCTTCGTGCTTGCGCGGGAGTGCTCGCTTGATTCGATAAAGTCGATTCGCGTGGGGCTGAAAAAACGCTTGGGTGCGGCGGAGGCGGCGCAAATAAAAATAGAGGCGTTTGCGCACGGGGCAATGTGCGTTTCAATCAGCGGCAGGTGCTTTATGTCGCAATTTTACTGCGGCAAAAGCGCGAACAGGGGCGAATGCCTCCAGCCATGCCGCCGCGAATACCAAATAACCGACACCGCCGTTGGCGCGCCGCAATTTTCGCTCGGCACAAATTACGTTCTAAGCCCGAAAGATTTGATGACGCTTCCGTTTCTGGAAAAATTGATAGCCGCGGGCGTCGATTCCCTCAAAATAGAGGGGCGCAACCGCAACGCCTCATACGTTTCCGCAACGGTTTCCGCATACCGCCGCGCTCTCGATTTCTACGCGGAAAACTTCGGCAAAAAGAATTTTTCCGAAGAGTTCGGCGCACTCAAGCGCGAACTTTGCGCGTCGCTTGAAAACACGTTCAACCGCGGCTTTTCCGACGGATTTTTCATGGGCAAACCCCTTGGCGACTGGACTTCATCGGGCAACAAGGCGGTCGCCAAAAAGCGCATTTTGGGGCACGTTCTAAACTACTTTTCGCGAATCGGCGTGGCGGAAATTTCCGTTGACGACGCCCCTTTGCACGTCGGCGATACCGTCCAGCTTGAGGGCGAAACAACGGGCTTTTTGTCTTTCACCGCCGAAAGTATGCAAATCGACGGACGCCCCGTTGAAGCCGCACACAAGGGCGAAAAAGTCGCCCTGAAAGTGCCCTCCAAAGTCCGCAAAAACGACAGGCTCTACATTCTAAAGTAGCGCAACAGCATGTATTTTTATTGATTTCGTCAATAAAGGTAGTATGCTGTGTTTTGTTTGTGAAAAAATTGAATGGAGGAAAATATTATGATGGTGAAAAATGTAATTCTGTCGTTTTTGCTCGCTTTGGTTGCGGCGGTTTCGGCGTGTAAAAAAGAGGGTTTTGTTGGGGTATCGAATTCGAACAACGCCTATTTCGCTTTGGATAACGGCGAAACATACATTCCAAACGGTCTGAACTTCTGTTGGCCGCCTTTTAAGTGGGACAGCACTCAAGAGACGCAAACATTGGCGGAAGTGGAAGCGCAGCTCGACAACCTCGCCAAAAACGGCGGGAATTTTATAAGAATTTGGATAAGCTCCGACTTCACCGAAGCTGAAGTTGCCGAAGGTGTCTACGACGAAACGCGAGCCAAACGGCTTGATAAAATCGTAAAGATG
Source organism: uncultured Opitutales bacterium (assembly GCA_934613645.1). Lineage (GTDB taxonomy): Bacteria > Verrucomicrobiota > Verrucomicrobiia > Opitutales > Intestinicryptomonadaceae > Merdousia. The sequence continues at coordinate 1,281 of CAKTTC010000002.1, read as the reverse complement.
TGCGGCGACCGCGGAATAAAAATCAAAATGTGCCTTCATCATTTTCTGACATTGAAAGGCAATACTCCCGCGCATAACGTTTCGGGCAAACATTATACGCGCAAAATTTACCTCAAGGAATTCGGCGGCTCGTTTACCTCCAACAACGAATTTTTCACAACCGACAAGGGCAAAGATTTGTTTAAAAAGCGAATGGATTTTTACGCAAAACGCTACGCCGACAATCCCGCGATTTTCGCTTGGGAGTTGTGGAACGAATTCGATGTCGTTTTCGGCGTGTCGGAAGAGGTCAAAAAGGATTGGACGGCCGAAATGTTGGTAGAGGCGCGCAAGCGTTTCCCCCGCAGCCTCATAACACAGAGCTACGGCAGTTTTTGCGGTTCGCCCGAAAGTATGGACAAAAAAATATCGTTTTATTTGACGGAACAAGACGACATCGCCCAGATTCACAGATACAATCTGCCGCAGAAAAATTGTCCGGAAGTCGAGGGTGCGCAGGACGTATGTATGGAAACGGCGGTTACGCGTGTGCTGAAACGCAGTCCGAAAAAGCCGGTATTGCTTGCGGAGTCGGGCGTGGCATTGGCGAACTGGGTAGGAAAATCGCCCGAACACGACGCCGACAAAGATGGCGTTATTTTGCACGACACTCTTTTTGCCCCGTTTTTTGCGGGAGCGGCAGGTTCGGGACACATTTGGTATTGGGATACCTACGTTCAGAAGAACAATTTGTGGCGTCATTTCGGACTTTTCAAAAATGCTATATCGGGTTTCGACGCCGCTAAACAAAAGGCGGTTCCGTTTAGGGCTGACACGCAGTCGTTGCGCGTGTATGGTTTGCGCGGAACAACAAAAAGCATTATGTGGTGCAGGGACAAAAATTCCGACATTCACACAGAACTTCGCGACAACATTCCCGCAAAAGTTCTCGATGGGGAGTGCGTGGCAATAGGCGGCGAATTTTCAAAAGCGCGCGCGTATTTGGATTGGGAAGACAAGTGGGTTGATTTGAAGATTGAAAACGGACGTGTAAAATTGCCGAGTTTTAAGCGTTCTGTTACAATCCACGCCGAGAAATAATTTACCCTACAACAAAACTAAAAGCGGCACATCGGCTGGTGTGTCGCTTTTTTATGCCTTGCTTTCTAAAGCGCGTGCTACTCCACTATTCCAAACAAGAGGAAATGTCGAATTCGTCGCGGAGGAGTTTGCAGGGAATGCCGTTTGTGCGGCATATTTCGCCGAAGCGTTCGCCGAACTTTTCCGAGTGTGTGGCGTCGA
>CAKTTC010000001.1 GCA_934613645.1 uncultured Opitutales bacterium | reverse complement strand
CGTCCCCACAGGGATTCGAACCCTGGTCGCAAGAATGAAAATCTTGTGTCCTAACCGGGCTAGACGATGGGGACATACCAAAGAATTATGAGACCTTAATGTATGGAACTGTCTTCGCATTGCAAGCTTTTTTTTCAACTTTTTTTCATTTTTATTTTATCGTTTTATCTTGCAACTATTTCTTACTCCAAAATACTCTCAAATCATATGCAAATAGACGACGTTGAAAACAGAATTATTCAACTACGCATGGAAATTGCGCACCACGAGCACCTCTACAGAGTCGAAAACGCCCCAGTCATCTCCGACGACGATTTCGATTTACTCATGCGCGAGCTCCGCTCTCTCGAGGAACGCTATCCGCAATTCGCCTCGGCTTCGTCGCCCTCAACCCGCGTAGGAAGCGATCTCGACGCCGGTTTTGAATCGGTCGCGCACCTCTCGCCGATGTTGAGTCTCGACAACGTTTTCAACACTGCCGAGCTTGCCGAATTCGACGCGCGGTTGCACAAAATACTGGGCATTGACGGCGATTTCGTCTATTCGGTAGAGCCGAAAATCGACGGCGCGGGCATTTCGGCAATCTACAAAAACGGCCGCCTCGAGCGTCTGCTCACGCGCGGCGACGGCGAGCGCGGCGACGACATCACCCGCAACTGTTCCGTATTTTCGAACATTCCGCAAACCCTCTCGGGCAGCGGCATTCCCGAACTTCTCGAAATCCGCGGCGAAGCCTACATGACGCGCGCGGAATTCGACAGGCTTTCGAAGCTCGCCGTGGAGGCCGAAAAGCTCAAGCTCGAAAAACGGCAGAAGTCGCCGCTCACACCCGAGCAGGCCGCCGAAATAGAGCGGAAGCGCCCGTATGCAAACCCGCGCAATCTCGCTGCGGGCACGCTGAAGCTGCTCGACGCCGACATTCTTTCGCAGCGCAAGTTGGAGGCGGTTTTTTATTCCGTCGGCGCGTCGAAAGGGTTCGAACTGAAACGCCAATCCGACTTGCCGCAGCGTTTGGCGAAGCTCGGTTTGCCGTCTGTCAACTGGCGCGAAACGGCCGCGGGAACGGCGCAGGCGTTCGAAAAAATCTGCGCCCTCGAAGAGGTCAGGAACGATTTCCCGTTCAACACAGACGGCGCGGTTTTGAAGCTCGACGACTGTTCGCTCCACGCCGACGCGGGCTGGACAAGCCACGCCCCGCGCTGGGCCATTGCGTGGAAATACCGCGCCGAGCGCGTATCAACAAAGGTGTTGGCGATAACATTGCAGGTTGGCCGCACGGGGGCTGTAACGCCCGTGGCGGAGCTTGAGCCCGTCTATGTTTCGGGTTCTACGGTTTCGCGCGCAACGCTGCACAACGCAAACTACATAGCCCAAAAAGACATCAGGGTAGGCGACACCGTTATTGTTGAAAAGGCGGGCGAAATCATTCCCGCGGTCTTGGGGGTGGCCGACACCGACAGAGCGGGGCGGGGCGCGCCGTTCGCGTTCCCGAGCGTCTGTCCCGAATGCGGCTCGCCGCTGAAAGTCTACGGCGAAAAAATGCTTGCGCGCTGCCCGAATTTCTCGTGCCCGCCGCAGGTGAAGGGGCGCATAGAGCACTTCGCCTCGCGCGACTGCATGGACATAAAGGGGCTTGGCGGTGCGGTCGTGGCGAACTTGGTTGACAGGCTCGGCGTAAAAAGCCCCGCCGACTTGTATTCGCTCACAAAACAGCGTCTGCTTTCGCTCGACAAATTCAAGGACAAGAGCGCGGAAAACCTGCTTGAATCGATTGAAAAGTCGAAGTCGCAAGACTTGGGGCGGCTGATTTTCGGCTTGGGAATTTTGGAAATAGGCGAGCGTTATGCCAAGGAACTGGCGTCGCGCTTCGGCTCAATCGACGCGCTGATGAACGCGGAACTGTCGGAGATAATGGCGATAGAAGGGCTTGGCAAAAGCTCGCTCACAGCCCGCGGGAACGCACAGCAGCAGTCGGTTCGCGCGCTTTCTGTTCGCGCGTTTTTCGACGACCCCCACAACCGCGAAATGATTGAGCAACTCCGCGCCGCGGGGCTGAATTTTAAAGCGCAAATTTCGGCGTCGGAAAATTTCTTTACGAGTAAGCTTTTTGTGCTGACGGGCACGCTCAAGGCGATGGACAGAAACGCCGCCAAACGCAGAATTGAAGCCCTCGGCGGGAAAATCGGTTCTTCCGTTACCAAGCAGACCGACTACCTAATAAGCGACGGCGAAACCGAAGGCTCAAAGGCAAAAAAAGCCGCCGAGCTCGGCACGAAAATCATCTTTGAGGACGAATTTTTGGCGCGTCTTGCCGAAGCGGAATCGGGTTCGTCGAACAAAGCCGAAGCTGGCGGAGAAGCGGGCGGCGCAAATTCCGGCAGCGCGGCAGGCGCAAACGTTCCCGAAGCTGGAGGGCAATCGGACAATGCGGGCGACGACAACGTTCCCGCCGTTGCGCGCGAACCTTCGGCAGACGGTTCGGCAAACGGCGCGACAGACGATACAAATTTCGACGGCGGCGCGGCTCTTCCAAAGGGCGGCGGGGCAGGCGCGGACGCGGCGCAGCAGCAAGGCGGTTCGGCGGAATCCGAAAAAAGCGGCGGCTCGCAAATGTCGTTTGATTTTTAGCCGCGTTCGGCGGAACGTTGCCCAGTGTTTTGCTGCGGTTAGGCGCGTTCGTTTGGGCGGCTTAACCCGCGCGTTTTTTTGTTGCCCGAATGCGCAAAAAAAACAATAATCTTCCGCGTATTTTTATGATGAAAAAAGCAGTTATATTCGATTTCGACGGAACGCTGTCGGACACGTTTCCCGTAGTGTTCGAGGCCATCAACTCTGCGTTCGATTCCCTCGGGCTTGCGCGGCCTTCGCGCGAGACGGTCTACGCCAATTTCGGCCCACAGGAACTGGGCGTTTTCAAGCGCATAGTTCCCGAACATGCCGAAGTGGTTTTTCGGGCGTATCTCGACGCCACAAAGCGCATAATCGAACGCGACGGGCTTTTTGCCTTCGACGGAATCGAGCCGCTTTTGCAGTCGCTGAAAGCGCGCGGGTTTGCGCTCCACATCGTTACGGGCAAGAGCAGGGAGAGCCTCGGCATAACGCTCGACGCAATCAAAATGGGAAAGTATTTCGACATTCTCAAGTGGGGCGCGGAGACGGGTTCGGTCAAGCCCGAACGCATGCGCGAAATTTTCGCGGAAACAAAAATGAACCCCGAAGATTTCTACTACGTGGGCGATTCCGTTCAGGACGTGCTCGACTGCCGCAAGGCGGGCGTAGACGCGCTTTCGGCGGCGTGGGCTGATTGCGCCGACGTTGCGGGGCTTGAAAAAGTTTCCGCCAAAATTTTCCGTTCGCCCGAAGAAGTTGGGCGGTTCATTTTGGCATAGCCTTGTTCCGCCCGAATTCGCAACGCTTGCGCGGCGGGCTTCGGCGCGCTTCAATTCAGCTTGGGGCTTCGGCGCGGCGGCGTTTGCGCTGTGTATCGGCATTTGCGCATTCAGTTTGCATTTGCGCGGCATTAAAAACTTGACTCGACGGAAGTTGTCGGGTTGTCTATTTTAGGAGGAGGGCAAACGCCTTTTTCAACAACACAAACAGAAAACTAATCACTGATATGAAAAAACTCGCAATAATTATGTCGGCAATGTTTGCGGCAACGCTTTTTGCGTTCGACACCGCAACGGTTCGTCTGACCTTGCCGAACAATAAAATCGAAACAAGGAAAATCAAGCTGGAGGAAGTCGGACAGGGCGTTTTCCGCGCGCGCGTTCCCGTCCGCGAAATTCCCCGCGAAACGGTATTTCTCGACGTTATAGCCGACGCAGCCCAAGCCCAGAAGGGCGAAGCGGGCTGGTATGTGCTTTCGGACGGTTCGTATATCGAATTCACCGAGGACAACGGCAAGTATGAAAGCGTCCGCCGCATGGCTTTGCTCGGTTTCAAAACTCCCCGCGGCGCGGCTGCGGCAATAGTCAAGGGGCTTGACATGGAAACCGTTCAGGTAGCGCAGGCAAAGAACGGAAAATACGAAGTTTTCCCGCGTTTTAAAATCAAGGACATTCAGTTCGACCCCTACGAAGACGTTATTGTAGACTTCCATAAACTCGAAGGCGACGACGCAACCTACGCGGGCGTAGGCAGGGCATACCGAAACTACCAGCTTTCCAAGGGCAAAGTCCGCCCGTTGGCGGAGCGCGTAAAGGGCAACAAAACGCTCAAAAAGGCGGCGGAATCAATTTACGTGCGCATCAAGTTTTCCACTCGCGTGCGCAGGGGCGTGCACCACACAAAGTGGGCGGATATTCCCATGACTGTCCAATACACGTTCGAAGAGGGGCGTCAGGCTCTCGACCGCATCAAGAAAGCGGGTATGGACGATGTCGAATTCTGCTTCGTCGGTTGGCAAAAGGGCGGACACGACGGCCCGTATCCGGACTTGTTCCCGATTCCCGAGGAGCTTGGCGGCGAAAAGGGAATGATTGAAACTATCAATTTCGGCAAGAGTATCGGCTTCCAGATGACTACCCACGGCAACAACCACGACGCCGTAAAAAGTTCGGCGCGCTACAACAAATGGGACGTTGCTTGGGACATCAACGGCAACGAATACAAATACACAATGCTCCCCGGCGGACAGGTCTATTTCACCTGTTTCCAAGTGGTAAACGACAGATGGATTGACGAGGATATTTTGGGACTGAAAAAGCTCGGGCTTGACGGCGTCCAGCACGTTGACGTTGTCACGGCGCGCATTCCCTCGCCCTGCCATAATCCGCTCCACCCCAACAACAGAAAGCAGATGGCTGAATGGCAGCGCAAGATTTCGCAGAAATACATCGACGCTTTCGGCGGCTACAGCTCGGAATGCGGCGTTGACCACATCGCCGACGTTACCGATTACGCCCTCTATGTAGTCTGGACGGGCGGCGACGCGCGCAACCCGAAGTTCGTCAAGAAAGTCGTTCCCGTTTGGCAGATTGCCTACCACGGCATAATGCTCAGCGGCGGGCCTTTCTACTCGACAATCGACGCCTCCTATCCGCGCGAAAACGAGAAGTTCTCCGACAGCAACAAATCATACACATACCTCGGCGACACCGAAAAGCGTTTCCTGAAGATGATTGAGTTCGGCGGCCGCCCCTCGTTCTACTACATCGACTACAAAAGCAAGGACTTTTCGCCGATGAAGCGCGCCTACGACGACTATATGAAACGCCGCCACCTCCAGTATTTCTTCATGGAAGACCACAAGGAAATTGCCAAGGACGTCTTCCTTACAAAATACTCGAACGGCGAGGAAATGGTCTGCAACTACACCGACAAACCCTTTGAATACAGGGGCAAATCGGTAAAGCCGATGTCCTACGAATTGTTCCCGCGCTCATTCTGGGCGTGGCTGTTCTAAAATCGGCACACACAAAACAAAAAAGCGGAGTTGCCTCCGCTTTTTTTTGTGCCCGCTCCCGACAAATTTTGCGCGGAAGAAGGCGTTGTTTTTTGCCCGTTCGGGCTATTTCGATTTTTTCGCGCGCTTTGCGGGCTTGCGGAAAATCCTGTCGTAGTTGTCCACGAACTTTTGAATGTTTGCGCCGCGCCTGATTGTTTCGCCCTTGCCGCATTCGCGCGATGTGTCTTTAGGTTTTGAATCGTCTGCCATAGCTTTGAAAAAATATTCGGTGCATTGTATGGCATTTTTTGTTTTTGTCAAGAGGGGCGGTTTTTGCAAAACGCGCAGCAATACCGAAGATTTCAATCCGAAAAATTTTTGCCGCGCCCCGCTCGGGAAAATATTGACAGTGCGCCGCGCCTGCGTAGAATTGCCCTCCTAACTTAATAAAAAAGGACGTTTTTTATGAAAAAAATTTTGGTTGCATTTGCAATTTTCGCTTCCGCCGTTGCGGCAAACGCGGAAGACAAAGTAATAACTTTCGGCGAACTTCCGCAGTCGGCGCAGGAGTTTTCCAACGCAACTTTCAAGGGGAAGAAAATAGCCTCCGCGCAGAAGGAGACAATGCTCTTCGGCTCGATAACCGAGGGCTACAAAGTAGTGTTTACCGACGGCACGAAGATAGAATTCGATTCCGACGGAAACTGGAAGGAAGTCAGCGCAAAAACGTCGGTTGTTCCGTCCGAGCTCATTCCCGACAGAATCACCAAATACATTGCCGAAAACTTCAAGGGTTCGCCCGTAATCGGGCTTGAAAAGGAATCCTACGGCTACAAGGTAAAACTCGCCACCAATAGCGAGTTGAAGTTCAACCAAAACTACATTTTCATCGGCTTGGATTAAAACTTTCCGCGCAATGCGGAAGCTTTGCGGCTCGGCTCGGGCGGTTCGGCTTGATTCGGGCTTGAAAACGGGGCGTCGGCAACTGCCGAACCTCCCGCTTTTTTTGCGTCATTTCGTTTCGCGGACAACCCTGAAGCCCACGTCTTCGGAGGGGGAAGCGGCGGGTCTTGTTTCCCCGCGATATTCCGTTCGGCAGTCCATTCTGTTCGAACGCCACGAGCCGCCCTTTACTTTTATCAGCGTTTTTGAGCCGCTTCCTGCTTTTGTGGAAGTCATCTCCCAGCAGTTGCCCCACATATCTACCGCGCCGCACGCCGACAGCGTTTTGGCGTAGGCTTTCACCGAAGTTGTGCCGTTGTGTTCGCCGCAGTTGAAGTCGGCGTCTTTGGGCATATGCCCTGCGGCGTATTCCCATTCGGTCTCGGTCGGAAGCCTGTAAACGGCTTTTTTGTCGTTTCGTGAAAGCCAGTTGCAGTATTTAACGGCGGTGTCGAAGCAAATGCCCACAACTGGGTGGTCGAGCTTGTCGGCGGGCGGCGTAGAACCTTTCCAGCTTTCGGGGGCTTTTGCGTTTGTAGCCTTTACGAATTTTGCAAATTCGGCGTTGGTAACGGGCGTGTAGGCAATGTAGACGTTTTGCGCCGCGCCCAGCACGGGCAGAAATCCGTCGGTTGTTCGGCGCGCGTCGGGGCGCAAACGCGGGTCGGTGAAGCGGCGCATACTTTGTTCGATTCGGTTTTCCCTGTCCTTGATTACGTCATTTACAATCTCCTGCATTTCGGCGATTTTCGAGGAGTGCTTTGCGGTGCGCTTAAGCTCTTCAAGCTTCGCCTTCTTGCGGCAATGACGGCGTCGTAGTTCAGTTCAACCTGTTTGCGCAACGCCTTCAGATTTTCTTTTGTGGGATTTGCGCGGTAGGCTGCTATGAGTTTTTTGGTTGCCTCGTTTAGCTGCGGACGCTCTTTTTCGACAGTCGAACTGTATTTGAATTGTTTTGCGTCTTTGTTGGGCGAAGCCGCAAAGCTGCCCGCCGCAAAAATTGCAATCAACGAAATCAGCGCGATTTTTACCAGATTTTTTTTCATGGGCGTTTCCTTTGTTTGTCGTGTTATATCACGGCTAAACGCGCAGGCTTTTGCGAATGTTTCGCGATTTTTTATTTTTTTCGCGGCGGTCTGCATTCGGCTTCAGCCCGCACAATCTGCGGTTTCGGGGCGGGGTAAACAAAAAAAACGGACGAACCCGAGCGGATTCGTCCAAATATTTTTACAAATCGGAGAGGATGAGATTCGAACTCACGGTAGGGGTTTAACTCCCTACACCGGTTTAGCAAACCAGCGCAATCGGCCACTCTGCCACCTCTCCTTTTTGTAAAGCCTACATACCACACGAAATTTCCGTTTGGTGCAAGAAAATTCTTCCATACACTCAAAAAAAGTTTGTTTTTTTTCCGCCGCGCGGGCAATATTTGCGGTGTTGGTTATGAAAAAACGCTATGCAGTTTCGCTCCTGCTTCTCGCGGTTTTGTTTTGGCTGTGGGGAGTTGTTGTTGAACCATACATTTTGCTTGAAACGCGCAAGGTGGACGTAGCCATTGAGGGCGCGCCCAAAGGCCTTGAAGAAATAAAAATAGCTGTTGTTGCCGACATTCACGCGGGCGCGACGCCGCAGGAACACTGGCGCGCCAAGCGCATTGTTTCCGCCGTCAACGCCCAAAAGCCCGACATAATCATCTTCTTGGGCGACTACACCAACGGCTACTTCTACCGCGCCCCCGCGCCCGAGGAAAGGCTTGTAGAATACCTTTCGGCTTTCCGCGCGCCGCTTGGCAAGTTCGGGATTTTCGGTAACCACGACATCAAATACGGCAAGGCGAAAATCGAAAAAATTTTGCGCGCGTCGGGCGTTGAAATTATCTGCAACAACAACAGAAAAATTTCCACTCCGCGCGGCTCGTTCTACCTTGCGGGGATAGACGACCCCCAAACTTCCGACTACTCGTTCTCGGCGGCCATGCGCGGAATCCCCGCCGGCGCGCCCGTCGTTTTTCTGACGCACAACCCGAGCGTCTACCGCGAAATCCCCCAAGGCGTCGGGCTTGTTTTGGCGGGGCACACGCACGGCGGACAGGTTCGGCTTCCGTTTTTCGGAAACGTTATGCCCGTTGCAAATGTTCCGCGCAGGCTTGTTTCGGGCGTGTCGGTGGAGGGCGGGCGCACGTTCCACACCTCGGCGGGGCTTGGCGTAAGCCGTCTGCCGATTCGCTTTTTTTGTCCGCCCGAGTTTACAATTTTAACGATTAAGCCGAAAGGATAATTATGTTTAAGACGAAAGCTACCGTTCTTTTGACTTTACTGCTTGCCGCCGACTGCTTTTCGGCGCGCCGAAACTACTTCTTGGACGACACCTTCGACGCCGACACCGAAGAGCCCGTCGCCCACGCCGCGACGTATCGCGACCAAATCGGCACGCGCAAATATCCGTGGGATATGTCGTTCAAAGACTGGTTAGAAGCCCCGTATGCAATGCCCATGCGCCGCTACGTTCTTGAAGACAACGGAATTGTCCCCACCGTTTCCTACGTAGGGAACTTCGCCTCAAACCCTGTTGGAGGGCGCACGCGCGGGGCGGCGGTTGCAAGCAACGTCAATATGGACTTGGGCATAGACTTCGGCAAGCTCACAAAGCTGAAGGCTCTCGACGGGCTTTCGCTTGCGGGAACGTGGTCGTGGCGTTTCGGCGACAACCTTTCGCGCGATTACGTCAACAACAATTTCACCGTCCAGCAGGTTTACGGCGACCCAGTTATGCGCTGGCAGGCTCTGTATTTGTCATACAACAAGGAATTCGCCGACGACTGGAGCGTATTTTTGAAGCTCGGTCGCTTCGCCGCGGGCGACAACTTCTGCACAAGCCCCATCTACTGGCTCTACCAAAACAACGCCTTCGACGGCAACCCCGTGGGCATTTTCAAGCAGCAGCGTTGGAGCGCGTATCCCGCGGGGACGTGGGCGGCGTTTGTTCATTTGGAGCACAGCGGCGGACAATACCTCCGCGCGGGCGTCTACAAAATCAACACCGCCGAGCAGGATTCGCCCTCCGAGCACGGGCTTGACTGGAGCTTTGCGGGCGACGGCGTAAACGCCAACTTCGAAGTCGGCTGGGACTTCAACCACGACGACAGTCAACGCAACCCCGCAAGCATTTCGGCGGGCGTGGCCTTGGACTGGTATAACGTTCCCTACGTCTATTCCTCCGAAACCGCCTCCACTTTCAGCTATTCGGTATATATCAGGGGCGATTACATGCTCTGGAATTTGGGCAACCCCAAGCTTTCTTCGCCGCACGGCTCTTATATTTCGCGCAACACTTCAAGCTCATACCGCGACTTGCGCGGTCTGATTGTCTGGGGAGTTGTGCAGTTTAACCCGAACGAAGACACTGCTGAAATGCCCGTATTTGTCAACGGCGGGCTTATTTTCAACGCCCCGTTCGAATCGCGCGCCGACGACGTTTTGTGCTTCGGCGTTGCATACGGCAAATTTTCCGACAAGCTTACAGATGTCCGCAGAAATTCGCACGAATTTGCACTGGAGCTTAACTACAAATTTCAAGTCAACCGCTTCTTCTTCGTCCAGCCGAACGTGCAGGGCATTCTGAACACAAACGGCGGAGAATATCCCGACGCGCTTGTTTTGGGGCTTCAGTTCGGTCTGAATCTGTAGCGGTCGGGCAACGCCCCAACGCGGGCGCGGACACCCTCCACGCCGAGGCTTTTCGGCTTTTGATTGCTTTCGCCGCGCGGGTTCGCACAACTTCGCTTCGCCAATTCGCCCGATTTCCTCCGATTCTCCCGATCCCGTTCGGGGGCGCAAAAAAAACGCACTTCAACGAAGTGCGCAAAGCAATTGTTCGCCCGCATTGCGGACGCGTTCCCGCTCGGAACTATTTCTTGATTTCGCGGTGGAGCGTGCGACGCTTCAACGACGGGTTATATTTGAGCTTTTCAACCTTGTCGGCCTGCTTCTTGAAGTTGCGGGTCGTCATATAGCGCGAGGGCGACTTGCCTTCTTTGCGGGCTTCCGTGCATTCGATGATAACTGTTTCTCTTGGCATTTTGATTCCTTTTTAAAAATTATTAAGCTTCGTATATTGCCGCATTTTTCGCAAAGTTCAACAATTTTTTTCGCTATCGGGCATTTTTCGAATTTCTTGACACGAACGTCGTTATTATATTGCATAATCGGCAACTGGATTCGCTATGAAAAACCAATTCCACTACGAAGGCGCGCAACGTTCGGAAATCGTAGAAGTTGCCGAAACCGCGCCGCTCGACGAACTTTGCGCGCTTGCCGATTCCGTCCGCAAAAAATATCTCGGCAACGTCGTGGACACCTGTTCCATTATGAACGCGCGTTCGGGCAAGTGTTCCGAAAACTGCAAGTGGTGCGCGCAGTCGGCGCACAATCCCACTGGTTGCGCGGTCTACGGGCTTGTTTCGGCTGACGACGCCGTTGAGCAGGCGCGGCGTTCGCGGAAGCTCGGCATACGCAGGTTTTCGCTCGTGACAAGCGGAAGAACGCTCTCCGACGCCGACACCCTCAAGCTTGCCGAGGCGTTCAAAAAAATGCGCGAAATAGACGGGCTTTACCTTTGCGGCTCGTTCGGGCTTTTGCGCCGCGAGCAGTTCGACATTCTCTACGCCGCGGGAATGCGCCGTTTCCACTGCAATTTGGAGACCGCGCCGTCGTTCTTCCCGAAACTGTGCACAACCCACACCATAGCCGACAAAATAGCCTCAATAAACGCCGCCAAAGCCGCGGGAATGAGCATTTGCAGCGGCGGAATAATCGGCATGGGCGAAACTTTCGCGCAGCGCGCCGAGCTTGCGTTTGCCGTTGCCGACGTGGGGGCGGACTCCGTTCCCGTGAACATTTTGCAGCCCATAAAAAACACGCCGCTTGAAAACGCCGAGCCGCTTTCCAAAGAGGAACTGCTGCGGGCGTTCGCGCTTTTCAGGCTTGCAAATCCTCGCGCGCACATTCGGTTTGCGGGGGGCAGGGCGTTCGTAAAAGACTTCCAGCGCGAGGCGTTGCGTTCGGGCGTAAGCGGCATTCTCATGGGCGATATGCTCACTACTGTCGGCTCTTCGGTTGGGGAGGATTTCGCAATGCTCGGGAGCGAAGGCTATGAATTCTGAGGAAATTCTCGAATACGACCGCCTGCACGTCTGGCACCCGTATGCGTCGATGAAAAACCCGCTGGGCGTCTACGAGGTTGTCGGCGCGCGCGGCGTGAGGCTCGAGCTTGCCGACGGGCGCAGCGTAATAGACGGAATGTCGTCGTGGTGGGCGGTAGCCTACGGATACAACAACCCGCGCATAAACGCGGCGGTGCGCGCGCAGCTTGAAAAATTCGCCCACGTTATGTTCGGCGGACTCACCCACGCGCCCGCCGTGCGTCTTGCAAAGCGGCTTGTGGATATGTCGCCGAAGGGGCTTGACAGGGTTTTCTTCTGCGATTCGGGTTCGGTTTCCGTCGAGGTTGCAATGAAGATGGCGTTGCAGTTTTGGCGCGCGAAGGGCGTTTCGGGAAAAGTGAAATTCGCCACAATACGGGGCGGATACCACGGCGACACTTGGAACGCAATGTCGGTTTGCGACCCCGTCAATGGAATGCACACCGTTTTCACGGGCGCGCTTGCCGTGCACTACTTTGCCGACCGCCCGAAATGCGGCGTCCGCGACGCCTTTGACGAAGCCGATTTCGAAAGTATGCGCAAAATCCTGCGCGAACATTCGCGCGAAATAGCCGCGGTTATCGTAGAGCCGATAGTGCAGGGCGCGGGCGGTATGCGCTTCTACAGCCCCGAGTATTTGCGCCGTCTGCGCGCCGCCTGCGACGAGTTCGGCGTGCTGCTTATCTTGGACGAAATCGCCACGGGCTTCGGGCGCACGGGAAAGGTTTTCGCCTCCGAATACGCGGGCGTTTGCGCCGACATAATGTGCGTGGGCAAGGCTTTGACGGGCGGGTATATGAGCTTTGCGGCAACGCTTGCAACCGCCGAAGTTGCCGACACCATTTCCGACGGTGGCGTGGGGCTTTTTATGCACGGGCCCACTTTTATGGCAAATCCCCTTGCGTGCGCCGCCGCCAACGCCGCGCTCGACTGTTTTGAAAGCTTCGATGTCTGCGCGCGCGTCGCCCAAATAGAGCGGATTTTGGCGGAATCGCTTTCGCCGCTTAAATCGCTTGAAACAGTCGCCGACGTGCGCTGCTTCGGGGCTATCGGCGTGGTTGAAATGCGCGAATCCGTAGACGTTGCGCTCGTGCAAAAACGCCTGCTGGAGCGCGGCGCGTGGCTGCGCCCGTTCGGAAGGCTCGTCTACTGTATGCCGCCTTTCGTGATTTCCGACGCCGACCTGAAAACGCTGTGCAACGCGGTTGTGGAAACGGTAAAATCGCTCTGAAAATGGACAAATTCGGACGTATACTCGAGCAAATACGCGGCGGCGTCGTCTACCGCGCGCTTGTGCAGTCGCGCCCGCGCGGCTCGCGCATAGAACTTGGCGGCGGCGAAGTTTTCAATTTCGTAACGAACGACTATTTGGGAATTTCCTCCGATTTTGATATTCAAAGTGAATTTCTGTCAAATTTGGATAAATCTGAATTTCTGATGTCGGCGGTTTCGTCGCGCCTTTTGGGTGGGGACAGCCCCGCATTCGAGATGCTCGAAAAGTATTTTGCCGACCTGTTTTCGGCGTCGGGCGCGCCGCGCGAGTGCCTGCTTTTCAACGGCGGATACCACGCAAACACGGGGATTTTGCCCGCCCTCGCCGACAAAAACGACGCCGTTTTCTGCGACAAACTCGTTCACGCAAGCCTGATTGACGCCCTGAAGCTCTCGCCGTGCAAGTTCTTCAGGTTCGCGCACAACAACCTCGACCACCTGCGTTCGCTTCTGGAATCCGAAAGGGGGAATTTCGAGAACGTCTTCATTATTACCGAAAGCGTTTTCAGCATGGACGGCGACACTGCCGACCTGCGCGCGCTCGTTTCGCTCAAACGGGAGTTCGGCGCGTTTTTGTATGTTGACGAAGCCCACAGCTTCGGCGTTCGGGGCGGCGGGCTTGGCTTGTGCGCGGAGCTTGGAATTGCGGGCGATGTCGATATTATAATGTGCACGCTCGGCAAGGCGGTTGCCTCTCAGGGGGCTGTCGCCGTTGTGCCGCACCAAATCCGCGAGCTGCTTGTAAACCGCGCGCGCCCGTTCATCTTTACAACTGCAATGCCGCCGCTTTCTGCTCTTTGGACGCGTTTTGTTTTCGACAAAATCCTGAAAATGGACGACCGCCGCGCCGCATTGCGCCAAAACGCCGATTTCCTGCGCGGCGCGCTTTCGGGGGCGGAAGTATTGGGCGATTCGCAGATTGTTCCCGTGGTTGTCGGGGGCGAATCCGCGGCGGAGCGTCTGGCGCAACGCCTGCTTGAGCGCGGCTATTGGACGCCCGCGGTGAGGTATCCGACAGTTCCGAAAAATTCGGCGCGGCTGCGGCTTTCGCTAAACGCCAAAATGTCGAAATCTGAACTTGAAATTTTCGCGCGGGAATTTGAGAATCTGCGCGGAAAATGAAATACGAGTGGCTTAGCAGACGGGGCGGAAAAAACGCCGCCGTGTTTTTTGCGGGGTTCGCGTCCGACGCGCGCATTCTTTCGGGCGTCGCGCTTCCGCCCGCCGATGTGTGCGTTGTTTTCGACTATTCCGACTTCGCGCTTATGGAGGACTTTTCGGCGTATGAAAAAGTCGCGGTTTTCGGGTGGTCGTTCGGCGTGAAGGTTGCCGACTTCATAACGGCCGATTGGCGCAACGTAGCCTCCAGAACCGCAATTTGCGGCACGCCTTTCCCCGTGGACGACACTCTCGGCATACCGCGTGCAATTTTCGAAAAGACGCTCGATTCGTTCGAGTCGGTCTCTGAAAAATTCTTCCGCCGCGTCTGCGGGGGCGACGCGTCTTTGCGCCGCTTTCTGTGCGACAGACCCGCTCGCGAGCTGAAAGCCGAACTTGCCGCCTGCGCCGCATTTTTTGCGGCAAACCCCGAGCGGCAGTCGCAGTGGGACGCCGCTTTCGCGTGCGAGTCGGACAGGATTTTCCCCGTCGAAAACGTCGCGCGCGCAGTGCCGAATTTGTCGGTCTGGACTGGCGCGCATCTGAACCCGAAACTGCTTGAATACGCGCTCAATTTTCCGTTCCGTTCGGCGAAAAAGGAGGCGGCCTTCGAACGCTACGCCGACTGCTACGACAAGTGTGCAACCGTCCAAAAAAACGCCGCGCTTTACCTGCGCGAAAAGTTGTGCGGGTTTTTCCCCGACCGCGTGTTTGAAAACGTGTTCGAATTCGGCTGCGGAACGGGCTTTCTTACCTCGCAGATAAAAAAATATCTGCACTGCAAAAACTATGTCGTGAACGATTCAAGCAGGCTTTGCGTTGACGTTGCGGCAAAGTTCGGCGCGTCGTTTTGCGCGGGCGCAATAGAAGACGTAGCCGTGCGCAATTCGCCCGATTTGGTTGTGTCGGCGTCGTGCCTGCAGTGGGTGGAAAACCGCGCGGGCGTTTACGCAAAGCTACACAAGGCAATGCGCTCGGGCGGCGTGCTTGCGCTTTCGTCTTTCGGGACGGAGAATTTTTCGGAAATTGCCGCACTCTGCGGAAATTCGCTTGAATACGATTCTTTGGACGCGTTCCGTCGGGAAATTGAGACGGCGGGCTTCGAAATTTTGTTCTGCGCGCAGGAGCGCATACGGCTGCTTTTCAAGTCGCCGCTCGACGTTTTGCGCCACATAAAAACAACGGGCGTAAACGGGCAATACGCCTCTTTCTGGACGCGCGCAAAGCTGGAAAAATTCCTCGCCGAATACGAGCGGCGTTTTTCCGACTGCGGCGGCGTTCCGCTAACCTACAACCCGATGTATGTAATTGCCAAAAAAGTTTGAGTATGGTTTATTTTGTAAGCGGAACCGACACCGACGTCGGTAAAACAGTGGCTACGGGCTTCTTGGCGCGGCGTTTTGCGCAGCGCGGGCTGCGCGTTATAACGCAAAAACTCGTCCAGACAGGCTGCGAAAAAATATCCGACGACATCGTTGTTCATCGGAAAATAATGGGAATTGATTTGCTTCCCGAAGACTTGGACTCCACCACCTGCGCCTACGTTTTCGGGTATCCCGCCTCTCCGCATTTGGCTGCGGCACTGGAGGGCGTGCGCATCGACCCCGCCGAAATAACGCGGCGCACGCGCAAACTTGAGGAGTTGTTCGACGTCGTTTTGCTCGAGGGCGCGGGCGGGCTTATGGTTCCGCTTACCGACGACCTTCTTACAATAGACTACGCCGCCGAATTTGCGCCCGAGACGTTTTTGGTTGTTTCGTCGAAGCTCGGCGGACTCAACCACGCGCTGCTTTCGCTTGAAGCGTGCAGGGCGCGCGGAATGCGCATGAAGGGGGTTGTCTACAACACCTTTGCCGACGCGCCCGCCGACATAACAAAGTCTACCGCCGATTTCATAAAAAAATATTTGTCAAAACATTTTCCGTCGGCAGAATTCATCACAATGCCGGGGATTTCGTTTTAGCCATGGAGAACTTCAATTTCAAAGGCGCGCTTTTCGATTTGGACGGAACGCTTGCCGACAACTACACCGCCATACACCGCTGCACAAGCGCGGCGTTCGAGGCGTTCGGCATTCCCGCACCGAGCTACGAAAAGCTCGTCAAGACAGTCGGCGGCTCTATTCTGATTACGATGAAACGCCTCTTGGCCGACACGGAGTTCGCCGATATGTATGAGAAAACGGCGGAACTTTACATGCGCACATATTCCGACTACGTTTTTTGTGGGCTGCGGGCAATGCCCTTTGCCGAAGACGTTCTGAAAGCGTTGCGCGCGCGCGGGCTGAAGCTCGGCTGCTTCACCAACAAACAGCGCGAGGGTGCTGACGCCGTGCTGCGGAAACTCGGACTGTTCGGGTATTTCGACAGCATTACCGCCACAACCCTCCATTCTGCGCGCAAGCCCGACGCCGAATTTTCGCGCGCCGCGTTGGCGTCGCTCGGGCTTTCGGCTGCCGAAGTGGTCTGCGTGGGCGATTCCCCCTTCGACTACGCCGCCGCCGCCAACGTGGGCGCGGCCTCCGCGCTTGTGGCGACGGGCGGGGATTCGCGCGAAACTCTCGTTCAAAAGTGTCCCGACGCAATCGGAGTTTTCGACAATTTAAAACAGCTTTCCGCCGCCGTGTTCGGCGCGCCGCTTGAATGATGAACGCGCCCGAATACGTCAAGGTAAGCGGGGTTGTGGAGCGCATAGTTTTCTTCAACGAGGAAAACTTCTACTGCATTGCAACGCTGCGCGTGCGCGCAAAGGACGGTTCGGCAAAAAACATCACAATCACGGGCACAATGCCGTCGCTTCAGTGCGGCGAGACAATCGACGTTACGGGGCAGTGGGTGCGGCATTCGTCATACGGCAACCAGATTAAAGTGGCGTCGTTCGAATCGCGCCTGCCTTCGGGCGTCTACGGAATCGAGAAATTTCTGGGAAGCCTTGTTGACGGAATCGGGCCTACCTACGCCAAGCGCATTGTCGACGTTTTCGGCGAGCGCACCCTCGAGATTATCGACACCGCAAGCGCGCGGCTTCTGGAAATAAAGGGAATCGGGCGCGAACGCCTCGCGCGCATACGCAAGTCGTGGGAGGAGCAAAAGGGATTGCGCGACCTCGTTATTGCTCTGCGCGTCTACGGCATAGGCGTTTCCATGTGCGTGCGCATAATCAACCGCTTCGGCGCGGACGCCGCGCGGATTGTGCGCGAGCAGCCCTACAGACTTTCGCGCGAAATCGACGGAATAGGCTTTAAAACCGCCGATATGATTGCCCTCAACGGCGGGCTTTCGAACGAATGCCCCGAGCGTATCGGCGCGGGGCTTTTGCACGTTCTTGGTGAATGCGAGGAGGAGGGCGGAACGTGTATGCCCGTGGGGGAACTTGTTTCGCGGGCGTCGGCGTTGCTGGAAGTGGACGCGCAAAAGTGTGCCGAGGGCGTCGGGCTTTTGACGCGCGAAGGCGCGGTGAAATACGTCGGCGAGGGCATCGTCCAGCGCGATACGCTCGACTACGCCGAACGCCGCATAGCCGCAAACCTCAGGCGCATAGCAACCTCGCAGAGTTGTCTTCCGCCGATAAAAGTCGACGCCGCCGTCCGTTGGGCAACGCAGCGTGCGGGGTTCGAATTCGCCCCCGAACAGGCTCGGGCGGTTGCCGCCGCGCTTGAAAACAAAATATGCGTAATAACGGGCGGCCCGGGAACGGGCAAAACTACAATTTTAAAGGCGGTTTGCGACATTCTCCGCGCGAAAAAATGCGCGCCCGTGCTTGCCGCGCCTACCGGAAAAGCCGCGCAGCGAATGGGCGAAAGCACCCGCTGCGAGGCAAAAACAGTCCACCGCCTGCTCGGGTTTGAAGACGGCAAATTCGTCTACAACGAATACCGCCCGATGAACGCAAAGTTTCTGGTAATCGACGAATCCTCAATGCTCGACACCAAGCTTGCCGCCGCGGTTTTCGCCGCCGTTCCAAGCCCCGCGCACCTCGTGCTTGTCGGCGACATCGACCAGCTCCCGAGCGTCGGAGCGGGAAACGTTTTGCGCGACATAATCGACAGCGGCAAATTCCCCGTCGTGCGGCTCGACAAAATTTTCCGTCAGGGCGAACGCAGCGGAATAGTCGAAGTTGCGCGCGCGGTGCTTAACGGCGACACCTCCATGGGCGGCGTGCCCGTGGCGTCGGCGGCTTCGATAAACCCCGACGACGACCTCGTTTTCATTCCCGCAGACACGCCCGAAGACTGCGTTGCAACCTGTGTCGACCTTGTAAAGAACAGGCTTCCGCGCTTGTTCGGCGCGGATTCCGTGGCCGACATTCAGGTTCTCGCGCCAATGCACAAGGGCAGCGGCGGAATTGCGAAACTCAACGAAGAACTCAAGCACGCGCTGAACTCGGGGGCTGATTCCGTTTCATACGGCGGCGTCAATTTTGCCGTCGGCGACAAAATTATGCAGACGCGCAACAACTACGATTTGGACATTTTCAACGGCGATATGGGAATTGTCTCCGCCGTTTCCAAAGGCGGCGAATACCCCGTTGAAGCCGATTTCGACGGCAGGCGCGTGCGTCTTGAAAAGCGCAATTTAATCGACTTCCAGCAGGCATACGCAATAAGCATACACAAGTCGCAGGGCAGCGAATTCCCGATTGTGGTAATTCCGCTTTTGCGCCAGCATTTCGTGATGTTGCAGCGCAATCTGCTTTACACGGCAATCACGCGCGGGCGCAAAAAGGTTTTCGTGGTGGGCAATCAAAGCGCGTGGAGCGGGGCGGTAAAAAACGCGCGCTCGGCGGAGCGCAGGACATTTTTAAAGGAGAGACTCAAATGGGCATAAAACTTTTCGACATTCAAAAAAATTCGTTCGCGCGCGAGGACGTTCCCGCGGAGTCGCTTATGCGCTTCCTCTACGGGAATCCGATTGGCGCGCTTTCTGTTTGGGCGTTGTTTAAGCGCGGATTTTTTTCGCGCCTATGCGGAATGTGGGCGGCGTCGAAACGCAGCGCAAAGGCGGTAGCCCCGTTCGTGGCAAAAAACGGCATAAATTGCGATGAAATGGTTTTTTCTCCCGAAAAATACGAAACGTTCAACGCGTTTTTTACGCGGCGGCTTGTTGACGGCGCGCGCCCGATTGAAGACGCGGACAACGAAAACGCCGTTTCGTTCCCGAGCGACGGCAGGCATCTGCTTGTGCGCAACGTTTCCGAAGCCGACAAATTCTACGCCAAGGGGCAGCGTTTCGATTTGCGCGCCTTCTTCGGCGACGCCGAATTGGCACGGAATTTCGGGGGCGGCGATATGCTTATTTCGCGCCTTGCGCCCGTAGACTACCACCGTTTCCATTTTCCGCTTTCGGGCTGCATTGCCGCGCGCAGGCTCATAAACGGCGCGTTGTATTCGGTAAGCCCCATTGCGCTTGTTCCGCGCCTGAGCGTTTTGTGGGAGAACAGGCGCGTTATGAACATTGTGGAAAACCCGAAATTCGGCTTTTATGCGTTTTTCGAAATAGGAGCTACAAACGTCGGAAGCATTGTCAACACGCGCAATGTCGGCGACTGTGTTGAGCGCGGCGACGAGGCGGGATACTTCAATTTCGGCGGCTCGTGCGTGATTTCGATTTTCCCCAAGGGCGTCAAGTGGAACGAAAAGCTTGTGGAAATGAGCGCGAAGGGCGTGGAATGCTACGCTAAAGAGGGAATGAAGGCGGGCGAATTCGTAGGAGTGTAGCAGCCTCTCCAAGCCGCCCGCCGCCGCGGCTGATTTGCGCGGGGCAGGGCGTGCTAAAAAACGATGTCGGTTTCGGAGAGAATCCAGCGTTTTAGCATTTCGTAGAGGCGTTCGGAGCGCGGCTTTTCGGCGGCTTGGTCGGCGGTGGAAAGCGCGAGGATTTCGGAGAAGTCCGATTTGTCGGCGTCGGAGAGCGAGCGGAAAAAATCCTCCTTTATGGCGTAGCCCTGATTGCGCGCAAGCAGGTAGAGGAATTTTATTTTTACCGTTGCGTGGTTGTCGTGCGCCTCGATGGCGTCGAGCGAGCGCGCAATAAGTTCGAAGAGCGTCCGCTTTTCGTCGATGTTCGCCCCGTTCGACTTTGCAACCGACGCTATTTCCGACGCCGCGCAAAGCTTCTCGTAGCTTGCCGAAACGCCCGCACGCCGCTTGAGGACTTCGAACTGTCCCAGAAACTTTACGGGCGCGTCGGCGTCGGGCGTGCTTACCGAGCACTCTATTTCGTCGAACAGGTCGGGCACGAGCGACGTTTTTTTGCCCGACAGGCGTTTGAACAAAAACACAAGCCCGTCTTCGGGAGAGAACGCCGTGAGCATTACCGACGCCTCTGCGCGCCGCTCGCGGTCGAGCACAACTGCAGTTATTATGCGTTCCCGCTCCAAGCCGCTACCTCTTTTGGGGCGTTTCCGCCTCCGCGTTCGACGCCACCGCGCCGCCCGAGATTATGAATTTCATTGCGTCGCCCACCGACATATCCAAGTATTTTACGCTGTCTTTTTCCACCGCCATCAGGAATCCGCTTGTGGGGTTGGGGGTTGTGGGCACAAACACGTTCACGCAGTCGGAGTCGGTTTTCTTTGCAACTTCGCCCTCGGTTTGGCTCGTTACAAAACCTACCGAGAACGTTCCCTTGCGCGGAAATTCAATCAGCACCACTTT
Organism: uncultured Opitutales bacterium; assembly: GCA_934613645.1. Taxonomy (GTDB): domain Bacteria; phylum Verrucomicrobiota; class Verrucomicrobiia; order Opitutales; family Intestinicryptomonadaceae; genus Merdousia. The sequence goes on along the minus strand of CAKTTC010000001.1, from coordinate 275,138 downwards.
CTGGAAAACCGTTTTTTTCTGCTTTGCGAACGTGTCTACAATCTGCTTTACCGTTCTGTAGACCATTCCGATGAACGGGATTTTATTGATGAGCCTTTCCGAAAGCGAAATTAGGAATTTTGCGAAAAGAAACTGCGAAAAAAGTCCGAGAATTGTGACGAAAACAACCACGACGATAGTGGAGAGGAAGTCGAACGCAACGCCGCCCACGCCCGACTCGGGCATGGCAACGCCGAAGTGCTCGAAAATGGGAATGAGCGCGAACTTCGAAACGGGCGCGCCTATGTTCCGAATCAAAAACAGCAGCAAAAACACTGTTACGATTATCGGAAGCGTAATTATCACGCCCGTGAGAAAATAATTACCCAATCTTTTTAGCATCGTATTTGAATATCGGAGTTTTGAAGTGTTTGTCGAGTATTTCCAACGCCAAAGCCTCTGCGGCGCGCATTTTTTTTGCGTCCTCCTCGGCGATGTCGTCCACGCCCGCAAGGTGCAGGTATCCGTGCGCCACGTATAGCGACAGCTCGCGCGAGGCGGTGTTGCCGAATTGCGGCGCGTTTTTGAACGCTGTTTCCGCGCTTGCGCAGATTTCGCCCGCGTCGTCGGGGTCGAATTCGTCGCCCTCGAATGTTATGACATCGGTGGGGGCGGGGTTTTGCATGAAATCGAGATGGATTTTCGCGAGGTTGGCGTCGTTGAAAATCGCCACAGAAAGCGTTCCCTGCGGGGCGCGCAGTTCGTGCGGGAGCTCGGCGTCAAGAAGCGACACGAAGCGGCGCAGCTTGGGTTTGTCGACCGAAACGAACGCGCAAAAATTGTTGATGTCTGTTTTTCTGTTCATTTTGCCAGTATGTCGCGGAAGCGTTTGAGGGAATCGGCGGCGTCCGCGCTCCTTACTTTGGAGTTCAATTCAAGGGTGAAAATGTGCTTTTGCGGGTCGAAATATTTTGCAAATTCCGCAAAATTTATGCCGCCTAAGCCGAGGGCGATGTGGTCGCTGCAGTCGTCGGTGCAATCGTGGATATGCCAGCCGACGATGTTCGGGTAGGTTTGCTCTATCAAATCGCGCTGCCTGAAAAGCCCGCGCAGCTGCTTGATTCGGGAGTGCCCGATGTCGTGCCAAACTTTTATGCGGGGGCGGTCTCCGATTTTTTCGAAAAGGCTTTTGAACGTCCAGTCAAGCGGCAGTTCCGCCGCACCTTCGCGGTTTTCAAGCCCCAGAACAATCCCCGCTTCTTCGAGGTTCGGCTCTATTTTTGCGAGGTTTTCAAGCAGAAATTTGTAGTCTTTCTTTTCGGCGCGCGCCGCACTTTTTTTGAGGAACGCCTTTTTTGCGGCGTCGTATTCGGGCAGTTCGGCAAGCTTTGACGTTTTGTTTTCGGCTATGATTTTTTCGAGCGCGGCGTCGGGGCGGAAGAGGAAGTATGACAGGCTTCCGCAATGCGTAACCAAGGCTCTTGCGCCCGTCTGCTTTGCAAATTCCACCGAATTGCGCGTGTGCCTGAGCCACTGTTGCGATTCCATATCGCTTTTAGTCGAGGGCGAAAACAGGTTGGGGCACGCGCCCGAGGCGAACGGCGGCACGGGGCAGAAATTGTGCAGCGACGAAACTTTTACCACGCCCTCTTTAAGCGCGCGCAGAATGCCCTCAACCGACGTTATCGGAACGGAGTGCCCAAGCTCGACATACTCGAACCCGAGCTCGGCGGCGCGGCAGAGCATTGCGTAGCCGTCTTTTGGAAAGCGTCTTTGAAGGAAACTTGTTGAAAGCGAAATTACGGGGTTTAACGTGTCCATATTCTAAGCGACGTTATCATAAAATATTCAAGCGCGATGGTGTCTGCCATATTCAATTCGGTCAGTCCCGAAGCCTTTTCCAACGCCTCCACCACGCGCGAAATCTTCACGGCGGGCACGCCGTTGCCGCCGAGCGCGCACGCAACGCAGGCGTTTTCGATGTCGGCAAACATGCGCTTTCTTATGGCGCGCCGCTCGCCCGCCTGCACGGCCTCAATCATTTCTTCGTCGAGGTTTTCCTCCTTGGAATTGTCGATTGACGTTTCCTCTTCGAGAATTTGCGCAATCAGCGTTTCAAAACGCGCAAGCAGTCCGTAGCACTGCATCATTGCATCGCCGAGCGAAATTGCCCTGCCGATTCCCCCCGCAAGCGACTTCTGCCACGCGGAGTAGTCGGCAAGCCACGTCTGCCAGTCTGGGTTGTCGATTTTGTCGTCGGGGCAGTCCACGCGCAACGCCACGCAGCGGCTTCTGATTGTCTCCAAGATGTCGTTGGGGCGCGTCGAGAGAATGAAAAGCGTTGTTTGCGCGGGCGGCTCTTCGAGCGTTTTCAGGAAGGCGTTGGCCGTTACCTGATTCATTCTGTCGGCTTCGTAGATAATCGCCACTTTGTGCACGCCCAATGCCGACGTTTGCCGCAGACTTTTAAGCAGCCTGCGCATTGTATTCGGCTCGGGTTCGCCGTCGGGCGAGCCGATTTTTATTTGGCGCATTTTGCCTTCGGGGCGAAGCTCGAACAGGTCGGGGTGGTTCACCCAAGTGCGCCCGAAAAGCTTTGTGGCAGTCTCTTTCGCCGCCTCTTCAAGCGGCTGCAGCGAGCTTCCGTAAAGCAAAACCGCGTGGTGCAGCCGCCCCGCTTTGATGGCGTTGTCGAGAATTTTTACTGCGCGGTTATCTGGCATTTTTTTCAAGCTTTTGTTTTACGGCTTCCCAGATTTTCGCGAAGGTCTCCTCTTTCGAACCCGCCGCCGACACCACGGCAAACCTTTCGGGATTCGCCTTTGCAAGCTTCAAAAAGGCGTTTCGGACGTTTTCGTAGAAGGCGCACTCCTCCGAACCCATTCTGTCGGATTTGTCGGCGTCGCGCTTCTTCGCCCGCGTCAGTCCCTCTTCGACGGGAATGTCGAGAACAATTGTGAGGTCGGGCGCAAGCCCCTGTGTGGCGAATTTGTTCAGCCACTCAACGTCCGCAAGTTCGAGTTTGCGCGCCGCGCCCTGATACGCCGTTGTGGAGTCGAAAAACCTGTCGCATACGACGGTTTTGCCGAGGGCGAGGGCGGGCTTTATTGTCTGCTCTACATGCTGGCTTCTTGCGGCCTCGAAAAGCAGAAGCTCCGTGCGCGGGCACATTCCGCAGCCCTCCTTTGCCGACAGCAGCAGCTCCCTGATTTTTTCCGAGAGCGGCGTGCCCCCGGGTTCGCGCGTGAGCACGCATTCAACGCCCGCGCTTTCGAGTTTTTCGAAAAGCGTTTTTATGTGGGTGCTTTTGCCGCAGCCTTCGCCGCCCTCGAACGTTATGAAAATGCCCATTTTACTTGGATACCGTAAAGATTAGGTTTTTGAGCAGGTATTGCGCGTAGACTCTGATGAGGAAATCGTTGGGGTGGTTTACGTTGTTGCCGGTCATGTCAATGAAACGCTTTTTTTCGAGGAGGCGTTTGTGGATTGAACGCACGTCGGCGAGGGCGATTCCCTGTTTGACCATTTGCTTGCAGACTTCGGCGTAGTCGTCGTGCATGGGGAAGAAGTGCCAGTTCGGGTTTGCGAACATCGCCGAGACAAGCACGAATTCCGCCGCGGGATTGACATCGCGGACTTTCGATATGATTGTCTCCAGATTGGCGCGAAACTTGTCTTTGTCGATTCTGTCGTTCATTCCGAAGGCGATTATAACCAGATCGGGCTTGTCGGGGCAGACGAGGTTTTCAACCTGCTTTACGCCCCATGTCGACGTTTCTCCGCCGAGCGCGCGATTGAAGAAAATCACGGGCGTTTTGTAGAAGCGCGAAAGAACGTGGGTGGCGGTGTCGCCCCAGCTCGGCGCGTAGGGGACTGTCATTGAAAGCCCGCTTGCGTTCGCCCCGTATGAAATGCTGTCGCCGAAAAGCACCACTCTGAGCGGCTTTTTCGACTTTATTATTTTCATCGTATTCGGCAGGAGGTCTTCGCAGGTCGATTTGTGCGGCTTGCCGCTGATTGCCGTATGTTTGTATGAAATGTAGACCATTCTTGAGTGGAACCACATTCCCTCTTTGAAGAAGGCAAATTTCTTGATTACGTCGAAGTAGAAGTGCTCGCCCTTTTTGAAATTGTTGTTTTTGCCCTCCGCGTAGATGTCGGAGTAGGGGATTATTTTGACGTTCGAATTCGGAAGGAACTCGATTGTGTCGCCGTTGATTTTGAAGTCTTTATCCTGAACAAGATCCACTTTTTTGCCCGAAGAAAGCGTGTATGCCTCCAGCACTTGCGAGGGGGCGAAAAGCAGCTTTGCCGTGGCGGGCTTAGACGGGTCTTCGTTGCCGAGCGGGAAGACAGATTCCGCCGTAATTTCGTCGCCCGAGAACAGTGGGCGCAGGTAGTTCGACGTTCTGTAGTATTTTTCGTCGGCAAGCACCTCAAGCAGGATTTTGTTTATCTTGACGGGGCTTTGATTTTTGCCGCGCATAAACAGCTTTAGCTCCGCCGATTCCTTTCCGCCCTTTACGGCGTCGCGGATTTGCCTTGTTACTACGAAGTTCGCGCCGAATTTGCCCTGTTTGTTATACAGCGCGCGTCCCGCCGCTTCCTGCCCGTCGATTGACAGCGTAAGCGAGGCGTTTGCCTCGGCCTTTTTTTCGACAGTTCCGAAAACCGTTATCTTGGCAAACGGTATTCTTTGCGCTTTTGGCAGCCGAACTGTGGCCGACACTTCGCCGTCGCCGCTTTCGAGCGTTTCGTTGTCGTCAATCTTTGCGTTTATGCTCAGCACTTCGGCCGAAAGGCACAACGTAGACAGCGTAAAAACCGATAGGATTTTCAATAAATTCATAGTGTTTTTATAGCCTTTAAAAAATTGTTTGTAAAGAGATTTTTGGCGAAGTCCGCGCCGATTTGCCCCCTTGCAAATTCCGCCGCGTTCGCCATTTCCTCGAGCCTGCACTTGCGCGGATAAAGCCGCAGCGGGTAGTCGGTTCCGTAGACGGCGCGGGCGCGGAGCAGGGGCGATTTTTCGGCGTCGGCGAAAGCCGTTTTCGGGGCGGTAAACTGGGTTGCCGCGGAATCGAAAAACGCGTTTTCAAGCCCGTCGAAAAGTTCGGGGTTTTCGAAAGCCGAATTGCCGCACCAGTGGGCGAAAATGAAATTCACCTCGGGGTGGTTTCGGGCGACGGAGATTGCGCCCAAAGTGTCGGTCGGGGTCTTGCCGAGGTATTGGCGGTCGGTCTTTTCGGTTATGTGCAGGCACACGGCGAGGTTGTCGCGCGCGGCTATTTCCAGAATTTTCTCGAAGATTTTCCCGCCGAACGAAAAGTTTTGCACGCCGTCGTGAAGTTCGCCTATTCCGCAGAATCCGTTTGCGCGCGCCGACTCCGCAATTTCGAGCGCATCGGCTGAGTTCGGCTGCAGGGCGGCGAACGCCGAAAGACGCTGCTGATTGCCCCGCACCACTTCCGCTATTCGCGCGTTCAGCTCGCGGCAGGTTCGGTTGTTCTGCCAATACCACCCCTGAATTACGGCGCGCCCAACGCCCGCTTCGTCCATATCGCGGACGAACTTTTGCGCGTCGGGGAAGCCCTGCAGCGATGGTTTGCCGTCGGGGCGTTCGCCCACAAGCTTCGCCCAATATTCTTCGCCGCGCTCCGACGCCCAGCGGGCGGGGTTTCGGGCGATGTTTTCGGGGAAGAAATGCGTGTGCGCGTCAATCATAAATCAAAGCATATCGGCGTAGAGCATATACGCAAGAACGGCGGCCACAACGAGTCTGTAGACGGCGAACGGAACAAGCCCCCTGCGCGTGATAAAGCCCACAAGCCACTTCACCGCAACCGCCGCGCTTACGAACGCCACCGCAAGCCCGAGCAGGAGCGACCCCGCCGAAAGTGCGGCGAACATAGCCTCGCCGTCTTTGTATAGCTTGAAAGCCGACGCCGCCGTAAGCGTTGCAAGCCCCAGAAGAAAACTGAACGTGGCGGAATTTTTTGCGTCAAGCCCCGCGACGTATCCGCCGAGAATCGTCATCATTGACCTGCTTGTCCCCGGGAACAACGCCGCGCATTGGAAGACGCCCACAATGAGCGACTGTCGCACGGAGAGGTTTTCAATCTCCGTTTTTTTCGAATTTTTTGCGGAATCGTATTTCTTTTGCGCAAACCACATCACGACTGCGCCCGCCGCCAGCGCGCAGATAACGGGCAGCACGCCGAACAGGTGCGCTTCTATTGCCTTGTGCAGCAGAAGCCCGACCGCCGCCGCGGGGACGAACGCCGCCACCAGATTGACAAACAGCTTCAGCCCCGCGGGATTTTTGCCGAGCAGCCCGAGCAACATCATCAGCATATACCGCCTGTAAAGCAGCGCAACCGCCGCTATCGCCCCGAACTGGATTACTATTGAATACGCGTCGGCGAGCGTTTTTATTGTGTATTGTTTGTTGTCGGCGTCCAGAAGCGGAAGCCCGTTTTTGTCGGCAAGCGGCGTTTCGCGGTCAAGCCCCAAAAACGCGTTTGCAATTATCAAGTGCCCCGTTGAAGACACTGGCAGGTATTCGGTGACGCCCTCCACGAGTCCCAGAATAGCCGAGTCCGAATACGAAATATCTGTCTTCGGCGTTTCCGCGACTGCACACGCCGCCGCCCCCGCAAAAACGGCTATTGCCGCTGTTTTTTTTATGCTTCTTAAGTTCATGTCTAAAAATCAAAAACTTTTTCCCGATTTCATCGCTATTTTTATCGTGTTCGAATCCGCGAAAGACAGTTGGCTTCCGCTTGGCAGCCCGAACCCGATGCGCGCCAGCGACACTTCGGGAAAATCGCGCAGTTTTTCCTGAATGTAGTGGCATGTTGCCTCGCCCTCGATGTCGTTTGAAAGCGCGAGCATTATTTCCGTTATCTGCCCCGCTTCGACCTTTTGCACAAGGCTTTTTATGTTGAGTTTGTCGGGCGTGATTTTGTGCATTGGCGAAAGTTTGCCGCCCACAACGTGGTAGCGTCCGCGCCACGCTCCCGACTTTTCAACGGCGTTTATGTCGAGCGATTTTTCCACGACACACACCGCCGACGGATTGCGCGAAGCGTCGGCGCAGATTGCGCATATTTCGCCGTTTTCCGACAGTCCGCCGCACTCGGGGCAGGGGGTGATTTTTTCTATTGCCGCCGTTATTGCCGCCGCCAGAGACTTGGCTGCCTCCTTGTTTTCGAGGGCGAGATACAGCGCGGTATTTTCCGCGCTTTTCGGCCCGAACCCCGGAAGTTTTTTCAACGACTTTTTCAACTGTTCAAAACACTCGCTCATTATGTTTCGGATTCTGCCCGAGCGTTTTTTGATTGCAACCCTTTTCGGCGTTTTTTGCGCGCCAAAAAAAACCTCCCGAGCGTTTTTCTCGGGAGGCTTTGGTTGCGTGCGCGGACGGGCGGTGAACGCCGTGTCCGCGCGCAAAATTGTTTTGGCGCGTTTTAGAACAGGCCGGGGATATTGAATCCGCCCGTTACTTTGCTCATCTGTTCCGTGCTTTGGGCTTTCGCCTTTTCGACGGCGTCGGCAACTGCGGCGACAATCGACGCCTCTACGCTTTCGACGTCTTCCTTGAGAAATTCGGGGTCGATTTTCACCGCTTTGAGCGCGCCCTGTCCGTTGACTGTGGCTTTAACCGCGCCGCCCGCCGCCGAGCCTTCGACCGAAAGCGTTTCGAGTTCGGCTTGGACTGCCTCCATTGCCTTCTGCATTTTTTGCGCTTGTTTGAGAAGTTTTCCTACTCCTGGCATATTATTATCTTTTGTTGATGTTTATTGTATTGTGTGAATTGAAATTATCCGATTTTTTCAGAGCTTTTTTACGGAAAGCAGGGTGAGGTCGTCGTCGTATGGCGTGCCCGCGCGCCAGCGTCCCGAAACGTCGCCGATAACGGCGTTGTTAAGCTGCGCAACGTCGGCGGGCTTGAGTTCCGTTATTTTCTGCATTACGCGCGCGGCCGAGTATTCCTCGCCGTCGGCGTTTACGGCTTCCGTAAGGCCGTCGGTATAGAACACGAGAATGTCGCCGCTTTGCATTTCGAACTCCACGTCCTCTATTACTTCGTTGAAGATTTCGGGTTCTACCATACCCACTGCCATTCCGCGGCTTTTTATTTCTGTGCACCTGTTTTCGGCGGCTTTGTAGAGAATGGGCAGTTCGTGCCCCGCGCGCGCGAGCACAACTTTGGAGGCGTCGGCGTCGATTACCGCAAACGCTATTGTTATGAACATATCCGTGCGCATTGAATGGACAATTTCCGCGTTCAGCTTAATCAGCGTCTGCGAGGGCGACATTCCCATTTTTGCTATGTAGTGCAGTTTCGACTGCGCCACCGCCATCAGAATTGCCGCCGACACTCCCTTGCCCGAAACGTCGGCTATTACAACGCCCGTTTTGCCGTCGGGCAGCCGTATGGTATCGTAGAAGTCGCCGCCGATGAGCTGGTGGGGCAGGTATTTCACGGCGAATGCGAGTTTGTCGGTCTCGGGGAGTTTTGCGGGCAGAAGGTAGTGCTGGACGCTGCTTGCAAGGCGCAAGTCCGATTCCATTTTGGATTTCGCAATCTGTGCCGAAATTCCGTCTATGTTGTAGAGGGCAAGCCCCCCCTGTTCGCCGAGCGAGCGCGCCAGCGAGAATATTGTAGGCGAAAACGACTTTTCCGCTATCGAATTTACTATCGCCATAACGCCGAATTTTACGCCCAGGAACGTTATGGGAACGGCTATGAAGCTGCGGATTTTTATGGAATCGTCGTTGTTGCGGACAATGCGGGGGTCGTTTTCGGCGTTTCTTATGTAGAGGGGCTTTCCCGAATTGTAGACATTGGCAATAACGCCTTCGTCGAGGGGCAGCGATTCCGTTTGGAACGCCTTTTCGAGGAAGTCGCTGCGCGTCGGGAAACCGCCCCTTTCGAGCTTTTTGGCGAGCGGCGGAAACAGTCCCTCTACCGCCTCTGGCACGAACGCGCGCTTTGTTTTCACGAACACGCATGCGCTCATTGCGCCGCAGCTGAACGCCGTTCCGCGCACGAGCCGCTTGTAGACGGCGTTTTTGTTCGCCCCTTTGGCGATGTCTTCGGCTATGATATGCAGGAAGTCAATGAGTATCTGCTTTTCCTCGTTCGACCTCTCGTAGTCTTCCTGCAGCGCATACATTCCGATTTTTATTTTGAAAATCAGAAACAACGCCGCAAGCAGCATTACCAAGAGTATCAACGCCAATACATACGGGGAAATCATACGCCTATTTGCCTGTTTCCTTTCGCAAAAACGATATTACGTCCTTGAATTTTTTGAGGTTTTCCGAGTCGGCTTCGACGAGGTTTTCGTGCGCGGCGAGAATCGACTCCGACGAAACGCCGCCGTTTGCTATTTCGGTGTCTTCGCCGTGTCCGCATTCCGACGTGCCGATTTTGACGATTCTGTCTATGCCGAGGTTTTCAACCACCTGCGCGTTGCGTTCGTTGAGGTTCAGCAGCGAGACCTCTCCGCCGTTTTTGCGGAGTTTCAGCGCAACGCCCGTTATCGCCCCCAAAAACGTGCTGTCCATGCCGGTGCACTGTTTGAGGTCGATAACCAGATGTTTGCAGCCCTTTTCGGCGACAGTCTTGAAAAACTCGCCCGCGTGCATACAGTTCAGATAGCCCGCCTTGCCGATTACCGTCAGAAAGGCGCGGTCGTCTTCAATATGCACGAGGTATTGAATGTCGTTTCCCATTCTCTATTTTTCGAGGATTTTCTTGAGCACGAACGGCAGTATTCCGCGCTGCTTGTAATATTCCACCTCTATGGGAGTGTCTATTCTAAGCAGCAGCTTGGCGCGTTTGACCGAGCCGTCTTCGGACTTTATAGCAAGAACCGCCTCTTTTGCGGGGGCTACGCCGTTTTCCAAACCTTCTATCGTAAAAGTTTCCGTTCCCGTAAGCCCGAGCGTCTGGGCGTCTTCGCTGTTTGTGAACTCGAAGGGCAGAACGCCCATTCCGATGAGGTTGCTTCTGTGGATTCTCTCGTAGGATTTCGCCACGACCGCGCGCACGCCCAGCAGGGCAGTGCCCTTTGCAGCCCAGTCGCGCGAAGAGCCCATACCGTAGTCTTTGCCGCCGAAGACAATCAGGCCTTCGCCGCGCTTGCGGTATTCTTGGCTGGCGTCGAAGATTGCGACGTTTTCGCCCTTGCCGTCGATTTTCGTCCAGCCGCCCTCCGCGCCGTTTGCCATGAGGTTCTTGATTCTGACGTTTGCGAACGTTCCGCGCGTCATAACTTTGTCGTTGCCTCTGCGCGAGCCGTATGAGTTGAAGTCTTTTACTTCCACGCCCTTTTCGCGCAGGTATTTGCCCGCCGGGCCATCGGGCAGGATAGAGCCTGCGGGGGAGATGTGGTCGGTCGTTACGGAATCGCCCAAAATTGCGAGCGCGCGCAGGTTGGAAAGCGGCGCGGTTTCGGGCGCGGACATGGAGAAGTCGTCGAAGAACGGCGGATTCTGAATGTATGTGCTGTCGGGATTCCACTTATAGAGGCTGCCCGTGGAGCTTTTTATCTCCCTCCAGCGTTCGGGGCCTTCTATGTTGCCGTAGCGGTTTTTGAACATTTCGCTTTTGACGCACTGCGCGACAGTTTCCGCCACTTCCTTCGAAGACGGCCAAACGTCGGCGAGGAACACGTCCCTGCCGTCGGCGGTCTTGCCGAGCGGCTCTCTGTCGAAGTCGATGTCGACTCTTCCCGCGAGGGCGAACGCCACCACGAGCGGCGGGCTCATCAAATAGTTTGCTTTAAGCAGCGCGTGGACGCGCGCCTCGAAATTTCTGTTGCCCGAAAGAACGCTTGCGCAGAGCAGGTCGTTCTTCTTGACGGCGTCGGTGATTTCGGCGTCAATCGGGCCCGAGTTGCCTATGCAGGTTGCGCAGCCGTAGCCCGCGAGGTTGAAGCCGATTTCGTCGAGGCATTTTTGCAGCCCCGCCGCTTCGAGATAGTCGCTTACAACGCGCGAACCGGGGGCGATTGTTGTTTTTACATACGCGGGCGGTTTGATTCCCAACGCCGCCGCCTTTTTGGCGACAAGACCCGCCGCCACCATAACGGAGGGGTTCGACGTATTTGTGCAGCTTGTTATTGCGGCAATAAGCACGCTTCCGTCGCGGAGTTCGCCTTTCGACGTTTTCGCGGTTGCGCCCCCGTTTTTGGAGGTCTCGGCGGCGAGTTTTTCGAACGTGCTTTTTACGTCGGCAAGCTCTATTTTATCCTGCGGGCGTTTCGGACCTGCTATGCAGGGCTTGACTGTGCCGAGGTCGAGTTCCAGCGTTTTGGTGTAGTCGCATTCTCCCTTGAGCGGAATGCCGAAGATGCCCTGTTCGGTGTAGTAGTCTTTGGCGAGGGCAATCTGCTTTTCGTCGCGCCCCGTCAGGCGGAGGTATTCAAGCGTGGTTTCGTCCACGGGGAAGTAGCCCATTGTCGCGCCGTATTCGGGAGCCATATTCGCGATTGTCGTTCTGTCGGCAAGCGACAACCCGCGCGCACCTTCGCCGAAAAATTCCACGAACTTGCCCACGACTTTTTCTTCGCGCAGCATTTTTGTAACGTGCAGGGCGATGTCGGTCGCCGTAACGCCCTCTTCGACCTTGCCCGAAACGTGCACGCCCACAACTTCGGGCACTTTGAAGTAGACGGGCTGCCCGAGCATTCCCGCTTCGGCCTCTATTCCGCCGACGCCCCAGCCCACAACGCCGAGCCCGTTAATCATTGTCGTGTGGGAGTCGGTTCCCACGAGCGTGTCGGGGTAGAACAACGCCGAGCCGTCTTCCGCCTTGCTTTCAAAGACCACGCGCGCGAGGTATTCCATATTCACCTGATGGATTATGCCCGTGGACGGGGGAACAACCGAGAACGTTTTAAATGCCTGCTGCCCCCATTTCAAAAATTCGTAGCGTTCCTTGTTGCGGTCGAACTCCTTGTCGAGGTTTTTGCGGTAGGCGTCGGGCGTGCCCGCGTAGTCCATCTGGACGGAGTGGTCAACAACCAAGTCGACGGGAACGAGCGGTTCTACCGAAGACGGGTCTTTACCCTGTTTTGCGGCGGCGTCGCGCATTGCCGCCAAATCGACCAAAAGCGGAACTCCCGTGAAGTCCTGCAAAACTATGCGCGATACCACGAACGGGACTTCGTAGTCTTCGGGTTTTTCCGCGCTCCACGCCGCCAGACGCTTTACGTCGACTTCGGTAGCCCTTTGGCCGTCGCAGTTGCGCAACACGCTTTCGAGCACTATTTTTATGCTCACGGGCAGGCGGTCTATGTCAAACCCCATTTTTTTCAGGGCTTTGAGGCTGTAGATGTAGCCCGTTTTGCCGCTGTTTTTAGAAGTGAATTTTTCAAGAGCCAGTTTATTCATTGTCGTTATGGTTATTCGTTGTCTTCTTTTTCTTCCGTTGAAACTTCGCATTCCACCACCGCGCGTGCGTCGACTTTCGTTATTGTGGCGCACATGTGCTGTTCGGGAAAATGGACGCGCTCGCCCTTGTCGGGGAAGCGTCCGAGTTTGTAGGTTATAAGCCCGCCGAAAGTGGAAACTTCGTCGGAGTCGAAATCCACGTCGAGGAAATCCTCCACTTTGCGGAGGTTAGCAAACCCCATTATTCTGTATTTGTTTTTGCCGACCCTGCAGACCGATTCCTGCGAGGCGTCGGAAAATTCGTCCCTGATTTGCCCGACAAGCTCCGAAAGGGCGTTGTCGAGCGTGAGCACGCCTATGACTCCGCCGAATTCGTCCTCAACAATCGCAAGTTGCAGGCGGTATTTGAGCATTTTTGCCAGAGCCGATTCAAGGTTTTCGCTTTCGCGCAACCGCATTGTATCGCGGCGTATTTTCATGAAGTCGATGTTTTCGGGCGCGACGTTTCCGCCGAAAATGTCTTTGATGTGCACGAAGCCGAAACAGTCGTCGAGGTTGCCTTTGCAGATTGGGTAGCGCGTGCGGCGCGTGTGCTTTACAAGCTCGAGGTTCTCTTCGGCGGTGCTGTCCAAGTCGATGTAGTCAACCTTGCTTCTGGGAAGCATAACGTCGCTTACGTCGAACTCGCGCAGGCGGACTGCGTTGCGGACAATTTTGCCCGCGTAGGGCGAAATTGCGCCGCCTTCGTTGTCTTTGGCCGAGAGCATAAGCTCAATGTCTATGCTTTCGAATTCCACCTGTTTTTTGAACTTCAACCGCTTCGATATTTTTCCGTTTACCCACTTCGAAAGGTAGTAAAGCGGCAGCATCAGAATATAGATTGAATAGAACGCGCGCGAATACTTTCCAAGCACCGCCTCCGCGCAGTTTTTGCCGACTTTTATGGCGGTCATTTCAAGCATTGCGTATTGAAGCCACAAAAACACCGCGCCCACGGGAACGAACGCGGCGGCCTGCGCCGCGGCTTTTGCGCCGCCGTTTTCGAACGCGTCGGCACACGCCGAAAATATGCAGAACAAGCACGCCAGCGACACCAGCAGCGCAAAGCGTTTCGCCAAGAACACTATCGAAGCTATTTTTCCCGACGAATACAGCAGGCGTTTTGCCGTGGCGTCAATGCCCGAATTTTTCGGCGACTTCGTTGCCCACGCGTATTTATACGACGCCACCGCGAACGAAAACATAGTCAGAAAGCCGCTTGCCGCGGCGGCGGCAACAATGCCCGCCGTCGCCAACGCGACATTCACATAGACCGAGTTTCCCATTCTATTTCAGCGTCCTGCCGAGTTCCTCAATGCACCTTGCGTTCTGCTCGGGCGTGCCGATTGTTATTCTGAGCCAGTCGGGCAGTCCGTAGCCGACGTTCGGGCGCACAATCACGCCGCGCTTTTGCATTTGCACGAATTTTGCGGGGGCGTCGGACACCTTCACCATAATGAAGTTTCCGCCTTCGGAGAAGTATTCCAAGCCCATTTCTTGGAACGCCTTTTCGTATTGCTTTCTGCCCTCCTTGTTGACGCGGCGGCTCTTTTCCACAAATTCAACGTCGTCGAGCGCGGCCATTGCCGCAACCTGTGCAAGCGAGTTGACGTTGAACGGCTCTCTTGCGCGGTTGAGATAGCCCGCTATTGTGGAGTTTGAGTATGAGTAGCCCACGCGCAGCCCCGCCAATCCGTAGATTTTCGAGAACGTTCTCAGGCAGATAACGTTTCTGCCCTCGGCTATCAGCGGGCGCAGGTCTACTTCCTTGTCTTCGAATTCCGCGTAGGCTTCGTCGAAGCAGAAGAGCACCTGTTCGGGCAGCGACTTTACGAAGTTGACGATTTCGTCCTGCTTGAGCACGCAGCCTGTGGGGTTGTTCGGGTTTGTCATAAACACGACTTTGGTTTTGTCGCTAACGGCGTCGCGCAGCATATCGAGGTCGTATTTCAGATTGGGCATCGGCACGCTGACGCACTTGCCGCCCGCGAAAATCGTAGCCAGCTTGTAGACTATGAAAGACTGCGCGCCGAAAACGGTTTCGTCGCCTTCGCCTACGTAGCACTGCGCCACAAACTCGAGAAGCTCGTTCGACCCGTTCCCGAAAACGAGCTGGTCGGGGTTGACGTTTCTGAACTTGGCGACTTTTTGGCGAAGCTCGTAGCAGCCGCCGTCGGGGTAGAGATTGAGGTGCCCGAGGCTGTTTCTTACCGCCTCCACGGCTTTGGGCGAAGCCCCCAGCGGGTTTTCGTTCGAAGCCAATTTGAGAATGCCGTCGGGATCAAGCCCGAATTCGCGCGCAACGTATTCAATGGGCTTGCCCGTTTCGTATACGGGGAGTCCTTTTATCTGTTCTTTTACCGAGTCTTTCATTTTTATTATTTATTCGGGAAAACACGCTATCAGTTTCGGGCGTTTTTGCAAGCCTGATATTTCTTTTGTTCGGGTTATTATATTTGACAACCCCGCGCCCCCGTTTAGAAAGATTTTCAATGAAAAAAATATCCGCAATATTGGTGTCGGTTCTCGCCTCGTTTTTGGCGGGGTGCTGGGGGAACAAAGTCGGCGCGCCGCGCGCGTTCGACCTGCGCATTGGGCCAGATTTTGTAAATCCCGTGGGGTTCAGTTTGGAGGACAATTCGCTTTCGTGGAAAATTCCCTTCCGCAAGGGCGCGGCGCAGACCGCCTACAGAATCCAAGTGCTAAGCGGCGGAAAGATTGTTGCCGATACGGGCAAGGTTGTCTCCGACGCGTCGGCGAGGGTTGAAAACCCGCTCAAGGAAACGGCTTCGCGCCAAAAGGTTTCGTGGCGCGTGAAGTTTTGGGACGAAAACGGCGCGGAAAGCGACTGGTCGGAATACGCAACCTACGAGGCGGGGCTTCTGAAAAACTCCGACTGGAAGGGCAAGTGGATTTTCTCGCCCGAGCCGCGCCGCGAGCTTTACAAGCACCGCTGGGCGAAAGTGCTGAAATTCATCGACGGAATCCGCAGGGGCGTTCCGCCCACCTACCTGCGCAAAACGTTCGAGATTCCCGCGGGCAAAAGCGTGAAGTCGGCGCGCCTGTATGTCGCCTCAAAGGGCATTTTTCAGGCGTCGATAAACGGCAAAAAAGTCGGCAACGACTTCTGGGGAACGGGCTGGACAGACTACAAAAAACGCATTCAAACCAACACATACGATGTCTCGAAAATGCTTAAATCGGGCAACAACGCCGTTTGCGCGATAATCGCCGACGGCTGGTATTCGGGCAGAATACAGTATCGCGACAGGAACTCATTCTACTCGCAGAAGCCGGAATTTTTGGCGCAGCTTGAGATTGTTTTCGAAGACGGCTCTTCGCGGACGATCGCAACCGACTCCTCTTGGAAGGCTGCTTTCGGCGGAATCCTCTACGCCGACATCTACGACGGTGAATCGTTCGACGCCAATCTCGAGCCGACGGGCTGGCAGCTTGCCGACTTCGACGACTCCTCTTGGAAGCCCGCCGCCGCGGGCGACGTCGATATTCGCGAGCCGTATTTGCAGCCGCGCCGCAATCAGCCGATTGTAGTAAAACAGATTGTTTCCGCCGCGCCGCAGAAAATTTCCGACGGCGTTTTCCGCTTTGACTTCGAGCAGAATTTGGTGGGTGTGCCCAAAATAGTCTTCAAGGGCAAAAAAGGCGCAACGGCAACTATCCGCTACGCTGAAATGCTCCAGAAAAACGGGGAACTTTACACCGCAAACTACCGCACCGCCGAGAGCACCGACCGCTACACGTTCGCCTCCGACAAGCCCGAAACGTTCGTGCCCGTCTTCACCTACCACGGCTACAGGTATCTGGAAATTTCGGGGCTTCCCGCCGACACCAAGCCCGCCGACGTTTCGGCGCAGGCACTGGTTATGTATAACGATATGCCCATTTCGGGCGGCTTTGTTTGCAGCATTCCCATTGTAAACCGCCTGCAAAGCAACATTGTCTGGGGGCAGCGTTCCAACTATTTCTCCGTCCCGACCGACTGCCCGCAGCGCGACGAGCGAATGGGCTGGCTCGGCGACGCCCAAGTTTTCGCCCCGACCGCCGCGTTCAATATGAATGTAGACGCGTTCTTCCAAAAATGGATGTTCGACGTAGACGACGCCCAGCGCGACAGCCGCTTTTCGCACGTAGCCCCCGGCGGCTGGGGCTCGGGTTCGCCCGCTTGGTCTGACGCGGGGGTAATCTGCCCGTGGGAAATGTATCTTGCCTACGGCGACAAAAAAATTCTCGAACAGCACCACTTCCATATGACTTCATGGGTCAGGTATGTGTTGAAAAATTCTGAGAACTTTGTCCGCGTTGTTCGGCACGCATTCGGCGACTGGCTGCAACCCTCCACCACGCGCGGCTCCGATTCCTCCCTTTGGCGCGGCAACACGCCGTATTCGCTAATCGGCACGGCGTATTTTTACAAGTGCGCCAAGATTATGGAAAAAACATCGCGCATTTTGGGCTTGGAAGACGACGCCGCGGAATACGCGGAAATTGCGGGGCACATTTCCCGAGCCTTTGTTCGGGAATTCGTCAAGCCCGACGGAACGGTTGCAACAAACACGCAAACGGGCTATCTGCTTGCGCTCGACTTCGACATTCTGCCCGAAAACCTGCGGCGGAAATCGTTCGAAAAACTCGTCGAAAAACTGGAGTCCGACAACTGGTATCTGGACACGGGCTTCGTGGGAACCCCGCTTCTAAACCGCGTCCTAAGCCGCTTCGGACGCCACGACATAGCCGTGCGCCTGCTGCTGAACGAGGAATATCCGTCTTGGCTGTATTCCATAAAACAGGGCGCAACCACAATGTGGGAGCGTTGGAACAGCTATTCGCACAAGGACGGTTTCGGCTCGGCGGCAATGAATTCGTTCAACCACTATTCATACGGCGCAGTCGGCGAGTGGATGTATAGAAGCATCGGCGGAATCGCTCCCGACCCCGAAAACGCGGGCTACAAAAACATAATTTTCGCTCCCAAGCTTTCGCAAAAAATAAACTCGGCGCACGTCTTCTACGAAACGCCCTACGGGCGCGCGGAATCGTCTTGGAAGATTGCCCGCGGGGAAATGTCGTGGAACATAACCGTTCCGCCGAACGCCACTGCGACTGTCGAATTTCCCGCCGAAAACGCGGATTCAGTCCGCATAAACGGCGAAAAACCCGAATCGCTCAGGCTCGAAAAACTCGGCTGCGGCGAATATCAAATAACAATAACAAAACCGAAATACTAATATGACAATTCTTTGCACGGGCGCAACGGGTCTTGTGGGCTACAACTTTGTAAAGGCGGCTTCTGCGGCTGGCTGCAAGGTTGTGGCAGTGTGCGGTAGCAAAACGCTTCCGCCCCTTGAAAACACCGAGGCCGTTTCGCTCGATTTAACCGACAACGCGGCTTTGCAGCGGCTTGTCCTCGACGTTTTTCCCGACGCAATCGTCAACTGCGCGGCAATTTCAAGCCCCGCAGATGTCGATAAAAATCCCGAGCTCGCCAACAAAATGAACGCCGAATTGCCCGAACAGCTGGCGGTTTTGGCGCACCATGTAGGCGCGCGGTTCGTGCACCTTTCAACCGATATGGTTTTCGACGGATCTGCCGCCCCGTATGTCAATACCGACGTTCCCATGCCCTCCACGCTCTACGGAACTACAAAGCTTTTGGCGGAGAAGAAAGTCCTCAAAATTTCGCCGCACACGACAGTCGTTTTGCGTCTGAGCCACGTAAGCGGCAACAGCCTTACAACGCGCCGTTCCCTCCACGAAAAGCTCTTGCGCGCATGGGCTGCGGGCGAAAAAACAAAATGCGCCGTAAACGAAATAAAATGCCCGCTTTCGGCGTCGGTTTTGGCTGATTTGATTTTGGAGATTTTGCAGCGCCCCAAGCTCAGCGGAATCTACCACTACGCGGGCGCGGACGCCATCAGCCGCTACGAGATGGCGCGGCGCATTGCCGAACATTTCGGGCTGAATCCCGACGAATTTGTGGAGCCGTTTTCGCGCGAAAGCGATGTCGATTTGACGCTCGACACCCATGCGCTCATATCCCGCGTAAAAACCCGCGCGCCCACCTACAACGAGCTTTTGGAGGAAATGCAAGTGCCCGAAGACCTGCGCGGCTGGCTGAAGGAAAAATCGGGACGCCTGCCCGTTCGGAGGTTCAAGCTCTAATGCGCGCGGCTTTCGGCAAATTTTTGCGGCTGGCGGCGGCGGTCGCGCTTTCGGGCGCGTTTCCGTTTTCCACCGCCTTTTGCGACGGCATTGGAGACTATGTAAATTCCGCCCGCGCAAAGACGCTTGAAAGCGCGTTCTTTTCCGACGCGAACAGGGCGGGGGCGCGCGGGGCTGCGTTCTTTGCCGTTTTGGACGGCGAATGTCTGGCGGGGAGAGTGTCTGATTCTTTCGCGAAAAAGTCGCTTCCGCTCGGCGACGCTTCTGCGGCGGTGCTTTCGCTCGTTGCCGAGAACATGCAAAGCTCGGGTGCGGTATCGCTTTCCGCCGACGTTTCGGGCTTCTTTTCGGCGTTCTCCGCGTCGGGCGGAAAAGTTGCGGGGGCTAACATAACGAACCTACTTAACCAGACTGCGGGAATAGGCTATTTGGCGGAAAAAATCCCCGCCGACGCCGCGCCCGACGAATTTTTTTCGATGCTCTCCCAGACGGGATTTTCCGCGCCCGACACCGTATTTTACAGGTCGCGCGCGTCGGTAGCCGCTGCGGGATACGCCTTGGCATACGCGTTTGAGCCGACTTCCAAAAACCTGAAAAAATCGTTCGTGCGCTGTTGCGGAAAGTATTTTTTCGAGCCGCTCGGAATAAAAAACCCCAAGTATATAAATTTCGAAAAGTCGGTTTTCCCGTCAATCGGGTTTGCGCTCTCGCCCGACGGCGTTGTGAGATGGCTTGAATGCGAAACCTCCAAAACTCCTCCGATACTCGATTCCGAAACCGTTTCAAGCCGACGCCTCCGAAGGGCGCAGTGCGGAGAATCCGCGGGCGGTTGGCGGCGTTTTGCGGGTGCGGACGGCGCGTTTGAGTGCTCGGGCGGCGCGGGAAAAATTGCGTGTAAAATTCTCGTTTTCGAATCGGGCGGCGGCTCTTTTGCGGTGGCAATGTTCGCGGGCGTCGATTCCGTAGAAACGGCAAAAAAACTGTTCGGGCGCACCGAAAATTCAATCGCCGAAATGTTGAAGGAAAAAATAAAATGAAGTTGAAGTTGTTTTGCGTTTGCGCGTTTTTCGCCGCGGCGGTTTCGGGCTTTTGCCAAAAAATGCGCGTCGGGTTTGTGTCGGACAATTCCGCGTTCCAGCCGAATGCGGCGGTTTTGTGCGGGGCGGAATCGGTGGCGCGGCTGTATTCGGCACGCGGCAGGCAAATCGAGATTCTCGGCAGGGCGTCGCCTACTGCCGACGGGCAAAAACGCATTCTCTCCGACCTCTATTTGCAGGGGGTGGAGAACGTGATTTTAATCCCCGCGGGAGACGTTTCCGACGAAATACGCAGGCTTTCGCGCAAGGGCGTGAACGTTGTTTTAGTTGGCGCAAACTGCGCGACAGCCGACAACGCCGACGACACCGACGGCGGCGCGTTGTGCCGCGTATCGGGCAGCGAAAAAACGCTCCGAAAAATGCTTGCGGAAATAATCGCAAAACGCGGCGGCGCGGACACAAAAATAGCCTGCTACTTCAGGGGCGGCGGCGCGCCCGCAAACGTGTCGGATTCGCGCGAAATGCTGCGGCTGACGGGCGGCGTGCTTTCGGCGGAGGGTTTTGCCGAGGTGTTCGGCGGGCGGCTTTTGTGCGCCGATTCGTTCCACTTCTACAGTCAATACGCGCTTGAAAACAGGGTCGAAATAATGCGCCGCGACAGTTTCGGCGAGGTGTTTTTTTCGCCAGAACTCCTCGCGGATATGTCGCCGATAAAGCGCGACCCCGACAGGAAATTCGCGGTGGTTGTCGGCGCGCTCGAAATGCTCGAATTCTACCTGTCTTCGGGGCAGATTTCCGACATTGTATACGACGACTACTTCGGGTGGGGCGTCTTTGCAATGCGCGCGCTCGCCGAAAAGCGTTTCGAAAACTACGCGCCGCAAAAGCGCAAGGAAGTCGCCCCGATTAAGGTTTCGAAAGAAAACCCGCGCGCGTTTGCCGACGACTGGCGCAAGTGGCTGAAATAGCCTTTGCGGGGCGTGCGCGGCGGGGCTTTGTCATCATTCGCGTTGCGGGTGTTTTTCGCCCGTTTTGCGCCAAAAAAGGTTTGACAGCATTGTTCTTCGGTCGTTAAATTATCTCTATCTAACTTAAACAGAAAACAAATGGATAGAAGAAAGTTTATAAAAACAACGGCTACGGCTGCCGCGGCAAGTTTCGTGCTTCCGCGCTTTTCGATAGCAAAAACGAAATCTCCCAATGAAAAGCTCAACGTGGCTTTCGTGGGCGTCGGCGGAATCGGCGGAATGGCTATTTCGGGCATGAAGTCCGAAAACATTGCCGCAATATGCGACGTCGATTGGAACTATGTGGCGCGCTGCGGCAGCTTCAAGCGTTTCAAGGATCTCAACCTCGACAAAACGCCGAAGTTCACCGACTACCGCGAAATGCTCGACAAAATGGGCAAAGACATCGACGCCGTGTGTATTTCAACTCCCGACCACTCGCACTTCAAAATCACATTGGACTGCATGGAGGCGGGCAAACACGTCGCCGTTCAAAAGCCGCTTGTCCACAACGTTTGGCAGTGCCGCGAACTTCAGAAGGCCAAGGCGTATTATCCCAAGCTCAAAACCCAGATGATGAATCAGGGGCACGCAACCGCGCAAATCAGAATGCTGAAAGCGTGGTATGATACGGGCGTCACGGGCGGCGTAGACGAAGTCCACGTTCTCTGCGGCGGGCCGAACTGGTATGCGGGCAAGGGCACTCCCTATTTCGTAAAACCCAAGGTGTGGCCGCTTACTAACGACCCCATTCCCGAGGGCTTCGACTACGACTTGTGGCTTAACCAAGCCGCCAAAGTTCCCTTCAACAAAACCTACCACCCCCTCGCGTGGCGCGGCTTCTGGCAGTTCGGCACGGGTATGTTGGGCGACTGGTTCTGCCACACGGGCGACGCTCCCGTATGGATTCTCGACCTCAAA
The DNA here is from genome assembly GCA_934613645.1 of uncultured Opitutales bacterium. Classification (GTDB taxonomy): domain Bacteria; phylum Verrucomicrobiota; class Verrucomicrobiia; order Opitutales; family Intestinicryptomonadaceae; genus Merdousia. The sequence continues at coordinate 253,567 of CAKTTC010000001.1, read as the reverse complement.
GCCCCCAGCAAAGTGGAGCTTATCACGCGCAAGGGCGATTTCGACCCGACTGTGTTCATTCCCGATTCGTCTGTCGTCAAGTGGACGTTCCCCGCTACCGATAAGCGCGGCGAAGTTGTGATGTATTGGAACGACGGCGGTTTGCCCATGACCAACAAACCCGCCGACTGGGATCAGCCCAAGCCTCTTACAAGGGGTATGGTTATGTTCGGAAAAGACCACTCAATCGTTACGGGTGTGCGTCCGAACTTCGAGCCGCGCATTTGCAACAAGGAATTCTTCCAGTCGTTCCGCCGCCAGAAGAAAGACGAGATTGCCGCCAAGACAGTCCCGCTTGTCCGCGAAAACAGCATCTTCTGCGAATGGATTGACGCAATCAAGGGCAACGGCCCCGAATGCTTGGGCAGTTTCGACTACGCATCGCAGCTTACGGAAGTCGCGTTGCTGGGCGTTTTGGCGCAGCGTTTCGGCGGCGTGATAGAGTGGGACCACGAAAAAATGCGTTCCCCGAACCGCCCCGAACTCGACGCATTCCTGCGCGAGCCCGAACGCGAGGGCTGGGAAAGCAGCCGCCCGTGGGACAAGAAAAAGTCCTTCTTCGAACGTCTCTTCGGCTAATTGCAAAGCGTTTACATCTTCGGCGCGTCGGAAACGGCGCGCTTTTTTTTGCGCGTTTTTGTCGATGCTTCTGAAAAGCGTCAGTTCGGGCGGCGGCTTTTTTTTGTTGCGTCGGCACGCATATTGGTATTTGATTGCACGATATTTTTATGGCTTTCGGTAAAACAAAATCGGACGGAATTGCGGGACGCGCCGAAATAAACGCGGCGGCGGGCGCGGTGGAAGTCTCGCTTTCGGGCGACTGGCACATAGGCGGCTCGCACACGCTTTTCGGCGATATCGAAAAATCGCTGCCCGAAACGTTCGCGAAAATGTCGTTTGAACACTCCGCGCTCGGGCAATACGATTCCTCCCTCATCAGTCTGGTTTTGAAGCTTTCCGCCGCCGCGCGGGCAATCGGCGCGAAAGTCGATTTCGGAACGCTTCCCGACGGCATGCGCGCAATGCTCGAACTTGCAACGGCAGTGCCTTCGGCAAACACGCAAAAAACGCCCCAAAGCTCCAACTTCATCAACAGGGTAGGCCACGGAACAATCAACGCCGTGGAATATGTTTTGGATACCGTTTCCTTCACGGGCGACATAACCATAGCCTTCTGCAAAATGCTTGCAGGCCGCGCGCGCTTCAGGCGCATAGATTTGCTTTCGATAGTCCAGAAGGCGGGGCCGGAGGCGTTGCCGATTGTCGCGCTAATCAGCTTTTTGGTGGGGCTTATTCTGGCGTTTGTGGGCGCAATACAGCTTGCAAAATACGGTTCGGAAATTTTCGTGGCGGATTTGGTGGGCATTGCAATGGTTCGCGAAATGGGCGCGATGATGGTGGGCATTGTAATGAGCGGCCGCACGGGCGCGGCATTCGCGGCGGAGTTAGGCTCAATGAAAGTAAACGAGGAAATTTCGGCGTTCCGCACGTTCGGAATTTCGCCGATAGAATTTCTGGTGCTTCCGCGCATTGTGGCGTTGGTGTGCATGTTCCCGCTGCTTACGGTGTTCGCCGACGTTATCGGAATGTTCGGCGGGCTTGTCATAGGCGTGGGAATGTTCGACATCAGCTACGAGCAGTATATGAACAGAACGGCGTTGGCGTTGAACATTGTCCAGTTCTGCACGGGCGTGGGCAAAAGCGTAATCTACGGAATAATAGTTGCGTGCGTTGGCTGCCGAATGGGCATGGCGTGCGAAAACTCCTCGAGCGGCGTCGGCAGAGCCACGACCTCGAGCGTTGTCCAAAGCATAACTTGGATTATAGTAGCCGACGCGGTTTTCGCGGTAATTTTCACGATTTTCGACATATGAAAACACAAACGCAAACAGACTCGCAAGACGTTTTTAAAGTCGAAAACCTCACAATGGCATACGGCGACTACGTTGTCATGCGCGACATCAATTTCTCCGTCAAAAAAGGCGAAATCTTTTTCATTATGGGCGGAAGCGGTTGCGGCAAAAGCACGCTTCTGCGCCATATGATTGGGCTTATCCAGCCCGCAAAAGGCACAATCTACTACAACGGCGCAAACTTTTCCGACGCCTCCGCGCGCGAAAAACAGGATATGCTCAGGCAGTTCGGTGTGTTGTATCAAAGCGGCGCGCTGTGGAGCTCTATGAGCCTTTCCGAAAACATTATGCTGCCCCTGCGCGAGTTTTCGAACATCTCCGACGCCGAGGCGCGCGACGTTGTAGACCTGAAATTGTCGCTTGTGGGGCTGCGCGGTTTCGGCGGGTTCTATCCGTCGGAAATAAGCGGCGGAATGGCGAAGCGCGCCGGACTTGCGCGCGCCATTGCCCTCGACCCGCAGGTGCTGTTCTTCGACGAACCGAGCGCGGGGCTTGATCCCATTTCTTCGCACAGGCTCGACGAGCTTATCGTCCAGATGCGCGACTGTCTGGGGGCTACCGTGGTGGTTGTCTCGCACGAGTTGGCGAGCATTTTCGACATCGCCGACCGCGCGCTTTTTCTCGACGCCAAAACGAAACGCCAGACGGCGGTTGGCAACCCGCGCGAATTGCTGGAGTCGGGCGATGCCGACGTGCGGTTTTTTCTGAACAGGGGAGTTGAAAAATAGGGAATTTGTAGGAAAATCGGAAAAATTTTTATGAAAAACAACGTTAATTCTTTGGCGATTGGAATGTTCGTTCTCGGGGCGGCGTTAATTTCGGTGATAACCGTGGTTGTCTTCGGCGCGTCGAAATTTTTCGAGGACGACCAAATATTTGCGTCGCGCTTCGCCGAAACGGTAAACGGGCTTGACGTGGGCGCGCCCGTAAAATTCAAGGGCGTGAAAATCGGAAAGGTCGAGCGCATTGCAATTTCTTCGGGCAAGAATTCCGAAAGCGACGAGAACGCGGGCGAAGACTTGGTTTCGGTAATTTATTCCATAGACTTAAACCTCCTCAAACGCCGCATGCGCGACGCAAAAGGGGAGTCGGGCGTGGACTGGGTGAAGGAGCAAATCCGCGGCGGCTTGCGTGCAAAGCTGATGTATCAAAGCATCGTTACGGGCATGCTCTACATTGAGCTTGACTATCTCGACAAGCCCGACAAAGACATCATCATCTACGAAAACCAGCGTTTTATAGGCATTCCGAGCGTGTCGTCGGGGCTGTCTGAGCTTGTGAAGTCGGTGCAGGATTCAATCGCGTCAATCGCGAGCATAGACTTTAAGGAGTTTTTTACGAACGCCAACACGCTGCTTGTGAACCTCAATTCGAAAGTGGAGGCAATAGACGCCGCAAAACTCAACGACGCCACACTTAAAATGATTGCCGACGCCGACGCGCTTATGCTCAACGCCAATACACTCGTGGGCGGGGCGGGAGAGTTCGTGAAAAATTCTGACAAAAACCTCGCCGACCTTTCCGCCGACCTGCGCAAAACGCTCGCGAACGTGGACAAGCTTGCCGCAAACGTAAACGCGCTTGTAGAGCCGAATTCCAAACTGCGCTTCGAGCTTGCAACGCTCATACGCTCGCTCAATAATTCGGCGAATTCTTTCTCCAACTTGGCCGACTACATTCAGCGCAACCCCAACTCGCTGCTTACGGGCAAAAAGGCGCGCCAACAGGAACGTTGATTTAAAAAAGGAATATTGTTATGAAAAAAACGATTTGTTTATTGTCGGTTTGCTGTGCGCTGCTTGGCGGCTGCATGGGCGACATTCTCGCTCCGCGCGAAGACCCCTCGCGCTTCTACATCACAAGCGCGGAAAAGTCGGCGGCGGCGGTGTCGGACTTCGACGGCGAAGTCTCCGTTCTGCTTGCGCCGCTTCCGGGGTATCTGGCGCGCACGCAAATAGCAACGCTGTCTTCGGACGGATCGGTTGACATTTCAGAATTCAACAGGTGGGTGGAAGCCCCCGAGGGAATGTTCGCGCGCACGCTCGAAAAGTGTATGGTAAAAAATATGCCGAAAGCTACCGTGTATTTGTATCCCGTTGTTATGCGCCAGAAGGGGCGCAAATTCTGCGACGTTCGCGTTTTTGTGGGCGACTGCATCGGCGCGCTCAACGGCAAGCTCGACTTTTCCGCGCGCTGGATAACCGCAGTTTCGGGCGCAGAACCGCAAATGCACTCTTTCGCAACAAGCAAACAGGCTGGGAAAGGCTACGCGGGCTACGCGGCGGCGGTGTCGGAATGCCTGGCGGAGCTTTCGGCCGAAATTTCAAAATCAATAAAATAAAAGAAGCAAAATGAAAACAGTAGTAATGTTCTCGGGGCAGGGCGCGCAGAGCGTCGGAATGGCCAAAACGTTATACGAAAACTTCGACTCCGTTAAAAATCTTTTCGACAGAGCCGACGAAACGCTGGGCTTTAAGCTCTCCAAAATCTGTTTCGAAGGGCCGTCTTCGGAGCTTACAAAAACGAACATCTGCCAGCCCGCGCTTTACCTGCACGGCTTTGCCGTCATCGAGGTGCTGCGCGAAAAGGGAATGCTCGGCGACGTTGTTTCGGCAATCGGGCTTTCGCTGGGCGAACTCACCGCCAACGCGTTCGCGGGAACTTTCACGTTCGAGCAGGGCTTGAAGATTGTCGAAGAGCGCGGACGCCTAATGCAGCTTGCCTGCGACGCCTCAAGCGGAGCAATGGCGAGTTTCATCGGCGGCAGCGTAGACAAAGTGGCAGAATACTGCAAGGAATTCGACATTGATATGTCAAACCTCAACTGCCCCGGTCAGGTTGTTGTTTCGGGCGAAAGCGACAAAGTTGCCGCCGCCGTTGCCGCCGCAAAAGATAGGGGAGAATTCAAGCTTGTAGTTCCGCTTAAGGTTGCGGGCGCGTATCACAGCCGCCTGATGAAGCCCGCGCAGGTCGAGTTTGAAAAATTCCTTGCGGGTATTGAATTCAAAAAACCGTCGGTGAAAATTTTCACGAACGTTACGGGCGCGGAGGTTTCCGACCCCGACGAAATCAAAAAGATGCTTGTCCGTCAGGTTGCAAGCACAGTCCGTTGGGAAGACTGCGTGCGCGCGGCAGCGGCGTTGGGCGCGGAGCAGTTCTACGAATGCGGCCCCGGTGGCGTTTTGGCGGGCATGTGCAAGCGTATCGACAAGTCCCTCGCGGTAAAGTCGCTTGCGGAAATCGGAGATTTCTAAAATCAGCCTTCGCGCGCAGACGGGCGTTTGCGCGCGTTTTTTTATGAAAATACTTGCGGCAGTTTTGTTGTTTGCGTTGTCGGCGGCGCGCGCGTGCGCGGCGTTCGACATTTCAATGTTCGACGACCGAATGGACAAAACGTTCCTTTCCGAACGCGGGGCGGCGTTCCGCATTGCCTATTCGGCGTGGAGTGTCCGCGAATACGCAAAGGTCTTCAAAGTTGCAGTGCCGAAATCGCTCGAATTCGAGAACCTCAAAATTACCGTTTTTGCCGCCAATTTGACCGAGCGCGAGCTTGGCTATGCGCAGACTAAAATTCCGTTTTCGCTTTCGGCGTCGCCGTTCGAATTGACAATCAGAGGGCGCAAAAGCGCAATTTCGTTCAGGAGCGAGCGCGCCGTTTTAACGCCGCTTAACACGCTTGTTTTGCGCGGCGACGTGCGCGTTGTGGCCGCCGATTCCGTCCCCGTGGGGAGCGAGGCAATGCTCGAGCTTGACGGGCGCAATCTCTATCTGATAGTGGGCGACCGCCGCATTTGCTTCAAATTTTAGGCGCGGACGGATTTCCCCGCCTGCGCGCCACGCCCAATTTAACCAATTTGCGGAAGCTAAAATTTCCCGATTATCTCGAGCGTTTTGCGGGTTGCGCCCTCGTTTTCGGCGTGCCAGCGTTTGCCGCTTTCCGACATCTTTGCGCGCTTTTCGGGCGACATCGCAAGCTCCGCAAGCGCGTCTATTGCCTCTTCGGGCGAAAATACCTTGCGCGCCGCGCCCGCGGCTTCAAGCTTTTTGCACACCAGCTTGAAATTCGTCATGTTGTCGCCGTAGACAATGGGCACGCCCGCCGCCGCCGCGTCAATGGGCGACTGCCCGCCGTTGTGCCCGAACAGGCTTTTGCCCACGAACGCCAAGTCGGAAATTGCCGTCCACATTCTGAGTTCGCCCGTAGTGTCGGCAAGGTAGATTAGGTTGCCCTCGGACGCCGTTTTTTGCTCGGTGCGCACGCAATGCGGGAGCGCGGAAATATCGCGCTTTACTTCGGCGCGGCGTTCGGCGTGGCGCGGAACAAGCAGCAGGCGGCAGTCGATTCCCGCGGCGCGGATTTTCTCGAGTGCGCTAACAAGCATTTTTTCCTCGCCGCTCCAAGTGGAAGAGCCGAGCAGCACGAAAGAGTCGGGCGCGAAGCCAAGCTCCCGCTTCAGCGACAGCTTTTCTTCGGCGGAGACTCCCACCGACGGAGTGTCGAACTTTATGTTGCCTGTGAGCGTCATTTTTTGTGCGGGAACGCCCAACTTTGCAAAACGCTCCATATCGGCTTCGTTTGAGACGCAAATTTCGGCGAACGGCGCGAACATTCTTTTTGCTACCGCCGCAACTTTGGAGTATCTGCCGAAACTTCTGTCGGAAAGGCGCGCGTTCACGAGTATTGCGGGCACTCCCCGCGCCGCCGCCTGATGCAGGTGCTCGGGCCAGACTTCGCCCTCCATTAGGACAATCAGGTCGGGGTTTATTGCGCGCCAAGTCGCCGCGCTGAACGGCCAGAAATCAATCGGGAAAACCGACTTCCAAAAGCAGTCGGCGGCGTATTTGCCGTTTAGCAGCGCGTAGGCGGTGCTTGTGGTGGTCGTGATAGCCACTTCGTAGCGGTCGGTTGCGTTGAGCTTTTTTACAAGCGGCATAACCGCCTCAACCTCGCCGACACTCACCGCCTGCAGCCAGATGCGCTTTTTGCCCGCCGTCTTCGGGGGAAGCTTGGGCGTGAAGCCGAGCCTTTGCGAGAAGTCTTTGGCGTAGCCGCCGCGGCGAATCATTCGCAGGGCGTAATACGGGAACATCGCCAAAAACGCGGGCAGAAAAAGGAGTCTGTAAAGCCAAATCATTTTTCGAAGAAAATGGCGGTGTTCGCCCCGCCGAACCCGCTGCTGAGCGACAACGCTACTTTCGGCGCGCGGTCGAGCGTTTTGGTTATCACGTTGAGCGACTGCGCCTCTTCGTCGAGTTCCGAAATGTGCGCCGACCCCGGGGTGAAGCCCTCGTGCATTGCCATTGCGCAGAAAGCCGCCTCCATTACGCCCGCAAGCGACAACCCGTGCCCCGTGATTGCCTTTGTGCTGCTGATTGGCGTTTTTGCGTTTTCGCCGAAAACTTTTTTGATTGCCTTCAATTCGGCCTTGTCGCCGATTGGCGTGGAGGTTGCGTGGGCGTTGATGTATTCCACGTCTTCGGGGCGCAGGTTTGCGTCTTTGAGGGCGAACTGCAGCGCGTGGACAACGCCGTCGCCTTCGGGGTGCGGGATTGCAACGTTGTAGCCGTCGCTTGCCTGTCCCCAGCCCGCAATGCGCGCGTAGATTTTTGCGCCGCGCGCGAGGGCGGTTTGTTCGTCTTCAATCACCATTACAACGCCGCCGCCGCAGCCGACAAATCCGTTTCTGTTTTTGTCGAAGGGTCTCGACGCCGTTTCGGGGTCGGGGTTGACGCTGAGCGCGCGCATGCCCGCAAAGGGCAGGAGGGTTCGGTAGTCGCCGTCTTCCGCGCCCGCAACAAACATTCTCTTCTGGCGTCCGCTTCTGATTTCGTTCACCGCGAACCCCAGCGCGTGCGAGCTGCTTGCGCACGCCGAGGCGAATCCGCAGCTTGCGCCCTTTATCTTGAACGCCGAAACGAGGTTGAACGAAAGCGTTCCCGCAATGGACGAGACAATCCCGAACGGATTTACGCGGTTAGCCCCCACGGTGTCGAGCCTCTGCATATTGTGGTAGAGCATTCCCACCGAGCCCGCCGAAGCCGTGTAAATGCCCGTGTCGATGTTGGAAACTTCCTCTTCGGAAAGGTTGGCGTCGGCTATTGCCTGCTTCATTGCGCAGTAGGCGAACAGGCAGTTGGGCGAAAACCCGCGCAGAACGTCGCGCCTAACTCTGTATTCGGGCGGATACGTCCAGTCTTCCTGATCGCAGCTTGAAACGTCGAAGCCCTTGACTGTGCCCACGCACTTGGCGGGAATGGAGGGGTCGGCGAAGGGTTTGTAAAGCTCTATGCCGTTTTTGAGGTTTACGAGCGAGTCTTTAACGCTTTGGTAGTCGTTGCCGATGCTTGTGATAAAACCGAGTCCTGTAATTACAACGTTGTTCATATTATTTTAAAAGGTCGAATGTTAATGTGAGCGATTCCGCCGAGGCGGCTTTTTGTCCGTCAACCGACATTGTTGCCGAAAATCTCGCAACGGGCAGGCGCAGTTTTTGGACTTTCACCCTCACTTTGAAAACGTCCCCGGGGCGGCACACGCGCTGGCAGCGGCAGCCGTCGGCGGAGATGAAATAGATTTTCGACGAATCCACGTTTCCGCCTATTTCGGGGTTGCCGCTTGTAAGCAGATACAGCACGCCGAGCTGCCCGAGAGCCTCAAGCATAAGCGTTCCGGGGAAGACGGGGTTGCCCTTGAAGTGGCCTTCGAAAAACACTTCGTCGGGCTTGACTGTGTAGGTCGCCGTCATTTCGTCGCCGCAGATTTCGGCTTCGTCGATGAAAAGGAACGGGGGCTGTTGCGGCATAACCGCCAGAATTTGCTCTTTTGTGATTTTTTTTGTTTCGCTCATTGTATTAAATAAAGTTGTTGCGTTTTGCGGCAAAAAGAAGCTGCTGGGCAAAGCCCGCGTAGTGCGGAAATTTTTGCGCGGCAAACTGCCTGATTTTTTTCGGGTCGTGCCCCGTGGCGTAGAGGTCGTGCATTGCCTGCTTAATCCAAGTGTCAACGGGGAACGCCTCCAGCCGCGAACAGCCGAAAAGCAGAATGCAGTCGGCAACCTTTTCGCCCACGCCAGAGAGTGAAGTGAGGTATTTTTTTGCGCAGGGGTAGTCCATTTCGCGAAGCTCGATGGGGTCGAAGTTGTCGGCGGTTATTTTGCGCGCGGTATCGAGCAGGTATTTCGCCCTGAAGCCGAGTTTGCAGGCAAGAATGGCGTCCAAATCGGCGTTTGCAAGCGTTTCGAACGTCGGCAACGCGTGCAGCCCGCAACCGATTTCCTCCCCGAATTTTTCCGACAGCAGCCTCACACACTGCTTTATTTGCACAATCCGCTTGCTCGAAGAACATATGAACCCGATTATCGCTTCGGCGGGGTTTTGGCGCAAAATGCGCAAAGTGGGGTAAAGTTGCAACGCCTTGCGCATATTTTCGTCTCCCGAATTTTCAAGGGCGGCGCGGATTAGGCGGTAGTCGGTTTTTGTGTCGAGGTATTCGGCGAGGGCGCAGGCGCATTTTTTTTGGTCGGCGTCTTTCGGGAATGCGGCGCGTAGTTTGCCGCTTTCATCAAGGCGCACGCGCGCGGCAACGCCCGAGAAAACGCCGCAGTATTCGTCGGGGGTGTCGGTTTCGAACCAAGTGAAGGCCTGTCCGCCGTCGATTGTCTCGCGCCAGTCGCGCCGCGAAAATTCCGCGCCGTCAATTACGCAGTAGTTTCCCCAAGACGAATCCATACAATTCCGACGCTATTTTTCCTCCTTCGAGGGGGTGTCGATACTCCAAAGCCACGACTGTTTTTGGGTAATCATTCCGCCGTCGGGATTTTTAATTTGGATTTTCCACGCGAGGTTTTCGGCGTCCAAGCCCGCCGCGTCCGCGCCCGTTATCCCGAGGGCGACTTCCCTAAGAAGCGACGAGTTTTCGGGAACTGTCCACACAAATTTCTTTGTCTCGAAAGAGTTTTTCGGCTGAATGAACAGCTCAACGGTAGAGTCTTTCTGTATTTCCGAAACGTATGTTTTGAACATCACGAATGCGTAAAGCCCGTTGCGGTCTTCGGGATTAGTGCGCAGGAAAAGGCGTCCGTGCCCGAATTCCCTCCCCGTGAAAACTTCGTAGATTGAGCGCGTTTCGGGGTCGGTGAGGCGGCGGAAAATCACGTCGGAAACGGCGGGTTCGTTTTTGGCGTTAGAAATGGAATTGTCGAAGTCGCGCCGCGCAGCCTCCTCTTTGGAGGGGGAAGTGCACGCCGAGACGCACGCGGCGGCAACCGCAAAAGTGAAAAGTTTGAAATAATACATATTCTGTCCGATTATCTTGGACATTCCTGCGGAATCGTCAAGTCAATACGGCGGCGTTTACGGAGAATAAAAACTTGTAAAAAAAAATAACAATACTATGTTCGGTGCAATGAAAATCAAATACCAGATTGCCGTTTTTGCGGCGGCGGTGTCGGCTGCCTTGCTTGGCGGTTGTTCCGACGCCCAAACTAAGCCCGTCCTCAGAATCGGGCACTTCCCGAACATTTCCCACGCGCAGGCACTCGTTGCGCACCAACTTTCGCGACAGGGCAAAGGCTGGTTCGAACAGCGCATAGGAGGCGATGTGAAGCTTGAATGGGCGTTGTTCAATGCGGGGCCGAGCGCGATGGAATCGCTGCTTTCCGGTGCGGTTGACGTTACTTTTGTAGGCCCAAGCCCCGCAATCAATGCGTTCGCGCGGACGGGCGGCGAGGATATCCGCATAATTGCAGGCTCTGCCGACGGCGGGGCGTCGTTGGTGGTAAATCCCGCAAAGGGCATTTCAAAGCCTTCGGATTTTAAAGGCAAGCGCATAGGCACGCCGCAGCTCGGCAATACGCAGGACGTTGCCTGCAGGGCGTGGCTTGTTGAAAACGGCGTAAACGTAACCCTTACGGGCGGCGACGCGTTCGTGATTGCGACTCCCAATCCCGAACAGCTCGGGCTTTTCCGCCGCGGCGCGCTGGACGCCGTTTGGACTGTCGAACCGTGGGTTACGCGTCTGCTCGAAGAGGCGGACGGCAAAATCTATCTCGAGCAAAAAGACACCGTAACTACCGTCTTGGTGGCGGGCGTGAAAATAATCAAAGAACGCCCCGAACTTGTCAAAAAACTTATCGACGCCCAGCGCGAACTCACCGACTGGATAAACAAAAATCCCGAAGAGGCGCAAAAGCTTGCCCACGCCGAATTGCAGGCGTTGACGGGCGGACGCATTAAGATGGAGCTTGTCAAAAAGGCTTGGCCGCGCATAACGTTCACTTCCGTTGCAAACGAAAAAAGCTTGCAGGATTTTGTAGACAGCGCGTTTAAATGCGGGCTTCTCAAACACAGGATTGATATAAAAAATCTTTTTTATAAATGAGTTTACACAAAGAACTTGAAAACATCACGGCAAAGCTTTCGGTAAAAAACGTATCGAAGGCTTTCGAGTCCGCGCAGGGCAAGGTGCAGGCGTTGAAAAACGTCAGTATGGACATAAACGAGGGTGAATTTGTCTGTTTGGTCGGCCCGAGCGGCTGCGGAAAATCTACGCTGCTGAACCTTGTTGCGGGTTTGGACAAGCCCGATTCGGGCGAAATCCTCGTCGATTCCGACCCCGTTGCGGGCCCCGGCCGCGACAGAATGGTTATGTTTCAGGAGCACGCTCTTTTCCCGTGGCTGAACGTCATTGACAACGTTATGTTCGGGCTGAAGCTCAAGCCGAATTTGACCGACCCCGAACGCCGCGAGGTGGCAAAATTCTACCTGTATTTGGTGGGGCTTGACAAGTTCGCAAACGCGTCTATCCACGAGCTTTCGGGCGGAATGCGCCAGCGCGTGGCACTTGCGCGCTCTCTTGCGCCCAACCCCAGAATCCTGCTTATGGACGAGACTTTCGGCGCGCTCGACGCCCTCACGCGCGAGCAGCTTTACGGCGAAATTCAGGACATTTGGCAGAAACGCAAAAAGACCATTATGTTTGTAACCCACAATATCCGCGAGGCAGTCTGCTTGGGCGACAGGGTTGTTCTGTTCTCTCCGCGCCCCGGAAGAATCGTCGAGACGTTCGACATCAACCTGCCGCGCCCGCGCGACATCAACGACCCAGCTTTGACAGCCGATGCCCTCAAGATAACTTCGGCACTCAAACACAGTCTCGGAAAGGCGGTTGCGGAATGAACAGGGAAAAGTTTTTGCGCGCGGCGGTTTCGGTCTGCGTGTTTGTTGTTTTGCTTGCAGTTTGGCAGATTTGCGTGGGCGGATTCGGAATGCTAAAGCACAGTCTGCCCGCTCCGAGCGACGTTGCGGGGTATCTGAAAACCGCCATTTGCGATATGTCTTTGCCGAGCGCGATAGTAGTTACCATGAAGCGTCTGCTTGTGGGCTACGCAATAGGCGTTGTAGTGGGCATTCCCGCGGGTATGCTCTGCGCGCGCTTCAACGTTTGCAACGACACCCTCGGCGTTCTCGCGCTCGGTTTGCAGGCGTTGCCGAGCGTCTGCTGGGTTCCGCTTGCCATTATGTGGTTCGGGCAGACGGAAACGGCGATGTTGTTCGTCGTTGTAATGGGCACGGTGTGGTCGATGATTTTGGCAACAATCCACGGCGTAAAAAACATTCCGCCGATTTACCTGCGCGCGGCAAGCACGATGGGCTCGAAGGGAATGCACACCTGGATTCACGTTGTTTTGCCCGCCTCGTTCCCGAGCATTTTGGGCGGAATGAAGCAGGGGTGGGCGTTCGCGTGGCGTTCGCTTATGGCTGCGGAAATCTACGTTACAATTCTCACGGGGTTCGGGCTGGGGCAGCTGTTGCACTACGGGCGCGAACTGCTCGATATGAATCAGGTAATGGGCGTTATGTTCACTGTTATTGTGATAGGTTTGGCGGTTGACAAGGCGTTGTTTTCGCCGCTTGAAAACAGCCTCAGAAAAAAGTGGGGAATATCGAAAGAATAGCGTATGTCGTTTTTTTCAGATCTTGACTGGAACGCCGTAATACTCGGTCTGCTTGCAATGTGCTTGTTTGCCGAGTGCGTCACGCTTTTCGTGCGCGTAAACAACCTCAAAAGCAAGATGGAGGCCAACGCCGAGTCAATCAGGACTCAGGAACGCCTCAACTATGAGGAAAAGCAGAACCGCCTGAAAATGGTTCTCAAGGAAAGCGAACTCGAAATCAAGGCGGAATACGAGGAAATGCTTCTGCTTGCCAAAAAGGCGAAGCACGAGCAGGACGAAAAACTCGCCGAAATAACGGTAGAACTTGAAAACGCCAAGTTCGAAAAGGACAGGGCGCGGGCGGAAAAGGAGTCGTTCGAAAAGCTGAACAAATCGCTTTCGACCTTGCGCGACGAATACATCGGCAAGCTTTCGTCGGTAGCCACTGTCGACGTTGCCGCCGCCGAGCGCGACGCCAAGCGCGAAATAGCCAAGAAATGCGACGAAATTCTCGCCCCCTACAAGCACGAACTTCTGGAAAAGTCGAAGCGCGAAATCGACACCTCGGCGCGCAGAATCCTCACCGACGCAATGCAGAGGCTTTCCTCCCAAATGCCGCAGTCGGCGACGGCGACTGTCGTGGCAATTCCCGAAGAGTCCATGAAGGGCAGGCTCATCGGCAAGGAGGGGCGCAACATTCGCTCCTTCGAAGCCGAAACGGCTACGACCCTTGTAATTGACGACTCCCCCGACACCGTAATGATTTCTTCGTTCAACCCAACGCGCAGGGCAATCGCAAAAATCGCGCTTGAATCGCTGGTGGCGGACGGGCGCATTACGCCCGCAACTATTGAGCAATCGGTAGCCGCCGCCAAGGAGAAGATTTCCCAGAACCTGCTTTCTTTGGGCGAGGAAACGGCGGAGTCGCTCGGGCTGCTTTCCGTCCCCGAGGAGATTCTTTCGGCGTTGGGGCGGCTGTCGCTTCACCTTTCGCTGAATCAGGATACGCTTGAGCACTCGGTCGAGGTTGCAAAGCTTTCGTCGCTCATCGCCGCCGAGCTTGGCTGCGACGCCGACATTGCGCGCCGCGCGGGGCTTTTCCACGACATCGGCAAGGCTTCCGCCAATTCCGATTTGTCGCACGCGCGCGCAGGGGCCGAGCTTTTGCGCCGCGCGGGCGAGTCTTTCGTGGTTGTAAACGCGGTAGAATCGCACCACGACGAAGTTCCCGCGGAGAGCATTTACGCAACAGTAGTCCGCATTGCCGACTCCATTTCCGCCACCCGCGTTGGCGCGCGCATGGAGGCAACCGAGGGCTGCATTAGGCGCGTGAAAAGTCTGGAGGCTTTGGCGGCGGGTTTCGAGGGCGTCGCAAGCGCGTATGTGTTGCAGGCGGGTAAGGAGCTGCGCGTTATTGTTTCGCCCGAAGTGGTTGACGACGTTCGCGCGCAGGACATGATTGCCAAAATCCGCGACAAAATCGACGCCACAATTTCAAGTTCAATCCCGATAAAAATAACTCTCGTCCGCGAACGCCGCTGGACGGAAACGGCAAAGGCATAGCTATGGATTTCAAAACAATCACGGTAAAAAACGGAGGCCTCGAACTTGAGGTCTGCAACTTCGGCGCGGCGATAAAACGGCTGCTCGTCCCCGACGCCTACGGCAGAATGGGCGACATCGTTCTGGGGCACGACAAGCCCGAAGAATATGCGGGCGCGGCGGGCTATCTCGGCGTTGTGGCGGGGCGCGTATGCAACAGAATCGGCGGCGCGAAGGCGAAGATTGACGGCAAGCTCTACCGTTTCGACTGCAACGAATCGGCGCGCAAAAACACGCTCCACGGCGGCGCGAAATCGCTTTCGGAAATGTTCTGGGACATGTGCGAATGTTCGGGCGACTACTGGAAGGGGGTCCGCCTTCACCTGCTTTCGCCCGACATGCAAAACGGCTTCCCCGGAAATCTCGACATTTCCATAACATACAAGCTCACCGAGGACTGTTCGCTCGAGATAGACTACGTTGCCAACACCGACAAGCCGACTCTGTGCGCGCTTACGAACCACTCGTATTTCAATCTCTCGGCGGGGAAATCGCCCGACATTCTCGACCACGAAATCAGGATTTTCGCCGACTATTTCACCCCCGTTTCCTCCAACATGGTCACCACGGGCGAAGTGTTATCGGTCAAGAACACTGCGCTTGATTTACGCAAGTTCACGCGCATCGGCGACGGCATTTCCTCGGGTGACCCCCACATTGCCGTTGTAGGCGGTGGCTACGACCACAACTTCATTCTCCAGAACGGCGACTCCAACATGGTTCGCGCCGCGCTCGTTTACGAGCGCAAATCGGGCAGGATAATGGAGGTTTTCACGACCGAAAGCGGCGTCCAATTTTATTCTGGAACATTTTTAAGCATTCCCACGGGCAAAAAAGGCGCTGTATATGGCAAGTATGCGGGGCTTGCTCTCGAAACGCAGAACTGGCCCGACGCCGCCAACAAGTCTCACTTCCCCTCGGCTGACTTATATCCCGACGAAACCTACGGCTCTACCACAATCTACAAGTTTGCCACCTATTCCCATTCCTAAATTTTTTATATGTTGGAAAGTGGCGGCGATTGGCGTAGCAAATGCGCCTTTGACTTTTTTACATATTTGCAAGCAGCGCGGATTGAACTGTGTTCAATACCGCTTTATCTCCATTCAAAGTTTTGTTTGTAGTGTTGAAGGCGGGGGATTGTTTAGGCAATTTGTCTTCATTTTTTATCTGTTTTATCTCATTGAAGCGGTGCGGATTGCTACTAAAACAAAGGCAAGCGCGCACATCAGGCTTGACAAAACATTCCTCTTTTTTAAGGATAAATTTAAAGAAATACATGGTGTGTTTCTTAGAACCTCAAAAAACCTCAAATAAAAAGAATATGAAAAAATCGTTAATTATTTTGGCAGGCGCGGCGGCGGCCGCAATGTTCTCGGGTTGTGCTTCCACAATTCCGCAGGGCGCATTCTTCACCGACGTTAAAGTCCCCGTTTCGGCTACAGCCAACACGGTAGGCACAAAGGTCGGCAAATCCTTCTGCAAAAGCTATGTCGGCGTTGTAACTATCGGCGACGCAAGCGTTGAAGCGGCAAAGAGAAACGGCGGCATCACAAAGGTTGTTTCCGTTGACTGGAAAGCCAAGAGCGTTCTGGGCATAATCGGCGAATACGAATGTATCGTCACGGGCGAATAACCCTTGCAATTTGAGGCGGAGAGCCGCCGCAATGCGGCAAAGGCTCTCGGCAGTTTTCAAAAGCGCGGTATTTGGGCTGCGCTTTTTTCGTTTTTTGCTAAATTTCGCGTTCGGCAAAAATCTGCGCCGCGGTTTATTGCGGCTGCCGAAGCGGGCGCGCGCGGTTTGTTTCGAAAAAATCAAAAAAACTTGATTCGATATTTTGGTTTAGTAGGGTTATCATCATACACTTTACGTATGCAGTGTATGACTTGTCGGAAGTCTGTATCCGCAACCTTCTATTCTTTCGGGAAGAGTTGGTTATGAACAAAATCGAAAAATGCAAAATCAATAAAAGTGAAATTATAATAATTCTGGTTCTTACGGTGATAACATCGCTTGAACCGCTATGTATAGATACGTATATATCCTCGTTTATGGATATTGCAAAATCGCTGAATACTTCGGTCGCCAATGTGCAGGCAACGCTTTCGGTATTTTTGGGTGGGTTTGCGGTAGGTCAGCTTTTTTGGGGTGCGATAAGCGACGCGGTCGGGCGGCGGCTGCCGATTCTGGTTTCGCTCGTGGCATTTACGATTGCCACTGTTATGTGCGCGCTGTCGACTTCGGTCGAATTTATGTGGGCGGCGAGGTTTTTTCAGGCGTTTTTCGGTTGCGCTCCCGTTGTAATTTCGAGAGCCGTTATAACCGACTCCTTCGGGGCTTCGAAAATCCTGTTTGCCTTTTCGGTTTTGGCTATAACGCAGGGCATAGCGCCGATGGTCGGCCCCGTCTTGGGAAACGTCATACGCGAGTATTTTCCGTGGCGTTATATTTTCGGTGCGGTCGGAATATTCGGCGCGGCGTCTTTTCTGATTGTCCTGTTTTTTCTGAAAGAGACAAACAAAAACATCGGCGTTTCGGGCGGGTTTTTCTCAAGCTGTGCGTCGGTTTTCCGCGACGGAAATTTTATGGCGGCGAATATCGCGGGGTGCGCAATATACGTTGCGCTGATGGTTTACATATCGAATTCCTCGCTCGTGTTTATGGAGTATTTCGGTGTTTCGGGAACGCTGTTTTCGGGAATTTTTATAGCAAATTCATTGGCTATAATGCTGGGTTCTGTGTATATTTCGGGCAAAAGCGGACAGAATAAATCGGTATGCTATCTGAAAATTGCGTTTGCGTTCACAATAATTTGCGCGGGCGGATTTTTCGCCTTTGCGTATTGCCTGAAAAGCCTGTTTTTCTCGGCGGCGGCATTGTTTGCGGCAATGTTCTTTCTGGGGGCGTTGTTCCCGCTTACAACCAACTTGGCGTTGAAACCTTTTTCGGAATCCGACAAAAGCGGCACGGCGTCGGCTATTTTCGGGTTCTCGCAGTTGGGGGCGGCGTTTTTGCTGACAATAGTGCTCAACGCCTTTTCCGACAATCCCATCGTGCTACTGCCGATTGCGTTTTGCGGCTGTGCCCTTGCGGGACTTCTGCCGTATTCGCTAATTCGGACACCCCAAAAATAGCCGCATAGTTTGCGCCTGAAGTTGCAAGTGCAAAGAAACGGCGGATCTGAAAATCAAAGCCGCCGTTTCAAATGGGCGTGTCAATATGACTACTTCACGACGGCTTTTTTTGCCGAAAACGTTTGATTCCGTTCGGTAGTTTTATTATACCATGGGCATATTTTAAAGATCAAGTTCGCAGATAAGTATTTGAAGTAAAGCAATGATTGATAAAATACTGATTCGTGGAGCGAAAGTCCACAACCTTAAAAACATTGATGTAGACATTCCGTTGGGTAAAATTGTGGGAATTGCGGGGGTGTCAGGCTCAGGTAAATCCTCCCTTGCGTTGGGGGTGCTGTATGCCGAGGGGTCGCGTCGTTACCTCGAAGCCTTGTCTACCTACACTCGCCGAAGAATGACACAGGCATCAAAAGCCTGTGTAGACGAGGTGCTGTATGTCCCTGCTGCACTGGCGTTGCATCAGCGTCCCGGTGTGCCGGGCATTCGCAGCACTTTCGGCACGGGGACAGAGTTGTTGAACAGTCTGCGGCTGATGTATTCCCGCCTTGCCAGCCACCGCTGCCCGAACGGGCATTATCTGAAACCGTCCTTGGCTGTCGCCGCGGGAAAAGAACTGATTTGTCCCGAGTGCGGCGTTCATTTTTACGCACCGTCCGCCGAGGAATTAGCGTTCAATTCGCAAGGTGCTTGCAAGACCTGCGGCGGCACAGGTAGCGTCCGAACCGTAGATATGGCAAGTCTTGTTCCCGATGACACGCTCAGCATTGACGAGGGCGCAGTTGCTCCGTGGAATAGCCTGATGTGGTCGCTGATGACCGATGTGTGCCGCGAAATGGGGGTGCGCACTGATGTGCCATTCCGTGATTTGACCGCAGAAGAAAAAGAGATTGTCTATCACGGCCCCGCTGTGAAGAAGCATATTCTTTACAAAGCAAAGAATTCCAATCAGGCGGGAGAACTCGATTTTACCTACTACAATGCCGTTTACACCGTGGAAAACGCCCTTGCAAAGGTCAAGGACGAAAAGGGTATGAAGCGGGTGGAAAAGTTTTTGAAAGAGGATATTTGCCCGAAGTGCCACGGCACTCGCCTTTCCGATGCCGCCCGTGCTCCAAAGCTGCGGGGGATTTCTTTGGACGAAGCCTGCACCATGACGCTCTCCCAATTGGCAGAGTGGGTGCGGGGTGTCCCGAAAAGTCTGCCGAAAGAAATGCGCCCAATGGCCGAAAGTATTTGCGAAGCGTTCCAAAGCACCGCCAAACGACTGATTGATTTGGGGCTGGGCTATCTGACGCTTGACCGTTCTGCGTCCACGCTCTCCACGGGCGAGCGTCAGCGCATGCAACTCGCCCGTGCTGTCCGCAATCGAACGACTGGTGTTCTGTATGTGTTGGACGAGCCCTCCATTGGTCTGCACCCTGCCAACATTGTAGGACTGACAGGTGTGATGCGCGATTTGGTAGCCGACGGGAATTCCGTCATTTTGGTTGATCACGACGCTCAGATTTTGAAAGAAGCCGATTGGATAATAGAAATGGGGGCGGAGGCAGGTGCAAAAGGCGGTCGTGTGATTGCCGAGGGTTCAATTCCAACCATTGAAGAAAACACGACTTCGCAGATAGGGCCGTTCCTCTCGGGCAAGGCTGAAACAAGGCTGCGCACCTGCGCCGCAGAAAAAGAACTGTTTGCAAAAGGAATAATTCATCTGTCTACCTCTCAAATCCATACGGTCAAACCGTTAGAGGTGGATATTCCGAAAGGGCGGCTCACCGTTGTTGCAGGTGTGTCAGGCTCAGGCAAGACAACAATGGTGCTGGAAAGCCTTGTTCCCGCTCTGGAGGCAAGCATCAACGGCAGCGTCCTGCCGAAGCATATCCGCAAAATCAGTGCCGAGGGTATTCGGCATATCAAGCTCATTGATGCCACGCCCATCGGGATAAATGTCCGTTCGACCGTTGCCACCTATGCAGGTGTCCACGACGAACTGCGAAAGCTGTATGCAAAATCTGCTGACGCGAAGGAAAAAGGCTATAAGGCAAGCGACTTTTCCTATAACACAGGCTCTCTGCGCTGTCCCGACTGCGACGGAACAGGTGTTGTAAGTTTGGATGTTCAATTTCTGCCTGATGTCAGCATTCTTTGCCCCGATTGCCGAGGCTCGCGCTATGCAAGAGCCGCTTATGATGTGAAGCTCGCAAATAAAGTCGGTAAATGCGTTTCTTTGCCCGAGTTGATGGATATGGATGTAAATTCCGCTATCGACTTCTGCAAAGACATGAAAACCGTCAGCCAAAGACTGAACATTCTCAAGCAGCTCGGACTCGGCTATCTTACGCTCGGCGAAGAAACTCCCGGTTTATCTGGCGGTGAAGCGCAGCGTTTGAAGCTGGCAAGCGAGATTGGCAAGACACAGGAAGATTCCGTTTTTGTGTTTGACGAACCCTCCATCGGACTGCACCCACTGGATGTTCGGGTATTGCTTGGTGTTTTTCAGGCACTCATCGACAACGGTGCGACCGTCATTGTTATCGAACATGACCTTGATGTGATTCGAAACGCCGACTATGTAATCGACATGGGGCCTGGCGGCGGCGAAGCAGGCGGACAAATCGTGGCAAGCGGAACTCCGAAGGAAATACAGAATAATGGGGGTAGCATTACAGGAATGTATCTGTAAAAACGGCCGAACAATACGAACACTATAAAGTTTGCATTTAAGACAAGAACTGTTGCCCGATGTAAGATTCCTTTGAGACTTTTCGAGAATTCTACGGATTTTGCGACTTTTGTGTGTCCTAAATGTAGGCGGTTCTTGCGAATTGGATTCCGATTTGAGAATCGGCAATGTGGTGGGATAGGGCGCGAAGGCTTTGTAAATGCGGGGTTGTGGCGAGGGTGAAGTGGGCACAAAAAAAGCGCGGGAATGTTGTCTTAATCGACGCCGTTTCCGCACTTTTTTTCAAAATGGGGTGGCAAATGGGACTCGAACCCACGACCCTCGGAACCACAATCCGATGCTCTAACCAACTGAGCTACTGCCACCAGCTTTAAAGTCTCGCATTAACTCACGTTTTAGTGTGTCTGTCAACCATATTTTTGTTTTTTTACATTTTCACGTTTTAACGGTTATTTGCCGAAACTTTATTCCGTTTAACCTGTCTTACAGGCAATACACACGCCAACTTAAATCGCAAAAAAAATATGAAAAAACATGCACTCGTTTATTTAACGGCGGCGGTTGCCGCAACTGCGGGGTTTGCGCAACCCCAAAAATCGGTTTCCGACATTGTTTCGCTGTCGAATTCGTTTCAAAGTGCGGTGGACTCAACCGACGCGCTTTTTTCGATTCTGAAAACCGCGCATTCCGAGGCAACGTCGCTTAATTCGTCTGCGCGCCAACTTCTATCGGACGCGCGCGTTTTAAGCTTCAAAATCGACCGCGCAGAGTTCGAGTTCGAACGCCTGAAGTCGGATTTTTCCAAGAGCGAAGCCATTGCCGCTTTGGTTGCTGCCGACTTGGCGGCAAGTCTGAAGACGCCGATTGCTCCCAATCCAGAAATCGGGGATATTATTGAGAAAACCAATTTGGCTGTGTTGAGCAACCCCGGCGACAACTACCAAGACCAGCGGTATTTTGAAGGCGTGAAATCGGCGTATGATTCCGCGTGCTCGCAGCTTGTTGCGGCGCAGAGCGAGGCGTTAAAGGCGAACGCAAACGCCGCCGTTGTAAAGGCGGTTGCCGAGGGCGTCAACGACACTCTTGCGATGTGCCGAAAGAGCCTTGAAACCTACGCGGCACTTGCGCCCGCCGACCTCGAAAAGGCGGAAAAGCTCGACGCTAAAACTGCGGAGCTTCTTGAAAAATTCATCTCAAAATACGACGATTTTTCCGAAATTTGCGGGCTGTATTCACGCACTCGAACGGCGTCGCTTACGGCGTTGTCAGCTCTTGCGAAATCGAAAATGGGTTCTGACGAAATTCCCGAAAACAACGACTACATCTTGCCCGAGCTTTCCGCCCAATCGGAAAGGCGTTCGGCTTCGGCGGCGTTGTGTAGGGAAAACTCCGAAGCAGCCGCGTTCAAGGCGCAGCCCGTGTCGGACTTGGGCTATGCAAGACTTCCGCTCGGCAGAAACTTCACCGATTCCGCCAGACTGCGCAAAACCAATTCGGCAGCTCAGACCGCGCGCGAGCAGAATTATGAAAAGAGAATCCGCCAAGACGTTCTGCTTGCGTGCGTAAAAATAAAGACGGCTACATCGCAAATAAAGGCGGTTGCGGCGGTGTTGCGGCAACAGACGGAGGCGGTTGTTTCGGCTTCGGACGAAGTGGCGCAATACGGGCAAAAGGCTTCCGAGTTGCTTTCGCGGACGATAGCCAACATCGCCGCAACGCAGCAGCGTCTTTCGTCGGGCATTTTGATGGCGGAAATCGGATACAAAACGCAGCTTTCGCAGAATGCCATAACCGACAAAAACATTGCCGAGCTTTCAGAGAAGGCGAAAGCCCAATTCGCCGCGGCTTCCGACTTTGCCGCTAAAATATCGGCAAGCGCGGGCAAATAACTTCGCGCTTTCAAGCAAAACGTCCGTCTGAAAACAGGCGGGCGTTTTTTGTGTCCGTTGCCGAGGCTTCCCGCGAAGAGCCGCGGGGGGCGGCGGAGTTCCGCAGAGTGTATTGGCAGGCAGGGCAGTTCTTCGCGGCGGTTCTTTTCGGTCGGGGCGGGGCGTTTTATGCGCGGCGGTTTACTTTCAGAGGGGTTCTTCGTGCACGGCAGTTTGCGAGTCGGCATTGCGCGTTTATTCGCGTGCAACACTTTTCGGGTTGGGGTGCGCGTTTGTTCGTGCACGGGGCGGAGGGGGCGTTTTTGTGTGGCACTTTACGCGCGGGGAAATTGCCGCAAAGCGGGAGCGTCAGCCAATAAATTCGATGTCGGAATCTTCCGATATTTGCACGGCGGCGGAGATGTCGTATTGGCTGCAAATTTCGGCGATGTCGGGAATGTCCAAAATCATAAACGCTGTTGCCATTGCGTCGGAAATTGCGCCGTTGCCCGAGAACGCCCACGTTCTGAACTTCGGGTTTTTCGGAAGTTCCCCCGTGCGGCAGTCGATGATATGTTCGCCCAAAACCGACTTGCCCGACGCCCCCACAAACACGTTGGAGATTGTGTCGGTGCATTTGTCGCCCAAATTTATCGGCCAGTCTTTGCCGTCGGCGTTTTGCCCCAACGCCAAAATGGAGCTTGCGCCGAAGGAAACGAACGCGTCGCGTATGTTCCAGTAGGTAAAAATGTCGTCGAGTTTGTCGAGCGTGTAGCCCTTGCCGATTGAGCCGAAGTCAATTTTTCCGTCTTCGAGCTTTTTGACGAGATAGTTTTCGGTGTCGAGCGCGAATTTGCCCCGACGCGGAGTGTCGGGCGTTGCAATTTCGCCGATTTTTTTCGCCTTCAGGAAAAATTCGCCCATGCAAACGTCGACCGCCCCCTTCGAGATTTCGCACGCCTTGAACGCCGCAAGCAGGCACTCCTGCGTGTATTCGCCGATTTTCACGACTTCGCCAACTTCCGCGTTGTTGAGAATTGAAATGTCGCCCCCGTATTTGAACATGCTCAGGGCGTCCTCGATGTTCAAAACGGTTTGTTCGCATTCGTATGCCACGGTGCGTGCGGTGCGGGCGTCTACGTTCGGCAGAACAATCTGCA
Source organism: uncultured Opitutales bacterium (assembly GCA_934613645.1). Lineage (GTDB taxonomy): Bacteria > Verrucomicrobiota > Verrucomicrobiia > Opitutales > Intestinicryptomonadaceae > Merdousia. The sequence continues at coordinate 230,236 of CAKTTC010000001.1, read as the reverse complement.
GCGACGTATTCATAAATTCGTATTCGAAAACGTTTTCTTCCTTTGCCATAAATCTGTTATAATTGAGGCGAATTTGGTTGCAAAATCAAGCTTTTTAGTGGAAGCTAAAACTATGTTTAAGGATTTTCAGCGACTGTTCATTTTCGCCGTATGTCTGTTGTCTTTTACGGCGTTGGTGTTTTTTGTCAAATACCAGCGCGAGCATCGGCAGGCGGTTATTACAGAGGAAAAAGCGGCGTCAATGGTTGCCGAAATGGAGCGCGAAACAAAACAGGCGCAGCAGCGCAGCGTGATGGCCGACAGGCAGGCGGTTGAAAGCGCGGAGAAGGCAAGACAGGCTCGCGAAATGCTTGAGCAGGCAAAGCTCAAAAGCGAAATGACGCAAAAAGAGCTTGTCGCTTCAATGAACGCCCAGCTTGAGCGCGAGGCCGACGCGCGTCTGGCTGCGGAAAGGGCTTCGGACGAACTTGCGCGCGAGCGCGACCGCCTTGCAAAATCGGTTTCGGAAACAAACAAAGTGCTTGCTTCGCTCAAAAACGCCAAGAAAACGCAGAACCTGAGTGCCGACATAGAGAAAATGCGCCGCCAACTCGACGAGCGCGAGGCCGAAATAGAGCGTCTGAAGGTGCGTCAGGCGGAGCTTGAGCTTTTGCGCAAGCGCGCCTACGAGCTTCAAATGCAGATTGAAAACGAAATGAATTTCAAAAACTACAAAATCACAATCCCGAAAAACAAGCGGCTTATTGTGCCGATGTCGAAATACCGTCGGGTGATGTAGCCGAGTTTTTTGTAAAAAAGGCTTGCAAAAAACGAAAATATGGGAAAACTTGCAAAACATATTATCGGAAACAATTTATTTATAGCAGTTATGAAAAAAATCCTCCTTATAGCGTCGTTTGTTGCGACAATGTTTTTTATGTCAGCGTGTAACGATATGGACGAACCCCCGTCCATCGGCGACACCGCCGCTCAGGGCGGCACAAGCGGTGCTTCCACTCTCGGCGGAGACGACCTCTCCGACAACGGCGCGCTTTCCGACGGCTTGCAGCAGAGGGATTCGGGCTTGAACGGAGGCTTGGGCTTCGACCCCGAAAACATCAACCCCGAAGACATTGTAAGCACAATCTACTTCGGCTTCAACCAGTATGCCATTGCGGGCTCGGAACGCGAAAACGTCAAGAAGGCTGCGGAATTTTTCAAGGCAAACCCCAATATGAAAGTGTATTTGGTAGGTCATACAGACTGGTATGGCACTGAAGAATACAATATGCTCCTTTCCGACAAGCGTTGCAAGTCGGTTCAGGAATATATGCTCGGCTTGGGCGTCAACGGCGACAAGCTTGAAACGGTTGCCCGCGGCGAACAGGGCGCAGTTGTAGACGTCGCCAAGGATTCTCCCGAAGCCAAGCACGACCGCCGCGTAGACATCGTTAAGGTCAAATAAATTTAGGCAAATGCCGCGAAGGGCGACTCTTTACCGAGTCGCTTTTTTTGTGGACTTTTGCGGGAAATAGCATTGTGAATGGGCGCAGGTTTGAGGCGGTTGTTTTTTGCTTTTCATTGCGTTTAAATTTTGTTAACTTTAATTTATGAAATTATCTATATTGTTTTTTGCGGCGGTTGTGCCGTTGCTTGCGGGGGGAGCTGAGAAATTTTATTCGGCGGAGGACTTGCAGGCAAAGCTCGACGCCGCAGTTGCTTCCGCCGAAAAACGCGCCGATTTAGCCGGCGCGAAATACAGGCTTGAAAAGCCCGTCGTTTTGGACGAACGCCATAGCGGGCTGTCCATAAACGGCGGCGGCGCGCTGATTACGGGGGCGAGAAAAATTTCGGGCTGGCGCAAGTCGAATATCCGCGCGGGTGCGTGGGAGGCGGACTTGAAGTCGGAAGACCTGATTCCGTCGATTTTCGTAAACGGCGTGCGCGCTTCGTGTTCGCGCCACCCGAACAATACGCGCATATTGGCGCATTCGCGCATACCCGATACGAGTTCGCACCACGGCTCGACCAGTGGAATGCGGGTGTTCCCGAAAGACGGCGAGTTCTTTTCAAAATTGTCCGATGCCGAGAAAAAAAATATGTATTTGGGCACGTTCAGAAATTGGGTTCAAATAAACGTCGGTTTCGGTTCGGTAGAAAAGAAGGGGAATGTCTATGAAGTTCTGTTTTCCGCGCCGCTCGACACATCGATGTTCAGGAATTGCAGGTATTCGTCCTATATAGTCTACAATACGCTTGCGGGATTCGACGAAAAGGGAGAATTCTATTTCGACAGGCAAAACTCAAAAATCTACTATCTACCGCGCGACGGCGAACAAATGGAGTCGGCTTTGGTTGAATACCCCGCGGTCATAACGCCGTTTGAAATCCGCGGAAAATTCGAAGGCGGGGAGCGCAAACAGGTTAAAAATATAAAAATCAAAAACGCCAAATTCGAAGGCGCGGCGGTCGGCTTTGCAAAAAACAGCTGGAAGGGGCGCGATTTTTTTGCGGCATACAGCCAGTCGGCGGCGAACTCGTTCGCGTGCGTGAAAGTGAGTCGGGCGGCGAACGTGTCTTTCGAGAACTGCCGTTTTTCGAAGATTGACTCATACGCGCTGTGGCTGGAAAGCGGTGTCGAATTTGCAACGGTAAAAAACTGCGAATTTACAGATATCGGCTTGGGCGGAATAAAAATCGGGCAAGCCGCCAATTTGGCCTATTACTCAAGAATCAACAAAGTTTCATTTCAGCCGCTTTTAACGCATAATATCACCGTGAAAGACTGCCTGATTTACAAATACGGGCGCGTGTCGCAAAGCGGCGCCGGGATTTTGGTCTTCGATGTGCCGAACTGCAAAATAGTCCACAACGAAATTTTCGACGGCTACTATACGGGTATTTCATACGGCTGGACGTGGGGCGGCGGCGCAACCCAGACGAAAAATACGTCGATTTCGTTCAACAAAATACACGACCTCTGTTTCAAAAGCCTGAACGACATAGGCGGAATTTATACGCTCGGCAAGTCGCCGAATTCCAAGATAGTCGGCAACGTAATTGAGAACATAGACTGCCTCGACTACGGCGCGTGGGGCATCTATAACGACGAAGGTTCGGCGTTTTGGCTCGTTGAAAACAACTACGTCAGAAATTCGAGCCGCGGGGGGTATTATATGCACTACGGTCAAAGCTGCACAATCAGAAACAACATTATCCGCGACTCCCGCGAATACCAGTTCGGCTTGGGGCGCAGAGAGCCGAATTCCTACACATTCACAAACAACATAGTCCAGTTCTCCCCGCCCGCAACGCTTTTCGGAGGAAACAATCCGGTGCCCGCAAGCGCGGCGAAAATCGACTCAAACGCGTATTTCAACAAGGGCGGAAAACTGCTTTTCGGCGAACTCGGCTTCGACCAATGGCGCGCCGAATCGGGGCAGGACGCAAATTCCGTGGAGATGGAGGTCGATATAGACGCGCTGCTTGCACAAAAGCGCGGTCTCGACATTATCGGATTCAAGCCGATTGACGTTTCGAGGGCGGGCGTGCGCGGGAAAATGAAAAAGCGCGCCGCCGAAATTTTGGCGGGCTACAAGTATCCGCCGATGTTCGAACACAATTTTGTGCTGCCCGAAATTCCCGTGGAAGTCGATTTTTCGAAATTCGGCGTTGGGCCGGCAAAGGCTTCGATTGCGGGATCGGGCCTCGACGGAAAATCGGCGTTGATTGTCGGGGAAAACGGCGCAAAATTCCTGCGCATTCGCGATTATTTCCCCGACGTCAGGCCGTATTTCTCCTTCGACTTCAACCTGCCTTCGGCGGACTACGTTGAGCTTGTCTTCAATGCGCGTTTCGGCGAAAAGGCAAGCATGAAAGTGGAATTCCGCTCGGACATTAAGCCCGTCAACAATCCCCGTATGCGGATTTTGGACGGGCGTATCGACGGCGTGCAGCTGCCTACCGACAAGTGGCTGCGGTTTGTCTGCGTTCTTCCGACACACGTCAATTCCGACAAAACAATGCGCGTGGAAATTTTCGACGCCGACAAAAAAATTGCCTCATTTGGTTTGCCATACAAGGAAGATTCATTCAAATTCCAGAAATTATTTTTTATATCTCCCAACGGCGGAAACGGCGAAACGTTCGACATCTCCGGCATTTCGCTAAAGCCGCTTGAAAAATAAAATGCAACCCGCAAAACCCATAATTTCGATACGTTCCCTGCGCCACTCCTACAAGGAGGGCGACGAGACAAAGGAGGTTCTGCACTCGGTAGACTTGGACTGCTACGAGGGCGAGATTGTCATAATCATGGGCCCCTCGGGCTCGGGAAAATCGACGCTGCTTAAAATCATCGGCGCGCAGCTTACGTTGCAGTCGGGCAGCGTGCGCGTGGGCGGCGTGGAGCTGGGCGGGGCTTCGGCGAAGGAGCTTGTGAAAATCCGCAGGGGATTGGGGTTCATATTTCAGTCGCACCACCTTCTCAATTCGCTGACTGTTGCGGAAAACGTGCGCCTGCCGCTCGCCTTCGACGAAACCGCAACGGCGCAGTCCTCCAAAGAACGCGCGTTGGAAGCCCTAAAAACAGTGGGAATAGAGGAGCACGCGCAAAAGAAACCGTCGCGCCTTTCGGGCGGACAACGCCAGCGCGTCGCAATAGCGCGCGCGCTTATCCGCAAGCCCGCGATTGTCTTGGCTGACGAACCGACGGCGTCGCTCGACCAAAAAAGCGGGCGCGAGGTCGTGGAGATTATCCGCAAAATGGCCAAAACGCTGGGCGTTACGGTTGTTCTTGTAACGCACGACAACCGCATTCTCGACATAGCCGACAGAATAGTGGAGCTTGTGGACGGCAATATCAAAAACTGATATGAAAAAAGAATGTTGGAGTTCCAAATTGGGCGTCGTGCTTGCCGTTGCGGGAAGCGCGGTCGGGCTTGGCAATTTTCTGAAGTTCCCCGGGCTTGTGGCGGTCTACGGCGGGGCGTCGTTTATGATAGCGTATGTGTGCGCGTTCTTTCTGGTGGGTGTTCCCATTTCCATAGTGGAGTGGACGCTCGGCAGGCGCGGCGGAGAGCTTGGCTACCACTCGGCGGCGGGCGTTATGGGCGTTTTCGGCGGAAGCAAATTCTTTTCATACGTCGGAGTTGTGGGCGCGGTTTTGACGCTGATTGTGTATTGCTACTACATCTACATTGAATCGTGGTGCTTGGGGTATGCGTATAATTTTCTGGCGGGCAACGTTTCCTTTTCGGGAATAGAACAGGCAAGGACGTTCTTTGCCGACTTCGTGGGGGCGGGCGAAAACGGCGGCGCAATCTCGTTTGCGTCGGACAAAGTTCTGGTGTTCTTTTTGGTGTCGTTTCTGCTGAACTTCTTTATAATATACAAGGGAGTGTCGGCGGGGGTGGAGGCGTTTTGCAAAGTGGCAATGCCTACGCTTGTAGTTGTGGCGATTGTTGTCGTAATCAGAATGATGACGCTCGGCAACGTTTCGCCCGAGCACCCCGAACGCACAATAAATCAGGGGTTGGGCTTTATGTGGAACCCCGTGAAAGTGGAGCTTGTGCAGTCGACGCCCGACGGCGGCTGGGAGAAGATAGCCCCGCTCGTGGGCGACGCCGAAATTGCGTCCGTTTCCGCGCAGGTGGAAAAATTCAACGAACTTTCGGCTAAGCAGAATTCGCCCGTCAGGCGGAAGATTGTGTCGATTTCAGTGCTCGAGCAGTTGTCGAACCCCTCGATATGGATTGCCGCATGCGGGCAGGTTTTCTTTTCGCTCACTGTCGGGTTTACCGCAATAATGACCTACGCAAGCTATCTGCGCCGCAAGCAGGACATTGTTTTGAGCGCGGTTTCCTCGTGCAGTATGAACGAGTTTTTCGAAGTCTGTCTGGGCGGAATGATAACCGTTCCCGCCGCCGTTGCGTTCTTCGGCGTGGCGGGAGCTATCGGCGCGGGGCTTAGCCTGTTCGACTTGGGCTTTAAGGTTCTGCCGCTTGTCTTCCACACTATGCCGTTCGGCGAACTTTTCGGCTTTCTGTTTTTTGCGCTGCTTTTCATAGCGGCGGTTACAAGCTCCATTTCAATGCTCTATCCGAGCGTCGCCTTTTTGGAGGAGGCAACGCGCGTTCCGCGAAAGGTTTCAATTCCAATGCTCGGAATGGTATCGCTTTTCATCTCGCTTTTTGTGGTCTATTTTTCCAAAGACCTCAAGGCGATGGACACTATGGACTTTTGGGCGGGGCAGGTTATGGTCTACCTTATGGCGATGATTCAGACGTTCCTGTTCGCGTGGGTGTTCGGAGCCGAAAAGGGCAGGCGGCTTGCAAACGAAGGTTCTTTGATAAAACTTCCGCGGGCGTATTCGTTCGTGATAAAATATGTGTCGCCGTCGGTGCTGATGGCGGTGTTCGTTTTCTGGTTTGCCAAAGACGTGCTCGGCGTTGTTGGCGACGGCACGCTTTCGCCCTACATTTCGGACATAGCGGGCGAAACTCCCGACAAGGTTGCGACGGCGTCGGTGGCGATAATTGCGGGCGTGTATTTCTTCTACGCGCTGATGTTGTGCTCCTCCAAAAAATACGACAACATAGGAAAGGTTGACAGATTATGACAATAGGCGGCTGGATAACAATGTGCGTTTCGATGTCGCTTTTCGGCGGGCTGTTTTTTTTCTGCATGCGCAAAGTCCTTTCCGACGACAAATCGGACAGGCTCGATTCCCGCAAAAAAAAGGAGAAATAGCATATAAAACGCCGTATTTTTCTTGACTATTGCGTAAACGTCGGGAGAATATCCCCACACTCTTCGGGATTTACGGCAATGCTTTGCCCGTGTGCTTTCGGCGCGCCGCGCGCGTCGGCGGCATTTTTCAATCAATAACATTGTAAATTATGAAAAATACAAAAACAAAAACTCCGGCGCGTTCTTCCGCCGCGAAGAAGAAGACAGCAAAAGTAAAATACGCCTATTGGTTCGGCAAAAAGACCGACGGCGACGCCAAAATGAGAAACCTCCTCGGCGGCAAGGGCGCAAACCTCGCGGAAATGGCGCGCATAGGGCTGCCCGTTCCCCCCGGATTCACCCTCACAACCGAAGTTTGCACGTATTTCTACAACAACGGCAGAAAATATCCGACGTCTTTGGCGGCGGAAGTCAAGGCGGGGTTGGAGTCGGTCGAAAAGCAGATGGGCAAAAAATTCGGCGACGAAAAAGACCCCCTGTTGTTCTCGGTCCGCTCGGGCGCGCGCGAGTCTATGCCCGGTATGATGGACACAATCCTCAATCTCGGCCTCAACGACAAAACGGTTGCGGGTTTGGCAAGCAAAACAAACAATCCGCGCTTTGCTTGGGACTGCTACCGCCGCTTTATCCAAATGTATGGCGACGTAGTTATGGGCGTTCAGGCGAGAACCGAGAGCGAAGCCGAACCCTTCCACGAAGTCATGGAGGGCGTTAAAAGGGAAACGGGCAAAAAGCTCGATACCGAACTTTCGGTGGAGGATTTGAAGGAACTTGTTTCGCGCTATAAAAAGCTCATCAAACAGAGAACAAAAACCGAATTCCCGCAGGACGTCGGCGAACAGCTCTGGGGGGCAATCGGCGCAGTGTTCAACTCATGGATGAACGAACGCGCAATCATCTACCGCCAGAAATACAATATCCCGTCCGACTGGGGCACGGCGGTCAACGTCCAGACAATGGTGTTCGGCAACAAGGGCGACACTTCCGCCACGGGCGTAGCCTTCACGCGCGACCCCGCCAACGGCGAAAACTCTTTCTACGGCGAATACCTCATCAACGCACAGGGCGAAGACGTTGTTGCGGGCGTGAGAACCCCCCACAAAATTTCGCAGCTCGCCGAGGAAATGCCCAAGGCTTACAAGGAACTGCTGTCAATCCGCAGGAAGCTTGAAAAGCACTTCAAGGACATGCAGGACTTCGAATTCACAATCGAGGAAAACAAGCTTTACATGCTCCAGACGCGCAACGGCAAACGCACGGGGCTTTCGGCTGTCCGCATTGCCGTTGAAATGAACAAGCAGGGCTTCATGAACGAAAAAACCGCCCTGCTGAAAATCCCCGCCGACTCAATCTCGAGCCTGCTCGTTCCCGTGTTCGACGCGGCGGCGGTCAAAAAGGCGAAAGTCCTTACAAAGGGTCTGCCCGCAGGCCCCGGGGCTGCAAGCGGCGCGATTGTCTTCGCGGCGTCGAAGGCCGAAATGCTCAACGCGCAGGGGCAGAAAGTCATTCTCTGCCGCGAGGAGACATCGCCCGAAGACCTGCGCGGTATGATTGCCGCAGAGGGTATTCTGACATCGCGCGGCGGCGTAAGCTCGCACGCGGCGTTGGTTGCGCGCCAGATGGGCAAAGTCTGCATTTGCGCGGCTTCGGAAATCAAGATGGACTACAACAAGCACCTGATGCAAATCGGCGACGTAATCATCAGAGAAGGCGACAGCATCTCCATTGACGGCACCACGGGCGAAGTTTTCCTCGGCGAAATCGAAACCGCCCCCAGCGAAGTAATCCGTGTGCTTTCGGGCAAAATGAAGGCCGCCAAAAGCTACACGTTCCAGCTTTTCGACACTGTTATGAAGTGGGCCGACAAATACCGCAAGCTCGGTATCAGAACAAACGCCGACCGCCCCGAACAGGCGCAGGCGGCAGTCCGCTTCGGCGCGGAGGGTATCGGCTTGTGCAGAACCGAGCACATGTTCTTCGAGGGCGACAGAATCGACGCCGTCCGCCAGATGATTTTGGCGTCCGACGTTGAAGAGCGCGAAAAGGCACTCAAAAAGCTTCTCCCCTACCAGAGAAAAGACTTCGAGGGAATCTTCAAGGCCATGGAGGGCTTACCCGTTACAATCCGTCTGCTCGACCCGCCGTTGCACGAATTCCTCCCGCACGACAGCGCGTCGAGAAACGCGCTCGCCGAAAAGATGAACGTCAACCCCGAGCTTCTCGTGGCAAGATGCAAGGCTTTGGAGGAATCCAACCCCATGCTCGGCCACCGCGGCTGCCGTTTGGGCAACAGCTACCCCGAAATCACACGCATGCAGGCGCGCGCAATTTTCGAAGCCGCCGCAAACGTGATGAAGTCGAAGAAGGGCAGGCAGGTAAAGGTCGAAATTATGGTTCCCCTTGTAGGTTTCGTTCAGGAGCTTAAGTATCAGGGGCAGCTCATAAAAGAAACTGCCGAGGCGGTCATGAAGGAAAAGAAGGTCAAGATTGACTACATGCTCGGAACTATGATTGAAGTTCCCCGCGGCGCGCTCACTGCCGACGAAATCGCGGAAGTGGCGGAATTCTTCAGCTTCGGCACGAACGACCTCACCCAGACCTGTCTGGGCATGAGCCGCGACGACTCCGGTTCTTTCCTCGGCAGATACAAGGAATTGGAGATTCTGCCGAAGAATCCGTTTGCTTCAATCGACGTTGACGGCGTAGGGCAGCTTGTCCGCATTGCCGCCGAAAAGGGCAGAAGCGTCCGCAAGGACATCAAGCTCGGCATTTGCGGCGAACACGGCGGCGATCCCGACTCAATCAACTTCTTCCACCAAGTCGGTTTGAAGTATGTTTCCTGCTCGCCCCCGCGCGTCCCCGTGGCTCGTTTGGCGGCGGCTCAGGCGGCACTTCGCTAATTTTTTTATATGTTGGGCACCGACGGCGGCAGGCAAAGCCTGTGCGCCGTTGCTTTTTTTTATCCTTTGGTAAGCGGCGGTGATTCGACGAAAGCCGAGCCCCCCTTTGTTTTTTGGTTAAAGTTTTTATTATCCCAAACGCGGCTTTAAATGCCAAAGGTTGCCACTGCTTAAAGAAAAAACTCTACTTTAAACAGTGAGTAAAGGCACATCGGCTGTGCCGATTGCCCGCCACTTTCGGAAACGTAAAAAACGCCCGAGAGCATTTCTTAATTCTCAACTTTAATGAATAGACAAAGCGGAATTGGCTACGCCAATCCGCGTTTTTTATATGTTGGGAAGTGGCGCAAATTGCCTGAAGCCAATGTTGCTTTACTTTAATCAATAATCAAAGGCGAACGGGCTTTGCCCGCCGCCGCCACTTTAGGAATTATAAAAAATTAAAAAGCGCGAGGCTCGAGGCAGGATTCGTATTTTATGAGGCGTAGCGGGCTTAACGCCCGTGAGTCCGAAATAAAATCGAATGATGCCCGAGAGCGTTTCTTGCGGCGGCTTTAAATGCCAAATGTTGTTCACTGGCTAAAGAAAAAACTTTACTTTAAGCTGTGAGTAAAGGCACATCGGCTGTGCCGATTGCCGCCACTTTCGGAAATGTAAAAAATGCCCGAGAGCGTTTCTTGCGGCGGCTTTAAATGCCAAATGTTGTTCACTGCTTAAAGAAAAAACTCTACTTTAAACAGTGAGTAAAGGCACATCGGCTGTGCCGATTGCCGCCGCTTTCGGAAACGTAAAAAACGCGCTTTTTCTTGACATAGAAAGAGAGGCGAACAAACTCCCTTTGTTAAAAAACAAATAGTCCGAAAATAAAGAATATGAGTAAATATATCGTGGTTTTGTTGGCGTCCGCAGTGTTGGTCGGGTGCAGTAAAAAAGAGGAAGTGAAGGCGTCGTATCCGCCCACGCCCGCGCAGTTTGTGGTGGCAAAAGCCGAGCCCGTGCGCGAATACATTTCCACAATGGGCACAATAGCTTCGTCGCATAGCGTCAGCGTTGTGGCTCAAGTTTCGGGGCAAATTGTGTCAATCGGATTCAAGCAGGGCGCAAACGTCAAAAAGGGCGATGTTCTTGCCGTGATTGATAAACGCCCGTTCGAAGCCGCATTGATGCAGGCTGAGGGAAATCTGCGTCAGGCGCATGCCCAGTTGAAAATCGACGAACTTTCGGTTGAGCGCAATAGAAAACTTGCAAAAGACGGCTTTGTGGACAAACAGACGTTCGATGCGCTGCTCGCCAAAGTTGAGGTAGACAAAGGCGTTGTCGAGACGGCGCGCGCGGCGGTCGATACCGCGAAAATCAACCTCGACTGGTGCGATGTCAAAGCTCCCGCCGACGGCAAAGCGGGGCTTTACAACATAAATTCGGGTAATTTTGTGGCGGCGGGAAGCTCTGTTATAACGACTGTCGAGAACGTTGAAAACCTGTTCGTAGACTTCGTTGTTCCGTCGCAACGTCTGCACGACGTTATGGACTTTATGGCGAAAAACGGCGGAAAAATCTCCGTTGACGTGTCGTATATAGAAGACGATTTCGCCTCGCGCACAGTTTCGGCGCAGGTTGACGTGGTTCTCAATAAAATCAGATACGAATCGGGCACGGCGGTGCTGCGCGGCTCGTTCAAAAATTCCGACAATCTCTTTTGGCCGAATCAGCCCGTCCGCGTAAAAGTGAACCTCGAAAAGCTCGAGAACATTACGCTCGTCCCCGACATCTGCGTCCAGCTCAACGCCGCGGGCGCGTTCGTCTACGCGGTAACCCCGATGAAAGACGGCGTTTACAGCGTGGCGATGAAATACGTCAAGAAGGGGCAGCTCTTCGGCGAAAAACGCGCGGTTACGGGGCTTAAAGACGGCGAAAAAATCGTCAAGCGCGTAAGCCAGCTGCGCTTGCAGGCGGGGCCGTTCGTCTACGAAGCCGCCGACAACGGCGCGATAATCGGCGCGGACGGCAAGTTGCTGGCTACGCCGCAGGCAATAGGCGCATTTATGCAAAACGCCACGAAAATAGCCGACGAAGCGAGGGCACAGTATCTGGCAAAACTTGCGGGCAAACAAAACAAGCAGGCGGAAGCCGACAACGGCGCAAAAACGCAAAAATAGGCGAAAGGCTTTCAAATGCCCGAGAATCAAAATAACGACGAAAATTCGCGCGGGTTCGGCTCGATTTCCGACATATTCATAAACCGCCCAGTGATGACGGTTTTGTTGGCTGTCGCCTCCGCGTTCTTCGGCGTGTTTGCGTATACGCAAATGCCCGTAAACGACCTTCCCGGGGTTGACTATCCCGTAATTCAGGTTACGGCGTCGTATCCGGGGGCAGACCCGACGGTTATGGCGTCAAACGTGGCGTCGCCACTTGAGCAGCAGTTCATGCAAATCCCCGGAATCGAGATGATAACAAGCCGCAACTCGTTCGGGGCAAGCTCGCTTGTGTTGCAGTTTTCGCTCAGCAAGGATATCGACGCGGCGGCAACCGACGTGCAAAGCGCAATCCAGCGCGCAATGGGGAATCTTCCCTCCGATCTGCCTTCGCCCCCGTCCTTCACCAAGGACAACCCGAACGATATGCCCATTTATATCGTTTCGACAATCTCCAACGGAATGACGCTCGCCGACCTTTACGACTACGCGTTCTCGCAGGTGGCGCAGCAGCTGAATATGGTTGACGGCGTTTCGAAAGTCGATGTATACGCGTCTCCGCGCGCAGTCCGCATAGAGGTTGACACCAAAAAGCTCTACAACCTCGGCTACACCACAACCCAGCTGAAGGCCGCGCTTGCGGTTTCGACGAACATGACGGGAACGGGCAATATTCAGGGCCCGACTTCGCAGTTCGTGCTTTTCCCGAACACGCAGCTTTCCGACGCGTCGGACTACGAAAACCTGACAATCGGCTTCAAGGACGGTTCGCCGATTTACCTGCGCGACATCGCAAAGGCGGTAAACTCAATCCAATACGATACGCTGAATTTCTCGATTTTCTCGAAGAGCTTGGCTCTTGACGACTCCTACTCGGCAATAGCAATGGGCATAAGAAAGCGCGCCGACGGCAACGCGGTTTCGACGGTCAAGAACATCAAAAAGATGATGAAAAAGTTCGAGGAAGAGCTGCCCGACACCATAAAAATCGTGGAGTTTTACGACCGCTCACAGCTGATTGTTTCCAACATCGAAGACGTAAAGGAAACGCTGCTTATAGCGTTTGTGCTTGTTGTCTTTGTAATCTTTATGTTCTTGGGCAGATTCAGAGACACGCTTATTCCGACGTTCGCGCTTCCGTTTTCAATAGTGCTGACGTTCGTGTTTATGTATTTGTTCGGATTTTCCATAAACAATTTGTCGCTGATGGGGCTTACAATGGCAATCGGCTTCTTGGTTGACGACGCCATCGTGTTCCTTGAAAATACCGTCCGCCGAATGGAGGATTTCGGCGAAAGCCCTAAGATTGCAACGTTCAAATCGGCAAAGGAAATTTCGTTTACAATTTTGAGTATGACGCTCTCGCTGGCGGCGGTATTCATACCGCTCGTGTTTATGAGCGGCATTACGGGGCGCGTGTTCAAGGAATTTTCAATTACGATTATCGTGGCTACGCTGATGTCGGGCGTTGTGAGTCTGACTCTCACGCCGCTGATGTGCTCGCGCGTGATTCACCGCCGCACCAAAAATATGGCCGACAAAACGCCCATCGAGCGCACTGCAGCCCGCCTTGAGGGCGCGTTCCTGCGCTTCTACAACCCTACGCTTACTTGGTTCTTGAAGCGGCACGTTCTGGCGGCGGCAATAATCGCGCTCTGCTTCTACGGCGTGTATTACTTCTTCTCGGTGCTTCCGCAGATTTTCTTCCCCACGGGCGACAGCGGCTTTATGGAGGGCGTGTTCATAACCAACACAAAGTCTTCGCCAAAGGAAGTGGGGCAGGCGCAAAAGCAGGTTGAACAGATTCTCAAAACAACGAAGGGCGTTCAGAACTTCGTGCTTGTCTCGGGCGTGTCGGCGTTCATCAACCAGAACATGGGCTTCGGCTTCGTCGTTCTGGAAGACAAGAAAAAGCGTCCGCCGATTGAGGAGGTTGCAAACTCCGTAAACGCCCGCGTGGCTATGCTTCCGGGGGTAATTTCGGCATTCGCCCCGCAGCCTACACTCAAAATTTCCACGGGTGCAACAAGCACGCAGCAGGGCAAATACGCCTACGCGATGACTTCGATGAATCAGGAACAGCTGTATGCGGCGGCGCAAAAGCTCATGGGCAAACTCTCCGAGCGCAGAAGCGACTTTTTCTCAAACATACAGACCGACCTGTATCTGGACAATCCCCAAATAACACTTTCGCCGTATCGCGAAAAGGCGGCAATGTTGGGGTTGTCGGTCAATAACTATTCAAACGTGTTTAGGGACGCGTTTGCAAAATCGTATTTCTACCTGATTAAATCGCCGTTCCAGCAGTATTGGTCGATTATGGAGGCGAACTTTGCAAACAGCTCCTTTGCGGAAAACCTCGATTCGCTCAACTTCACCGCCGACGCAACGCTTACGGGCGGATACCCTGTGCGGACGCTCTCGGGCGGCGGCGCGGAAGCCGACGCGGCGTATTCGCTTTCGGGGCTGATTCCGTTCGGGACAATCTCTTCGATAAAGGAGGGGCTTGCGCCCATTGCAATCAACCACATCGACAACTTCCCGTCGGTTACAATCTTCTTCGACCTCAAAGAAGGCGTGGCAATCGGCGACGTTGTAAAGTGGGTCAACGAAGTGGCAAAACAGACGCTGCCCCACAACGTAGACGGGCGGTTCATCGGCGAGGCCGTAACGTTCACCGAAACAATGAACAGCCTTATCCTGCTCATCTTTGTGGCGTTGTTTGTAATGTATGTTATTTTGGGCATTCTCTACGAAAGCTACGTGCACCCGCTTACGGTGCTGTCGGCTCTGCCGATTGCAGTTGTGGGCGGTTTGGGCAGTTTGTGGCTGTTTGATATGGAGCTTTCAATCTACTCGGCAATCGGCATATTTATGCTTATGGGCATAGTCAAAAAGAACGGCATTATGATGATTGACTTTGCAATTATGCGCGAGTCTTCGGGAATGTCGCCCGCCGACGCCGTTCACGAAGCCTGCATGGAGCGTTTCCGCCCGATTATCATGACAACATTTGCGGCGTTTATGGGTATGCTGCCCATTGCCCTCGGCTGGGGCGAAGCCGACTCCGAAAGCCGCATTCCGCTGGGCGTGGTTGTCGTGGGCGGACTGCTGTTCTCGCAGGTGATAACGCTTTACATAACCCCCGTAATCTACCTGTGGTTCGACTGGCTGCAAAGGCGCGTTCTCGACAAAATCCCGTTCTTTGCGCGCGGCGAAATGTATAACCCCAACCAACAATAGCAGCGTTATGAAAAACAGAATTTTATTGTTAGGAGCGTGCGCGTGCGGCGCACTGTTCGGGTGCGTCGACGTTGACGAACAGACGGCGGAAAAACCGTTCGTCTACTGGAAGGCGGCGTCGGAGGCAATGCCCGCGGAAACGCTTTCGCCCGAGCAAATCAAGACCGACAAAATACTCTCCGCCGAAGACGCGAAATCGGCAAAGCCCGAAAAGCGTTTCGTGCGCGCAACCGACAAAATCGCGGCGGGCGAGCCGCTCGCGCTTGTCGATTTAATAGACATCGCGCTTGAAAACAACACGTCTACGCGCACATACTGGTTTCAGGCCAAATCATACGCGGCGTCGCTGGGGAAGGCGAACTCGGCGTATTATCCGCAGGTGTCGGTTTCGGGCAGCGTCTACAGGGCGCGCACAAAGCCGAGTTTGGGCTACGGCGCGGGTCTGCCCGTGGGCAGATACTACGAAACGGGCTTCGGCCCCTCCGCCGAAATCAACTGGCTTTTGTGCGACTTCGGCAAGCGCGGCGCGGCGGTGGAGTCGGCAAGATACGCGCTGTATGCGGCGAATTTCGAATACAACAGGTCCATTCAGGAAGTTGTAGTCAATGTAAATCTGGCGTATTGCTCGCTCTTCGGGGCAATGGGCAACGTGGAGTCGGCAAAGCTTGCGGTGGAAGACGCAAAAAGCGCGTTCGATTCCGCCTCCGAAAAGTTCAAGTCGGGCGTGGGCAACAAGCCCGATATGCTCAACGCGCTTGCAAACCTCCGCAACGCTGAGTTCGCGCTGCAGCAGGCGGGCGCGGGCGTGGAAACGGCGCGGGCGAATTTGGCGTCGGTTATGGGCGTAAAGGTGGGCGAAAAGCTCGCCGTTTCGCAGGACATTGAGCTTCCGAAGCTCGACGCGGCGGACGATTCAAAGATAGAGCAATACATTGCCTCGGCAATGCGTTCGCGCCCCGACTTGCTTGCAAACTACGCGCGCCTTGAAAAATCGAAGCGCGACATCGACGTTGCAAAACGCGCCTTTTTGCCGCAAATTTCGGCCTCCGCGGCGGCTTCGTATACCGATTACTCCCAGCACGGCAGAAACGCTCAGGACAACATGCAGGTGGGCGTAGGCATAACGTGGAGTATTTTCGAGGGCTTCTCGCGCAAATACGATTTAATCTCCGCCAAAATGAGCCAACGCGCCGCGGCGCAAAAACTCAGGCAGAACCAAGTCCAAATTATGGCCGACATCTGGAGTTGTTTCTACTCATACAAAAGCTCCC
Organism: uncultured Opitutales bacterium; assembly: GCA_934613645.1. Classification (GTDB taxonomy): domain Bacteria; phylum Verrucomicrobiota; class Verrucomicrobiia; order Opitutales; family Intestinicryptomonadaceae; genus Merdousia. The sequence continues at coordinate 213,898 of CAKTTC010000001.1, read as the reverse complement.
TCAAGCAGCTCTCCAGTGCCGAAGCCGCAGTAGAGGCAAACCAAGAGGCGTATTTGGCTACAAAAACGGGCTACGAAAACGGCGTAAATTCCGTCAACGACTTCCTCAACGCGCAAACGCGTTTGGCATCGGCGCGCCAGCAGCTCGTTCTGGCGAAAACCGAAGTGGCGTCGTCGGTGGCGAAGCTCGCGTATGCAACGGGCGCGCTTTCGGCGGAATCACTCGCGGAGGCGAAGTAGCTTTGGCGGCGCGCTGATATGGGCAACAGGCTCACCGATTTTGTCCCGATGACCGCCGCCGAAATGAAGGCGCGCGGTTGGGACGCAATCGACATTCTCATTGTCTCTGGCGATGCCTACGTAGACCACCCGAGCTTCGGTTCGCCGCTGATTGCCCGCATTCTGCTCGACGCGGGATACCGCGTGGGAATTGTGGCGCAGCCCGACTGGAAGAATCCCGATTCGCTCAAAGTGTTCGGGCGTCCGCTTTTGGGAGTCGGCGTTTCGGGCGGAAACATAGACTCGATGATAAAGCTCTACACGGCGGGGCGCAGGCTCAGACACGAAGATATGTATGCGCCCGCGGGCAGGGTGGGGCTGTGCCCTCCGCACGCGGGGGTTGTGTATTGCCAGCTTGCGCGAATGGCGTTCCCGAAAATTCCCGTGGTTCTCGGCGGTGTGGAGGCAAGCCTGCGCCGCGTTGCCCACTACGACTATTGGCAGGACAAATTCCGCCCCTCCGAGCTTGTCGATTCAAAAGCCGACATTCTCTGCTACGGAATGGGCGAGCTTACAATGCTCGAAATTTTCGACCGCCTCAAGCGCGGCGCGGGACTTGAGAATATCCGCGGAACGTGCCGATATTTGGGCGGCAGGGAAAGCGCGTCGTTTGTCGCCGACGAAACCTGCCAAGAGTTGCCGTCGTTCGAGGAAATCTGCGCCGACAAATCGGCAATAATGCGGCAGACAAAGCTTGTCGAGGCGAACATGAATCCGTGGAACGGCAAGCGGCTTCTGCAGCGCACAAACGGAAGAATACTGCTTGTAGAGCCGCCGCGCGAGCCGATGACAACCGCCCAATTCGACAAGTTCTGCGAGCTTCCCTTTACGGGCGTTCCCCATTTTTCCTACAAAGAAAAAATTCCCGCGTGGGAGATGATAAAAGATTCAATCACAGTTGTGCGCGGTTGCCCCGGCGGGTGCGCGTTCTGCGGATTGGTGAGCCATCAGGGGCGGCACTTGGTTTGCCGCTCGCCCGAAAGCGTTTTGCGCAGCGTCCGCGCCCTCGCAAAGCGTCCGTATTTCAAGGGAACAATAAGCGACATCGGCGGCGCGGCGGGCAACATCTACGGCCACCGCCCGCGCGACTTGGAAATGTGCAAACGCTGCCGCAGGTATTCGTGCATTTTCCCGTCGTTTTGCAAAAACTACAACGCCGACGAAAAGCCGCTTATGGCGTTGCTCGACAAAGTTTTGGCGGTCGAAAACGTAAAACACGTCTTCATAAATTCGGGCGTGAGGCTCGATTTGGCTTTGATTCAGCCGCGCCAGACCGAAAAAATCATCGCAAACCACGTTTCGGGGCAGATTAGCGTAGCTCCCGAACACCTCGACGAACGCGTTTTGCGCCTTATGCGCAAGGGCAAGGCGGGTGAATTCGAGCAGTTCCGCTCCATTTTCGACCGCGTGAATTCCAAGACGGGCAAAAAGCAGTATATGGTTCCGTATTTCATCTCGAATTTCCCGGGGTGCACGGCGAAAGAAATGGCTGTTGTGGACGCGTATTTGGAAAAGTCGCACTGGCATTTGCAGCAGGTGCAGGACTTCATTCCGCTGCCGATGACTATGGGCTGCGCAATGTATTGTTCCGAAACCGCGCCCGACGGTTCGCCCATTCAAGTGAACAAGGGGCTTGCCCAACGCCGCAGCCAGCGCGATATGTTGCGCGGCAAAAAATAGCGGCTGACTCGGCGGCGTTGAGGGCAGGGCTTGCGCCGAGCCTTTTAGGCGGCAGTGTGCGCACAGCCGACGCGGTTGCCCAGTTTGTTTCGACAAAAAAAGGGACGCCGTTTGCGGGCGTCCCAAATTTTTGCTTCCGTTATTGCTCGATGAGCGAAACGCCCGTCATCTCGGCGGGTTTTTTCAAGCCCATAAGCTGGAGAACAGTCGGGGCTATATCGCCCAAGTTTCCGCCCGAGCGCAGCTTCAAGCCTTCCAAACCCTTGCCGTAAATTACGACTTCCACGGGGTTCATTGTGTGGCGCGTGTGGGGTTCGTTTACAGCGGGGTCGAAGAGCTGGTCGCTGTTGCCGTGGTCGGCGGTAATTACCAGTGCCGCGCCCGTTTCGTCGGCGGCTTGGGCAATTTCCCTAACGCCGTTATCGACCGCCTCGATTGCCTTGATTGCCGCGGGCAGGTTGCCCGTGTGGCCAACCATATCGCCGTTTGCGAAGTTTACAACAATCAGCGCGTATTTGTTTTCGCGGACTGCCTTTGCCACTGCGGCGGCTACGGCGGGTTCGCTCATTTCGGGCTTTTGGTCGTAAGTCTGGACATCGCGCGGGGAGTCGATGAGGATTCTGTCTTCGCCGCGGAAAGGTTCTTCGCGGTAGTCGTTGAAGAAGAACGTAACGTGCGCGAACTTTTCGGTTTCGGCACAGCGCAACTGTGCCAAGCCCTTGGAGCTGATGTAGTCGCCCAGAATGTTGACCATTTTAGGCGGCTTGGGGAACAGAACGTTCGGGCACAGTCCCACTTTGTATTCCGTCATTGTAACGAAGAACACTTTGGGGAAAACGGTTCTTGCAAAGCCGTCGAAGCTCGGGTCGATAAACGCCGAGGTCATTTCGCGCGGGCGGTCGCCGCGGAAGTTGAAGAAGATAACGGCGTCGCCGTCTTTCACGCGCCCGATTGGCTCGCCGTTTTCGACAACCCAAGTGGGAACAATGAATTCGTCGCCCTGCATATTTTCCTGCGCAGGGTGGGCGTAGTAGTTTGTGAAGGCGTCTTCGGGGTTTTCAACGGCGGCCGAAGTTGCGGCTCCCGTGAGGCAGTCGTAGGCTTTTTGGACTCTGTCCCAACGCTTGTCTCTGTCCATTGCCCAGAAGCGTCCGATAACCGAAGCCACTTTGCCCGTGCCGTATTCCTTCATCTTTGCCTCCACGTCTTTTATGAAGCCCAAGCCGCTTGTGGGCGGGGTGTCGCGCCCGTCGGTGAAGGCGTGCAGAAATACTTTTGTATATTTTTTGTCGGCGCAAATTTTGAGCAAAGAGTAGAGGTGGCGCAACATCGAGTGGACGCCCGCGTCGGAGCAAAGCCCGAAAAGATGGAGCGCGCCGCCGTTGTCGAGTTTTTCGAAAACCTGCTTGAGCACGGGGCTTTCGAGAACCGAACCCGTCTGGAAGCCTTTGTCGATTCTGACGATTTCCTGGTCTACGACTCTTCCCGCGCCGATGTTTTGGTGGCCGACTTCGCTGTTGCCCATAATGCCTTCGGGAAGTCCGACCGCCAAGCCGCAGGCGGTTATTTCAGTCCGCGGATATTTTGCGGAGAGGTTTTTGCAAAAAGGCGCGTTCGCCAATTTGACAGCGTTGAACTTGTCTTCGGACGCGTCGTGGTTTTCGCCCCAACCGTCTCTGATTACCAATACTACAGGTCTTCTTATTCCGTTTATTTGGTTCATAATTGTTTGTAAAATTGCGCGTATTTTTATTTCAAAAAGCCGTCTTTTCAATCTTTATTTTTCCGCTCCCGTATTTTTAGCGCATTTATCGGTTTTGCGCGGAAGTTGTGAAGCGAAAAATCGAAATTTTTTGCTTGCAAGGGCGGGGGGCGGCGTGTTCAATATTCGGACTTTTAACAATTTCTTTTTTATGGAAAATATCGTATCTATAATTGCACAAGAAGCAGCTCCCGCAGCTCAGGGCGGCGGCACGAATATGCTCATTTTCATCGTCCTGATGTTCGCGGCGATGTATTTTCTGATGATTGCGCCGCAGCGCAAACGCCAGAAACAGCACAATCAAATGATTCAGGCTCTGAAAACGGGCGACAGGGTTGTGACAATCGGCGGAATTTTCGGCACAATCACAAACGTGAAGGAAAAAACTTTCATCGTGAAGCTTTGCGACAACACGAAAGTGGAGTTTTTGAAATCGGCAATCAGCGAGAAGGTTGAGGAAGCTCAGGAAGCCGCTCCCGCCGAAACAAAGTAGCAGAGACGATTTTTCAAGCAACGCGCCGTGTGCAAATACGGCGCGTTTGAATGTTTTTTAATCAAAGTAAAAGGATAGTAAATGTCATTACCCGGAACACAGTCAAATCCGTCAATGTTTTGGAAATTCGTAGTTACCGCGCTCGTGTTGGTTTGGGCGGCGGCCTCTATGTTCCCCGTATCGGATACTCCGTTTGAGGAATTTATCCAGAATAGGGCAACTTCCAATCAGGAGGAGTTCGCAAAGAAAATACTTCCCGCCGCGGAGGCGAGAATCGACAAGGCCAACTACAAAAACAATCCCGCCAAGTCGCCCACGCTGTATATTGCCCTGCGCGACTACGCCGACCAAAACGACGTTGACTTGTCGAAGTATTTTGCCGACATCGACGTTTCCGACGTGAAAGTTCTCAAGAAGAAAAACGACATTCTCCTTAAAGAGCTTTATCGCCAAAGCAAGGGCGCGCTCAAAAAGGGCTTGGACTTGCAGGGCGGCGTTTCCTTCACGCTCGAAATTGACGACAAAAACCTCGACGGCGACGCCGTTTCGCGCAAGGGACAGCTTGACGACGTTCTTGTTGTAATGAACAACCGTATCAACGGACTCGGCGTTACCGAACCCACAATCCGCATTATGGGCGGCAACTCAATCGAAGTCCAAATGCCGGGCGTTTCACTCAAAGACAATCCCGAGGCTATCGAAGAACTTTCAAGACCCGCCAAGCTGGAGTTCCGCAAGGCGCACCGTTCGCTTCGCCCGTCGTCGCTCAAGCCGCCGGTGTCGGAAATCCCCGCAGGCTACGAAGTGCTTGTAATGGAATCGACGCGCGGCAACAAAGTGGTTCAAGAACCGCTCTACGTGAAAATCCGCCCCGAAGCGTCGGGCGACATCATCAAAAAGGCGTATCCCGCAATAGAGGATTCAAACCGTTTCAGCGTTGCAATGGAATTTACAAAAGACGGCGCGAAAGTCTTCGAAAGAATCACCCGTTCCATTATTGACGAAGACAAGGCTACGGGCACGAAACAGCCCTTGGCAATCGTCCTTGACGGCCGCCTTATGAGCGCGCCGAACATCATCTCGGTAATCAGCGACAGAGGCTCTATCACGGGCAACTTCTCGCGCCGCGAGGCAATAGAATTGGCAAACGCGCTCAACAACCCCCTTTCAGTCGGCTTGAAGCGCACCTCTCTTAACGAAGTAGGGCCTTCGCTTGCCGACTCCGCAAAGGAAAATTCGCTTTGGGCGGCGGTTATCGGCACTGTCCTTACAATCGGATTTATGATTGTGGCGTATCAGGCAATGGGCATTGTGGCGGTTGTTTCGGTTCTTGCAAACATTTTCATAATTGTGGGGGTGTTGGCGAGCTTCGGCGCAACTATGACGCTCCCAGGAATTGCCGCGTTGGTTCTCACGCTCGGTATGGCGGTTGACTCAAACATTCTCGTGTTCGAACGTATGCGCGAAGAATCGCACTTGGGCAAGAGCCTGTGGAGCTCGCTCACGGCGGGCTACGACAAGGCGTTCTCGGCGATTATCGACGCGAACATCACAACGCTCATTTCCGCAATTATCCTTTGGAAATTCGGCACGGGCCCCGTGAAGGGGTTCGGCGTAACGCTTGCAATCGGTATTTTCACAACACTTTTCTGCTGCTTGGTGTTCAGCCGCGCAATGCTTGAATTCTGCGTGAAATACAACGTAATCCGCAAGGCTTTGGCGAAGTCGTTCATCATCTCGGGCGACTCGAAAATCGACTTCTTCAAATACACAAAAGGCTCGTTCACCATCTCGTGGTTCATTGTGGTGCTCGGCATTGCAACAATAATCTACAGAGGCGACAAAACCTTGAGCATTGACTTCACGGGCGGCGACATCGTGACGATGAGCTTCAACCCCGAAAAGAAAATCCCGATTGAAAATATTTTGGCGTTGAGCACCTCAACTTCTGATACGGGCTTGGGCGAAATTCAGGCTTCGTATCAAATCGACCTTTCCACGAAATCGGAACACCTCGTTTTGCAGGTCGAAAGCGAAAAGGGACAGCGCGCGTTCGATATGCTGACGCAGAAATTCCCCGAAGCGCAGCTGCACATGATTTCGCAGACGAGCGTTGGCGCGTCGGTAAGTAGCGACATCACAAAAGACGCTTTCATTGCCGTAGTGCTTTCACTCATTGCAATTTTGGTATACGTTGCCTTCCGTTTCGAATTCAGCTACGGTATCGGCGCGCTTGTGGCGACTTTCCACGACGTTATAATGAGCGTCGGCTTGTATGTGTTCTTCGGACTGTTGGGCGTTGGTAGCGGCCAGTTCTCCGCGCCTATGGTTGCGGCGGTTCTTATGGTTATGGGCTATTCAATCAACGATAAAATCGTAGTGTTCGACCGTATCCGCGAAGAATTGCAGCTCAAGCCCAATATGACGCTCAAAGAAATAATCAACTACTCAATCAACAAAACCCTCTCCAGAACATTGCTTACAAGTATAAGCACGTTTTTGGCGGCGGCGGCGTTGTTCGTGTTCGGCACGGGCATTATAGTTGACTTCTCGCTGGTGTTCCTCATCGGTATCGTGGTGGGCACGTTCTCTTCAATATTCATCGCAAGTCCCGTGTTCTACTGGTGGAACAAAGGCAGCCGCGACAGGGTGGAAAAACCCGAAGAGTTGGAAGTCCGCAACTGGGAATAACGCATTCAGACGGCGTTGGAGTTTTGCTTCAACGCCGATTGTTTTTAGGAAAATACTTTGGCTATGAAATGGGAATTTGCAAATTACGACAAAAAGCTCGCCGCCGACTTGGGGGCGTATCTGGGGGTTAGCCCGCTCTTGGGCGCGCTCATTCTCCAGCGCGGCTATGTCGACCCAATCAAGGCCAAAATGTTCCTGCGCCCCAAGCTCGCCAATCTGGAAGACCCGTTCGGCGTGAAAAATCTGCGCGCCGCCGTGCTGCGCATTGTTCGGGCAATCGACAACCGCCAAAGCATTCTCGTTTTCGGCGACTACGATGTTGACGGAATTACAAGCACCACATTGCTTGTGAGCATTCTGCGTTGTTTCGGCATCAACCCGCGCTATTTCGTCCCGCGCAGAATGGAGGAGGGCTACGGGCTGAGTAAGTCGGCGTTGGAGCGCGCGCTATCGGACGGCAAGCCCGACCTGCTCATTGCGCTTGACTGCGGCACGAACGCAACTGAGGCAATAAATTTCATAACGTCGAAAAATATCGACCTGATTATAGTTGACCACCATCAGGCAAAAGACGAAGTTGTCTGCGAAAACTACACGCTAATCAACCCGCACGTTTTCGATATGGAGGGCGCGCCGTGGCGGAATTTGTGCACAGTGGGGCTTGTGTTCAAGCTCGCCCACGGAATTATAAAGGAAATGCGCCAGCGCAACAACGAGGCGTCGTGGACAATCAATTTGAAAGACTACCTCGACTTGGTTGCAATGGGCACTGTCGCCGACCTCGTTCCGCTCACCGACGAAAACAGAATCTTGGCGCGCTACGGCATAAAACGCCTGAAAACAACGCGCCGCACGGGCATACAAGCCCTCATTCAGGCAAGCGGAATCGCCCTTGGCGACGACATCACCCCGATTGACATTTCCTTCAAGCTCGGCCCCAGAATCAACGCAAGCGGGCGTCTGGCGGACGCGTCGCTGCCGCTTGATATGCTTTTGGGCGACGATTTCACAACCTGCTACCGCGCCGCCTGCGAGCTTAACGACATCAACAAAGAGCGTCAGGACATCGAGCGCGGCGTGCTTGAAGACGCCATAAAACAGGTCAGCGAGCGCAATCTCGACAGGTATTCGTGCGTGATTGTCTACGACCCGTCTTGGCACCCAGGGGTTGTGGGCATAATTGCGGGCAAACTCAGCCGCGAATACCACAAGCCCGTAATCGTCTTCGGCGAAGTCGACAACGGCTTCACGAAAGGCTCGGGCAGGAGCGTGCTGGGCGTCGATATGGTTGAGTGCCTGCAGTCGTGCACCGACTTGCTCGGCAGTTGGGGCGGACACCCAATGGCTGTCGGCGTCTCGGTAAAAGACGGAAAAATTGACGAATTCAGGGAACGCCTGTCGGCCACAATTTCCGAAAAATACGGCGCAAACTTCGACTTCTCCCCGAAGGTAAACGTAAGCCTAACGCTCGATACGGGCGATGTCGGACTTGAGCTTCTCGACGAATTGGAGCTTCTGCACCCATTCGGCGAGGGCAACAAAGAGCCTATTTTCGCGCTCAAAAACATTCGCCTTTTGAAAGAGCCCGAGCCTTTCGGAACGGGGCAAAACTACCGCTTCCAGATTCCGCTTGTAAACGGCGGCTGGCTCAATGCGGTTGCGTGGCGAATGGGCGACCGTCACCCGCCGATGGATACCCCAATCGACTTGGCAATCAAGCTCGGCTGGAACAGGTGGAACAGGCGCAAAATTCCGCAGGCAACGCTCATTGACTGGAAATTTTCGCAAAATCAGTAGGCGGCAACGCGCAACTTGCAAAATCGGCTTGTTGCGCTTTTTTTTGCGTTTTTTCTTGAAGAATACAAACGCTTCAATAAGGTTCTTCATATATGAAAAAGTTTTTGATTTTCTTGCTCTCAGCCGCAACCGCGTTTGGGGGAACGCAGGCGGGCAATGCGGGCGATTTTGAATTTTACAAAACGGAAAAATTGGCGAACAAAAAAATCGTGTTTGTCTCGCACCTGCAATACGCCTCCGACCACCACAACAGCGAGACAATGTTCCAAAAAGGCGAATTCAACGAAAACAGATGGAAGCTTTGCAGCGGGAAGTCGTCGCTTGTTTTGGCGGAATTCGACGCCGAGGGTGCTGTCAAAAACGTCGAAGTGCCCGTTTATCTGCCCGACGGAATAGTTCGCGATCCGAGCGTTTCGTTCGACGGCGGAAAAATCGTGTTTTCAATGCGCAAAAATTTCGACGACAGTTTCAAGCTTTATGAATACGATGTCGCCACAAAGAAAATCCGCCAACTCACGTTTTTAGAGGACGTAAGCGACATCAACCCCGCGTATCTGCCGAGCGGCGAAATAGTGTTTTCGTCAACGCGCGCATCAAAATATTGCGCGTGCAACCGCCACATAATGTGCAACTTGTATAAGTGCGACAAAGACGGCTTCAACATAGTCCAGATAGGCAATTCAATCGAGTTTGAAAACGGGGCGTCGGTAATGGAAGACGGGCGCATTCTCTACACGCGCTGGGAGTATGTAGACAGGAATTTTTCGGGCGCGCAGGGCTTGTGGACTTGCAATCCCGACGGCACGCGCCACGCGCTCTACTGGGGGCAGGAAACAAACAACGCAGCCCTCGACGGCGTAGATTTGGGCGGGGGCAGGGTGCTTGCGGTTCTCGGCTCGTGCCACGACAAGCCTTGGGGCGCGCTCGCGGTAATCGACAGAAACATCGACGTTGAGGGCAAGCACAGCGTTGCGAAGATTTTTCCCGAATACGCTATCAAATTGGTCGACATTCCCGATAAGTGGAGCGACTCTATGAAAAACGTCAAGCTCAAGTTCCAGTATCCGTCAGTTTTCGACGAAAATACCGCCGCCGTATCGCGCCAGATTGCCGAAAGAAGCCGCCAGACCATTTTGGAGCTTGTCGATTTGCGCACGGGCGCGGAGACGGTTGTTGCAAAATCGAAAAGCGGGCTGGGGCTGTTTAACTTCAAGCTTGTTAAGCCGCGCAAAAAGCCCGCCGCTTTGCCGTCGCAGTGCGATTTGAGCAAAAGCACCGCCGCCGTCTACGTTGGCAATGTCTACGAGGGAACGCATTTAAATGGCGTCAAAAAAGGCGACATAAAATTTTTGCGCGTTATCGAAAACCCGCCTAAAATCAACTGGACGGCGGGCGCGTGGGAGGCGCAAGGCCAGCAGGCTCCAGCAATGAACTACCACGATTTCGACAACAAGATTGTCTACGGGGTCGTTCCCGTAGAGGAGGACGGCTCGGCGTATTTCGAAATCCCGAGCGGGAAATTCGTCTATCTGCAGGCGTTGGACGGCGATATGAAAATGATCCAGTCAATGCGCAGCGGGCTTTCGGCAATGCCGTCGGAAATTGTGTCGTGCTCGGGCTGCCACGAATCCCGCAAGTCGCCGCCGCCCGTTTCACAAAAGGGATTTTCGGCGGCGTTGCGCAAGCCTCCCGCAAAAATAAAATCGTTCGCCCATTGCGGAAAGCTGTTTTCATACGCAAGGCAAATCCAGCCGATTTTCGACAAATACTGCGTAGCCTGCCACGATGTCGGCAAGCGGGCGGGCGCAAAACTCGTCCTTGCGCGCGATAGGGGACTTGTGTTCAACCGCTCCTACACTGAACTGCATTCGAAAAAATACGTCAACGCAATCGGGGCGGCGGGCAACGCCGTTGTGCAAGCCAATACTTGGGGCGCAAAATATTCGCCGCTTGTAAAGGCAATCGACCGCAAACACAAGGGCGTTCGCCTTTCGGACGAAGAATACAAAACGCTCGTTGCTTGGATTGACCTCAACGCGCCGTATTACGATACCGACGACTCCAACTTTCCCGACAATCCCGCGGGGCGCAGCCCCATTTCGCCCGCCGAACTCGCCGAATTGGAGAAATTGTGCGGCGTGAAAATTGCGGCAAAATACGCGGGGAATATAATAAACCTCGCCTACTACAAAAACGAACTTGTTTCGTTCGACCGCCCAGAAACTTCGCCTATCCTGCAAAAGCTTGACAAAAATTCGCCCGAATACGCGCGCGCTTTGCGGATAATAAAAACGGGCGCGGAAAGGCTGAAGAAGTCGCCGCGTCCCGATATGGAGGGGTTCGTTCCCACGCAAAAGGCGGAGCGTTTGCGGGCGCGGTTTAATTCGCTTTGCGAACTTGAAAAAAACGCAAGGCGCGCCGCCGAAAACGACGAAAAATTGAAAGACCCCGATTCGCTGCGCCAAAAGTAGGATTTTGGAAAAACTTTGGGTTTATTTGGGTTTTCTTGAAAAAGGTGAATTTTCTTGAAGTTTTTTCTTGAAACTTTGCCTTTTTTTGAGTTTTATTTGATTAAATTTTTTCGGAAAGCAAGTTGTTCTTTATGAAAGCGGGCTTTCGGCGGAGAGGTGAAATCGCCGCAAACCCGCTGAATTACTGGGAAAGAAAATACTAAACTAAATTGGTTATGAATTTATCGAAAGACACGCCATACAGTAAAATAGAGCAGATGGTCAGGGAGACCGTCTACAAACAAATGAATCTTCCCGTGCCCACACAGAAGATAGGGCCGAACCCGCTGGTTGTAAATATCAGCGCGCGCCACGTCCACCTCACGCAGGAGGCTGTAGAGGCGTTGTTCGGCAAAGGCTACAAGCTCACAGTCCACAAATGGCTTTATCAGGAGGGCTTCTTTGCCGCAAAAGAATCGGTAACGCTTATCGGCCCGCGTTCGAGAATAATTTCGAACCTGCGCATACTCGGCCCCTGCCGCAGCGACAACCAAGTTGAACTTGCCCTCACCGACGCCCGCGCGCTCGGCTTCGATGTCCCCCTCCGCCACAGTGGCGACGTAAAGGGAACGCCCGGTTGCATGCTTATGGGCCCTGCGGGATTTTTCGAACTTCCGCACGGGGTAATCCGCGCGGCGCGCCACGTGCATATGAGCCCCGAAGACGCCGCCTTCTACGGCGTCAAAGACAAGGATTATATGAATCTGAAAGTCTACGGGGAAAATTCGCTCATTTTCGAAAACCTCCTCTGCCGCGTAGGCAAGGGGCTTAAGCTTGAAGTCCATCTCGACACCGACGAGGGCAACGCCTGCGATATCGGGCCGAATACCCTCTGCGAGCTTGTAAATGTAAAATAATTTCAATTAAACGTAAAAAACACGAAAGGTAAAAAATAATATGAGTCAATCATTAGGTATGATAGAAACCCGCGGCTTTGTCGGCTGTGTGGAAGCTACTGACGCCATGGTAAAAGCGGCTGACGTGGAATTCGTAAAACAGGTTCAAATCGGTAGCGGCTACGTTACGGTTATTGTCCGCGGCGATGTCGGCAGCGTAAAGGCGGCCGTTGAAGCGGGCAAGAACGCGGCGGCAAACGTCGGCGAATTGGTTTCGGCAAACATCATTGCGCGTCCGCACCCGATGTTGCTTTCGAAAATGGGTTTCTAATCTCGAACAAAACACGAAAAGGATTTTTTTTATGAAACAAGCTTTGGCAATGATTGAAACTAAGGGTTTTGTCCCCGCCATGGAAGCCGCCGACGCGGCAATGAAGGCGGCGAACGTGGAAATCCTCGGCTGGAAAAAAGTGGGCAACGGTTTGGTTGCAGTGTTCTTCGAAGGCGATGTTGCAAGCGCAAAGGCAGCTGTTGAAGCCGCTTCGGAAGCAGCCTCTAAAATCGGCGAAGTCTCCTCCGTCGATGTAATAGCGCGTCCGCACGACGACCTCTCCAAACTCGGCTGTTTCTCGTTTTAGCAGATAGGCTCACATGAAGAGAATCTTAATAGCAAACGTAGGTTCGACGAGCTACAAATACACGCTCTTCGACGCCGACGCCTCGGGCACTTGCAAAGAGCTTCTGCGCGGCGGTATGGACAGGGTTTCGGACTACGATTCCGCTATTAAACAGTCTTTGGACGATTTGCGCTCGAAGGGCTGGAACAATATTGACGCCGTTGCGTTCAAGACGGTTCTCGGCAAAAATCTCTCGGGTTTGAGGGAAGCCGACGATGCCGTTTTAAAGGCGCTCGACGATATGGCGTTTGTCGCGCCCGCCCACAATCCGCCCTACGCGGCGGCAATCAGGGCGTTCGGCAGGGTTCTGCCCTCGGCGCGGAAAGTCGTTTTGTTCGAAACGTCGTTCTACCAGTGGGCGGACAGGGCGTGGAAACGCTACGCAGTTCCCCAAAGCTGGGACGAAATCGGAATACGCCGCAACGGTTTCCACGGGGCGTCGCACAAATTCGCCGCCGAAAGGGCTGCGGAACTTTGCGGCGAGCTTGAGGCGGCCGAAAGCGCGCGTTCGCTCTATGTCGATAACGGGCCGAAAAATCTGGCAAAGCCGTTCAGACTTGTAAACTGCCACTTGGGCGGTTCGTCTTCGGTTTGCGGAATTTTAAACGGCGCGGCAATCGGCGCAAGCATGGGGTTCACCCCGCAGAGCGGACTTCCGCAAAACAACCGCGTGGGCGATTTGGACGCCATGGCTGTTCCCTATGCAATGGCTACGCTTAAAATCACCCCCGAAGAGGCAATGCGCCAGCTCTCGAAAGAGGGCGGACTGCTCGGCATAAGCGGTGTTTCAAACGATATGCGCGACTTGGCCGCGGAGGCAAAGAACGGCAACGAACGCGCCAAATTGGCAATAGACGTGCTTGTTTACGCAACGCGTTCCTACATCGGCCAGTTTATGGTGCAGCTCGGCGGGCTTGACGCCGTAAGTTTCAGCGGCGGCATTGCCGAAAACAACCCGTGGTTGAGGGCGGCGGTTTTAAAGCCGTTCGAGGGCTTCGGACTTGTTCTCGACGACGAAGCCAACGCGAACGCAGTCAAAAAAGACGCTGTAATCTCTTCTGCAAATTCTAAAATAAAGGCCGTAACGGTAGTGGCGAACGAGGAACTCGTAATCGTGCGCGAGGCGGCGAAATTCTTGGAAAAATAAATTTAACAACAAAATAAAAAGGCAATAAAATGGCAAAAGCAATTGGTGTATTGGAAACAAAGGGTCTTGTGGCTCTGGTAAAAGGTGTCGACGCAATGTTGAAGGCCGCCGACGTAAGCTTGGTAGGTCAGTATAAGGACGTGGGCAGCGCGTATATGAGCGCGACAATCTCGGGCGATGTCGCTTCCGTTAAGTCGGCTGTAGAAGCTGGCGCAAACGCGGCGGGCGAAGCGGGCGAAGTTCTCAGCGTCCACGTCATTGCGCGTCCGCACGAAGGCTTGGCCGACGCACTCGCGCCCAAAGCTCCCGTAGCAAAGAAATAAAACGGCTATGTTTTTGGCGAAAGTAATCGGACAGGTTGTCTCCACCCAGAAGGACCCGCGCCTTGTGGGAAGCAAGCTTGCCGTTCTGCGCCCCTTGCAGATTGGCGACGAGAAATCTCCCGAGTTGGTCGAAACCAAAAACACGGTTGTCGCCGTAGACGGTTGCGGTGCGGCGGTCGGACAGATTGTAATGTATAGTCAGGGTTCGAGCGCGCGCCAAGCCGAGGGCATGAAGGAATTGCCCATCGACGCGGCGGTTATCGGGTTGGTAGACAACGTGGAGGCTTTCTCCAAGTCGGTGTATAAATCCGAAAAATAAGGCGAAAAAACGCCAAACAGGAGAATAAAATGAGTTTTAATTTAGATGAAGAATCGTTGCGCAACATCGTTCGCGGTGTGTTGCAGCAGATGGGTTCGCAGGTGCAGGGCGGTTGCTCGTGCAAAAGCGCGCCGCAGTCGGCTCCGAATGTTTTTGTTCCCCGTTCGTCGGGCAACAACGGCATTTTCACCGACGTTAAAGAGGCGGCTGCCGCCGCGTTCGAAGCGTTCAAACAGCTGAGCAAAGGCGGTATTGCCATGCGCCAAAAAGTGGTGGATATCGTCAAGGCGATGACTGTGGCAAACGCCAAGGAGTGGGGCACGTTCGAATTCAACGAAACGAAAATCGGACGCCTCCCCGACAAAATCGGCAAGCTCGAGATTGTCAAGCTTGTCCCCGGGACTGAATGGATTCGCCCCGACGCCTACAGCGGCGACCACGGCATTATGCACGAGGAATACTGCCCCTACGGCGTAATCGGCGCAATCACTCCCGTAACGCACTCAGTTCCCACAATCGCAGGCAACATCATCAATATGGTTGCCGCGGGCAATGCGATAGTAATCAACCCGCACCCCGGCGGTGTAAAGAGCGCGGTTATGGCGGTTTCGGCGTTCAACGCGGAAATCGAAAAACAGCTCGGCATCAGGAATTTGGTGTGCTGCATTGCAAACCCCACGCTTGAATCGTTCGACGCAATTTGCAAGAACGACCTCGTTTCCATTATGTGTATAACGGGCGGCCCGGGAGTTGTCAATGCCGCGATGAAGTCGGGCAAAAAGTCGATTTGCGCGGGCCCCGGCAATCCTCCCGTAATCGTCGACGACACTGTCGATATGAATAAGGCGGCTGCCGACATCATAGCGGGCGGCGCGTTCGACAACAACCTGCTTTGCGTTGGCGAAAAGGAAGTGTTCGTTCTCGAGAGCGTGCTCGACAAGTTTATGGCGGCTCTTTCGGCGAACGGCGCGGTGAAAATCAGCCCTTCGACTGTCGATACGCTTTCGAAATCTGTGTTCGAAAACAAAAACGGGCGCACGGTTCTCAAGCGCGAACTCATCGGTAAAGACCCCCAAGTTCTGGCGGAAGCCGCGGGAACGTCGGTGGGCTCGGCGGCGAAAATGCTTTTCGCGCAGACCGACGCAAACAATCCGTTCGTTCTCGAAGAACAGATGATGCCCATGCTCCCCATTGTTGCGGTTCGCAACTTTGAAGAGGCGTTGGACGCCGCAATGAAGGCGGAACACAACTACAAGCACAGCGCGATTATCCACTCATACAACGTCCAGCACATGACGGCAATGGCGAGAGCCTTGAACACTACGGTGTTCGTAAAGAACGGCCCGTCAACGGCAGGCTTGGGCTTGGGCGGAGAAGGATACCTTTCGTATTCAATCGCAACGGCTACGGGCGAAGGCATCTCGAACCCGAAAACGTTTACGCGCCGCCGCAGGTGCGTAATGGTTGACAATCTCAACATATTCTAAAAGGGCGGGGCGCGCGTGCGTATTCGGCTCGGCGCGCTCCGCAAAAAAATGCAGTTGGCAAAAATAGTAGGTAATCTCGTAATGAGTTGCGCGCACGAAAGCGTGGAGGGCAACGCCCTTTTCCTGTGCCAGCCCATCGACGAAAACGGGAACGACGCAGGCGCAATTGTCGCGGCGATAAGTCCGTTCGGCGGCGGTGTAGGCTCGAGGGTGCTCATTTCCACCGACGGAAGCGAAACCCGCAAATACGTCGGTTGCGAGCACAGCCCGCTTCGCAACAGCATTATCTGCGTGTTGGACGACTGACTTATGAAACTTGCAAGAGTAATCGGCAGAGTTGTGCTTTCAAAGAAAGACCCGTCTTTGGCGGGGGGAATGCTTGTTGTGGCTTCGCCGCTCGACAAGAACAACTACGCCGACAAGTCCGACACAACCATTTCGAAAACGCAATACAACTTGATTGTTTACGACAATCTCGGCGCAACGCTCGGCGACGTAATCGGATACGTCGAGGGGGCGGAGGCGACCGCGGCGTTCACGCGCCCGATTGCAATCGACGCCTACAATGTCGGGATAGTTGACAGGTTCAACGTTAATTTCAAAAACAAATAAAACAATGAAAAGAGTATACACAATAAAAGACATAGAACAACTCGCCCGCGAAGGCAAGGCGTTGCCCGCCGACGCAATTCTCACGCCGCAGGCGAAAGACTCGTTGGCGTCGTTGGGCGTTGCGCGTTCCGCCCAGACTCAGGCGGCTGCCGCCCCCGCGGCAAAGCCGCAGGTTGCGGGCGCAAAGAAGGAATACAAAATTCCCGAAAAGGAATACAAGTGGATTCCCGGCAACGACCCCAAAACTCCCGCGGAAATTGAAAGATTTTTCAATTCTCCCGAGATTATGAAGCTCAAACGCCTCATTGTCGATTTGGGTAGACGCTCCTACGGCAAAAACTACAACGACGGCAACGGCGGCAACTTCAGCGTCCGCGTAGGCGACAATATCGTTCTGTGCACGCCCACGATGATTTCGAAGGGTTCGATGTCGGTTGAAGATATGTGCTTTGTCGATATGGACGGCAACCAGCTTGCGGGCAACAGAAAGCGCACAAGCGAAGTTCTCGCCCACTTGGCAATTATGAAACGCCAGCCCATGGCGAAGGCATGCTGCCACGCGCACCCGCCGCACGCTACGGCTTTCGCGCTCGCGGGCAAAACTCCGCCGCGTTGCGTCAATCCCGAAACCGAAATCTTCATCGGTCAGGTCGGCTTGGCTGACTACGGCACGCCCGGAACGCAGCACATGGCAAACGCCGTCGGCGAATGCGGCGTAAAGCACGACTGCGTGTTTATGGTAAACCACGGCGTTATGACTTGGGCAAACGATATCGAAACGGCTTTCTGGAAAATGGAAAACGTTGAAGCGCACTGCTATACGTCGATGTTGGCGTTCCAAATCGGCGGCCCGCGCCACTTCTCGGAAAGCGACGCCAAGGAGCTTGTCAAAATCAGAAGCGCAATGGGCATGGTTGACCAGACGAACCTCAAGGAATGCAACCTTTGCGACAGCAAAGACGAATTCCGCCCCGCCTGCGTGTGCAACGCAAAGGCCGCTCCGCAAAAGAGCGCGGGTTTTGACTGCGACGCCGAAAAGGTAGTCCAGAAAATCACGCAAATGATAATGTCGGAACTCAAAAAGTAGTTCGGGCAGACGAAAGAAACGGGCGTTCCCGCCGAAACGCGGGCGTCCGTTTTTTTTGCGCAACGGCGCGCCGCCGAAAAAACTTGCACAAGATTCGGAATAAAATAACGTAGACAGGAATATGAAAAAGAATTTTACAATCGCGCTTTGCTACGACTTCGACGGAACGCTGTCGCCTGCGAATATGCAGGAGTATTCGTTCATTCCGCAGCTGCAGAAAGAGCCGAAGGCATTCTGGCAGGAGACGTGCCGCATTGCCCGCAAGCAGGACGCCGACGAAATTCTCGCGTATATGTATCTGATGTGCAATCAGGCGAAAAAGCACGACATAAAAATCAGGCGCGACGACTTCGTCCGCTTCGGCAAAAAAGTAAAATTCTATTCGGGGCTTGTCTCGCGCAACGGCAACGACTGGTTCACGCGCATAAACGAATACGGCGCAAAATACGGCGCAACAGTAAAACACTACATAATTTCGTCGGGCATAAAGGAGATGATTGAGGGGACGGCGGTGGCCTCGAACTTCCACAAAATATACGCGTCGAGCTTCATGTATGACATCTACGGTGTGGCGATGTGGCCGGCGCAGGCAGTCAATTACACCACAAAAATGAACTTCCTTTTCCGCATAAACAAGGGGATTTTCGACGTTCAAAAATCAATCAACAACTATATGCCCGAGCACCTGCGCCCCGTGCCGTTCAGCCGTATGATTTACTTCGGCGACGGCTCAACCGACATTCCCGCAATGAAGCTTGTGAAAACGCAGGGCGGCTACTCGATAGCTGTCCACGACGGTTCCGTTTCAAAGCGCAAACAGTCGGAAAAACTGCTCAACGAAAACCGCGTAGACTTCACCGCGAAAGCCGACTACCGCAAAAACTCGGAGCTTTCGGCGCAGGTTATGCGCGTTATCGATAAAATCGCCGCCGAACACGCCCTTGTGCGTTAACGCGAAGCCGGCGCAAAATTTCGAACGGAGCGGGTTGCCAAACGCGGCGCGCCCATGCGCTATCGATTTCGCGCCGATTTTCCGCCGCCGAATTTTTGCAAAACTGCCCGCCTCGGCTCACTGGGCGGTTTCAGGCTTACGGGGTGGTTTCGGCGGGCTTTCAACGCGCAGGCTGCGGGGGGTCGCAAGCTACAGTATCAGCATTGCGTCGCCGTAGGAGTAGAAATTGTATTCGTGCTCTATCGCCGTTTTGTAGATGTCCTTGAGTATGCCGATTCCGTCGAGACTCTCGGGGGCTATGAATGCCGAAACAAGACACATAAGCGTTGAGCGCGGCAGGTGGAAATTGGTTATCATCGCGTCCGCCGAAACAACCCGTTGCGGCGGGTAAACGAACAGCGACGCGCTGTCGATAACGGGCTTTTCGGGGTCGAAATTTCCGCCGTGCTTGCGGCAGAAATCCTCCATTGCGCGCAGCGACGTAGTTCCCACCGCCAAGCGCGGGTTTTTGCGCTCGGCAAGCGCGTGCAGCGTGGGCGCGGGGATTTCGTAAAGCTCGGCGTGCATTTTGTGCTCCTCGACAATGTCGGTTTTAAGCGGCTGAAAAGTGCCTATGCCTACGTGCAGCGTGAGGTTGAAAAACCTGTCGCCGCGTGCCCGAAGCGATTCAATAAGCTCGTTCGTAAAGTGAAGCCCCGCCGTGGGAGCGGCTGCGGCAACGCGCTTGTTCGAGTCGGCGTAGACGGTCTCGTAGCGCGAATTGTCGAAAGTTTTGTCGTATTCGGGCGAATGCTGGTTGCGGCGGATATACGGGGGCAGGGGCACAACGCCGATTTCCTCCGCCATTTCCACGGCGTTTGAAAAGCGTTTGTCCAAGTCGAATTTCACAACGCAGTTGCCGTTTTCAAGGTGCTCCAATACTGTCGCCGAAAACGCGCCGTCAACGCCGAAAGTCGCGCCGTTTTTCAGGCGTTTTGCGGGGCGCAGCATGCAGTTCCACACGTCGCCATCAACGGGCGTAAGCAGCAGACATTCAACCTCCGCGCCCGTGCTTTTTTTCGCGAAAATGCGCGCTTTCAAAACGGCGGCGTTGTTGCGGAAAAAATCGAAGTTCGTCGGCAGAAAATCGGCAATTTCCCTGAAAACCGCGTGCGAAATTTTCCCCGAGACGCGGTCGTAGACAAGCAGCTTTGATTCGTCGCGTTTTTGGGCGGGGAAACGCGCAATGCGTTCGTCGGGGAGGTTGTAGTCTAAAATTGAGCAGTCCATTGTTTCAAAAGTTGTTGTGCAAGCGGTTCGTCCCAGAGGGCGGTGCGTTCGTCGGCAGCACTTGCGGAGGCTCTGGCGGCGGCAGCGGGCAGGGCGTCGGGCAGGGTTGCGCCGCGCGAGATGTCGAATATAAGCGACCCAAGCAGGGCATCGCCGCAGCCCGTTGCCGATACCTCGCGTTCAATCTTCGGCGGGGTTAGCGCAAAATATCCGCCGCCGAACGAGCATTCTATTTTTCTCGAGGAATCGGTTATGACGAGGTTTTCGACGTTACCGCGCGGAAATGCTCTTGCAATTCCGTCGGCACACACGCTGTCCGCACCGAAAGTCGAGCGGTATTCGTCCCTGTTTATTTTCAGCAAAAATACGTTTTCTTTTGCGAAATCCCCAAGCGGCTTGCCGTAGGTATCGACGCAAAGACGCAGCTTCTTGCGCCCGCACAAAGCCGCAATTTCTGAGGCGTAGTGATGTTGCCAGCCCGCAAAACTTCCGCAGAAAGCGATGAAATCGCCGCCGCGTGCGTGCGCTTCGATTTCCGCGAGGGCTTCGGCGAAGGCGGATTCGGGAATCGGCACGTCTTCGCCCAAGAAAGTCGTCTCCATGCCGTCGGCGGTGCGGCAGACAAGCCCTTGGCGCGTTTCACCGCCTATTTCGAAATTAAGCGTGTTGCAAAATCCGCTTTTTTCGAGGAAATCAAGACACCTCCGCCCCGTGAACCCCGCCGTGAAAACCGCGGCAAAAGCCTTTTCGCGCGAAAGCAAATTGTATGCCTTTGCAACGTTCACGCCCTTGCCGCCCACTTGGAACGACGTTTTGCCGCGCGCGCGGACGGTCTGCCCCACGCGCGGGAAGTCGAACGCGGCGGTTGTTTCGGCAAGGAGGTTGCCTGTAATTGTAAACAGCGTTGGCATAAAAAATACGGGATTATTCTGCCCTTGCCGAACGTTTTAGCAAGTCAAATATTGGGCGGCGGCAATTCGGACGGCGGGGCGAATAAGGCTTGACTTGCGCCCGCGCCGCGATAGGCTGACACTAAATATAAACACACTAACTAACGCGGTTTTTGCAGTATGAAAAAGAAGATTTTGATGGTATCGCCCGAGTGCGCGCCGTTCTCCAAAGTCGGGGGATTGGCTGATATGGTCTCGTCGCTTTCGAAGCAGTTTGCCGAAAGCGGCTGCGAGATGAAAATCTGGACTCCGCTTTATTCCTCAATAAAACGCCCGCCGAAAATGAAAAAGCTTATGGACAATTTTTCCGTCCATATGGGCTTGGGCATTGAAGAGTTCGCGTCGGTTTGGACTGCGCCGCTGGGTAAGGCGGAGGTGCTGTTTCTGGAATTCAACAGGTATTTCGACCGCGAAGGCATCTACAACTTCAATTCCGTTTCATACGACGACAACGGCGGCAGGTTCTCGTTTATGTCGCGCGCTGCGTTGGACTACTGTCTTTCTACGGGCTGGATTCCCGACGTAATCCACTGCCACGACTGGACTACGGGGCTTATCCCCGTGTATCTTAACACCACATTGCGCGGAACGCCGCTCGGCAGAACCGCAACCGTTTTTACAATCCACAACCTACAACATCAGGGAATTTTCGACAGGGGCGTTCTGGAATACGCGGGGCTGCCGCAAAGCGAATTCAGGAGCGATTCGTGCGAATCGTTCGGGTCGCTTAACATGATGAAGGGCGGGCTTTACAACTGCACGAAAATCACCACTGTAAGCCCCGCCTACGCAAAGGAAATCCAGACGGGCGACTACGGCTGCGGGCTTGACCACATTCTGCGTTTCCGCGCCGCCGACTTAATCGGAATCCTCAACGGCGTCGATACCGACGACTGGAATCCCGAAACCGACACGCGCATTCCCGCAAACTTTTCCATAGCCGATATGTCGGGCAAGGCCGCCTGCAAAAAGGCGTTGCAGCGCAGGGTTGGGCTTAAGACCGACGCGAAAATTCCGCTTTTCGGCGTTGTCTCGCGCCTGTTCGACCAGAAGGGGCTTGACCTGCTTGCGCGAATCGCCCAGCCGCTTCTTGACAATATGCAAATCCAGTTTATGGTGCTCGGCAACGGAGAGCCGTGGCTCGAAAACGCGTTCAGGGGCTTGACGGGCGCGAACAAGGGGCGTTTTGCCTCGTTTATCGGGTTCGATTCGGAGCTTTCGCACCTCGTGGAGGCGGGCAGCGACTTCTTCCTTATGCCGAGCCGCTTCGAGCCTTGCGGGCTAAACCAGATGTATTCGATGATTTACGGAACGCTCCCTGTAGCGCGCCGCACCGGCGGGCTTTCCGACACAATCGACCAATACGACGAATCGTCGGGCGCGGGCACGGGCTTCCTTTTCGACACCGCCACAACCGACGCCCTCTACAACACGATAGGCTGGGCGTGCTCCACTTGGTATGACCGCCGCGAACACATCGACGCAATGCGCCTGAGCGCAATGACGAAAGACTTCTCGTGGCGCAATTCGGCTAAAAAATACGAACAAGTCTACGACTGGGCAGCCGCCGCGCGCTCCGTCGGGTTCTAACCGCCCGAAAGGTTCTCCGTATTCAATGCCCGAACGCACCGCACAAAGAACGTATCGCGAAAGCGAACTGCCTGCGTGGCTGCGCAGGGTCTCGCAGGACTGGGAGCGCAACTTCCGCCCGCAGGAGCTTGAATACGGCAGGGCACTCTACAAGGCGGGGTGCGTCCGCGGAATAGAACTCAACAAAGACGACGCGTTCATAACCGCAAAGCTTGAAGACGGCTCGGAGCCGTTCTGCATAATAGACTTTAAAAACGACGAATTCCTCTACATTCCGCCCACCACCGACGACTTCCTCTACGGCGCGCTCAAAGTGGCGGGCTTCTACGAAATAGAGGAATTTGTAATAGACCGCGCCGCCGAACTCAACATTTCGGCAAACGACGTTTTGGCGGATTCGCCCGAAAACGCCCGAACTGCCGCGCAATCCGACGCAGGCGCAAACCTCGGGGGCGAAGCGCAGGCGTCGGGCGAAGAAGACGCCGACGCCGCTTCGGCGCGCCGGCTTTCGCTTAATTTTTCTTCGAAGCGCAAGGGGCTTGTTTTCGAAGTTTTTTGGCGTGACGGCGAAAAACGCGTGCGCGCCTTCGGCGACAAATCGCCGTCGATAGACGAATTGTCGCCCGCCGAAAGCGGAAACCTCATGCGCCTTGTAACGCTGGCGCGCAGGGCGGGCTTCAGGTTCGAAGACAACGCGTTCGTGCTTTCCGACATCTCAAAAATATCGCCGTTTCTGCGTTCCACAATGCCCGAATGGCGCAAATATTGGACGATAAGAAAGGACAGATTTGTAGACCTGCTTTCGCTTGGCGAGCGCAAAATTATGCTTTCGGCGCGCGCGAAATCTGTTTCGGGCTCGGACGATTTCGACATCGAATGGCTGCCGACAGTCGGCGGAAAGACAGTCAGCCGCGACGACATTTCGCGCATTTTCAACGGAAAATCGACCGTCCAAATCCTGCCCGACTACGGTATAATCAGCATTTCGCGCGGCGATTCCGACTTCGTAAAAAACGTGGAGCGCGCCCGCGATTTCGGCTTCGAGAGCGGAAAAATCCCGAAGTATATGCTGCTTTCGCTTTCCGATTTCGGCGAAAACCTGCTGCTTTCCGACGACCTGAAAGAATGGGTCGACACGCTCGTTGCAAAGTCGGCGCAAGTCGATTTTTCGGAAATGGAGTTTCTGCGCAACTACCAGAAAAAGGCCGTGGAGTGGGTTGTAAATATGTTCTCGCACGGCTGCAACGCAATGATTGCCGACGAAATGGGCTTGGGCAAAACAATGCAGACGCTCGGCGTTTTCAACGCGCTTTCGCAAAACGGGCGGAAGAAATGCAGGTTTTTGGTTGTGTGTCCCGCGTCGGTAATTCCCGTGTGGCTCTCGGAAACTAAAAAATTTTTCCCGAAATTCCAAACGCAAACGCTGTCTTCGAAAACGAAAAAAATCGGCGACGGAATACTCGTTTCAAGCTATACGCAGCTGCGCCGCAACAAGGGGCTGCTCGACTCCGCCGAATTCGAAGTGGCGGTGCTTGACGAAGCTCAGTTCATAAAAAATCCGGAATCCAAAACAACCGCGGCGTGCCTTGCAATAAAGTCGCGCTACAAGCTGGCGTTGACGGGCACGCCAATAGAAAACAGGCTTCTTGACGTGTGGACTTCGTTCAGGTGGCTTATGCCGGGGCTTATGGGCAACAGAAAACGCTTCGAGGAAATAGCGCAGGAAAAGGATTCCGTAAAACTCGTGCGTAAGCAGATTGCCCCGTTCGTGTTGCGGAGGTTGAAAACCGAAGTTGCGCGCGAGCTGCCCGAAAAGATTTTCATAGACCTGCTTTGCCCGATGGGCGAGGCGCAGAAATCGGAATATGCCGCGCTTGTTGAGCAGACGCGCGCCGAAATTGCCGACACCGCCGACGACGGCGCAAAAAAACGCTTCACGGTGCTGTCGCTTCTTACGCGCCTGCGTCAGGCATGCTGCGATACGCGCCTGCTGCCGTGGAATGCCGAGGCGCAGTCGGCGGAGGTCGGCGGAAAAATATCGGTGCTTGCCGACAGGGTTCAGGAGCTGATTTTAAGCGGCAAAAAGGTTCTCGTTTTCAGCCAGTTTACAAAGTTTCTTTCGCTCATAAAAGAGAGCGTTTCGGCGTTTGTCGCGCCCGAAAACATCTTGGAGCTTACGGGGGCAACGCGCGACCGCTCAAAGCCCGTCGAGATTTTTCAGGAGGCCAAATGCGGCGTTGTTATGCTTGTTAGCCTGCGCGCGGGCGGAACGGGCATTACCCTCACGAATGCCGACTACGTTTTCCTCGCCGACCCGTGGTGGAATCCCGCAGTGGAAGAGCAGGCAATAGACCGCGTCCACAGAATAGGGCGCAGGGGCGACGTTTTCGTCTACAGGCTTGTTTCGCAGGGGACGGTGGAAGACCGCGTCCGCCAGTTGCAGACCGAAAAGAAGGGGCTTTTCAACAGGCTTTTGGGCGACTTAAAAGACGTGTCAAACGACGGCAAATTCATCGAAACCGTAAAAGACATAATCTCGTAGCGCGTCCGCGTCCGACAGCAACCGCGCAGCGCAGGCCATCGCGCAAGCCGCCGCATCGGTCAACGCGCATCTCTTCGCCAAAGTTCCTTCGCCAAACGCGGCTTTTGTTTGTTTTGTTTTTTGCGCGGTTTTTCGGCAAAAATTCTCGGCAAAAGTGGACAAAAATGTAATTTTTTGAAATAGATTTTAGAAAAATATTGAAGCTAACAACAAATACCGCTTTTATTTACGCAACTTTTTTAACTATGAAAAACAGATTATCGTCTTGGGCAAACAATATATCCGAATCTCCCACGTTGATTGTGGACTCTAAAGCAAAGAAATTGAAGGCCGAAGGCAAAGATGTCTGCGGTTTCGGCGCGGGCGAACCCGACTTCGACACGCCCGATTTCATCAAGGAGGCGTGCAAAAAGGCAATCTCCGAGGGCAAGACAAAATACATAGCCTCTTCGGGGCTTCCCGCCCTGCGCGAGGCATTGGCGGACATGTATATGCGCCGCAAAAACCTCAAGGACATAAAAGCTTCCAATATAATCGTTTCCCCCGGCGGAAAATTCAGCTGCTATCTGGCGATAAAGGCGGTCGTTTCCCCCGGCGACGAAGTAATTATTCCCGCGCCCTACTGGGTGAGCTACCCCGAAATGGTGAAGCTTGCGGGCGGAACTCCCGTGTTCGTAAAGGCGGGCGACGAAACGGATTTCAAGGTAACCGCGCAGCAGATTGAAGAGGCGTGCACGCCCAAAACAAAGCTGATAATCCTCAACTCGCCCTCGAACCCAACGGGCGCAGTATACACGAAAGAGGAACTGGCGTCGATAATGGAGGTAGTTGTAAAGCGCGACCTGCTTGTGATGTCGGACGAAATCTACTCTTTCCTCACCTACGACGGCGTTCAGTCGGTAAGTCCCGCGTCGATTTCGGCGGAGGCGCAAAACCACACCATTTTGGTTTCGGGCTTCAGCAAGGCGTATTCCATGACGGGCTGGCGATTGGGCACGCTCACCGCCCCCGACGACATCGCCAAGGCGGTCTCCAACCTCCAGAGCCAGACCACTTCCAACGCAACAACTTTCGCGCAGTTCGGCGCATTGGCGGCGTTGCAAAACCCCGAATTGGCGAAGGAGTCGCTCGAGGCAATGCTCAAAGTTTTCGACCGCCGCCGCCTTATGCTTTGGGAGGGCTTGAACGCAATAGACCGCGTTTCGTGCAGAAGGGCGAAGGGTGCGTTCTACCTGTTCCCGAACATTTCGCAGTTCGGAATGTCGAGTTCCGACTTCTGCGCAAAATTGCTTGAAAGCGAACTTGTGGCGGTTGTCCCCGGGATTGCTTTCGGCTCCGACGAAAACATACGCTTCAGCTACGCCGTTGCCGATTCCACTATCGAAAAGGGATTGGAGAGAATGGCGCGCTTCTGCTCCAAGCTGTAATTGATGTCGGACATTCTCGAAAAACTCGCAAACGGCGTTGTGTGCGAATCGCTCGAAAGCACGAACGCCGTTGCTTTGTCTTTTGCGCAGGTTGCGGGCGGCGATTTTTCCGTTGCGCTCTCGGGTGGTTTGGGCGCGGGGAAAACCGCGTTTGTAAAATGCTTGGCGCGCGCAAAGGGGATAACGCAGAAAGTGAAAAGCCCGTCGTTTAACATTTGCTGCGTATACGACATTCCCTCGGGCGGAAAACTTGTGCACGTTGACGCATACAGGTTCGCCGACGGCGCGCGTTTTGAAGACCTGCTCTTGGACGAAATTGCGCCGTCGCCGCGCATTCTGTGCGTAGAGTGGGCGGAAATTGTAGCCGACTATTTCAAGCCCGACTACTGGCTCGACTTCGACATTCGCGGCAACGCCCACACAATAAAGCTGCGCAAATTGGCGTAGAAGCTGATTGAAACAACTGCGCGTTTTGTTCGCACAAGGATTCGGCTATTTGCTATTTGTGGCTTTGTGCCCCGCGTAAACTTTTATAAGACGCAAAAAAACGGAAGTAGAAAAAAAGCTTCCGTTTTTTTACGCTTGTTTTGCGCCTTCTTCTACTCAAGCACGAGTTTGAATTTTTGTTCGGGCGAGTTGTCCCAAGCCAAGTGTTGCGTTTTTTGCGAGAACGCGAACAGCGGGGAATAAGTCTTCACCGAAAGCGTCTTCCCGTCGGGGAGGAATTCCAGAATGCGCAGCCAGCCGTCGCCGCCGTTGCCGTGCCAGCCCGAGATTGCCTGCGGATTGAACATAAAGATTTCCACTTTGTGCCCGTCGGGCGCGGTTTCCGTTTTGCGTGCGGCCATTATTTTTGTGTTCCCCATATGCCCGCAGATTGCAAGTTTTATGTTCGGGCATTTGGAGAGGAGTTTTTCGTAGATGTCCTCGCCGCGGTTGCACGTCATTTTGTATTTGTCCTTTTGATAGGCGCCGTCCTGTCGCAAAATTGAGTGGGTAAGAATTATCACTTTAAAATCGCCGAATTCCTTGCGCTCGCAGACCGATTTCGCCCACCGCAAAACTTCGTCGCGCGGGGTGAATTCAAGCGAGACTACAAGCAGTTTCCAGTTGCCGCAGACAAAGGCGTATGCCGCGTTTTCAAGCGACGCCCTCCCTTCGCCGTTGGGAAACGTTGCTACCAAATGCTCTCCCCATTGTTTGTGGTTGCGGGCAATGTCGAAGAACTCCGTAAAGCGCGTGCGGCGCACTTCGGAAGAATCGTAGCCGTAGTCGTGGTTGCCCGTTGCCAAGATATACGGGTATACGTTGTCGAGCCGCTCGAACGCGCGCGATGCCGATTGCCATTGCAGGGTGCTGGGCTGGTTGCCGCAATTTTGCCCAGCGTAGATTTGCCCGCCGTTGACGAGGTTGTCGTTCTGTTCAACCAAGTCGCCGGTGCAGAGGACTGTTTTGACGTTGAGGTGCTTTTTCTGCGCGGCAGTCCACGCCGTCATATACTCGAACAAAGGTTGGTTGAAGTCGAACTTTGCGTAGTTTTGCGGGTCGCCGAAAAGAATGAACGAAAACGACTGCGGATTTTCCAGCTTCGGTTCGTCGGCATTTTTTATGCTCGGCGGGCGGTGGTGGTTTTTTATAACGGGTGTATCGTTTTCGCCGAAAGAAAAAGCGGGCAATGCAAAAAGCGCGCCCAAAGCCAGCATTTTTATTGTGTTGTTGATAGTCGCATTCATACACAACGACATGCTTTTCGGGAAAGAGCAAGTCAAACCCGATTTCAGTGCGGATTCAACACACGGTTCGGAATGGCGCGCGCGGGGCGTTTCTGGCGGCGCGGCTACTTTGTGTTGCGGGCGTCAAGCTCGCTCCAGCGTTCGAAAAGGCGTTCGTCTTCGCGCTCGATTTCCGCAAGGCGCGCTTCAAGCTCGGGAATGAGAGTAGGGTTGTTGATGATGAATTCCGACGACTGCAGCTTTTCGGAAATCTCCTTCTGCTCGGCCTCGTGCGCGGCAATTATTTGCGGAATGTTTGCAAGCTCTTCGCGCTCCTTGTTGGAAAGCTTCTGGCTTTTGGGCTTTGGCTGCGCGGCGGCGGCGGGCTTCGGCGTTTCAGCTTTCTTTTCCGACGCTTTTTTGCGCGCGTTCCATTCGTCGTAGCCGCCCACGATTTCCGTTATTGTGCCGTCGTCTTCAAAACCGAAAACTGCCGTTACGATGTTGTTCAAAAACGCGCGGTCGTGGGAGACAAGCAGGATAGTGCCCTTGAACGAAACGAGCGCGGCTTCGAGAACTTCGATTGTCTCCATATCCAAGTCGTTCGTGGGTTCGTCCAAAACGATGACGTTGGAGGGCGACGAAAAAAGCTTGGCAAGCATAAGGCGGTTGCGCTCTCCGCCCGAGAGCAGGGCAATTTCGCCGCGTATTTGCTCGGGCTCGAAAAGGAAATTTTGCAGATACCCCATCACGTTTTGCCTCTGCCCGTTCGAATAGACAAAATCGCCGCCGCCCCCGATGAAATCGAACGGCGTCTGCTTGGGGTTTAGCTCGCCGCGCAGCTGGTCGAAGTATGCAATTTGCAGGTTTGTGCCGTATTTCACGCCGCCCGAAGCGGGCGCAAGCTTGCCCAAGAGCGCGTTTAAAAGCGTTGTTTTGCCCGCGCCGTTGCGCCCGATTATTCCGATTTTGTCGCCCGCGTAAATGACGGTCGAGAAATTTTTTACTATCGTTTTTTCGCCGTAGTTTACGGAGAGGTTTTCCACGGTCATCACTTTTTGCCCCGTGCGCTCCGCTTCCTGCAGCGATACCCCGAGCGTGCCGAGCTTGTTGCGGCGGGCGTTGCGGATTTCGCGCAGGCGCATAAGCTCTTTCACGCGTCCTTCGTTGCGGGTGCGGCGCGCTTTTACGCCCTTTCTGAGCCACGCCTCCTCTTGCGAAAGTTTTTTGTCGAAGGCGGCGTCGCGGCGTTCCCACGCCTGTTCAAGCTCGTTGCGGCGGCGTTGGAATTCGGCGAAACCGCAGTCGAAGGCGATGAGCTTGCCCCTGTCGACGCCCACTACGCGCGTTGCGAGATTTTCCAGAAACGTTCTGTCGTGCGAAACAAACGCGAGCGTTTTGCCGCAGCTTTTGAGAAATTTTTCAAGCCACAAAACGGAGTCGATGTCCAAGTGGTTCGTGGGCTCGTCGAGAAGCAGAATGTCGGGGTTTGCGGCAAGCTCCCGCCCGAGCAGCACGCGGCGTTTAAGCCCCGCCGACAGGTTTTGGGCAAGGCTTTCGGCGTCGAGCTCAAGGCGGTCTATCACTCCGCGGATTTTTGCCTCAACGGCAAAGCCGTCGCCTTCGTTCATAAAATGCTGGAGGGCGTCGAAAACCGCGTGGTCGGCTTCGGAAAGCTCTTCGGGCGAATTCGCCAAGCGCAGGTATTGCGAGATTTTCGCGCCGTCTTCGCCCAGTCCCAAGGCAACGATGTCGAAAACTTTGCCCGACAAATCAGACGGAACTTCCTGCGGCAGGTATGCCGTGCGCACGCCATTTACCGTTTCAATCAGCCCCGAATCGGGCTTGAAAAGCCCCGCCATAAGTTTCAAAAGCGACGTTTTCCCGCACCCGTTGCGCCCCACAATCGCGAGGCGGTCGCCTTCGCACAACGCCAAATCGGCGCAGTCCAAAAGCGGGTGGACGCCGAAACGCAAACTTACACTGCTGAACGAAATCAAACTCATAAGCGCGCTATCATTGCAGAAAACGCGAAAAGGTAAACAATTTTTTCGCCGCCGCCGAAAACGGTTGGCTATTGCGCCTTTTGCTCCTTGGAAAAATTGCGCAGAGACTTCCCGTAGTAGCGTTTAAACGCCTTGGAGAGCGAAGACACGTCGGCGTAGCCAGCTTCTTTTGCAAGCGTGGCAAAGTTGCGCTCACCCGATTTCACAAACTTCAGCGCAAGCTCCATTCGGGCGTCGAGCACCGTTTTTGCGACCGTTTTGCCGAGCGTTGCAAGAAAAAGTTTGTCGGCGTTTTGCGGCGAAGTTTTCAGCTTTTTTGCGGCGGCAAGTCTGTCCCAATTTTCGGCGGGCGATTTTTCGATGAGTCGGGCGACGCGCAGCACGGCGGCGTTTTGGCGCGGGTCTTTGCGGACGCCGAATTCGCGCAGGAGCAGTTCCGAAACTATGTCGGCGATTTTTTCGAGAATCGAAATGCTGCGGCGCGGACTGTAAACTTCGTCGAGATAGATTTTAAGCGCGGCAGAAACCGACTCGAAAATCTCGGGACGGAAAACTGTCGGCTGCGCGCCGAAATCGAGCCGCGAAGACTGCTTTAAGTGAAGCCAGAAAAGCGAGACTTCGCCCTTTTTTACGCTGTCGCCGCAAACGCATTGGGCGGGAACGCAGAGGGCGTCGCCGCGTTTGAGCTCGTGCTTTTGCCCGTCGAACGACACCGAAAACACGCCCGAAAGAACGAACAGCAGAACGTGGTAGTTGCGCCTGCGGCGGCTGTGGTAGTAGCCCGAAACGTGGACTGCGTAGCCGCCAGCGTGAATGCCGTGCGCGGGCAGGGGGTCGCGCGCAAGCGGGGCGGGGGCGAAGATGTCGGCGGTTGAGTTTATGAACTCGGGCGGCATGCCCGTGTTTGGCGCGGAGAAGTATTTTTGGACGCTTCCTTTTGTCCAAAATTGCGCGTATTCGTCGTTGTTGGAGTGCCAAAGGTATTCAATTTTTTCCGCCATATCAGTTCGTTGTTTGTTGCGATATTGCAATTTTTGCGGAAAATAAACAAGTCTATTTTTTAGCGAAAAAGTCGGATTTTTTCGTTGCCGATTTTCGGGCGAGGGGGTAGAATCGCGCAGAGAAGGGTTCAATTATGGAGGCGAAAAAATCGGGCGATAAGGGTTTCTACAAGTGGGAGGTTTTGGCGTTGTTGTGGTTCGCGTTTTTCATCAATCAGGCGGACAGGCAAATTTACAACACGCTGTTGAACCCGATTTCCGAATCGCTCGGGCTGACTACTTCCGAAGCGGGGCTGATTGCCACGCTCTTCGGCGTTGTCTTTGCGGTGCTCGGGCCGATAGCGGGCGTGCTTTCCGACAGATACAGCAAAAAGCGCGTCATAGTGTTCGCCGTTTTGTTGTGGAGCGTTGCGACGGTAGTTTCGGGTTCGTGTGTGGGGCTTGTTTCGTTCATAATTTTCAGAAGCGTCGCAACGGGAATGGGCGAGGCTTTTTTCGCCCCCGCAAACTACGCAACCATTGCCGACTACCACGACAACCGCACACGCGCGCGGGCTATGAGCATACACCAAACTTCATACTATTTCGGCGTGATTGTAAGCGGCGCGCTTGCGGGCTGGGTTGCCGACAAATGGGGCTGGCGCAACGCGTTTTACATTTTCGGTTCGGTGGGTGTAATTTTCGGTTTCTATCTTGTGTGGCGTTTGCGCGACAAGGTTTCGGAAGAAGAACTGCGCGTGCCTGAAAACGGCAGATTGACGGGCGCGGCGGACGTTTCAACCGTTTCCGACGGCACTTCGGCAGCGGCGAAAACGCAACCGCAAGCACCGAGTTTTTTTGAATCGCTTGCAATGATTTTCAGGGTCAGAACAGCTCTCTGTTTGGTTGCCGCGTTTTCGAGTCTGATTTTCGTTTTGCAGGGATATTTAACTTGGTCTACTTGGTATTTGTCGGAAAAGTTCGGGCTTTCGCACGCGCAGGCGGGCTTCAGCGCAATGTTCTACACACACGCGGCGGCGTTTTTGGGCGTGCTCGTGGCTGGGTGCGTATCGGACAAGCTTGCGGTAAAAAACGCGGGCTACAGAATTTTGCTTCAGGCGGCGGGGCTTTTGGCGGCGTCGCCGTTCATAGTGATGATGGGGCTTTCGGGCAATATGGTTGCAGTCTACGCGGGGTTTGCGGGCTTCGGCTTTTTCAGGGCGTTTTTCGACGCCAACACATACACTGTCCTTTACGACGTAATTCCGAAAAGATTTCAGGCGTCGGCGGCGGGCGTTATGCTTTCGATTGGCTTCGGAATAGGTTCGCTTTCGCCGTGGCTGCTTGGATACGTCGAGCCGATTATGGGGCTTTCGCGCTCGATAGCATCGCTTTCGGCAGTCTGGATTGTGTTTGCCGCCGTTCTCTTTGCGGCGTTCAAACTCTTTTACGAGGCCGACCGCCGCGCCGCGCGCAATTTCGATTTAACAAACAAATAAATAAAAAATATGAAAATTACAGAAATTAAAACGTTCCTTTGCCACGCCTACAGAACAAACTGGGTGTTTGTGAAGGTTATGACCGACGAAGGCATTTACGGAGTCGGCGAAGCAACGCTCGAATACAAAGAACACGCCGTAATTTCGGCAATACACGAGCTTGACCGCGCCCTTGTGGGCAAAGACGCAAGCCGCATTGAAGGCCTCTGGCACGAATGCTACCGCGACGCGTATTGGCGCGGCGGCCCCGTTTTAATGAGCGCGCTTTCGGGCATCGAAATGGCGTTGTGGGACATCAAAGGCAAGGCGTTGGGCGTGCCAGTCTACGAGCTTCTGGGCGGGAAAATCCGCGACAGCGTTCCGTGCTACGCAAACGGCTGGTTTGCGGGTTCGAAAACGCCCGAAGACTTCGCCCGCTGCGCCAAAAAGGCCGTAGAAGCGGGATTCAGCGGGCTGAAATGGGATCCGTTCGGCAGCGCGTATATGAACATTGACCCGCGCGGTCTGAACACAGCCCTTGAGTGTGTCGAAGCCGTAAAGGCGGCAGTGGGAGACAAGGTTCACTTGATAATTGAGGGACACGGACGCTTCAACGTGCCCACCGCCGTGAGAATCGGCAACGAGCTTGACAACTTCGGCATACTCTGGTTCGAAGAGCCCATTCCACCCGACGACAAGCGCGGAATGGCGTGGGTTCGCGCAAAAATCGCAACTCCCGTTTCGGGCGGCGAACGCCTCTACAGCCGCTTCGACTATCTCGATTACCTGCGCATGGAATGCGCCGATTTTTGGCAGCCCGACGTTTCGCACGCGGGCGGCATTATGGAAGTGAAGAAAATTGCCGCCATAGCCGAGGCGCACCACATTCCCGTTTGTCCGCACAACCCGAGCGGCCCGGTGGCGAACGCCGCAACGCTCCAGCTTGCAGCCTGCGTGCAGAATTTCTACCTGCTCGAAACAATGGCGTCGGACATTCCGTGGCGCAGGGAAATCAGCAACGAAAAAGTCCGCTTCGAAAACAGCCAAATGTTTGTCCCGACCACCGCGGGCTTGGGCATCGACATCGACGAGGACGCCATCGCCCGCCACCCCTACCAGCCGCACGATTTGCGCCACTACAAGGGCACGCTTACAGACATTCGCCCCGAAAATTCGGAGAGTTATTTTGAAAAATAGAAAGAATTGTTTATGGATAGATTTAAAGACAAAGTAGCAATAATTACGGGCGCAAGCCGCAACACGGGCGTCGAAATAGCCGACCTGTTCATTCGGGAGGGCGCGCGCGTTTTGACGAGCGGAACAACGGCGGAATCGACGCAAAAAGGCGCGCAGACGCTGCGTTCGCGCGGGCTTGACGGCTTTGCGTCGTTCCCGTGCAACATATCGAAGCCCGACGAAGTGAAGGCCTTGTTTGCCGAAGCAATGCGCCTTTTCGGCCGCGTCGATATTCTCGTAAACAACGCGTGCGACCAAGGCATCGGCAAGGAGTTTTTGAAGATGGCGCCCGACGACTTCCTCAGTGTAATCAAAGTAAACCTCTT
The DNA here is from genome assembly GCA_934613645.1 of uncultured Opitutales bacterium. GTDB lineage: Bacteria > Verrucomicrobiota > Verrucomicrobiia > Opitutales > Intestinicryptomonadaceae > Merdousia. The sequence continues at coordinate 179,731 of CAKTTC010000001.1, read as the reverse complement.
CGGCGATTTCCTAATGTGCCAAGAGGCGGCTAAAATAATGGTGTCGCAGCCCACAAAGGGCGTTATTGTGAATTTGGGTTCGAACGTCTCAATGCGCGCAATAAAAAACCGAACGGCGTATGTTGCAAGCAAGGGCGGAATCGACGCGCTTACGCGCTCGCTTGCGGTAGATTTGGGGCCGTTGGGCATTCGAGTGAACGAAGTCGCGCCGGGATACATCTACACGGAGCGTTGGGACAAGCTTCCCGAGGAAATCCGCGCACGCCGCCGCGCAAACATTCCGCTTCGCAAGGAGGCGTCGGGGCGCGAAGTGGCGGAGGTTGTGGCGTTCTTGGCGTCGGACGCCGCTTCGAACGTCCACGGCGAAAGGGTCGTGGTTGACGGCGGCTGCACGGCGCAGCATATGCCCACCGACATAGATTTTTAGTGTGTGTTGCCGCCTTCGGCGGACGGCGGGCGCGTCGATTTTCGGCGGCGTCCGCTTTTTTTCTTGCGATATGCGCTCGGCGGGGCGATAGTTGCGCGTATGTCAAATATGGACAATGCGGCTCTTGTTTTGGAAGGCGGCGGAATGCGCGGCGTCTGGACGGCGGGCGTGCTTGACTGCTTTCTTGAAAACGGCGTCGATTTCAACTACGCAATAGGCACTTCGGCGGGGGCGTCGAACGGGCTTTCATACGCGTCGCGACAGGCGGGCAGGGCGCGTTTTTGCAATATCGACGCGCTCAAACAGCACAATTACATCGGCGCAAAATTCGTTTTCACACAGCGTTGCGTGATGGATTTCAACTACCTTTTCGGCGAATTGCCCAAGAAAGTCTACCCGTTCGACTTCGCCCAATATCTTAAATTCGGCAGATTCATTCTTGTTGCGACCGACTGTCTCACAGGCAAACCCGCCTATTTCGACACCCCGCAAACGCCCGAAAAGCTTCTGGCGGCTTGCAGGGCGTCGTGCAGTATGCCGCTTGCGTGCCCGATTTGCTGGGTTGGCGGAAGGCCGTATCTGGACGGCGGGATTGTCGATGCCGTGCCGTTCGAAAAGGCGCAGGCCGACGGCAGGCGCAAACTTGTTGTTTTACTTACGCGCCGCGAGGGCTACAGGAAGGTCGAAAACTGGCGGTATTTTTCGCTTTATTATCTGAAATACCCGAAGCTCAGGCGCGCGCTGCTGAGAAAGGCGTTGCGCTACAACATAGCATTGAAGCGGCTTGAGGATATGCAAAAGCGCGGCGAGGCGTTCGTTCTGCGCCCCACGTTCTACCGCGAAAACCGCCTCAATTCCGATACCGAAGAGCTGGCGCGCCTTTACGAAAACGGGCGCAAAGTGGCCAAAAGCTCTCTCTCGGCTCTGCGCGAGTATCTGGAAAAATGACAGCGCGCGGCGGCGGGCAGGGGCTGCGCGCCTTTGAGCGGTTCGGCGGGGAGCGAAAAAACATAAAAAAAGTGTTGTAAAAGAGCCGAATTGTGCTACAAAGTTCCGCTATAAAAATGCAAAATTGCATTCACTTTCTTATATCGATACTAGTATAATATAAAGGACAGTAAAAATGGCAAATCTGAAAAAGAAGCGCAGATTAAAGATGAACAAGCACAAACGCTCGAAGCGTTCAAAGGCGAATCGTCATAAGAAGCGCACATGGGCGTGCTAACGCGCGTTGCACGTTCCGAAGAGGACTTTATTTTTTGCAAGTCGGCGGAAGTTTTCGCCGACTTTTTTTGCGCCTTGTGTAAAATTGATTTTTCGGTGGTTTCGGCGTTTTCGGGGCGGTCGATTTTTGTAAATTGTATCGACTTTCGTTCGCATTTTGTCTAATAATCTTCTTTATGATGAGAACATTTATATTGGGGGTTTTGGGCGTGTTGTCCGCCATAACGGCGGCGGCGAATGCGGTTTTGCCGCAGACAAATGCTTCGGCGAACGGCGCGGAAGAAAGTCGGCAGAAAAAAGCCGATTTCAAAGATATTCACATCACGCACGGCCCATATCTGCACAACATAACCCCGACGGGTGCGACTGTCATTTGGACGACCGACAAACCCGCCGTTTCTTGGGTGGAAATCGCGCCCGAAGACGGTTCGCATTTCTACGAAAAAGACAGGCGTAAATTCTACAACGCGCCGCTTGGCAAGAAAGTTGTGGGAACTGTCCATTCTGTAAGGGTGGAGGGATTGAACCCCGCAACAACATACAATTACAGGGTTTTTTCCACAAAGGTTCTCGCCGAAGAGGGAGCGCAAACCTACTACGGCTTCACGGCGTCAACAAAGGTTTACAAGCGCGAGCCGTTGAAGCTTAAAACGCTCGATACCGCAAAAAAGACGCTAAAATTTTCGGTCTTCAACGATATTCACCAAAAGCCGGAAGTGGCGGCAAATATGCTTTCAAATATGCCCGAAAATTCGGATTTTATTCTGATAAACGGCGATATGGTCAATGAGATGAATTCGCAGGAGGAGTTATTTAAATACTTTATGGACGCTGTGGCGGCGCATTGCGGCAAAACTGGGCTTACAATGTTTTCGGTGCGCGGGAACCACGAAACGCGCGGAGAATTTTCGGAAGCTTTTTCGACGTTTTTCCCGACGCCCACGGGGAAAACATACTTTTCGTTCAGGGTTGGGCCTGTTTTCTTCGTGGCGGTTGACGGCGGCGAGGACAAGCCCGACAACGATATCGAGTATTTCGGCAGGTCTGATTTCGACAATTTCAGAACAGAACAGGCGCGGTGGCTTGAGTCGGTCGTGAAGTCGGAGGAATTTAAAAGCGCGCCCGTAAAAATCCTGATTTCACACATTCCGCCCGCGTGGGGAAGCTGGCACGGCTCGAAAGATTTTCAAAACAAGTTTGCAAAAACAATCAACAACGCGGGCTTTTCTTTGATTATCAGCGGGCATTTGCACAAACACATATTTTTCAAACCCACCGAGTTGATATACGTTCCCAATATTGCAAACTCAAACACGGAAATGATGAATGTTTCGGTTGGGGCTGACAAAATTGCGATGTCGTTTGTAGACCAATTCGGAAAGAAAACGCGCGATGATATTGTAGTTGATGTAAAGAAATAGGACTTTGATTTTTGATTTTGCTAACTCGGGAATGCAATGCTTGCGCGCCCGAGTTTTTTTTAGGGACTCTCTTAGAAATAAAGCCGAAATCAAAGCAGACTGAATCCGATGAGTGCATTTTCCCGAACGTTCCTGAAAGAACAGCCAATGACAGCGGAAAATTTCTTGGGTCGCCGAATACGCGATTGACCTTGAGTCTTGAAGCTTTTCCTCACAAGACCTTAAAAGAACCAAAATACACGTTTTATTTGTCGATTACGAGCACAACTTGTTCTGCCTCATTTTATTAGCCGCGTTTGTCTGATAATATAGATTATGTCTAAGAGATTGTTATTCCAAAAAGACCATATAATTCATCAGGCAAAATTATGATAAAATGGCTAAGCTTTGCGCTTACACCCCACGGCAATGCCCAAAGCCGAAATTCCCAAAATCATCGCGTAAGTTGAGGGTTCGGGAACGTTGACGCCCGTAATCTGCCCTATTTCGTGGAGAAAGTCTTTCAGGTTCACGCCGTAGGTGTGGGAATACTTCGTTCTGTATTCCATATCGGATTCAATTTGCCCGAATGTAATTGTGCTTGCCGATGCGTCTTAGTCAACCCACACGGTAGTGCCGACCAAATAAAATTCGCCATCGTATTCGAAAAACATTCCGCTGCCCGAATCGCCCAATAAGGCACTTGTCGCGCCCTCACGTGCTTCCGCCACAATTTCAATTACGGGATAGTCGTTCGTGCCGAACTGTTGATTGTTGCCGTCCCAAACTTCGTAGGTTGCCTTGCTGATTGTGGTGGCAGTCCCGAAGTGGATTGTGCCGCGCTTGCCGTCGTTTGAAACTGTTGTGGCGTCGAGGGCGGAATTTGCGCTTCTGCCATACCCTGCTCCCACAAGCAGCAATTCCGAACCGCGAACAAGAGTGTCGCCGTCCCAAGTGGAGTCCGCCATTTTTGAATAGATGTCGGTCGAAAGCTTCACCGACTGCAAATCCGAAAGCGCGGAAGTGTCGCCTACGTGGAAAAGCTTTAAGTCCGCGCCGAAAGTCTTGTTGAGCGTGTTGTCGATTTTGTCAACAGTAGCGAAGTTTCCGTTCTGCTTAATTCGGCTATTGAGCGCGACAGAAACGTGGTTCGCCGTCAAAAACCAGCCGTTGCCGATGTAGACCGCCGAGCAGTTCGACGCGGTAGAAACAACCGACGCCTGCGCCGCATTGGCATTGGAATAGTCAACTTGCGCCTCCTCGTTCGACTTCCCGAAAACAATCAGCGCGTGCGCATTTGTTGCAAGGAATAGCGTTGTGAGTGCCGGAAGAACTTTCGCAATATTTTTCATAGCTTGTTATACCTATGTTTTGATTGATAAAAATTTCAATAAAAAAGGAGACGCCTCAAACGCCTCCTTTTATTTTTGCGCTAAAATGCTCGGATTTTAGAATCTCAGCTGGATTCCCGCGTTGAGATTGTGGTAGACGTCGTTCGAGACTTCCGCAGAATAGTCGGCGTAAATGCGCAGCTGTTTTGTTATGTTGTATCCCGCGCCGACGCCGAAAATGCCCGCGTCGCGCTCCATTTTCAGCCCTTTTACGCGCATTGCGCCAAGTCCGCCGAGCGTTGTCGATACGTCGTAGCGGTTGTCGCAAAATTCGTGTGTGTAGAATACCCTGCCCGAAAGCGACAGTCCAATCGGGAGTATGTATGTGGCCTCCAAACCCGCTATAGACTTGAGGCTTGCGTAGCTTTCGGAATCAACGTCGAGGCGTTCCGTGCCGCTTTTTTCCGCGAACGAGGGGTTCATCAGGAAATTAGCGTTCACGCCGATTGTAGGCTTAACGAAAAAGTCGGCTTCTTTGACGGGTTTCCAAGCGTAGCGCACACCCGAGAAAACGCCGACAAGGTTGGAGTCCCACTCGGATCTGCTTTTGTCTACCGTGTTCATTCTTTCCGCCTTGTTTATACCGAAGGCGTAGGTTGCGCCCAGATACCAGTCGAAATTGTTGAAGAACAGGTAGTCGGCATAGATGTTTACCGCAACGCTTTGGGTTTCCGCCTTGCCGCAGTTGCCCTTACCGTTCGATTTTGCCGTAAAGCCGCCCACGCCGAAACCTCCGAAGAACTCGCGCCCGGCAACGTATTCGACATTCGCCAAGCCGCCTGTTATGTAGTCGCTCGAGCCGTCAATGTTGGCGTCGCCGCCGTAGGTTGCGAATCGGTTGATGTTCCTGACCGAAACCCCGCCGAAGCCGCGGTAGATTTCCTCTTCGTCTTGCACGCAGGCAAGCATATCGCGCGTTGCGCTCGTTCTGTTGAGGGTGTCGAGGTGAACGGCGTCGGTCAAATCCATATTCATACGCGCCGCGTGCACTACCGACTGCGGAAGCATTGCCCCGAGCGCGCCCCGCCCCGCCATTGCCGCGAATCCGCGCTTTCTTGCAACGGAAGTTGCGTTTGCGGCGTCGTCGCCGTCTACGTATTCGAGGTCGTCGTAGATTTTAGCCAATGCCCGCTCCGTTTCGGAAGTCGCCACGGCGTCCTGCAAATATGTGTTCGATATAATCTCGTAGCCTACGTTTCCGCCTACATTTGTGTATTTCACTTTCGTGTAGGCGTTTTCAACCGCAGCCAAGTCGCCCTCTATCGCGCCCGAAATCACGCCCGAAGCTACGCTGTGCGTGCCCTTAAGCGCGGTTTCCGCCGTGAGGCTGCCCGAGGAATCGTCGGTTGCGGAGAAGCCGAAAAGGTTGTTGTAGTGGTTGTTGATTGTTCCGCGCAGCCCCGCGCCCGAGAGCGTCGCAGCCGAAATGACAGTGCTCGCCGAAGAATTCACGTTGAACACGCTGTCAAAGGTAAGCCTGTTTGAACCCGCCGAAACCGAGCCAGCTATTGTTGCCGAGCCGTCGTTTGTGAGCGTGAGGTCAGTGGTGGAAACAATGTCGCCGCTTACCGTTTTGCCGTCGAGAACGTTGAGGCTGCCCGTGTTTTCGAGATTGACGTTCGCCACGTTGCCGACTGTCAGCCCGCTTGCTACGTTTTTGGCAGCGATGTCGGCAGTCGAATTATTGACGTTCGCCGAGTTGAGGTTTTCCAAATGCACGCCGCCGTTCGCGTTTTCGATTGTTGCCGAAGACGAGTTTGAAATGCTTGCCGAATTTGCAACCGCATTTATGCGGACATCACCCGAAACGTCGGAAATAACGGCGTTGTTTACCGTTCCGTTTACAGTGAGGTTGCCGTCAAGCCCCGAAACGCCGCCCGCGCCGTTGTTTTGACCAACCACCAGATTATTGACATCTTGGAACGTGGCATTGCACCCGCCGTTGACCATCGCCCTGCCGTAGATTACGGAATCTGCGCCCGCGACCAAATCGGCGTTATTGGCAAGCGTTATGTCAATGTTGTTGGCTTCGCCTACGTTCACCTGCGCGGTTGCTTTTTTCACCGTTATGCTCCGCGAGGCGTAGTCGGACATTCCTATGTTGAGCACGCCGTCTGAAAGGTCTATTGTAATGTTTTTTATGTTGCCCGCGCCGTTGATGTCGCCGCCGTTTACTTTGGCGAAGTTGACGTTTTCGGCGTTGTCTACGGAAACTTTGAGGTCTCCGTCGGTAGCAATGCCCTGCCCGTTGTCGGAAAGCTTGCCGACTTTATCCGAAACCACATTTACGATTGATGCTTTTTCGATTCTCGCGCTTCCGCTATCGCCCGAAATTTCGGCAACACCGCCTACCTTGGACACCTCAAGCGAGCCTCCCGCCAAATTCGCTGTCAAATCCTCTTCGACATTGCCTATTTGGCTCGTCCCGCCTTCGACATTCCTAAGTGTCAGGTTTTTTGCTCCGCCTATTTTTATCGAATCCGTGTTTTTTGCTATCGTGGCGTTGCCCGAAATTTTACCCGTAGAGGTTATGGAACCGACTTCCTTAGTTATGTCGAGATTTCCGGAAATCTGCCCGAATTCGAACGAAGAGGCATTCTCAATGGCAACATCTTGAGCCTCGCCGATTTTCACATTGCCCGTGGCTGTGCCAATAACAGTAGAGCCATCTACTTTTGCAATATCTGCACTTTCAATTGTGCCGATTTCAAGAGAGCCTACGGAATTTTTTACTGTGAGATCGGCAGCTTGGCTGAATTTCATTTTGCCCGAAACAGTGCCGATTTCCGCGCCCGCGGCAAGGCTTTTGCCCTCAATGTCGCCGTTCACGGTGGCGTTGCCGCCGTTGGAAAGCGAAACACTATTTGCGGCTTTTACATCGCCGTTAATCGTTGCGCTACCCTCAAAATTGAGGTTGAGGTTGCCGTTTTCGGAACGGATTGCGTTGGCTTCGCCGTTTGCGGCAGATGCGCTGATTTCCGCGCCGTCGCGCATTGTAAGATTGAGGTCGTTGACTACCGAAATTCCGTAAGCGTTGCCGTTTTCGCTTGAAGACGAAATTGTTCCGCCAACGGTGAGGTCGGCGGTGTCGGCTGAGATGCCGCTTGCAGTGCCGTTTGTCGAAGAAACCGTGATGTTGCCGACTTTGCCCGAGACCGATTTGGCTCTGATTCCCGTTGCGTCAGACCCGCTTGAAACCTCCATATTGGCTACGTCGATGTTCGAGAGGTCGCCCAATTTTGCGCCGCCCGAAGCCGAGTCGGCGGCGAGAATGCCCGTAGCCGTGCCGTCCGCGCCCGCACTCACTTTAATATTGTTAATAGTCAAATTGCTGCCGCCTTCGGTGAGATGAATGCCAGTTGCTTCGGAATATCCCTTTACGGTGATTGAGTCGGCAGTCAGCCCGCGCTTTACGCTCTTTGCGTATATGCCCGTTGCCGCGCCCTCCCCGCTGTTCGCGGTGCTTTCAACATTCAGCGTGCCGACGGAAAGCTGATAGATGTCGCCCGCTTTTGTTGCGTCTTTGGCGGCGTTTCCGCCCACCTTTACGCCGAACGCGTTCTTTGCCTTCACTGTGATTTCGCCCGAATGGTTGTTTTCAAGCGAAGTGTCGTCGCTGCCGAGTTGGTTTACAAGCAGCCCCATTCCCGTGCCCTGCTTCGCCTCCACCGTGAGCTTGCCCGAAATATTCATGGCCTGCCCCGCGGAACTTTCCGACGCGTTTACGCCCACAATGTAGGCGTCGTCTCCGATAGTGTTTGCTGAATTGCCGTTTGTGTAGTAATCGCCCGAGATTTCAAGGTCTGTAATTTGTCCGCGCGTTTTTATAAGACCGAAGTCCTTGGTAGTGTCGACGCTTTCAACGTTGCCGAACTCATAATATCCGCGCCCTCCCAAAATGCCCGAATTGCCCTCGCTTGTTTTGTTGTCCCAAAGGTAGGAGCTTTCGCTGACAGTGCCGTTTATTGTTTGAATGTAGCCTTCGTTCTCCAGCCTTGTGGTGTTTGTAAGGCGGTTCCCGTAGAGGTCAAGCTCCGATTGCGAATCCAAAGTGAGCGTTTGCCCTGCGCCGCCCATATCGAAGTCTCCCGACGCGCCCAAGCGTGTATTTATTAGCTTAAGTGTTGTTTTGTTGCCCGCGGAAGTAGGTTCAATATACTTGACTCTTATGGAGTCGGGACTTGTCCAAACGTCTTTGAGGATAATCGTTTTCGTGTCGCCGAAAACCTCCGACGACCCGGGGACGGTGCTCCCGGGGGTTATGGGGCCTTCGAGCGCAATGCGGTCGGCAACGCTGTTGCCTTTGCCCGTAATTGTGAGTGTTTCGTTTGCAGCGTCGTAGTTGTAAGTCTGGGCGTTGAGAACGCCCGCAGCTGCAAGAAAGAGAGCCGTAAATTTTTTCATATGTATATTTAATGGGTTTTTGGGTTGTTTTTTCAAGATGTCCGCGAAAATTGTCGAATGCTCGAATAACACACCGAGTAAAAAGGCGTCAACGCAATTATACAAAAATGTCGGAGAAATTCCCCGACACTTTGTTTGAGGGCTGAATTTGACTGTTAAAATTCCCTTTGAATAACGCTAAGTGGCGGGATTTCGACCTCCTCGCCGCCAATGCGGCACTTTACGGGGCGGTCTTGGAAGTTCACGAAAAACTGCATAATTTTTCCGTCCGTCGCGCGCCAAGCCGAAGTGAAAATTTCGGGATACTCGCCGATTCTGTTGCGGTAGTGGATTGTGTATTTGCCGCACTCCACTTTGAGCGGCGGAACTACCATTTCTCCGCGCATTAAAAATTGCGGAAATTTTTTGCGCGCGGCGTTCAGGTTTTTTACCAACTCAATCACGGGCTTCTGTGCGGGCGGCGCGGCGTTCCAGTCGGCGGCGGCGCACCAATCGATAGAGCCGTCGTCGCGCAGCACGACAGTCAGCATTTCGCCCGCCGAAAACGCCTGCGCTATGCGGAACTGGAGATTGTCGGGGCACTTGTCGTGCTTGATGTTCCACCACTCGTTGCACTGGTTGCCCATAAAATTGTTGATGTAGGCGTGGTAGACATACTGGTAGGCGGGAACGAATTCGCCGCTGAGTTTCACGCAGGTGTCGCGCATATCGTTGAACGGAAGCGCGGAAACGTAGGGACCCGCCGCCGCGCCCTCTGTGCCGAGAATCATTTCGCTCCCCGAAGCGCTGACTTTTGCGTTGAGTTCGTCGAGAAACCCGCGCATTGCCTTTGTCTGCCAAGCCCCCGGGACGGCGGGGTGGCCGTGGTCGGCGGCGTAGCATATGGGGCTTGTGCAACCCATATTTTGATCGAAGAACTGGGCGAAGTCGATTTTCTCTCGCGCCTGAATCATCAGCTCTTTTTCGAGGATTTCGCGGCTGCGCTTTTGCGTTATGCAAAACGCCTCGCTTTCGCGAATGTATGTGCAGTTCCACTGGGTGCGCTCGCCCTTGGGCCCGCGCACCATAAGTTCGCCCAAGCCCTCTTTTTTGTAGCGTTCAACGCCCGAATACGAATTAAATTTGCTCGTCATTGTATACGCCGTCCCCGAGCCGTAAAGCCCGATGAGGTGCCCCGCCCCGTGCAGTAAATCGCGGTATTTGCGCAGCGATTCCGCCCCGCCTACGGGCGGCCAATAATACGGCGGCAGCCACGGGCCGTTGTGGTCCCAGCGCATAAGCAACGCCATTACTTTGCTGTCGAAGCCCTTTGCAAGCTCCATTACGCGCGGAAAGGCGTTTTCGTAGGGAATGAATTTGTTGGGCTTTGCGGAAACGGCGCGTTCGCCGCAGACGGGGTAGACTATCATTACGGGCGACTCGTCGAGCCACTTGGGGTGCGGAATGGGAGACCTCATCGACGGATCGTTTTTCACCCATTGGCGGTAGATTTCGCACGCCGCCATCCAGTCGCCCTCGAATGTCCGCAGAACTATGTCGAAAGGCAAGACGTATGTTGAAACGGGATTTCGGTGCCGTATGCGTTTTCGATTCTAAGCCCGACAATTTCGGGGGCGTCTTGCGCGAATTCGAGAACTTTTGTTCCGCTTGCGTAGTCGTCAGCGGCAAAATACACGCCGCCTTTGTCCGAGTAGGACGCCATAAACTGCATCTGGCAAATCCCAGGGAAATAGCCCGTTCTGAGCTTGTCGGGGAACTCCAAGTGAAGCCGCTTGCGGTTGCGCTTTTCGCGGTCGAGCACCAGCATTCCCTCGCTCCACGGCGAAAGAAGCTCGTTCCCGAGCGGAACGCACACGCGCGGCGATTCGATGTAGTCGAGCAGAAGCGCGTCGGGAATGCCGTCAACGCGCGGGCGGAAGCGGAATTCGCCGTTATCCGATTTTATTTCGAGCGAAAATTCAAGCCCTTCCACCGCCGAGCACCCCCTCCACTTTGCGCTGTTGCCCGCGAACGAAAACGACGCAAACGCGGAGTCGTCAACGTAAAGGAACGAACCGTCGCGCTTGAGAAAGCGCAGCACGAACGCGCGTTCCGACTTTGCAAGAAGCTCAGTGCCGCCGCGTTTAAGCCCGACGATTGCGCCGTTTTTGGGCGACAGAAAAAGAGTGTCGCCGCCGCTTTTTATTGCGATGTTTTCCGCTGGGCACGCCGCACCGTTTTCGGAGCAAACGCCCTGAATTGCCGCCGAGGTATACGCCAAAGCGGCGGCGGAAAGTGAAAGAAATTTTTTCAAAAACGCCATACTGTCCCTCCGATTTTTTACCTAAAAACGCAGGCGCAACACGCCGCGCCATTGCGTAAAACGGTTCGCATTTTAGCATTTCAACGCCGCAAAATGAATACAAATTTTGGACATATTTTTTTATTTTGAACATACAAAATTCTTGACGCCGCGTTGGCTTTGAGGCAGACAAGTCTCGTCAACAACGCCCTACGATGCCGAGAAACCAAAAACGCAAATATATTTTCGAAAACAAAAACGGAGACCTGCTGGAGCTTTGGCCGGCGGACAGCAGCGAAGTCTACCTGTCGCAGCCGTATCTGCCCAAAAAGCTCCTGAAGCACGAGAACGTGCGCGCGCCCGCGCCGCTGCCTTTCGACATACTCGGCTCATACGGAATACTCAACGCCGCGCGGACAGTGCACGACAAAAACTACTACTGCAACTACTCAAACAAAAGTTTTGCGTCGATTTTAATCACAACGGGCGGAGAGGCCGACGTGCGCATAAACGAGCGCAAGTTCGGGCTTAAAAACGGGTCGGCGTTTATCTCGAACGCGGGAACGGAAACGCGCATAACAGTGAAAAAAAACTGGAGTGTAATGTGGTTTCACCTTGACGAATCGTGGCATATGGACGGGCGCAACGCCGTTTTGCTCGAAAACGCAGATACCGCTGAAATACTGCACTGCGCCGAGGTCTACATAGACGAAGTGTTCAAGCCGCGGCGCGATTTGCACCTGCTTGATGTCTGCGCGCAAATGCTTGTGTTGCGCCTGCGCAGACTGCTTGAAACAGACGGCGATGCAGGCGAAAAATTCGCAGAACTGGCGGAGTCAATCAAGCTCAACCCCTCGCGCAAATGCTCGGTTAAATCGGCGGCTCAAACGCTCGGCATTTCGCCATACGAGCTTGACAAGCTCTCAGTCCGCGCTTTCGGCGAGAAGTTCAGAAAGGCGGTTTTCGGCATTCGAATGGAGGCGGCGCGCAGGCTCTTGGGCGAAAAAATTCCGCTCGAAAAAGTTGCGAAATCGGTCGGCTTTTCCGACCAAGCGGCGTTCTCGAAGGCATTCAAACGCTTCCATAAAATCCCGCCGAGCCGCTTTGCCGAATAAACGGACAGGCACGGGGACGGATTGAACAAAAAATTTGTTCCGCCAAAACAAAACTGTTGAAATAGGGAACGAAGAAGTTTTTCATTGCGGCAATCAATCAGTAAACGGAAGGGATTTTAAAGATGAAAAACAAAATAATGGTATTTATTTGCGTATTATGCGTTTGCGCAACAATGGTAATGTGTTCGTTGATTGTGGTAAAGCCGAGCGTGCTTTTCCGCAAGCCAAGCGGTATCACCGTAAAGGGCGTGTCCACGCAAAGGGTTGTTTCCGACATTGCAACGTGGTCGGTAGACATTAGGTCTTCGGTCGATTTCTCCGAGGCGGACAAGCGCAATGCGTTCGCCGAAGTAGCAGAAAACGCGAAAAAAATCGTCGGCATTCTGAAAAACAACGGTTTTGCGGATAGCGAAATAAAACTCTCGAACGTATCGGTTGTGAACAAATACACGCAAAACCAGAACGGCTACGACACAAACGTGATATGCGGCTCTACGGCGATTGCAAAAATTACGGTGCAGACGCAAAAATTCGACGTCCTCGAAAAGACGATTTCCAATGCAGATAAAATCTGCTCGGGAGCGGTTGTTGTAACGATGTTTGCGCCCTCGTATTTGTTCTCGAAACTCGAGGATTTGAAGCTCGATTTGCTCGCCAAGGCCACCGCAAACGCCAAAGCGCGCGCCGAAACGCTGGCGGCGGCGGGAAACGCAAAGCTGGGCAGCATAATGTCGGCTTCGCAGGGTGTGTTCCAGATAAACCAACCGCTTTCCACCGAAACGTCCTCCTACGGAATGTATGATACGGAGACGATTGAAAAAGACGTGCGCTGCGTTGTAAACGTGGAATTTGCGGTCGAAAAATAACGGCGGGCAAACAACCGACGCGCCGAGCGGGCGCAAAAAAACGGCAACCGAAAGATTGCCGTTTTCGCTTTTTGTCTGCGGCTATTTAATGCCGAGCTTGCCGAACCAACGCTTGTAGTCGGCAAGTTTGAACGGCGGCTTACCGTAGAGATAGTGGTTGAAGAGCTTGCCCGAGGCGGGTGTTGAATACTCAATCACGAACATTCCCTGCCCTTCGCGCGGGGCTATTTTACCGAGCGAGAGCTTTGCGTTTGCGGGAATTGTCGCGCTTTTTTCGAACACTACGTCGCCGCTGTCGGCGTCGGTAATCTTCACGGAAACGGGCGAGTTCTTGAGGGTGTCGTTTGCAACGACCACTTCGAACGCGTCGGTAACCATTGCGCAAACGTCGGTTTGTGCGCGCTTGATGTAGTGATAGGCAAGCTTTTTGGAGTTGTAGTAGTCAACAACGGCGTCGGAAAGAATCGGCCAGGCGTCGCGCAAATTCCACCAGATAATTCCCGTTTTTTGGTCGAATTTTTGCGAGCGCATCATTTCGATGAAATACTTTTTGGCTTCGCCCTGAACCGACTGCGACGCGAAAACGAAGTCTTCAAGCTTCTGCGGAACTTCGCCGAAAATTATCTTCACTTGGCTTGTCATTAAATCGTTGCGCTTGATATTTGCGGTTGAGTTCGGATAGTGCATAACACTTTTTGCAAGCCACTCTTTGTTCCATTTGCCGTCTTTCGTCCACGGGTAGACGAAATCGGGGTGCATCATTTTTTTGAGGCTTTCCACGTTCGGGCAGCCGTGATAGCCTATTTCGCTCACGAAAACCGCCACGGCGTCGGTGTAGAACGGGGCTTTGTAGTAGCCGCGCGGGCCCCACAAGTGGACTTCGGGCGCGGCGACTTTCTTCGACATAAGCGTGATGTCGGAAAGGAACGGCGAGCTTGGCAGATACGGGCGCGTCCAGTCGAGGTCGCGCACGGCGTCGGGAATCACCTTGCGGCTGAGCTTGTCGAAGTCGGGCTTGATGTCGAACCCGAATCTATACGCGTAGAGGTAGAGCTGGTCGTCTTCGTTGTTGCCCGCCCACAACACGATTGACGGGTGCTTGCGCAGACGCTTGACGACAGCCGAAACCTCCGCGCCGACTTTGCGCGCGAACTCTTCGTTCTGCGGATACACCGAGCACGCGAACGAGAAATCCTGCCAAACCATTATGCCTAACTCGTCGCAGGCTTGGTAGAATTCGTCGCTTTCGTAGACGTTGCCGCCCCAGCAGCGAACCATATTGCAGTTTAAGTCGGCAAGCATGGGCATAACGTCTTTGAGGTGCGAGATGTCGCGGCTGTGCGACGCGTCGAGCGGAACCCAGTTTGTTCCCTTTATGAAAACGGGAACGCCGTTGACGTAGAATTTGAATTCGCCGTCAACTTTCCCCTTGAGGTTTTTGCCGCTTACGTTGCCCGAGCCGTGAACTGTGATGTCGCCTTCGGGCAGCTTCAGCTCCCTGAACTCGAGGCGTGTGGTGCGTATGCCCGCCTTGGCGAAGTCGCGCGCAAGAACGTTGTCGGCAGAGTCGAGCACTTCCACTTTCACGTCGTAGAGTGCGGGCTCTCCGAAGCCGCGCGGCCACCAGAAATCGACGTTTGCAATGTCGATGAATTTCGTCACCGTGGAGTAGTTGAAAATGGGCGACGTTCTCGTTATTGTGGGCTTGCCCTTGCGGCTTAGTTGCACGCGCATTTTAAGGTCGGCAAACTGCGCGTAGGGCGCGTCAATACGCACGTCTACGTGCAAGTCGGCGGTCTTCTTTTCGAGGTTGATTTTCCACGTCCAGATGTTTACGTCCTTTATGTTTATCGGGTTGCGAATATCGAGCGAAACGCTTTTCCAGATGCCCGCAGTCATCAGGCGCGGGTGAATATCCCAGCCGAAACTTGCGGGCGCTTTGCGGATATTCTGGAACTCGACGGGATTGCGAATGCCCCACGGCGGCGTGAATTTTGCAGCCTCCATCGGGGTTGAACGAATGAGAACGTCGAGCTTGTTTGCGCCCGATTTCTTCAGTAGCTTTGTTATATCGAACTCGTGCGCAATGAACATATTTTCCGCCTTGCCCACAAGCTCGCCATTCAAATAGATGTCGGCGAGGGTGTCTATTCCGCCGAAGTTCAAAACGGCGCGCTGCCCCGCTTTAAGCTCGGGAGTGGGAAATTCGCGCGAGTATTTCCACTGGTAGGCTTCGTATTTCAGAAGCTTGAAAACGTTGTCGCCGACCGTGGGGTCTTCAATGAGCCCCGCACGGAGCATGTCGATTTCGGCATTCCCGGGGACGACCGCAGCAATTGTGGCAACGTCTTCGAGTGACGCGAATTTTTCAAGCGTGGGTTCTTCGCCGTCGGGTTGCTTTGCAAACGAGAGCGTCCACGCGCCGTCGAGCGGTATTTTCTCCACGCCGATTTTCTTTGCCGCCTCTTTTGCGGAGTCGGACGAATCTGCCGATTGAAAGCTTGCGCAGCCCGCCGCGGCAAGCACGCACGCTAATAATAAAATTTTTTTAATCATAATATAGAATATTTATTATTTTTACTGTCCTTTCCCATGCGGACATAATGAAAAGATTATCGGGAAAAATTTGTCAATTAAAAACTCTCCACAAAAAAGGCTTGACTGTAAAATTAGTATACTAAGCATATGACATTGCAGAAACAAAAAATATGATAAAAATGAAGAAGGCAATATGCTCAATATTGGCTCTGGCGTTCTGCTTCGCGAATTTGTAAATGTGTATCATAAAATGCAAGAACGCATTTTTTTATTTCTACTTGACACTCAAAATATAAAAAGTGTAGAACGACGTTTTATACGTTCTTAACAACGCATACACATATAAATGAACACAACAAAAACTATCAAGCTGTTCGTGCTTGCGCTTGCAGCTTCGGCGTCGTTTCTTGCCGCCGCAAACACTACACAAAATACCACCGCACAACCTACACAATACACAAATCTGCTTTTGGGAACAGACATTTTCCCATATCCCGAACTGGCGGGGCTTAATTCCCTCGACCCGGATTTCGGGCTTTACGCAAACGAGATTGTCGGCCCGCGCATGCCCGACGGAATAGTTTCGCCGTCGCCGCTTACAAGCTTCAGGGGAATTACATTCCACGCAAGGGGCGCGGGCTACTGCCATTCGGACAAATACATTATCGGGTTCTCGCATTTGAACACCGAGTATAATTCGTATATGAACCCGATTATAATGCCCGTCGTGGGACGGCTTTATACGGTTTCGGGCGACGCCGACGATTCCGCGGGCTACCGCCGAAAAGGATTCATCAAGCGAAATTGCAAAGCCGCATTACTACGCGGTAAAGCTTAAAAACGGCGTGAAGGCGGAAATCACCACAACAAAGCACGCGGGCTTCCACCGTTACACGTTCCCGAAAAGCTTCAAGTCGAAAATTCTGCTCGACCTCGGAGCGACCCACAAGCACTCGAAAATAGCCGACGCTTGGATTCGGGTTGCAGACAAGAACACGGTTGAGGGCTACCAAAAGTTGAAGCTTTTCCAGACGTTCAACTTCTACGGCAGCGACGTTTATTTCGTGGCGAAATTCGACAAGCCCTTCCGCTGTTTTGCCTTGTGGAACGACAGGCGCGTATACCAAACCGACTCGGGAATCGGCTATCTGAAAAAGTCGGAAGCCGAAACAAAGCTCGGCGTGTATACCGATTACGTCACGGAGGAAAACGAGCAGATACAGGTGAAAGTTGCAATCTCTACCGTGAGCATTGAAGACGCCCGCGCAAAGCTCGAAGCCGAAGCCCCGAATTGGGATTTCGACTCTACCGCCCAAAAGTGTAAAAACGCTTGGAACGATATGCTTTCGAAAATCCAAGTGGAGGGCGGAACCGACGCGCAAAAGGCTTTGTTCTACACGTCGATGTTGCGCTGCGCAAAGTTTGCGGCGGTCGAAACAATAAGCATGCTTTCCACAATGAACTACCAAGTGCTGTTCCTGCTCGACCCTCAGTCTGTGACGGAGAAAATAGACGGCATTGTAAAAAGCGGCTACGTGCGCAGGGGCTTTTTCGGCAACGGATTCGTCCCGTATTCGCTCAGCTTCTACCGACGCGGCGCAAAGGAAATCAATCTGGAGAAGATTTACAACCAATACTTCAAACTTGTAAACGACCCCGACTACGAACGCTACGCCGAATTTATCGATCGCGGGTATCTTGCCTACATTCCGCGCAAAGACGGCAAAAACAAAATGAACGACGACTGCGCAAACAGAACCCTCGGCTACGCCTACGAGTTCTACTGCCTCGCCGAAATGGCGAAGGAAATAGGCCGTCCGCAAAGCGAAATAGATTTCTTGCTAAAACATTCCAAAAACTATAAAAATCTGCTTGATCCCGAAACGGGGTTTATCCGCGCGAAAACTGCCGACGGCAAGTGGCTCGAGCCTTTCGACCCCGCCGAGAGCAGTCTGCGCAGCCCCTACA
This sequence comes from uncultured Opitutales bacterium, assembly GCA_934613645.1. Lineage (GTDB taxonomy): Bacteria > Verrucomicrobiota > Verrucomicrobiia > Opitutales > Intestinicryptomonadaceae > Merdousia. Next base: position 162,117 of record CAKTTC010000001.1, on the reverse strand, counting down.
ACGAGGGCAACGCGTGGCAATACACCTACATGATTTTGCACGACATTCCCGAGCTGATAAAAATCACGGGCGGGAACGAAGCGTTTGTTGCAAAACTCGACAAGCTCTTTGCCACGCCCAACCACAATGCAATTTGCGATGTTTCTGGTATGATTGGCTGCTACACGCACGGCAACGGCAACGACAGGTTCATTCCCTACCTCTATGTAGAGGCGGGCGCGCCCCACAAAACCCAGAAAATGGTGCGCCACATAATGGACACAATGTATAAAAACGACGTCGGCTCGCTGCCAAACAACGACGACTACGGCAATCTCTCCGGCTGGTATGTTATGAGCGCAATGGGGCTTTATCCGCCCGTAAACGCCGCCGCCGCGGACGAGTTTATTTTGGGTTCGCCGCTGTTCAAAAAAATCACGCTGAAGCTGCCGCAATACATCTACGGCGGCAACACGTTCACAATAGAGTGTCAAAACTACGCGCCCGAAAACATCTATGTGGAATCGGTCGAATTGGACGGCAAGAAGCTCGAAAACTTCAAGATGCCCATTTCGGCGTTGAAAACGGGCAAAAAACTTGTGTTTAAAATGTCGCCAACCCCAAGTAAATAGCGGGGTTCCGCAGACTGATAAAAAACAGGCGGCTTCGGGATTGAAGCCGCTTTTTGTTTTGCAAAAGCTTTCCGTTTAACGCTTGGAAATAATGTCGCCCGCCGAGGCGCGTTTAAATTCGGCAAGCTTTTTCCCGTTCTTGAACAGCTCGAGTTTTTCGGGCGAAACGCGTATGAAATCGGCGTCGAGCGCGCGCAGGAACAGGCGTTCGTAATTGCCGTCGGGGCCCGCCATACGGGTCGAGAAAAATCCGCCCGCGTTGAAATTGCCCGACTTCGTTATCGACGGATTTCCGCCGAACAAGTTCACGCCCGAGTTTCCGTGGGCGCGGCAGTTTTCGTCGAACGCAATGTAGGCGCGGAATTTTCCGCCGTCTTTTGGGGTTGCGATGTCGGAAGTCTGCCCCTCAATGAAGACGGGAATCCATACAGTGTTCTTGAGCTTCGAGAAAATCGGCTCGGCGACTTTCCCGCTTTCGAACGCCTCGCCCGCAACGGGGAGATTTGACTCAGTGTTTTCGCACTTTGAGCAACCTAAAATTGCAAGTGTCGCCGACAGAAAAAGCAGTTTCAAGATATTCATATTTATAAATCCTGCGGAAGTTTTATCGAAACACGCCCGATTTTTTCAAGTATTTTTTCGCCGCGCCGCCACGCCCCACGCAAGGCTTGACAGCCCCGACCGACGCGGTAGGCTTTCTGAAAAGGTATGAAAAGCTATTTAGACTACGCAACTTTGCTTGGCAAAATGTTTGCCGACGCGGGGAAAATCGTCCCGCCGCAGAAAACCGCTGCCGCCGCCGACATTATCGGCAAGTTCGACGGCGACGCGCCGACGCCCCCAGAAGTTTTAGTTTTCTCGCCGCACCCCGACGACGAGTGTATAACAGGGCTTCTGCCCCTGCGGCTTATGCGCGAATGCGGCGCAAGAATCACCGACATAGCCGTGACATTAGGTTCGAAACTCTCGCGACGCGCCGAGCGCAGGGCGGAACTGGAGTCGGCGTGCGCATACTTGGGCTGGGAAATGCACGTCTGCGGCGGCGGCAACGGGTTCGACAACGTGCGCCTTCAAACGCGCACCGACGCCCCCTCACAATGGGCGGGGTTTGTTGACGAAATAGCCGAAATTCTCAAAGCGCGCAAGCCCGCGGCAATATTTGTCCCGCATTTCGACGACTGGAACGGAACGCACGTCGGCACTGCGTATTTGGTCGCCGACGCCGTCGAGAAGTCGGGCTACGTGGGGACTGTTTTTCAAACCGAATACTGGGGCGGGCTAAAATCCGCCAACCTCGCCGCGGAGGGTTCGCCCGAATATTTGGCGGCGCAAATGGGCGCGCTTGCCCGCCACACAAAGGAAGTTGAACGCAACGACTACCACCTGCGTCTGCCCGCGTGGCAGATTGACAACGTCCGCCGCGGCGCGGAAATAGTGGGCGGACAGGGAGCGCAAGCCCCGCATTTTACGTTCGCCACGCTTTACAACGCAGTGAAATTCGAAAACGGGAAATGGCGGCAGGCTTTCGCGCAAAAATTTCTGCCACTCTCCGAAAAGCCGCCCCTGCCCTAACATGAACCGCAACCGCCGCGCCCGCCCCGCACCCCGATAAAAAGCGGGATTGAACAATGTCCAACCCCGCGCGGCTTTTAAACAACAAATTTTCGTTTTTTTCTAATCCAAAACAACAACGCTCAAAGTGTGCGCGGGAAGCGTTTTGTGCGGCGACATATCTGTGTTCATATTCGATATGTAAAGTTTGTTGCCGCGCCTGATTGCGTCGGCGGGCGCGCAAAGCTCCCCGTTGACGGGAAGAACGCCCACCTTGGAAGCCTTCACAACTTCGAAAGAACCGTTGTCGAGATTGTATTTTGCAACGGCGTTCCCGACGAAATCGGAGACCCACAAATTGTTTTCGGCGTCGATATGAAGGCCGTCGCAACTCTTTGTTTTGCCCGACAAAATAATTTTCTTTGACAGAATTTTCGATGATTCGTCGAAGGTATATTTTGCAACGCTCGCCTCGCCGAAATTCGCCACATACAAGTTCCCTTGGGCGTCGGAACACACGCCGTCGCACCCGACCTGCGTTTCGGGCGAAGTCCAGCACGTGGAGATTACGTCGAAGACGTGCGGGTCGGACAAGCCGTTTACGCGCACGGGATTTTTTTCGTCGAGTTTTGCGATGTCGAAAACGTAGACTGCGCTTTTGATGGGGTTGCCCTGCATTTCAACCATGCAGTCGGTAAGGAAGATTTTGCCCTTGGCGCACGCTATTCCGTTGGCGACTTTCAGCCCCTCGACAACGGGCGCGCACGAAACCGCCATGCCGTCCTTGATTTTTACGCGCAGAATGCGGCTGCCCTGCTTTGCCCCGCCGAACATTTGGTTGTCGGCAATGTAGAGGTTGCCGTCGTCGCCGAAACACACGCCCATGGGCGACGCCACTTTCGTTTCGGGCGAAACGGGCAGAACAACGAAGTCGCTGATTTTGTCGTCGGCGTCAATTTTTACAATTTTCGCGCGGTTTGCGAACTTGCCCGAAAGCTGGTTAATGGAAAGATAGATGTTGCCGTCGCCGCCCAACGCCATTCCGTCGGGCGTTACGCAATCCTGCGGAAGGTCGATTTGGTAGGCATGGCGTTTTTCGTTGCACGCGCACAGCAGCAACGCCGCCGACGCTATTGTTATTATATGTTTAATTTTCGTGTTTTTCATTTTTTTCTCCGTTGAAAATTATGCGTTTTGACCCGTCGTATTTGATTGCGGGCAATACGTTGCCGTAGGCGTCTTTCGGATTGCGGTCGTCCTGAGTTTTGAAGGAATCCTGACGATACGCCCTGTTGACATCGGGGCACGTCCGCATTTTCGGCAGATACGAAAGCCCTTGGAACGCTATGCCGCCGTTTTCGAATTTTTCGCGCGAAACGTCGGGCATTTCAAGCACGTCCTCCTCGCCGTAATACGGGCAGTTGAGGTCAATCCAAGCCTTCAAAACAGCCATGTCGCGCGCGGAAAGCTTCACGTTTTTGTGCCCGCGCTCGAGCTTTGCAATCATCGGACTTGCGCCCGAAAGAACCTGCATGGGCGCAATCGTGCTTTCGGAAGTAGGCACGTCTTCTTCGAGCGATTTGTAGACGGCATACGGCGAAATAGCCCCCGCAAGCGAGCGCGGGAAAACCATTCCGTTTGCGGGCTTGTTGTCCATACCCAAAACGAGGTTCAAATACGCCGCCGAGAACACTCCGCCCGCCGGCATTTTGCGGCCGGTCAAGTCGAGCCTGTTTTTGGAAGTCGGATTGTGGCACGAGACGCAGTTTTTGTCCAGTATCGGCTGAATGTAGCGGTCGAAACCGAACGTGATGTCGCCGAAGGGTTTTGTCAGTTTTTGCGGCGGCCTGCGCAGCGCAAGCGACGGCCGGACATTCGGTGCGGCGTTGAACTTCGTGGCGTGGCAGCCCAAGCACCCGCGGTTTTCGCCCGCTGCTACGTGCGTCGATGAACGCATTGTCTGCAAAACTTTTCTGTCCTTGTCCAGAATCTGGAAATAAACTGCCTTCATGGCGGGCACTTCAATGCTTACGCTGCCGTCCGACTCTATTTCGGCTTCGCCCAAAATGCGCTTGTGGCTTTCGTCCATAAAAACGCTCATTGCCGTTTCGCCGCTCAAAAAGCCGAACACGCGCGGAATGCTTGCATCGCCCTGCTTTGAATACACGCCCAGAGACATCAAAAAATCGTGCCAGCCGGGCTTGTTGTATTTTTGGCTGAGCGCGGCATTGCCCTGCGCGTTGGCGTCGCGCACGCCGTCCTGATATGTGGCGGCGCAGTGCTCAATCACGCGCAGATATTTGCCCTTTTCCTTCGGGATTCCCGAATTTTCGAAAACGTCCGCCGTGTATAACACGCCGACTGGTTGCGGCGCATTCGGATTGAATTCACCGAGCGGTTCAATCATAGACGGAACGGAATTCGGACGCTTGCGCGTCTTTAGGGGCTGGGCATGGACGATATTGTTTTCGCCCGAAAGAAGAAGTTCCATATTGCCGTCGTAATCGCATAAATATAGGTTTAGGCGGGTTGCCCCCTCCTGAATGTAGCTTGATTCGTATTTTGTGTAGCCCGCGCTTGCCAAGTAGAAATTTTTCGAATGCGGAAACGGCGAATAAAACGCGCCGTAGCATGCCGGAACGACAAAATCGCCGTAGTTTTTATCCCACGGACCGTTGCCCGAAGTGCCGCCGCCGAAACTGCTTGCCTCGGTCCACATCAAATGCGGCGTAAGGTTGTAAAGCCCGTTGGGATAGTTGCGCCCCTCCGACGGAACCAAAACCGCCAAACCGCTGTTGAAAACATTGTGGTGCGACGACGTCATAAAGATAAATTTTTCCGTCTCGGGAATCTGATACGCACCGATTTTAAGGTCGGGATAGTGGCTTTGTCCGCCCCAGAAAACCTGCGGATTCGTGCCGTCGGGATTCACCGTCCAAAGCGACTGCACACGGAAAATGTTTTTGTCTACATATTCCCAGCGGCAATACAAAACGCTTCCGTTGTCCATTACCGTCGGCATAAAGTCGGCTTCGTTGTTTGTGGAAATAAAGTAGATGTTCTTTCCGTCGGCGTCGCAACGCGCAAGCACCGTGGTGCGGAACGCGCTTCCGCCGCACCGAACGTAGCAGTTGGCGCGCGACGTGCAAAAAACAATGTTGCCGTCGGGCAGCCACGCGGGATCGACGTCGTTGTAGGAACTGTCGGTGAGGCGTGTTAAATTGCCGCCGTCAACGTCTACTGTATAAAGATTGTAGTTTGTGCGGTCGCTTTCGCGCATTTGGAAGACTATTTTCTTCGCGTCGAAATCCAAATCGCTGCGCCAAATTGCCGCCGATTTCCCCTCCGCGGGAGCGAGCCGCTTTTTCGACGCCGCAAACGGGTTTACACGCAACAGACGCGCGCCGAACGCGGCTGTGTTCTCGGTTTTGAAGCGGCTTTCGTGAACAGCCTCCGACCCGCGCGGGAACGGAGCGTCGACGCAGATTATTTCGTCGAAATCGTTTTCAGGACAGGCGAAAATTACGTCGCGCTTGAGCTCGCGCAACTTCAAATAAAGTTCGTCCGACGCTTTTTCGGCGGAAAGTTTTTCGAGCTTCTCTGCAAAGACGGTGGCGTTTTCAATCTTCAATCCGCCGTTCGAAAGAAGTCGTTTTATGCGCGCTTTTTGCTCGGCGCAGGCTTCCGCCGTGTCGGACTGCTTTTGCTTCAGCCAATCGGCAACAACTTCGCTTTTGAAAGATTCGGGGAGGCTTGCAAAATCGCGCCCGCCGTCGGCGAGTAAAACGCCCGCACTAAAACCCAATAATAGATAGCTTAACAGTTTCATAGAATTTTTTATGTAAAAACGTTTTTATATTCAAAATTTTCGCCGTCAAGTGTTTTTCGGAAAATTTTTCAAAAACGCCGTTTGAGACAATATAAAATTGACATTTAGCCTGCGCGCCCGACAGTATAACAGACGTATGCTTAACGACAAAAACAAAAAATACTATGTTCCCAACGTCATAAAAACTATAAAGATATTGGAACTGCTGGCGCAGACGCCGCTTCCGCTGACGCAAAAGGAAATATCGAGGCATACGGGCTACTCTACATCAATAGTTTTCAGAATCCTCACCACCCTCGAAGACTGCGAATACCTCGCAAAAGACGAGAACCGCAAATACGCAATCTCGAAAAAATTCGCCCCCATAAGCATATCGGCTACAAGTCAGGACGACCTTATCCACAACAGCCTCGACATACTCGCCCAAATACGCGACAACATTATGGAAACAACAATGCTCGGCGTTTTGGTCGACGGAATTTTCGTCGTCATTTTGCAGGAACAAGGCAAGTATTCGTTCAGCTTCCACTGTAAAATAGGCACGCGCTGCCCGCTCCACACGGGGGCGGGTTCGAAGGCGTTGATGGCGTTCCTGCCCGATAGGGAGCGCGAAGCCATTGTGGAGCGAATGAAATTCGAAAAATTCAACGCAAATACGATAACGTCGAAATCCGCATTCAAAAGGGAGCTGGAGCGCGTTGCAAAATGCGGCTACGCGCTCGATATGGAGGAATACATTCACGGAATGCGCTGCGTTGGCGCGCCCATTTTCAACGACAAAAACTACCCCATCGCCGCCGTCTGGGCTACTGGGCCTTCCGACAGAATGGCGGAATCGTCGCTGCCCGAATGGGGCGCGTATATTGCAGAACAGGCAAACAGAATTTCGCAACGCCTCGGCGCAACTTGCACAAAATAGGCGCACGAAAACCTACCGCAGCCTCCCCCCGATTTTACGCACAAAATGCGGTTGCCCCGCTTCGACCCGTCCGAACCCGAACCTTCGGCGTTGCGCCTGCTCGGCGCGGGACACTGCGCAGCTACTGCCAGATAAGCACGAGCGACCCCGCCGCAATCAACGCGCCGCCGACAATCACTTTCGCCGAAACGGGTTCGCCCAAGATTAGAAACGAAAGAATTATCGCAAAGACAACGCTTAGTTTGTCTACGGGCGCAACTCGCGAAACGTCGCCAAGCTAAATTGCCTTGAAGTAGAACAGCCACGACGCCCCCGTTGCCAGCCCCGAAAGAATCAGAAACAGCAGCGAGTGCCGCGATATACTTTTTATCTGGGCGATGCCTGTTGTAGAGAGCGCGATAGCCCAAGTCAGAACCAAAATCACAGCCGTTCTGATTGCCGTCGCCAAGTTCGAATTTATGCCCGACACGCCGATTTTTGCGAAAACCGCAGTCAAAGCCGCGAACAAAGCCGAAAGTAAAGCGTAAACCTACCATATAATAAATATAATGGCAATACAACGGGCGAAAAAATCAACAAAAAACGGCGAAAAACGCGAAAATCACAGTTTGAAAAACCGCGCCGCCGCAGCTTTTGTAAGCCCCGACATATTCACGTAGCGCGTCCGCAAAAGCTCCAAGTCGTAATGCCCCATTTCCGACTGCAGCTTCACTATGTTTTTAAAATGTTTCATGTAATACGACGCAAACGTGTGCCGTAAAACGTCGTTTACCCATACGCCCTTGAAGCCTGCGGCGTCGCGCAAACGCTTCCATTTCCGACTCCAGTCGGGCGGGCAAATCGGCGTTTCCGACGGGCGGACAATCCGCTTTAGACGGCGGCTGAGGGGGCCGTAAATTTCGACGTGTCTTGCCCCTCCCGTTTTACTGTTTTGCGGACGAACCGAAATAACCGACTCCTCCAAGTCGATGTCGCCCCACTTCATTCGCGTAATCTCTTTCGGACGGATTCCCGCCCACAGCATTATCGACAACGCCGCAGCGCATTCTTCGTGAGCGGGAAGTTCCGCGGCGTCAAGCAGACTTTTTATTTGCGAAAGCGACAGCGGCTTTATTTCGGTTTCCACAACCCGCTTCGGCTGAACCAACGCTATGGGATTTTTCAAAAGCCAGTCGTTGCGTATGGCGAAATTGAAAAAGCCCGACAAAAAAATCCGTCCCTTGTTGTATTGTCGGGAAGTCGGAAACGTGGAGGCAAGCCAGTTTTCGCAGACGGGCGGCGTTATGGAGGAAAAAGTTGCGCTCCGCATTTTCGGCGAATTTCTAAACAGACGTTGCCCGATGTATTTCATATCCTTCAACGTTTCCCGCCCCAAATGCGACTTGTATTGCAGATACTTCGCAAACGCCGCCCCAAGCGTTTTGCTTTTTGCCGAACTCGACACCGCCGCAGCAGTTCGAGTCGGTAAAAACGTCCATTTCATACGAGGGGGATTTGGAAAGTGAAAACAACCAAAGTCCGTTTCCGCCCATTTGGTGCAATTATGAAAAGTCGCTCGGTTTTAAAAGATATGTGCAGATGATGAAAGCGCGCGGCGGCGTTCTCTTCTTTTTCAGCAAAACGCGAAACGTCTGGAACGAGATAGACGTGGACACGGGGAAATTGTCGAATTTTTCGGTAAAGGATGTGGGCGAAAAGTGGGGCAACCGCCCGTCGTCGATTTCCAACGAACCGTTGCTTAAAAAATATCTGAAAAACGAGTTACCCTCCACCGAGGTATTTCTCGGGAAGCCGATTTCAATGGAGCAGTCGATTCAGGCGCGTGTGAGGGCGAAGCTCACAAACAACGGAATAAAACTCAAAGACGTAGTTGCAATCCGCGGCGAATACAGGGCTTCGGGCGACAGACTGTTTCTTGCCGTAAAGGAAATCGTCACAAAGACATCGGGCGTGCATCCGTTTGAAATTGAGCTTGAGCTGTAGCGCGGAGGGGCGGCTATTCTTCGGGAAGCAAATCGTAAATCTTCGAGCGAACAGATTCCCGCTTTTTCTTGTCGAAAACAAACAGCTGGACAACCCGCGCCAGTGCGGCGACTGTCTGTGCGCGCGCCCACAGCCCGAACGGAACTGCGGTATTGGGAAAATCCGCCGCCGCGCTTTTGCAACCCGACATTTTCAGCCAATCGCGGAACGAAAACGCGCTACGCGAGACGGGAATATTGTTCTTTTTCAACGCCGATTTAAGCGACGCCACGCCCGCGTCGAAGTAGTTCACGAATATGAAATTATCACATAAAATGTCGTTAAAATAATTTATTTTATCTTTATTTGACAAATCGGCAATATTTACCTTTTTGTCGAAATTTTCGTTGATAAAATTTACCCACAAATAATGCTCCGAGGAGGCAAACCCGCCCATCGAAACCGCGTCGGCCTCGGGGACGGAGAAGAGCTTTTGCAGGTCGGTTTTCCGCCCCAAATAGTAGAAGTCGCCGGGGTGGAAAAGCCTCGGATTGCGTTTGAAAAGCTGCGGACGCCAAACATACGCAATCATTCTTTCCTCGAAAACGGGATTTTTCCGCGGGGCGTCGGCCTTCGACAAAGCCAGAATATTGGAGTTTTTCAAAATAAAATCGGAGCGGATTTTGAAAACGTATTCCGTGGAAATGCGTTTAATCCCCTCAAGTGTTGAATAACGCTGCCTGTTGAAATTGCCGAACGCGTCGGGCGGCGGGCATTTGTTGTAGACAACCACATCGGGCATATCGGGCAACGGGGGAATTTCCGCGCCCTCCCAAGTTGAAAGGACAATCGGAATGCGCCCCAGATGCCGCCGTATGCTCGAAATTGTTTTCGGCGTAATGGCGGCGTCGTATGGACCTTGAATCAGGACGGTGAGGTTGTCTTTTGCAACGTTCATTTTAGTCGGAAAGGTAGTCGGCAAGGCGTCCGTTTCTGGGAATATTCACAGCCTCCGCCGAGGGATAAGGGTTTGTCGGGGCGAAGTCGTTTACAAGAACGCGCTTTGCGTGGTTCACACCCATAACCATTGCGTGCGGAACTACCCCCCTGCCCGCCAGCATTTCAAGCAGCGAAGCCCTGTATTTTTCGGGGCGCGACGTTATTATGATAATCATTGCCCCGCCCTGTTGGAGCTTGCGCAGCTGCTCGACATTTTCCTCCAAAACAGTGTTGTTGTTGTCCCAATTAAACGAGCCGTATTGCCCGCAGTTTTTCATCAGAACGCCGTCTATGTCTACAAGATACGTTTGGCATTTTTTCTGGGTTGCGCGCCATTCGGCAAGCGTGCCCCAGTCTTCGTATCCCGTTGCGTAGAAGAGGTTGAAGACGGCGTTTTCCTGCGATATTAAATACGAAATCACGTGCGACAAATACATTTCGCGCTCGGGGAACGTTGCCGACAGGCGTTCGAACGCGCGCATAAAAACGGCAGCGTCCTTGAAGCCGTAGATTCCCAAGCAGATGATGTTTGACACAACCTTTTTCTCAACGATGTCCAAAACTATGTTTTGCTCGTTCGAAACAATGAAGCTTTTGGCGGGAATGTTGGAAACGTCGCGGTGGACATCGACATCGTAGCCGACAATCAAATTCGCGCCGTCGGCGGGCAGCGCAACGTCAATGCTGTTGTCGGAATCCTTCACGACGAACGCCCCGCGCACGCCCATTTTTTCGAGCGTTTTGTAGACCGTTTCGCTCTGCGATTTCGTGAAGTCGTCGAGAATGCACGTCTCCACTTTCGGGTTGTTCCCGAAAACCTGTCTGACAAACAGCGACGCCTCGTATTTTTCGTCGTGTTCGCGCACAATGGTAATGATTATTCTGTCGAAGTCGCCGAAGTTTTCGACGGCCTTTTGCACCATCGGTTTGCCGTCTGGGTGTGTGAGCATCCACTTGGGACGCATTCCGGGGAAGCGGCTCGATTTGCCTGCACAGGGGATTATCAACGTTTTCATAATATAAAATTCAGTGTTTTCTTTGTTGCGGCGTCCAAAAACAGGCGCGTTTTTTCGTCTTTAATGTAGGGATAAATGCGGAGGAGGTTTACCAGCAGAATGTCGAAAACCGCCTTTTTCAGGGCGGCGTCGCGCCCGAGCAGCCCGAGAAAAACGTCGCAGGCGTCGGAAAGTCTGATGTCCTCGTAGACGCTGAGGTTTCTGTATCTATACGACCACCGCAGGAAGATGTCCTGCAGAGTTTTTGCAATGTCGACCACGGGCGATTCCACAAAGGAGTCGAGAAAATCAATCATGTAGAATTCGCCCGCCGAATCCACAATTACGTTTTCAAGCGTCATATCGCCGTGGCAGTCGCCCGCGCGGATTCCGCTCCACGAGAGGGAGTCGAGGTATTCGAAAACCTCCGCCAAATTTGCGTGCGTATTTTGCAGGCTGCGCAGCGACTCTATTTTTTTTCTTATCGCCGTTTGCGTTTCGGCGCAAACTCCGCCGTTGCCGCCTACCGAATACCCGTGCGATGCCGCGTTGTAGATTTTCTCCACGGTCGCCTTCAGATACGTTGCGGGCACTTGCAGGAGATATTCGGAAAGCGTTCCGCCCCTGACGTATTGCATATCGAAGAAAAACAGCCCGTCGACGTAGCCCGAGCCGAAAACCCGCGGCGTTTTGCCGAAGCCGCACAGGCTCTGCTTACGGCACTGTTTCAAAAGGCGTTCGTTGTATGCGCAGTCCGACGAAATCTTGCGGATAAAGCTTTTTTCGGGCGCTTCCACAAGCAGGATTTTGCAGCCCGAATAGCCTTTTAACAACGTGATTTTCTCGGAACTCATCTTTATACAACCGAGTTTAAAAAACATCAAATGCGCGCCGAATTGTCAATCTTCAATTCCGCAAAACGTCGGCGCGGCAAATACAACTTGACTTTTGGGCGAATAAACGCGAACCTTGCAAAAACCTACGACGTATGAACGGAGATTTCTACAAAAAATTCAGGGAGAAAGCATACCGCTACGAAACAAAATCGGGCGACAACATCGCGTTGTTCACCCTGAAAATGATTGCGTGGCTGGTGAAAGGCTGCCTGTTTTACCGCAACAAGCGCGGCGAGCCGAACGGCGGACACAAGGTGGCGTTGCGCTTTTCGGGCGGCGTCGGCGACATGGTAATAAACGCGCTCTACGCGCAGCAGCTGCGGACGAAAACTGCTGCGCAAGTCGATATTTATTCCGACAAAAAGGAGATTCTCGAGGGTATATTTTTGAACAAAAACTTCGGCATACGCAACGATTCCCTTAACGTCTCGAAATACGACGCCGTAATTTTCATAACGCGCTTTCCCACTGTAGAGAGCGTTTCCGCCCGAATAATGAAGGGCGAAAGCCCGCTTTCCAAATACCTGCGCGGGCTGATAGAGACCGCCAACGCCAACGCTTTTATGCTGCAAACGGGCGTTGTTTTCGACTTCGCGGGCATGGAGTATTCGAAGCGTTTGGGCAAAAACAGATACACACAGGCGGACTTTTCGGGCGAGCTGCAAATGCAAAACGCGAAATTCGAAATTGAATGCGCGCTCGACGAAGCGTTCGTAAGAAGCAAGTTCGGCTTGGGCGAAGGCCAATACATAACAATTCAGCGCGGCTCCAAAACGGGCACTACCGACACCAAGCTTCTTTCAAACGAAGCCTACGCGCGGCTTGTAAAAAAGATGAAATCGCTGCTGCCCGAAATGAAAATCGTCCAGCTGGGCAGACGCAGTGTAGACCCGATAAAGGGCGTTGATATGGATTTGCGCGGCGACACAAGTTTCGAGGAGCTGAAGGGGCTGCTGAAGTATTCCGCAGCACACGTAGATTGCGAATGCGGAATGGTTCACCTGAAGCACGGACTGGGCGGGAAGTCGCTCGTGTTTTTCGGCCCTACGGACATCGAATTCTACGCGTATGCCGAAAACGTAAACATTTGTTCCGACGCCTGCAAAGCCTGCGAGTGGCTCACGAAAAATTGGGGCGACAAATGCCTGCGCGGGTTCGAAAATCCGCCGTGCATGGCGGAAATAGACGTAGATGCGGCGGCGCAACGCCTGAAAGAGATGTTGCAGGCGCGGTAGACGCAACCGAATTTCAAAAAAATCCGCCGAACGCAGTGCGCAACGGCGGTTTTTGTGGGGTTGACTGTCTTTTTTGTTTTTGCAGAGCGAATCGGCAAATTACAAATATTGGTCTTCACAATCGAGGAAGTTTTTGACATACTCGCGCACGCCGTCTTCCAAGCGCGTAGTGGGTTTGTCGTAGCCCGCGGCGCGCAGCTTCTGGAGGTTCGCCTTCGTGTAATACTGGTATTTTCCGCGCAGCATTTCGGGCATTTCTATGTATTCGATTTTCGGCTCAAGCCCCAGTGCCGCAAAAGTCGAAACCGCCAAGTCTTCGAATGAACGCGCCTGCCCCGAACCCACGTTGAAAAGCCCGTTTACCGACGGATTTTTAAGCAGCCAAAGAACTACCGAAACAATGTCGCCCACCCACACGAAGTCGCGCAGCTGTCCGCCGTCTTTGTATGCGGGATTGTATGACTTGAAAAGCTTTACCGCCTCGCCTTTTTTTGCCGACGGGAAAATATGGGCTATGACGCTTTTTTGCCCGCCTTTGTGATATTCGTTGGGCCCGTATACGTTGAAGAATTTAAGCCCCACGTGCTGCGCGGGCGCGATGCCGCCCTCCGAGAGGTAGCGCGCAACTTTTCTGTCGATGAACGCCTTGCTCCAGCCGTAGGCGTTGAGCGGGCGCAGCGCGTTCAGATACTGTTGGTCTTCGCGGTCTTCGAAGCCGTTTTCGCCCGAGCCGTATGTTGCCGCGCTCGACGCGTAAATAAAACGCTTTTTGTTTGCCGCGCAAAATTCCCAAAGTGCCCAAGTGAGCCGTATGTTGGAGTTTGTGATAAGCTCGACGTCGGTTTCGGTAGTGGTGGAAATTGCGCCCATATGGATAACGGCGTCTATTTCCGCGGCGTGCGCGTTGCAGTATTCGGCAAGATTTTCGGGATTTACGATGTCGAAAAGCTCGCGCTTTGCAATGTTCTTCCAGCGGGAGTCGCTACCCATGTAGTCGCAAACTACGAGTTTTTTGTAGCCTTCGCGCTCGAGCCCCTCGAGAATGTTTGAGCCGATGAACCCCGCCCCGCCCGTAATAATTATCATATTTTATCCTTATTTTAAATTAAATTCTATTTTCCTACACCCAAAAACTCGGGCAATTCCGCAACCGAATCCAAAAGCCGAACCCCGTTCGCCTTGATGAAGTCGGTGTCGGCTTCGGACAGCGGCTTCCCCGTGCGGACGGCGACGGCGTTGCAGTGCGCGTTCAATGCGGTCTGCCAGTCGCTTTTTCTGTCGCCCACAACCCAGACATTTTCGGGCGAAAGCGCGTATTTTTGCATTTGTTCCAAAACATACTTGGGACTTGGTTTTCTGTATCCGTCCGTCGCGTCTGGCGGCTCAATGGCAAGGCAAACGCCGTCGAAGACGCCGCCGCCCAAGCCGAGTGCGTCGATAAAGCACCCGTTGAACGCCTCCGCCTGTTCGAGCGTGAAATACCCGCGCGGCACGCCGCTTTGGTTGGAGAGAATAAACAGCCCGAACCCCGCTTTTTTGAGAGCCGCAAGCGTCTCTTTCGCGCCCGAAACAAGCTCCAAGTCTTCGGGCTTGAACATGTATTCTTTGTCGAAAATAAGCGTTCCGTCGCGGTCGAAAAACACAGCTTTTTTCATTGCTACATTGCCCCCGCCTTTGCCGCCGCCGCAATTTTTGCAATCAGCGAAGTTGTGGAAAAGCCCTCCAAGAACGGCAGAAAAACTATTTCAGCCCCGCATTTTTCGAGGGCTGCGCGCTCGCCCGCGTCGAGCTTTTCAAGGGTGTAGTCGCCAGCCTTGGCGTAGACGTGCGGGCGAACCGCCGCTATTTCGGCGTCGAGCCGTTTCGACGAAAACACGCAGACGTAATCGACCGCCGAAAGCGACGCCAAGTTATACGCGCGCTCCAAATCGTTCTGCACGGGGCGCGTCGGGCCTTTGAGCGCGCGCACGCTCTCCTCCGAATTGAGCATTACAACAAGCCTGTCGCCGAGCGACGCCGCGTTTTTGAGGAAGTAATTGTGCCCCGAATGAAGGAGGTCGAAACAGCCGTTTGTAAGGGCGAGCTTTTTCCCCGCGTCGTCGAGTTCGTCGCGGATTTTCACAAGTTCGCCCAGCGAAACAAGCTTTTTATTTTCCGAAAGTGGATTCTTTTCCATAATCTAAAATCTCCGAAATTTCCGCTTGCGCCGTTCCCGCCTTGCCGACTACAATTCCCGCCGCGGTGGAAGCCGCCGCCATTGCGGCTTCAATGTCCATTCCGCAGGCGAGCGCGAATGCCAGCATTGAAACGACTGTATCGCCCGCGCCCGAAACGTCGAAAACCGACAGCACGCGCGAGGGTAGCACTTTTTTTATCCCCGACTTGTCGGCAAGCAACATTCCGTCTTCGCCCAGAGTTATCACGAGATATTTGGGCGAATATTTCTCGAAAATGCGCCCGCAAACCTCTTCGGTGGGATACTTGAAAATTGCGTCCACGGAAAGCCCCGCAAGCTCGAGAGCCTCTTTTTTATTGGGTTTTAACAGATACGGATTCTTGTAGGAAATTTTGTTGCGCGGCTTTGGGTCTACGCAAAGCACTTTACCCGTGCGGTTGCATTTTTCCACGACCTGCCGCATTAGCTCTTCGGTGATGAAGCCTTTTGCGTAGTCGGAAACTACGACGGCGTCGGCGCGGTCGATTGCCGAAATTATCTGCGCTATTTGCGTTTCGGAGGGCGCGTAGGCTTGCGGGGAGTCTTCAAAGTCTACTCTGCAGACGTGCTGCGGCCCCGCAATTACGCGCACTTTGGTTATTGTGGCGCGACCGCCGCCGCAATCAGCCCCGAGGCGTATGTTTTGCGATTTCGTAAGCTTGAGGATTTCCCCGCCCTTTTCGTCGTTGCCGAACGCGCCGAACATTTCGACTTCCGCGTTCCACTTTACGAGGTTGCACGCCACGTTTGCCGCCCCGCCGAGCTGGTTCGACGTTTTCACGTGCGAAACAACCGGAATGGGGGCTTCGGGCGAAATGCGCAGGGCGTTGCCGCGAATAAAAACGTCGAGCATAATGTCGCCGACAACCAGAATGTTGGGCTTTTTCGTGAAGATGTCCTGAAGTTTCATATTCGTTAAATTAAAGTTGCGCGCTCAAATATCCGCCGACTTTTTCGGCGACAAATTCGGGGGAAATGTCCTGCATACACGGGGAGTTTTCGCCGTGCGTGCGCGGGCAGCAAGTCTGCCATTTGTCGCCGTTTATCCACTCGCAAAACTTGCAATTACAAGCCGAAGAGCGAATGTTTATGTTTTCCCCATACCCGCGTGTTTCGACCGCCGTCGGCCCGAACAAAACCGCCGAGCACCCGCCCGACAGAAAATGCCGCAAATGGACGTATCCGCTTTCGCTGTCAATATGCAGCGTTGCGTTTTTGAGAACAACAAGCGTTTCCGCAAAAGTGATTTTCCCCGCAAAATCGGCGTCGGTATTTTCTATTGCAAGAGAGTTCGGCCCACCTATTTGGACGACTTTCAAGTCGGGATAGCGCGCCTTCAGCAACGCCGCAAGTTCGCCGTATTTTTCAACGTCCCAATAGCGCGTGGAGTTTGCGCTTTTGTTGCGGACATCTCCGCTTCTTGAGACTGTTATGTATTTTTCGCCCGCAAGCCCGAGCTTTGAAAGCGTTGCGGCTTCGTCGCCGAGGGGAATATCCAGAGTGTCGTCGGCGCGGATTCCGAGGATTCCGTAAACGTCCATTCCCGTAATGCGCGTAAGCCCGTTTATCAACAGCCAATGTTGGTGGTTAAACGTGTGGTAAACGCTGAAAGCCAAAGGAAAATCGCAATCCGCAAACCGCCTCAATTTTTTTGCGTAGTCCGACAAAAACGGCGAAAGCCTTTCGACCTTCTTTCGGGCGTATCTTTTGAGTATCGGGAACTGCACGTCCAGCACCAAAACGAAATCGTATTTATACGGGGAAAACTCCTTGATGTTGTGGAAGCTTGTTATGTATTTCTGGTTTTCGAGCAGCGGGGAAATTACGCCGAAACTTTGCCCGAAAAACACGTCGAGTTGGTGGCTGCAATCGAGCTTTTGCGCAAAGCGTTTTACGAACAGGCAGCCGATAATTACGTCGCCGATGCCTCCACCCAAATGTATTGCAATTTTGAGTTTGTCGCGCGGAGTTTTGTTCAGCGCGGAAAAAACAAAATCGGCAACTTCCGACAGCCCCAAAAGGTGCTTTAAGTTGAAAAACAACAACCGCAACGCCACCGAACGCGTCTTTCCCGCGTATTTGAAAAGATACTTGTTCGTCTTTTGAAGCAGCTGTTCGGGATACGAATTCATTGCGAAGGGGCGGTTTCGGGGAGAATCTACTTTGCCTGTCTGTCGTAGAGGGTTTTGTAGTAGGGGCAGCGGGCGTAGAGTTCGGCGTGTGTGCCGAAATCTATAATGTTGCCCTCTTTAAAGACGATGATTTTTTGCACGTTGCGAATTGTGCTGAATCTGTGGGCGATTATAAACATTGTGCGGTCGTGCATAAGTTTGTCTATCGCCTTTTGGATAAACGCTTCGCTGTTGACATCGAGGGCGGAAGTTGCTTCGTCCAAGACAATAAGCGGCGGGTCTTTCAGGAACACGCGCGCAATGGCAATGCGCTGCTTTTGTCCGCCAGAGAGCCTGTCGCCGCGCTCGCCCACGCGGGTGTTGTAGCCGTCTTCAAGCTCCGTGATGAAGTCGTGCGCGAACGCCGCGCGGGCTGCCGCATACACTTCCTCTTCGGTGGCCTCGGGCTTTGCAAGCAGAATGTTGTTGTAGATTGTGTCGTTGAAAAGCACGGGATACTGCGGCACGGAACCCAAATTCTTGTGCAGGTCAAATAGCGACATATCTTTGAGGTCGATTCCGTCAACCGTGATTGAGCCTTCGGTGGGATCGTAAAAGCGCATAACAAGCTTTGCGAACGTGCTTTTGCCCGCGCCCGATTCGCCAACCAACGCGCAGCTCGTGCCCGCGGGGATTTTGATATTTGCGTTGTGCAAAACGGTTTTGTCGGAATAGGCAAAGTTTACGTTTTTAAACTCGATTTCGCCGCGCAACACGTCAACTTTCACGGGGTTTTCGGCCTCGGGCACTGTGGAAACGTAGTCGAGCACTTCGTTGAGTCGGTCGAACGAGGGCGTGATTTTGATGAAGTCAGTCCACATTCTCACGATGCGCTTAATCGGGTCGATTGTAAAATAGAGCGCAAGTCCGATTGCCGCGAACGTCGAAAAGTCAATCTTCGCCTTGTATGCGTAGACAAACGTAATCGAAACCATCGTCGCCGCCAGAACCTCCATCATCGGCTGCTGCAAAAGCTCGTATTGCGTGATTTTGAGCACCAGTTTTTGGAAACTCACGTTCATATTCCAGAACTTTTTCTTCTGCGGCTCTTGGAGGTTGAATACGCGGACTTCGTGCGCGGCGGCGAGGTTTTCGTTGAAGCACTGGGCTATCGCCCCCAGCGATTCCGCCGACATTTTCGCGCAACGCTTGAGGTTGCGGCGCATAATCTGCACGGGAATTATGCAAAACGGCACTGCCGCGATGAACACCAAAAGGAAGACAATCTCACCCTTTGTAAGGCACATATACGCCAAAAACGAGAGCGCGCCGATAACCTGCACGGGCTGGCGAATCATCTCGGAGGCGAACGAAAGCAGGATTGTCTGCACCGCCTGCGTGTCGGCAGTCAGGCGCACGAAGAGGTCGCCCGTAGTGTGTTTGTCGAAGAACGAAAGCGGGTAGTCCTGCACGCGCGAGAACAAGTCCTGCTTGATTCTGCGCAGAACGTCGAGCGAAACGTAGCTCATCAAATACCCGCTCAAATAGCCGGTTATCGCGCGTATTATAAATACCAGCGGAATGAGCATAGCCACGCCGAAGACATACCAGAGGCTATACGCCACGCCGTCTTCTGGCATAAAAATGCGCTTCAAAACCTTGTCGAAAATAACGGGCATACCGAAACCACTCGACGCGCCGAACAGCAACCCCGCCAACAACGCCCCCACCAAATACCAAAGCTTGGGCTTTATGTATGCAATATAGCGCGAATAACGCTTCATAAAAAATCCTTCTTTGAAAAGTCCGCCGCCGACATCGCGCCGCGCCGCAAAACCATTTTTTAATGTTTTATGTTTGCATTTTAACGCTACATTGGCAACATTTATTTTACGATTCGGCGTTTTACCGAATCGGGTGCGCCGCCTTTTTTGCGGCGTCGGCAACACTGGTTTTAACCTATACTACACAATATGAAAAACTACATAGGCATCGACATCGGGGGAACAAAATGCGCGGTTGTTTTTGCGCGCGAAAACGACGACTTTTCGGTAGATTTCCTCGCGAAGGAATCGTTTCCCACGCTTCCGTGCGCGGAAACGCTCGAAAAATTCTGCGAAATAATAGAGTCGCTCAGCCGCTCCACGGGAGTGGCGCTCGGGGAAATTTCGTCAATCGGCATAAGCTGCGGCGGCCCGCTCGACAGCCGCAAGGGCGTGATTATGAGCCCTCCGAACCTGCCCAAGTGGGACGACGTTCACATTACCGATTTCTTCCGCGAAAAATTCTCGATTCCCGCCTTCATTCAGAACGACGCCAACGCCTGCGCGCTTGCCGAGTGGAAATACGGCGCGGGCAAAGGCTCTGAAAATATGGTTTTTATGACGTTCGGAACGGGGCTGGGCGCGGGAATCATTGCCAACGGACGCCTGCTTACGGGCGCGAACGACAACGCGGGGGAAGTCGGGCACATACGGCTTGAAAAGTTCGGGCCTGTAGGCTACGGCAAACGCGGCTCGTTCGAGGGCTTTTGCAGCGGCGGCGGAATAGCCCAGCTCGGGAAGCTCAGGGCGGCGGAACTTTTCCAGCGCGGCAAATCATGCGCGTTCTGCGAATCGGCCGACAAGCTTGATTCAATTTCCGCAAAATCAATAGCAATAGCCGCCGACGCTGGCGACGCCGACGCCAAGAAAATCTACGAAGAGTCGGGCGAATACCTCGGGCGCGGAATTTCGATTCTCATCGACGTGCTCAACCCCGAACTGATTGTAATCGGCAGCATTTTTGCGCGCTCCGAAAACCTCCTGCGCGAGTCGATGCAAAAGGCAATCGACGCCGACGCGCTCGACCTTGCCGCAAACGTCTGCAAGGTAGTCCCCGCCCTGCTCGGCGAAAAGATTGGCGACTACGCCGCAGTTTCCGTGGCCTCCGACGGCATTTCGAAATAAAACAACCAATACACTTTGCGTAAAATGAAAGAAATAATAACACAATCGCTAAACCAAGCCTTGGACGTTCTGCAGAAGTTCGTCTCCGACAATTCCAACGCCGAAAAAATAGCCGAAGCCGCAAAAATTATGTGCGCCGCGCTTGAAAACGGCGGCAAAATAATAGCCTGCGGCAACGGCGGCAGCCTCTGCGACGCCACCCATTTCTGCGAGGAACTCACCGCGCGCTTCAGACTCAACCGCCGTGCCCTCCCCGCCATTGCAATAAACGACCCCGCGTTCATAACGTGCTCGCTCAACGATTTCTCGCCCGAATCAATCTTCGAGCGCGGCGTTGAGGCTCTCGGCAAAAGCGGCGACGTTCTGCTTGCAATAAGCACGAGCGGCAACTCCAAAAACGTGCTTTTGGCGGCGCAATACGCCCGCAAAAACGGAATGAAAGTGGTCGCGCTCACGGGGAAATCGGGCGGCGCGCTCGCGGAGAATTGCGACGTCGAAATCCGCGCGCCCAAAAGCGAATTTTCCGACCGCGTGCAGGAAATACACATCAAAATAATCCACATTCTCGTTCAGTGCATAGAAGACGGGGTAATCTACAAAAAGGCGTAAAATGAAGGCGAAAACATTCCCGATTTTCCTCGCGTTCCTGTGCATGGGCTTCGGCGACGCCGTTGCGACGTTCGTCGGCAAGGCAAAGGACACGTTCGAACTTAGCAACTTCGAGGCGCAAATAGTCTCTTTCGTGGGCTTTATAATGTTCGGGTTCTTGTCGGTGCCCATGGGCGTGTTGCAAAGCAAAATAGGCAAAAAGGCTACGCTTTTGTCGGGCTTGGGGCTTGCGTTTGCGGGCGTGCTGCTCGTGCTTGTGCTCGGGATTTCAAGCTACGCGGTTTTCCTTGCGGCGGTTCTGCTGCTGGGCGCGGGCGCGGCAACTTTGCAGGTTGCGGGCAACCCGATAATGCGCGATGTCTCCCGCGAGGGCGACTATTCAAGCAATTTGTCGCTCGGGCAATTCATCAAGGCGATAGGCTCTAACACCGCGCCGATTGTCTTTTTTGCCGTCGCTCTCCTTGCGGGCGACAAATCGGCAGAAAACGGAACGCATTTTGAATGGACGCTCGTTTTCGCGATATTTGCGGCGGGTTTTGCAGCCACAATGGCGGCGGTAGGCGCGCTGAAGATTTCGGAAAAGAAATGCGAGAACGTGGCGTCGGTAGGCTCGTGCGTTGCGCTGCTTAAAAACCCGTTCGTTTTTGCAATGGTTGCGGGAATTTTCCTGTATGTGGGCGCGGAAAACTGCGTCTCGAACGGAATGCCCATTTACTTCACCTCGCGTTTCGGCGTTTCAAGCGACTTGGCCACGCAATACATCACCTACTTCTTTTTGGCGATAATGTTTGCGCGCCTTGCGGGGGCGGCCGTTTTAAAGCGCGTTGAGCCGAAGAAATTTCTGGCGTTCTCGGCGGCGTTGGCGGTTGCGGGGTTCGCGCTGCTTTTTGTTTCTGGCAAAATGTTGGCGACTGTCGCGCTGTTTGTAATAGCCGTGGGCTACGCAAACATTTTCCCGCTCATTTTCTCGATAGCCATTGATAAAATGCCCGAAAAATCGAACGAACTTTCGGGGCTTATGGTAACGGCAATCGTGGGCGCGGCGGTTCTGCCGCCCGTTATGGGCTACGCCGCCGACTTGTGGGGCAACAAGCCGGCGTTCACCGTTCCGCTGATTGCAACGCTCTACGTTCTGGGACTTGCGTGCTCGCTCAAAACGGCGAAAAAGTAGAAGCAGAAGCGCAAAGTCAGATTCAGTTTTCAAAACCTTCCGTCTTTTCGGCGGAAGGTTTTTTTTGTGCCCGCCCGATGCCGCAAAAACTACAAAATTGTAAACATACAAAATTGAATTTTCCGCAAAAATACAAATTTGTGTGTTTTGCAAAATCCGCAAAAACAGGCTTAAAACGCGCAATTAAATGAGGTTCAATAAAATAAAATTATCGTAAAAACTGGCACGCGTTTTGCTAAAGAAAAAACGGGCACAAAAAGCCCGAAACCTACAACACCAAACACAAAAACAATGAACCTAAAAAACATCGCATCTGTATCGACAATAATCCTCGCTTCGGCGGCTCTCGGTTTTGCGGAGGAAGCCCCGAAGGAAATCAACGCGCTCATCGGCAACGCTTCCCTCGGAGAGATTGTAAAAAATTTCTCCTTCTCGGCGACTGCCGATTATGAGTCGGAGTTCATATTCAGGGGCAAACAGCTCGCCGAACGGACTATTGCGCCGCAGGTTGATGTCGGCTACGATTTCGGTTCGGGATTCGCCGCCTACGCGGGCTGGTGGGGCTGCTTCTCTACCGACGACACCGCGGGTTCATACAAAGAAAACGACCTCTACGCGGGACTGACGTATTCTATTGAGAATTTCACGATAGACTTCGGCTACACCGCATATACCTATCCCGACGCGGGTTCTACAAACGAGCACGAACTGAAAATAGCCCTTAGCTACGATACCTCCGAATTCCTCGGCGATTTCGCAGTCAGCCCGTATGTTGCATACTACTACAACCTGACGTATAGCGGCTCTGTAATTGAGGGCGGGCTTTCATACTCCGCACCGATTACCAAATGGGTTATCGACGAAACGTGGGGCACGCTTGACTTGGCTGTCGCGGGCGGCTACGGCGACTACAAAGGCGGTCTTGCCGACGGCGGCTTTGCGTATCTGATGACAAGCGCGGACGTTTCAGTCGCAATCACCGACAACTGGAGCATTTCCGCAGGCGGACGCTATTCAATCAACAACGACGCCTCCTACACGCTCGACGGGCACAAAAGCAACCTCTGGTTCGGCGCAAAAACGTCGGTCGGGTTCTAATCAAACACAACAAACAACAAAATACGTTAAAAATTTCTTCGGAAAGGCAAAATCATGAACAACACATCTACTACCGCAGCAACCCGCGAAGCCCCCAAGATGGGCAAGCGCGAATTCCTCAAAAAGCTCGGACTCGGTTCGGCTTTGGCGGTCGGCGCGCCGTATATAATGGGGGCGTCGAAAAAGCCCATCAGGTGGCGTCTGCAAACATACGCAAGCACATCGCTTGGCGCACACGTGATAAAGCCGGCGATTGAGGCGTTCAACAAAGTGGCAAAGGGCGAAATGTTCATCGAGCTGTATTACGCCGATCAGCTCGTGCCCACAAGCGAGCTTTTCAGCGCGCTGCAACAAGGCACTCTCGACTGCGTCCAAAGCGACGACGACTCCATGGGTTCGCCCGCCGATGTCGCCCCGTTCAGCGCATACTTCCCGCTTGCAACGCGCTATTCGCTCGACGTTCCCGCGCTTTTCTACGAATTCGGTTTGGACAAAATCTGGGCGGAATCATACAAGGACGTAAAGAACGTAACGTGGCTTAGCTCGGGCGCGTGGGACCCCTGCAATTTCATCACCAAAGAGCCGATTACCAAGCTCTCCGACATCAAGGGCAAGAAAGTCTACACCTCCCCGACTGCGGGACGCTTCCTGACGCAGTTCGGAATAGTGCCCGTAACCGTCCCCGTCGAAGACGTGGAAATGGCGATGCGCACGGGCGAACTCGACGGCGTTGCGTGGTGCGGCATAACAGAAGCCTACACGGTCGGCTGGGCGAACGCCACAAAATACTTCCTTACAAACAACATCTCGGGCGCGTGGATAGGCTCGTTCCTCGCCAACACGAAGTCTTGGAACAAAGTTCCCGAGCACCTCAAGGAGTTGTTCAAGCTCTGCATGGACAGTTCGCACTACTACCGCCAATACTGGTATTGGGGCGGCGAGGCAAAGCTGCGCGTAAACGGCAACAAGCTCAAGCTCACCTCCATAAAGGGCGACGAATGGAAGACGGTGGAAAACGCCGCAGTCAAATTCTGGGACGATATCGCCGCAAAGGGAACGCCGCGCGTGAAGAAGGTCGTTGAAATTCTCAAGAACTACAACGCACTCATGGATAAGGCGGGCGCGCCATACCGCTACTAAACGGGAAGAAAATCAAACTTGTCCGCGCGCGCAAAACGTCGCGCGGGCAACGCTTTGCGCGTAAAAACAAACGGAATTATTCTGCATTATGATTATTAGAAGAACAAGATTCGACGATTTGGACGACTGGCTCGATTCAATCAACTGGCGCAAGGTTCGCATCAAAACGGGCGTTCCGCTTTTCAGGCTGATTGACCTGTATGTTCGCTCGGTTGAAAAGTTGAGCGAATTTGTCGGCAAAGGGGCTATGTATCTGCTTTTGGCGATGATGGGCATACTTCTGTATTCCATCGTAACAAACGCCCTGCACCACCCCGTTATCTGGGTTATGGAAATGGCGCAGTTTACAATGGCGGCGTATTACATTCTCGGCGGGGCGAGCAGTCTCAAGCACGGCATACACGTGAGAATGGACTTTCTCTACGAGAGGTGGTCGCCGTATAAAAAGGCTCTGGTTGATGTTTTCACGGTCTTTTTTATGCTGTTCTACCTCTATGTAATGGTAAAGGGCGGCTGGGAAAGTTCGGCGTTCGCGCTCGAATTCGACCAACGCAACCACTCGGTCTGGAGGCCGCCGATGGCTCCAATCAAAATAATAATGACGTTCGGAATGGCTCTTATGCTGCTGCAAGGAACTGCCGAACTGATGAAGGACTTTTGCAGAGTTTTAGGAAGGAAGATGTAAAATGGAACTGTCTCCCGAAATAATAATATTGCTGATGTTTTCGTCGCTGATGCTGCTTATGCTCACGGGGCAACGCGTGTTCGGCGCGATGGGCTTTGTGGGCGTTGTGGCCGCAATTTTCCTGTGGGGCGACGGCAGCACGGCGTTGGGCTTCAACGCCGCAATCAAGCTGTTCAACTGGTATCCGATGTTGACGCTGCCGATGTTCGTATTCATGGGCTTTATGCTTTCGGAATCGGGCATTGCAAACGATATGTATCATATGTTCCACGTCTGGATGGGTTCGCTCAAAGGCGGACTTGCGGTGGGAACGCTGCTTATTATGGTGCTGATTTCCTGCATGAACGGGCTTAGCGTTGCGGGCATGGCAATCGGCTGCAGCGTGGCTTTACCCGAGCTTCTCAAGCGCAACTACGACAAGCGCATGATTAGCGGACTAATCCAAGCGGGAAGCTCGCTCGGCATTCTGATTCCCCCGAGTATCGTGCTTGTGCTTTACGGAATGATTGCGCGCCAACCCGTAAGCCAACTGTGGCTTGCAGGCGTAGGCCCCGGAATACTGATGACACTGCTGTTTTTGGCATACATTCTAATCAGGTGCAAAATCAACCCCAAGCTGGGCCCCGCCCTGCCCGAGAGCGAAAGAAACTACACCACCAAGGAGAAGCTGAAGGTTTTAAGCTCGGGAATTATCCCGCTGTTGCTGATTTTCTCGGTGATAGGGTCGTTCTTCTTCGGGCTGACAAGCCTTGTTGAAAGCTCGGCTCTGGGTGCGATAGCGGCATTCATAGTGGCACTGCTGCGCCGCCGCCTCACTTGGGCGATATTCAAGAAGACGCTCGTGGAAACGCTCGACAACTCCGCAATGTTTATGTGGATTATGATGGCGGCTCTCGCCTTCGCGGCAGTCTTCGACGGACTTGGCGCAGTCCGCGCGCTCGAGGGATTGTTCCTGAACGACTGGGGGTTGTCGCCGTGGCAAGTGCTGCTGATGATGCAAATTTCGTTCATCATTCTCGGCATATTCCTTGACGATACCGCAATGCTCGTAATCGTCGCCCCGCTCTACATACCGCTGGTTGTCAAGTTGGGATTCAACCCGATTTGGTTCGGAATACTCTACACAATCACCTGCCAAATAGCGTATATCACACCGCCGTTCGGATACAACCTGTTCCTTATGCGCGCAATGTCGCCGAAGTCGATTACGATTAAGGATATTTACGCGTCGATAATTCCGTTCGTGGGGCTTATGCTGCTGGCGTTGATTCTGATAATGATATTCCCCGAAATCGCGCTGTGGCTGCCGTCGCAATTCACGCCGATAAAGTAAAGGAGGCTTGCAGTGAACCGCAAATGGACAGTCCACGTAGGCGGCAAGACGCACAACTTCGGGTCGCTTAAAGAGCTTATGGCGAAGGCTTCGCCATACCGCTCGGGCGATGTTCTCGCGAAAGTCGCCGCGCGCGACTACGAAGAACGCGTTGCAGCCCAAATGTGCCTTGCCGACGTTCCGCTGAAGCTCTTTGTAGAAGAGCCTCTGATTCCCTACGAGGAGGACGAGGTTACGCGCCTTATCATCGACAGGCACGACAAGGCTGCGTTCGAGCCAATCTCCTCGCTCACAGTCGGCGAGTTCCGCGACTGGCTTCTGCGCTACGAGACCGACGGAGAGGCTATCGAAAAGCTCATGTGGGGGCTGACTCCCGAAATGGTTGCCGCCGTCTCCAAAATCATGTGCAATCAAGACTTGATTTTGGTGGCTTCAAAACGCCGCGTGATAACGGCGTTCCGCGACACGCTCGGGCTGCGCGGCAGGTTCTCTTCGCGCCTGCAACCCAACCACCCCTCCGACGACCTCAAGGGCATTGCCGCCTCAATGCTCGACGGGCTTCTCTACGGCTGCGGCGACGCCGTAATAGGCATCAATCCCGCGACCGACAGCGTTCCCGCCATGATTGAGATTCTCAAGCTAATCGACGAACTTGTTGCGAAATACGAAATCCCCACTCAATCGTGTGTGCTTTCACACGTTACGAACGCCATTGAGGCAATGGAGCGCGGCGCGCCCGTCGACTTGGTGTTCCAGTCGTTGGCGGGCACGGAAATTGCAAACAAGAACTTCGGCGTAAACCTCGAAATTCTCGGCGAAGCGCACGAGGCCGCCCTTGCGCTCAAGCGCGGAACTGTGGGCAACAACGTGATGTATTTCGAAACGGGTCAAGGCACTGCCCTTTCGGCAAACGGCAACTGGGACGTAGACATGCAAACTTGCGAAGCCCGCGCATACGCCGTCGCGCGCGAATTCAAGCCGCTGCTTGTAAACACTGTCGTAGGCTTCATCGGCCCCGAGTATTTATACAACGGCAAGCAAATTATCCGCGCGGGCTTGGAAGACCACTTCTGCGCCAAGATGCTCGGGCTTCCCATGGGCTGCGACATCTGCTACACAAACCACGCGGAGGCGGATCAGGACGATATGGACACTCTACTTACGCTGCTTGCCGCGGCGGGACTTAACTACACAATGGGAATCCCCGGCTGCGACGACATCATGTTGGGCTACCAAACAACGTCCTACCACGACACCCTCTACGTGCGCCAGTTGCTGAACTTGCGCCCCGCGCCCGAGTTCGAAAAGTGGCTCGAGAAAATGAAAATTTTCGACTCCCGCAACCGACTCACCGCCGAAGACAAAACCGACAACCCGCTTCTGCTTCAAAACGGAATTGTATGAACCGCAAATGGACAGTCCACGTAGGCGGCAAGACGCACAACTTCGGGTCGCTTAAAGAGCTTATGGCGAAGGCTTCGCCATACCGCTCGGGCGACGTTCTCGCGAAAGTCGCCGCGCGCGACTACGAAGAGCGCGTGGCGGCGCAAATGTGCCTTGCCGACGTTCCGCTGAAGCTCTTCGTCGAAGAGCCTCTGATTCCCTACGAGGAGGACGAGGTTACGCGCCTTATCATCGACAGGCACGACAAGGCGGCGTTCGAGCCAATCTCCTCGCTCACAGTCGGCGAGTTCCGCGACTGGCTTCTGCGCTACGAGACAGACGGAGAGGCTATCGAAAAGCTCATGTGGGGGCTGACTCCCGAAATGGTCGCAGCCGTCTCCAAAATTATGTGCAATCAAGACCTGATTTTGGTGGCTTCAAAACGCCGTGTGATAACGGCGTTCCGCGACACTCTCGGGCTTCGCGGCAGGTTCTCTTCGCGCCTGCAGCCCAACCACCCGTTCGACGACCTCAAAGGTATTGCCGCCTCCATTGTCGACGGGCTGATGTATGGAGTGGGCGACGCCGTAATAGGCGTAAATCCCGCAACCGACAATACCCGCGCAATAGAAAACATTTTGCGCCTGCTCGATTCCGCAATTTCCGAATACCAAATCCCCACTCAATCCTGCGTTCTTGCGCACGTGAGCACAATGCTCAAAATCATTGAGCGCGGCGCGCCCGTCGACTTGGTGTTCCAGTCAATAGCGGGCACTGAGATTGCAAACAAGAACTTCGGGACATCGCTTGAAATGATACGCGAGGCTTATGAAGCCGCCCTTGCACTCAAGCGCGGAACTGTTGGCAACAACGTGATGTATTTCGAAACGGGACAAGGCACAGCACTTTCGGCAAACGGCAACTGGGACGTAGACATGCAAACTTGCGAAGCCCGCGCATACGCCGTCGCGCGCGAATTCAAGCCGCTGCTTGTAAACACTGTCGTAGGCTTCATCGGCCCCGAGTATTTATACAACGGCAAGCAAATTATCCGCGCGGGCTTGGAAGACCACTTCTGCGCCAAGATGCTCGGCTTGCCCATGGGTTGCGACGTATGCTACACAAACCACGCCGAAATCGACCAAGACGATCAGGACACTCTTCTTACGCTTCTGGGCGCGGCGGGGCTTAACTACATAATGGGAATCCCCGGCTGGGACGACATCATGCTCGGCAACCAAACAACCTCTTTCCACGACACCCAATACATCAGGCAGCTCTTCAACCTGCGCCCCGCGCCCGAATTCGAAGCGTGGCTGCAACGCAACAACATCTACGCCGACTTCAGGCTTTTGGACAACACAAACAACAATTTCAAAAGGATTTTAGACTATGGAAACACTGCCAAGTAAGAATTCAAACGGCGTCCGCGCCTACTCCGTCGCCAACGCGGTATCGAAGCCCGACGCGTGGATTGCCCTGCAACAATTCACAACCGCGCGCATAGCAATAGGCCGTTCGGGCGGAAGCCAAAGAACGCCTTCGGTGCTCGATTTCCGTCTCGCCCACGCGCGCGCCCGCGACGCCGTCCACGCGGCGTTCGACGCCGAAGCCCTCGCAAAAAAATTCGCCGAAGCGGGCTTCCAAAGCGTGATTCTGCACACGCCCGTGCACGACAAGCAAACTTATTTGATGAATCCCGACATGGGTAAGACGCTTGACGAAGACTCCAAGAAAAAGCTCGCCGAACTTGCGAAGTCTTGGAAGGGGCGCGACTTCGCCGTGGTGGTCTCCGACGGGCTTTCCGCCATTGCCGCAACCGAACACGCCGTTGAGACAATCTCCGCGCTTGCCGAAAACCTGCCCGAAAAAGAGTGGGCAATGACGCCCATAATCATAGTGCCCTACGCGCGCGTGAAAATTCAGGATTCAATAGGCGAGACAATCGGCATACGCCACGCAATAGCCTTTGTGGGGGAACGCCCGGGGCTTGGCTCGCCCGACAGTCTGAGCGCGTATTTCACCTACAAGCCGCGCTGGAGCACGGTGGAATCGGACAGAAACTGCGTTTCCAACATACGCCCGCTCGGGCTTCCGCCGAAAATCGCCGCCAAGAAACTCGCGCTTCTGCTGAAGGAATCGCTTGCGCGCGGAATCAGCGGAACGCAACTCAAAGACAACATCGACGACTCCGCGCTGCTCGAGCCGCCGCCGAAACAAATCAGCTAACACCCGACTGCCGCCGCGCCATACTATGTCCACTATGAAAACCGCAATTTTACTCTGCGAAAACTTCGCCCGCGTCCGCGCCGAATTTCCCGAAATTCCGCCGTATGCCCAGACCTTTGTCGATATGCTGGAATCGGCTTCGGGAGCGGAATGCGCGGGGACAATCGAGGTTTTCGACGTAAAGAACGGAGAGCTTCCCGCCCGCGCCGCCGACTTCGACAAATACATAATCACGGGCAGCCTGGCGAGCGCGTATGAACGCACCGAATGGATTGTGCGCCTTAAAAAATTTGCCGTAGCCGCTGCTAAAAAGGACGCCAAGCTTGTGGGCATATGCTTCGGACACCAGCTTTTGGCGGAGGCGTTCGGTGGAAAAGCGGAACGCTCGCCGAAGGGCTGGGGCGTGGGCAGGCGTGTTTCGGAACTCAAAGACGGCGCGTTAAAAAAATACTTTCCCGCGCGCAAATTCGTTCTGGAATACAGCCACCACGACCAAGTTGTAGTGCCGCCCAAAAACGCCGCCGTGCTTTCGGGTTCAGACTTCTGCCCCGTTGAAAGTATGAGAATAGGCGACTTTGCCCTGACGTTTCAAGGCCACCCCGAATTTACGCCAGAATACTCAAACGCGCTTTTTAAATTTTTCGAAAACTCATTTTCCGAAAGCGAAAAGGCCGCGTATTTCGACAATGCCGCCCTGCCCTGCGACAGCTCCGCAGTAGCGCGCGCCATTGCCGACTTTTAACACGGCTTTTGTGGCGAATTTTAGGCGGGCGGATTCCGCTTTTTGCAAACGCCGTCGCCGAAAAAATGCGTCAATCCTACGCGGAAAAGCTTTCGAGCAGCCCCTTGCAGCCCGAGAGAATGTCGGCGTATGCGGTCTCGAAACCGCCCGAATACCACGGGTCGTCAACTTCGCAGTTAGGCCGCCCCGCAAATTCGAGAAGCAGCTTTATTTTGTTCTGCGCGTCGCCCCCGCAAATGCGGCGTGCGTTTGAGAGATTGCTGAAATCCATTACGGCTATGACATCGAAGTTGTCGTAGTCGGCGTGCGTAAGCAGGCGCGCAAACTTGCCCCCGCAGGAAATTCCGTGCTTTTCAAGCGTGCGGCGCGCGGGCGGATACACGGGGTTGCCCAGCTCCTCCGAACTTACCGCCGCCGATTCTATTTCAAAACGCGCCTCCAGCCCCGCCTTTTTCACCAAGTCTTTCATTACAAACTCGGCGGTGGGACTTCGGCAGATGTTTCCGTGGCAGACAAAAAGTATCCGTGTTTTTTTCATTGCAACACAATACGATTTCCCGCCGCGCCCGTTCAATACTTTTGTCCGAAAAAACTCAGTTTTTCGACATCTTGTAGCCAACGCCGCGGACGGTTTCTATTATGTCGGCCTTAACCCCGAGCTTCCTTCTGAGGTTTACTATCGAAACGTCAATCGCCCTGTCGGTGACTGGGTAGCCCTCGCCGTGCAGGTTGCGTATTATGCTGTCGCGCGAAAAAACTTTCCCCGGAGAGCGCATAAAAAGCTCGAGAATTGAAAATTCGTTCGAAGTCAAATCGAGCGATTTCTTCCCTACGCGCACCTCGTGGAATTCCGAATCAAGACTTATTCCGTGCACGCACAGCGCGTTTTCCGACGCCCCCTCAGCCGAGTCCGAGCGCAGGCGCGCGCGTATGCGGGCAATGAGCACGCGGGGCGAAAACGGCTTTGTGATGTAGTCGTCCGCGCCGTAGTCAAGCCCGCTTACGATGTCCGATTCCCCGCCGCGGGCGGTCAGCATTATAATCGGAATCTGCGCAAAATCTGTGCGCGAACGGAAGATTTTGCAGAAGTCGGTTCCGTCCATTCCCGTGAGCATCAAATCGAGCAGAATCAGGTCGAATTGCTCGCCCTTTTCGAAAAGCTTCAACGCCTTTTCGCCCGAATCGACGCGCGCGCATTCGAAGCCGTTTTTGCGCAAATTAAATTCCACGAGTTCCGCAATGGAATCTTCGTCCTCAACAATCAGAATCTTCGCCATACTACGCCTTTGCAAAAGTTATCGTGAAGCTCGAGCCTTTGCCGAGTTGGCTCTGCGCCGAGACCGACCCTCCGTGCAAAATGGCTATGTGCTTTACCAGCGCAAGCCCCAAGCCCGTTCCGCCGAGCGCGCGGGAACGCCCCTTGTCTACGCGGAAGAAGCGTTCGAAAACGCGCGGCAGGTCTTCTTTGGAAATACCCGCGCCCGTGTCGGAAACGGTAAGCGAAACCGATTTTTCGTCCTCACGCGCGGAAATTGAAATCTTGCATTCCCTGCCGCCGTAGCGAACCGCGTTTGATACGAGGTTTCCCACGGCTATTTCAGCCAAGCGGGCGTCGCCCACTATTTTAAGCGGCGAAGGGCATGTGTTTTCCACGGTGTCGGCATTCAATTCTATCTGGTTTTCGTTGTTGGAAAGCGCGTTTTTGACGACTGCGGAAAGGTCGAACGGCGCAAAGTTTTCGCGGGCGTCGGAAAATTCCAGACGCGAAAGCAGCAGCATTTCGTCCACAAGCACGGCCATTCTGTCGGCTTCCTTTTCTATCGTGGGAACGAAGCGGCGCGCGGTTTCGTCGAAATTTTCGGCTATCGTTTCCGCCGCCATTTTGATTGCCGTAATCGGCGTTTTAAGCTCGTGCGAAGCCCCCGCCACAAATTCGCGGCGCAGAAGTTCGTTGCGTTTTTCCTGCGAAATGTCGCGGATAACGAAAAGCGCGCGCGCGTGTTTTGCCGAATACGGAAGCGGCAGTCCGGTCAGCTTGTAGGTTCTTCCCAAGTGCTCCAATTCGGCGTTCACGGGCTTGTTTTCGGCGAACGTCTTTTCTATTGCCGCGGTTACCGCACTGTTGCGGAACACGCCCGCCGTGCGCGGATTGCGGATATCCTCGGGAATGGAGAACAACTCGGAACACGCGCGGTTGTAGCGGCGCACGTCGCCGTCGTCGGAGCATATGAAAACGCAGTCGCGCATTTGCGAAAACACTTCGTCAAGCTCGCAGTTGCGCTTGTGAAGCGAGTTTATGCGCTTTTTCAAGTCGCGCCCCATCTTGAAAAGCGACTTCGACAAAATCCCGATTTCCGCAACCGAACTGCGCGGAACTCTCGCCTCGAAATCTCCCTCGGCAAAGCGCGATGCCGCTTCGGCAAGCTCCGTCAGCGGTTTCGAAATCTTGCGCGCCACCAAAAGCGACAGCAGCATTGCGAAAAATTCCGCCGCAACCGCAAACAAAATGATTTCGTTTTTGAGCACGCTTTTTCTCGCGTTCGGAATTTTCAGATTCATCGACTGCCTTACGCAGTATTCGAAAGTCCCGTCCTTCTCCGCGCCCGCGGGGGCGGCTATGTAGATGAAGTTTGAGCGCATCGTCTGCGAATAGCGTTTCGCCGACGTTGTTTTGCCCCCGAGCGCGCTTTTGACTTCGAACCTGTCGAGGTGGTTGAGCATTCCCGCCGAACCCGCGCTGGAGTCGAAAACAATGTCGCCGTTACGCGAAATGATAGTGGTGCGTATTCCGCTTTTGTTCGGGTGCAGGCGCACCGCCTTGGCGATGTTTTCGGCGGGAGTGCCCGCGTCTATGCACGAGGCAAGGAACGCGACGGAATCCGACAGCATGCGTTCCGTGTTGCGCTCCACAGTTTTTTCAAGCTCCGAATACGCCGCAAACGCACCCGCAGCTATTGCCGCCGCGCATACCGAAGACGTAGCCGCAAATATGCGCACAAATACCGAATTGAATCTGTTTTTCATACTTAACCTTGTAGCCCCTCAATTTTCAAACAAGCAGATGAGGCGTCAACAAATATTTTACTCCTAACAAAAAACTAACACAACGCGAATAAAAACCTCACACAAATATGCAAAACTCTAACACAATTAAAACCGAATCCTATTCTTCCGCGAATAAAAACCTAACCTTCATTTGCGACAATACGCCAAGAATCAAAAACCACAACCAATGGATATGAATACTAAAACAACTATTCTATTGTGCGCGGCGGTTCTCGGCTTTGCGGCCGCAACCCAAGCGCAGGATAAACAAACGCTCGACCTTCTCGTTTCGAAGGGTCTGATAACACGCGCGGAAGCCGAAGGCGTAATGAAAAAGGCGTCGGCGGTTACGGCGAAGGAAAAGGACGTGAAAAAGCTCAAGCTCGAAGGACGCCTGCAGATGCAGTATGAATATCTCGACGTCAACGAAGACGGCGCGGCGCACATCGACCCGAAAAACACGTTCCTTATGCGCAGAATATTCCTCGGGGCGAACGCCGATTTGGGCGGCGGCTGGAAGGCCGACATCGTTGCCGACTTTGCAAACGCCAAGGGCGGATACCTCGAAAAGGCGTATATCACGAAGGATTTCGATTTCGACTTCACAAAGGGCGCGGCTGATTTCGGCTACAGAAAAATCAACTTCGCGGTTGAAGAATATACGTCGTCTTCGAAGCTGCTCTCCATTGAACGCTCGCTTGCAACCCGCTACTTTGCGGAAGGCGCGGACGGTCGCAAGCTCGGCTTTGCGGGACGCCACACGGGCATTTTCTGGAACGGCAAGTTCGACGCCATCGACGGGCTTAAATACGGTTTGTCGGTGACGACCGCCTACAACAACAGCCCCACGGGCGTTCCCGACGGCTACACCAACAGCCTGATGTATGCGGCGAACGTAGCCTACGAAAAGAAGTTCGACGCGGGCAAATTCGAAGTGGGTGCAAACTTCGCCTACACCAACGGAATGA
The DNA here is from genome assembly GCA_934613645.1 of uncultured Opitutales bacterium. Taxonomy (GTDB): domain Bacteria; phylum Verrucomicrobiota; class Verrucomicrobiia; order Opitutales; family Intestinicryptomonadaceae; genus Merdousia. Next base: position 127,443 of record CAKTTC010000001.1, on the reverse strand, counting down.
ACGTGGGCAGCGGCTCGGCGCGCTACAAATACGGCGATGTTATCGGCTTCAACCCCTACATTAAGGCATCTATCAAGGGCTTCGACGTCTGGGGCGAATTCCTGCTCACAAGCGTGGACAACGGCGGCAAAAACGGCGAGAACGTAACGCCCATGGGCGCGAACCTCGGCGCGGAATACAAGTTCGACATCGGCGAGCTCGGCAAGATTGCACCGACAGTCAGACTCAGCTGGCTCGACACCGACGGCAGAGGCGTGAAAGTCTCCGACGGCGTGCGCGACTCTGTTGCGAACACAACCTACAACCGCGGCGAAAGCGTGTATGTCGGTCTTAACTGGTATATCAAGGGCAACACCGTTAAATACCAGCTCGGCTACGAATTCGCGCGCCTCGAGGGCGGTTCTTCCACTTCCGACTACGCCAACGCAAACGCGGTCAGAAGCCAAATCCAAATTCTTTTCTAAACACACAACAAGGAGGATAAAAATATGAAAACATCCAAAATTCTCAAAGCATTGGCGATTGTAGCCGCCGGCATTGCGGCCTCGCCGATATTCGCGAACATATCAATAGACGGCTCCACAACTGTTGGCCCGATTGCAAAAGCTTTCGCCGAATACTACAAGGAAGCCCACCCCGAAGTGAACATCACAATCAGCGAATCGGGCAGCGGCAACGGCGTAAAAAGCCTTATGAACGGCTCGTGCGACATCGCGAATATGTCGCGCTTCATGAAAGCCAAGGAGTTTAAAAGCTGCGTGGACAAGGGCGTTCTGCCCATAGCCCACACGGTTGCATACGACGGCTTGGCGGTGATTGTAAACCCGCAGAACAAAATCTCCGCGCTTACAATAGCGCAGATTGCCGACATCTTCACGGGCAAAATCACCAACTGGAAGCAACTCGGCGGCGACGACGCCAAGATTGTTGTAATCAGCCGCGACACGAACAGCGGCACTTACGAAACTTTCAACGAACTCGTTCTGAAGAAAGCTCCCGTAAGCAAGAACGCAGAATATGTAGGCTCTAACGGACAGGCTCGTTCCCGCGTAAACTCCACCAAATACGCCGTTGCGTATGTCGGACTGGGTTTCGCCGACGCCACAGTCAAGGCGTTGTCGGTCGAGGGAATCCTTCCCACGAGCGCAAGCGTTGCAAGCGGCAAATACCCGATTGCCCGCCCGCTCTACATGTTCACAAACGGTGCGCCGAAAATGGGCGGAGACATCTTCAATTTTGTAACCCTCTGCCTCTCTCCCGAAGGCCGCGAGATAATCAAGGACTTGGGTTTCGTCCCCGTTTGCAAATAAACAGGCACAATAGCTAAAATGAATAAACTCCGCAAAAATCCACTAATCCTCGGCGACGCAGGCACTCTGCGCCGCGCCGTCGGGGCGAAACTCGGCGGGGCGGTTCTGTTCTCGATAACGGCCGTCCCGACTCTGGCAATCGTGTTTATGATAATCTTCATAACCGCCGAGGCTCTGCCGTTTTTCGAAAACTTCGGCAATGTTGCGGAGTTTTTCACAAGCACAAACTGGTCGCCCTCCGACTCCTCAAACCCGCACTTCGGCGCGCTAAGCATATTCTACGGGACGGCAATGGTAACGGCCGTCTCGTGCGCTATAGCAGTGCCGTTGGGCGTGCTTGTGGCGGTGTGCCTTTCGGAAATAGTATCGGAGAAGATGTCGAAAATATTCAAGCCCGTGGTGGAACTTTTGGCGGCAATACCGTCGGTTGTCTACGGCTTTTTTGCGATAGTAATATTTGCGCCGTTTTTGCAGGAACGCGGCGGCGCGCTTGTGTGCGCCACAATACTTGCGGCGGGGCTTCCCGCGGCGGCGATTGCCTCCATATGCTTGGGCGAAACGCTTTCGGTAAAACACGGCGGTTCTAAAAAAATGTCGTTCGCGCTTTCGGCGGTGCTGTTTGCGGTATCGGCGGCGGCAGTCGCGATTCTCGCCGATATGACGGCGGACATAAAAATTTCGAGCGGAACAAACGCATTCAACGCGTCGGTAATTTTGGCGATTATGGCGTTGCCGACAATAGTCAGCATTTCGCAGGATACCCTCAATTCGGTGGGGCGCGATATGCGCGAAGGCTCTCTGGCACTGGGAGCTACAAAAACCGAAACGATTTTCAAAGTCGTGATTCCGTGCGCAAAAAGCGGAATTGCGGTCGCCGTAATTCTCGGACTTATGAGGGTTGTCGGCGAAACAATGGTAGTGTGGATGGCGAGCGGAAATTCGCTCAAAATCCCCGAACCGTTCTTCAACATTTTCGAACCCGTAAGAACAATGACCGCAACCATTGCGGGCGAAATGGGCGAAGCCGACCAAAGCACCGGCTCGGCGCGCTACCACGTTCTCTTTGCAATGAGCGTGTGCCTGCTGTTTGTGGCTCTGGCAATGAACGCGGCGGGAAGATACATTGCAACAAAAAACAAGGCTTAGACGCATATGGACAATTCGAGAAAAATTTTGGATTTGTCGTTTAAACGGCTCGCGCTGGCGTCGCTTGCGCTGATGTGCGCGGCGGTTGCGGTTTTCACCGTGCCGATTATCGTCAAGGGCGCGGGGGCGTTCGCTTTCACGGCCACTTCCGAGCACGAAAAATTCCTCGCGGAATACCTCGGGCGCGAATTGGACGAACGCGCCAAAGAACGCATTGCCGACACCGACACGCACAAAGCCGAAGTCTTCGGGCTTATGCGCAGCTACGAAACGGTGGAATGCGCGGCGGCGCAAAAGGCGGTTTCAAACGCGGTATCCGACGCATTTGCAAAGTTCGCCGCACTGAAAGGCGACTTCATAAAAGCAGCGGAGCTTGCGCCGTCGGAGCGCAAAACCGTGCTTGAATCACTCTCCCAAAAGGCGTGGAGCGGCTTTGCGGAAACGCTGGAACGCTCTGCGCAAGAGGCTGCGAAGTCGGGTTCGATTTCGTTCGAAAAATTTTTGACCGAACAAAAATCGGGGATAGAAACAAAGGCGAAGGAATTTGTGGGCGAATTGCAAAAGCAAAAACGCCTCGGCTTCGGTGCGAAGTCGGCAGTGCGCCGCGCGGTATGCGCGCCCGCCGCGGCCGCTCTCGACGCCCAGTCGGAAAAATTCGCCGAAATCAACGCGAACTATTTCGCGCTCAAAAGCGGCATGACCAAGCTCCTCGGGCCTACCGACGCCAAACAAAAAGCGTCGGAAAAGCTGCTGCGCAACAAATACGGACAGACGCGCTACGATATGGCGGAAAAAGTTTTCCGCGACCAAGTTGAAAATATCCGCATTTGCGTGAAGGACAAAAACGGAACACCCACCTTTGCGCGCGCGAAATCAGCCGACGTTTTCGCGGGAACTGACGCCGAAAAAATCATCGCGAAAATCAAGAACGATTTCGACAAGCTCGTTGCGCCGCACTTCGTTTTCTACTGGGGATTCTTCACCGACGACCCGCTCGACTCCAACATTTTCGGCGGAATTTTCCCGATGATTGCGGGCACTTTCTACCTCACAATCGGAGCAATGCTCATAGCCGCCCCGCTCGGAATAATTGCGGCGATTTACTTTTCGGAATACGCCAAGGAGAACGCCGCCACATCGGTTTTGAGAATGTGCGTGGGCACTCTCGCGGGAGTTCCCTCGATAGTTTTCGGCTTGTTCGGACTGGCGTTTATAATCAACACGCTGAAAGTTTCCGACGGCAAAAGCGTGCTTGCGGGCGCAATAACACTGGCTCTTCTGATTCTGCCGACGATAATCCAAAGCTGCGTGGAGTCGCTTAAATGCGTGCCCAACACCTACCGCGAGGCGGCTCTCGGACTGGGCGCAGGCAAGTGGAGGGCAATCTGCACGGTAATTCTCCCCGCCGCCCTGCCATCAATGCTGACGGGAATAATAATATCGATGGGGCGCGCCGCGGGCGAAACCGCACCGATTATCTTCACCGCCGCCACAAGCACGGGCGCGGCACTCGGGCTGGCGTCGGTCTTCACCGAACCCACCCCCGCGCTTCCGTGGAACATCTACAACATATGTTCGGAACACGAAGCTGCCGAGATGGTCGAACACGTGCAATACGGAATGGTTTTCGCGCTCATGGCGATAGTGTTGTCGCTTAATTTGGCGGCTATAATCCTTCGGGCAAAACTTCAAAGAAAATAGAATATGCAAACGGAAAACAATCAAAACAACGCAATAATCTCGGCGCGCGACTTCTGCGTTTTCTACGGAACGCACAAGGCAGTCAAAGAGGTTAACGTGGATTTTTCGCGCGGGAAAGTTACCGCGATAATCGGCCCGAGCGGTTGCGGCAAAAGCACGTTCCTGCGCTGCATCAACAGAATGAACGACCTTGTAGACTCCTGCAAAACGTCGGGCAAACTCACGCTCGACGGCGTGGACATCTACGACAAACGCCTCGACGTGGTAGAGCTGCGCCGCCGCGTGGGAATGGTTTTCCAGCGTCCCAACCCATTCCCCAAAAGCATTTACGACAACGTTGCATACGGCGTCAGACTTCAGGGAAAAATTCCGCGCGACGAACTCGACGGAATCGTGGAGAAATCGCTGCGCCGCGCCGCCCTCTGGGACGAGGTAAAGGACAGGCTTTCGTCGAGCGCGCTCGGGCTTTCGGGCGGGCAGCAACAGCGTTTGTGCATAGCCCGCGCCCTTGCCATAAGCCCCGAGGTTTTGCTTATGGACGAGCCTTGCAGCGCGCTCGACCCGAAGTCTACCGCCCGCATTGAGGAGCTTATTTCGGAGCTTGCGGGCAAATACACAATAGCGATTGTAACGCACAATATGCAACAGGCCTCGCGCGTTTCCGACTACACCGCTTTCTTCTACGAAGGACGCCTTGTAGAGTTCGGCGAAACCGTAAAAATCTTCACCAATCCGCAAAAAAAGGAAACTAACGACTACATCACAGGAAGGTTCGGTTGATATGAATTCACATCTGATTCACGATTTGGAAAAACTAAAGGACAGGCTGCTTAAGCTTGCAACCGCCGTGGAGGAAAATATGCGTCTGAGCGTAAAGGCTTTGGGCGCGCTGTCGGCGGAAATAGGCGCGCAGGTCATAGAAAACGACGGCGAAATAGACAGAGCCGAAGTTGAAATGGAGGAGGAATGCCTGAAAATACTCGCCCTGCACCAGCCCGTTGCAAGCGATTTGCGCTTCGTGGTAACGGTGCTTAAAATCAACAACGAGCTTGAGCACATAGGCGATATGGCGTCTAACATCGCAAAGAGAATATCGTTCATAAAGCGTTGCGCCGCAGCGGAGATTCCGTTCGACATCGAAAAGATGACTTCGAAAACAATTCTCATGCTCAAAAACGCAATCGACGCTTTTATGGGCGAAAACGAACTCCTCGCCCTCAAAGTCTGCAACGACGACGAGGAAATAGACGCCCTCATGCGCGACTGCTACGTCAACACCGAAAAATCGCTTGCCGACGGCGGCGGCATGGGCGAAGTCAACTACCTGCTTGTCTGCAAAAGCATAGAGCGCATTGCCGACCTTTGCACGAACATAGCAGAAGACATAATTTACATGCGGCACAGCGTAATTGTCCGCCACAATTTGGACGAGGCGATAAAGAAAATATCGCCGGAAACGCGTCCTTAGCAAACAATAATAATAGATATCCGACTTACGTCACGGGGAGTGCAGGCCGCAAACGCATTGCACTTCCCGTTTTTCTTTTTGGGGAGAACTGGGGCGGATATATTGCAAAAAAATCAACGCGACATCTCAAGCACTATCTTGGGATATTTTTGCGCAATACGCAAAAGGGTTCGCGCCGTGGAGGGAATTTTTCTTCTTCCCTGTTCCCAGTTGCGCAAAGTAGCCACCCTTACGCCCACAAACTCGGCAAATTCGGGTTGGGTTAAAGCAAGTTTTTCCCGTATTTCCTTCGGGTTGTCGATTTCCTCAAAGCTCACAGGTTTACGCTTGCCGCGTTCAATTTCAAGGGCTTCTTTCAATCCGCTTTTTATGTCTTCAAATATGCTATTGTCCATTGTCCGTATTACCTTAGCAGAATACGCCAATGGCGCACATAAAGTCAAGTTTTTTATATGTGTAAAAAAAGGCTATCCCGAAGGAAGCCTTTTAAAAACAAATTAAACCGAGCAAGCCGCCCGCTGTGCGGGCTACGAATCAAGCATCTGTTTGAGGCACTGCGCGTTGTCGATTTTCCCTTCCGACAAATCGCAAAGAGCTGTCATAATCGGCAGTTTCAGGTGGTAGAGGTTTTCGAACATTCTGCAAATCTGGATTGTCTCCAAGCCCGCGCAAACGCGCCCTTTCAGCTCTTTGATTGCCGCTTCGGTGCTCATTCCCGCGCCGAGGCGTTCGCCCGTTGTTCTGTTGCGGGAATCGGGGCTCATGCAGGTTGTCAGAACGTCGCCCAAAATGGCCGACTCCTTGATGAACGAATCGCTCCACGCCCCGAGCGAAGCCGCCGCCCTGTAGATTTCCTGAAAGCCGCGCGCCATAACAATGGCTTTCGTGTTTGCGCCCAGCTTCATTCCGTCGCAAAAGCCAGCCGCCAAAGCCACAATGTTCTTCAAGGCCGCGCCTATTTCAACGCCTACAACGTCGTCGCTGGGGCGGACTCTGAAATGCGGAGTGCAGAAACGCTTGGCGGCTTCAACGGCGTCGTTGTGAACGTCCAAAGCCACGACAGCCTCGGCGTATCGGTCTTGCGCAACTTCGTAGGCGATGTTCGGGCCCATGAGAGAACCGAACGAAGCCCCCTGCGCTATTGACTCGCGCAAAATTTGCGACGGCCGCTTCCAAGTACCTATTTCAATGCCCTTGCCCGCGTTTATGTGAATTGAGCCGTCTTTGACGAACTTGGCGAACTCCGACGCCGTAGATTTCAAAAACTGAATCGGCACAACCCAGACAACCATGTCGGCGTCGGCAAGCACCTTTTGCGGATCCTGCGAAAATTCCACGTTTTCGGGCACTTTTACCTGCGGGAGAAAAAGCCTGTTGAGGCGTTCTTTTTCGACCGAATCAACAACCTCCTTTTCCCTCGCCCAAACGCCGACTTTTTCAACGTTTTTGCCCAGAATGATGGAAAGCGACGTTCCCCACGCGCCCGCGCCCACTACGGCGACCTTTTTGAAATCTCTCATATTAGCCTTATTTTATGGACGAAAAATACACCGCGCACGCAAACAAAGCGGAAAGCACCGCGATATACACAACCGCCAAAATTACATTGGCGGCTTTCGCCTTGGGATTGATTATTTTTGAAAGTGCCATTTTCAGAACTGCATACTTGCACATTTTTTAGACAAAATCAAGGCAATACCGCCGCCGCCCGCCGAACCGAAACGGCGCATCAGCCGCGCCGCCCTTTCGGATTGCGGATTTTCCCGAGCACCGCGCCCGAAATTTTCAGCAGCAAACGCGTCGGGACGAAGCGCACAAGCATACTTTGCAGGCGGTTCAACAGCCCTACAACCACAATGTCGCGCCCCTTTGCCAAAGCCGCGTAGGCGGCAGCAGCCACCTGCTCGGGTTTGTGCCCGAAATTCGACGGAAGCGGCGCGCTTTCGAACCCCGCCGCCTTGAAAAACATACTCGAAGTCGGCCCGGGGCAAACGCACAAACACTTGCATTTTTTCGCGCGCAGTTCGAACGAAAGCGAGAGCGAAAAACTTTTCACGAACGCTTTTGTGGCGGCGTAAACGCCCAAATACGGGCACGCCTGAAACGCCGCCGTGCTTGCAATGTTTATTATGCTTCCGCCGCCGCGCTCCACAAACGGCTTGAACGCTCCGCACAAAGCAACAAGCGCGCGCACGTTCAGGTCAATCATCTTCAAATTGCGCTCGAGGTTCGGCTCGGGAAATTCGCCGTATGCGCCGAAGCCCGAGTTGTTCACAAGCAGAATTTTTGCGCCGTCGAAAAATTCCGCAGCAACCCGCCCGACACACTCGCGCAGGGCGTCGGCGTCGGTTAAATCGCAACAAAACGACTTCCAGTTCGGGAGGGCTTCGAACTTCGTCGCGCTTCGGGAGATGTTGATAAAGCGCGTGTTAGCCACGTCGCCGAGCGCGTCGAGCGCGACCGCGGCGAACGCCTCGCCTATCCCCGACGACGCTCCCGTTATCACAATGAAGTCGTATTTCGACAACTCCGATTTCAAAAGATTTTCAGTTTTCACTAAAAAATACCTTGATTTATTTTTCGAAAAAAGCGATACTATTCATCGCTCGGGCGGAGTTATCCCCAGTTCTTTGCGGCGCCGGTCGTTCTTTTCCGAAAAAAATCGGAACAAAGAAAAATCGGCGGTGTCGAAAGAAATGCGCGGGAGAAAATCCCCCGACAACAAAACGCGGTTCGGAAGAGCCGCACAACAAAAACGCGCCGAAACGTGCGGTCGAAAAACCCCGTATCGGCTTCAACCTGAAAGGAAAAAATGGATAACGAAATCATTATATCGGGACAAAACTTGGACTTAACCGAATCGCTCAAAGAGAGTGTCCGCAGCAAGATGTCCAAGCTGTTCACTCACGACGATAGAATTATCAGACTGAGAATAGAGTTGTCTTACAAGCCCAACAAGTCTCACACAAAGGAGTTTTGGGCGAAAGGCCACATAGAGATTCAGGGTCCCGATATGATTATCACCGTTGCGAGCGACGACATGTATAAATCAATCGACGAACTGATTGTAAAGCTTGCGCGGAAAATCCGCCGCCGCCACAGGTTGGAAAGAATCAAGCGCAAGGCCTGCTGAGGCTTGAACGGCGCAGAAAACAACCCGCTCCATTTGGGGCGGTTTTTTTTGCGGGTTTTGGAGCGCAAAAAACAATCGGCAAAAATTCCCGACGGCGGAACAATGCGCGCAAAAAAATGTCGGTTTTAAAGAACATTTGTTTGGACGCGCCCCGCTTAATGCGCGCGGAAAATATCCGAAAAAACAGAAAAAACAATTTATGAGCACAAATCTAACGGAAATCAACGATATGGCAAAGTCCGCCAGCCAGTGGACCGCGCTTTTAAGACAGGAAATCGGGAAAGTTTTGGTCGGTCAAAAATACTTGGTTGACGGACTGCTTACGGGCATTCTCGCAAACGGGCACGTTTTGCTTGAGGGCGTTCCGGGGCTTGCAAAAACGCTCGCCGTAAAAACGATGGCCTCGGCAATGGATTCAAAGTTCAGCCGAATCCAGTTCACGCCCGACCTCCTCCCCGCCGATATTGTGGGCACGCTAATCTACAACCAGCAAAAGGGCGAATTTCTAACACAGAAAGGCCCTGTGTTTGCAAACATAGTCCTCGCCGACGAAATCAACCGCGCCCCCGCAAAGGTTCAGAGCGCGCTGTTGGAGGCAATGCAGGAGCGTCAGGTTACAATCGGCAAGGAAACGTTCGCCCTGCCCGAGCCGTTTTTGGTATTGGCAACGCAAAACCCCATCGATCAGGAGGGCACATACACGCTGCCCGAAGCGCAGGTCGACAGGTTTATGCTCAAGCTGAAAGTCGGCTACCCCGACAAGAAAGAGGAGCGTCTGATTCTTGATTTGATGGCCAAAACAAAGGTTTCGGAAGCCGTAAATATAGTGGTTACGCCCGAAAAGATTATGGAGTCGCGCAAGATTGTAGACCAAATCTACATGGACGACAAAATAAAAGACTACATTGTGGACATTGTTTTCGCAACGCGCGAACCCGAAAAATACGGACTCGCCGAACTGAAGAATATGATTGAATTCGGCGCAAGCCCGAGGGCTACAATAGCCCTTACACTCGCCGCCAAAGCCCACGCGTTCCTGAATGCGCGCGGATACGTTGTGCCGCAGGACATCAAAGACATCGCATTCGACGTTCTCCGCCACAGAATCATAGTAAGCTACGAGGCCGAGGCGGAGGAGGTTTCGCCGGAAGACATTATCGGGAAAGTTCTCAACACAATCGCCGTTCCCTAAAAAAGCCGTTTCGCCGTTATGAGCGACAAAATAACAGATATGCTCAAAACCGTGCGGCAGATTGAAATCCGCACGAACAGGAGCGTCAGCGACGCGCTTGCGGGCGCGTATCACAGCGTGTTCAAGGGTCGCGGAATGGACTTTGAGGAGGCGCGCGAATACGCCTTCGGCGACGAAATAAGAACCATAGACTGGAACGTCACCGCGCGCACGGGTAAAGCGCACGTCAAGAAATTCCGCGAGGAACGCGAGCTTACAATGATGCTTGTTGTAGACCTTTCCGAAAGCGGAAACTTCGGCAGCGCGGGCGTTTCCAAGCGCGAACTTGCCGCCGAGCTTGCAAGCACGCTCGCATTCTCAGCGGCGCGCAACAACGACAAAGTCGGGCTTGCGCTCTTCGCCGACGGCATAGAGCACATCATTCCGCCGCGCAAGGGGCGCACTCACATTCTGCGGCTAATCCGCGACATTCTGTTTTTCGAGCCTAAAAAGCGCAGCACAAACATCTCCGCCGCCCTCGACGAAGTAAACAGAATGCTCAAGCGCAAGGCGATAGTCGTGCTCATAAGCGATTTCCTGCAAGGCCCCGACGGAAAGCTTCCCGACGCCGAAGGCAAAAGCGGCGTGTTCAAGTCGCTCGACATCACAAACCGCCGCCACGACTTGGTGTGCTTCGAGGTAATCGACTCCCGCGAGCTATCGCTTCCCGCAAACTTGGGCGTTGTGACGCTCGAAGACTCCGAAACGGGGGAAATCGTCGAGATTGACACGTCGTCGGAAGCAGTCCGCGCCGAATACGCGCGCATAAACGCCGAACGCCTGCGCAAATTCAAACTCGCGCTGGCGAAGTCGAAAATCGACCTGCTCGAGGCCTACACCGACAAGCCGTTTATGGCGACGCTCAGAAAGTTTTTCGAGAAACGCTCAAAACAATGAAAAAACTCGCTACAATTTTTACCTTCGCAATCTCCGCGTTTGCCGTTGCGCAGCAGCAACCGCAGGCGGCGGTTTCGCAACCCGCAGAACCTCCGCAGGCTTCGACAATGCCGCAAGCGGCGCACGCCCTGCCCGCCGCGCAGCCTGCACAGCCCACGCCCGAACAACTCGAGCAGATGAAAAAGCAACAGATTGAGGCAAAAAAGGCGGCGTTGCAAAAGGAGTTTTTCGGCGAAATACACCCCGACACACCGAAACTTGGCGAGCCGTTTTGGAGCGTCTACAAATACCATATTTTAGCGGCGGCAGTCTGCGCGGCACTCGTGTTGTGGCTGCTGCTGAGAAAGCGCAAAACCGTTCCGCCCACCCCCTACGAAATGGCGAAAGCCGACTTCGAAAAAATCGACGACACGCTCTTTGAAAAGTTCGGCGCAAAGGAATACGCGCGCCGCACAAGCCAAGTTGTGCGCGACTACATCGACAGAATCTACGCCATTCCCGCCCCCGAACGCACCACAGAAGAATTCCTTGCGCTCGCCGCCGAAAGCGGACATTTCGACGACTCCGCAAAGGGCGAATTGCAGTCGATTCTCGAGCTTGCCGACAAGGCGAAGTTCGCCATGCACGCTTTCGACAAATCCGAGCGCGCGCAAATTCTTTCGCTTTCCGAAAAGTTCGTTGAAGACGACAATCTAAAACACATGCCGCAGAAAGGCAAAGACCGATAAAATGAATTTTGACTTCGCAAATCCCGAATTTTTGTGGGCGTTGTTGCTACTGCCGATTCTCGCGCTGCTTAGGGGCGCAAGCGGCAGAACGGCGTCGATAAAATTCTCAAGCGTTGCGGTTGCCGCACTGGCGGCTCGCAAAAGCAAAACAAACGCGGGCGCAATACGCTTCACCCTCACAATGCTGGCGTTGGCGTGCCTGATTTTCGCCCTCGCGCGGCCGCGTCAGGGAATCGGCTACGAAGAGCGGGAGGAAAGCGGCATTGACATAATGCTCACCGTAGACCTCTCGGGTTCGATGGCGGGGCTTGATTTCACCACCGACGCGTCGCGACCGATAACGCGCCTCGACGCCGTAAAAACGGTGATAGAAGAGTTCATCAAACAGCGTCCCAACGACAGAATCGGAATGGCGGCGTTTGCAACAAACGCGTTCCTTGTCTCTCCCATGACGCTCAACCACGACTGGCTCATGCAGAACCACAAGCGTCTGGAAATAGGCGCAATAGACCCCAACAGCACCGCGATAGGCTCGGCAATCGGCATGGGCGTCAACAAGCTGCGCGCGCTCAAAAACGCGAAGTCGAAAATCATAATTCTTCTGACCGACGGCGAAAACAACGCGGGCAAAATCTCGCCCGTGGCAGCCGCCGAAGCCGCCGCCACGTTCGACATCAAAATATACACAATCTTCGTGGGCGGAGACGGACGCATTCCGATGGCGCGTCTGGACGACAACAACAGAATTGTCAGAGACCGCCGCGGAAACCCGATTTACGCGGGCGACGCCTCGGGAGCGGGCGACGACGGCACGCTCAGAAAAATAGCGGAAATCACGGGCGGCAAATTCTACCGCGCGCGCACGCTCAAACAGCTCGACGCCGTTTACAGGGAGATAGACAGGCTCGAAAAAACGCCCGTAAAGATAAGGAATTTCACAACGTATGTGGAGCTTTTCCAATACTTCGCGGCGGCGGGATTGTTCTTCGCGCTGCTTAAACTGATACTCGCAAACACAAGATACAGAACTTTACCATGAACTTTTATTCGCCAATTTGGCTATACGCGGGAATTGCAATCACGCTGGCGGCGGTTGCCGTGCTGGTTGCGGCGGCGCGACGCAGACGCAAAAGCCTCGAGATTTTCGCCTCGGCAAAACTCGCGCCCGAACTTTCCAAGTCATACAGCCCGCTGAAGGCGGGGTTGAAAAACGCGTTTTTCGTGGCGGCAATAGCGGCGGTCTGCGCGGCATTGGCGCGCCCGCAATACGGCTACAGATGGGAGGAGTCGAAATCCAAGGGCGTCGACATAATATTCGCAATAGACACGTCCAAAAGTATGCTTGCCGAAGACATCACACCCAACCGCCTCGAGCGCGCAAAGCTCGCGGTTCTCGATATTGTCGATATGCTAAAAGGCGACAGAATCGGCATTGTCGCCTTCAGCGGACAGGCGTTTTTGCAGTGCCCGCTCACGCTCGACTACGATGCGTTCAGAATGTCGCTCGACGCCCTCGACACAAACGTAATCCAGCGCGGCGGCACCAACATTGCCGCAGCCATTGACGAAGCCCAGACGGCGTTCGAACACACTTCGGCACGCAAAATCCTCGTTCTCATAAGCGACGGCGAAGAGCTTGAAGCGTCGGCGGTGGAGCGCGCAAAACTCGCAAAAGACGGCGGGCTTACAATCTACACGCTCGGCGTGGGCGGCGAAAGAGGTCAGGCAATCACAATCACCGACGAATACGGAAGAACCGTAAAAGTAAAAGACGAAAACGGGAAAATCGTCACGAGCCGCCTGAACGAAAAAGTCCTCGCCGAAGTTGCTTCGGCGGCGGGCGGATTCTACGGAAAACTTTCGCCCGAAAGCGCGGAAAAGCTGTTTAATTCGGCAATAGAGCCTTCGCAGCGCAGCGAACTTTCGTCGAGAATGAAACGCCTTGCAATAGAGCGGTTTCAAATACCGCTGGCGGTCGCGATTGTCCTGCTTGCGCTTGAGTCGCTAATCGGCACGAGGCGGTTTTTCGGAGCGGGTAAAGGGGCGTTTTTCTTGGCGGCATTGCTTGCGGCAACTCTCCCGCGCGAAGCGCGCGCCCAAGACGCTCCGCAACAAGACCAGCCCCCTGCCCTCCAACAACAAACGGCGCAAAACGACGCCGCGCCTCAGCCCCAATCGGACGGCGATTCGGGCGAAAAAGCAGCCACGCAGCCGCCCAAGCCCGCGCAACCGCCGACGGCAAAAGAACTGTTCAACGCGGGAATCGACGCGTTTGACAAGGGTGAATTCGCGCAGTCGCAGTCGCTTTTCGAAGCGGCGATGAAGCTCGCCCCCGACGATTTTCCGATGCACGCAAAAGCTCTCTACAATATGGGCAACGCCGAATACAAAACGGCAATAACGCCGCTTTTGGAGGCTTCGTCGGCGTCGGAAGTTGGGGCTAAACTCTCGCAAGCGCAGGCGGCTGTGGGGCAAACGCTGGCAGCTGCCGACGGCGTTTTAAAGGAAGGCAAGCCGCTTCTCGAAAAGGAAACGCAAATGCTTGAAGCCGCTAAAACAGACGCCGAAAAGCAGCAGGCGCAAAAGCAAAGCCCGCTTAAAAACCAGCAATTCCAGCAAAAACTTTCGCAGGTAATCGCGCAGTGCGAATCGCTTGAAAAGCTTCCGTCGCAGGTGCGCGAAGAGTCCGCAAAAAGCGGCGCGGCTTGGAGGAAATCGGCGGAAATAGCCGAAAACGCGGAAAAATTCTACGCCGACGCCCTTTCTCTTTCGCCCGATTTTCCAAACGCAAAAGCCAATCTGGAAACGGCGAAAGCTTCCGCGAAGAAGCTCTCCGAACAGACCGCTGCTTTCGCTCAAATCGAAAAAGGCGCGGACGCATTCGAAAAAAGACTCAAAGACATCGACATAAAAAAGATTGTGGAAGAGCTGAGAAAACTCGTCAGAAACGACGACCAACAAAACCAAAACAACCAGAATCAGCAAAACCAACAGCAAAATCAGCAAAACCAACAGCAAAATCAGCAACAGAACCAGAACCAGCAACAAAATCAGAATCAACAGAACAATCAAAATAACCAACAAAATCAGCAGAACAAATCCGACAACAACAAGTCGGACAACAAGCAGAATTCCGAAAACCAGCAAAACAAGGACAACAAAAATTCGCCCGAAAACAAATCGGAACAAAACAAGCAGGACAAGCAAAACGACCAAAAAGACAGCGGCAAACAGGACAAGCAAAATTCGGAAAATAAAAACGAAAACAAGCCCGAAGAAAAGTGGGACAATTCGGACAACAAAAATAACGGAGACCAAAACAAACAGCCCGAAAAGAACAAAAAGGATTCGCCCCAAAACAAAGACTCGGCGGCTTCGCCCGAAAACAAAAAAGACGGGAACAAAGAGGAGCAAGCCGTGGACAATAAACGGGGAGAAAACAAACCCGAAGCCGAACAACAACAACCCGCCGAAGCCGAACGCGAACAGGCAAAAAAGCCCGAAGAAAAGCGTCAATCGGGCGGCGGCGCGGAAAAGTCGGACACACAGCAAAACGCCGAAAACTTCAGAAAAGCCGAAGGAGTTATGACGAAGTTCGAGGCAAAACAACTGCTCGAATCAATGAAAGACGGCGAGAAAATCCTGCCCCTGCGCGGATTCGGCGAACAAAAACAACGCTTTGAAAAATCCTACAAGGATTGGTAATGAAAAAAATATCCACACTCATTGTCATCGCAACGGCGGCCTGCTGCGCGTGGGCGCAAAACATAACCTGCACGGGCTTTTCGCCGTCGCAAATTCGCCCCGACGAAACGGCAACATACACAATAACCATGGAGGGAATCCGCGGCGCGCTCGACGCCGACTCAATCCCGATGCCCGACGGGCTGCAAATTGTGGGCGTGAGCCGCTCGCAAAAATACTCCATAACAAACGGCAAGGCGTCGTCGCAAACCGACACGGTGTTTACGGTGGCGGCGTCGCGCGAGGGCGTGTTCACAGTCCCCGAATGGACGGTGGAATACAAGTCGAAAAAATACACAATCAAGCCCGCCACTCTGAAAGTCGATAAGTCCGCCCCGCAACAGGCGCGTTCGGCGGCTTCGCCCTTCGACGACGAAGAGGACGCGTTCGGCTTCCCATCGATGTTCCGCCAACTGCACAATATGCGGCGCGCACAAGTTGCGAATATGCAAAACGCGCAACACAAACAGGCGGAAAATCTCGGGCGGCTTTCCGACAACATCTTCCTGAAAATAGAACTTCCCAAGCAGAAAATCTACGTCGGCGAGGCGTTGCCCTGTAGGCTCGTATTTTCATACAACAAGGCTCTGGCGGCGGAGGGCTTCAAGCTGGCGCGGCTTTTTCCGCAGGCGAACAAGTCGGACGCGTTTGACTGCGCCCTGCACGAAGACAAATTCTCGACCAACACCGACGACGGCGACAAAATAAGCGTGTCATACGAAATCCTCATAACGCCGCTGAAAGCGGGCAAATACAATCTGGACTTCAACTCAAAAGGCGTGTTCCTGCAGGAATACAGGGTCGATTCGTTCTTCAGTATGCCCTTTGGCGCGGCAAACCAGATCCCCTTCGAAACGTCTACAAAAGACATGTCGGTTCAGGTTCTACCGCTGCCCGAAAAGGACAAGCCCGCCGATTTTGCGGGGGCAATCGGCAAGTTCACAATGCAGAACGCCAAGGTCGAGCCCGATTCCGTCGCGCGCGGAGAGCCGTGCGTTGTTTCGGTCGAAATCATGGGCATGGGCAACTTCGCCCGCGTGAACGCGCCCGCGCTTGAAAAATCCGCCGACTGGAAAACATACCGACCGAAATCCACTTTCGCCGACGACGACAACTCAATAGGCTATGTCGGCATAAAAACATTCAAATACACGATTGTCCCGAACAAGGCCGATTTGACCTCAACGCCGAAATTCTCGTTCTCGTTCTTCGACCCCGAAACCGAAACATACAAAACGGCGGTTCTCGACGGCGCGTCGGTGAGCGTTGCGCCCTCGGGCAAACAGGCGCAACCCGAAAAGCCCGCCGCGCAGGTCGAAAAATCGGGCCCGAACTTCGACGGAGTTTTGAACGCAAAAGCCACATCGGGCACGGTGGAACTGTTTGCGTCGCCCGCTTTCTGGTGCGTGCAATTCGCGATATTGGCGGCGGTGGCGGCGTTTGTCGGCTGGCGTTTGAGGGTTTTGAGGCTCAGAAACAACCCCATGCTTGCAAAGCGCGTGGAATGCAGAAAGGCGGCGGGCAAATTCTTCGAAAAGGCTAAAAAAGCCGCCGCGAAAAACGACATAGACGGCTTCCTTGAAAACGCCAAAAAAACGCTGCAACACATTTTGGCAGCAGCCGCTCCCATGTATGAAAGCGGCGCAATAGCCCGCGCCCAAGCCGAGGAAATACTGGCAACCAAGGGGTTCGACAACGCCGAAATCTACGCCGTCTCGCGCCTGTTCGAAGCCGCCGACGCAATCAATTTCGGCGGGGTAGACAAATCCACAATAGACACGGGCGCGCTGTCGGAGCTGCTCGGAAAAATCTACGGAGAACTGAAATGACGCTGAAGAAAATCATACTGTCCGCCGTCTTGGCGTGCGTCTGCGTTGCGGGGTTGGCGCAAACGGCGTCGGAATTTATGTCGCTGGGCAACCGCGCCTACGAAAAGGCCGACTTCGCCCAAGCCAAACGCTTCTATGTCGACGCAATGGCGGCGGGCGGCAACTCGGCGGAGTTATATTTCAACGCGGCAAACGCCTGCGCAAAACTGGGCGACAAGGGCGAAGCTGTCCTGTTCTACAAGCGCGCCCAAATGCGCAATCCGCGCCTGCGCGAAGCCGAGGCAAACCTCAGGCTTTTCGCCAAAGACAACGGCATTCAGATTCCCGAAAAAAGCGCGGCGGAAACATATTTGCTTGACCTCTCGCTTTTCGAATGGACGGTGGCGGGCTTTGCCGCGTTCTGGGTTGCCGTGATTCTGGCCTTTCTGCCCGTGATGTTCGGCAAAAACAACGCCGCGTGCGTGTTTGCGGCAATAGTGCTGTTCGCGGTATCGGGCGTATCGGGCTACGGAATCTGGAAATGGGGCAAGACAATAAACACTGCCGTTTCGCTTAAAGACGACGTTGCGCTGCGGCTTTCGCCCACGCCGAACGCCCCCGTTTGCGCCACGGCGCAGGAGGGACAGTCGGGCGAAATTCTCGGCGAAAAAGACGGCTACATCTACGTTTCAACCCCGTCGGGCAAGCGCGGCTGGGCCGACAGGAAGCAGTTTGCGCCCCTTTCCGATTTCTGACGCCTTCAGCCTGCGCGGGCAACGGGCAAGTTTTTTTGGTTGATTGGCAAAGCATTTTCCCTATTGTGGGAATTGTTTTGTATGAAGAAATTTGTTGTAGCTTTTGTGGCGATTGCCTTGGTTGTGGCGGCGTATTTTTCGATTTCGGGAAATTCCGACCTCCCCGAGGGCGCGCCGAATGTGCGCGCGGCAGCGGTTTTCGAAAAATCGGGCTGCGTTTTCTGCCACGCAAAAAACACGCCGCTTCCCTTCTACGCAAAAATTCCGCTTGTAAACATTCCGATACAAAACGACGTGCGCGAGGGCTTGCGCGGTTTCGACATCTCGCAGGCGCGCAATCCCGCCGAAGTATCCGACGTTCCGGCGATCGAAAAGATGAAGTCAGTTTTGCAAGCGGGCACAATGCCGCCGCTCGGCTTCAGGCTTGTCCACTGGAAAAGCAGAATTACCGAACGCGAGCGCGAGGCGGTCTTCGAACATTTTAACGCGCAGAAAAAGCCAACAGCTGCCCCCGCCGAACAAGCAAAATAACGCGCTATGGACGCGAAATACAAAACAAACTACAAAGTCAGAATGGCCGACGCCGACAGATTCGGCGCGCTTAAATTGTCGGCAATGTTCGAAATGCTCCAAGAGGCGGCAACCGAAGATTCCCTCAGAATCGGCGTCGACGCGGCGTCGCTTAAGCCGGTCGGACTGGGCTGGGTAATATCGAAATTTTTCATAGAAATAAACCGCCTGCCGCGCTGGAACGAACGCGTCTACATAACAACTTGGCCGTCCGTAAGAAGCAGAATAGCCACCGACAGAGAGTTCGTCGCCCAAACGCAGTCGGGCGAAACGCTCTTTTCGGCGCGTTCGCAGTGGGTTTTGTTCGATATCTCGACGCGGCGCATAGCAAAACTTGAGCGCGTCAAGCAGTGGGACAAAATAGAAACGGAATTCGCCAACGCCGACGACCTCGACGCACAGCTTGAAAAGCCCGCGCCCGATTCCCCGTCGGTTTCCTGCGATGTCCGCAAGAACGACATCGACATAAACGGGCACGTCAACAACTCCGTCTACATTGTCCTTGCAACGCAGTCGCTGCCCGACGATTTCCGCAAAACTCCCGCAAGCGTGCGCATAAAATTTCTGGAGGAGATAAAGCCCGAAGAAAAAGTAAAGTCGGCGTGCCGAATTGCCGAAGGGGCAACGTTCCATTCTATTTTCAACGCGCAGACAAACCGCGAGTGCGCGCGCATAAATATAGCGTGGCGGTAGATATTGGCTTGCGAAACCCCGCGCGTTAGTTTTTGATGGGACTATGAATTTGTATATTTCAACATACATTCTCGCGGCGGTGTCGGCGGCGTTAGGCTGGATTTTCGCGGTCGGAACGCAGAAGTTCCAAGGCGCGATGATGTCGTTTTTGCGCAGCAAAAAGGCGGCGGTTGTAACGTTCGGTCTGGGCGGATTGTGGTTTTTATACCAGCTTTCACAACTGGGAGAAGCCGACTTCGGGCAAATAAAAGGGCTGCTGATTGCCGTTTTCGGCATAGCGGGAGTGCTGGCGTTTTTTTATCTCGACGACTTCCTCTCGGTGCGCGGGGTGTGCGTAATTGTGCTGCTTGCCGCGCGGGCGTTCCTCGACGGGGCGTTTATGCAGCCGCCGCAGTCGAGGCTTGTGCTTGTGTCGCTTACATACGTCTGGATTGTTGCGGCAATATACTTCGGCGCAGTGCCATACAGGCTAAGAGACGCGTTCGAATACCTCTACGAAAACAAAACGCGCGCAAAAACGCTCGGGTGGGTATTTTTCGCCTGCGCGGCTTTGCTTGTAATAAGCTCTGTTTTTTATTGATATGAAAAATTTGATACTCGTAATCAGCGGCCCTGCGGGAAGCGGCAAAAACACAGTCTCCGAGCGGCTTATGGCGGAGTTCCCGTCGGTAAGGCGCGTGATAACCTCGACGTCGCGCCCGCCGCGCGGTGCGGAAAAAGACGGGGTTGACTACCACTTTCTCTCCAAAGAGCAGTTCGAACGCGGCATTGAGCGCGGCGACTTCTACGAATACGCCAAAGTCCACGACCGCTACTACGGCACAAGCAAAAAAGCCCTCGACGAAATCGACGGCGACTCCATTTTGATTATCGACGTTCAGGGCGCGGCAACTTGGCGCGGAATTGCCGAACGCTATCCCGAAATAAAACGCCGCCTCACGACGGTTTTCATAGCTCCCGATTCCGAAGCCGAACTGCGCGCGCGATTGGCGGGCAGAAACACCGAAACTGCAGAGGAAATAGAACGCCGAATGAAAACCGCCGTTGACGAATTCAAGCAGGCCGACAAATTCGACGTGCGCATTCTCTCGAAAACGCGCGACGAAGACTACGCCGCCCTTCGCAAAATCTACACTGATTTGAAAAACAAGTAGAGCCTTTGTATTTCGAAACGCAAAAGCAAAACGCCGTCGATTGACGGCGTTTTTTGCGCAATTCGGACGGGATTTTTCCGAAATTCCCACCGAATTTTCCGCAAAAAAAGAAGCCGAAAAAACGGCTTCAAAATGCGGAACACGCGGGTTCGCTTCCTGTCAGGGAAACGGGTTATTGGTCTTTGGCGGAGTCGGTCGAAGAGGAATCCGCCGATTTTGCTTCGGGCTTTTTGGTTTCCTCCTCTTTCATAGCCTCGCGAATGTCTTGTTCGACTTCGCTTGTGGCGCGTTTGAACTCCTTAATCGACTTGCCCAAGCCCCTCGCCAATTCGGGCAGACGCTTCGCACCGAAGAGCAAAAGCGCAATCAAAAGAATGACCACCCATTCGGTAGGTCCGGGCATAATAAATGCAAAAATCGAATTCATCATAATATTTCAGAGCCTATTTTTGTGGTTTTTCTTAGTCAAGTTTTTATTTGATTTTTTCATGGCACGCTCCACCGCCGCGGCAGTGGAATCGGACTTGGAAAACTCCGCGGCGAACGCCGCCACGGACTCCGCGTATTTTCCGTTGTTAGACAGAAAATTTTCGTATACTGTTCCCAAAGACACCGCCGCATTGAAATACACGGGATTTATTTTCCCGAGAACCGCCTTTATTTCGCCCAAGCGCGCGGCTGCGGAATTGCGGACGGCTTCGCCGTGTTTGTCGAGGCTGTCGAATGCCGCCGAATGCGGGAGGGAATCGGAATCGAAATACCTGAGCGAACACAGGCGCAAAACCTCCCCGCGCGACGCCGCACACGAAAGCACCCCGCCCGAACGCAGCGTGTATTCACCCGCCATTACAACGCCTGCGCGCAACGACAATTCCGACTCTTTCACGCCCGCAAGCAGCGACATTTCGCGCATGGCGGAATCGGGCTTCTGCGAAACGTTTTCCGCAAAAGCCAAAACGGCGGGTCGGTCGGTCAAGATGCGCAGGACGCGCAAAAGCCAATATGCACGGGCGCGCGCAAGTTCGGGGTCGGAAGCCGAAAGCGCGATAATTTCGCGCAAATCGGAATATCGGTTTTCTTGGGCAATGCGTGCGAAATGCGAAATAGCCCCGCTCTGTATTCTGCCGATGGCGTCGCACCCCACTGCCGCAACAATCCAGCGGGCGGGTTCTGCCGAAAGGGAATCGCCCGCAAACACGCGCTTTAGCATTGCCCGAACAAGCGCGTCGGCAACGTCTTCAAGCGCGAGATTTTCGCTCCAAACCACGTTCACCACGGCACTGCGGGCGTCGGCAAAAACTGAGACGCCGCGGGAGTCTTCCTCCGCGCCGTCATTGGGGTTCGGCAAAAATACGCGGATTTCGCTTTTAGGCACGAAGCGCGCGCGCAGGCTTTCGGGGAAAAAATCGAACACAGCGGCCTCGCACGCGGCGGCGAGTTCTTTGAGCATTGAAACGGCTTTCGCGTCGGGAGACGAAATGAAAAACAGGTCGGTTTCGCCCATCGAAATTTTTTCGTTGCCCTTGGAAAGCTCCGCCGCCTTTTCGACAGAATCGCGAATTGCCCTGCGCTCCGCCTCGCTCTCCCCGACCCTGCCGACATACCGCCCGTCGATGAAGTCGGACGGCGAGACAACGTATTTGTTTTCCGAAGAAGAGGGCGAACCCGCTTGGGAAGGCGTTTCGGCGGAATTTCCGCGCTGGCGGTTCCCATTAGCCCCACCCGCTTTCGCGTCGGATTTCGCCCCTGAGTTCGCCTCGGTTTTTGCGTCGGGTTTCCCGCCAGAACTTTCGCCTACGGCTGTTTCGTCGGAAAAAACGGCGGCATCGGCGGCCGATTGGGCAAGGCGCAGTTTTTCCTCAAGCGTTGCAGCCGCGCAAACGCAGACCGACAAGAGAAGAACTGTCAGAAAGCGCGTCATTTTTCGAGAACAAAAACCTTTCCGCGCTTTGTTATTTTCACGCCCCTTGAAAGCCTGCGGAATTCGTCGATGAACGGCTTGTATTCGGCGCAAACCCCGCGCTCTACAAAACCGCGAAGAACGTCGGGAACAACCGCCGAACCTATGCCGACTTTTTCCAGCTCCAGAACGCCGTCGGCGGAAAATTCAAAAACAACCGAACTTTTAACAAGAACAAGCGGCGTTTGCGCAACAACGGGAACGCGCACCGAAATGCCGCCGTCGGTTTCGGAAAAAATCGGGAGCGCGGGAAGCACGCCCGCGTTGTCTTTTTTGGCGCACTTGAAAATTATGTGCGCCGCCCCGCCCTCGAGTTCGCCCGCAGTAAATTCCGCCGAACGCGCGGAGGAGTCGGAAAGGAAGTCGGTCAATTTCGACGAAACGCCGACAACCTGCCGACACTCGCCGAAAGCCAACGCCTTGTATGCAAACGCGCACGCCGCGCCGAACCCGCCGAAAAGCAGCGCGCTGAACCCAATCAAAATTACGGAGCAAAAAAAACGCCTCATTTGAAACAACACTATTGTTGCGCGTGTCCAAAGCAAGAACTTTTACTGCGCAAAAACGGCGACACAAACAAAATAATGTTTTTTTAAAACAATTATCGACAAAATCGCCCGAATTTTGCTACATTCAAAACATTGCAAGAACTCGGCTTTCGGAATTCCCGACGCCGAAAAAATTTTCAAAGAACAAAACTATGAAGAAACTTATCGCAACAATAACGGCGGCGGCACTGGCGACAGTTTGTTTTGCCCAGAACAAAGTCGGCAACATCGTGAAATCGGGCGACGACTTTTTCGTCTACCTCACGGAGCTTAAAACCCCAGAGGGCAACGACGAATTCCAGCGCAACATATCAATCATCAGAATGCAAAACTCCGCGCTGAAGCACTTGAAAGACCAAATGGCGGCCGAGCACGACAACGAAAAAAAACTCTTTTTGGACGCCCAATTCAAAAAGCTCGAGGGCGAATACAAGCTCAACGAAAAGCTCATGGCGGAGTCATACGGCTTTTCGCCCAACCGAGTCTACAAGCAGGTTTACATGGCGTCGAACATCTGCATAGTCCTGAAAGAGGGCGAAATTGCCGAGCTCAGAATGGACGGCAAGCCCATCGACCCCCAAAAAATGGTGACAAAAGGCACTGTTTCAATGTATAGAACAAAATCCATTGAGGGCGCGCAGGAAAACGAAAAGCTGCAAAACAGGCTCGCCGACCTGATGAACGTGCAGCTTGAAATCGACAGAACAAGAAAGCAGTTGGCAGAAACAAAAGACGTTGTCGCGCAAAAATCGCTGAACGAAAAAATCGTCCAAAGCGAAAACAAAATCAAGGCAATCGACGCCGAAATACGCAAAACATACGACATTCCGACCGCGCGCGACTACGCCGTTGAGGTTGCAAACTCGCGCCTTTACATGCTCCTGAACGACAAGGAGAAAAAAGACCTTATGCAGCGAATTGCAAAAGCAAAGGCCGCGCAAAAGAAATAGCGCAGCGTTTCACAAAAACCAAAAAAAGGAAGTCGGCATTTGACTTCCTTTTTTTATCGCTCCGCGCAATCGGTTCTGCGCGTTTTTTGCGCGCTTGCCTACGAAGCGAAGAATCGAATTAAATCGCCCTCGCAAAAGCGCGGCGTTGTTCGGAATCCGCTAAGCCTTTGCCTCGGAGCAGCCGCCCGAAATTCCGCCGCAGGAAGAATCTGCCTGTGCATTTGCCGCGCCCGCACAATCGCGACTTTCCTCCGATTCTGCCGACGCGTTTTTCGCGGCAAGCCAAAGTTCGGCTGTGTTGGGAAACGGCGGGTATATGAAAGGCTCTATTCTCGTTGCGCGCTTCGAAACGGGGTCGATATCCACAATGCACGCGCAGATTCTGTCGTCGCCTTCGGCAACCAGGAACTGGTGCGGGCGGCCGTCGATAAACCTTTTGAGAATGTTGCCCCATTCGCGCCCGAGGCACGAATTCCACGGGCCCGTCATTCCCGCGTCCGACAAAAACGCCGTGCCTTGCGGGAAAATTCGGGCGTCGTTAGTTGGAATATGCGTGTGCGTGCCCACCACCGCCGCAACTTTTCCGTCGAGGTGCCACGCCATCGAGACCTTTTCGGAAGTCGTTTCGGCGTGGAAGTCGAGAAAAATAACGTCGCAGTGCGGGGCGAGCTTTTCCACCATTTTTTCCGCCGCCGTAAACGGGCAGTCGGACTTGATTTTCATAAGCGTCTGCCCGAGCAGGCAGAAAACGCCCAGCCGAACGCCGTCTTTTTCGACAACCACAAAGTCCCTGCCGGGGTTGGCGTGCGGTATGTTTGCGGGGCGGCAGAGATTTTCGAGCGAATCGATTTCGTTCTCGAAACAACGCTGGTCCCAAGTGTGGTCGCCGAGAGTGATGACGTCTATGCCGTATCTGAACATGGATTCGGCTATGTTCTTGGTGATTCCGTTTCCGCCCGCCGCGTTTTCGGCGTTTGCGATTACGAAATCAATCCCGAGGCGTTTTTTGATGTCGCCGAGATGCTCGGAAAGAATGCGCCTTCCCGGCTTCGCGACGACATCGCCTATGAAAAACACGCGCATTAGATGAAGCCCAACTTTTTGGAGAGTTCGCGCATATCTGCAACCACGCCCGCAGCCGACAATTCCGACGGAATCGTAACCAGCAAGCCCTTATTGCGATAGAAATCGACAAGCGGGAACGTTGTTGTGCGGAAAACTTCGAGGCGTTTTTTGACAGTCTCGGGCTTGTCGTCGGGGCGCGTGTAGAGTTTGCCGCCGCATTTGTCGCAAACGCCTTCCACTTTGGAGGGCGAGAAAATCTTGTGGTAGGGGGCTTGGCACTTTTCGCAAATTACCCTGCCCGAAATGCGTTCGATAATTTTTTCGTCGGGAACGTCGAGATACACCACTGCCGAAATCTTTTCGCCCAAATCCGCCAGTATTTTTTCAAGCATTTCCGCCTGCTTGATTGTGCGCGGGAAGCCGTCGAGAATAAATCCCTTGGCGGCGTCGGGCTGCTGGAGGCGGTCTTTTACCATTGACGCCGTAACTTCGTCGGGGACGAGTTCTCCCTTGTCGATATACGACTTTGCAAGCTGCCCCAGCTGTGTCTGCTCTTTGATATTGTTTCTGAACAGGTCGCCCGTGGCGACTTGTATTACGTTCAAGACTTCGCAAAGCGCAACGGCTCTTGTTCCTTTGCCGCTACCCGGTGCGCCGAGCATTATCAGATTTGTTTTTTTCATAATTTGTCCGAAAAATATTTGAAATATTTTGTCCGACAATTATCAATGGGCAAGCATTTTTTATTCTATGGACGACACATTTTACAACGGAAGAATCTGCGGCGCGTTTGTTGCCGACAACGGCGACGCCTTTTTGTGCTGCGCAACCCCCGACGGCGGCAGAACGCAAACAAAGTTCCGCTTCAGCCCCTTTGCGTGGACTTCGCGCGAAATGCCCTTCGACAACTTCGCCGACCTGCGCGCGCCCGAAAACGGCGTCCGCGCCCCGCTCGACAGAATCCTCCGCTTTGCCGACCCCGCGCACGCCGAGGAGTTTTTCAAAAAGCGCGACAAATCGCTGCCGTATTTCAGGCTGCCGTCGGTGGAAAACCAGCTTTTTACCGAGCGCGGGTTGCGCCCGTTTGCCGAAATGCGTTTCGGCGAAATCAGGCGAATGCAGCTCGACATCGAAGTAGCTTCGGCTGACGACTCGTTCCCGAACGCCTCGCGCGCAGAAGACCGCATAATTGCCGTCGGAATGGCGGGCTGCGCCGAAAAAATCGCCGAGCTTGAATCGTTCGACGACGACGCCGAACGCCGCCTGCTGCTTGAAGTCCAAAACTTCATTCTCGACACCGACCCCGACTTCATCGAGGGGCACAACATCTTCAAATTCGACCTGCCCTACATAGCCGCGCGCTGCAAACGCCTCGGCTTGGAAATGAAATGGGGGCGGTTCGGGCAGCCCGCACGTTTCAGGAAAAGCCGCATAAACATAGCAGAGCGCACCATAAACTACTCTCGCTGCGACTTGCCCGGCAGAACCGTTGTCGACACCCTGCTGCTTGTCCAGCTCTTCGACGTTTCCGCGCGCGAAATGGTTTCATACACGCTCAAGGAAAGCGCAATCCATTTCGGCATTTCCAAGCGCGAAAACAGAACCTACATTGACGGCGGCGAAATCAAAAACGCCTTCGTCTCCGACCGCGAAACGTTCCGCAAATACCTGCGCGACGACCTCCGCGAAACGGCGGGGCTTTCCGCGTATTTGCTGCCCACCTATGTGGCGCAGGCGCGCAACTTCCCCATGACAATGCAGGAGTGTCTGCTGCGCGGCAACGGAATGAAGGTTGAAAGCGTTTTCATACAGAAGTATTTCGACGCAAAAGCGGCTCTGCCGATGCCGTCGGAGCAGTCGGCGATTGAGGGCGCGCTTTCGGAATCGTTCGAGCTGGGGCTGTTCAAAAACGTTCTCCACTACGACGTAGCCTCGCTATACCCGAGTCTGATGTTGGTAATAGGCAAGTGTCCGAAAAACGACTATCTCGGCACGTTTCTCGACGAGCTTTCGCGTCTGCGCGAATACAGGCTCAAATACAAAAAGCTTGCCAGAGACGCCGAGAACCCCGCCGACAAGCTCGAATTCGACGCCCGCCAGAAAAGTTTCAAAATCCTCATCAACTCTTTCTACGGGTATCTCGGGCTTTCCACTGCCGTCTTTGGCGACTCCGCCCTTGCGGGCGAAATCACTGCGTTGGGGCGCAATCTCTTGCAAAAGCTCATGGACAAGTTCCGCGAGCTTGGCTGCACGGTTCTTGAAGCCGACACCGACGGCATTTACGTCTCTTCCGAAGAGTATTTCTCCAAGCCTGAAGTCTTGCTCGAGAAGGCGGAATCGGTTCTCCCCGACGGCGTAGATTTGGATTTCGACGGCGCGTTTGAGGCAATGCTCTGCTACAAGGCAAAAAACTACGCGCTTTTAAGCAACGGCAAAATCACTCTGCGCGGCTCCACTTTCCGCAACCGCGCCACCGAGCCGTTTCTACAAAAGCTCACCCAGACTCTCGTTTCCGACATAATTCTTGAGCGCAACGACGAAATCCCCGCCCTCATTTCCCGCACCACCGAGCGCATTTTATCGGGCGAAATGCCTGTATCGGAGCTTGCCAAAAGCGAATTCATCACGAAGTCTCCCTCCCTCTACCAAAAGGAGATTGCCGCAACGGGCAAGGGGCGCAGGGCATCGATGGAGGCTGCCCTTCTCATGAAGCCTATCCCCTCTGCGGGCGACAAGGTTTCTTACTACATCAGGAAGCTCGACGGCAAAAAGAATCCCGACTGGAAATGTGCCTATCCGCTCGAGCTTTTCGACGCCGACACCGCCCCCTACTCTCCCGAATACTACACCAAGAAAATCACCGACTGGCAGAAGCGTTTTTCCGAGCTAATTGACAACAAGCGCGCTCCCGTCCAATCCGAACTTTTTACATGTTGGTAAGTGGCGGCGATTGCCTTTGGCAATCCGCCTTTGACTATTTGTTAAAGTTTTGTTTCTTTTAATATCCGTAAGGGGCGCGGATTGGCGCAGCCAATTCCGCTTTGATTATTTGTTAAAGATTCGCTTCTTTTACATGTTGGTAAGCGGCGGCGGTTTTTTTACATGTTGGTAAGGGGCGCGGATTGGTTTTTTACATATTTGAAAACGGCGGCGATTTTTTTACGTGTTGGGAAGCGGCGCGGATTGGCGCAGCCAATTCCGCTTTGACTATTTGTTAAAGTCCCGTTTTGGGTATTCGTTAAAGTTTCGCTTTTTACACTTTATTTATCAAGGAAGTGGTGCGGTTTCTTTACGCTTTACTATTTCTCTTCAACTATTGATTGTTTTCCAAAAAAGCAAAAAAAGCTTGATAAAAAGTCCCTTTGTTCAGTTAATAAACACAAAGAGAAAAGATGAAAATTTTAGACTACAAAAGCAAAACGTTTTTCCAAGACCTGTTGCAGGCAACATCGCAGGCGGCTTCGGGCATTGACACTGGCAAAATTGCCGCCGACGTTATCGCGCAAGTCCGCCAAAAAGGCGACGCGGCGGTTGCGGAATTAACCGAAAAATTCGACGGCGTAAAAATCAAGCCCGAAAATTTCGCGGTCTCCAAAAGCGAGTTTGCCGCCGCCTTGAAGCTCGTTCCCGCCGCCGACAAAAAAATGATGAAAGAGGCCGTAAAATGCGTGAAGTTTTTCAACGCAAAATCAAAGCCCAAAAACTGGCGCGCTAAAAATCCGCAGGGCGCGACTGTCGGCGAAATGTTCTACCCAATCGAGCGCGTCGGGCTTTACATTCCCGGGGGGCAAGCCCCGCTGGTTTCGACTGTTGTGATGACTGCAACGCTCGCAAAAATTGCGGGCTGCAAGGAAATCTGCGTATGCACTCCGCCCGCAAAAGACGGCACTATCAACCCGAACATTTTGACAGTCCTCTCCATTTTGGGCATAACAGAAGTCTACAAAATAGGCGGCGCGCAGGCTATAGCCGCCATGGGCGTGGGCACTAAAACAATCCGCAAGGTCGACAAGCTTTTCGGCCCCGGAAACGCGTTTGTAATAGCGGCAAAGCGCGAACTTTTCGGCGAAGTGGGCGTTGACCTGCTCCCCGGCCCGAGCGAAGTTATGATTGTAGCCGACGCCTCCGCGAACCCCATCTACGTTGCAAGCGACCTTCTCTCGCAGGCGGAGCACGGCAGCGGCAGGGAGAAAATCTATCTTGTTTGCACCTCCCAAAAGCTCATTGCCGAAGTGCGCAAGCAGCTTCAAAAGCAAAGCGCAAAGCTTTCCAGAGCCGAAAAGCTGATGAAAATCATAGCCGACGGCTGCTACGTTGCGGTTGTTCCGAACATCGACGCCGCCGTTGCCGTCGCCAACTTCGTCGCCCCCGAGCATATGGAATTGCAGTTCAAGGACGCCGAAAAGCACGTCGGAAAATTCACCACGGCGGGCGCGGTTTTGGTGGGCGACAAAACCCCGACGGTTCTCGGCGACTTCACCGCGGGGCCGAGCCACACGCTCCCCACGGGGCGCACGGGCAGATTTTCGGGCGGATTGCAGGTTGTCGACTTTATGCGCCGCAGCTCGTTCGTGAAATACGACGCGCAGTCGCTCAAAAAGGCGCGCGCGGTTGTTGAGGCGTTCTCGAAAATGGAGTCTCTCGACGCGCACGGGCGCAGCCTCACAATAAGGCTCGACTAATCCTAAAACGTAGGGGGCGTTTCTGTATGGCAATGCGCAAGGAGTTTTCGGGGGGCGATTCCTACGGGAGTTTGTATCGCAAAAACAGACGCCTTGCGCGTGAGCTCGGCAAAACGGAGTCGGTTTTCAACGCCATAAACGCCGCCATTTTCGTGGTGGACAAGTTCGGAATGATTGACTTTGCAAACGCCTACGCAAAGCGCATGTTTTCAATCCCCGACGCGCCCGAATCGGTTTTCAAATACATTCCCGACCTCGAAGAGGCGGTCTCGACCGTTTCGGAAACGTCCGTTGCGGCGCGCAGGGAAATAGAAATAAGCTACCCCGAAAAACGGACGCTTTCCGCGCGCGTGATGAATTTCGACGACGATGACGCCGACGCCGAAAAATTCGCAATCCTTGTAGACGACATCACTCAGGAAAAAATTTCCGAACGAGAGCAGATTGAGAGCGAAAAAATCTCCTCAGTGCTCAATCTCGCCTCGGGCGTTGCGCACGAACTGGGCAACCCGCTCAACTCAGTGGCAATCCATCTGCAGGTTGCGCGGCGCAAGCTTTCAAAAGACAAACCGATTTCCGACGAAGACAAGCAGAGTCTGCTGGAGTCGGTCGGCATATGCCTCTCGGAAGTCAAGCGGCTCGACACAATCATAGAAAACTTCCTCAAGGCGTTGCGCCCCATTCGCCCGAACGCCACCGAATGCGACGCCATAAAGCCGCTTGCCGAAACGCTCGGGCTGCTTGAAAAGGAGCTGTCGGACATAGGCATAAAAGTGTCGGTTTCGGCCGACGCCCTGCCCAAAGTTTTCGCCGATGAAAACCTGCTAAAGCAGATGTATTTCAACATTCTGCGCAACGCAATGGAGGCAATGGACGGCGGCGGCACAATAACAATCACCGCCTCCAGCAACGACGAATTTGTGAAAATCTCCTTTGCCGACACGGGCTGCGGAATGGACGAAAGCGCAATAGCCAACCTCTTTCAGCCCTATTTCACAACAAAACCCAACGGGCACGGGCTTGGAATGATGATTATTCAGGGGATTGTCCGCGCGCACAACGGCAAAATTGACGTCGATTCAAAGCGCGGCAAGGGCACTACAATTTCCGTTTCAATTCCGCGTTTCGAGCGCATTGTCCGCCGCCTCGCGTAGTGCGAATCGGCGCAAAAGTAGCCGAATGGCGGTTTGCCCGCCTACCGTGCAAGTTCCGCCAGCATAGACGACGCCCTGCCCGCCGCGCCGAACCCCGCAAAGGGAAGCAACGCCGTTTCGCGTCCACCCGCAACGCCGACCGACTGAACGCCCGAACGCCTGTTCACGCGCGCGAAAGCCTGTTTTGCCTCGCCGACGTATGATGGGTCGGCGGCATCGTCGAGAACGGCG
The DNA here is from genome assembly GCA_934613645.1 of uncultured Opitutales bacterium. Classification (GTDB taxonomy): domain Bacteria; phylum Verrucomicrobiota; class Verrucomicrobiia; order Opitutales; family Intestinicryptomonadaceae; genus Merdousia. The sequence goes on along the minus strand of CAKTTC010000001.1, from coordinate 96,515 downwards.
AACCTCGCAAAACTCGCGGTCGGAGAGAACGCCGAATTTATTGTCCACAGTCCGCCGAAGCGGTAGTCGGAATCAAGTTTTGCAAGCAGAGAGCGCGCGGCGGAAAGCGCGGAGGCGTCGCGCGCGATGTCGAAGTAGTCGCAAAGTGCGTTCGCCATAAGCGACAAATCAAGCGCGGAGGCAATCGAATTGGGCACAACCGCACTGTCCCCGCCCGATGCCGAAACAACAACCGCGGGAATGTCGCGCCGTTCGGAGGCAATGCGGACAAGCCTTGCGGCAATGTCGCGCGCGCCCTGCAAATACCGGGCGTTTTCGAACACCGAATACGCCCCGCACAGAACCGAAAGTTTCAGCGCGGCGTCGGCGGCGCGTTCCTGCGAACCGCCCTGCAAAGCCGCCTTGGCGGCGCAGTCAAGCTCGGGCACTGCCCTCGCCGAAACTGCAAAGCCCGCGTCGGCAAGTGCGCGCGCTATGTAGAGCCTGCTGCGGGCGTCGGTGCGCTTGGCGAACTGCCGCTTGAGCGTTGCAAACGCCTCGGCGGCGCGTATGCGCGTGAGCATTGCCCCGCTTTTTCGGGCAACGGCAAAGCGCACGCGCGCGTTTTCGGTAAGCAGTGCCGTAGGACATGCGTCGGCTATTTTTTCAGAGGAAAACGCCGCGTTTGCAAACGGGAACGAATCCGTTTCAGCCACGCCGAAAACCGCCGAGCGCGTCAAATCGCGCCCCGCCATTTCGGCGCGCAAATTGAATTTTTCGGGAGCGGCGTCGAACGAGCGCGCGAAAATCTCGAGAACTGCGGCGATTTTTTTCGCGTCGAAATCCGACGCAATGTAGACGGGCTTGAACGTGGGCGTGAATACCGCGCACGCAAAGCGCGAGCCGCGCCCGAATTTTCGGCGCAGAAAGTAGCTTAAAACGTCGTAGTCGGCGGGGTTTAGGTTTTTGTCGAGCCGCGCAACGGAATATTTTTTGTTCAAAATGCGCACGCACTCGGGTGAAAGTTCCGACAAATCGGCGGTGTGGACGAAAACAAGACGTCCCGCCTGCGCCGCCCTTGCGGGCGTTTCGGCATTCCACGGCAACATTGCGGCGGAATCCAGACAGCCGCCCCTGTGGAAGTGGTTGCGCACGGCAATCAACGCGAAAAACACGGCGAGACAGCCGAAAAGCACCGCGCAAAACTTTCTTATTTTTTCCACGGGAATGTTCGACACCCGCGCGCGCAAAAAGTTCCGCCTAAATAAACTCGAGTGCCGCCTGAACGCGCGAAATTGCGCTCACCGCGGCGGTATCGCTTTTAAGGACGTTCCGCCCCAGCGTAATCGGGACGAACCCCGCCGACTTCGCGCGGGCGTATTCCTCCGCCGACATATCGCCCTCGGGCCCGATTAAAACCGCAACGCTTTTGGGCGCGGACGAAAGCGTTTTAAACGCGCCCGAAATTGTCTGCGCGTCGGCCTCCAAACTTGCAACAAGCTTGAGGTCGAAACTTGGGAGCGCGGCGAACATATCGGAAAACGGGCGCGGCGCAAAAACTTCGAAGCCCGAAAAATTCGACGACTGCTTCACCGCCTCCACAACCTGTGCAAGCCACTTTTCGCGTTTTTTTTCCGCTTCGGAAGGCTCAATTTTTACTTGGCAAAAACGCGAAGTAAGCGGATACACGCCCGCCGCGCCAAGCTCCACGCAACGCCGAACAATGTCGTCGAAAGTTTTGCCCTTGGGCAGGCACTGCAAAAGATAGATGTCGGCGGCGCGTTTTTCGGGCGGAATTTTTTCGCGTATTTGAACTACGGCGCGCTTGGGGCTTGCCGAAACAATCACGCCCCTGTAGATGTCGCCTTTGAGGTCGAAAACGTCAACGCCGTCGCCCGCGGCGGCGCGCAGCGAGCCGCACAAATGCCTGCTTTCGTCGGCGGAAAGCTCTATTGAGTTCCCGTCGGACGCCGAAAATTCGTAATATGCCCTAAAACCCGACATACAAAACAGCTTGCACTTTTTTCCGAAAAAGTAAAAATAATTTTATGCAAAAACAAAATGGCTTCATCGGCAAAAAGATCGTGTTGGGCGTGTGCAGCTCAATAGCCGCCTACAAGGCGTGCGAAATCGTCTCGGCACTGGTGCGCGCGGGCGCGCAGGTGCGCGTTGTAATGACCGAAAACGCCTGCAAACTTGTTTCGCCGCGCGTGTTCCAGACGCTTTCGCGCAACCCCGTGGCGGTCACGATGTGGGCGGAAGTCGCCGACTGGAAGCCCGAGCACATAGCCCTCGCCGAGTGGGGCGACGTTCTGCTTGTAGCCCCCGCAACCGCAAACGCAATAGGCAACTTCGCAAACGGGCTTGCTTCCGACTTTCTTTCCACGCTCTATCTGGCGTTCCCCAAAAAAACGCTCATCGCCCCCGCAATGAACTGCAATATGCTTTCTAACAAGGCGGTGCAGCGCAACATTGCAACGCTCAAATCCGACGGCGCGGAATTTATCGAACCCGAAGACGGTGCGCTTGCGTGCGGGTGCGACGGCAAAGGCAGGCTGGCTTCGGCGGAAAAGATTTTGGAAACACTGCAAAAGGCGTTGGAGCAATAGTATGCGCGAAATTTTCGAAACACTCGGCGACGAACTCAGGCGGCGGCTTGTAAACGGCGAAACGGAAATCGACATCTCCGACGAATCGCTGAAAATCCTCAGGAAGCTCGCCTCCGCCGACGCCGCAGACCTCGACGAAGTAAAGGCGGTTGAATTCGCCTCCGCCGCCGACGCCGTAAAGGCGGTTGAAGACATAAAACAGGAACAAAAGAAGAAGATTGTGGTATCGAAAAAAATCGCCGAACAAAACGTCGCGGGCATTGCCCCCATTCCCGCGCCCACTCCGTTTGCCCTGCCCCAAGGCACAAAACAACAGCAGTGGGATTTCCTCCGCGAAAAAGTCCTTTCCGACCCCGTCTGCAAAGAGCATTTGCACCCGAACAAGCAAATCGTCTTCGGCGTGGGAAACCTCGACGCAAAAATATTCTTCTGCGGCGAAGCCCCCGGCGCCGACGAAGAAACGCAGGGCGAGCCGTTTGTGGGCAAGGCGGGGCAACTGCTTACAAAAATCATAGCCGCAATGGGGCTTTCGCGCGAAAAAGTCTACATCGGCAACATAATGAACTGGCGTCCCGAAACGCCGCGCGGCAACCGCCCGCCCACCGAGACGGAAATGGCATACTGCCTGCCCTACCTCAAGGCGCAAATTGAAATAGTGCGCCCGCAGGTTGTGGTTGCGCTTGGAATGACCGCCGTAAGCGGGCTGCTCGGTTTCGACCCCGCGCGCAAAATGGGCAAAATCAGGGGAGTTTGGCACACGTTCGAAAACACCGATTTAATGCCCACATACCACCCGTCGTTTTTGCTTCAATACGCATCGAACCAAATGAAGAGGCTCGTGTGGGAGGATATGATGTCGGTTATGGAGCGCGTAGGCATGGAAATTTCGGAAAAGCAGAGGGGATTTTTTCTGCAAAAATAAATTCTTTGGTTGATTTTTCGCAAACACTGTGTGAAAAAAAACGAATCTGTTATGACGAGAATTTTGAGGAAAATATTCTGCTTTTTAGCCCCCGCAGTGTTCGCGGGGTGCGCCGTGGGCCCCGACTACGAAACGCCCTCGCTTGAAAGCACAAATTTCGAACTGGGAGAGTCGCACTTCTACCGCGACGAAACCCTCTGGAAAGAGGCAGTCCCCGCCGACAAGCTCCCCAAGGGCAACTGGTGGACGCTCTTTGAAGACGACATTCTCAACGACCTCCTCCAGCTCTGCAAAGACAACAACCCCACCCTTTCCGCCGCCTTCTACAAAATAGAAAAGGCGCGCGAAGCTGTCCAGATTGACGCCGCCGAACTCTACCCGCACGCCGACGGACGCGCCTCATACACGCGCAACGGCCGCTCAAAAAACCTGTCGGGCTCAAGCAACTATACCAGATACCTCCTCGGGCTTTCCTACACTTGGGACTTGGACTTATTCGGGCGCGTGCAGCGCATGATTGAAGCCGACGTCGCCGACGCGGAGGCGGAGCTTTACGCATACAACAATTTGATGTTGTCGCTGCAAACGCAGGTTGCGCAGGAGTATTTCACGCTTCGCCAGTATTCTTCGGAAGTCGATTTGCTCACGCGCACGCTCGACGTGCGCAAGCAGCAAACGGCTCTCGTGCGCCGCAGGGTGAAGCTAGACTACGCAAACGAACTCGACTTGCAGCGCGCCCTCCAGCAGGAATACGAAGCCGCCGCGCAGTTGTCTTCGCTTGAAAGACAGATTGCGCTTTCGAGAAACAGGCTCTCGATTTTGGTCGGCATTGCCCCCGCAAACCTCATCATGGGCGATGCCCCGCTTGCCGAAAAAACACCGCAGCTGCCCGACGCCGTTCCGTCGCAGCTGCTTGAACGCCGCCCCGACATTGCCGAAGCCGAACGCAGGGTTTGCGCGGCAAACGCGGCAATAGGCGTGGCGCAGGCGGGCTTCTACCCGACAATTTCCATAACCGCCAACACTGATTGGACGGCCAACGACATCGAAAAAGTCCTCAAGGCGGGGTCGCTTGCGTGGGGCGTTACGCCGCAGGTCTACATTCCGGTTTTCCAAGCGGGCAAAATCAGCGCGCAAAAACGCGTGGCTTTGGCGGAGCACAAAAGGACGGTTGAGGAATACAAAAACGCTGTTTTGCAGGCGTTCGGCGAAGTCGAAAACGCCCTTGCAAGAATTAACTATCTCGGGCGCGAATACAAAAAAAGAAGCGACGTTACAAAGGCGTCGCTCAAAGTTCAGGAACTTACGCTCAAGCAATACGAGCTTGGCGTTGTTGACTATTTCTCCGTAAGCGACGCCCAGCGTTTGGCTTTGGAAAATGAAAGAACGCAAATCCAGCTGCGCGGCGACCGCTTCAGGGCGTGCGTGCAGCTGATTTCGGCACTCGGCGGCGGCTGGAACAGAAACGAAGTTCCGCAGGAGGAAATAATGCCGAACATAAAGGGACTAAACCCCACGCCGTTTAAGCTGTATAAGTAAGGCTCGGCGAAATAAGGAAGTCGAGCGACCACACGCCCGAGCGGTTGTGCGCGTCGGGGTGCTCTACAAGCGTCCAGCACGACAACGCCGCCTTGCCGAACGCAACGTAGCCGTCGGATTTCGCGCCCAGAAGCTCGCGCGCAAGCCCCTCGATGAACGGGTTGTGCGCAACAACAAGCAGGTCGGCGTCGAAACACGCAAGAGAGGCAATTTCGCGCGCTGCAAGCTCGGGAACGCCGTCGGGCGTGAGCCGCTCCGACGCCATCAGCGGAACGTCAATTCCCATCTTTGCCGCAAAAAACTCCGCCGTCTGTCTGGCGCGCGCGTATGGGCTGTGCCAAACCTGCGCCACTGAGGAGAACAACTCGGGCGAAAGCATTTTTGAAAGGGCGCGAATCTGCCCTACGCCGTAGTCGGACAATTCCCGCGCTTCGTCGGGGAAAGTGTCTTTGGCGTGCGCGTGGCGCATTAGAAAAAGCCTCATAAATCAAACCGTTTTTGAGTATTTAAGCGACTTCGACAGGCGGTTATCGAAAAGCATTGCTATGTTGCGCAGGAAAATCCTGCCCGCGTCTGCAACCTCGAACCTGTCGTCGAAAATTTCAACCAAACCGTCTTCGCGGAACTGCTCCAAACGCACAAGGGCGTCGGCAAACTCGGTTTTGAAATCCACGCCGTAATTTTTGAAAACGACTTTCAGCGAACACATAATGTCCATAATTATGCCGCGGCGGACAATGTCGTCGGCGTTGAGGACAATTCCGCGCTCGATTGGCAGCACGCCCGCGCGGACGCTTTGCGCGTATGTTTGCATATCCTTGAAATTCTGGCGGTAGCTTGTTTTGGTGTCGGAAATGGAGGTAAGCCCGACGGCGAAAGTGTCAAGCCCCGCAAGTGTGCTGTATCCCTGAAAATTCCTGTGCAGCGTGCCGTTTTTGCGCGCGGCAATGAGGGAGTCGGAGGGTTTTGCGAAGTGGTCAAGCCCTATGTATTCGTAGCCCGCGCCCTCGAAAAACTCCATTGCGCGGATAAAAAGCGCGACTTTTTCGTCGGAGTTCGGCAGCGGGTTTTTCTCCAAAATCTTCTGCGAAGGCTTGACCCACGGAACGTGCGCATAGCCGAAAAGCGCGATTCTGTCGGGGTTGAGTTCGGCGATGTCGCGGAGGGTGTTTTCGAACGTCTGCGGCGTCTGCAGGGGCAGCCCGTAGATGATGTCGGCGTTGATTCCCGAAATGCCCTTCGCGCGGAGGTATTCGAAAAACCGCCTGTTTGTTTCCTGCGGCTGGATTCTGTTTATCGCCTTCTGAACTTCGGCGTTGGTGTCCTGAATGCCCATCGAGGCGCGGTTTAGCCCGATTTCGAAAAAGGCGTCGATTTTCCGCTCGTCGAGCGTGCGCGGGTCGAACTCGCACGAGATTTCCGCCGAGGGCGAAACGTCGAAATACTTGCGGACAATTTCGCCCGCGCGCAAAATCTGCTCGGGCGACATCAAATTGGGCGTGCCGCCGCCGAAGTGCAGCTGGCGCAGTTCCCGCTTTGGCATACCGAAGTCGCGCCAAAGTTCAAGCTCCGCAGCAACGGTGTCGAGATACTCGTCGATTTTGCGCAGGTCGGAACACACGCTTGACGAGCAGCCGCAGAAGTAGCACAGGCTTTTGCAGAACGGAACGTGAATGTATGCCGAAACGGGTGCGTCGGATACGGCGAGCGTTTCAAGGGCGCGTTTGTCGGCCTTGTCGCTGAAATGCAACGCCGTCGGATACGACGTGTAGCGCGGCCCCGACGACGCGTATTTTGCAATCAATTCTTTCAGGCTTTTCATATTCTAAACTGATTTCAAAGTTTGGCACATTGCCTCGACGTTTTCAAGCTTTGCGTCGGGGCGGATTCCGTGGGCAAGGTTGAAAATATGGCGTCCGCGCCCGCGCATATCCGCCACAATTTCCGCCGTTTTGGCTGAAACCTCCGCCGCAGTGCCATTTGAAAGCAGCTCGGGGGGAAGATTCCCCTGCACCCCCACCCCGAATTTTTCGGCTATCTCCGAAAGTTTCACAGAAGCGTCGAGCGAATAGAAGTCGGCATTGACGGGCGCGACTTCCGCAAAGCGCGAGGACATGGAGTTTGCAAAAACGACCGCCGCCGCAGAACCCTTCACCGCCGCCGCAATTTCGGCAATCCACCGCCCCGAAAGCCGCCAATACTCGCCCTCGGCAGTGAGTCCCGCGTGGGAGTCGAAAACCTGAAAGGCGTCGATTCCCTCGGCAAGCTGCATTTTTGCGTATTGCGCCGACGCCCGCGCAAGCGCGCCCATGAGGCGTTCGAACAAATCGGGACGCCCGCGCGCAAATTCAAGCAGCTTCGGGAAGCCGTCGGCGTTTTCGCCCTGCAGCATATAGCACGCCAAAGTCCACGGCGCGCCGCAGAAGCCGTAAAGCGCGGTATCGGGAATCTCGGCGCGGACAATGCGCAACGCCTGCGCCACATATTGAAGACGCTCCGAAACGTCGGCTGAACGCGCCTCTATTTCGGCGATGTCGCGTTCGCCCGAAACCGTTTTTTCAAGCATTATTCCGCCGCGCTCCTTGAAGGAGTAGCCGAACCCGAGAGCCTCCGCCACAACGAGTATGTCGGAAAAAATTATGGCACAGTCGAAACCGAAGCGGCGTATTGGCTGCAAAGTGGCTTCGGCGGCGAGTTCAGGAGTCTGGGTTATCTGCACGAAAGAGCGCGTTTTCTTAAGCTCCCTGTATTCGGGCAGGAAACGCCCCGCCTGACGCATCAGCCAAAACGGCGGACGCGGTGTTTCTTCCCCGCGCGCGACGGCGTTGAAAAGTTCTCTGGAGGTCATTTGTTTCATTTTTTTATGAGCCGTTTAAGCTGCGAGAGCCGTTCAAAATTAAGCAGGCGCAGAAAAACAAGATACGCCGCAACCGCTACGGGAATAATCCCGACGCACGAGACAAACGCGCCCATTTTCGGGTCAAGCCCCAACTGCGGAACAACAAGCTCTTTCAGCGCAACACACACAGCCGCCATCAGAACCGAGGCCGCGGCAATCTTTGCCATATCGCCCGAAACGCGCTCGGTGCCGACCTTCTTTTTCAGCGCGAAGTGCAGTGCCGCCGACGAAAACACCGCCGCCGCCACGTTCGCCCCCGCAAGCCCAGCCGCACGGAACGGGAACATCAGCGCGACCGACAGCACCAAATTTACGGCTATCGACACATACGAAATCCGCACGGGCGTTTTTGTGTCTTTGTTGGAATGGAATCCGCGCGTTGCGTATGATGTCCACGCGAAAAACGGAAGCCCCGCCACCGACACCAGCAAAACGGGCACGCAAATGTCGATGTCTTTCATATCGAAAAGCCCCCACATAAAAAGCATCTGCAAAATCTCCTTAGAAAGCGCGGCAATGCCGAAAGTTGCGGGGAGGGCAATCGCCATTGTCGCAACAAGCCCGTCGGCGTATTCGCGCTTGAAGTCGGCGGAGAGCTTTTGGGCGGCGAGCTTCGAAAGGCGCGGAAAGTAGACGGTTGCAATCGCCACAGTGAACACGCCCAGCGGGAACTCCAAAATTCTGCTTGAAACGTAGAGCGCGGGCGTGGCGGAATCGTCAATATTAAACGCAAGCAGTTTCGAGACGAATATGTTCAGCTGCACGACCGCCGCGCCGACGAGTGCCGGCAGAAACAGCGCGTATAACTCCCCCACCTGCGGCGAATAGGACATATCGAACCTGAACCGCCAGCCCTTTTTCATCAGGAACGCCGCGGGCAGCCCCAACTGCACCACTCCGCCCGCAAGCCAGCCGAAACACATACAAAGCGCGATGTTTTCAACGTCGGCCGCGCCGAAAATTCCCACCCCGCAAAACAGCGCGGCAATTATGCAGCAATTCAAAAACATAGGCGTAATCGACGGCACGCCGAAAGAGCCGAGCGCGTTCAGCACCGACGAAAACACCGCCGCCAGACACACGAAAAACAGATACGGGAACAGCACAAGCGAATATTTCGCGCCCAGAAAATACCGCGTCTGCGATTCGTCGAAATAGCACATCGCCGCGAGCGAAACGACCGCCGCAACCGCCACAATGCACAGAATCCACACCAGCGCGCGCGTGGTTATTTTGTTCAAAAAACTGAACGCCTTTTCAAGTCCGTCTTGGTTGGAAGTGTGGACAAACACGGGCATTATAGCCCCCGAGAGCGCGCCTTCGCCCAAGAGCCGCCTGAACAAATTAGGCAGCGTGAACGCGAACGTATACGCGCTGCTTACCGCGCCTATGCCCATATACGCCATACTGAAAGAGTCGCGCACAAGCCCGAGCACGCGCGAGCCCACCGTGGCGAACGCAACCTTGAGAATGTTTTTTAGCTTCCCCACTGGCGTTGCGTTTCTATTTTTCCCCGTCCATCTCGCGCAGTTTGCGGTGGAGGGTGCGGCGGCTTATGCCGAGCTTTTCGGCGGCTTTTGTCTTGTTGCCGTCGGAGGCGGCGATGGCTTCGCGGATTAGCTCGAACTCGTTTTCCTTGGCGGAAAAATTCCTGACTTGCTTCGGCGCGGACGCGGGCGAAGCCTGTGTTTGAGGGGTCTCGGGGTGCGCAGAATCAACGCGCGCGGGTTCGAAAAATTTCGGGTCGAGCAGCTCGGGCGTGATGCTTTCGCCCGCGTGCATAACCGCCATATTTTCGCAAAAATTCCTCAGCTCACGGACGTTGCCCGCCCACTTGTAAGCCAAAAGCGCGTCCATTGCCGCGCGCGAAACGGAGACCGGTGCAAGGTTGTTTTCCTTTGCGAAAAAGTTTGTATACGCCTCCACCATCGGCGGAATGTCTTCGGGGTGGTCGCGCAGGGGCGGCATTTTGATTTCCACTACGTTGAGGCGGTAATAAAGGTCTTCCCTGAAGTCGCCGCGCTCCGCCATTTCGCGCAGGTTTCTGTTTGTGGCGCAGACAATGCGCACATCGACCGAAATGGGAGTGTTGCTGCCGATTCGCTCGAAGGTGCGCGATTCCAAAAAGCGCAAAAGTTTCACCTGCGTTGCGGCGTCAATTTCGCCTATTTCGTCGAGAAAGATAGTGCCCTTGTCGGCGGCCTCGAAACGCCCTATTCTGCGCTGGATAGCCCCCGTAAACGCGCCCTTTTCGTAGCCGAAAAGCTCGCTTTCAAGAAGGTTGTCGGGAATGGCGGCGCAGTGCACGGGCAGGAAAACGTTCTCCCTGCGCGGCGACATCGAGTGAATCAGCCGCGCGACAAGTTCCTTGCCCGTTCCCGTCTCGCCCGTGATGAGAACCGTAGCCCTGCTCTTTGCGGCGGTTTCGGCGGTTTTTATTACCGCGCGCATAACCGCGCTTTCGGCGATAATCGCGCCCGACTCGTAGTTGGAGGTTGAAATATCGGCGGCGGCTGTTTCTATTTTGCGCTCGCGCAGGTCGCGGATATGCTCGCTGTTTTTCTCCAGACGCTCCGCCTTTTGGCGTTCGCGCTTTGCAAGAAGAGTTTCAAGCGAATTCTCCAAGCGGTCTATGTCTACGGGCTTGGAGATGAAGTCGTCCGCGCCGCGCTTCATTGCCTCGACCGCCATTTCGACATTCGCGTAGGCGGTGAGCATTATGCACACGGGGCGGTGCTCCACGGAAATTGCCTTGTCGATTACCGACATTCCCGTCTTTCCCGACATCTTAAGGTCGGTGATAACGGCGTCGAAATTTTCGGCGTCGAGCATTCTGATTGCCTCGTCGGCGTTGGAGGCGGCGAAAACGTCGAATTCGTCGCAGAGGGCTTTGCAGAGGCCGTCGCGCGTGTTTTTTTCGTCGTCAACTATCAGAATGCTTTGCATATTTTACTCCTCCGATATTAGAACAAGCGAGCCGTCGTTGACAACATCAAAAAGTTCGGCTACGTCGCTGTTGGAAAGCAGAACACAGCCGTGGCTGTTGGGCGTGCCGAGCCTGTCCTCCTGATTCGTTCCGTGAATGTAGACGTAGCGACTGTAGGTATCGACATTTCCGCCGCTGTTTACGCCCTCTTCAAGCCCGCGCAGGCGCATTATGCGCGTTGTGATTAGGTTCTTTGCGCGCTCTTCGGGCGATTGGGCGGAAACAAGTCCGCAGGGCTTGCGGGCGCGGAAGACGGTTTCGAGCGGTTCGCCCGCGCCGATTTTTCCGTCGATTCTGTGAAGCCCCGTGGGCGTGCCGAGCGAGTTTTCCACGCAGCTTGGCGCGGCGCGGGAAGTGGAAACGACGTATGTTTTTACCTCGCGCGAGCCTTCGAGCAGATAAAGCCGCTGGCTTTTTATCGAGACAAAAAGAAGATGTTGACTTGGCGCGACATTTAGGCCATTACATTTGGCGATAAATTTATTATAAAATTCCGACATATATGAGCAGAAAATACAGAGTAGGCATAGTAGGCGCAACGGGCGCGGTAGGGCAAGAGCTTTTGGAGCTTTTGGTCTCCAGAAATTTCCCGATGCAATCATTAACACTTCTTGCATCATCGCGTTCGGCTGGCAAGCAAATTCAGCACGCGGGCAAAACTTACACGGTGAAGGAAACAACCCCCGAATGCTTCGACGAGCTTGACATAGCGATTTTCTCGGCGGGCGGCACGCCCTCAAAAATGTTCGTTCCCGAGGCCGCAAAGCGCGGCTGCATTGCAATCGACAACAGCTCGGCGTTCAGAATGGAGCCCGACGTTCCGCTTATCGTTCCCGAAGTCAATCCGCACGCGCTCAAAGGGCACAAAAACATAATTGCAAACCCCAACTGCACGACGGCAATCTCGCTTATGGCTCTCTGCCCGCTGCACAGGGAATTCGGGCTGAAGAGGTTTTTCGCCGCCACATACCAAGCCGTTTCGGGCACGGGCGTTGCGGCAATGCAGGAGCTTGAAAACCAAGTCAAGGCATACGCGTCGGGCGAACAGCCCAAGGTCGAAGTTTATCCGTATCAGATTGCGTTCAACGTTTTGCCGCATGTCGATGTTTTCCAAGACAACGGCTACACGAAAGAGGAGCTTAAAATGCTCAACGAAACGCGCAAAATTCTGGAAGCCCCGCATGTTCTCAACTCGACAACATGCGTGCGCGTCCCCGTTATGCGCGCGCACAGCGTGGCAATAAACGCGGAATTCGAAAAGCCGGTATCGGTGGAACGCGCCCGCGAGGTGATTGCGGCTTTCCCAGGAGCGGAACTTTGCGACGACGTTGCAAACAAGAAATACCCGATGCCCCTGTTCTACCAGCGCAAGGAAAAATGCGGCGTGGGCAGAATAAGAAAAGACCTCGTTTTCGAAAACGGGCTTTCGTTCTGGGTGGCGGGAGACCAGCTCTGGAAAGGCGCGGCTCTCAACGCAGTTCAGATTGCCGAGCTTATAGCGGCTTCGGAAAAATAGCGGATTGCCCCGCAAAAACGGACGCGCCCCGAAAGCGTGTCCGTTTTTTTGTGCATTTGCCGAACCCGCGCGCGGGCGGCAAAAAAAATCGAAAAAAGTGTTTGCCAAAGCGGCAAAAAAAATCAAGATAAGCTCATAATAATTTATACCTGCCCCGGTCGTCTATCGGTTAGGACGAAAGGTTCTCAACCTTTAAAGTGCAGTTCGACTCTGCAGCGGGGTGTTTCCTTTACACAAAAGGCGGTCTTTTGACCGCCTTTTGCCGTTTCCGTAGCCTGCGTGCGTGCGTCTGTTGCAACACTGCGAAACCCCGCCCCGCAAGCCGCAGGCTTCCCCTGCTCCGAGAGCTATTGCAGGAAACTGTCGGCGCGTTCGGTGCAGTTTGTCAAAACGGGCTGTTCGCCGCCGCGCACAAGAATCGAGGGTTGGTCGCCCTTGGGCTTCTGCCAAATGCTGTTTATGATTCTGACGTTGCGCGTGTCCTGAAGGAGAAACGCGGGGCGGATTTCTTCCGCGCCGTAGTAGCACATTTGGAGATTGTCGAACGTTATGTTGTCGGCGTTTTTAACATACATTCCGTATGCGGGAATCACGCCGAAAATGCGGTTTTCGGGATACGTATTTGCGGCGTCGCGCACCGGTTTTGACAACGCCTTTTTCGATTCCTCCGCGTCGGGCGAAGCCTTTTGCAGCAGGAACACGTCGCGCAATGTTATGTTTTTGAGCGAGCACCCCTCGGCGGCGGTTATCGAATTTGTTATCGTGCTTTCCGCAGTGGCAACAACCGAGCTTATAACTACGTTTTTCATTCGGCTTTTTTGATTGTCGCCCATCTCCGCCCTCTTTTGGTGCGAGAGCGATTCCGACTCCACAAAGCGTTTGCGGTCGGCTACGCGAATGAAAATCGGCGTCTGCACGCCCGTCATTGAAATGTTGGAAATTGCAACTTGGTCAACCCAGCCGCCGTCGACGCACTCGAGCGCAATTCCCGAAATGCCGAGTATGGGCGAATCAATATGCGCCCATTTCAGCCACCCCGCCCAATTAAATACTATGTTTTTATATGCGCGCTTTAGCACGCAGTTGGAAACGGTTATGTTTTTGAAGCCGCCGTATGACGCCGTTCCGATTTTTATGAAATTGCAGTTTGTAGCGAGCACGCAGTTCGTGATTGCGACGTTCTCAACGGTGTAGTCGCGGTCGTGGTTTTTGAAGACAATGGCGTCGTCGCCGCAGTCTATTACGCAATCGGAAATGGTCACGTTTTTCGACTGAATGTCGATTCCGTCGTTGTTGTGGTTTGTCTGGCTTTTTATGCGGACGCCGCGTATCTGGACGGTGTCGTTCTTGAACAGGTGTATCGACCACGACGAGCCGTTTTGCACGGTGATGTCGTAAATGCCGACGTTTTCGCAGAGGTCGAACTGCAGCATATGTCCGCGGTTGGGGTTGCGCGGGGCTTTGCTGTTGGGCACGAATCCGTATGCCGAGCCGTTGCCGTCTATCGTGCCGCCGCCGAACACGCCCACGTTCTTTGCGCCCTCCGCAAAAATGAAGTGCTTGACTGCGGTTTTTTCGTCGGCTTTAAGCGTTGTCGAGGGCGGAATGAACAGGCGGACGCCGTCCTTCAGGCGGACTGTTCCGCACATATACGTTTCACCCGTCGAAGGCAGGCGCACAATGCCGCCGCCCGAAGCCGAGCAGGAGTCGATAGCCTTCTGCAGTTCCTCGGTAACGAGCGGATTTTTGAATGAGGCGATATCGACATCGGCGGCAAACGCGCACGCCGCAAATGCCGACATCGTTAAAAATGCGTATTTTTTCATATTCTGTCTATTTTTGTTTTTTCTGTTTTTTGACAATTATGTAATCGAGCGGCTCTACCGTTTTGCCTTTGTAGTCGAAAGGCTTGTCGGTATAGTTGCAGACCGTTGCGCTGCCGTCGGAGTATTTTGTAATGAAGACATCGGGGGCAATCTCGCCGTGGAAATTGATGAACTCGTATTGCAGGTGCGAAACCTTTGCGTATTCTTCGGCAGCCGTTTTCACGGGCGAAATATCGTTGTATTCGCGCATGTAAAAACACGGACGCCCGCCGAATTCCACAATCTTCAGCCAGCGTTCGCGGACATCGCCGTGGACTTTGCATTTTTCCGCACGCCCGCTGTCGATAATAAACGGGTCGAGCGTGGAGTAGAATGGGTTGCTCAAGATTATCCCGTGGTAGGCAATCTGCCAAAGCGGAACTATTTTGTCCATCATCGGGCGTTTTTTGCCGAGGTAAAGCGGATATGCCGAAACGTAGAGCGCGTAGTCGAGCGAATTGGCAACTTGGTCGCACGGGCCTTCCGAAGCGAAGCCGCCGATTTTTTCGCGCGCAAGCAGCCCGATTTTATTCATATACTCCGCAGTGTCGTCGCGCGAGCACGGATGCGCGGGATTGAAGCACGGGCGCGGAGTAATGCAGGAAGTTACGTCGATATGGTGGAGTCCGCGTATACCCAAGTCTTTCAGTCCGTCCAAATCGGCGGCTACGTATTTTTCGAAGACTTGTTTGTAGCAGGGCTTGTAGGCAATTCCGCCGCTTTGAATCTGCCGCCCCGTGGTGGGCTTGCCGTTTTTGTTTGTTGCAATATCCGAAAGATTGAAGCGTTTGGAGATTGTGTAGAAGTCATCGTTGCAGACGTGGGCGACAATCTGGTAGCCCTTTTGCTGGGCGTTTGCAACCGTCTCTTTCATTGCCGACTCTCCGCCGAGTTTCTGTTCGGGCGGGAACAGCGTCGGGAAACGCCCGTCCATTCCGCCGTCGTTCCAGCCGACAAGGCAGAAGTCGAGTTTTTTAATGCCCGCGGCGTAGAATTCGTCGATTTTTTTCGAAACGTCGTCGAACGTCAGGAAAACGCGCAGCGGGGGTTCGTGTTGAGGAGTCTGGTGCTCGAACCCCTTTTGGTTGCGGGGCTTTTGCGCCATAAGGAAGCGCACGTAGACGCTCTCGGCTGCGTATGCAAGCTCGGGGCGGTTTTTTACGCGCTCTTTCAGCGGAACAACTTCGCCGCGCCCGAGCTGGTATTTGCGGTAGGCGCGCGCCATTGAACTGTAATGCGCCTTTTTGCCCTTGAAAAACTCGACATCAATTACCAAGTCTTTGTCGGGCTTGCCGCCAAGCATTTCGGTGAAATCGAAACGCGGAAAAACTTGATAGACGCCGCCGCTCGCCTCCACGACTGTTGCGAAATCGTATTTGAAAGTCTTGACTATTGCAACAAACGCGGTGTCGGCTTTCCTCATTCCGAAAATCGGCATCGGGTTGCGCTTCTCCTCAAGTATTCCTTTGTCGAGCTTGAAATACCCCAGTCTGCCGTCCGCCATAATGAAATAGCCGTCGTCGCCCTTGATTGCGTTGGCGAAGTCGAACTTCACGTCGGCAGAAAGTGCGCCCGCGGGAACTTCGCCCTTCGGAAGAACAAAGCGGAACGTTCCGTCGGAATTTTCCGCCAATTCTTTTGTAACGGCAACATCGCCGTTTGGCAGCTTAAAAACTACGCTCGCCGTATGCGCGAAAACATCGGCACAAAAAGCCGCGGCAAGGGCGGCGAAAACCAGTATCCTCTTCATAAAAGACATTCTCCCGAACGCGGCGGCTGAGTCAAGCAAAAAATCGGTATTGTTTAGCATTGACGCCCGCTTTTAGGCGGCATTTTTTATTGACCGAAGAATACCAATTTTGTTAAGTTTGGTGCAGATTATGGATTCGCACGCAAAATTTCTGAAAACACTGTCCGAAAACCTGAAAAAGTCGGACATGAACAAGCCGCAGATTGTGGCAAAAACGGTTATCGACGCCGTAAACGCGGGCGTTTTCGCCCTCGGCGAGGCAATTCCCTCTATCCACAAGGTATCCGACACCTGTCTTATTGCGCGCGAAACCATCAGGCAGGCATACAACATTTTAAAGCGCAAGGGTGTTGTCGGCTCGAAGCGCGGACGCTCATTCTACACAATCTGCGAACGCTACACCGACATTCCAAACGTCTTTTTGATGTTCAACTACTTCGGCACTCCGCACAAGGTCGAAACTCTGCGCGGAATTATGGCGGGCGTAGGCGACAAGGCGAAGCTGTCGTTTTTCTCGCACTACAAAAACCCCGACACTTTCGCAAAAACTCTCGCCGACGCGAAGGGCAAATACGACTACTACGTTGTTATGCCCCTGCGCGACAAAAAATGCGCCGACGCCCTCGCGGACTTCGACCAATCGAAGCTGCTTCTAATTGACATTGACATTGATTTCCCCAACAAGAACTGCCCCAAAATCATTCAGAATTTCGACGAAAACTTCCTCAAAATTCTCCGCCAGCTTGCCCCCGACATCGAAAAATACAAGGGCTTCAAGCTTGTAATGGTTCTAAACAGCGCGCCCGAAGAGCACGCCCGCGCCTTCAAAAAATTCTGCACCGAGCGCGGTCTGAACGGCGAAATACGCCGCACGGTCTCCGAAAGCGACGTGCACGGAAAGACCATCTGGATTGTCTTCAACGACGACGACCTCGTAACGGTCATCAAGCGTTCCGACGAGCTCGGGCTTAAAATCCGCTCCGACTACGCCGTAATCAGCTACAACGACATTCCTTTCAAGCACATCGTCTACGGCGGAATCACCACCATTTCAATCGACTTCTTCGACTTAGGCAAGCGCGTTGCCGCCCAGATTCTCGACTGGGACGAAACACGCAACGAAACTGTCCCGACGTTTCTTGTCCGCGGCAACACTTTGTAAAAAAAAAGCGTGAGGGCGCGTTTGCTTATGAAAATGAAAATTTTTTATTAAGCGAAAAAGGAAATAAAAAAAATTTTCATAAGCAAACGCTCTCGGGCATCATTCGATTTTATTTCGGACTCACGGGCGTTAAGCCCGCTACGCCTCATAAAATACGAATCCTGCCTCGAGCCTCGCGCTTTTTAACTTAAAGTGGCGCGGATTGAATGAAATTCAATTCCGCTTTATTCTCTTGTTGAAGTAAAGCTTAAAAGAATCAAGTCATTGGTGAAACCAATGTGCATACAAATAGAAAAGACGTTTTTCCCTACTAAGTAGCGGCGATTGGCTAAGCCAATTCGCCTTTGCTTTGGGGTTAAAGTTTTTAAAATCAAAAAGCAAACGCTCTCGGGCATTTTTTACGTTTCCTAAAGTGGCGGCAATCGGCTTTGCCGATGTGCCTTTATCGCTTAATTAAAGTAAAGTTTTTTCTTTAATCAGTGGACAAAGCGGCATTAAACAAAGTTCAATCCGTACCGCTTTTTGAATTAAAAAAACTTTAATTAGCGGACAAAGGCGTATTGAGTTTTACTCAATCGCCGCCGCTTTCGAAAAGTTAAAAGAGTTAGAAATAAAAAAATTTGTCCAAAATAAAAAAATGACAGAACAGGATTTTTGTGTATAATGTCTGAAAACAAAGAAAGGGAGAAATGGAATTTTTGAAAATTACGGCGATTACCGCGGCAGCAATGTTGGCGGCAAGTTCGGCAACAGCTTCGCTGCCGAAGCTCGACGAAAACGAAAACCCGCTTGTTGCGATGTTCGTGGTAAACGGCAAGCCCGAAAAGTCGTTCATAGCAAAGAATCTGGCGGAGGTGCGGAAGGCGGGGATTACGCAGTTTCTAATCTACCCCAGAAGCGGGTGCGAATACGAATACATGACTGACGAGTGGTTCGACTTCGTGAAGTTCCTCGTCAATCAGGCGAAAGAGAAAAACTTTTCCTCGGTATGGCTCTACGACGAATTCAACTGGCCGAGCGGAACGGCGAACAAGCAGACAATGAAAATCAACCCCGATTTCGCGCTCACGCAGATGTCGGTTGTGGCAAAGCCCGACGGCGGCTACGGGTTTGAAATTGTGAAAAACCCGCAAATGCCCGACCTGCTCAACGACGCCCCCGTCGATTGTTTCATCAACCTCACACACGAAAACTACTACAAGCTGCTCAAGGACGATTTCGGCGGGCTAATCAAGGGGATTTTCACCGACGAACCGTCTATCGGATACTTCGTCAAAGACAAAAAATACCTCCGCACGATTTCCTACTACGACGGGCTTGAAGCCGACTACCGCAAGCTCACGGGCGGCGATTTGCGCGCCGACATAATCGCGGGAATCCGCACGAACTCCGAGCCATACCGCGCGCCGCTCTCTAAAATTCTCGGCGAGCGTTTCGCAAAATGCTACACGGGAAAAATCGCCGACTGGTGCAAAAAGCACGGCATTTTGGCGACGGGGCACCTGCTTAGCGAGCACATTTCGTCGGAATCGTCGAAGTCGAGCGGCTACATTCTCTCCGCCCTCTCCGCCCTGACCTTCCCCGCAATCGACGAAATAAGAACGCACGAAAATTTCCTCAATTTCGAGTGGCTGACTTTCGGCAGCAGCGAATACGCCACTTCTAAAAACGGGCGCGGCGGCATGGCGGAATTTTTCGCCCTCGGTCCCTGCGATATGCCCCTTTCCAGAGCGCGCCGCCAAATTTGGCTGGCGTCGGCGTTCGGCGTCAACAGGTATCTGCTGGCAATCACGCAAACCGACTTGCGCGTGAAAATCTCCAAAGACCCCCACCACGAAGACGCGTTCACGGGCTGGATAAGCTCGTTCTCGGCATCGCAGCCGTGGTTCGAAGTTTTTTCCGCCTTTGAAGCCGACGCCAAAAAGGCGGCGCGGTTTGCGTCAAAAGAGCGCGAAAATCTCGTTTCGGTTGTCTATCCATACGGCGTTTCGGACATCAACGACATTCTCATTCTGCTGAACAAAGCCCAGCTTTCGTGGAAGCTCATTTCCCCCGAAGACAAGCCCGACACCAAGTTCGTGCTGAAGTCGGAAAACGGTCTGCCCGTGGGCTTCCGCTCTTTCGCGCAGGCAGTTGCCGCGTTTGCGAAACAGTCGCCCGACCGCCCCACCGTAACGGAGCAAAACGGCGTTCTTGCCGACGAAATTTTCGTGCGGCCATACAAGGACGGCTCGCTTATAATTGTAAATTTCACCGACAATAAGCGCAATTTGATTTTGACAAAAAACGGCAAAAAATATCCGTTCACGATTTTCGAAAAGGGCGTTGTCGCGCTCGAAAAGGACGAAGTTCCGCAGTTGTTTAAT
This sequence comes from uncultured Opitutales bacterium, assembly GCA_934613645.1. Lineage (GTDB taxonomy): Bacteria > Verrucomicrobiota > Verrucomicrobiia > Opitutales > Intestinicryptomonadaceae > Merdousia. Next base: position 76,922 of record CAKTTC010000001.1, on the reverse strand, counting down.
CAACCGCAGCCCGCGCCCCAGCCGAACTGGAGCGTGGAAATTTCCGAAAAGAACACGATTCGCCCGACTTTCAAGAACTCAAATTCTTTCGCTTTCCGTCTCGAAAAACCGATGACGATAACGGCGGTTGTCCGCAACTACGGCGACGCGCCCGAGCTTGAGCTTGACGGCAATCCTCTTGTTTGCAACGCCCCGTATGACGGCGCAATTCTCGGGCTTTCCACGCTCTACAAGCAAGCCGACGTCAATCTTTCCGCGGGCAAGCACGTTTTGAAGCTGAAAAACAACGCGGTTGACTACGCCTATTTGCCCTCGGTTTTGCTTGCGGGCAACTTTTCGGAATCCGACGGCATTCTGCGCCCCTACGCGCGCGACGGCAAGGGCTTGAACGGCTATGTCGGCAAAATCGCCCAAAGTGCCGAGGTGAAAATTCCCCAAAGTGTGACGTCGATTTCTTTCGACACCGACCACTTAGCGTGCGAGCTTTTCATAGACGGCAAAAGTTTTGGCGCAAAGCTTTTTGCCCCGTTCTCTTGGGAGATACCGCAGGAACTTAGGGGGAAAACGGCTAAGGTAAAGCTTGTCCGCTACACTTCAATAGGCAGGCTGTTCGGCAAAAAGGCGAACATAACGCAAAAGCCCAAGGGCTGGAGCCGCCGCACATTCGACGAATTTTTCCCGCAAAACGACGGCGCGGGGCTTACCCCATTCGCCCCCCTCTCCTTCTAAAAAGCGCGAGGGCGCGTTTCTTTCGGCGGCTGTTTTTGATTAAAAAAGTAGTGGAGATTGAACTTTGTTCAATCTCCTTTAATTATTAAAAACCGCCGAAAGAAACGCTCTCGGGCATCATTTGGTTTGTTCGGGTGGTCTGTGCTCAAGCACTATCCCACCACTCACAAACGCAAATCCTGCCTCGAGCCTCGCGCTTTTTTAACTTAAAGCGGCGCGGATTGGCGTAGCCAATTCCGCTTTGTCTTTTAGTTAAAGTTTCAGTTTAGAATAATTAGCTATTGGCGTAGCCAATGCGAATATAAATAGAAAAGGCGTTTTTTACGTTTCCTAAAGGGGCGGCAATCGGCTCAGCCGATGTGCCTTTGCTTTTTGATTAAAGTAGTGCAACTTTAAAAACCTTTACGCCATTAAGAACGCGTCCTCACTATTCCAAGAACGCGTCAAATTGAGCTTCAGGCGAGGCTTCAAAAAAAAATTTGCGGTGGCGGCTGTAGTAGACCTACTGCCCCACTGCAAATTCTTTTTTGAAACTTTTTTATAATTCCTAAAGCGGCGGCTATTGGCAGAAGCCAATCCGCCTTTACTTATTGGTTAAAGTCAATAAACTTTAAGAACGCATCAAACGTAGTTTTAGGCAAGGCTTCACGTTTTTGTTGCGAAGGGAGCGTAGTTAACCTACGTGACCAAGCAACAACAAACAGTGAAACGCAGCATAAAGCTGCGTTTCACGCGTTCTTATTGCATAAGCTTGGACAACGCCTCCGAATAACACTTAATCGTGTTCTTTACAACCTCGTCGGGGAGGACGGGCGCGGGCGCCTGCTTGTTCCAGCCCGAAGCCTCGAGCCAGTCGCGAACATACTGCTTGTCGTAGGAGGGTTGCGAACGCCCCACCTCATACTTGTCGGCAGGCCAGTAGCGGGAAGAATCGGGAGTCAAAACCTCGTCGATGAGATATACCTTGCCCGACGCGTCGGTTCCGAATTCGAACTTCGTGTCGGCCAAAATAATTCCGCATTCCGACGCCTTTTTCGCGCCCATCTCGTAGAGCTTCAAACTTGCAGACTTTATCTGGTTGAAAAGATCGTCGCCCAAAATCTTTGCACATTCGGCGTTTGTTATGGGCATATCGTGCCCTTCCGCCGCCTTTGTCGTGGGGGTGAAGAGCGGTTCGGGGAGCTTCTGCGACTCCTTCATTCCCTCGGGGAGGACAAATTCGAACAGCTTGCCCGTCTGCTTGTATTCCTTCCAGCCGCTGCCCGCCAAATAGCCGCGCGCGATTGCCTCAATGGGCATGGGCTTGAGCTTTTTGACAATCATCGAGCGTTCCACAAGCTCGGGTCTGTCCTTGAGCAATTCGCGAATGCGTGCGTCGTGGTTTTCGACGAGGTGCGTGGGCATAATCTGCGCCGCCATTTTGAACCACCAAAGGCTGATTTGCGTGAGCAAAACGCCCTTGCCGGGGACGCCGTTGGGCATGATGAAATCGAAAGCCGAGATTCTGTCGGTAGCGACAATCAAAAGCTCGTCGCCCAAGTCGAAATTTTCTCTGACTTTGCCTGTTGAAACCTTTTTGAAGGGAAGCCCTTCAACGCTCATAAGGGGTTTTTCGGGTAAATTGAATTTCATGGAATTATTGCAATACTTAACGGTTGAAAAATCAAGATTTTTCCGCGCCTATTTTTGCGGAGTTTTCTGCTCAACGGGCTGTTGAAGCAGAATGTTGTCGCCGAAATTGAGGCGCATTTTTTCGACTTCCGACGCCGCCTGCTTGTGCCCACGCGCCGCCGCCGTAGAGAAGTAGCCGAACGCCTTTTGAATGTCCTTGGGCGTTCCCTTGCCCGCCGCCGACGCAATGCCGAGATAGTAGAGAGCCTCCGCGTTGTTTTTTATCTCGGCGGCGTTGTGCCAAATTGCAACCGCCTTTTTGGGGTCTGCCTTGACTCCGTCGCCCGTAAAATAACACAGGGCAAGATATACCTGCGCGATGTCGTGCCCCTGCTCCGCCGATGCCTTCCACAGCTCGAAAGCCTTTTTTGGGTCGCGCCTTGCAACGCCTTCGCCCTTGGCATACGCAAAAGCCAGATTGTTCTGTGCGCGCATATTGCCCTGCTGGGCCGATTTCGTCCACCAGAAAGCGGCGGTGGGCATATCCGGGAGAACGGCTATTCCCTTGCAGTAGGCGTTGCCGAGCAAATACTGCGCAGTGGCGTCGCCGCGCTTTGCGCCCTCAGTCCAAAACTCCACGGCGGCGGGAATGTTGCGCTGCATTCCCTCGCCCGAATACAGCAGCATGCCCATTGCCGTGAACGCCTTCGCCGAGCCGTTTTTGCATGCGAGCCTCCAGTAGCGTATGCCCAGTTCGTAGTTGGGGACGAATTTGCCCGAGCCGCCGCCGACGTAGAATTCGCCGAGTGCGTATTGGGCGTCGGGGTCGCCCGAGTTCGCCTTTTTGATTGTGTCTTGCAGGTCGAACGCGAACGCCTGCTGCAGACAGACCGCGAGAAGTATACAAATAAACTTGCGCATAGATTTAGGGGGTAGCAGAAGGGATTTTTTTTTCAATTATTTTTTTCGCAACATTCTGATTTGGTCGCGGATTAGGGCGGCTTTTTCGAATTCGAGCCTGTCGGCGGCGGCCATCATTTCGGAGGTCATTTCCTCTATGATTTTTGCAAGCTCCGACTTCGATTTCGAAGCCAGCTTTTTGAGTTTGTCGTCGCGCTTTACAAGCGAGGGCTGAATCGGGCGCGACACCGTCCGCGGCGTTATTTTGTGCTCCAGATTGTATTTCATCTGGATTTCCCTGCGGCGCGTGCACGTTTGTATTGCCGTCTGCAAAGAGCCCGTGATGTTGTCGGCGTAGAGAATTACGCGGCCGTCGAGGTGGCGGGCGGCGCGCCCAGCCGTCTGGATTATGCTTGTTGCGCTGCGCAAAAAGCCCTCTTTGTCGGCGTCGAGAATGCACACAAGCGATACCTCGGGTGCGTCCAAACCCTCGCGCAACAAGTTCACGCCCACAAGGGCGTCGAATTCGCCCAAGCGCAGACGCCGCAAAATCTCGACGCGCTCTATTGCGTCGATGTCGGAGTGCAGATACTCCACGCGTATGCCCTGCTCGCGCAGGTATTCGGAAATTTCCTCGCTCATTCGCTTTGTAAGCGTTGTCACGAAAACGCGCTGTTTGTTTTTGGCGGCGGCAACAATCTCGGCGGCGCAGTCTTCAACCTGCCCTTTGATGGGGCGGACAATCATTTCGGGGTCGAGCAAGCCCGTGGGGCGGATTATCTGCTCGGCGACAACGTCGCTTACGGAAAGCTCGAACGGCGCGGGGGTTGCGGAGACGAAAACCGTCTGCCCCGTGAGCGCGTCGAACTCTTCGGGGCGAAGCGGGCGGTTGTCGAGCGCGCTGGGCAGGCGGAAGCCGTATTCAATCAGCTTCTGCTTGCGCGAGAGGTCGCCGTGATACATTCCGCGAATCTGCGGATAGGTCACGTGGCTTTCGTCGAGAAAAACTACCGTGTCTTTCGGGAAGAAGTCGAGCAGACACCACGGGCGCGAGCCCGCCTCCCTGCCCGCGAGATGGCGCGAATAGTTTTCAATTCCCGTGCAGAAACCCGTTTCGACAAGCAAATCCAAATCCTGCTCGGTGCGCATTTTTATGCGCTGGGCTTCGAGAAGCTTGTTCTGGCTTTCAAGCTCCGCGACGCGCTCGGCAAGTTCTTTGCGGATTGCGGGAATTGCCGCCTCTATCTTCTCCTTCGGCGTGACGAACCCCGTTGCGGGATACAGGTCGAACCTGTCGAGCCGCGAGAGGACTTCGCCCGTGAGGGGGTCGATTTTTTTGAGAGAGTCTATTTCGTCGCCGAAAAACTCGACGCGCAGCGCGGTATCAAGATACGCGGGAAACACGTCGACAACGTCGCCGCGCACGCGGAAAAGCCCGCGCTCGAAAGCCGCGTTGTTGCGCTCGTAGTGAATGTCAACAAGCGACTTCACAAAATCGGCGCGCGAAAGTTCAAGCCCTTTGCGCAGGGGAATCATCAGCTTTTTGAAGTCTTCCGGCGAGCCCAAGCCGTATATGCACGAAACCGTCGCAATTACTATTACATCGCGGCGCGACACAAGCGAAGACGCCGCCGAAATGCGCAGCTTTTCAATTTCGTCGTTTATGGAAGAGTCTTTTTCTATGTAGGTGTCGGTCTGCGGAATGTAGGCCTCGGGCTGGTAATAGTCGTAGTAGCTGACGAAATATTCCACGGCGTTTTCGGGGAAAAACTCCTTGAACTCCGCGTAGAGCTGCGCGGCAAGCGTTTTGTTGTGCGAAATTATCAGCGCGGGGCGGTTGAGATTGGCTATTACGTTCGCCATCGTAAACGTCTTGCCCGAGCCCGTAACGCCCACGAGCGTGGAATATTTGTTGCCGTCGAGAACGCTGTTTGTAAGCGCGGCGATAGCCTCGGGCTGGTCGCCCGACGGCGCGTATTTTGAATGGAGTTTGAATGTTTCCTCTGCCATATTCTTTCTGTTGCCTAAGCCGCCTATTAGTTGCCTGCGCCGAAAAGCGCGGACACGGCATCGGGCGAAATCTCGGTGAAGTCGTTTATGATTATGTCCGTTTTTGTGGCGGAATCGGAGCGGGCTGCAAGCCAGAAATCGGCGGGGTGGGTCGTGCAAACGGCTGCCGTTTTCATTCCAGCGGCAACTCCCGCCTTTATCCCCGCGACGGAATCTTCAAAAACAAGACAGTTCGCGGGCGAAACGCCCAACTTTTCGGCAGCTACCAGAAAAACGTCGGGGGCGGGCTTGCCGCGCGAAACGTCTTCGGAGGCGGCATACGCCTGAAAATATTTGCCGAAGCCGAGCTTTTCAACTGTAACGTCCAAGTTTTTCATCGGCGTGGAAGAGCCGACGGCGCATTTTACGCCCGCGCGGTTAAGCTCCGCCAGAAAATTTTCTATGCCCGAAATTTGCGGCACGCCGCGCTCAAGGACAATCTCCCGATACAGCCGCTCCTTTTCGTCGGACAACGCCTGAGCCTCGCGGGGGTCGGCAGTCCAGTTGAGCATCTTGGTGATGATGTCCAAGTTGCGCGTGCCGAACGTCTTTTCGAAAAAGTTCGGGAACAGTTCCAAGCCGTGTCTGCGGGCGAGTTCGCGCCAAGTGAACTCGTGGGTTCGTCCGGAATCTACAACAGTTCCGTCCCAGTCAAAAATACATGCAATGTCCATATTCGTGAAGTAATCGACCGATTTTTTCGAAAACATAAAAAACCATTGTCCTTTCAAGACAAGAAATAAAACGCGCGCGACGCGTGAAATCGCAAAAAAAGATTGAAATGAGGGCAAATAAAGCGATATTGTGTTGCGCAAAAAAATGGAAAACACATCGGAACAAAGAAAAGTCGTTATGACGGCGGCGCAGCCTACGGGCAAACTGCATTTGGGAAACTACCTCGGCGCAATAAAAAACTGGGGCAAAATGATTGAAGATTACGAGTGCTACTTCGGAATAGTCGATATGCACGCAATCACCATTCCATACGTCCCCGCCGACCTCAGGCGCAACGTTTACGACTGCGCCGCCCAGTATATGGCGTGCGGGCTCGACCCCGAAAAATGCAACCTCTTTCTGCAAAGCCTCGTAAAAGGACACGCCGATTTGACTTGGATTTTGGGCTGCATATGCCCCATTGGCAGCCTCGAGAGAATGACCCAATACAAAGACAAGGCGCGCAAGCACAAAGACGCCCTCAACAGCGGACTTCTTTTCTACCCCGTGCTTATGGCGGCGGATATTCTCATCTACAATGCCGACCTCGTCCCCGTGGGCGAAGACCAAAAACAGCACATAGAACTCACGCGCGACTTGGCGCAAAAATTCAACAACACATACTCGCCCACTTTCAAACTTCCCGAGCCGTATATTCCGCAAACGGGCGCGCGAATAATGTCGCTGCAAAATCCGGACTCGAAAATGTCGAAGTCAGACCCCAACCAGAGCGGCACGCTCTACATCACCGACGAGCCTTCCGTGCTCTCCAAAAAAATAATGTCGGCTGTAACAGACAGCGGCGACGCCGTTAAATTCGACCCCGAAAACAAGGCGGGAATCTCCAACCTCATGGGCATAATGTCGGCATTTACAAAGAAAACCTACGCCGAAATTGAGGACGAATTTTCGGGCAAGGGATACGGCGCATTCAAAAAGGCTGTCGCCGACGCGGTAATCGACGGGCTCGCCCCCGTGCGCGAAAAATACAAGCAATTTTCCGACGACAAAACGCTGATAGAATCGGCTCTCAAAAAAGGCTCGCAGGCGGCGCAACGCAGGGTCAACAAAATGATGGCGAAAGTCTACAGGAAAGTCGGTTTTATGAACTTCGAATAGAGAGAATATGAACAAACAGTCCATTCCCAAGTGGCCGCTTCTGGCGGCCGACGCGCTGATTTTTCTGGCGGTCGTGGCAATATCGTATCCGAACATCGTGCTGATGGAAACGATGTCGGGCACTACCACAATGTTGTGCTGCGCGCTTGTGCTTGCGGGAATGCTGGCTGTTCTTACGCCCTATTTTCTGGAATACAGGCTCTCCGAAAAAAAGATTTCCGACGACGCAAAAAAAACGCGCGAAAACATCGACCTAATTTTCGAAAACCTCTCCGCCCTGCAGCTGATGATTGCCGAAACAAAGGAGATGGGCGACAACATCGAGGAAAAACTGGCGTTCCAGCTGGTAAAAGATACCGACTTGAAGTTCGAAGAGTTCACGAAATCGCTCGACGCGTTCCGCTCGGGCGTGAAGGCGAAAGTCAAGGAGCTTTCCGTGGAGATTGAGCGGATTCGCACCCAAGCCGCCGACGCACTCGCCGAAAGCGAAAGCAACGCCATAAAGTTCGACGAGATAATAGAAAAAATCTCCGCCCTTCAGGATTTGGTTGACGAAATCGGCGAAACAACCGTGCAGGAAACCGCAGAGGAAGAGGAGCAAGAACCCGACGACGCCGCTATTCGGCAGGAAACGGAATCGGCAGGCGCGCCCGACCCAGAAGAGTCAATGCTTGAAGAGCAAACGCCCGAAGACTGCGCCGAGCAAGACGCCGACGCAGAAGGCGAATCTTTTGAAACGCCCGCCGACGAAAGCGAACCCGAAGCCGACGTTCTTCCCGACGAAGACGGCGGCGCGGAAACCGACCCGATTGGCGATTCGGAAGCAGAAGCGGAAAACATTTTCTCCGCGGTAGACGCCGCCGCACAACAGCAATCCCCCGCTTCGGACGCCGCCGCAGAGACGGAATCGGAGGGGGCGTCGAAACTTTCGGGGCTGATGTCGAAAGCGTTGGGCAACGCGGCGTCGGTTGCGGGTTCGGTCGAAAAATTCATCAACAATTCGGTCGAAAAACGTGAGAGCACAGACGCGCAGCAGCCCGACGGCGAAAGCGTGCAAAACGCGCCAACTCCCGCCGCCGAAACGCCCGACGTAGAGTCGCCCGATGCCGAAATGCCCGAAGACGCTTCGGCAGCAGCCGCGCCGTCCGAGACTCCCCCGCCCACGCAAAACGCCGACGACGCCGTTGAGGTTGTAGACGACGACATTCTCGACGGGCTTGACTTCGACGAAAAAAAAAATGACGCTCTCGACAACACACTGACCGCGCAAGCCTCTGCCGCAGAGCCGCAGAAAGAAGCCGCCCCCGCGCCCGCCGAACAAAAGGCGGAACATCAAAACCCCCTCCCCATTGAGGAAATGCTTTTTGCCGACTTGCCCATGCAAAAAAAGGCGGTTCGCTCCAAAGGCGACACCGAAATAGTGCTAAAGACAATCATAGGCATCGGCAACAAACCGTTTGTGCGCGGCAACAACTCCATTTTGAGCACCGAAAAAGGCGTGTCAATGGACTACGTCGAAATCGGAGTTTGGCGCATAATCCTGCCGCCGTTCGAAGGCAGCGCGGACATCACAATCTGGAAGAACGACGAAGAACAAATGTCCGCGCCGTTCGCTGTAGAAGCGGGTTCAAAGAAAGAGATATCCATTTAAAACAGTATGTTAAGCGTTAGAATAATCCCCTGTCTGGACGTCAAAAACGGAAGAGTCGTAAAGGGCGTAAACTTCGTAAATTTAATCGACGCGGGCGACCCCGTCGAGCAGGCTAAGGCCTACGAACTTCAGGGCGCGGACGAACTCGTGTTCCTCGACATAACCGCCTCAAGCGACAACCGCGACATCATGCTCGACGTTGTGGAGCGAACGGCTTCGCAGTGCTTTATGCCGCTGACAGTCGGCGGCGGGCTGCGCACGCTTGAAGACATTCGCAAAATGCTCAACGCGGGCGCGGACAAAGTTTCGCTGAACACATCGGCGATAACAAACCCCGACCTCGTTTCGGAGGCGTCGGCAAAATTCGGCAACCAGTGCATAGTTGTGGCAATAGACGCCAAAAAAGACGGCGACAGCTGGAGCGTCTACACGCACGGCGGCAGAAACAAAACAAATCTCGACGCAATCGAATGGGCGAAGGAAGTCCAGCGGCGCGGCGCGGGCGAAATCCTGCTTACGTCAATGGACGCCGACGGAACGAAAGACGGCTACGACATCGCCCTTACAAAAGCCGTTTCCGAAGCCGTTTCAATCCCCGTGATAGCATCGGGTGGCTGCGGAACGCTGCAGCATATGGTTGACGCAGTGAAGCTCGGCAAGGCAAGCGCGGTGCTTGCGGCGTCGATTTTCCACTTCGGCACATACTCCATAAAGCAGGCCAAAGAGGAGCTTGCAAAAAACGGAATCCCCGCGCGCCTGTAGCAAAAACGCAGTTCAACAACATCGAGCGGAGCGCGGAGCGTCCCGCTTTTTTTGCGCCGCCATTTCCTCTCAGCGCAAACCGCGCGGCTAAATAAGCCTGCGTGCCGCCGCCTTCAACGCGCGCCAGCGTTCCGATTCCAAATCGGGAAGAAACGCAATGTGGCGCAAAATGCTTTTCCATTCCAGATACGCACGCTCAATGTCGCCGCGCAAAATGAGGTCGTTTTCAAAGCGCGCCATCTGTGCGCCGCCGCGTAATTCGCGCATTATCTCCGAAGCTCCGTCGCCGTAGGTGAGCGGCACGCCCGCCTTCAGCGCACCCGCCACGTTCGCCGACAAAAACGCCGTTCTGCAACAGTCCGCCAAGCGCGACGAAACCGACGCCTTCGACTGCGACAAATGAAAGCGTCCGCCCGCGCGCAAATTCGCCAAATCGAAAACCAAATCGGAGATGTCGTATGAGGCGTCCTCAATGGCGGCGGCAACGGCAAAGCCCTCGCCCCCGTTGAAAAACGAGAAAATCCTGCCGCGCAAAGTGGGCACAAATGCGTCGTCAACAAAGCCGAAAGCGCGCCACTGTGCCGCGGGCGAATCGGGCACTGCCGATACCGCAGCAAGCCCCGAAAGCGCGCGGAAGTCGAACTCTCCCGAAACGTCCACTTCGCGCTCGGGCGGGCGGAAAAGCCTTGCCCCGTAGGCGTCTACAAACGCCGAAATTTTCGCGTTTTCAAGATTCAAGTCGGCAAACACGCGCCCGTTTGTTTCCGCTATTGAAACTACGCGCGCGCCCGCAAAAACCGCCTCCAAAAAACGCGGGAAGTTGCGCTTTATGTTTTTCAATGTGGGCGCGTCTTCGCGGAAATAGCGTTTGAAAGCCGCGTCGGCGGAACGCGCGCGCGCCAAAATTTTGCGCGCAGCTTTCGTGAAACAATACGCGCCGTCGCGCAAAAAAGCAACCTCAATGCCGACGCCGAAATCGCCGTTTTCAAGCCGCTTCACGCGCCCGATGCCGATTTCCGCAACCGCCTTTGCCGACTGCAGAAATCCGCCCCATTTTTCGCCGTCGAAAAACAGAACCTCGCGCGCTGGAAACGCCGATTTCACGCGGCGGCGTTCCCACATGTTTTTCGAATTTAAAATCTCAACGCACACCGCGCCGCGCTTAGGCTCGGAACGGCGCGCGCGGCGGGATTTTGCGGCGGCAACGCAGTCCCAGCCGATGTCGATTTCGCTCTCCGTAAAAAGGCGCGAATAGAAATTTTTCAGTGCTTCAACGCAGTCGCGCCCCTCGTCGGCGGCGCGCGCCATAATGCGGATTGAGGCGGCGGCGTCGACGGCGTCGATACGCCTGAGAACGCACTGTTTGGCTTCGGAAAGGCGCGGTTTTGAGGGCAGAAAAACGGCGTAGCCAACCTTGTCTTTGCCGCGCCGCCCAGCGCGCCCGAACATCTGCAAAAGCTCGTCGGGCGAAAGCGTTTGCGTGCCCGAAACGGTCTCGTATTCGCGCGAAACAACAAGAACGGAACGCATTGAAAAGTTTACGCCCGCGCCCAAGCCCGTCGTGGAAACAACAACGTTTAGCCTGCCGTCGCGCGCGTATTTTTCCACCACCGCCGAACGCTGGTGCGCCGAAAGCCCGCTGTGGTGGAAGGCTACGCGCTTGCGCATCATATTGGCAAGCTCGCGCCCCGCCGCCGAAGCCACGTCTTTGGGCAGATTCAGGAAATCCGGACACGGCAGCTCCGCCGCCAGCTTGCGCGCAAGCGATTCCGCCTCCGCCCTGTGCGGCGCGAAAATCAGAACGGGAGCCATATCGGCGTCTATGATTTTCTTTACAAGCTTCGGCCACGCGCCATACACTCCGCGCGAATCGCCGTCGGGAAGCGCGGCGGCGGCAACCTCCTCAAGCGGAACGGCGCGTTCGGCGTGCGAAACCACGCGGCAGTCGCGCCCGAGACGCTTGAACCACTTCAAAACGTCGGCAGTGTTTTCCACACTTCCGCTCAGGAGAAGCAGCTGCGTAGTTTTGGGCGCAAGCGCAACGGCAAGCTCGTAGTTGAACCCCCTGACAGGATTTGATATTAGCTGATACTCGTCAATAACAAGCAGGTCGGGGCAACGGCGTTCGAAAAAACCGTTTTTTTGGGTCTCGAGCGTGGCAACAACAACGGGAGCGTCGGGGTTCTCGCAGTAGTCGCCCGTGGAAATGCCAACGCGCCAGCCGCGCTCGCGCCACTGCTGGTATTTGTCGTTGGCGAGGGCGCGCGTGGGCACTGTGTAGACGGCGCGCCCCGAGAAAAACTTCTCCACGAACATCTCGAAAACATACGTTTTGCCCGCGCCGGTGGGGGCGTCGATTACCACGTCCCTACCCGCCTTGAGGTGCTCCAATGCCCCGCTCTGCCAGAAGTCGGGAATTCGGACAATGTCGCCGAAAGAGTCCAACGCTACTTTTCCGCCGCCATAGCCGAGAGGATTTCGGCTACATACATTTTGTGCATCGGGTTGTCCGCCCCATACCACTTTTCAAGCGCGGACTTGTCCAGAAAGCATTTTTCCGACATATCCTGCGCGTATGTTTTGCGGCATTCGAAATACAGAGCCGACTCTTCAAAAGCCACGCCGCCGTTTGCCGTTGCAAAGGGCGTGAGCGAACATTCCTTCGTCTTGTCGAAATCCCTGCCCGAATGCGAGCCGCAAAACGACAACGCCTTTTTGTATTCGGGCGCGAAAAACGAAACCGTAAACACGTCGCACTTTTCGAGAAACTCGAACGTGTATCTGTTCGGGCGCACAAACACAAACAGAGAGGGCTTGTTCCAGATAAAGCCCGCGCCGCCCCAGCTTGCGGTCATCATATTGAATTTTGCGGCGTCGCCGGATGTTATGAGCATCCAGTCAGACCCTATTTTCTCTATCGGGTTCGACATCGCCTCCGAGATTTTTTGCGAATAAAACATACCGCTATCTTCGGAGAATTTCCGCGCGCTTCAACAAAAATCGGACGAAAAAACGCTTTAAAAACAGCGCGCCGCGCCGAAAAAATATCTGCAAAAAAATTATTAAATTGAAAACGCGGAACAAATGGTATTTGGTTGGTGTCGTAATCGCAAACCTTTGTTTCACTAACAAAAGAAAGAACAGTTAAATGGATATAAAAAAAACAATAGTAGCGGCGGCAGCTGCGGCGGCGGTATCGGCGTCGGCTTTTGCCGAAACGAATGACGACTACATCAAAACCTTCGGTATGATTATGTTCGAACGCAACGGCTTGGCGGAATTGCAGCTTACAAAAGCTGAATTCGAAACGTTCGTAAGCGGCATGAGGGCTTCATACGAGGGCAAAAAGCTTCCCGACAACATCAACGAGTTCGGACAGAAAATGATGGAATACCTCCAGAAGCGCGCCGAAGCGACTATCGCCGAAAAGGCAAAAGTAGCCGAAGCCGAAGCGGCAAAATTCTGGGCGGAGCTTGAAAAACAGGAGGGCATACAAAAAACCCCGTCGGGCTTGGCTTTCAAAGTAATTGAAAAGGGTTCCGACAAGGTTGCCTCGGAAAACTCGGAAGTTGTAATCAAATACACGGGCAAACTTGTAAACGGCAACGTTTTCGACACCACCGAAAAACGCGGCGAGCCCGCGCAGTTCAACTTGGGCGGCGTTATCCCCGGCTTCAAGGAAGGCCTGCAGAAAGTCGGCAAGGGCGGAAAAATCACGCTCTACATTCCCTCGAAACTCGGCTACGGCGAACAGGCTCTCCCCGGAATTCCGCCGAATTCGACGCTCGTTTTCGACGTTGAAATTATCGACGTTGACCCCGTAAAAGCCGAAGCCCCCAAGGCGGAAGCAAAAGCGGATAAGAAATAATTTCATACATATTTCCTTTGCAAAGCCCGATTCTTCGGGCTTTTTTTATGCTTGCCCCAAACTAAACAACCCCGCCCTCCTGCCCACCGAAAATTAACAAACTTCAACTAATAATCAAAGGCGCATTGGCTACGCCAATCGCCGCCACTTCAGGAATCACAAAAGAATCGCCGTCAGTTTCGGAATCATAAAAGAATAGCCGCTTCAGGAAATGTAAAAATTTAGGGAATGAAAAAAATGAACTATACAAATGAAAATGTCCGCAGACAGGATAGAATTTTGGAAAAACAGGACGCCGAAAAACTGCTAAAAAACGGCGAATACGGAGTGTTGTCATTGTCCGCACAAGACGGCGCATACGGCGTCCCAGTCAGCTTTGCGTGGGACGGCGATAGCCGCATCTACCTGCATTGCGCAAAATCGGGCAGAAAAATCGACGCAATGAAATCGTCGCCCGACGCCTCGTTCTGCATAGTGGGGCGGACAAAAACTCTTCCCGAAAAATTCTCCACAGAATACGAAAGCGTTGTTGTAAAATGCCGCGCAAAACTGGGGCTTGACACCGAAACAAAGCTGCGCGCCCTGCGCCTGCTTGTTGAAAAATATTCGCCCGACTACATTGCCGAAGGGCAAAAATACGCCGAAAGCGCGCTGCAACGCGTCGAGGTTGTAGAGCTTGAAATGTTGCAGACAAGCGGAAAAGCCCGATACCCCGCAACGCAGAGGAAGTAGCGGCAACGCCGCGTGGTCTGCTTAAATGCTGTCGGGATACGGCTGGAATCACTACTTGAGTGTATTTATTGATAAATATTAAAATTATCTTGAAAACACACAAAAAAAGTCTACGGATTATAATTAATGTCCCAAGTAGTGAACAAAAAGCAGATTTCTTTTTCCGACGAAATATTGAAGTCGGCGCAAAAAAAGGCCGATATGTATTTTAACGGCAATCTAAGCGCGTACTTGTCGCACTTGGTTCTGTCGGCGCGCGACTGCGAGTGCTGCAGGATAGAAAAACGCCAAAACCAAGACATAAACCAGACGTCTTTCGGAAAAATAATCCATCAAAATTAGAAAAATTTCGGCTCAAGATTCGATGTTGGTTCTTGTGTAGTCGAAAAATGGGTAAAAAAAACAATCAGTTTTCCGCCGCACCTTAGCCTGCGGCGGTTTTTTTTGCAAAAATCGGGCGGGCTGCAAAAAACAACCCGCCCGAACAAAGAAATTGCGCGCAAAGAAAACTATCTGCGCTTTTTCAGATTCGCGTTGTTGAACAAATCGCCGAACGAATTGCCGAACGACTGCGGCTGCTGCGCCCTGCGCCCGAAGCCGCCGCCCGCCCCGCCGTTGCCCGACGGACGCGGCGAAGTTTTGCGCGCGTCGCCCGCCGTGTGCACGCGCTTTTGCGGGTTCGACTTCATCGAAAGCGATATGCGTTTGCGCGCGGCGTCTACTTCCAAAACGTAGACGTTCACGCGCTGCTGCGGCTTTACAACCTCGTGCGGGTCGCGGACGAATGTGTCGGAAAGCTCTGAAACGTGGACAAGCCCGTCTTGGTGCACGCCTATGTCTACAAACGCGCCGAACGCCGTAACGTTGGTTACAATCCCCGGCAGGCGCATGCCCTCGTGCAAGTCCTCTATTTTACTGACTCCCTCGGCGAAGGAGAAGGTCTCGAACTTTTCGCGCGGGTCGCGCCCCGGTTTGCCCAGCTCCTGCATGATGTCTTTGAGTGTAGGCATGCCGATTTCGCCGCCGACGTAGTTTTGTAGGTTGATTTTCGCGCGGGCTGCTGGGTCTTTCAAAAGCGTGTTGATGTCGCTGCCGATGTCCGCCGCCATTTTTTCCACAAGCGTGTAGCGTTCGGGGTGAACCGCGCTTGCGTCGAGCGGGTTTTCGCCGCCGTTTATGCGCAAAAAGCCCGCCGCCTGTTCGAAGCTTTTCGCGCCCAAGCCCTTGACTTTCATAAGCTCCTTGCGCGATTTAAACGCGCCGTTTTCGTTTCTGTATGAGACAATGTTTGCAGCGGTCGAGGCGTTCAGCCCCGAAACGTAGGAAAGAAGCTGTTTGCTTGCCGTATTGACTTCAACGCCGACCGAGTTTACGCAGCTTACAACAACGTCGTCGAGCGAACGCTTGAGCATAGTCTGATTGACGTCGTGCTGGTATTGCCCCACGCCGATTGACTGCGGGTCGATTTTCACAAGCTCCGCGAGCGGGTCCATAAGGCGTCTGCCGATTGAAACCGCGCCGCGCACAGTGATGTCGTAGTTGGGGAACTCCTCGCGCGCCACTTCCGAAGCCGAATAAATCGACGCGCCGCTTTCGTTTACCATAACCACCACTATCGACTGCGGAAGCCCCAGCGACTTCACGAACGCCTCCGTCTCCCTGCCCGCCGTGCCGTTGCCGATTGCAATGGCCTCAATCTGGAAGCGCAAACACAGCGCGCGGATTTTGTCTTCCGCCTCTTTCACGCGCATTGCCGACTGCTCGGGATAGACAACGTCGTTGAAAAGCAAATCGCCCTGCCTGTTAAGGCACACAACCTTGCAGCCCGTTCTGAATCCGGGGTCAATCGCAAGCACGTTTTTGCGCCCGAGTGGCGACGACATCAGCAGCTCGCGCAGGTTGTTTGCAAAAACTTTCACGGCCTCCTCGTCGGCGCGCTTTTTGATTTCCAAGCGCATATACGTTTCGGTTGTAGCCGAAAGTAGGCGTTTGTAGGCGTCTTCGGCGGCGAGGGCAACCTGTCTGCCGCATTCGGCCGACGCGTTTTTGACGAAAAGCCTTTTCAAAATCGAGATTGCGCCGTCTTCGTCGGGAATTACGCGCATAATCAAAAAGCCCTCCGTCTCACCGCGGCGGATTGCCAAAATTCTGTGCGACGGCGCGGTTTTGGCGGGTTCCGACCAGTCGAAGTAGTCGCGGTATTTTGCACCCTCGGCTTCTTTGCCCGTCATTACTTTGCTGCTCAGAACGGCGTTGTTTTCGAAATACTCGCGCAGAGAACTGCGCGCGGAGGCGTCGTCGGAAATGTTTTCGGCGATAATGTCGCGCGCGCCCGCCAGAGCCGCCGCAACGTCGGCAACTTCCTTTTCGGGATTGACGAATTCCGCGGCCTTCGCCGAACACTCGGCGTCCTGATTTTCGAGAATGAATGCCGCCAGTGGCTCAAGCCCGCGCTCCTTTGCAATGGTTGCCTTTGTGCGGCGTTTCGGCTTGAAGGGCTGGTAGATGTCCTCGAGCTTCGAAAGCGATTCTGCTGCGTCGAGCTTGCCCTCAAGTTCGGCGGAAAGCAGATTGCGCTCCTGCAGCGATTTCTTTATCGAAGCCCTGCGCTCGTCGATTGCCTTAAGCCTGTCAAGCTCGTCGCGCACGGCGGCTATTTGCACTTCGTCGAGAGAGCCCGTTGCCTCCTTGCGGTAGCGGGCAATGAACGGGACTGTCGCCCCCTCTTCGAGCAGTTTTGCGGCCGCGGCAACTTGGTGCTGCGGAATGTTGAGGTTTGCAGATGCAATTATTAAATGTTGTTCAGTCATATTTTAAAGCTTAAAATGATACTTCGGCGGCAATCGGAAAATGGTCGGAGGCGTAGTCGACGTCGCTTTGTCTGTTTTGCGGTTTGGAGCGGTCGAACTCCACTTTTCCGAGGCGGTCGGTGATTGCGTAAAACGTCCGCACTTTCACGTCGGGCGAAACGAAAATATAGTCTATGTAGCGAATCGGGATTCCCGTATACGCGTGCCAAGTGCCCGACGGAGCGTAAGCGGGCTCTTCCGAAACGTCGCGCGCGTGGCGGAATTTCGGCGAGGCAAACAAGGGCGCAAGCGCGGGGTTGTCGGGCGTGATGTTGAAGTCGCCCGTTAGAAAATAAGTGCCGCCGCCCGCTATTTCTGCCACTTTGCGCATAATAAGCTTCACGCCGTTTTCGCGCGCCGCAACGCCCACGTGGTCGAGGTGCGTGTTGAAGAAGTGGAATTTTTTGCCCGAAGCGATGTCTTCAAACTCGCCCCATGTGCAGACGCGGCGGCACGCGGCGTCCCACCCAAGGGAGACCTTTTCGGGCGTTTCGGAGAGCCAGAACGTTCCCGATTTCAGACATTTTATTTTCTTTGCGTTGAAAATTATGGGCGAATATTCGCCCGCCTCTTTGCCGTCGTCGCGCCCCACGCCTACGTATGAATAGCCTTCGGGAAGAATGGAGTCAATCTGGTGCTTGAAAGTTTCCTGTGCGCCGAAGATGTCGAATTTGTAGCGGCGTTGCAGAGCCTTTTCGGCGGCGCGGCGCGTCTGCGCCCAATACACTTTTTCGGGCGAGGGAGCCATCTGGATATTGCAGCTTGCAATTTTCAACTGCGCCGATTTCTCGGAATCGGTCGATTGGCAGCCGCAAAGAACAGCCGCAGCCAATACCGCAAAAAAATATTTCATCATATTTTTCATTGCTTTTCCATTTCCTCCAGTTGCGCCGAAAGCGATTCCCACGCGGCGTAAA
This sequence comes from uncultured Opitutales bacterium, assembly GCA_934613645.1. Lineage (GTDB taxonomy): Bacteria > Verrucomicrobiota > Verrucomicrobiia > Opitutales > Intestinicryptomonadaceae > Merdousia. Next base: position 59,021 of record CAKTTC010000001.1, on the reverse strand, counting down.
GCGACGCTATTTCAGCCTTGAGCGCGTTGTAGTTTTCGGTTGTTGACGCGCACTGCGCGCCGCACTTGAAAAAGTCGGGCGACGCCATTTCCGCCTCGATTTTGGAGACTTCGTCCTCCGCAGCGGCGATTTTTTCCTCGGTTTGGGCGATGTCTTTTTTGAGTTTTGAAATCTCCCTGCGCGCCTGTGTTTGCTGCTGTTTGCGGAGTTTGTAGTCCGACACTTTCTGCGGCTGGCGCGGGCGGCAGACAATTTTTCCCTCGGCTTTTATGCGCTCAACGTAGTCGCTCAAATTGCCCTCGAAGAAGCGGACGCCGTTTTCGCTAAGCTCAATGACTCTGTTGACAATGGGGTCGAGAAAATCCCTGTCGTGGCTGACAATCACATACGTTCCGCCGAACGACGCCAACGCCTGCTGCAGCACTTTTTTTGAATTGATGTCGAGGTGGTTTGTGGGTTCGTCGAGCAACAGAAAATTGAAGTCTTTAAGCAGCATTTTGGCGAGCGCAAGCCTGTTTTTTTCGCCCCCCGAAAGCACGCCCACTTTCTTGAAAACGTCGTCGCCCGAAAAGAGGAACGCGCCCAGAAGCCCGCGCACTTTCACGCGGCGGTCGAACGGAACGCCCGCGGAGGCCTCGGTCAAAACGTCGTTTGCCTTGTCTAACCTGTCCGACTGGTGCTGCGCAAAAAACGACATTTCCACGTTTGTTCCAAGCACGGCCTCGCCCGAATCGGCGGCAAGCTCGCCCGCAATTATTTTTGCCAGCGTCGATTTTCCCGCGCCGTTTACGCCCACAACCGCCACGCGCTCGCCGCGCTCGACCTTGAACGAAACCCCGTTTAGAACCCTGTGTGAGCCGAAAGACTTGCTTATGTTGCGCACGTCCAAAACAACCTGCCCGCAGCGTTTGGGTTCGGGGAAGGAGAATTTTATTTCGCCGTCGTAGTCGTCCTCCACTTCTACGCGCTCGATTTTGTCGAGGGCTTTTATGCGGCTTTGAACCTGTGCGGCCTTTGTTGCCTTGCTTCTGAAACGCTCAATGAAACGCTCTGTCTTTTCTATTTCCCTGCGCTGGTTTGCCGCCGCTTTTTGGAAAACCTCCAAGCGTTTTGCGCTTTCGCGCTCGTAGAAATCGTAGTTGCCCGCGTAGATATCGAGCCGCCCTTTCGAGAGATGGAACGTGCGCGTTGTAAGCGCGTTGAGAAAAGCCCTGTCGTGGCTCACTATTATGACCGCGCCCGAGTAGTTTTGAAGGTAGTTTTCAAGCCAAGCAACCGACTCAATGTCGAGGTGGTTTGTGGGTTCGTCGAGCATCACAAGCGACGGCTCGCGCAGGAGGATTTTCGCGAGGGCTATGCGCATTTGCCAGCCGCCCGAAAACTCCGAACACGGCCTTTGCATATCCGACATTTTAAAGCCCAACCCCTGCAAAACTATTTCTATTTTGGAGCGAAGCTTTTGTTCCTGCAAATCCTCCAAGCGGTGGTTTAGCTCGCCCATAACCTCGACCGCCTCGGCGTATTCGGGCGAATCGGGTGCGTGCGTTGCAATTACCTCGCCCGCTGCGTCAAGCTCGGCGCGCGCGGTCAGAACGTCTTCGAAAGCCGACTCCGCCTCTTCGAAAAGCGGGCGGCTTCCCGACACCAACGCCTCCTGCGGCAGGTAGCCGATTGTGGCGTATTTGGGCTTTGAAATTGCGCCCGAATCCGCCGCCTCAAGCCCCGCAAGAATTTTAAGCAGCGTCGATTTTCCCGCGCCGTTCGAGCCTACAAGCCCGATTTTATCGTTCCTGTTTATCACGGCGTTGGCGCAATCGAAAATCTTTCGCGCGCCGAAGGCAAGCGATATGTTTTTTATTTCAATCATCTGTCCCCACGACTCGGACGGCGCGCCGCCCTACTCTTCTTCGAGCGACAGGAAGCGTCGGTCTACGGCCTGCGCCGCCACAATCACGCTTGTTCCGAAAATGTCGTCTTCGGTTGCGCCGCGCGAAATTTCGCCCACGGGCTTGCTCAAGCCAGTCAGAATCTGGCCGTAGCAGCGCACGTCCGACGACGTTATCTGCAGCATTTTCGACGTAATGTTGCCCGCGTTCAGGTCGGGGAAAATCAGGACGTTCGCCCTGCCCGCAACCGAGCTTGAAATGCCCTTTTGCAGCGCGACTTCCTCGCGCAGGGCGGCGTCTACCTGAAGCTCGCCGTCAACTTCGAAGCCGAGGCCGTTCTGTTTGATTTTCTCGCGCACAAGCGACGTTGCCGCGCGCATTTTAAGCACGCTTGCGCTCTTGGGATTCGGCGATTTTGACACATACGAAAGCATTGCAACCCTCGGCGTTTCGAGCGTGAAGTGGTTGACCAAAAGCGCGGTTGTTGTTGCGATGTCGCAAAGTTCGCGCTCGGTGGGTTCTGCTACAACGCCGCAGTCGGCAAGGAACAGGTCGCCCTTGATTCCGAGGGAGTCTATTCCCGTGGAAACTACCATCATTGAGCTTAAGGTTGAAACGCCCTTCTGCTTTGAAATTATCTGCGATATGGGGCGCAGAGAGCTTGACGTTGAGGAATTCGCGCCCGTTATCATGGCGTCGCACCTCGAGGTTGCAAGCATAAGCGAGGCGTAGTAGACGGGTTGCGCCGCCATATTTTTGATTGTTTCGTCGTCGAAATCGCGGAAGACGGGAAGCCCGCGCATAAGCTTTACAAGCACGGGGAAGTCGTCGGAAAGGGGCGGATTGATAATCTTGAAGCCGTCGGTTCTGATGTCGTTTGCGGCGGCAATTTCGAGGATTTTCTCCTTGTTGCCGAGCAGAATCGGGACGCCCAGTTTGCGCGTTGCAAATTGGCGCGCCGCCTTTAAAACGCGGAGGTCTTCGCCGTCGGGGAAGATGAGACGTTTGGGGTGGTTTTGAAGTCTCGCGGAAAGTTTTTTTACCAGTGCCATATAAAATTCTCCTTAGTTGTTATACAAAAAATAATCCCGAAGCGGGCGCGAAAGTCAAACATAAACGCGGGCGCTGCGCATTAAATTTGGTTGGTGAAAAGTTCGCCCGAAACGGTGTCGATAAACCTGCTTTTGGGGCGCATTTGAAGCTCGCCGGCAACAAGCCCCACCTTGGGACACGTTATAACCAGATACTCCATGGCGCGCGTGGCGGCAACGTAGAAAAGCCTGCGTTCTTCGTCGACGTCGCCCTCGTCGATACTGCGCTTTGTGGGGAAAAGCCCGTCGGACGCGCCGATTACGAAAACAACGGGGAACTCAAGCCCCTTCGCCTGATGGACTGTCATAAGGCGGACGCGCTCCGAGCTGTCGCCCTCCTGCTGTTGGTCGGCGGAAACCTCCAAGGCGGCGTTCGCCAAAAACTCCTCGAAATCGCGGTATCTCGACGCGTATTCGGCGAGGGAGTCGAAGTCTTTGGCGCGCTCGGGGTAGTCTTCGTAGGTCACCATCATGGCTTCCTTATACCAGCCCGAGCAGACTTCCTTTACGATGTCTTCGGGCAGTTTTTCGGAGGGAGAATTTTGCGAAGCGGACGCGGTTTTACCCGCCGCCGAAGCCGCCTGCGCGTGCGAATGTTCACCGCCTGCAAAGGCGTGCGCGCCGTCGAGGGAGTCGAAGAAATTCATCTGCCAGTCGGGTTTTGGAGAAGATTTTTCCGCGTCGCCCTCCGAATCGCCCCGCCCCGCCGCGCCGTGCGTGCCCGAAGCCGCCGAGACGGACTTCGAAATTTCCGCCACCGACTTCGCCATTCGCGCGAACATTTCGCGGGAAATCAGCGGAACTTTCGCCGTAACCGACTTGTCCGCCAAGGCCTCCGCCACGGAGATTCCGCGTTTTTGGGCTATCTGCGCGGCGGTATCGTAGATTTTACGCGCCGTTTTCTCGCCGATTTTGTCCATAAAGCAGACGAATCGGCGAAAGCTTACAAAATCCTTCTGGTTGGCGGCGAATTTTATTTGGGCAATCACGTCTTTTATGTGCGCCTGCTCGAAAAACTTCAGCCCGCTTGTTATGACAAACGGAATGTTTTTATACTGCAACTGCAGCTGCAAGTCCATTGCCTGAAAGTGCGAGCGGTAGAGCACGGCGATGTCGGAATAGTCGTGGACGCCGTCGGAAACGACTTCGCGGATTAGCTCGCAGACAATTCTGCCCTGCGCCGCGCCGTCGAGAACCGACAAAATCACGGGCTTATGGAAGCCCTCTTTGGCGGGGATAAGGACTTTCCGATAGTCGTCGCTGGTGGGCATTTGCTCCAAAATGGCGTTTGCAAAGCGCAGAATTTGCGCGGAACTTCTGTAGTTGCGCTCTATTTTGTAGATGTTTGCGGCGGGATAGCGGTCTTTGAAAGTGAGGATATTGTCGATTTCCGCCCCGCGCCAAGAGTATATGCACTGGGCGTCGTCGCCGACCGCGCTTATCTGCCCCCTGTCGGCGAGCAGGTCGAGAATTTCCGACTGAAGTTTGTTGGTGTCCTGATACTCGTCAACCAAGATGTTTTTGAAGCGCGCGCGGTAGTTTTCAAGCACGTCGGAATTCTTCTGCAAAAGCTCCAGCCAAAGCTCGAGCATATCGTCGAAGTCGCAACAGTTTGACTGGCGTTTCGCGTTTTTGTATGCTTCGGCGATTTGCGATATTGCCTCCGACGGCGTTTCAATCCACGAAAACTTGCCCATCATTGCCTCGGCAATGCTTGTGCGCGTATTGCGCGCAAAGCTGATGATTTCAAAAAGCAGCCCCGAACGCGGATTCGATTTTATCGAAAAGAATTTCGGGAACGCAGCCTCAACAGTGTTTTTGAGCAGCTTTTCGGCGTCCTCGGCGTCGAGTATCGTGAAGTTCGAATCAAGCCCGATTTTTTCGGCGTGTATGCGCAAAAACCTGCACCCCACCGAGTGGAACGTGCCGCCCCAAAACTCGCGCGCGGAAACGCCCGTAAGCGACTCTATGCGCTCGAGCATCTGCGCCGCCGCCTTGTTTGTAAACGTAAGCAGCAGCAGCCTGCGCGGCGGAATGCCGCATTCGGAAATCAGCCACGCAACGCGGTATGTCAGCGTGCGCGTTTTGCCCGAACCCGCACCCGCAAGCACAAGCGCGGGGCGGTCGGGAGGTGCCATAACCGCCGCGAGCTGGTCGGGATTCAAATCTTTTTCGTAGTCGATTTCCATAAAAAACGCGCCTGTCGGGCGCGCCGAAAGGGTTTGTTTGTTTTGCGGAAACTAAAGTTTTGCGAGGTAGTCGAGCGCGGCAACGTAGCCTTCGAAGCCCAAGCCCGCAATCACGCCCACGCAGGCGGGAGCGGTAAGCGACGTGTGGCGGAAATCGTCGCGCGCGTGAATGTTCGAAATGTGGACTTCCACGAACTTGATTTCACTGCCCGCAATGCAGTCGCGCAAGGCAACCGACGTGTGCGTCCAAGCGGCGGGATTGATTATGCCAAAGCGCACGCCCGCGTCGGAAAGTTCGGCTATCTTGTCGATTACGTCGCCCTCGTGGTTCGACTGGAAGTGCACAAGCTCGACGCCCAATTCCGCCGCGCGCGCGTCGAGTTTTTGTGTGAGGTCGACAAGGGTTGCCGCGCCGTATATTTGTGGCTCGCGAACGCCGAGTCTGTCGAGATTTACACCGTTGATTACCGCAATTTTTTTCATACCGCAACCTCTACACTTTTTGCCGAAAATGGGAAGCTTTTTTTGACAATCAAAGCGGATTGTCTATTTCGATAAAGTTCACGCCCAAGCCGAATTTCTCCGCGGCGGCCTCGCCCAGAGCCATTACGCCGAAGCGTTCCGTTGCGTAGTGCCCGCACGGATAGAGATTCAGCCGCATTTCCCGCGCCATTGTGTAGTGGCGTTGGCGCAGCTCACCGCAAACGAGGGTGTCAAGCCCCAGCGAGCGCAAATGCGGCACAACGTCGCCGCAAGAACCCGAGCATATAGCGATTTTTTCGGGATTTTCGCTCCCGAAGGCAATGCTTTTGAAAGTCTTTGGAAACAGGTTAAGCAGGCGTTTTTCAAGTTCCGCAATCCCGCCCGCGACCCCTTCGGCAACCACGCCTATTTCCGTGCCTTCGTGGGGGAAACATCTGCCCGAAATTTTCAGGTCGAGCGCGTCGGCAAGCAGAACGTTGTTGCCGATTTTCGGGTGGGTGTCGAGCGGAAGGTGCATTGAGTATACGGCAATGTCGTTTTTTACAAGCGCGCTTATTTTTTCGTAGTTGTGCGCCACGACGGGAATGGGGGCGTCCCAGTAAAGTCCGTGGTGGACAATCAGCAAATCCGCGCCCAACGCCGCCGCGCGCTCAATTTCCTCAAGCCCCGCGTCTACGGCGGTTGCAATGCGCGTTATCTTGCCCGAGTTCTCGAACTGAAGTCCGTTGTGCGCGCCGTCGAAGTCCCGAACTTGGTCTTTGAGGCAGAGCTTGTCCAAGAACGCGGTTATTTGTGAAAGGGTGCAGTTATTGTTTTTCATTTTCGGTATCGAATTTCGAGAGCGCGCCCATTCTCTCGGAAAGCGTGGGGTGCGAGTAGTGGAACGCGCTGTAGAGCCTGTCGGGAGTGAGGTTGCCGAGGTTTTTCATGTGCAGTTTTTTCAGAGCCGAAACAAGCGTGCGTCCGCCGCCGCAAAGGCGGGCAGCAAAGGCATCGGCTTCGTATTCGTGCTTTCTCGAATTGAGGTTTACAAGCGGCGCAAGCCAGAACGTGAACGCGCCAGAAAAAAGCGCATACATCAGCAGCACGCTTCCCAACCCCCACGATTTTTCGAAGCCGAACTGCGCGTAAAACCAGTCGCAGCGGGCAATGTAGCCCATAACCGCGAACATTGCAAACGTCATTGCAAAAGAAGCCGCCATCATCTTGTAGATGTGCCCCTTGCGGTAGTGTCCTATTTCGTGCGCCAAAACCGCCTCGAGTTCAGATTGGTCGAGCTGCTCCAGAAGGGTGTCGAACAAAACTATTCTGCGGAATTTTCCGAAGCCCGTAAAATACGCGTTTGAATGCGAGCTTCTGCGGCTGCCGTCTATTACCTGAATTGTTTTGGCGAAGAATTTGCCGCGTTTTGCAACGTCGAAAAGCGCGTTTTTAAGCTCGCCGTCCTCCAAGTCTTTGAGCTTGTTAAACAGCGGAATTATGAACATCGGGTAGACTACTATCATCACCACCTGAAAGACCGCCACGGCAACAAAGCCCCACAGCCACCAAGTTTCGAACGTTCCCGCAAAATACAGAATCACGGCCAAGATGGGCGCGCACAAAACAACCCCCACAAGAAAGCCCTTGATTTTGTCGGCGACCCAAAGCCCCACGGTGCTTTTGTTAAAGCCGAATTTCTGCTCTATGACGAACTGTTCGTAGAACTCGAACGGCAGCGAGGGCACTGCGAGAATCGACATCACCGCGATTATCGCAAAAGACTGCGCCCACACGCCCCCGCCGAACGCTTCGACAAACCCGCCGAACATTTCGGGAAACGCGCCGCAAACAAGCAGAACCGCAAGCAGCGCAAACCCGAAAACGCTTTCGGCAACCGAGAATTTCAGGCGCGCCTGCGTGTAGTCGGCACTTTTGCTGTAGGTTGAAAGGTCGATAAAGCTTCTGAACATTTCGGGAATTTCACCCGCGTTGCGGCGGACACTTACAATGTTGCGCCAATCCAAAAAAGCCGAGGCGCACAATTTAAGCGCGCCCGCGACAAGCAAAACAATAACTGCAAGTGTCATACTACTTGATTAGTTTTTTGAGAATGCCCAAGAGCATTGCGGGATTTGCCTTGCCCTTCGACGCTTTCATAACTGGGCCGATAAGCGCGTTTATTGCCTTTTCGTTGCCCGCCTTGAACTCTCCGACGGCCTTCGGGTTGGCGTCGATTGCCGCTTGGCAGAATTTTTCAAGCTCGCCCGAATCGCTGTTCTGGGCAAGTCCCTTTTCCTTGACGATTGCCTCCGCGGTTTTGCCCGTATTGAACATTTCGACAAACACTTCCTTGGCTATCTGTTTTGAAATTGCGCCGTCGTCGATTATTTTGACAAGCCCCGCGAGGTTCTCGGGAGTGAGCTTGCAGCTGTCCAGATGTTTGCCGTGCTCCACCGATTTTGCCGCGTGTTCTTCGCCGAAGTCTTCGTCCGCGCCGAAGCCGCTTTCCCCGTCCGCCGATTCCGCCGAAGCCGCCGCGGAGACTTCGCGCATGAGGTCGTTTACAAGCATATTTGCGGTTGCCTTCGGATTTTTTGAATACGCCGAAAGCGACTTTTCGAAATACGCGCACAGTTCTTTATCGTGGCAGACAACGGAAGTTATTGAATACGGCAACCCGTAGTCTTTCATATATCTGCGCTGGCGGTCGAACGGCATTTCGACAAGCTCCGCGCGGATTGAGTCGAGCAACTCTGTCGTAATTTTAACGGGCATGAGGTCGGGCTCGGGGAAGTAGCGGTAGTCGTGGGCGTCCTCCTTGTTGCGCATGGGCTGGGTCACGCCGAGGGCGGCGTCCCAACGGCGCGTTTCCTGAACAATTGCAACGCCGTTTTCGAGGCACTCGCGCTGGCGTTTGATTTCGTGGTTTATGCAGTTGCGGACGTTCGAGGTTGAGTTGATGTTTTTCATCTCGACTTTCACGCCGAGCTTGTCCGAACCCTTCGGGCGAAGCGACACGTTTACGTCGCAGCGCATTTGCCCCTTTTCCATATCGCAGTCGGAAAGCCCCGCAAACGAAACCGTATTTTTAAGCGACGTAAGATACGCAAAAACTTCGTCCGCCGAATGCATATCGGGCTCGGAGACAATCTCCATAAGGGGCGTTCCCGCGCGATTGTAGTCAACCAAAGACTCGCGCGCATAGTGGGTTAGTTTGCCCACGTCCTCCTCCAGATGGATTCGCGTAAGCTTTACAACGCGGTGCGCGCCCATTTCCGAACCGTTCGCCCCCTCAAGCTCTATTTCAACGCCGCCGCCCAAGCACAGGGGCTGGTCGTATTGAGAGAGCTGGTAGTTTTTGGGGCTGTCGGGGTAGAAATAGTTTTTTCTGTCCCACTTGGTTATTTCGGGAATTTTACAACCGAGCATAAGCCCGAGCTGTATTGTCTTTCTGATTGCCGCAAAATTCAACACGGGCAAAACCCCCGGCAACGCCCAAACGACAGGGTCGGTGAGAGTGTTCGGGGCTTCGGCGAACTTATACGCCACCGAAGTGAACATTTTGCTTTCGGTTTTGAGCTGAATGTGGGTTTCAAGCCCTATTACTGCTTCGTATTCCATACTCTTATAAATTGGGGTGTTTGTCTGAAAGTCCCGCAGCCGACTCGTATGCGTAGGCGAACGAAAGCAGCTGCTGCTCTCCGAAAGCCTTTCCTATGAACTGGACGCCCACGGGAAGTCCCTGCGAAGTCCAGCCGCACGGCAGCGATATTGCGGGCAAACCCGCAAGGTTTACGTTGATTGTGCAAATGTCGCTCAAATACATTGCAAGGGGGTTGTCGGTCTTTTCGCCGAATTTGAACGCCGTAGAGGGGGAAGTCGGCGTTATGATTGCGTCGACCGATTCGAACGCGTTTTCGAAGTCGCGGCGGATTAGCGTGCGGACTTTCTGCGCGCGCAGGTAGTATGCGTCGTAATAGCCCGAGCTGAGGACGTATGAGCCGAGGATTATGCGGCGTTTGACCTCTTCGCCGAAGCCCTCCGCGCGGCTTTTGAAGTAGAGCGAGTTTACGTCGGTTGCGTGCGGGCTGCGGTGCGTATAGCGGACGCCGTCGTAGCGCGCCAAGTTCGACGATGCCTCGGCGGTTGCAATGATGTAGTAGACGGGAATTGCCAAGTCGGTATGCGGAAGCGAAACCTCTTTGATTTCCGCGCCCAAGCCCCTGCACGTTTCGACCGCCGCCTCAACCGATTTGCGGACTTCGGGGTCGATACCGTCGGAAAAATACTCTTTCGCAACGCCCAAAACTTTGCCCTTGAGCGAGTCTTTGGCAAGCCCCGCGGCGTAGTCGGGAATGTCGACACCCACGCTTGTGGAGTCGAGCATGTCGTGCCCCGCAATCGCCTTAAGCAGAATTGCCGCGTCTTTTACGCAGCGCGCGAACGGCCCGATTTGGTCGAGCGAAGACGCGAACGCCGCAAGCCCGTAGCGGCTGACAAGCCCGTATGTGGGCTTCATTCCGACTATTCCGCAAAGCGACGCGGGCTGGCGGATAGAGCCGCCCGTATCGCTGCCCAGAGCCACAACGCACTCGCCCGCGGCGACAGCAGCCGCCGAACCGCCGCTGCTTCCGCCGGGGATTCTCTCCAAGTCCCACGGGTTGCACGTTTTTTTGAACGCGCTGTTTTCGCAGGAAGAGCCCATTGCGAACTCGTCCATATTAAGACGCCCCCAGAACACCGCGCCCGAATCGAGCAGTTTTTGCGCGGCAGTTCCCGTGTAGGGGCTGACGTAGTTTTCAAGCATTTTGCTTGCACAGGTAAGTTTCTGCCCGCGCACGGCGATTACGTCTTTCAAGCCGACGGGAATGCCGTCGAGCGCGCCGAGCGTTTCGCCCCTCGCGCGGCGTTTGTCCGACTCCTCCGCGACCTTGAGCGTTTCGGCTTCGTCGAACGAAAGAAACGCCCCTACTTTGCCGTCAACGGCTTTTGTTCTGTCTATGTGCGCCTTTGCAAGCTCCACCGCCGACACGCGTTTTGCGTCGAGCATTTCGCCCAACTCCGACACTGTTTTGTAGAAAATTTCCTGACTCATTTTTGGAAAAATATTTTGCAGATTACCCTTCCCCGCGCTACGCCTCGTCGACGACTTTCGGAACAACTATCTGGTTTTCGCGCTTGGCGGGCGCGTTCATGAGGGCGTCTTCAACCGACATCGCGGGCGTTGGAACGTCGTCGCGCCAGACGTTGTAAATTCGGTGCGCGTGCGCGCTCGGCTCCACGCCTTCTACGTTAACTTCTGAAAGCTTTTTGAAATACTCGAGCACCTGTTCGAGCTGCGCCGAATACTTCGCCTTTTGGTCTTCGTCAAGTTCTATGCGCGCCAATTTTGCAACGTAATCTATATCTACTCTTGGTTTATCTGACATAATCCCGAAACAATCGCAAAACCGCGCCCGTCTTTCAAGCAAAAAAAAGCGCTTGATTTCCCCGAAGGAAGCGGCAAAATACCGCTCTTTTATGTATTCGATATTCGTAAAAGTTTTGCGCGTGCTTTTGGGAATAGCCGTTGTTTTGGCTGTTTTCTTTGTGTGCGACTACATCGTGGGCGTCTGCTCCGTCAAATTTCCGTCGTCGCTGATTGCAATGCTTGCGCTGTTTGCGCTGCTTTCGCTTAAAATAATTCCGCTGTGGGTGGTAGAGCCCGCGGGCGAACTGCTGATGAAGTATATGATTTTCCTGTTCGTGCCGCTGCTGGCTCTTCTGCCGCAAAGCTACGATGTCCTGAAGGGAAACGTTGCGGCGATTCTCGGCGGTCTCGTAATAAGCGCGGTTCTGACGCTTTCGGCGACTTCCGTGGCGGTTGAAAAACTGCACGAATTCCGCGCAAAAAGAAAGGCCGAAAATGGCAGGTAAAATTTTGGAGTATCCGCTGTTTTGGACTGCCATTACGCTCGCGCTCAGCGCGGTGTCGGTTCTGTTTTTAAACGCGACAAAAAACACGCTTAAGTTGCCCAAAATCTTCAGCATTTATCTGGCGTCGGTATTGGCGGTTATAGTAATAGAGCTGTGCGGCGGCAATTTCGACACCTACAAAAAAGGCGGCGACTACATAACGTGGTTTCTCTACCCCGCAACGGTCGCCCTCGCCATTCCGCTTTACAAAAGCCGCAGGGAGATTATGCGCAACCTGCCCGAAGTGGCGGCGGCAACGGTAATTTCGGCGGTGGTGAGCGTGGCGTCGATTTACGCAATCTGCGTTCTGTGCAATATCGACGAAAAACTTATAAGGTCGATTCTCGCCAAGTGCGTGACAACCCCCGTTGCAATCGAAATCACGAAAATGACGCGCGGCATAGAGGGAATTGCCGTTTGCGCCGTCTGCATCACGGGGGTTCTGGGCGCGTTCTGCGGGCACGCAATACTCGGGCGGCTCAAAATAAAAAACGACCTGTCGATAGGCTTGGCGATAGGGGCTACAAGCCACGTTATAGGAACGGCGAAATGCCTCGAAAAAAGCCAGACGCAGGCGGCGGCGGGGGCGCTTGTGCTGATTCTTTCGGCGGTATTTTCGGCGGTGCTGATTGCGCTGCTGTTTTAAATTTTTGAAAAATTCTGTTTGACAAAGAAACAAAAATACATTCAATACTCTTACTTTATTAACATTTTATTCACAAGATAACAGAGAAACGATAATGAATCCTACATACAGTCCTTCCAAATTGAAGCGCGCGCGTCGTTGCGGTTGGCGCGCCAGAACAAAAACCCCGAGCGGCCGCTCGGTCATAAACGCCCGCAGACAAAAGGGTCGCAAGCGTTTGGTTACAAAATAGTCTCCGCCGCGCAAATGCACTTCGACAAGAAAAACAGAGTGCGTCTGGCGAGGGATTTTGAATTTTTAAAAAAGAATTCTACGAAGGCCGATTGTTCCGCCTTCGTATTTTATTTGTATCCCAACAACCTGAAATATTCGCGCGTTGCGGTAATTACAAGCAAGCGCGTGGGGTGCGCGGTTGAACGCAACCTCGCCCGCCGCAGATTCAGGGCAATTTTCAGAAGCGCGCGGGCGGATTTTTCCAAAAACGTGGACATTCTTGTTTTCGTCCGCCGCGGCTACGTCAAGTTCGACTACCAAACGCTCGAACTCAAATTCAGAAAGGCTGCCGCCGAACTTTCCGCAAAATATGAAACGCGGCAATAAAAACGGCGAAACAAAAAACCTTTCTTTGGCGGCAAAGTTTTGCTGCCTTTTAATTCGTTTTTACAAGGCGGCAATTTCGCCAGCTCTCCATCTGTTGGGCGGCGGGTGCAGGTTTTTTCCGACGTGCTCGGAATATACGTTTTTGTGCATAGTCCACCACGGCGCGCTCAAGGGCTGCCTTATGGGTGCGTGTCGAATTCTGCGCTGCAATCCGTTTTCAAAAGGCGGGCTTGACTACCCGCCCAAAAAATTCTCCCTCGCCAAACTATTTTCTCAAAACAGTATTGACGAGTTCGGAGATTTCGATAATAAAACGCCCTTAAAATAGAGGATTTTTTATGGACAAGAAAAATACGACAATCGGCATTCTGCTGTTAGTTGCGTCATTCTACTTCATGTTCAGCTACTCCAATCAGGAGGCGGAACTGGCGAAACAAAGACAGTTGCAGGCTAAAAAACAACCCGCAACGGCGGTTGTAAGCGCGGCGGCGGAGAGCGCGGCGGTAAAAACGCTCTCGGACAACGCGCCCGAAAGTGTCGTAACGCTTGAAAACGACTTCATAAAAGTCGATTTCACAAACAAGGGCGGCGCAATCAAAAGCGTCGAGCTGCTCAAATACCTCAAAAATCAGGACGAAAAAACGCCCTACGTTTTCAACAACGTCTCGGGCGGGCTTCCCGCAATGGCGGCGGCTTTCGGCGATGTATCGAAGCCCCTGCACGCGCCCGTGCTCACCACGTTCAACCGCGTCGGCAACAACGACGCGCGGAAAGTCGTGTATGAAACGGTTGTAGACGCCAAATTCAAACTCACGCGCGAATACCTGCTTCTGGACTCCAAAAAAGACAACTACGAGCCATACTCAATCCTCACAAAAACGACGGTTAAAAACCTCACAAAGCAGCCGCTTTCGCTCGGAGAAATCTCCTTCTACCTCGGCACTGTGCCGCCCACGGAAAGCGATGTCTACGGAACGAATCTGGCGTTCGTGCTCTTCAACGAAGACGGCAAGACAAAGTTCTCGCGCTCTTCGGCGTTCTTGGACAGCGCGGGCTTTCTGGGCATAGGCGCAAGCAAAGCGTTGGACTTCGAGAAAATCGGCGAAAGCGCAAAGTGGGCTTCCATAAAAAACCAGTTTTTTGCGTCGGTGTTCACGCCCGTCAGCTTGCAGGCGTCGGGCGGCGCGGCAATTCCCGTGAAAACGGGGGTTAAAACCGACAACAAATACATGCGCAACGCGCTCGGCGGCTTTGTGAATTTTGCAGTCCCCGCAATAGCTCCCGACGCGGAATGGTCGATGGAGGGCGCGTATTACGTCGGCCCGAAGGAGCTTGACAGGCTCTATTCAATGGGCGAAAAGCAGGAGGAAATCATGAACTACGGCTGGTTCGGATTCGTCAGCCGCCCGCTTTCGCGCCTGATGAACTGGATACACTCGTGGGTGGGCGAAGTCTCTCCCGTGTGGGGTTGGGGCTGGTCGATAATCATTTTGACGCTGTTGGTGCGCCTGTGCCTGTGGCCGCTTACGTCGGTTCAGATAAAGTCTTCGCAAAGAATGGCGAAGATGCAGGAGCCGCTGAAGGAAATCCGCGAAAAATACAAGGGCGACAACAAAAAAATCCAGCAGGAAACAATGCGCATGTATTCCGAATACGGAATAAATCCGCTTGCGGGCTGTCTGCCGATTTTCATTCAGATTCCGATTTTCATCGGGCTGTATTATATGCTCCAGACTTCGTGCGAAATCCGCTTTGCGCACTTCCTCTGGATAAAGGACCTATCCCTGCCCGACACGCTCTCGTGCCTACCGTCGATTACAATCCCGCTGATTGACTACGAACTGCCCATTCACATTCTGCCGCTTTTAAACGCGCTTGTAACGGTGGTTCAAATGCACCTAACCCCCACCCCCTCCGCCGACAAAACGCAGGCAATGATGTTCAAGTTTATGCCCGTAATTATGCTGGTGTTCTTCTACTCGTTCCCGTCGGGCTTGGTGCTTTACTGGCTTGTGCAGAGCCTTCTGGGCATAGTTCAGGCGGTCATTATCCGCCGCGGCAAAGACAAAGTAGTTCTTAAAAAGCGCGAAAAATCGGGCTTTATGCAAAGACTGCAACAGGCTATGGAACAGGCGCAACAACAGCAACAGGCGCGCGGGCCCGAGTTCGACAAGCTCCCCCTTCGCGAACGCCTGCGCATTGCCCGCGAAGACGCCCTCAAGGCGCGCCGCCAAGCCGCAATGAACCAGCCCGAGCGCAAAAAGAACCCAGGCGGACGCTCGACAAAATCTAAGCGCAGATAAAACGAAAATATTGACTTTTTCGAAGTAAACGGCAACATTTCCACACAATTCTTAAAAACAATAGGAGAATAAAACAATGTCAGGACACAGTAAATGGGCCACAACCAAAAGACACAAGGCCGCTATCGACGCCAAAAGAGGTAAAATCTTCAGCGCGATAAGCAAGGACTTGACTCTCGCAGCCAAAGACGGCGGCGGAGACCCAACTACCAACGCCCGCCTTCGCATGCTTATCCAAAAGGCAAAGGCGGCTAATATGCCCGCCGATAACGTCGATAGAGCCATCAAAAAAGGCACGGGCGAAATTCCGGGTGTTATTTACGAACAGTTGCTCTACGAAGGTTATGGCCCAGGCGGTATCGGCATAATTGTAGAAGTTACGACCGACAACAAAAACCGCGCCGCAAGTGATGTCCGCAGCACGTTCACAAAGAACGGCGGCAACCTCGCAGCCCCCGGAGCGTTGCAGTTCAACTTTACAAAACAGGGTCAGTTCATTGTAAGTGCCGACAAAACAACGGAAGACGCCCTCATGGACGTTGTTCTCGACGCGGGCGCGGAAGACATCATCAACAACGGCGACCACTTCGAAATCCTCTGCCCCGTTGCGGCTTTCACCGCCGTCGGCGACGCCCTCGACAAGGCGGGTATCCAGCCCGACGAAGCCGACTTGGCTTGGATTCCCAACTCGGAAACAGACATTACCGACCCCGACTTGGCAAAGAAAATCATCAAGCTCACCGACGCCCTCGAAGACCTCGACGACGTTCAGAACGTATACTCGAACGAAAATATCGACGACTCGCTCCTCGACTAATTTTTCGTCCAGTCTACAATTTACAAGGGAGGCAATCGGACAAACCGTTGCCCCTTTGTTTTAAACCCTACGCTCCCGAGCGCGCTCGGGAAACTCTTGCGGACAGTTTCAGGCGGCGGAAAATTAGCGCGCGGCTCGGCGTGCGTTTCGGAAGGCGTCGGGAATTTCGCCCGCAAAAGAAAGAAAAACAACAACCCCGCGTCGGTAATGACGCGTTTGGAAATCACAAATATGAAACAAACTCTATTCGAAAAAGTATGGCAAAAACACGCCGTCCGCCAGTTGCCCGACGGCTCTACGCAGTTGCTTGTGGGCACGCATCTTCTGCACGAAGTAACAAGCCCGCAGGCGTTCGGAATGTTGCGCACGCTCAAGCTCAAGGTTAAATATCCGCAGCGCACTTTCGCGACTGTCGACCACATCATTCCCACCGACGACCGCTCCGAACCCTACAAGGACGCAACCGCATACGAAATGCTCACGGAGCTTCGCAAAAACTGTAAAGACAACGGCATAACTTTCTTCGACGTCAACACGGGCTCGCAGGGCGTAATCCACATTGTAGCCCCCGAACAGGGGCTTATCCACCCCGGAATGACTGTTGCCTGCGGCGACTCCCACACGGCAACGCACGGCGCGTTCGGGGCAATCGCCTTCGGTATCGGCACAAGCCAAGTCCGCAACGTTTTGGCAACGCAGACGCTCTCGTTTAAAAAGCTCAAAGTCCGCCGCGTGAACGTCAACGGCAAGCTCCGCAAGGGCGTGTATCCCAAGGACGTAGCGTTGCACATTATCCGCAAGCTCGGCGTCAACGGCGGCATCGGCTACGCCTACGAATTCGGCGGGCAGGTTTTCGACGACATGTCTATGGAAGGCAGAATGACTGTCTGCAACATGGCAATCGAAGGCGGCGCGCGCATTGGCTACATCAACCCCGACCAAAAAACTTTCGACTACCTCCGCGGTCGCCCCTACGCCCCCAAAGGCGCAGACTTCGACAAGGCGGTAGAATACTGGAAAACAATGGCTTCGGACGAAGGCTGCCAATACGACGACGTTGTAGAATTTGACGGCTCGGAAATTCTGCCCACTGTCACATGGGGAGTCAATCCCTCGCAGGCAATTTTCGTGACCGAAAACATTCCCAACCCCGCCGCCATCGCCGACGAAACACAGCGCAAGGACGCCGCCGACGCCCTCGCCTACATGGGCTTACAGCCCGACACGCCCATCATGGGCACGAAAATCGACGTTGCGTTCATCGGCTCTTGCACCAACGGCCGTCTCTCCGACTTCGAGGAAGCCGCCGCGTATCTGAAAGGCAAGAAGGTTGCCGCAAACGTCAAGGCGCTCGCAGTCCCCGGATCGCAGATTGTAGACAAACTCGCACGCGCGAAAGGTTTGGACAAAATCTTCACCGAAGCGGGTTTTGAATGGAGAAATGCGGGGTGTTCAATGTGTCTGGCTATGAATCCCGACAAGCTCGTAGGCAATCAGGTTTGTGCCTCCACTTCGAACCGCAACTTCAAGGGTCGCCAAGGCAGCCCCACGGGAAGAACCATTCTGATGAGTCCCCTAATGGTTGCCACAGCTGCGGTTCACGGCCACATTTTTTATGACTCCTAAATTTTTTATGACTTCTAAAGGGGCGGCAATCGGCGCAGCCGATATGCCTTCGCTTATTGGTTAAAGTTTAGTATTCCTAAACACAGCCAATCCGCCTTTGATTTTAGTCAAAGTTTGAGGGGATTTGGATATACCAAATCCCCTCTTTCGTATTAAAATAACACAAACTTTAATCTGTGAACAAAGGCGTATTGCCTGCGGCAATCGCCGCCTCTTTCAGAGTGGTAAAAAACTTTAATCTGTGAATAAAGGCGCATTGCCTGCGGCAATCGCCACCTCTTTCAGAATTATAACCTCCTAAAACTTTAATCTGTGAACAAAGGCGTATTGCCTACGGCAATCGCCGCCACTTTCGGAATTATAAAAAAATTATAAAAGAATTATAAGAAAGAGGAAATGCGGTTGCCGCGAGAATCGGTGGCGGTGATGTAGAAAATCTTCGCGTCTTTTGGCAATTCAATGCTTGCCGTTTTGCCGTCTATTTTCATGGGAATCGACTGCCATTTGTATTTGCTCGAACTTTCGCCCTCGGCGTCGGTAAAGAAAAGTTCGGCTTTTCGGGCGTCGCCGATATTGCATGAAACAATGTTTCCGTTGCGCTCAATTTCCCCGATTTCGGGCAGCGGCGCAGTTTTGTTGAGTTTTGAGGAAATGAATTTTTCTATTTCGGGCACGCCCCACCCCTGCCCGTGCGAGTGCCCCAATGTGGAAACAAGCAACGCCTGCGCCTTTGCGAGCTTTGCGGATTTCGTCCAAATTGAAAGCGGGTAATACGGGTCTTTCGGCGAATTTACAAACAACATCGGCACTGTTTCAATCTCGAGCGATTTCGACGGGTCGAACAGTTCAATCCAGCGTTTTTGCGAGTCCGTCCCCGCGCCCGTGAAGCCGCTCCAATCGAAGCAGTCGGTTTTTTCGAAAATGAAGCCGCAGCCGTAGACGGGCACTGCCGCCTTGAATCTGCCGTCAATGCCCGAAGTAAGGCACGTCAAAAATCCGCCCCAGCTGATTCCCGTAATCGCCGTCCTTTCCGCGTCAACCTCGGGGAAAGAGCGAATCAGCGAATGCGCGCGGACAATCGCGCCGACGGCAAAATACGCCCACGCCTGATTTTCCGCCTTTTTGTCCGCAAGCGACACCGTTTCGGGAGTGTGCTCGGGCCCGCCGTTTTCGAGATGCTTTCTGCTTTCCAGCCTGTATGCCGAAACTTTTTTGCGCAGTTCGGGCGTGATTTTTTCGTAAAGCGGGTCTGCGCCGTTGCCGCGCCAGTCAATGGCTATTGCCGCGTAGCCGCGCGCCGCCCACAGTTCAACCCACTTGGCAAACGCGCGTCCGCCGCCGCCGTGCACACAAACAACCGCGGGCAGGTTTTTGTCGGGCGCGCCGCCCTTTAAAATAGAGGGCGTGCAGTAGTAGGCGAAAACTTCCGTGGGTTTGCCGCCGAGCTTTTCGCCCTCAAAGTAGAGTTTTAGAGCCTTTGTGTTTTCGCCCGCGCCGTCAAAACGGTATTTGGGGACGGGAAATTTTTGAATGTCGCTCCAAAAGGCGGAGTCAAACGCGAACGCGGCGGCGCAAAAGCCGAGAGATGCCGCAACAACAACAATAAGCTTTTTCATAAAATAAAAATCGTTTTATATCGGAATTTTGTCAATTAAAAATTTCCGCGAAAAAAAGCTGCAAAAATAGTTGATTTTTTGCAAAAAAATTTTGACTATTTCAGAAGCGTCGATTGGCGGGAGGAGCGTTTTGGCGGCTTGTTTGCCGCAGTTCGCCGAGGCGGCGCGGAACACTTTTATACACGGAAAAATTTATGAAGGGAAGAACTGTATTTTTTGCCTGCGCGGCGGCTGTTGCCGCGTCGCTTTTTGGGGGCTGCTTTCAAAACGAAAACGCCGTCGCCAAAAAAGTCTACAATCAGGTCGAGGTTGCAAAACCCGTCCGCCGCACGATAGAAATTTGGGACGAATACACCGCGAGACTCGAGGGCGAAAAGGCAGTGGAAATCCGTTCGCGCGTGTCGGGGTATCTCGAAAAAATCCGCTTCAAAGACGGCGACTTCGTGAAGGCGGGGAGCGTTTTGTTCGAAATCGACCCCCGCCCCTTCAAGGCTGTCGTAGATGCAAACAAGGCTACAGTCCGCGAAGTTGAGGCGAAAATCGAGCTTGCAAAAAACAATCTGCGCCGCGCCGAAGAGCTGTTTATTTCGAACGCAATCTCAAAGGAGGTTCTCGAAACGCGAAAAAGCGAAGTCAATTCGCAGCAGGCGTTGTTAATGAGCGCGAAGGCAAAGCTGCAGGAAGCCCAGCTGAATCTGGAATTCACGAAAATCACGTCGCCCATCTCGGGCTACGTCAGCCGCAGAATGGTTGACGAAGGCAACCTCGTAAACGCCTCTACAACCCTTATGGCGACAGTCGTCTCGCGCGATACAATCTACGCGTATTTCGACATCAGCGAACGCGACGTAATCAAATACACCAACAACGGACTCCTCGCGAAAATCGACACCAAGAACAGGCAGGGCCCTCCCGTAAAGCTCACGCTTATGGACGAAAAAGAGCCGTCGCACTTCGGCAAGCTCACGTATGTTGACAACGCGCTGGAGTCGTCGAGCATAGGAATGCGCGCCGACATCGACAACGCCGACGGCAAGCTTCTGCCGGGTATGTATGCAAGCATTCTCCTGCGCGGCGGCGACCCCCAAGAGTGCATTCTCCTTCCCGAATCCGCGGTCGATACCGACCTTGTAGACAGATTCGTGCGCGTTGTAAACGCCCAAAACAAGGTGGAATACCGCGTGGTTGAAGTCGGCGAGCTTGTCAACAATATGCTGATAATAACCGCGGGGCTTGACGGCACGGAAAACATTGTGGTAAACGGAATCCAGCGCGCCGAATACGGGAAGACGGTAGAACCCATTTTCAAGGAGATAAAGTAGAATGAAGTTTTCGCACTTCTTTATCCACCGCCCGATTTTCGCGTCGGTAATTTCAATCGTGATAGTTCTCTCGGGGATTTTGGCGTTCAAAAACCTGTCAATTACGCAGTATCCGACAATCGCGCCGCCGTCGGTTTCGGTCTACGGCTCATACGCGGGGGCTTCGCCGCAAATCATTATGGACACGGCAATCGCGCCGCTCGAGCAGCAGCTTAACGGCGTGGAGAATATGATTTACATGTTCAGTTCGGCGAACGCAAACGGCAGTTGGTCAATCCAGATTTATTTCGAAACGGGAACGAACGTCGATATGGCACAGGTGCTTGTGCAGAACAAGGTAAACCAAGCCACGTCGCGCCTGCCGAAGGAAATCAGGGATATGGGCGTTACCGTGAAAAAGCGTTCGACTGACTTCATTATGTCAATCAACCTCATTTCGCCCGACGGCTCGCGCGACAAAGTGTATTTGTCGAACTACGCCATCACGCAAATGCAGGACAAACTTGCCCGCGTATACGGCGTGAGCGAATTTTCAATCTTCGGCGCGCGCGAATACAGTATGCGAATCTGGATGCAGCCCGACCGACTCGAGGCTCTCGACCTTTCGCCCGTGCAGGTTGTAAACGCCATTCAGGAGCAGAACAAGCAGGTGGCGGCGGGTCGCCTGAATGCTCCGCCGCTTCAAACGGGAGCAGCCTACGAGCTGCTCATCAACGCGCGCGGACGCCTCCAGACAAAGGAGGAGTTCGAAAACGTGATTGTAAAATTTATGCCCGACGGCAAAATCATAAAGCTTAAGGACATTGCGCGAATCGAGCTTGGCTCATACAACTACGATACCGAATCGCGCCTGAACGGGCAGAAGTCTGTGGCGTTGGCGGCGTATCAGCTGCCCGACACGAACGCGTTGGAGTCGGCGCGGCAAATCAAGGAGACCGTGGCGGAGATGAAAAAGTCGTTCCCCCCGGGGGTTGACTGCGTTGTAGGCTACGACACTACCGAATACACGCTCGAGTCAATCGACGCCGTTTACAGAACAATTTTCGAGGCCGTCATATTGGTCGTTGCCGTTATTATGCTTTTCATGCAGAATATGCGCGCGGCGTTGATTCCGCTGTTTGCAATTCCCGTCTCGCTTGTGGGAACGTTCGCGGTCATGTATGCGTTCGGGTTCACGATAAACAACCTGACGCTGTTCGGGCTTGTGCTGGCAATCGGCATTGTAGTTGACGACGCCATTGTGGTGGTCGAAAACGTCGAACGAAACATGCGGCGCGGCTTCGACGTTGTAAAAGCAACCGAAGTTTCCATGAGCGAAATTCAGGGCGCGCTTGTGGCAATCGTGCTTGTTTTGAGCGCGGCGTTTTTGCCGACGGCGTTCTTGAGCGGGATTTCGGGACAGTTCTACAGGCAGTTCGCAATAACGATAGCGGCCTCCACAATGATTTCGGGGCTGGTGTCGCTCACGCTCACGCCCGCGCTGTGCGCGCTGCTGCTTAAAGACCACAAGCACGCGGAGAGCAAATCGCTTTTGCACAAGCTCTACGACTGCACTCTGGGGCTTTTCTTCAGGGGATTTAACGCCTGTTTTGACTGGACTTCGCACATCTACGGCAAGGCCGTGCGCGGCTTCCTGCGCTTTGCGGCAATTATGCTGCTTCTTTACTGCGGAATTTTATACTGCACCTACGAAACGTTCGTGCTAACCCCCACGGGCTTTATTCCCAAGCAGGACAGAGGCATTGTCAAGGCGGCAATCAAAATGCCCCCGAGCGCGTCGTTCGAGAGAACCGACAAGGTTATGGAGAAAATCGACAAGCTGCTTTCGGGCATTCCGGGGGTTCGTCAGGTTGTGTGCACTACAAACTCAAACAAAACGGGCGACGTTACAATGCGCCTTGAAAACCGCCACCAGCGCGACAAGCTCGGACAGAGCATGGAAAGCATTATGGAGCAGGCGCGCGTTCTGCTTCTTGAAAACGTAATGGAGGCACAGACGAACGTAATGACGCCCGCGTCTGTCCCCGGAATCGGCTCTGGCGCGGACTTCAAGTTCTACCTGCAGGACAAGGTAGGCTTGGGAACGGACGCGGTTGACAAATACATAAACCTGCTTGCGGAGGAAATCGACAAAATGCCGATTGTTTCGAGCGCGTTTGCCCACTACAAGGCGCGCAATCCGCAGCTGTTTCTCGACATCGACCGCGAGCGCGCGCAAAAGCTCAACGTCCCGATTACGTCGATTTTCCAGACGCTGCAATACAACCTCGGCTCTGTATACGTCAACGACTTCAACATTTTGGGGCGCGTCTACCGCGTTATGGCGCAGGCAGAAAGCACAAGCCGCACGCAGATTTCCGACATCTACAAATTGCGCGTGCAAAATGCGCAAAATAAAAACGTGCCGCTCGGCTCTGTGCTTTCAATCAGGCGCGTCGTGGGCCCCGAAGCCATCTACCGATACAACCTCTACCAGACCGCCGCCCTTCAGGGCAACTTGGTAAAGGGCGTCAGCACGGGTCAGGCAATCAGGGAGATAGAGGCGTTGTGCAAACGCGTCCTGCCCGCGGGCATGGATATAGAATGGACAGACTTGGCGTATCAGGAAAAGAAGGCGGGCAACACTGCAATCTATATTTTCGCGACGTGCGTGCTGTTCGTGTTCCTTATTCTTGCGGCTCTCTACGAAAGCTGGACGCTGCCGTTTGCAATTATCCTGATTGTGCCGATTGTCCTGCTGTTTGCCCTGCTGGGCGTAAACATCAGAAGCCTCGGCAACAATTTGATGACGCAAATAGGCTTCATCGTGCTGATTGGGCTTGCGTGCAAAAACGCAATTCTGATTGTCGAATTCTCGAAGCAGCGCGAAGACGAGGGCGAGGATATTTACACCGCCGTGGAAACCGCCGCCAAGCAGCGTCTGCGCCCGATTGTAATGACGTCTATGGCGTTCATTCTGGGCGTCGTGCCGCTTGCGTATGCAACGGGCCCGGGGTGCGAACTGCGCCAGCCGCTCGGAACGTGCGTGCTCTTCGGAATGTTGGGAGTGACAATTCTGGGCTGCATAATGACGCCCGTGTTCTACTACTCGATACGCCGACTCTTCGGCAAACCCAAGCTTGTAAAGTAGCGCGCGGCAATCGGCAAAACAGCCCCTGCAAAAACAAAAAAGGCGTTCCAAACGGGACGCCCTTTTTTTCTGCGGAAGAAATTCGACTTCAGCCACGCCGCCTCCCGCGCTCGGCCGTTTATTTCAAGCCGCGTGCGCGCATGCAAACGGCGAAAGTAATAGCCAGCGTAAGCGCGCCCGCTGCGTAGTAGGCTACGTCCAAATCAAGCCCGAACCCGACGGGCCCGCCGTGCTTCGGCGAAATCCACAAAATATAGTTGAGGACTATAAAACACATAAACACCGCGGGAACGAGAGCCACAAAGCCGTTTTTCGACCGCCCGAAAAGCCAAACCGCGCCCGCGTAGAGCGTCGACGCCGCCAAAACCTGATTGCCCCAAGCAAAGTAGTTCCACAAATTGTTGAAGCTTTGCGCGTCGGCCTGCGACCACCCCAGCAACGCCGCCACAATAATCATGAACGGCAAACACACAAGAATGCGCTTGGAAAGCGTTTTCTGCGGAATGGAAAACATCTCGGCAAAGCTCAGGCGGATGCTGCGCATTGCGGTATCGCCCGAAGTTATCGCCAAAACCATCACGGCAAGAACCGTCAAAACGCTCACATAGTCGCCCAGAAAAAAGCGCGTAATTGCAAGGAGAACGTCGTTGGGGTTTTTGTCGAACATCTCGGGCATTTTGTTATAGACGGCCATTGCCGCCGCCGCCCAAATCATTGCAATAAAACCCTCCACAACCATCATTCCGTAGAAGGAGCTTTTAGCCTCGCGTTCCGACTTCATCGTGCGCGCAATAATCGGCGACTGCGTTGCGTGGAAGCCCGAAATTATCCCGCAGGCAATCGTGACAAACAAAAGCGGAACAAGCGGGTGCGAGTTTTCCGCCGACCACTGAACCGACTTGAACCCCGCCGTGGGCGTGAGCAGCGAAGTATCGGTAAACATCATGTAGACCATTGAAACGAAAATCGCGAGCGTGCCCAAAACAAGCATTGCCCCGAAAAACGGGTAGAGTCTGCCAATGATTTTGTCTATTGCAAAAAGCGTGGCGAGAACGTAGTAGAGGAAAATTACCCCCACAGCCCACCAGAAAAGCTGCGCCTGCGGAAGCATTTTGTCGAACAAATTGGCGGGAATGTTTATGAAAACCGCCACAACAAGCAGCAGCAAAAATATGGAGAAAACCGAAAAAAATTTAGAATACGCGCCGCCGAGATTCTGCTTTATGAGCGTCGGCAAATTTGCGCCGCCGCCGCGAATCGACATCATTCCCGAAATGAAGTCGTGCGTTGCGCCCGCAATTATGTTGCCAAGCGGAATTATCAGAAAAACAAGCTCGCCGAATTTTATGCCTATAATCACGCCGATAACGGGGCCTACGCCCGCAATGTTAAGCAGCTGAATTAGCATATTCTTCCAGTGCGGAAGCGCAACGTAGTCAACCCCGTCGAACTTGGTCTTGGCGGGAGTGTCCCTGCCGTCGGGCGCGAGCACTTTTTCCACAAACTTCCCGTAGGTGAAATACCCCGCAGCAAGAAGCAACATTCCTGTAAAAAACAACAACATCTCTTTTTCTCCAATTCGTTTAAAGATAACGACCTAATCATTCCGCCGAACAAAAGTCAAAACATTAAATTTGCCGAATGCACTTGCGGCGGTGCTTTTTGATGGACTTGCGCGCAAAAACGCGGGATAACTTCGCAACAATGAACCGCTTTTTTGCATACATTGCCGTTGCGTGCGGCGGAGGCCTCGGCGCGCTGGGGCGTTGCGGACTGTTTTTCATAGCCGACGAATCCCTGCGGACGTTTGTCTGCAACATACTCGGCACGCTGATTATGGCTGCGGCACTGGAAACGCGCAGGCTTCACCCGACTGTGCGCAAATCAATCTGCGCGGGCTTTTGCGGCGGTTTGAGCGTGTTTTCGGGTTTCGCGCAAGACTGCGCACTTGCGCTTGCAAACGCGCGCTACGCGCATTTTGCCGCGGTCTTTTTCGGCAACTTTGCCGCGTGCATTTTAATAGCCTGCGCCGTCCAAACCTTTGCCGACAAACGGAGGACGAAATGGACATCTTAGGCGCATCATTTGTTTTTGCGGGCGGCGCATTGGGCGCGGCGTTGAGGGCGAAGCTTGCCGAAAAATTCGACGGAGAATTTCCGCGCGGAACATTTGCGGCTAATATGCTGGCGTCGTTCGCGCTCGGAATGATTGCCGCGCGGACGGGGGATTTTTCCGCCGACGAACTTATGTTTTTGCGGGCGGGCTTTTGCGCGTCGCTTTCAACGTTCTCTTCGATAAGCTGCCAACTGGCTTCAATGCTCAGAAAGCGGCGGACGGCGGCGTTTTTTGCCTACATTTTGTCGACGGCAATTTGCGGTATGTTTGCGTTTGTTTTGGGAAAAATCCTGTAGCAAACGCGCCGAACGGGCAGAAAAACTTTGCCCCGCGTCTCTGCGCGCCCGCGCCACGTGCCCAGCCGCGCTATTTTGCGCCCGCATTGCGCCCGAAAACGCCGTCGAGCCAATCCATATTCGCGTTCCAGTCGTATATTGTAATGTCGTGTTTACCCTCGCAGACGTGGTGCGCAACGTCGCCCGAAAACGGCTTTTCAACAAACACCGCCCCGCCCTTCGGCAGGCGTTCGCACCCGAAGAGCGCGTAGATTTTGGACGCCTCCAGAAGCGACAAATACTCGCCGCGCGGGTCTGCCCAAAAATCGCGGCTTGCGCTTGCAACCTTCAGCGGACGCGGCGCAACGCATGCAAGCAAATGCGCTTGGTCGAACGGCATATCGCCCTCCCTGCCCGCGTATTTTGCGGCGTCGGGCAAGAACCAATAGCCGAACCTGCGCGTGATTGAGGAAACGTTTTCGCCGAAATTGCGCTTGCAGGGAGCCGCCCCGAAGCAGCCCGAATCGTTGGAGATAACCGCGGCGAAACGTTCGTCGAAAACTCCCGAATATATGGCGGTTTTGCCGAGCCGCGAATGCCCGATAACCGCCACTTTGCCCGCGTCGATTTCGGGGAGCGTCTGAAGCAGGTCGAGCACGCGCGAATTCGCCCACGCCCACGCGCGGATTGCGGGCTTTTGGGCTTCGGAACTGTAGATGTTGTAGACGCCCCGCGCCGCGCCGCCGAGCTTGTCGGAACAGACCTGTTCGTAGCAGAAAGTGGCTATTGCGTAGCCGCGCGAAACGATGTCGGCAACGGGATTTTTGCACGCCGCAACCCCGCGCTGCGAGTCTTTCGCCAAGCCGTCTTCGCCGATGCCCATCTTGGGCGAAAAATGCAGTTGGTAGTCGGGAAGCGCAACGGCGGAATCGTTCCAGAAGGCGTGGTTTCCGTAGAAGTTCGGCGAGACAAACGCGGGCACTTTGCCGCGCGCGTTTTTGGGAATGTATACGAGAATGTCGAACGCAAAAGTTTTCGAGCCGTTGGAAGCGACCGCCTTGAACTGCTTGCGCACGGCGTCGGCATTCGGGGCAATGCCGCTTTCGACGAGCCTAAACTCAAGCTTTTGCGGGCGCGGAATGGGCGCGCCGTAAATTTCGCGCGCAAAAAACTCCTTTGCGCGGGGCTTGACGTTTTCAAGCCAGTCGAACGCCGAAACAACCGTGCCGCCGTCGGGCTTTTTGAGCACGTCGGCGGGCGCAAACGCGAACGCCCTGCCCTCGTCCTGATTTATCGGGCACTTGAAGCCGTGGATATTGTCGGTGAAAGCAAGCCTGTCGGGCGCGGGCAAGTTGCCCTCCGTTTCGGGCGAAACACACGCGCACGCCACAAAGCCAAACGCCGCGGCGGCGGCAACCGCCCGAACTGCAATTTCGACAATCTTCACACTTCGCATATCCCCTCCCGAAAAAACTATTTTTTGTTGCGTTCAAGCTCGCGGTGGGCGATGTCCCTGCGGTAGAAACCGCCCTCGAACTTCGTTTTGCGGCAGAGCAAATACGCGTTGTCGAGCGCGCCCTGCAGGGTGTCGGCAGTGCCCACCATTCCCAGAACGCGCCCGCCCGACGTGAGAATCTTGCCGTCTTTGGCTGTCGTTCCCGCGTGGATTACCCAGCAGCCCGACGGAATTTCGGACTCGGCGGGCAGGAAAATTTCGTCGCCTTTGCGGTATGAATCGGGATAGCCCTTTGCGCACATGACAACTATTGCCGCGAATTTTTTTGCAATGCGGACTTTGGAAACGTCAAGATTTCCGTTTGCAATGTCGAAGAGAACTTCGAGCGGGTCGCTTTCGATAAGCGGCATAAGCACCTGACATTCGGGGTCGCCGAAGCGCACGTTGAATTCTACAACCTTTGCGCCGTCTTTGGTAATCATAATGCCGACGTAAAGCGTGCCGCGGTAGTCGATACCCTCGTTTTTCAAGCCCGCAAGCGTGGGGGAAATTATGTTTTTGCGAACGTCTTCAAGCACGGCTTCGGTGGCTACGGCTGCGGGAGCGTATGCGCCCATTCCGCCCGTGTTCAAGCCAGTGTCGCCCTCGCCGACGCGCTTGTGGTCTTGGCTCGGGGGGAGCATAACGTATTTGTCGCCGCAAACCATGAGCATAATGCTTGCCTCTTCGCCGACCATTTTCTCCTCCACGACAATCTCCCTGCCGCTTTCGCCGAAGCTTCCGCCCTCAAGCATTTCGCGCGCGGCGGCAACCGCCTCTTCGCGCGTTTCGGGAATTATTACGCCCTTACCCGCGGCAAGTCCGCTTGCCTTAATAACGACGTCGAACGGCGCGTTTTTGATGTATTTTTCCGCCTCGGCGAAGTCGGTAAAGTTTTCGCCCTGCGCGGTGGGGATTTTGTATTTTTTGAGGAAGTTCTTGGAGAACGCCTTGCTTGCCTCCAAAATTGCGCCGTTTTTGTTCGGCCCGTAAACGGCTATGCCCTCGGCGCGGAGCGCGTCGGCCAAGCCCATGGAAAGCGGAACTTCGGGGCCGCTTATGACGAAATCGAACTTTCCGTCCTTGGCAAGTTTTACTATTCCCGCGATGTCGTCGGCCTTGACCGACTCCGTTTTGCAGTCGCGCGAAATGCCGCCGTTGGCGGGCGTGCAAACCAAAGTTTCAAGCATGGGCGAATTTTTTACCGCCTTGACAAGCGCGTGCTCGCGCCCGCCGCTTCCGACTATCAATACTCTAATTTTTTTCATAATTAAAAATGCTTTCTATACAAAAATATTGTCCAAACCGCGACCGCAACGGGCGGCACGAGAGCCGCGACTGCGGGCGGAATAAGCCCGTTGCCGCCGAGTGCCGTCATGATGCTGTCGATTATAAAATACGCAAAAAACGCGCCAATCGTTTTTGTAACGCCCACAACGGGGTTTACGCGCACGCCCGTGATGGAGAACGGAATGGCAATCGCCAAGACAATCAGGCAAATCATCGGGCTTGCCCAGATTGAATACTTGCGCACCAGATACGGAAGCGCGTCGGAAAAGTCGTCGTCGCCGCCGAGAGCCTCAAGGACGGTGTTGTTTTCGAAAAGCGACAAATCCTGCGGCTTTGCCATCGACAAAATCATAATCTGCGGGCGTTCTGTAAAATTGCGGTAGTATTTTTTGTCGAACCCGACCGCCCGAACCGACTTGTTGCGGGCGGCGTCGTATTCAATCTCCTGCCCGTCGAGGAAGAACCAGCACTTGTCCACGTCGTCGTAGACGCCGCGCCGAGCCATAATGCGCGCAACTTCGCGGTCTTTGGAATCGAGAATCGAAACGGTGACGCCGTTGCCCACATTCGTGTTTCGCGAGAACGAATTCATATACCACAGGCGCGAATTTTTGCGGTTGTTAAAGCACAGATTGTTTACTACCGACGCGTCGGCGAGGGTGTCGTTTTTCGCGCTGCGTTCGATGAGCGCGGAATCGTAAATCTTGCGCGAAACCTCCTTGCTGCGCGGAATGACAGAGCCGTTCATCCAGAAGAACAAAACGGCAATCAAAACCGACACAATCCAGAGAGCGCGCGTTATGCGGAAGTCGTTCATTCCCGCGGCGCGCATTGCGGTGATTTCGTTGTTTCTGTGGAGCGCGCTGAGCGTGAAAATGAAGCTTAAAAGCATGCTCACGGGCAGGATAACGGGCACGAGCGACGGCATCAGATAGCAGTAATACTGGAGTATCCGCCAAGTCGGCACACCCGACTCGAAAAGCTTGCCGAGCGTTCTATACATATCGTCCATTATGAGTATTCCAATCATAACGGAAACCATTATGGCGAAAATCTTGAGCCATTCGCACAAAACGTGTCTGTCGAGAGTTCTAAGCATTAGAAAAAAAATCGTTTTTGAAGATAGCAGAAAACTTGACTTTTCCAATAAAAAAAGCGCGCAAATCAAAGCGCGGGCGAACGTGCCGCTTTCGCGAAAACGCCGCGGCGGGCGACGGAGAGCGCGGTGTCCCGATTCCCCGCGGGTGAGGCGGCGCGGCCGGCGGGCGCAACCCGCACGCTCAACGTCAGTCGGCGACTTCCAGCAAGTTCAGGTTGGTGTCGAAATCGAGCCTTCGCCCGTCGGCTAAATAAACCGAAAAAATGCGCGACGTTTTCTTTATCCGCACGACTTTCGAGCCTATGAAGCGGGTTTCCATCAGCTCCGCAATCCGCGCGGGAAGAAGCTTGGGCGACAACCCCGATGTGTTCGAAATTTCGCGCCAATAGCCCGCGCCGTCGAATTCGAGCGAAGTGGAGTCGGACAGAGAGGCGAAGTAGTCGGTGGAAAACCACCCCGAATCCTTCCGCACATCGGCAACGCGCACGCCCGCAAAATTCGACTTTATAAAATCCGACGCTATTTTCGGCAAAACCGACCCGCCCGCCGACTCAGCCGAAAAACATTCGGCAGCGCAAAAAAACGCCCACACAAAACAAACGGCAAAAATTTTCTTCATATTCCATAC
This sequence comes from uncultured Opitutales bacterium, assembly GCA_934613645.1. Classification (GTDB taxonomy): domain Bacteria; phylum Verrucomicrobiota; class Verrucomicrobiia; order Opitutales; family Intestinicryptomonadaceae; genus Merdousia. The sequence continues at coordinate 28,473 of CAKTTC010000001.1, read as the reverse complement.
ATTGAGCCGCCGCGCAAAAATTGTCGAACAAAAACACAAAAAGCGGGTACAAACCAAAAAATGCTTGCAAGCGCGCCTTAACCTGCGCTACTTTTGCGCTATGGACACGAAAGAGGCGAAGCCCAAACCCAACATTTACCTGCTCGGATTTATGGGCACGGGCAAAACGTCGGTGGGCAAACGGCTCGCCCAGATTCTCGGCTTCAGATTTATCGACTCCGACGAGGAAATCGAAAAAAAATACGCGATGTCAATCAAGGACATTTTCGAAAAATTCGGCGAAGACAAATTCAGGCAAATGGAGCGCGAATTCATAGAAAGCGGCCACCCCGACCACAACTGCGTTGTTTCCTGCGGCGGCGGCCTTGTGTGCCGCGGCGATATGCCCGAAAAAGTCAAGGCCAAGGGAGTGTCTGTTGTGCTTGTAAGCCCGCCCGAGGAGATTTTCGAACGCGTCTGCAAAAACGACAAACGCCCCCTGCTCAACGTGCCCGACCCCCTTGCGAAAATACGCGAGCTTCTCGCCGCGCGCAACCCGTATTACATGCGCAGCGGCATTCAGCTTGCAACCTCCAAGGAAATAAGAAACACAGTAGACGACGTTCTTAAAATCTACGATAGAAAAACAAGAAAAAAGAGAAAATAACATCAAGCCTTGCCGCCCGCCGACGTTCATTTTCTCCGACTCCGCGTCGGCTCAATATTTCGGCACTTTCCGACCCGCCCGCTGCGGCGTTTGGCTTGTCAGCTTCGCTTCCCCGTCTCTGCGAACCTTTCGGCAAAGCGAAAAAGCGCGAACCTTTTCGGGGGTTCGCGCTTTGCGTTATGACGTTTTTGAAGCGGCTTTTTTGCGCGGCTGTTTTTGCGTGAAAACAAGTCCGTCTTTGCCCGCTTTTGCTTTGACTTCGCCGCCGCCTTCGACAATTTCGCCCTTGAGGATTGCCTCGGCGAGGGGGTCTTCAAGCTCGCGTTCAATGGCGCGTTTGAGCGGGCGCGCGCCGTATTTTTCGTCCCAACCCTTGGAGATGAGGAAGTCTACCGCGGAGGAATCGAGCGCAAGAGACATATTCTTTTCCGCCAGACGCGCGCGGACTTTTGCAAGCTCAAGCTCGACGATTTTCGACATATCCTTTTTGTCGAGACTTCTGAACAAAACGATGTCGCCGATTCTGTTGAGGAACTCGGGGCGGAACGTTTTTTTCATTTCGTCCATAACGCTCTGCTTGACCTTTTCGAAGTTCTGCTCCGAATCGGCAACGCCGAAGCCCATTGACGAGCGTTTCTGCAGAATGTCCGCGCCCACGTTGCTTGTGAGTATTATTATGGTGTTGCGGAAGTCTACCGTTCTGCCGAGGCTGTCGGTAAGGCGTCCGTCTTCCAAAACCTGAAGCAGAATTTGCGCCACGTCGGGGTGCGCCTTTTCGATTTCGTCGAAGAGGATTACGCTGTAGGGGCGGCGTCTGACCTGCTCGGTAAGCTGCCCGCCGTCTTCGTGCCCGACGTATCCCGGGGGCGAACCAATCAGGCGCGAGACGGAGAACTTTTCCATATACTCCGACATATCTATCTGAATGAGGGCGTCCTGATTGCCGAACATCTGTTCCGCCAAAATTTTTGCCAGATACGTTTTGCCGACGCCCGTAGGCCCGAGGAAAAGGAACGAACCAATCGGGCGTTTGGGGTCTTTCAACGCAGCGCGCGAACGGCGCAAGGCGCGGGCGATAACCACGGTAGCCTCGTCCTGTCCGACCACGTTTGCCTGCAAATATTTTTCAAGCTCAAGCAGCTTTTTGGCGTCTTTTTGCTCCATGCGCGCCAGCGGAATGCCCGTCCACGAGGATACGACCGCGTAGATGTCGTCAACGTCTACAACGCTTGTTTTGCCTTTGAGCGAATTCTGCCACGCCGCCACTGTGTCGATTTTCTTTTGCTCCAACGCCTTGATTTCGTCGCGCACTTTGGCGGCGTCTTCAAACTTCTGGTTTTTCACGGCGTCGTCGCGCAAGGATTTAAGCGACTCTATCTGCTCGGAAATTTCCGAAACCTCCTTCGGGCGTTCGGTCATTTTGATGCGCGCGCGCGCGCCCGCTTCGTCGATAACGTCGATAGCCTTGTCGGGGAGGTAGCGGCTTGTGATGTAGCGGCTCGAAAGCTTTACGGCCTCCTCTATTGCGGCGTCGGTGTAGACGCAGCAGTGGTGTTGCTGGTAGTTTTTGCGCAACCCCATGAGGATTTTCACGGCGTCTTCAACGCTCGGTTCGTCGACCTTCACGCTTTGGAAACGCCTGTCGAGCGCGCTGTCTTTTTCGATAAATTTTCTGTATTCGGCAATAGTTGTAGCGCCTATGCACTGCAACACGCCGCGCGAAAGGGCGGGCTTGAAGATGTTCGAGGCGTCCATCGCCCCTTCCGCCGCGCCTGCGCCTACGATTGTGTGGAGTTCGTCGATGAACAGGATAACGTTTTTGTCTTTTTCGACCTCCGCCATGAGAGCCTTTATGCGCTCCTCAAACTGTCCGCGATACTTTGCGCCCGCAACCATGAGCGTCATATCGAGCGAAATTACGCGCTTTTTGGCGAGAAGCTCGGGCACTGTGCCGTCGGCTATTTCCTGCGCCAAACCCTCTACTATTGCGGTTTTGCCCACGCCCGCCTCTCCGATTAGAACGGGGTTGTTTTTGCGGCGGCGGCAGAGAATTTGCACAACGCGCAAAATCTCGTTGCTTCTGCCCACAACGGGGTCGAGCTTGCCGTTGCGCGCAAGTTCGGTGAGGTCGCGCCCGAAAGCTTCCAATGCGCTCGAGGGGCGGCGGGGCGAGGGTTCGTCGTCGTCGTCCGCGGAACGCGCCTGCTGCTCGGCGGCGTCTTTGTTCGATTCGGGATTGTCGCCCACGAAATCGAACGACAGTTCCTCCAAAATCATTTTGCGGCACTTTGAAAGGTCGATTCCCCTGCTTTTGAGGTAGTCAACCGCAAGGCCTTCGTCTATGCGCAGAATAGCCAAAAGAAGGTGTTCCGTGCCTATGTAATTGTGGTTTAGGCGCGCGGCCTCGTTGGAGGCGAACACAAGCACTTTCTTGGCGCGCGGCGTGTAGGGGATTTCGTTGGAATTGGGCTGCTCTGTGCCTTCGGCAAGCTGGCTGCGGATTTCGTCGATAGCCTCGCGGGGGTCAAGCCCCGCCCTACGCAGGACGTTCACGGCTATGCCTTCGCCCAACGACAATATTCCCCAAAGCAGGTGTTCCGTGCCTATGTAGTTGTGTTTCAGTGCAAGTGCCGCTTTGCGGGCGTTAACGAGCACCAACTGGGCTCTTTGAGTAAAAGGTTGCATAAAATAAAATTGTTCGGGTTAGACGACGCGCTCTATATTTATTTCGGGCAATTTCGAGATTTCTTTATTAAGAAATCCCGCCCGCAACGCGTCGCGCACGTCGGTATCCGCGTCGGGAACGCCGAAAAGCCTGCACAAGTGCGCCGGTTGGACTGCGAGCGTCATCGAATCCAAGTCGTCAATGGTTTCCTGCGGATTGTCCATCATATTCATATCCGCCGCCATTCTGAGCACGGAGATGTTCATAACCGCCTCTTCCGCGTCAATCAACCTGCAATTTTCGAGCGTCGCCCGCGCCCTCGAGATTCTGTCGGCAACCGCCAACGGAGCGTCCTCGAGCATCTTGTTTCGGGCGTTCGTCTCAAACTGACAAATTTTTTTACAAAAAGTTTGCACTTTTTTTACTATTTCCGCCTCCGACAACCCGAGCGTAAACTGGTTCGAAACCTGATAATACGAATTGTATGAATCGCTGCCCTCGCCGAGCGCGCCGCGGACAATCATTCCCATTTGGTTGAGCGCGCGCACGATTTTCTCGACCTGATTGTCTATCGAAAGCGCGGGCAGGTGCAGCATAACCGAAGCCCTCATTCCCGTTCCCAAGTTTGTGGGGCACGCAGTGATGTAGCCGATGTCGGAGCTGAAAGCGTATTCGAGCGTTTTCTCGATTTCGTCGTCGATGGCGTCGGCGGCTTTGTAAAGCTGCGGGAGGGAGTCGCCCACGGTCTGGATTCTGATGTGGTCTTCCTCATTTACGAACACGCCCGTTTTACCGTCGGGCGAAACGAACGCGCCCTTGTAGGGGTCGGAGCAGTCAAGTTCCTTGCATATGCGGCGCGCCTCCACCAAAAATTCGCGTTCCTGCGCGGGCGTTTGCTGCATATTGTAGAACTCTGCATTCTTCAAACGCTTCGCCTTCGAAACCGCCGCAACGCAGTCGAAATATATTTCCGCAAGCTGTCTTTCGCTCGCGGTTGAAACGAATTTGCGCCCCGAGAGATTGCGCGCCAAACGAATCCTCGAAGAAATGGCAATCGAGGAATTTTCCTTTCTGGGTTGTGGAGCGGTTTTTTCCAAAATCAAGAGTCTTTTAAGGTGTTCAGTTTGTCGCGGATTTTTGCGGCGTCTTCATAGCGTTCCTGAGCGATGGCCGCGTCGAGCATTTTGCGGAGCTCGGCGGGGTCGGAAACTTCGTCGAGACGCTTCGGGTCGGGGGCGGCATTTTGGGCTGCCTGTTCCGCGGAATCGGCTTCAGCCCCGGCCTGTTGCGCGCCGTCGGCTTCCGCGTTTTGCGAACCCGACTTCGACGGCAAATATTTTTCGGCGGCGGCGAACGTTTCCATTGCGTTGGAAACAACGTCTTCAAGTTTTTCAATGAAGCTGTCGCTGAGCAGGTCGGGAACTTCGTAGATTTTCGACGTATCCACGTTGGGCGCGTGGGTCTTGGGCTGTTTGCCCTTGTGGCGGTCGGCATTGTGCATCTGCCTGAGCATATCGAGGGCGAAATTGTCGGCTATCGAGTAGCAGTCGGGGCACGCGAATTTGTCGCCCTTTTTGAGGTCGGAAAGCATAGTTCCGCAAGTCGGGCAAATGCCTTTGTGCTTCTTTTTCATAGCCATTTCCTCGAACTTTTTGATTTCGGGGTCGAGATTCGCGGGAATATTGGGGTTGTCGAGGGCGAACTTCTTTGCGCATTCGTCGCAGAAGTGCAAAGTAAGTTGCTCGTTGCCGGTTATCTTCGTGATATGAACGACAGCCGGCTTTCCGCACCTGACACACTTGTATTCTTTTGCCATAAACAACACCGCGCGGGCGCAAGTCTACGCCAGCTTCAACAGTTCCTCCGTGGCGGGAATGTCCCTGATTATTTGCGACTGCAACGGGCCCACGCCTATGTATCGCAAATTGGGCAGCGAAGTTAAGCCGCCGTCGCGGTTTGCAACTTCCACAACGCTTTTTACACAGAAAGCGACGTAGCGTTTTGCCGCTTCGGGGAGGTCGGCAAAATGGCGAACTTTCGAAATGTCTTCGCTCCAGCCTTTGAGTTGCGCGTATACGGGCTTGAGCGTTTTGCGCAATGCGTCGCAACGCGGAACCGACTTGTAGACTTTGCCCGATTCGTCTTTATATCCCGTGCAAACAAGCAGTTCGCCGCCCTCGCACCAGTCGCCTTCGTAGGAAAGTGCGTCGAGTTTGTTTATTACAATGTCGTCGTAGCCGCCGAAGCGCAGCGCGTCGCCCTTTTCGACCGCGTCGAACCAGCCGACCATACGCTGTCTGCCCGTGCTTGTGCCGTATTCGAGCTTTTTGAGCTTCTTGGCAAGCGGGTGTTCGTCGTTCATCTGGGTGAGGAAAACGTGCGTGCCCACTTTGGTATCGTATGCCTTGCAGCAGCCGAGCGTGTGGACTTGGCGCAGCGGAATGCACGCGCTTTCGAAAAATTCGGGAACGCCCGTGTGCGACGCCGTAACGTTGGGCGCAAAGCCGTGGCGTTTGTCGAGCCAATACGCCTGTCCGTATTCGCCCAAAATGTATCTGCCCTGCGAAAGCGCGTTCAGGCACGCCTCGCGGACGTCGCCGACGTTGCGGGCAAGTTTTGAGCCTACCGCCCAGTATTCGTCAACAACGGCGTCGAGGTTCAGTTCGAAGGGCGCGTTGCCCATAAATTTGTGGAAGTCGAAATCGGACTCGGCAAAAACGCCCTCTTTGATTGAGTCGGCATTCGCCCTGAGTTCGGCATTCGTGAGAATGTCGAAGAATTTCGCCCACGTTTCGGGGGAGACTTTGCAAACGTATTTAATTGTATCGCAAGCTCTTGAAAGCTTGGCTTTCATTTTGTGTGCGAACGTCTGCTTGTCGGCGAGGAAGTCGGCATAGCAGATTTGGAACTGGCTTACTTCGTCCACGTAGGAGGGCGTGATTCCCCTGCCCGTAGAGCCGCGCGGCTGTTCCTTGAGGACGTTTACGCGGTAGTCTTCAAAAGCCAAGTCGAGAAGTCTGTGGCCGAGGTCGCTGACCATTGTGCGTTCGTCTATGAGCAGGCGGCCGAAGATGTCGTAGCCGCGCTTTTCCAAGGGCGCGCCCTCCCAGATAAACTTACGCGGGTCTGCAACAACGCCCGCGCCGATTGCCAAAATCTGGACGTCTTTTTCAATGACGCCCGCGGGCAAAAGGTTGAGCTTTACGCCGCCCGCGGTATGCCCCGAGTTGGCTCCGCCGTTGACTTTCATCACTATGGCGGCAATGTCTTTGCGCCCGCTTTCGGATTTCAACTCGTCTACGACTTCGTAGATGAGACGCCCTTTCCCTTCGTCGCCCATGCTTATGCCGACGTCGGCTATTATCTGACTTTTAAAATTTGTTAATGCCATTTTACTAAGACTCCATTTTTGACGGAACGTCTATGATGACTCATTACAACGCTTTGACAACTCTTTTTTGAATTTTATTTCCCGTTTTTGAATATTCCCCCCGCCCAGCCGATTCCGATATTTTTTGCTTTGACAAACGTTTCGGCGCGTTTATTTCCATATTTAAAACAATATTTAAGCAAGCGCAACCTTTCCTGAAATATGAAAAACAAGACAATTTCCCTTACACTTTTAGCCGCCGCAGCGTTTGGAACGTTTGCGGCTATTGACGCCTCGGCCGAAGAGGCGGCAACTCCGCGCGGGGAATCTACCTCCCCCGTATACGGCGACATTCCCGACTACAAAGCCTACTATTTTTCGCCCGACGAGCTAAAAAGTGCGGCGGGCAAAATCTTTGTAACGGGCAGAACCGGCAAAGCTTTGGCGGTGGTGGAAAACGGAACGCTTAAAAAGAAGATTGACCTGCCCAATTTCACTGCGGGGCTCGACGTTTCAAAAGACGGCAGGACGGCGTATGTGGCTATCTACCAGCCGCGCGGCGAGCTGCTGAAAATTGACGTCGATTCGGGCAAAATCGCCAAAGCCGACGCGGGGCACATGCCCAAGGCGGTCGCGCTTTCGTCGGACGGGTTCGTATACGTTTCAAACCAGTTCAAAAACACTGTCAAAAAGTTCGACGCCCAAACGCTCATGCCCCTCGGCGAATTCAAGGCCGTGCGCGACCCCTTCGCCCTTGCCGCCACGCACGACGGCAAAACGCTTGTTGTTGTAAACCAGCTTCCCGAGGCAAAAGGCGGTTTATACGAAGAAAACATCGCCGCCTGTGTCAACATTGCCGACGCGCAAAAGATGGAGGTTATTGCCGCCATAAATCTTCCAAACGGCGCAATCAACGCGCAGGGAGTTGCAATTTCACCCGACGACAAATTCGCCTACATAACGCACATTGTAGCGCGCTTCAACGTCCCAACAACGCAGGTTGAGCGCGGCTGGATAAACACAAACGCCGTAAGCATAATTGACCTGTCCGCCCGAAAGCTCCTTGCAACCGTCCTCATTGACGACATCGAAATGGGCGCGGCAAATCCCTACGGAATAATCGCCACTGCAGACGGCAAAAAGCTTGTCATAGCCCAAGCGGGCACTCACGAGCTTTGCATCATTGACCGCGAAAAAATGCACGAAAAAATCGACGCGGCTTTCGCAAGCAATCCCGACGCCGCAAAGGTTTTCGACGCCATCTGCAACGACCTTTCGTTCCTCTCGGGAATGAAAAAGCGCATCGGGCTTGACGGGTTCGCCCCGCGCCGTCTTTGCGAGCTAAACGGCAAAGTCTACACGGGCATGTATTATTCCGACGTTCTAAACAGCGTCGATTTAGGCACGTTTGAGGTTCGCAGGATTTCAATCGGAGGCAACGAGCAGCTCAACGAAATCCGACGCGGCGACCTCTTCTTCCACGACGCCTCTCTCTGTTTCCAAAAGTGGCTTTCCTGCATAACCTGCCACACGGAAGTCCGCTCCGACGCCCTCAACTGGGACTTGCTCAACGACGGTATCGGCAACCCCAAGCAATCGAAGTCTATGCTTTTCTCGCACTTCACTCCGCCCTCAATGATTACGGGAATCAGGAAGGACGCCTACATTGCCGTCCGCAAGGGCATACGCTACATTCAATTCACGCGCCGCCCCGAAGCCGACTCAAAGGCGATTGACGCGTATTTAATGAGTCTGCGCCCCGTGCCCAGTCCGCATCTCGAGCCCGACGGCTCGCTTTCCGAATCTGCCCTCAAGGGCGAATTCATTTTTCAGGAGGCAAAATGCGACCGCTGCCACAACGGCGAATTTTTCACCGACATGAAAACCCACGACGTAGGTTCGGGCTTAAACGAATACGAGGGCTTCAAGTTCGACACCCCCACTCTACGCGAGGTTTGGCGCACTGCCCCCTATCTCTACGACGGCCGCGCCAAGACCATTTTCGACATGTTACGCAAATTCAACAAGCACGACAAGCACGGCGCAACCTCCACGCTCTCCGACCAGGACATTCTCGACCTCCAAGAATACATTCTCTCCCTCTAAATTTTTTAACTTTCCGAAAGGGGCGCGGATTGAACGAAGTTCAATGCCGCTTCACATTTTGATTAAAGTTTTGTTTTTGTAGCGGCGCAGATTGGCGAAGCCAATGCCGCTTTGCTCTTTTGTTAAAGTTGAGCTATTGTGGCGCGGATTGAACGAAGTTCAATGCCGCTTCACTCTTTTATTAAAGTTAGGCTTTTTTGTAGCGGCGATTTTTTTACATCTCCGTAAGCGGCGCGGATTGGCGAAGCCAATGCCGCTTTACACTCCAATTAAAGTTTTATTTTTACGTTTTTTTCGTAAAAAATTTCCGCACAAAAAAGGGCGAGCAGGAAAAGACCTGTCGCCCTCAAGGGAATTTACTGCTGCCGAAGCTACTGCATTTTTTCGAGTTTCGGCGATATCAAGTGCATAAGCAAGGTTGCCACGACGTATGCCACTGAAGCGAACGCGAAAATTATTGTATAATTATTATTTGTAGCGTCCAAAATATACCCTACCGACTTCGAAAGCGCGATTGCCCCCACCGAAGCGAACGTCGTGCCCAAGCCCGTTATTGAAGCCACTATATTTTTCGGGGCAACATCGCCCACCACCGAATAGAGGTTGGCGGAGTATCCCTGATGTGCCGCGCCCGCAAAGCCCACCAAAATGGCAACAAGCCACGGGCTACTTGTATGGGGCGCGAAGAACACGGGGCACACAAACAGTGCGCAGATAAGCAACGCCGCCTTTCGCGAAAAGTTCAACGACTTCCCCGCCGCAATCAGTTTCGACGAAATCCAGCCGCCACCCACCGAGCCGAAGCACGCCATCAGGTAGATTGTAGCAAGCAGCGGCATTTGGTCGTGGACTTCCAGATTGAACTGTTTATGCAAAAAGCTCGGCATCCAGAAAAGGTAGAACCACCAGATTGGCGAGCTTATGAACATACCCACCGCGAAAGCCCTCACTTGGCTGTATTTCAGAAGCGAAATCCACGGAATTTTCTTCTGGGTTACGCCGTCGCCCGCGGGGTCTTTGGCGATGTAGTCGCGCTCTTGTGCCGAGACGAATTTAGACTTTTCGGGCGTTGAATAAAGCGCAATCCAGAACAGAATCCAGACCATACCAAGCACGCCGAGCGTCACGAACGAAAGTCTCCACCCCAAAAGCGACGCTATAAGCGGGACGATTATCGGGGCTACAATCGCGCCCACGTTGCTGCCCGAATTGAAAACGCCCGTTGCAAGCGCAACTTCCTTTCGCGGAAACCATGTAGAAACAGAGCGTATTGCAGCTGGGAAATTTCCGCCCTCGAAAATGCCGAGCGCAATTCGCGCAAGCATAAAGCCGACAGTGCTTGTTATTGTCAAGCCCCACAGGTCGAATTCGTAGACGAACGCGTGTGCGGCTGTAGCCAAGCTCCAGAAGAAGGCGACAACAACCATTCCCCTGCGCACGCCGATTTTGTCGATGAACATACCCATCAAAATCGAGCCTATCGCGTAGGCAACTTGGAACGTTGCAACAATGTTTGAGTAGTCAACCTCGGTCCAGTTAAACTCGCGCTCAAGCATGGGTTTGAGCAGGCCTATTATCTGCCTGTCCATGTAGTTGATTGCCGTTATTGCAAACAGCAGTGCGCAGATAATCCACCTGAAATTTCCGATTTTCTTCATAGCTTTAGAATTTGAAATATTTTTTTGCGTTGTTATACGAAACGTCGGAAACAAGCGCGCCCGCAAGCGCGATGTCGTCGGGGATTTCACCCTCCAGCATTTCCGTTCCCACAACGTTGCACAAAATTCTGCGGAAGTATTCGTGGCGCGGATACGACAGGAACGAGCGCGAATCGGTCACCATTCCCACGAAGTTCGAAAGCAACGACAGTTGCGAAAGCGCGTTGAGCTGCTTTTTTATGCCGTCGCTCTGGTCGAGAAACCACCAGCCCGAACCGAGCTGCATTTTGCCCGCGCAGGTGTCGTCCTGAAAATTGCCGAGCATTGTAGCGAGCATTTCATTGTCTTTGGGGTGAAGGTTGTAGAGGATTGTCCGCCCGAGTTCCCCGCGGCGTTCGAGCGCGTCGAGATGTTTTGCAAGGGCTGCGGCGAAGTTGAATTCGCCGATGGAATCGAAGCCCGTATCAGGCCCGAGTTTTTCGAACATCGCCGAATTTGCGTTGCGCAACGCGCCTATGTGAAGCTGGCGCGTCCAGCCCGCGCGGGCGTCCATTGCGCCGCATTCAAGCATAACCGCCGAACGGAATTTTGCCGTTTCCTCGGCCGAGGGCGTTTTGCCCGCCATAACGTTTTTGAAAACGGCGTCAAGTTCCGACTCCGCCGCGGGAGCGTAGAACACTGTCTCAACGCCGTTGTCGGAAAGGCGGCAGCCCGCTTTGCCGAAGAAGTCGTGCCTCTGTTGGAGGGCGTTAATCAGGTCGGCGAACGACGAAATTTCAATGCCCGACGCCGCCGAAAGCGTTTCAACATATTCGCGGAATTTTTGCGGATTCTCCACTGCGTGCGCCTTGTCGGGGCGGAACGTGGGCAGGACTTTGACGGGGAAGTTTTCGGCTTTTAATTTGATGTGCGCGGAAAGGTCGGAAACGGGGTCGTCGGTGGTGCAGACAACCTCGACGCGGCTGTTGAGCATGCACGCGCGCGCGGTAAGCCCATTTGCAAGAACCGCGTTTGCGCGTTCCCAAACTTCGTCGGCCGTTTCGGGCGAAAGCAGAATGTCGTCGATTCCGAAGAAGCGCGCCATTTCCAAGTGTGTCCAGTGGTAGATTGGGTTGCGCAAAAGTCGCGGCATTGTTGCGGCAAAGGCGTCGAACTTCTGGCGGTCGGTAGTCTCCGTTCCGGTGCAGAATTTTTCGGGGACGCCGTTTGAGCGCATTGCGCGCCACTTGTAGTGGTCGCCGCCGAGCCACACTTGGGCTACGTTGTCCCATTTGCGGTCGCCTAAAATTTCCTCTGGCGAAAGGTGGCAGTGGAAGTCGATAATCGGCATATTTTTGGCATAGCCGTCAAAGAGCTTCTGCGAGTATTCGTTTTTTAGCAGGAATTTTTCCGATATAAACTTTCTCATATTTGTGTTCGATTTTTGTCTGTTGTAGATAAAAGCATTACGCCCCGAAAAACGCGGAGTCAAGAAAAATCAATAGCATTGTTTGGCATTGCATTTTCCCAATGTCGCCAAAATGCGGTTTGCGCATAAACTAACGCAACGCCGCGGCAAAGGCTGACGCGCCTTTTTCAAGCGGACGAAACGACCGCTACTTTGCGTCGTTTTCGTAGAGCCTGCGGTGCTTTATATAATAAACGTCGGCGGCTATGACAACAAGCCAATACCAAGCGTCGAGCGTCCAAGTTGCGCCGAAGCTGCGCAACACGTATACGGTAAACAAAATTCCGCCGAAATACAAAAACAGCGACGAAAACTCTATAATAAACGTCGCCCGCGTTTTTTCCAATCCCAACATAACGTTGCTTAAAGTTATTGCTGGAATTGAAAACGGAACTGTAAAAAGTGCGCAGTAAAACGGGAAGTGCGCGCCCGCAAGAATTTCCTCGGAATCGGTATACACGCGCAGGAACGGGTCGGGGAAAAGTGCCACAATAACCAGCGGAGGAAGCGCAAGCAGGTATTCAAGCTTCATTATGCGCGAGCATGCCTTGGGAACGTCGCCGCGCCTGCCCTCGCCCGCGAGATTGCCCGCCACGGTATTCATGGTAGCCCCGAACGCATACATCGGCATATACAGGAACATCAAAATGCTTTTGAAAATGTTCGACTGCGCCAATTCGTGCCTGCCGAACTTTTCGAAGTAGGCGAACAGCAAAAGCCACATTCCCACATACACAAACTGCTGTGCCATTGTCCAAGCCGACAGCGAAAGTATTTTGCGCGCCGTTTCCGCCGACACTCCCGAAATCTTCAGCCCGAATTTCCGCGAATACCCGCCGAAATACGTCCACGCAACGAACAGCCCTAAAGCCGAAAATTCCGAGAGCGTGGAAGCAAGCGCCGCGCCTTCAATCTGCATTTCGGGGAAGCCCCATTTCCCGAAAATGAGCGCGTAGTTGAGCACGCCGTTTACCGCGCCCATTGTCCAAGACGAATACGCCAAAATGCGCGTGTCGGTAATCCCGACGTAGAACGCCCTGAAAGCCGCTACGCAGAAAAGCGGGATAAAGCCTATCTGCCGCCATTTCATGTAGCGCAAAACGTCGTTTAGCACGTCGGGTTCGGAAACCATTTTCGAGAAAATCCAGTCGCCGAAAAACGCGCTTGAAGCGAGGGCTGCAAACGCCATTACCACGAGCGCGACAAGGGCGGTCGTCCAGATTCCGCCGATTTTCGAATACTCGCGCGCGCCGTTTGCGTGCGAAATCATAATCTGCGCGCCTACCGAAAACCCGAAGCCCACAATGAACACGCTTACATAGAAAAGCCCCGCTATTGCCGCCGCAGCCAACTGCGATTCGTTCACGCGCCCCAAGAACGCGGTGTCCATAAACGCGATTATATTTTGAATCAAAAGAAAGGAAAAAATCGGCAGCGATGTTTTCCACAAAGATTTGCAAGAAATATCCATAAAAAAAGCCCGATCCCACGGGCGGAAAGACTACAATTTAATCAGGTATTTAGACAACTGTTTGCGCTGTTCGGGCGAATACGTGTAGATTTTCAGAGCGGCGATTGCAAGCCACACAAAACATATGAATGCGTTGAAGCCCAAAATTATCCAGCGTTCGGTGTCGGTAAGCTTTATGTCGGAAACAGTATTGATTATAAGAATGTGCGCGGAGGCGAGCATTATGGTGAACACAAGCGCAAGCCCAAGCCCCAAGTCGAAAAAGCCGACGTTTGCAACAAGCTGGTTGAAGCGGCGCGGCTTGATGTGGTCGCCGAAATAGTGCAGATAGGCGAAAGGCCCGACAATGACAACGTCCACAAGGAACAACGCCGCGGAAATCATAATTCTGTAGTTGTCGACTATTGCGCGCTTTTTGTCGGCGTCGTATTCGGGGAACTGAATGGAGACAAGCTTGAGTTCCTCGGTGGAAATCAGGTTGAAATAGACAATCGTAAGCACCGAGACCACGAAAAACACGCGGAAAATCATTGAAGAAAATCCGCTTCCGCGTTCGTCAAACTTCAGTTTAGATGCCATTTGCGTTGATTGTCCGAACCATTGAACACTCAAAAGCGGGCAAGGCAAGTTATTTTTTGGAAAGCCTGCGCGAGAGCACTCGGCGGATTTCGGGCGAAAGGTCGGGCATTTTCGCAAGCCAAGCGTAGACTTCCGCCTTGGTTCTTCCCGAAAGAATCGGCTTCTGCCCCGCAACTTGGTCGAGCGCGTCAACCACTTTGGAGGCGGCATAGCCTATTGTCTCAGCCGCCGCCCGAACGGAGTCGGAACATTCGGCGTCTTTTTGCGCCTTTGCGCCGCCGCGCAAACTGCGCGCGTAGATTTCGCCCGAGTTCAAAACTACGTTGACGCAACGCGGATAATACGCCGCCATCAAGTTCCACGCAACGCTGTCGGGCGCGCCAAAACCGTCTCCGCCCGCGCGGAAGTCGGAACGCAGAACTACTGCGGGAATGTCGGCGAATTTCGCGAACATAAACTCGACCACAGTTCCGCTGTCAAGCTCCGCGCCGTCGAAGTTGAATACGGCGAAGTCCGACGAAAGCAGATTGAGAATGTCGGTGTCGCGGATACTTTTGGGCGAAACGTCCGTCTGGGGGAAGTCCTGCGGGATAAGGCACTTGTATTTGCCGTCGGAAAACAGCTCTATTGCCTGTTTCATTGCGGCGTTGCCCGCAAGGTGTTTGATGTCGAAAAGTTCGCCCGCAAAATATACCGAATAACTTTTAGTTTTTGCCATTTAGTAATTGCAATATTTTAAAACCGCCGTGTAAAATAAAAAAATAAAAAAAATCGCCGACACCCGCGCTTTTTGGGTGTCGAAATACGGAACAACATTCGGAGAAAAATTTATGGAATACAAATTCAAAGCTGAAGTAAAACAGGTATTGGACATCGTTATAAACTCGCTTTATACCGACAAAATCATATTCATAAGGGAACTTGTCTCAAACGCGTCGGACGCGTCGGAGAAGGAGAGGTTCGCCGCGCTCTCCAAAGGGGCGCAGGTGCCGAATCTGGAGATAAAAATAGCGGCGGACGAAAAGGCCAAGACGTTCTCGGTTGAAGACTACGGCATTGGCATGACGCGCGAAGAGCTTGTGGAAAACCTCGGCACAATAGCGCACTCGGGCTCTAAGGCGTTTTTGGACGCGCTCAAAGACAACAAAGGCGGCCTTGACGACAACCTCATCGGGCAGTTCGGCGTGGGCTTTTACAGCGTGTTTATGGTTGCCGACAAGGTTGATGTCTACACGAAGTCGGAAAACGGCGAGGGTCTGCACTGGAGCTGCGACGGTTCGGAAAACTTCACGATTGAACCTTTCGACAAGCCCGAACGCGGCACGAAAATTGTGGCGTCGCTCAAGGACGAATACAAGCAATACGCCGAAAAATTCGAGATAGAGCAGTATCTGAAAAACTACGCCTCGTTCATAGAATTCCCAATTTCAATCAACGGCGAAAAGTTCGAGACCCAGCAGGCAATCTGGCTCAAGCCGAAGTCGGAAGTCACAAAAGAGCAATACGAGAGCTTCTACAAGTTCATCGACTCCGCCTTCGAGCCGCCCTTCGACTACCTCCACTTCCAAGCCGACGCCCCGCTTGAAATGAACGCGCTAATCTACATTCCCGCGCGCAACAACGAAATTCTCGGCATGGCGCAGCAGGAAAACCAGGTTGCGCTCTACTGCAAGAAAATCCTCATCGACAAAAACCCGAAAAACCTTTTGCCCGAATGGATGCGGTTTGTCCGCGGCGTGATAGACAGTTCCGACATTCCGCTTAACATCTCGCGCGAAAGCATGCAAAACAGCGGGCTTACCAAGAAAATCGGCAACGTTGTGGTAAAGCGTTTCGTAAAACACCTTACCGAAATGCTCAAGAAAGACCCGAAAAAATACGACGAATTCTTCAAGAAGTTCGGGCGGTTCGTCAAAGAGGGGGCGGTGTCGGACAACAAAGACCTGCAGAAGCTCTTCCGCTTCGAATCGAGCCTGTTCGACAACGGCGAATTCGTCAGTTTCGACGACTACATCGGCAGAATGAAAGACTCGCAAAAGGAGATATACTTCGCCTACGCAGCCTCGCGCGACGCCGTAAATTCGTCGCCCTACATAGAGGCTTTCAAGGCGCGCGGAATAGAGGTGCTTTACCTGTTCGACCCCGTCGATTTGTTCGCTATGAACAACCTGCGCGAATACGAAGGCAAGCCCTTCAAGAGTATCGACAGTGCCGACATAAAGCTCGACGAAATCCCCGAAAAGACGGACGAATCCCCGATGAGCGCGGAGCAAATAGACGCCCTCAAAGACTGGATTAAGCAGACCCTCGGCGACCAAGTGAAGGAAGTCGCCACAAGCGGCAGACTCATCGACAGCCCCGCCGCAGTCCTGAACGACGACCCCATCACGCCGCAAATGCGCGCAATGATGAGGGCTATGAACCCCGATGCGCCCCTGCCCAAACCCGTTGTGAAGTTCGAAATCAACCCGAAAAACCCCGTCGTCAAAAACCTCAACACGCTGCGCGAAAATTCGAAAGACTTGGCGGAGCTTGTGCTCAGACAGGTTTTCGACAACGCAATGCTCTGCGCGGGGCTGCTTGAAAGCACGTCGGATATGTCGAAGAGGCTCAACGACATTCTCGCGCACGTAAAATAGGCGCATTCGGCGGCGCGGGAAATTTCCCCAAAAACTCCCGCCCCGCGCGCTTTGCGCAAGCCGCAGTTCGCCCGCAGTGCACATCAAAAAGACGGCACGCCGCCCCGAAAACGGACGGCGCGTTTTTTTGCGGCGGCGAAAAATATTGCTCGCCAACGGCACGCTCTTTTGTATTGTAAAGGGAAAATTATGAATGTCATAGCATTATATTTTGCGAAGAAAAAACCGCTCGGCTGCCTTGTGTGGGCGGTGTTGTCGCTCGCGTTGGCGGCGGCGGTGCTTGCGGGTTTTCTGAAATTTCCGTATACGCTCAGAAGCTCGGCGGAAATAGTATCGGCAATCTCGGAAATGTCGGGCAACGAGCCTTCCGTGGGAAAATTTTCGGCGGGGTTGTTCGACGGAAATTTCACAATGCTCGGCGTTAAAATCTACAACCAAACGCGCTTTAAAAACGGCATCGCAAGCGCGAAAGCCGACGCCGAAAAACACGTTATGCTGGGTATCAGCCGCCTGAAAATGAAGCTGCAGCCCGCCGACCTGATTCTGGGAAGAATTGTAGTTTCCGAATTGGACGCGGAGTTCGACGAAGTAAACGTGGTGCGCTCTTCGGCCTCCGAAATAAACATAGTAAACTTTATGGAAAATTTTGCGGCAAATGTCCGCGTAGCTCCCGAAGGGCTGAAAAAGCTGCGCATTGCGTTCGTCAAAAACCCCGACAAACGCGCAAACGCAACATACGGCGATTTGTCGTCGCCCATTGACACCATAAAAATTGCGGAAAACTCGCAGCTTGTTTTCGAGCGCGAAAACGTAACCGACATAGAAAAAACGGCGGAAGAGTTCGCCGAAGAACTCGGCAATGCCAAACTCCAATTTTTGGCGCGCGCAATACGCCAGTATTTCCAAAGAAGATGAAGATAGCCATTTTTGCAAGCGGACGCGGCTCTAATGCCGAAGCCGTGTTGGAAGCCGTAAAAAACGGAACTCTTAAAAACGTGGAAGTTGCGGCGTTGGTCAGCGACAACCCCGACGCCCGCGCCCTGAAAGTTGCGGAAAAATACGGCGTAAATGCCGTTTTCATAGACCCGAAGCACAAGGGCGCGCGGTTCTCGGAAGAGGGCGAACGCGACTACGCCGACTTCATCGAAAAGCTCGCGCCCGACCTCATTTTTCTGTTGGGGTTCATGCGGATTTTGCCGCAAAAATTTCTGGAGGGATTCAAGGGGAAAATCCTCAATCTCCACCCGAGTCTGTTGCCCGCCTACAAGGGGCTTACCCCGATAAAACGGGCGTTCGAAGCGGGCGAAAAGCGCACGGGCTGCACCGTGCACTACGTCACGGCGGAGCTTGACGGCGGCGAAACGATAGCGCAGAAAACCGTGGAAATTTTACCCTCCGACACGCTCGAAACGCTCGAGGAGAAAATCCACGCCGAGGAGCACAAACTCGTGGTGGAAGTGCTTGCGCAAATATGACGTTCGGCAAATACAAAGGACGCGGATTAAGCAAGTTCGCAACCGAACATTCCGCCGATTTCTACGCCGAAATATCCGACGCCTGCGCCCTCGCCGACGCGTTTGCCGACGCCGAAAAGTTGGGGCTTAAAATTGCGGTGCTCGGCGGAGGGTCAAACGTGTTTTTCAAGCACCGCAAAATAAAAAGCGCGGTTTTAAAAAACGCCCTGCCCCCCACAATCACGCACATTGGCGGCGACCTGTTCGAGGTGTCGTCGTCGGTGGAAATGGCAAAGCTGCTGCAGTTTTGCCTGAAAAATTCGCGCGAAAGCTGCTACTATCTTGCCTCCGCGCCCTGCCAAGTGGGCGGCGCAATTGCAATGAACGCGGGCGGCGGCGAAAAAGCGGCAAACTACATTTCCGACTTCATTGTTTCGGTAAAATTTTTCGACGGCAAAAACGTGGTTGAAAAGCCGAAAGAGGAGCTTGGCTTCGGCTACAGGACAAGCGCGTTTTCCGACAAACGCTGCTTCATAATCTCCGCAGTATTCCGCTTTCCCGAAAAAATCTACGCCGAAAACCCGATTGCCGCGCGCATAAATTGGGCTAAGCAGAATCAGGATTTAAGCGCGCCCAACTGCGGCTCTTTGTGCAACCGCTACGACGCGAAAATTCTCGGGTTTGTGCGCGCGCTTTTCGCGCACTGCCCCGCGCGACTAAGCACCAAAAAGCTCAACTGGGCGCAAAACAGGTCGAAAAATCCCGCGTGGCTGGGGTTGCTGTTTTTTACAATCCGCGCCCTGCACAAAGTGCTCGGCAAAAAGCTGAAATTCGAAATCAAAATGTTCGAATAAAAAAACCCGCCGAAAGCGGGTTTTATTTTGCGCGTTCGCCGCGCCGTCCGAAAACCGCCGACTCTATCGCGGAATTTTCGCCACACACTTGATGTCGACGCCCTCGCCCACACACGGCGCGTGGGCGGTGTCGGGGTAAAGGACGGCGTATTCGCCCGCGCAAAGCTCTACCGCTTCCGAAAAATCGTCGCCGAAGAAAACAACGTCGGACTCAGCAAGCTTGTCTTCAACAACGCTTGCGCACTGCCCGCGCGGGAGCAGCCCAATCCGCTCCGAGCCGCGCAAAACAAGCTGCAAGTCTATGTATTTGTCGTGCGCTTCAAGTTTTGCGGCGGAATGCGGCTTGAGGTTGTTTTCGGCAAACGAGCAGAAAACGCCTTCGCCCAAATCGACTTTCCCGCGCATTTGCGCAAGCTCTTCAAGCGTGTGGGCGTCGAAAAATTCGAACGCGCGCGCAAACAACGCGTTTTGCGCCACAAGCGCGGCGCGCGCGGCTTTGTCGGACAAATTCGCCTTCATTATTTCGCCTTGTATTTGTTGTTTACGGGGCGGTAGGTCATTTTGCCCTCGCGGCGGAAGATTGTTGTGTATTGGGAGTCTTTGCTCCAAGTTGCCCCCGCCGAGCTGTAGTTGATAAAGCGGCGCGTAGAGCCGTCTTTGAGCGGAACGTCGAACGCCACAAGCGCGCCGTCAACTTTGACGGGCTTTGCATTCACGGTGGAATCGGGGTTGGAAACGATGTCGGCAGACTTGTCGAAATTCGGCTCGAAACGCCTGTCCATAGCCAGAACGAAAGGCCCGTATTTGAGGTAAAAAACGTCGCTGTTGCCGGGGATATTGGCAATTTTCACGCGGGCGTCGAGGTCGATTTTCACGATGTCGCCCTTGTTCCACGTTCTGGAAATATCGACGTATTCGCCCGCCTTGATTTCGCCCTCAAACGGGCTTCCGTTGACGAAAATTTTGGTGTTTTCGCTCCACGTCGGAACGAAAAGCTTCAGCGCAAATTTTACGGGTTTCTGGACGTTGAACGCAATTTCGGGCGAAACGTCGCCGTCCCAATTAACGTTGGAAACGCTGAGGCAGACGGGGTTGTCGTCCACAAAGAACTGGAGCGAGCCGTTTTCGTAGAGATTGAACACCGCGCCGCCGTCGAACGCCATGCAGGCGGCTTGCGGAAGCGTAAACAGACCGCGGGGGCCGCTTACCACGCAGCAGTTCATAATGAACTTGGGCGCGTCGGGAGCGTCAACGGAGTTGTCCTCCCAAGCCTTTTTGCCTTTTTGGCACTGGACTTCTGCGGCAACTTTGGAGCCGTTGAGCGGCGAGTAGTGGCACCACCAAGTGCCGTCCGTTTTCTGGGCGGCAAGCATTGCGTTGTATGCCGCCAAGTCGATGTCGGCTGCGTAGCGCGGGTTGCCCGTTATGCGCAAAAGTTTTGTGCAGAATTTTATCCAAGTGGCGGTTACGCACGTTTCCTGCCAGCGGTCGGTGTCGGCGTCCTGCTCGTATTTTGAGCGACGCCATTTTTCGCTGATTGAACTTGAACCCGTTATCAGAATTTCGCTGTCCCTGATTGAGTCGGCAAGCATTTCCGCCGACTTGAGGTAATCGGGATTGCCCGTAATTCTGTAAAGCTCGAGAACGCCCTCGAAGCAGCTTGTGGTCTCGTATGCCTTGCTGCCGCTGCCTCTGTATAGCGGGTAGCGCGGGTCTTCCGCCTTGGGGAAGATGTCGGTTACAACCCAGCCGTCGAGAATTTTTCTATACATGTCGCGCGCGCGCGGGGACACAGCCCAAGAGCGCACAATGTATTCGGCGAAGTCGAGGTATTTCTTTTCGCCCGTGTATTGGTAGAGCTGGGCTACAGGCTCTAAAATGCTCGACGAAGCCACGCCGAACCACATTCCAATCATATTGATGTCGTGTTTGCCCGCGCCCTCGCCGACGTGCGCAATGATGTAGTCGAGGTGCTTTTTGGCAGCCTCCAGAACCGACTTGTCGGAAGTGCGCGCGTATTCGGCGACAAGCCCCAAGAGGACGTATTTGCGCCCCCACAAGTCCCAAGTCATTGTGTTGACGTCGTTGATGTCGGTCATTTCCAGAAATTCGTATTTGTCTACAACCGTTTTTATCGCGCCCTGTTTGTCCTGCGTTTTGATAAGCTCGCTTGTCGCGTATTTGAGTTTTGAGTCAAGCTCCTTCGTGGGCATATACGCGTATGCGAGCGCGCCCGAGGTAAACCACTTGCCCCAAAATTCGCTCTTCCACAAGCGCGTTTCATTTCTTACTTTGAACGGATACACAAGCATATCAACGTCTTTGCCCATCACGCCGTTTTTGTAGGCGGTCTTGAGGGCGTTGCCTAAAACGCCGTCGAATTTGAGCGAACCTATCGGCATTGGGCTGAAGGTGTCGGGCTTGAGTTTCGCGACGGGCTCGGCGGCAAACGCCCCGAAAGCCGCGCACGCGCAAAAAAGAATAAGTAGCTTGTTTTTCATAATCAAATTTTATTCATGTGTTGTTATTGTGTAATCTGTCCTCCTTTGAACGGCAAAATCATTCAAAGCTTCCGAATATGTTGAATTATGGCGGAAACTCTTTCAAGCCAAAAAGACGAAAACGATTCCCCCGAAAAGCAAAACAAACGCCCCGATCCGCGCCTAAGCCCGCTTCCGCTTAGCCCTTCCACAACTCAGCCCTCTCTGTGCCGTAGTTCCGCGCCACAGCTTTTCGTCCGCTGCTCAGCCCCCGCTCCGCATTGTTGTTCACCGTCCGCCTCAGTTCGGTTCTCCCGCTCCGCGCCGTTGCACTTCCCACAGCTCAACTCTCAGTCCCCTCAGTAGCTCTCTGTCGCAACTCAACTCTCAGTTCCTTCAGCCTTCCACAAAGCTCTCCCGCGCCTCAGCTCTGCCCCAGCAAAGCGCGCGCTGTTTTGTGTTGCAAATGCGCGCACAATTTCCGAAACTTGTGCAATGAAGAAAATAGCAATCTTATCGACACTGATTGAACTGGCATCGCTTGCGGCTTTCGCGGCGGGAGCCGACGGAAACCTCGCCCGATACGGTATTCGCGAAGTCTCCGACGACAACCTCCTCGGCGTGAACGAGGCAACATATGACGCCGCCATGAACGACTCTTGGGACGTTCTTCTCGGCTCGGAGGGCGAAAGCAAAACGGAAGTCCTTTCGACATTCGAATTCAACAGTGTCTACATGGGCAAGAAAATCGCAAACCGCGCAATTAAGGCGGAACTTTCCGACGCCCGCCCGCTCTTTGCGGGAGAAAGCTACATGAACGTCTCATACTTCGACCCGCTCGAATCCGCCTACGCCAAGAGGGTGGAATTCATTCAGGGCTGGAAATACAACATAGCATCCTCCGCGCATCTGGACATCGGCGGCAGCTTCCTTTTCACCGACCGCGACATAGCCGCCGACTACCGCTATTCGAAAAACGGCTACGGCGAAACTTTCGGCGGCAACATCTACCTCGGCTTCATCGGCGACGTAAAACGCCTGCAGCCCTTCGCCTACTACATTTTCGACTTCAGCTACAACACGAGCGAATTCCGCTTCGGCATTGCCCCCAACTACGCCTTTGACGACCAATCGCCGCTGAAGGGGCTTTCCGCCGAATTTTCGGCATACGGCGCGTATGTGCACGTAGACAAGTTCGACGGAACGCACGGAAACCTCAAGGAGAACTACTGGTATTGCACGCTCAAGTTGTCGGCTTCCTACAAACTGTGCGAATACGCGGTTTTGAAGGCATCGGTGGGCTACGCCTACAACGGCTCAGACGGCGTTTCGGGGCTGCCCTCATACGATATGGGACCGAACGAAAACGTGTTCTCAAGCGTATCGGCGGGCATTAGCTTTTAGCCGAACGCCGAACTTGACGCCCCGCCCGTCCGCCGCTTGCGTCCGCGTTCGGCAAGCTGCGGCGCACGGAAATTCAATTCTTCCGCTCCGATTATTCCCGCCCTGCGCGAGTGTTTCGGGGCGGATTTTTTTTGCGAGCACTTTTCGCGCAAACGCCCCGCAACCCGCTTCGGGACTGTCCGCGCCGCCACGAGACAGCACGCCCGCACGCAAATTCGCCCCGCAAATTTCCCCGCCGCTTGGCACAACCCCGCGAGAATTATTTGCGGCTTGCGCGGCTACTTCGACCACCGCGGGGAAACAACTGTCGTAAGCTGGGTGGAGCGCGGCAAATCGTCGGAATACGGGCTGTTGAGGTAGTCGGCAAGCCGCTTCATGGCCTCCGCGCCCACTGTTTCGTAGTTGAGGTCTATGGCTTTCCAGTCGCCCGAATTGGGAGTGTTCTCAAGGCGCACAACCGCGACGTTTTCGGGGAAGCGGAAACCGATTTTCCCGATGCGCTCGTTTGTGGTTTCGGAAATTGAAAGAACGGCGTCGGGCTTGTATTTTTTGAAGAAAGCCGAAAATATGCGCGGATTCTTCTCGGCGGCGGAAAGCTCCAAAAACGGCGGAATGCGGTCGGCTTCGGGCAGCGACAGTTGCGCGCGCAGAAATCCGCCCACAAAACGCCCGTCTACAAGGTTGTCAATGCCCTCGTCCAAAACGAACATTATGCGCGAATATCCGCGGGAAATCATCTCGAAGGCGGCGTGCTCGGCAATTCTGAACTTGTCGGCGCAAACGCAGTCGGCATCGCTGTTTTCAAGCTTGATGCCGACCGACACCACTATGAAATTCTTCAGCACCTCCGCCATTTCGGGCGGGACGGAATCGGGCGAAGTGTGTCCCAAAATCAGCGCGCCGCGTATTCCGCGCGATGTCAGAATTTTTTCGAGCTTCTGCGGCGAAAGCGACCCGAGCCAAATGTCGTCAACTGCAAACCCGAGCTTTTGCGCCATACTTTTCGCTCCCTGCGCGTATTTTGAAAAAATCGGATACCGAACATACGCGTCGCGCCGCGGATTGGCGTTTACAAGCGCAACCGTTCCCATGAATTGCGAGCGCGTCTTTACGCTTGCAAGCACCGCCGAAATAACGGGGCTTTTCCTGTAGCCGAGCCTGCGCGCCGCCGCCAAAACTTTTTTGCGCGTCTGCTCCGAAACTTTTTGCGACCCGTTCAGGGCGAAACTTACCGCCGCTTTCGACAAATTAAGCTTTGCCGCTATGTCTTTCATTGAAACGTTTTTTGCGCGTCCGTTCTTTTGCATTGTGCCATTGGTAAACAGTTTACCTGTTCCGCGCAACAAAAAACCGCGCCCCGCCCGATTTTTCGGCTACGACAAAAAATAAAAAAAGAAACGAGAAAAACCTTGACAGTCCGCCCGAAAAATACGAGCATACCAACTTTAAATTAAGCCCAGATGGCGGAATTGGCAGACGCAACGGACTCAAAATCCGTCGATCTCACGATCATAAGGGTTCGACCCCCTTTCTGGGTATGTATTTCAAAGGCTCTTGAATGCAATGTTCAAGAGCTTTCTTTTTGCCCGAACATGTTTGAACACGCCCCCACCCTCCGCCCGCCCGCGGCGCAGCGAGATAAAGGCGAATCGTCAGCAAACCCGCCGCCACATCGAAAATTCACCCCTTTTTTTGCCACCCCCGCTTGCCTCCGAAATACTTGGCAAAAACAACGGGACGCACGAAGATTTTCAACGCCGCCTCGCCCTGCGGTTCGTTGGATTTCGAAGTGGGAACAAGTCGGATTTTTGCAATATCCCCGCGCGTTAAGAACGCAAAAAAACCTTTCGGAAATCCGAAAGGTTTTTGTAAAAACAGTCTGTTAGGCAAAAGCTATTTTCTTCTGCGCAATGCAACCAATGCCAAAGCCGCCGCGCCGAAAATCGCCGCAAACGTTGCGGGCTCGGGAATCACGGCAGAAGTGGAAAGCCAGAAGCCGTCGGTGCCGTCGATGTATTTGCCGTCGTGCCAGTAGAGCTGATCTTTCGTGTATTTGACGCCTTCGATGTCGAAAAGCGTTACGTTGGTCAATTCGCCCCAGCCTGTGATGTCTTTAAGGAAAATGCTGCGTTCCACAAAGCCTGAAATTATAAGCTCCGTAGTGCCAGCGAACGCGCCCGTTCTGCCGTCGAACGTGATTGCGTTGAAGTAGAGGTGCGCGCCCTCTTCCACAATAACACTGAGCTTTACGTTCTCTTCCCTCTGCCAGTAAAGATTGTTGAATTTGTTGTCGGCCGACACACTCAGCAAATTCTGATCACGATATTTGCCGCCGATAATGTTCAAGTCGGCGAGCTTTCCGTTGCACGAAAACACGTTCTCCGCGCCCAAATAGAGCTTGCCGACGTCGAGCTCAACCGCCTCTTCGTTCTTTGTTATGTTGACTTTTCCGTTGTCCTTAACCTCGAGAGAACCGTTTTGAAGCATGATTCCCGTCGCCGCGTTTATGACGCCGTTGCCCACAAGCTGAGAGCGCGTTCCGCCAATGACAAACTGCGGATTGGCAGCCCCCGCATAGGGCGAAAACGTAAGCGTCCCCGAGATAATGCCTTCGTTTACTTGCAAATATCTGCCGTTGAAAACGAACGTTCCGTCA
Organism: uncultured Opitutales bacterium; assembly: GCA_934613645.1. Lineage (GTDB taxonomy): Bacteria > Verrucomicrobiota > Verrucomicrobiia > Opitutales > Intestinicryptomonadaceae > Merdousia. The sequence goes on along the minus strand of CAKTTC010000001.1, from coordinate 3,044 downwards.
ACAACAACCTGCATTTGGCTTGCCTTCATCGACATCGACGCCGTTTTCGCCACGGTGAACGTAGAGCCCTTGTCTATCTTTATTCGCGCGGCGCGGCCAAACGAGCTGTTTTCGACGGCGTAATTCACGTTCGAATTGTTCGAAACCCAAATAGACGTTTCCTGCGACGCATCGCTGTCGCCCACTGTGAAACTCTTGCCCGTGATGTTGGCGTTTGTTTTTATGCGCAGCCCGAACGAATCGGCGGAGTCCTGAACGGGAGCGGGAATTGACAAATCTCCGAAGTCGATGTTGGCGACGGCCGAAGACCCCGCGAAGTTGACGAATTCGAGAGTAGTCTCGCCGCCGAGCGTCATAGTGCCGTTGTTTATGAAGGCGTCGAACTCTCCGTCGCCCGACTGGTTGATGTCGATTGTGGTTTTGCCCGAAGCAATGTTCCACGCCGAGGGCGCACCCGACGTTTTGAGCGAGTTTATCGTGCCTGAGTTGCCGACAAAGAACGCTTCGCCCGACGGATTGTTTTCGGAGGGGCGGAGCAGAATGTCCAAGTTCCCGTCAACTGCTTTGATTTCCGAAGCCGACGCGGCGTCGCTTCCGCCCGAAATCTCAGTTGTGCCCGCATACGCGCAGGCGCACATTCCGAACGCGGCAAGTGTTGCGTAAAATTTAGTTTTATTTGTAAATAATTCTTTCATAAAAACACGCTATTCTGCGCGCCCGAAAAAACATTTTCAAGTAAAAACCGCAGCCGCCAAAACAGCAAGCAGCCCTTGCTCTTTCTTTGTGGAACAGTTTCTCTTGAACGATTCGTAAACGTCGGCAATTGCGCTTTTTCGCCCACCGCGCGCATGATTAGAGGACAAAGTCTGCACCCTCGCAGCCCGCCACGCCGAAGAAAACAAAACTTGCGCCCGCGCCTCCGCCCCGCGCCGAATTCACCTCCGTAGCGCAACGGCGAATCCGACATCGGCTTGAAATACCTCGGGCATTGGGCATTGAATTCGCCATTTTTCGTCCAACAGAATTTTGTATATTTTTTCTTGACGGAAAATAATAAACCCTAAAACTTGCCGTTAATTAAAAGGGGCTTGAACTGCCTGGTGTTTGTATCAGTGTCAAAGTAGCGTTCCTCTTATAAGGGGAAATAATCTAACTGCCCACGGTTTATTGTGGTGTCAAGACGAGAATCTCCTTAAAAAAGTTCTCTTTGTTCCGGGGAAATTGCCCGTGCTACTTTGAGAGCTAAAGAAAGCCTCCTTTGTTCCGGACGTGCTAAGGTTCGTGCTACTCTGGAGGCTTTCGCCATTATCGGCACGTTTTCCGCGTTGCGAGAAAGTTTTTTCGCGAAATGCGCCCAGCCCTTTGAACCGCCTGCCTAGGGACTTCCACTCGACGGAATCAATATTTTTTCTTTGACAAAATAAAAGAACCGGAGGAAACATAGTATTCAGGTTGGTAGGCAGAAAGTTGTCCCCCGATAAGAAGTCGGCAAGGTTTTCGGCTTTACCAACCCCTTTTGTTCCCATACGAAAGGCCGACTATTAACATCTTGAGTAGGCGGTTTTTTGAGCTATAGAATATTTTTTCTTGACATCGGATATTTGTTTACCGAGCATCGAAACAGACGCTTGTGGTATTGCCCCTTAAGTGGTGGTCTTGAACATGCCTTCAAGTGCCTTAGGCGGTTGAGAATCTGCTGCGTATTTAGACGCGGCTTTAAACGGATTCCCAACCGCCGCCATTGTTTTCATTGCGTATAAACGCCGCTCGCGCCTTTGCGTTATTCCCGTCCTGCTTTAAAAGGTAATGTCTGCGGCAGATTTTTTAGCAATTCTCCGACTCTTTTCGGAGGTCTTCCAAAATTTTGCCGTTGTAGGAAAAGAATTTTGCGCCCTGATACGCGCCCGACGTGTTGCGCCTGTCGGCGGGCATAAAAGTTCCGACGAACGGCGAAAGCTTGTATATGCGGCCGTCGTATTCAACGGTGTCGTCGCTTGCAACCGTAACAATAGTTCCCGTCGGAATGAACGTGATTTTTTCGCCGATTTTTATGCCTACCATACTGAACTTGAACCGCCCGCGCCTTGCGTGCTGACATTCGTCAGAGCCATCGCCCGCCGACTCTGCGCCGCCTTTTTTGTATTCAATAAGCTCGGCGTCTTCTATCGCCGAAGCTATATCTTTGAAAATATCGAACGCAACTTGCGGCGGGACGTTGAAAAATTCGCGATTCTGGCGTATGCGTAAATCCGTCAAACGGTCTATCGTTTTGTGGACGAGCTTTTCAACCTCGTTGTATTTGGAAGTTTTTATGGCGGCATAAATTTCGAACGGGAGCGGAACGGCAGTGTTGTCAAGCTCCTTCGAGCGCACATCGACAGGACGCGCCGACTTCCCGATTTTCACCCAATCCTCCTTAAAACTCGGATTGGTTAAAATATACACATACCCAACTTTCGCCTCTGCCATATTCTTGCCGTTTTTGTTGTTCATATTAAGATGATATTTTATAACCCTACATCAACTCCAAAACTATATTTCGACAGAATACATTATATAACCTGTCAATGACAAGAAAAACTTATCCGCGCCCCCACCGTGAATCGAACACGGATTTGGCGTTTAGGAACTAATGGAACATCGCTAAATTGCAATAACTTGCGGGATTTTTGCCAAGCGGATTGGCAATTCCTTACCACACCGCAAATTTGACAGGGAGAGATTCGATATGAAGAACAGATCTCCTTCCTTTCCCAAAAAAGTTATTGAGAGCAACCGCAAACGCTGGGTCGTGTACTATTTCGACACCGAAAAGCAAAAACGCTGGTCGCGCAGATTTACGTCCGAACAGGAAGCTCAGGAATTTTTCCGCACAAAAAATATCTACGACGAAAAGCTCGGCGTTGAAGCAAACAGAATTTCACCCATCGACAAACGCGACCTTGTGGAAGCCAAGATTTTGTTAAAGCCGCTAAAAGTTTCTATTTCAAACGCGGTTCTAACCTACGCAAAACTGACGAAAGATTTAGCCGAACACGGCGTAA